>NZ_CP087204.1:4865000-6855336 GCF_026016345.1 Pseudomonas sp. B21-054
CCGTGGAGAAACCCGATTTCTTGGCGGATACGGCACTACTGGCGAGGAGTTTCTCTCGGGTTTCCATCTTGTGATTGGCTGAATAACGCATTGTCCTGCCTCTGATTACTCACCTTGACGCTCGGCGGATCTTAGCATAACGTCCGTTTAGTTAACGATCGTTTACCAATGAGGCTACTCATGAATAACAAGAAGGTCGTACTGGTTGTTGGCGCGGGCGATGCCACGGGTGGGGCGATTGCCAAGCGTTTCGCGCAGGAAGGGTTTATCGCCTGTGTCACCCGCCGCAGCGCCGACAAACTCGAGCCATTGGTTGACGAGATCCGCACCCAGGGTGGGGAAGCTCACGGTTTTGCCTGTGATGCCCGTAACGAGGACGACGTGATTGCGTTGGTCGAGCAAATCGAGAACCAGATCGGCCCGATTGAAGCCTTTGTGTTTAACATCGGCGCCAACGTGCCCTGCAGCATCCTCGAAGAAACCGCGCGCAAATATTTCAAGATTTGGGAGATGGCCTGTTTCTCGGGTTTCCTCAACGCACGGGAAGTGGCCAAGCGGATGGTCAAACGCCAGCGTGGGACCATTCTGTTCACCGGAGCCACGGCGGGATTGCGCGGAGCCTCAGGGTTCGCCGCGTTCGCCGGCGCCAAGCATGGCATCCGGGCACTGGCCCAGAGTATGGCGCGTGAACTGGGCCCGATGAATATTCACGTGGCTCATGTGGTGGTGGACGGCGCTATCGACACCGATTTCATCCGCGCTAATTTTCCAGAAAAATATGCCACCAAGGATGAGGACGGCATCCTGAATCCCGAGCACATTGCCGACAATTATTGGTATCTGCACAGCCAACCCCGTGATGCCTGGACCTTTGAGCTGGACCTGCGCCCCTGGAATGAACGCTGGTAAACCCTCCCCCCACAACAATAAGAGAGCAGATCCCATGAGCAAATCGGTGGAGTTTTACTTCGATCTCGGCAGCCCTACCACGTACCTGGCCTATACCCAGTTGCCGACGCTTTGTGCGCAGACAAACAGCCAGCTGGTCTATCGCCCAATGCTGCTGGGCGGTGTCTTCAAGGCCACCGGCAATGCGTCACCGGTCACCATACCGGCCAAGGGCCCTTATCTGTTCAAGGATTTGAATCGCTTCGCCAAACGCTACGGCGTTGCCTTCAAGCTTAACCCTTACTTTCCCATCAACACGCTATTGCTGATGCGTGCCGTGACCGGCATGCAACTGCGCCACCCCGAACGTTTCGAAGCTTTTATCGACGGCCTGTTCCGCGCCCTGTGGGTGGACGGTCGAAACCTCAACGACCCGGCAACGGTGGCAGCGGTACTGGATGAAGGGGGGTTCGATCCCGAATATGTACTGGCCATGACGACCGACGAACAGGTCAAGCAAGCGCTCAAGACCGCCACCGAGGGAGCCATTGAACGGGGCGTGTTCGGCGCCCCGAGCATGTTTGTCGGCGACGAGCTGTTCTTCGGTCAGGATCGGCTGGACTTCGTCCGTGAAGCCCTTGCCTGATCGCCTGCGTCAGATCGCCAGTGTCCGCGTGTTCAGCCATTGCAAAGCGTCGCCTTCCAGCAGCGGGCTCAATCGACGCTGAACCTCGGCGTGATAAGCGTTGAACCAGTTTTTTTCATCCTGGGTCAGCAGCGACGCCTCCAGACACCGGGTATCGATCGGGCAGAGCGTCAGGGTCTCGAATTCAAGGAACTCACCGAACTCGCTTTTACCTGCCTCGCGGTTCAACACCAGGTTCTCGATGCGTACACCCCAACGGCCCGGACGATAAGTGCCCGGCTCGATGGAGGTGATCATGCCCGCCTGCATCGCTGTCTGCGGCGCGGCAGCGGCCTGATAGGCAATCACCTGCGGACCTTCGTGAACGTTGAGGAAATAACCCACGCCATGGCCGGTACCGTGCCCGTAATCCACCTGCTCGGCCCAGATCGGCGCGCGGGCGATGGCATCCAGCAAGGGCGACAGAATACCCCGCGGGAATTTGGCCCGGGACAAGGCAATCACGCCCTTGAGCACGCGGGTGCAATCACGCTTCTGCTCGGCGGTGGGTGTTCCGACTGGCACCATGCGGGTGATGTCGGTAGTGCCGCCGAGGTATTGTCCGCCGGAATCGATCAGCAGCAAGCCATCGCCTTCGATGACCGCATGGGCTTCTTCGGTGGCGTGGTAGTGGGGCATAGCGCCGTTGGCGTTGAACGCAGCGATGGTATTGAAGCTCAGGGAAACAAAATCCGGCCGGCGGGTGCGGGCGGCGGTCAGGTGCTCATCGATGGTCAGTTCGGTAATGCGTTCGCGGCCCCAGGCGCTGTCCAGCCAGGCGAAGAATTCGCAAAGCGCCGCACCATCCTGCTCCATGGCCCGGCGGATGTGCTCGGCATCGGCCAAGCTTTTGCGGGACTTGGCCAGCGTCGTCGGATTAAGGCCTTCGACCAACTTCACGCCACTGCCCAGGTTATCCAGCAAGCCGACCGTAACCCGCGCCGGATCGATCTGCAGGCTCGCCCCGCCCGGTATTTCACGCAACGCAGCCGCTGCTTCGCTGTAATCGCGAAGGGTCACGCCGTCCTGTTCGAGAACGGCACGCAGCGGTGCGTCAACCTTGTCCAGGGCCACGAACAGCATTGCCTGCTGCTGGCTGATCAAGGCAAAAGAAACGAACACCGGATTGAAGGACACATCCGCGCCGCGCAGGTTGAACAGCCAGGCGATGTCGTCCAGCGTGGCGATGAAATGCCAATCGGCGCCGCGCTCCTTGAGGGACTCGCGCAGCTTGGCGAGTTTCTCGACCCGGCTGACGGTTGCCTGCGGGGGCAAGTGCGCGTAGACCGGCTGATCGGGCAGGCTTGGGCGATCAGCCCAGACCTCCTTGAGCAGATCGATGTCGGTGCGCAATCGCGCGCCGCGCTCTTCGAGCTTGCCGCTCAGGGTCCGCGCCGACGCCACGGCCATGACCGTACCGTCGACCGCAACCACGCCACCTTCAGGCGTCTGTTCGGCGAGCCAGTCCAACGGACCGGGCTGGCCAGGAATGAGCTTTACCAGCTCGATACCGCTGCCCTCCAGCTCCTTGGTGGCTTGCTCCCAATAACGGCTGTCAGCCCAGACGCCGGCGAAACTTGCGGTGACAATCAACGTGCCCACGGAGCCATGAAACCCCGACAGCCATTGCCGCCCCTGCCAATAGCCCGGCAGGTATTCCGACAAATGCGGGTCGGCCGACGGCACCAGCAGCGCGTGAATGCCCTCCCGGCTCATCAGTTGACGGATTCGGGCCAGGCGCTGGGGAACCAGTCCATGGGTCAAAGGCTCGGTGCTCATCGTTTCTCCTGTTCATCAATAATTGTTGTTCGGTACCGAAGACGCTCGGCTTACGGAGTCGCGGCCCAGAACGCCGGCGCAGTCGCGCAGGCTGCCTTGATCAGCCGCACCGCCTCGTCGATATCCTGCTCGCTGGTAAAACGCCCCAGGCTCAAACGAATGGTCCGCCCAGCCGTGCGCACATCGTGCCCGAGGGCCAGGAGTACGTGAGACGGCGCATTACTCGCTGAATTGCACGCCGAAGTCGCGGAAAATGCAATCGACGCGCCCAAGGTTGCCGGGTTGAATTCACCCTCGTTGAACGTCAGGCTCAGCATGTGAGGAATTCGCTGGGTCGCACTGCCGTTTATACACACACCAGGCAAAGCCAGCAGCGGCTCAAGCAAACGATTGCGCAACCGGGCGATTTTAGTGAGTTCTTCGTCGAAGGCCTGGGCGGCCAGTTCGAATGCAGCGCCCATGGCGGCGATCTGATGGGTCGCCAGGGTGCCAGAGCGCAAACCACCTTCATGCCCGCCGCCATGAATCTGCGCCGATAGCCGTGGCCGGGCGCGGTCGCCGACGTAAAGGGCCCCGATGCCCTTGGGGCCGTAGATTTTATGCGCGGAAAAAGACATCAGGTCCACCGGCCAACGGGCCAGGTCGATTTTCACCTTGCCGGCGCCTTGCGCCGCGTCGACATGCAACAACGCACCGTGCTCGCGAACGATCTCGCCAATGGCGACAACATCATTGACGGTTCCCAGCTCGTTGTTCACCAGCATCAGCGACACCAGGAACGTATCGTCACGCAGGGCCTCGCGAACAGCTTGCGGGTTGATCAGGCCTTCGGCGTCCGGCGCCAGCCAGGTCACCGCGACGCCACTTTCTTCGAGCTGCCGCGCCGTATCGAGAATGGCCTTGTGTTCAATCAGGCTGGTGATGACATGGCCGCCGGAACCACCGCGCGCCTGGGCCACTCCCTTGAGGGCCAGGTTGTTGGATTCGGTGGCGCCGGACGTCCAGACGATCTGTTCGGACTGCGCTCCCACCAATTGGGCCACCTGCTGGCGCGCCCGCTCCACCGAGCGCCGAGCCTCCTGGCCGAAGGCATGGGAACTGGAGGCCGGGTTGCCGAAGTTACCATCAAAACCCAGGCACTGGACCATGACCTGGATGACCCGCTCATCCACCGGGGTGGTGGCGGCATAGTCGAAATATAGCGGACGTTTATTCATAGGAATCTCGCAGAGCCTGTTCCGGGATCGGGTGCCCTCGTTGGGTTCGAGACAAGCTGTACCTGATCAAGACCTTAAAGAAGTCGGACTTCGTTTAAAAGTGCGTAGGAACGCTCCTGAGCAGCCAGCTTAACAGGCATCGCTTCGAAGCTCAGCCCTCAACGGAGGCTTTCGAGCAACAATGGATACAGCGAAGCAACCAACAACAGCGCCATCCCCCAGTTGAACAGGCGCAGCCAGCGGCGATCACGCAACAAATTGCGCAACAGGCTGCCACAGACCACCCACAGGCTCACGCTCGGCAGGTTGATCAGGGCAAACACCGCCGCGATCACCACCACATTGAAGAAATAGCCCTGAAGCGGTGTATAGGTGCTGATCGCACCGATGGCCATGATCCACGCCTTGGGGTTGACCCACTGGAACGCCGCCGCGCCCCAATAACTGATCGGCGTATTGTCCCCTGCCTGACTTTCCGACACCGGACCGGAGTGAGCGATTTTCCACGCCAAATACAACAAGTACGCCGCACCGATGTAGCGCAGCGCGGTATAGAGCAGCGGATAAGTCTGGAACACCGCCCCCAGGCCAAGGCCTACCGCCAACACCAGGGAAAAGAACCCGCAGGTGATACCCAGCATGTGAGGAATGGTGCGGTTGAAACCGAAGTTGACACCTGAAGCCAGCAACATGGTGTTGTTGGGGCCAGGCGTGATCGAGGTCACGAGGGCAAACAGGGCGAAGCCCAGCAGCAGATCAAGCGAAAGGGTCATGGCAGGTCAATCCATCGGGGCAGTCGGTCAAGTCATGACCCTACCCCACGTCCCGGCGCAAACCCATGGACAGTTGGGCAAAACTTCGAGCGGTACAGTCCTTCAGCTAGACCGGCCAGGCTGTTGCACGACCCGCTCGGCACTCATCTGCCCCTGATCGTCGAAACCCACGTTCTTTGGCGAAGTGCCGAGCAATTCGGCTTTTTTCGCATGGTATTCGTCGAACGACAGCCCCCGGCGATTCAACGCTTCGAGCGCCAGCTCCCGGGTTTCTTCGGCGGTGTAGGGGCGCAGCTCTGGAGACGAGCTGGCGCAGCCGCTCAATACGGTGGCAGTCAACAGCAGCAAAACAGCGAGGGTACGGTTCATGGCGGGTGTCCGGTGTTCTGTCGTTGGGCGATGAACAAAGGCTACCCGCCGGCCCCGTCCGGCAGAAATCAACCCTCTCGATAGTGGGTATCGCCCACTCGGATCTCCCGCTGCGCTCAATCGACCAGCGGGCAATGCAACGCGTTATCCAGGCTGCGCTCAATGTTGCGCAGCACCTGGAATGAGCCAAATGTCACGGCTTTGGCGCGGTGTGCGTGGATTAGCCGCCAAAAATCCTGCTCGCCGCTTTCAAAGCGTCGAAACGCTGCTTCACCCGCCTCACGGGTTTGCCACTGCAAGTAATTGAGCACGCGTCGACCATCCTCGCTGGCCTGGATACTGGCACTCAAGAAACCCTGGTGATCCCGGGCCAGACGCTCGGTCTGTTCTGACAGGGCCGTGACCAGCGCCTGCTGCCATTGCGGCTCGATGTCGAATTCCATGAGTTGGGTGAAGCTGTGATTGTTCCTTGGCGATGGCATGAAAGCTCCCCGATGCTCGTAAGGCGAATCTTGCGATCCGAAGGCATGCAGGGTAAAACCTCTAGTTAACTCAAGGTCAAGCAATGAATTCAAACAATGGCACAGCTCAATATCCACAAGGAACTGACCGTCGGCCAAGTGGCCGCCCGCAGCGGCGTGGCGGTCACGGCCCTGCACTTCTATGAATCCAAGGGACTGATCAAAAGCACGCGCAACCAAGGCAACCAGCGCCGCTACCCGCGGGAGGTGTTGCGCCGTGTCGCGCTGATCAAGGTCGCCCAGCGCCTGGGCATTCCTTTGGCGGAAATCGGCGAAGCGTTGAAAACCCTGCCGGACAACCGCGCCCCAACGGCCGCCGACTGGCAGATCCTGTCGGCGCGCTGGAGCCGGGAGCTGGATGCGCGCATCCAGCAATTGATGGCACTGCGCGACCGGCTCAACGGTTGCATCGGTTGCGGCTGCCTGTCGATGGAAGCTTGCCCGCTGCGCAATTACGGTGACGTGTTGGGTGAGCAAGGTCCGGGCGCGCATCTGTTGGACAAGCCGCAGACGTTCGTCAGGCCATGAGCCGGCCCCGGAGAGCTGGCCTATAGTGGATGGGCGCAAATTGACGAAGACCCTCTTCGCCTCCCATAACAACAAGGAGAACCGTCATGGGCGTCAAATCTACTCCCGAAGGTTTCAATAACATCACGCCCTACTTGGGCATTCAAAAAGCTGCCGAAGCCATCGACTTCTACAAAAAGGCCTTCAATGCCACCGAGGTCATGCGCCTGGCCATGCCCGACGGGGGCATCGGACATGCCGAACTGCGGATCAACGGCTATCCGATCATGCTCGGCACGCCTTGCGATCAAGGCCCGCTGAGCAACCCCGACCAATCGCCGTCGGTCGGCCTGCATTTATATGTCGAGGACGTGGACAGTGCCTTTGCCCAGGCCATTGCCGCCGGCGGCAAGGTGATTTCCGAGGTCAAGGATCAGTTTTATGGTGATCGCACCGGCACTTTGAAAGATCCCTATGGGCACGTGTGGTTCCTGGCGACACACAAGGAGGACCTGACCCAGGAGCAGATCGAACAGCGGGCCAGGGAAATGTTTCAACAGCAAGGCTGACGTGTTCTAGCGCTAACCGACTGTGGTGAGGGGGCTGGCTCCCCCGCCACACGCCATGGATATTAAACGCGAAACATTTTCTTTCATCTTTCCCTTCAGGATTTCACTGACTCGTTCGTCTTAATTAGATGCAGCAGGCCGCGTCGGCAAAAGCCACGGCCGGCCTTTCAGGGTTCAGGGTATTGCGAAGCCCGTAGTACCGAGCCTTTCATCGAATCAAGACGTTCAATCATGTCGAAGAAGTCCCGCTCCAAACTCTGGTTCCTGGTTCACAGCTGGCTGGCCCTGCCCATCTGGTTTTTCGTGCTCATCGTTTGCGTGACCGGCACCCTCGCGGTGGTCAGCCAGGAGATCGTCTGGCTGGTCAACCCCGACATGCGCGCCAGCAAGCCCTCGGACGAGGCCCCGCTACTCAGCTATGACCAAGTGATTGCCGCGATCAAACAAGCCCAACCGCAAACCCAGGTGCAAAGCATCACCCGTCCGGACGAGTCGCATTTTGCGCTGGAGGCCAAGGTGACCTATCCCGACGGGCGCCCCGACACGGTCTACGTCAACCCATACAGCGGCGTTATCCAGGGCTCGGCGCCGGCGTTCAACTTCAGGGGCTTCACCCGCGCGCTGCATGGCTGGTGGTTGGTGCCGTTCACCAACGGCTACAGCTGGGGCTGGTACCTGGTGTCGCTCCTGGGCCTACCGTTGCTGGCATCCCTGGTGACCGGCCTGGTGGTCTACAAGCGTTTCTGGAAAGGCTTCTTCCGTCCAACCCTGCGGATCCGCCACGGCGCACGCATTTTCTGGGGCGATTTCCACCGGCTCAGCGGGATCTGGTCGATCTGGTTCATCGCGGTCATCTCCGTCACCGGCACCTGGTTCCTGATCGAAGCCATGCTGTCCGACAACCAGATTTCCATTTCCAGCGCCCCGGTCATTCCAGTCGTCGCCCGGGAAAGCGTGCCCTTATCCGCCGATGGCGGTGCGCCGCCGCAACTGAACCTGGACCGGGCCATCGAGATCGCCCAACAGCGCATCCCAGGCTTGGAAGCGAGTTTTGTCAGCCTGCCCGGCAACGCCTACAGCCATCTGGAAGTCGGCGGCCGTGGTTGGTACCCGCTGATGTACCAGACCGCCACCATCAATCCCTACAACGGTGACGTGGCGGCCTCGCGGTTGCTGTCGGACCGCACGACGCTGGAGTTCGTCACCGAGTCCATGCGCCCGCTGCACACCGGGGATTTCGGCGGCCTGTGGATCAAACTCATCTGGTTCTTCTTCGGTTTGATCCTGAGCATGATGGTCCTCAGCGGGTTGCTGATCTGGACCAAACGCACGGCCCTGGCCACCGCCAATGCGTTCAAGCGCAGCCAGAAACCTACTCGTGAAGCCCGAACTGCGCGGACATTGCAGCCGTCCATGCAGCGTGAATCGCCGGAGGGCAACCTGTGACCCCATCCAACACAGCCTCGCCACCGTCACGCCTGAGCCGGTTCTGGCACAAATGGCGCTTTCACCTCAACGTGCTGTTGCTGCTGATTCCCTTGGGCTTCATGCCCAAGTATTTCTCGGAAGCGTCGTTGTTTCGCGGCGATGCCGGGCTCGGTGAGCGGGAGGTCGGTGAGATCCAGATTGGGCCCTGGAGCTTGCGCCTGGCCGAATTTCGCAACGAAGCCCCGCGCCCCGATGGTCCGGCCGGGCATATGAAACATTTCAACGCGGCCCTGTGCCAAAGCTGCATCGGCCAGGTCAAGGCCACCTATCTGCGCATTGGCAAGCCCCGCAGCCTGCGGGCCGCCGGGGTGATTTTCTTCGGCTCGCCCTATCGCATGGGCGCCTTGCTGCCGGTGCCGAAAAAGACCCAGCCCGACGCGGAGCTGTGGATAACCCTCGAAGGCTGGGACGGTTCGATGCATCAGGCCTCCATTCCCCTGAGCCAGGCCTCCCCCGCCACTGTCGCCTGGCTGAAGACTCAAGGAACCCAACCATGACTCCCCGCGTCTCTCTCAACAGCCTGGCGCTGCTGCTCTGCACCGGTTTCAGCAGTATCGCCCTGGCCCACAATCCAATGTGCGAATGCAAGGCCATTGACGCCGAGCAGATCCAATGCACCGGTGGCTTTTCCGACGGCAGCGGCGCGCCCGGGGTGACCCTGGACGTGATCGGCTACGACGAAACCATCCTGGTGCCGGGCAAGCTCGGCGCCGATTCGACGCTGACCTTCAAGAAACCAAACGCCGAATTCTACGTGCTCTTCGACGCCGGTCCCGGCCACGTGGTGGAAATCGACCAAGCCGATATCGAGGCCCCATGACCAGCCCCACCACCCAAGTCATCCGCCCCGCTGGCGCGGGCCATGAAACCCTGTATGTGTTGCTGCTGTGCCTGATCATCGTGCTGGGAGCCGGGTCGGTCGTGGCCTGGCACGGCGAAGCCGAGGACACCACTCACCTCGCTTCGAACCAGCTCGATGCCCGCCGTGACCTCAGCGCCGCCGAGCAAGGTATCTATGCCGACCTGCGGGTGACCCTGGATGAGATCCGCCTGCTGCGTGAGGAACAACAGTCCCTGCCCGGCCCACAGGCGCTGGCCGATGAAGGCTTTGCCCCGTTCGCCCAGGACGCCAGTTCGGTCAGTCGCGGCGGCCATGTCTGGCAACAGTTGGAGGACCGGGCCTACTTCGGCGCAAGCACTCGTCCGTCCGTCGCCGGCTCGTTTCTGATGCGCATCAGCGAAGCGTCCGACGCCGCCCCGGACATCTGGCTCAACCGTGACCATGCGCCAACAGCTCCCACCGCGCTGGACGATGCCGTGTTGTCCGCCGCCGGCTGGCAACAGATCGTCGCGCAATTCGATGCCGGCGTAACCCGCCAGCACCGACACTGACCCACGCCTCATTCGAGAGAAGACCCTTCGCCCATGCCTATTGCATCTCAACGCCGCCCCTTGCTGCGCCTGCTGTTGATCGGCCTGCTGGCCTGCCTGTTCACCTCGCAGGCCAGCGCCGAAACAGCCAAGCGCCTGCGCATCGGCATCACCTTGCACCCGTACTACAGCTACGTGGCCAACATCGTCGGCGACAAGGCCGAGGTAGTGCCGCTGATCCCGGCCGGTTTCAACCCCCATGCCTATGAACCAAGGGCCGAGGACATCAAGCGCATCAGCGGCCTCGACGTGATCGTGCTCAACGGCGTGGGTCACGACGATTTTGCCGACCGCATGATCGCCGCCAGCGAAACCCCGAACGTGAAGGTGATCGAAGCCAACGAAAACGTGCCCCTGTTGGCTGCCACTGGCACCGCCGCCCGAGGCGCGGGCAAGGTCGTGAATCCGCACACCTTCCTGTCCATCAGCGCTTCCATCGCCCAGGTCAATAACATCGCCCGGGAGTTGGGCAAGCTCGACCCGGACAACGCCAAGGCCTACACCCAGAACGCCCGCGCCTACGGCAAGCGCCTGCGGCAGATGCGCGCCGACGCCCTGGCGAAGCTGACCCAGGCCCCCAACGCCGAGTTGCGGGTCGCCACGGTGCATGCCGCCTACGACTACCTATTGCGTGAATTCGGCCTGGAAGTGACCGCCGTGGTCGAGCCGGCCCATGGCATCGAACCGAGCCCCAGCCAGTTGAAGAAAACCATCGACCAACTGCGCGAGCTGGACGTGAAGGTGATTTTCTCGGAAATGGATTTCCCATCCACCTATGTCGACACCATCCAGCGTGAGTCGGGGGTGAAGCTGTACCCGCTCTCGCATATTTCCTACGGCGACTACAGCGCCGAGAAGTACGAGAAGGAAATGACCGGCAACCTCGACACCGTGGTCCGAGCGATCCAGGAGTCCGGCGCATGACCGTCCAGGAAACCGTCACCCCGCACCGCGTCGGTCCTTTGATCGAGTGCTCCGAGGTCAGCCTGAGCCTGGGTCGCACCACGATTCTCGACGCCATCACCTTCCAGGTACAACCCGGCTGCATCCATGCATTGGTAGGCCCCAACGGCGGCGGCAAGAGTTCGCTGATCAAGACCTTGCTGGGGCAGATGCCGCACCAGGGACGCTTGAGCCTGCAGTGGCCGGGCGAACCCGGCGTCATCGGCTATGTGCCCCAGGCGCTGGAGTTCGACCGGGGCTTGCCCATGACGGTGGATGATTTCATGGCGGCGATGTGTCAGCGGCGGCCGGCGTTCCTGGGCCTGAGCAAGCATTACGCCGGCGCCATCGGCCAGGCCCTGGAGCGGGTCGGCATGCAGGACAAGCGCAAGCGGCGCATGGGCGCACTGTCCGGCGGCGAGCGCCAGCGGGTGTTGCTGGCCCAGGGGCTGATTCCGCCGCCGCAATTGCTGGTGCTGGATGAACCGATGTCGGCCCTGGATGAGGCCGGTATCCAGGTGTTCGAACGCTTGCTACAGGACTGGCGCCAAGCCGGCATCACCGTGTTGTGGATCGAACATGACCTGGAAGCCGTCGGGCGCCTGGCCGACCGTGTCACCGGCCTGAATCGTCGCGTGCTGTTCGACGGCCCGCCCCGCCAGACCCTGACGCCGGAGCGCTTGCTGACGCTGTTTTCCACCCATCCACGCACGAACGGGAGCGCTGCCTGATGAGTTATGAAGCCTTTCGTTTGATGGTCCAGGGCTGGGCCTCGGCCGGTTACCTGCCCGAGGCGCTGGCCTATGGGTTTGTAGTCAATGCGCTGCTGGCCGGGTTGTTGATCGGTCCGGTGTTGGGCGGCCTTGGCACGCTGGTGGTGGTCAAGCGCTTCGCGTTTTTCTCCGAGGCGGTGGGCCATGCGGCGCTCACCGGCGTGGCCATCGGCATTCTGCTCGGTGAACCCTACACCGGGCCGTATGGCAGCCTGTTCGGCTACTGCCTGCTGTTCGGCATCCTGCTCAACTACCTGCGCAACCGCACCGGCCTGGCGCCGGACACGCTGATCGGCGTCTTCCTGTCGGTGTCCCTGGCCCTGGGCGCCAGCCTGCTATTGATCCTGGCGGGCAAGATCAATGTGCACATCCTGGAAAACGTACTGTTCGGCTCGGTGCTGACAGTCAACGGCAATGACCTGCTGGTGCTGGCCGTGGTCGGCTCGCTGGTGATGGCCCTGGCGCTGCCGCTGTACAACCGCATCATGCTCGCCAGCTTCAACCCGCAACTGGCGGCGGTGCGGGGAGTAGCGGTCAAGACCCTGGATTATCTGTTCGTGGTGTTGGTGACGTTGATCACCGTGGCGGCGGTGAAAGTCATCGGCGCCATTCTGGTGGGCGCGTTGCTGGTGATTCCCGCCGCGGCGGCGCGCTTGCTCAGTCAATCACTGAAAGGCTTTTTCTGGTGTTCAGTGCTGATCGCCACCGTCAGCACCTTGTGCGGGATCCTCGCGCCGATTGTGTTCGACCTGCCGATCCCGTCCGGTGCCGCGATCATCCTGGTGGCCGGCATCGCCTTCGCCTTGAGCGCCATAGCCCGCGGCATTGTCCCCAGTCTCAAAGGGAATCTTGGATAAATGGTTTTTTCATTACGACAATTGGCCTTGGCCGTGGCCCTGTGCGGCGTGGTCCCCCCCTCGTCATTCGCCACCGAAGGCAACCCCGTGCACTTACTGGCCTCGTTGCCAGTCACCTATGGCTTGGGCGAGGCCTTGCTCAAGGGCACCGACGTCAAGCTGGAGAGAGCCGCGCCTGCCAATCTGCCCGGCACTCGGCAAAGCGCCTACTTCAGCGGCCGTGGTGCGCCGGCCCTGGGCAAACTGGCCAGCGAGGCCGATGGGGTGATCGGCCTGCGCTCGCTATGGCCGGACGATCCGCTGTACCCCATGGCCCGACGCAGCAATATCCGCATCGTCGAAGTCGATGCCGCGCGCCCGGTGGATGGCGCCCTTCCCGGTATCGCCGTGCAACCGGGCATGGCCGACGGGCTGGCGAGCCAGCCGTGGATGGCCAGCCATAACCTGGGGCGCATGGCCGATGTGATCGCCGCCGACCTGGTGCGCCTGGCCCCAACGGCCAAACCGAAAATCGACACCAACCTGGCTGCCCTCAAGCAACGCCTGCTCAAACTCAGTGCCGACAGCGAAAAGCAGCTCGCCAGCGCCGACAACCTGAGCGTGGTCAGCCTGAGCGAACATTTCGGTTACTTGATCAGCGGACTCAATCTGGACGGGATCAGCAGCGATGCCCGGCCCGACGCCGACTGGACACCCGAAGCCCTCAAGCAATTGACCGCGACCTTGAAAGACAACGACGTGGCACTGGTGCTACACCATCGCCAGCCTTCGGAGGCGCTGAAAGCCGCCATTACCGAGGGTGGCAGCCAATTGCTGGTGCTCAGCACCGACGCCGCCGACCCGGTGGCGGAGCTGGAGAGCAATGTGGGACTGGTGGTCGCGGCGCTGACGAAGAAGGGTTGATTACAGAAACGCAATCCCCCTGTGGGAGCGAGCTTGCTCGCGAAGAGGCCGGCACCGTCAACATTGATGTCGACTGACACACCGCCTTCGCGAGCAAGCCCGCTCCCACAGTTGATCACCGATGTTCACAGATTTCGCGCACACCACAAAGCCCATGTGGGAGCGAGCTTGCTCGCGAAGAGGCCGGCACCGTCAACATTGATGTCGACTGACACACCGCCTTCGCGAGCAAGCCCGCTCCCACAGTTGATCACCGATGTTCACAGATTTCGCGTACACACAAAGCCCATGTGGGAGCGAGCTTGCTCGCGAAGAAGCCGGCACATTCAACATCGATGTTGACAGACACAGCGCCTTCGCGAGCAAGCTCGCTCCCACAGGTTTTGTGTTGGTCCTGAAATATTTGCGTTAAAACACATCCCCCGGCACCCGCACAAACCCTTCCATCAGCACCCGCGCGCTGCGGCTCATGATGGCTTTGTTCACGGTCCATTCACCATTGATCTGGCTGGCCTCGGCGCCGACGCGCAAGGTGCCGGAGGGGTGGCCGAAACGTACGGCGTTGCGTTCGATGCCGCCCGCCGCCAGGTTCACCAGGGTGCCGGAAATCGCCGCGGCCGTGCCGATGGCAACCGCCGCCGTGCCCATCATGGCGTGGTGCAGTTTGCCCATGGACAGCGCCCGCACCAGCAGGTCGACATCCCCGGCCGCCACGGCTTTTCCACTCGATGAAAGGTAGTCGGCCGGTGGTGCGACAAACGCCACTTTCGGCGTGTGCTGGCGCTGGGCGGCTTCGTCCAGATGTTTGATCAAGCCCATGCGCAGGGCGCCGTGGGCGCGAATGGTTTCAAACATCGCCAATGCCTTGGGATCGCCGTTGATCGCGCCCTGCAATTCAGTGCCGGTGTAGCCGACGTCCCGGGCATTGATGAAAATCGTCGGGATCCCGGCGTTGATCAGGGTTGCCTTGAAAGTGCCCACACCTGGCACCTCGAGGTCGTCCACCAGGTTGCCAGTGGGAAACATCGAGCCGCTACCGCCCTCTTCTTCTGCCGCCGGGTCCATGAACTCCAGCTGCACTTCGGCCGCCGGAAAGGTCACGCCGTCGAGTTCGAAATCACCGGTTTCCTGCACCGCACCGTCAGTGATCGGCACATGGGCGATGATGGTCTTGCCGATGTTGGCTTGCCAGATCCGCACCACCGCCACGCCGTTTTGCGGAATACGAGCGGACGCCACCAAGCCACTGCTGATGGCGAATGAACCGACCGCCGCCGACAGGTTGCCGCAGTTGCCGCTCCAGTCCACGAACGGCTTGTCGATGGACACCTGGCCGAACAGGTAATCGACATCGTGATCGGCCCGGGTGCTCTTGGACAGAATTACAGTCTTGCTGGTGCTGGACGTCGCACCGCCCATGCCGTCGATCTGCTTCTCATACGGGTCGGGACTGCCGATCACCCGCAACAGCAAGGCATCCCGGGCGGCGCCAGGGACGCGGGCCGCTTCAGGCAGGTCTTGCAGGCTGAAGAACACGCCTTTGCTGGTGCCGCCACGCATGTAGGTCGCGGGGATCTTGATTTGAGGCGAGTGAGCCATGTGCTCTAACTCCTGAAAAAAGGGTGGCCAGAGAACGGGCCACCCAAGCGATTTAAACGGCCACCGCCGATTCAAGGAAGTCCTGGGCAAAGCGTTGCAGCACGCCACCGGCTTCGTAGATCGACACTTCTTCAGCAGTGTCGAGGCGACAGGTCACCGGCACCTCGACGCGCTCGCCGTTCTTGCGGGTGATGACCAAGGTCAGCGTTGCCCGCGGAGTGCGTTCGCCGATCACGTCGTAAATCTCGCTGCCGTCGATGCCCAGGGTCTTGCGATCAGTCCCGGGCTTGAACTCCAGCGGCAACACGCCCATGCCCACCAGGTTGGTGCGGTGGATGCGTTCGAAACCTTCGGCGGCGATCGCCTCGACACCGGCCAGGCGTACGCCCTTGGCCGCCCAGTCCCGGGACGAACCCTGGCCGTAGTCGGCGCCAGCAATGATGATCAGCGGCTGCTTGCGCTCCATGTAGGTCTCGATGGCTTCCCACATGCGCATGACCTTGCCTTCCGGCTCGACCCGGGCCAGGGAACCCTGCTTGACCTTGCCGTTTTCCTGGACCATTTCGTTGAACAGCTTCGGGTTGGCGAAGGTGGCGCGTTGCGCCGTCAGGTGATCGCCGCGGTGGGTCGCGTAGGAGTTGAAGTCTTCCTCCGGCAGGCCCATTTTCGCCAGGTATTCGCCGGCGGCGCTGTCCAGCATGATGGCGTTGGAGGGCGACAAGTGGTCCGTAGTGATGTTGTCCGGCAACACCGCCAGCGGGCGCATGCCCTTGAGCGGTCGCGCACCGGCCAGTGCCCCTTCCCAATAAGGCGGGCGACGGATGTAGGTGCTTTGTGGGCGCCAATCGTACAGCGGCGTGACTTTCGGCCCGGTGTCTTCCTGGATGGCGAACATCGGGATGTACACCTGACGGAACTGCTCCGGCTTCACCGAGGCCTTGACCACCGCATTGATCTCTTCGTCGCTCGGCCAGATGTCCTTGAGGCGGATTTCCCGACCGTCCACCACGCCCAGCACATCCTTCTCGATATCGAAGCGGATCGTCCCGGCGATGGCGTAGGCCACCACCAGCGGCGGCGACGCCAGGAACGCCTGCTTGGCGTATGGGTGGATGCGTCCGTCGAAGTTGCGGTTGCCCGACAGCACGGCGGTGGCGTACAGGTCACGGTCGATGATTTCCTGCTGGATCACTGGATCCAGGGCGCCAGACATGCCGTTGCACGTGGTGCAGGCAAAGGCCACGACACCAAAGCCCAGTTGTTCCAACTCCTTGGTCAGACCGGCTTCATCCAGGTACAACGCCACGGTTTTCGAGCCCGGTGCCAGGGACGACTTGACCCACGGCTTGCGGGTCAGGCCCAGGCGATTGGCGTTACGCGCCAGCAGGCCGGCGGCGATCACGTTGCGCGGGTTACTGGTGTTGGTGCAACTGGTGATGGCGGCGATGATCACCGCGCCGTCAGGCATCTGTCCTGGCACATCGTCCCACTGTCCGGAAATGCCTTTGGCGGCCAGATCCGAGACCGCGACGCGGGCGTGGGGGTTGCTCGGGCCGGCCATGTTGCGCACCACCGAGGACAGGTCGAAGGTCAGGCCACGCTCGTACTGCGCGCCCTTGAGACTGTCGGCCCACAGGCCTGCCTGCTTGGCGTAGGTCTCGACCAGTAGCACCTGCTCGTCTTCGCGGCCGGTCAGTTTCAGGTAATCGATGGTCTGTTGGTCAATATGGAACATCGCCGCCGTGGCGCCATATTCCGGGGCCATGTTGGAGATGGTCGCACGGTCGCCCAAGGTCAGGGCTCTGGCGCCTTCACCGAAGAACTCCAGCCAGGCACCGACGACTTTTTGCTTGCGCAGGAACTCAGTCAGCGCCAGCACCATGTCGGTGGCGGTGATGCCCGGTTGCAACTGGCCGGTCAGCTCGACGCCGATGATTTCCGGCAAGCGCATCCACGAGGCGCGACCCAGCATGACACTTTCGGCTTCCAGGCCGCCGACGCCGATGGCGATCACGCCCAGGGCATCGACGTGGGGCGTGTGACTGTCGGTGCCGACGCAGGTGTCGGGGAAGGCCACGCCGTCACGCTGCTGGATCACCGGCGACATTTTTTCCAGGTTGATCTGGTGCATGATCCCGTTGCCTGGCGGAATCACGTCGACATTCTTGAAGGCTTTCTTGGTCCAGTTGATGAAATGGAAACGGTCTTCGTTGCGCCGGTCTTCGATGGCGCGGTTCTTGGCGAAGGCCTGGGGATCGGCACCACCGCTTTCCACCGCCAGGGAGTGGTCGACGATCAGTTGGGTCGGCACCACCGGATTGACCTGCGCCGGGTCACCGCCTTGCAGGGCGATGGCGTCGCGCAGGCCGGCCAGGTCCACCAGCGCGGTCTGGCCGAGGATGTCATGGCACACCACGCGGGCCGGGAACCAGGGGAAATCCAGGTCGCGCTTGCGCTCGATCAGTTGCAGCAGCGACTCGCGCAGCGTGGCCGGGTCGCAGCGACGTACCAGATTCTCCGCCAGCACGCGGGAGGTGTACGGCAGGCCGTCGTAGGCGCCGGGGCGGATGGCATCCACGGCCTCGCGAACGTCGAAATAATCCAGCGAAGTGCCGGGCAGCGGTTTGCGAAATTCTGTGTTCATCGTCAGGACTCGGTCACGGTGGTTTCAGAAGGGGCTGGCGCAGGACTTGAAGTCACCCCCGGCCACTGTGGGAGCGAGCTTGCTCGCGATAGCGGTGTATCCATCGACATCAATGTTGAATGTCAGTACGCAATCGCGAGCAAGCTCGCTCCCACAGGGTTTCGGGTTCATTCAGTTCCGGCAGCTAAAACCCTCCAGCTCAGCGTTGTTCGATTGGCACGAACTTGCGCTGTTCGACGCCGGTGTATTCGGCGCTCGGGCGGATGATGCGATTGTTGGCGCGTTGTTCGAACACATGGGCGGCCCAGCCGGTCAGGCGCGAGCAGACGAAGATCGGCGTGAACAGCTTGGTCGGGATGCCCATGAAGTGGTATGTCGAGGCATGGTAGAAATCGGCGTTGGGGAACAGTTTCTTTTGCTCCCACATGGTCTTGTCGATGGCTTCGGAAACCGGAAACAGCACCGTGTCGCCCACTTCATCGGCAAGTTTTTTCGACCAGCCCTTGATCACCTCGTTACGCGGGTCGTTGTCCTTATAGATCGCGTGGCCGAAGCCCATGATCTTGTCCTTGCGCTCGAGCATCGCCAGGGTGCCCTTGACCGCCTCCTCCGGCGATTGGAAGCGTTCGATCATCGCCATCGCCGCTTCGTTGGCACCGCCATGCAACGGGCCGCGCAACGAGCCGATGGCAGCCGTGATGCAGGAGAACAGGTCCGACAAGGTGGAGGCGCAAACCCGGGCGGTGAAGGTCGAGGCGTTGAATTCGTGCTCGGCGTAGAGGATCAGCGACACGTTCATCACCTTGACGTGCAACTCGCTCGGCTTCTTGCCATGCAGCAGGTGCAGAAAATGGCCGCCGATGGACGCTTCGTCGGTCACGCATTCGATGCGCTGGCCTTCGTGGCTGAAGCGATACCAGTAGCACATAATCGCCGGGAACGCGGCCAGCAGACGGTCGGTCTTGTCATGCTGCTGGGAAAAATCTTCCTCGGGTTCCAGGTTGCCCAGGAACGAGCAGCCGCTGCGCATCACGTCCATCGGGTGGGCGTCGGCGGGAATGCGCTCCAAAACCTCTTTCAGGGCTTGGGGCAAGTCCCGCAACTGGCGCAGTTTACCGGTGTAGGCGTCCAGCTGTGCCTGGGTCGGCAGCTCGCCGTACAGCAGCAGGTAGGCCACTTCTTCAAATTGCGCATCTGCCGCCAGGTCGCGAACGTCGTAGCCGCGATAGGTCAGGCCTGCGCCCGACTGGCCTACGGTGGACAATGCGGTTTGCCCGGCCACCTGGCCACGGAGCCCGGCGCCACTGAGTACTTTTGCTTCGGCCATTTGCTGTCTCCATTCTTGAATTTGTTGGGAATCGGCAAGTTGTGGGGAATCGCGTCTTACTTCTTCGCCGCGAACAACGCATCGAGCTTCTGCTCGAAGGTGTGGTAGTCGATGCGGTCGTAAAGCTCCATGCGGGTCTGCATGGTGTCGATGACGTTCTGTTGCGTGCCGTCGCGGCGGATCGCGGTGTAGACATTTTCGGCAGCCTTGTTCATGGCGCGGAAAGCCGACAATGGGTACAGCACCAAGGACACGTCGGCACCGGCCAACTGTTCGGTGGTGTACAGCGGTGTCGCGCCGAATTCGGTGATGTTGGCCAGGATCGGCGCCCTCACGCGGCTGGCGAACAGCTTGTACATCTCCAGTTCGGTAATGGCCTCAGGGAAAATCATGTCGGCACCGGCCTCGATGCAGGCAGCGGCGCGATCCAGGGCAGACTCCAGCCCTTCCACGGCCAGGGCATCGGTACGGGCCATGATCACAAAACTGTCGTCGGTACGGGCATCGACGGCGGCCTTGATGCGGTCGACCATTTCCTGCTGCGAAACGATCTCCTTGTTCGGACGATGACCGCAGCGCTTGGCGCCGACCTGATCCTCGATATGAATCGCCGCCGCGCCGAACTTGATCATCGACTTGACCGTACGAGCCACGTTGAACGCCGAGGAACCGAAACCGGTGTCCACGTCCACCAGCAACGGCAGGTCGCACACATCGGTGATACGCCGCACATCGGTCAACACGTCATCCAGGCCGGTGATCCCTAAGTCCGGCACGCCGAGGGAACCGGCCGCCACGCCGCCGCCGGACAGGTAGATCGCCTTGAAACCGGCGCGCTTGGCCAGCAGCGCATGGTTGGCGTTGATCGTGCCCACCACTTGCAGCGGATGCTCATTGGCGACCGCATCGCGGAAACGCTGGCCTGGAGTGCTGTTGCTCATGACTCACCTCGTTCAGTGGCGCTGTCCTGGAAATGACGCGCGATGTTGCGTTTGGAAGCGCCGATGTGCCGACGCATCAATAATTCAGCCAGTTCGCCATCGCGATCGGCGATGGCGTCGAGAATCCGATGGTGCTCGGCAAACGCCTGGCGCGGCCGGTTGGGCGTGGTGGAGAACTGGATGCGGTACATGCGCACCAGTTGATACAGCTCGCCGCAGAGCATTTGCGTCAGGGTGCGGTTGCCGCTGCCCTGGATGATCCGGTAATGAAAGTCGAAATCGCCTTCCTGCTGGTAATAGCCGACACCGGCCTGGAACGCCGCATCGCGCTCGTGGGTTTCCAGGACCCGCCGCAGCTCGTCGATTTCTTCCAGGGTCATGCGTTCGGCCGCCAGGCGGCAGGCCATGCCTTCGAGGGATTCACGGATTTCGTAGAGTTCCAGCAGCTCAGCGTGGCTCAGGGACACCACCCGGGCACCGACGTGGGGAATGCGCACCAGCAGGCGCTGGCCTTCCAGGCGATGGATCGCCTCGCGCAGCGGCCCGCGGCTGATGCCGTAGGTGCGGGCCAACTCGGGCTCGGAGATCTTGCTGCCGGGGGCGATTTCACCTTTGACGATGGCGGCCTGGATACGTCGGAAAACGTTCTCGGAAAGGGTTTCCGAGTCGTCCTGGGCCATCACCGGGGATTCGAGCTGCTCGAGCATATTGTCGACACCTTGAAAATCATTACGACAAAAACTACCCAACAAGCCCATAAACGTCAAAGAAAAAATCAACATTGTCGACAATCGTCTAACAACAGCGTCGGACATAACCGGCCGTTTGGATGACTCGTAGCCTCGGGCCAGCGGTGGCGTCAGAAAACCACCGTGCTAGAATGCCGCGCGATTTGCTGCTCTCCTTTTATAGGGAAGGCTGCCCAGGGAGCTTGTGCAGTAATGCCAGGGCCTGAACCGATAAACGGAACGCTGCGCACCAGGATCTATGACACTCAAGCCCTTATCCGCTGTCCTTTATTTCATGTGCCTGCCGGGGCTTGCCGTGGCGGGCGAAAAAACCGTGTACGGTCTCAACGAATACGCAGCCCTGCAGGGCATTGACCTGGAGGTCGCCGCCAAGCTCGACACCGGCGCCAAGACCGCTTCGCTCAGCGCCCGGGACATCAAGCGCTTCAAACGCAATGGCGAATCCTGGGTGCGTTTTTACCTGGCCATCGACGCGGCCCATTCGCACCCCATCGAACGTCCGCTGGCCCGGGTCAGCAAGATCAAGCGCCGCGCCGGTGACTACGACCCGGAAGAAGGCAAGAAATACACGGCGCGACCGGTCATCGAGCTGGACATTTGCATGGGCTCGGCCCTGCGCAGCATCGAAGTGAACCTCACCGACCGTAGTGCCTTCCAATACCCGTTGCTGATCGGTTCCGAGGCGCTCAAGCGCTTCGACGCACTGGTCGACCCCAGTCTTAAATACGCTGCCGGCAAACCCGCCTGCGCCAATGCCGCTCAAACCGCAGAGTAATTCCAATGCGCTCCCTTACCCTCCATCTGAAAATGCTGATCGCCATCCTGGTGGTGCTGGGCCTGTCGGTGACGGCCTATCAGATTTTCGTGCTCGGCATTCCGGTCACCGAAGACGCCACCGACGACCTGTGGAACATCGACGCCAAGGTCGAGTTCGTGCCCAATGCCAAGGATCCGGTCAAGATCCAGATGTTCGTGCCGCCCCTGAGCCGCGACTACGTGAGCCTCAACGAGAGCTTTATCTCCAACAATTATGGGGTGGCGGTGAACCGGGTCGACGGTAACCGCAAGGTGACGTGGTCGGCGCGGCGGGCCAAGGGCAACCAGACGCTGTATTACCGGTTGGTGTTGACCAAGCGCTACAGCGCCGAAAAAACCAAGGTCAAGGGCCCGACCTTCCGCGACAGCATCGCCGTCGAAGGCCCGGAAAAGCTGGCCGCCGAAGCCCTGCTCGCGCCGATCCGCCAGCATTCGGCCGACGTCGAAACCTTCATCAGCGAGGCCATCAAGCGCGTCAACAACCTCAACGACGACAACGTCAAGCTGTTGCTGGCCGGCGATCCCTCATCGGCCAACAAGGCCAGGATCGTCGAACTGGTGCTGTCCATCGCCCACGTGCCGGTGGAAAAGGTCCACACCATCCGCCTGGTCGCCGATCAACCGCAGACACCTGAACTGTGGTTGCGCAGTTTCAACGGCGCCGACTGGCTGTACTTCAACCCGGACAGCGGCGAACAGGGGCTGCCCACCGACCGCCTGCTGTGGTGGACCGGCGATGAAAACCTGATCACCGTCGACGGCGGCAAGAAAGCCACCGTGACCTTCAGCATGAACAACAGCGAAATGAACGCCATTCGCCTGGCCAAGCTGACGGACGAGAACACCGACGCCAACTTCCTCGAATACTCGCTCTACGGCCTGCCGCTGCAAACCCAGCAAACCTTCATGATCATGGTGATGATCCCGATCGGCGTGCTGGTGATCCTGATCCTGCGCAACCTGATCGGCCTGCAAACCCTCGGGACCTTTACCCCGGTGCTGATCGCCCTGGCCTTCCGGGAAACCCAGTTGGGCTTCGGCATCATCCTGTTCACGGTGATCACCACGCTGGGCCTGTCGCTGCGCTCGTACCTGGAGCACCTCAAGCTGCAGATGCTGCCAAGGCTCTCGGTGGTGCTGACGTTCGTGGTGGTGCTGATCGCCGCCATCAGCCTGTTCAGCCATAAGCTGGGCTTGGAGCGCGGCTTGTCGGTGGCGCTGTTCCCAATGGTGATCCTGACCATGACCATCGAACGCCTGTCCATCACCTGGGAAGAACGCGGCGCCGGCCACGCGATGAAAGTCGCCATCGGTACTTTGTTCGCCGCCTCCCTGGCGCACCTGATCATGAGCGTGCCGGAACTGGTGTATTTCGTGTTCACCTTCCCGGCGATCCTGCTGATCCTGGTGGGCTTCATGCTGGCCATGGGGCGTTATCGCGGCTACCGCCTGACCGAGCTGGTGCGGTTCAAGGCCTTCCTCAAGGCAGACTCCTGATGTTCGGCTTCTGGAAGACCTGGAAGGCCCTGGAAGCCCGGGGCATCATGGGCATCAACCGGCGTAACGCCGATTACGTGCTCAAGTACAACAAGCGCAGCCTGTACCCCATCGTCGATGACAAGATCATCACCAAGGAACGGGCCATCGCCGCCGGTATCCATGTGCCGGAACTGTATGGGGTGATCTCCACCGAGAAGGAAATCGACAAGCTCGACGGGATCATCGGCGGGCGTACCGACTTCGTGATCAAGCCGGCCCAGGGCGCGGGCGGTGACGGCATCATAGTGATTGCCGACCGTTTCGAGGGTCGTTATCGCACGGTGTCCGGCAAGATCATCAGCCACGAGGAAATCGAGCACCATATCTCCAGCATCCTCACGGGCCTGTATTCCTTGGGCGGTCACCGTGACCGGGCGTTGATCGAGTACCGCGTGACGCCGGACCAGATCTTCAAGAGCATCAGCTATGAAGGCGTGCCGGACATCCGCATCATCGTATTGATGGGTTATCCGGTGATGGCCATGTTGCGCTTGCCAACGCGCCAATCCGGCGGCAAGGCCAACTTGCACCAGGGCGCCATCGGCGTGGGTGTCGACCTCGCCACCGGCCTGACCCTGCGTGGCACCTGGCTGAACAACATCATCACCAAACACCCCGACACCACCAACGCGGTGGATGGCGTACAACTGCCCTACTGGGATGGTTTCATGAAACTGGCCGCCGGTTGCTATGAGCTGTGCGGGCTGGGCTACATCGGCGTCGACATGGTGCTGGACCAGGAGAAAGGCCCGTTGATCCTGGAGCTCAACGCCCGCCCGGGGCTGAACATCCAGATCGCCAACGATTGCGGCCTGACCCTGCGCACCCATGCGGTGGAAGCACGCCTGGAAGAACTCAAGGAACGGGGCGTCGTTGAAACCGTGGAAGAGCGTGTGGCGTTCGCCCAGGAGTTGTTTGGGCATATTCCGCTGGTTGAAGGCTGATCCCTCTAAACCTGCACATTACAAATTGTTTGGACCGGGGACAGTGTGGACTTGTGGCGAGGGGATTTATCCCCGCTGGGTTGCGACGCGCCCCCAAACAGGCAGATGCAACCAACCTGATGTACTGGGGTGGCAGATTTTAGGGTTGCTACGCAACCCAGCGGGGATAAATCCCCTCGCCACAGGATGCTCTCATCACAAATATTCCTCCACCGTCATCTTCGACAGCCACAGACGTGCTCATCTCCGACATCCCTCTAGGAGCAAATCCTACAGAGGATTACAATCGCCACCCCGCCTGAACGGCTGACCCGCCCCGCCCATGCCAACCTGCTCCGTACACCCGCTGCCCTATCGCGCCAACCCCGCCGAATACTTCGCGGCGATCCGTCACGCGCCGGGCAGTGTCATGCTCGACAGTGGCCGGCCGAGCGCCGAACGCGGACGTTATGACCTGCTCAGCGCCTGGCCGCTGGAGCAACTGGCGGTGTTGCCGGATGAGAGCGGTAGCGATTTCCTGCACCGCTTGCGCACTCAACTGGCGCAACTGGGGCACGCCAACCTGCCGACCACGGTGCAGTTGCCCTTCGCCGGTGGCCTGATCGGCTACTTGAGCTACGACTTCGGCCGACACCTTGAAGCCTTGCCGTCCCACGCCCAGGACGACCTGCAACTGCCCGATGCGCGGTTCGGCGTGTACGACTGGGCGCTGGTCACCGACCACCAGTCCGGCACCAGCCAATTGGTGTTCCACCCCCATTGTGGCGAAGATGAACGCCAACGCCTGATCGCGCTGTTCAGCCAGCCGGCTGAGCTACCCGGTGCTGCCTTCAGCCTTGAAGGCCCCATGACGCCAGACCTCAGCGCCGAAGATTATCGACAGGCGCTCGAGCGCATCCAGGCGTATATCCAGGCGGGCGACTGCTACCAGGTCAACTTTTCCCAGCGCTTTCGCGCCCCCTGCAAAGGCGACGCCTGGGCGGCTTACCAGGCGCTGCGGGCGGCTTGCCCGACGCCATTCTCCGGCTTCCAGAGCCTACCGGATGGCGGTGCGGTGTTGAGCCTGTCGCCCGAACGTTTCGTCAAGGTCAGCGAGGGCCACGTGGAAACCCGGCCGATCAAAGGCACCCGGCCCCGGGGAACTACACCTGGCGAAGACGCGGCCCATGCCGCCGAACTACTGGCCAGCCCCAAGGACCGGGCGGAAAACCTGATGATCGTCGACCTGCTGCGCAACGACCTGGGGCGTACCTGCCGTATTGGTTCGGTGCGGGTGCCGGAGTTGTTCAGCCTGGAAAGCTACCCGAACGTGCATCATCTGGTCAGCAGCGTGACCGGTGAGCTGGCCGACGACAAGGACGCCCTGGACCTGATCGCCGGCAGCTTTCCCGGCGGCTCGATCACCGGAGCGCCGAAAATCCGCGCCATGCAAATCATCGACGAACTCGAACCGACCCGGCGCGGGCTGTATTGCGGCTCGTTGCTGTACCTGGACGTGCGCGGGGAAATGGACAGCTCCATCGCCATCCGCAGCCTGCTGGTCAAGGATGGGCAGGTGTGTTGCTGGGGCGGCGGCGGGATTGTCGCGGATTCGGATTGGCAGGCGGAGTATCAGGAGTCGATTACCAAGGTTCGGGTGTTGCTGGAAACCTTGCAGAACCTCTAACCCTATCGCGAACTGCACACGAACCCTTGTGGGAGCGAGCTTGCTTGCGATTGCGTCAGGTCAGCAGCCCTTTGGAATCGACTGACACACCGCTATCGCGAGCAAGCTCGCTCCCACAGGTTTTTACTTACAAGCTGAGATTGCGGTTCGACGCCTTGATAAATTCCTGCTTCAACTCGGCAAAGCTGTGCACCGCCGGGAATTGCGGGAATTCACGGATCACGTTCTCCGGCGCATGGAACAGAATCCCGGCGTCGGCTTCACCCAGCATCGTGGTGTCATTGTAGGAATCCCCTGCGGCAATCACGCGGTAGTACAAGCTCTTGAAAGCCAGGACCGACTGGCGCTTGGGATCTTTCTGACGCAGTTGGTACCCAGTCACCCGCCCGCTGTCATCGGTAATCAAGCGATGGCACAGCAAAGTCGGAAAGCCGAGTTGACGCATCAGGGGTTGGGAAAATTCGTAGAAGGTGTCGGAAAGAATCACCACCTGGAAGCGCTCGCGCAGCCAGTCGACGAATTCGCTGGCGCCGTCCAGCGGCTTGAGGGTGGCGATGACTTCCTGGATGTCGGAAAGCTTGAGGCCGTGTTCGTCGAGGATGCGCAACCGTTGCTTCATCAGCACGTCGTAGTCGGGAATGTCCCGCGTGGTTGCCCTGAGGGATTCAATCCCGGTTTTTTCAGCGAAGGCGATCCAGATCTCCGGGACCAGCACACCTTCCAGGTCGAGACAGGCAATTTCCACAAGACACTCCCATTTTTTCTGATGTTTATCGGTTGAGCGAACAAAAGGCTTGCCGACTCTAGCCATTCGCCAGTGCCGGCGCAACGCACAGGAGCGCGCCAGCCTCGACAGCTTTTGTTACCATCAGCCCCATATAGAGCGCCCAGCGCCACCGACCTGTAGGAAGCCGCCCTGATGAGCCCATCGTTTGACGTCGTGGAACTCGCCACGACCTATGCCAACAAGTCCCCGCAGGACATCCTCAAATTGGCCTTCGCCGAGTTCGGCGATGACCTGTGGCTATCGTTCAGTGGCGCCGAAGACGTGGTGCTGGTGGACATGGCCTGGAAGCTGAACAAGAACGTCAAGGTGTTCAGCCTCGACACCGGCCGCCTGCACCCGGAGACCTATCGCTTCATCGATCAGGTGCGCGAGCATTACAAGATCGACATCGAACTGGTTTCGCCGGACCACACGAAACTCGAGCCCTTCGTGAAGGAAAAAGGCCTGTTCAGTTTCTACAAGGACGGCCACGGCGAGTGCTGCGGCATCCGCAAGATCGAGCCGCTGCGGCGCAAACTGACCGATGTCCGCGCCTGGGCCACCGGCCAGCGCCGCGACCAGAGCCCTGGCACCCGCAGCCAGGTGGCCGTGCTGGAAATCGACACGGCGTTTTCCACCCCCGAGCGCACCCTGTACAAGTTCAACCCGCTGTCGCAGATGACCAGCGAAGAAGTCTGGGGTTACATCCGCATGCTGGAGCTGCCTTACAACAGCCTGCATGAACGCGGTTTCATCAGCATTGGTTGCGAGCCCTGCACCCGCCCGGTGCTGCCGAACCAGCACGAACGCGAGGGTCGTTGGTGGTGGGAAGAAGCCACGCAGAAAGAATGCGGGCTGCACGCCGGGAATATCATCGCCAAAAGCAAAGCCCTGTAGCCAGGCAGACGTTCCTGTACACAAAAATGTCACCACAGGTGCCATTTTTGTGTGCATTCCGTTGATGAGCGCGCTGAAAAGTTACACCTCCCCCTCCTGCCTTACACCTCTCAAGTTCTCCCAAGTACGTCCTTGAAAATAAATACCTGTTCAATGGGTCAATTTATAAGCGCGTACTTTCAGTGACTTATTGAATATCAATAACCAAATGAAATGAGAGGCCCTCCCGACAGATCGAGGAGCTGGCATAAATCTGGCTTGAGTCGACAAGTGTTTTGTATACAACATTTATAAAACATACACACACTTTAGATCCGCAAGCCTGAAGCGCCCTATCCCGTACAGGCTGCAGATGCCCCGTAACCAATGATGCTCGCCCGCCGCGACGAAGATTTGTCGAGCCCCGCGCTCACGCACAGTCATCGCTGCGCCGAGAATCAGGAGCCTGCCGGAATGCGTACGAGTCTCTCCAACAACATCGCGCTGGATCTGCCCTCCTCCACACCCCTTGATGACAAAACCGCCGCGTCCCTGGCCTTGAGCCCGCGACTGCACAACAAAGACCTGGCACCGACCAAGGCCGAAGGTCGGCGTTGGGGCCGCTACAGCATCTTTGCCCTGTGGACCAACGACGTGCACAACATTGCCAACTACTCCTTCGCCATCGGCCTGTATGCCCTGGGCCTGGGCGGCTGGCAGATTTTGCTGTCCCTGGGCATCGGGGCGGCGTTGGTGTATGGCTTCATGAACCTGTCCGGCTACATGGGGCAGAAAACCGGGGTGCCGTTTCCGGTAATCAGCCGGATCAGCTTTGGTATCCACGGGGCGCAGATTCCTGCCTTGATCAGGGCGGTTATCGCCATTGCCTGGTTCGGTATTCAGACATACCTGGCATCCGTGGTCCTACGGGTTTTGCTGACGGCAATCCACCCAGGAGTCGCCGACTATGACCACGACTTGATCCTGGGCCTGTCGAGCCTGGGTTGGCTGTGTTTCGTGGCGATCTGGTTCGTGCAACTGGTGATCCTGGCCTACGGCATGGAGACGGTGCGCCGTTACGAAGGCTTCGCCGGCCCGGTGATCCTGGTGACCGTCGCGGCACTGGCCGGTTGGATGTACACCCAGGCCGGCGCCACCATTGCCTGGTCGATCCGCGACCCCCTGACCGGTGGCGAGATGTGGCGCAATATCTTTGCCGGCGGAGCACTTTGGCTGTCGATCTACGGTACGTTGATTCTCAATTTCTGCGACTTCGCCCGCTCCTCGCCGTGCCGGCGAACCATCGTCGTCGGAAATTTCTGGGGCCTGCCGGTGAATATTCTGGTATTTGCCGGGATCACCATCCTGCTGTGTGGTGCACAGTTCCAGATCAACGGGCAAATCATCGAAAGCCCGACCCAGGTCGTCGCCTCGATTCCCAACACGTTCCTTCTGGTGCTGGGCTGCCTGGCCTTCCTGATCGTCACCGTGGCGGTGAACATCATGGCCAACTTCGTCGCCCCGGCGTTCGTACTCAGCAACCTGGCGCCCAAGTACCTGACCTTCCGCCGCGCCGGGCTGATCAGCGCTGCCATTGCCGTGCTGATCCTGCCGTGGAACCTGTACAACAGCCCGCTGGTGATCGTGTATTTCCTGTCCGGCCTCGGCGCCCTGCTCGGGCCGCTGTACGGGGTGATCATGGTCGACTACTGGCTGCTGCGAAAAGGTCGCATCAACGTGCCGCAACTGTACAGCGAGGACCCAAACGGTGCGTATTTCTACAGCAATGGGGTCAACCTGCGTGCCGTAGTCGCGTTCATTCCGGCGGCGCTGATCGCGATTATCCTGGCGCTGGTGCCCGGTTTCGACAGCGTTTCACCGTTTTCCTGGTTGATTGGCGCTTCGATTGCAGGGCTGCTGTACCTGATCATTGCCAAGCGCCAACCGTATTACGGAGACGTCAGCGGTGAATCCATCGCTGTGGATAACGTCAGCCATTGATCATTCAAAGCGGCCCAACAGGTTCGGGCCGCTGACTTTCATGCGTTAAGGAGGACAGCTCATGCGAATTCTCGTGGTCAACGTCAACACCACCGAATCCATCACCCAGGCCATCGCCCGCCAGGCCCAGGCCGTGGCCGCGCCGGGCACCGAAATCATCGGGCTCACGCCGCATTTCGGCGCCGACTCCATCGAAGGCAATTTTGAAAGCTACCTGGCGGCCATCGCGGTGATGGACCGGGTGATGTCCTACGACCAGCCGTTCGACGCGGTGATCCAGGCCGGCTATGGCGAACATGGCCGCGAAGGCTTGCAAGAACTGCTGAACGTGCCGGTGGTGGACATCACCGACGCCGGCGCCAGCACCGCCATGTTTCTGGGTCACGCCTATTCGGTGGTCACCACCCTGGACCGCACCGTGCCGCTGATCGAAGACCGTCTCAAGCTGTCCGGCTTGTTCGACCGCTGCGCCTCGGTCCGGGCCAGCGGCCTGGCGGTGCTGGAGCTTGAGCAGGACCCGCAACGGGCGGTCGAGGCCATCGTGCGCCAGGCCGAACTGGCGGTCAGCCAGGACAAGGCCGAGGTGATCTGCCTGGGCTGCGGCGGCATGGCCGGGCTCGATGAGCAGATCCGCCAGCGCACCGGGGTACCGGTGGTCGATGGCGTGACCGCGGCGGTGACCATTGCCGAATCCCTGGTGCGGCTGGGGTTGTCGACCTCGAAAGTGCGCACCTACGGGACGCCTCGGCCCAAGACCATCATTGGCTGGCCGGGGCGGTTTGGGCGGTGAGTTTTATTTTCTAAACGGCGGCGGTCCCATCGCGAGCAAGCTCGCTCCCACATCGATTTTGCAGTGAGCACACATTTCGTGAACACCAAAATCCATGTGGGAGCGAGCTTGCTCGCGATAGGGACAATGAGATCGTTCGGCCAGCCTCAAACTGCACTGAACCGTTCTCCCCAGCCCTGTTCGGCAAACTGCTCGATGATGAAATCCACAAACGCCCGGGTCTTGCCCGGCAGCAGTTTGTGTTCGGCGTAATAGATGGAAATGTTGCCATCGTCGACGTACCAGTCTGGCAGCACCCGTTGCAGTGCGCCGGATTCCAGATAGGGAACGGCGAACGGCATGCTCACCAGGGCGATGCCCAACCCTTGGGCTGCGGTGGCGCAGGCCGCTTCCGAGTCACTCATGGTCATGCGCATTTTAAGCGTCAGCGGGCTGTGTTGCCGGGTGCGGCTGGTCAGTTGCCATGAGCGGATCCGCCCGGTCTGGGGCGAACGGATCAGGATGCCCTGATGCTGCGCCAGATCTTCCGGCTCGTTCACTGTGGCATGGCTTTGCAGATAGTCCGTTGATGCGACCAGTATCCGATGGGCCACCGTCAGCTTGCGCGCCACCACGCCCAGAGGCAGTTCGAAACCGCCGCCGATGGCCGCATCGAAGCCTTGGCCGATCAGGTCAACCTGCCGGTTATCGAAATGCCAGTCCGGATTGATCGCCGGGTATCGTTGCAAAAACTCCCCGAGCAAGGGCACCACATACAGGCGACCGAATGCTGTGCCCATGCTCACCTTAAGCGTCCCCGCCGGCTGCCCACCGGCGCTGGCCAGGTTGGCGACAGCGTTCTGGATGGTACTCAAGCTGGCGCCAACCTCCTCCAGGAATAACTGACCGGCCTCCGTCAGGGTCAGGCTACGGGTGCTACGCTGGAACAGCCGGACGCCCATCCGCACTTCGAGCTTGGCCACGCTTTTACCCACCGCCGCCGGGGTCACGCTCAAGCGTCGCGCGGCCTCGGCAAAGCTGCCGACTTCGGCGCTGCGCACAAAGCATTCGATACTGCTGAAGGTTTCCATAGGCGCCACTCTAAACTTTTGGTTTACACAGACTGTATCAATAAGCGTCTACACAGCCGAGAACCATTTCCCGATACTCCGTCCATCAACCGCGGCATCTCGCCCCGGCACATTTGGAGATCACCATGAGCACGCAAACACTGAGCGGTAAAGTCGCCTTGATCCAAGGCGGTTCTCGCGGCATCGGCGCCGCCATCGTCAAACGCCTGGCCGCAGAAGGCGCCGCAGTGGCCTTCACCTACGTCAGCTCTGGGGCAAAGTCTGAAGAACTGCAAAACAGCATTATCGCAGCGGGCGGCAAGGCCCTGGCGATCAAGGCCGACAGCGCCGACGCCGACGCCATCCGCAACGCCGTCGCTGCCACCGTCGAGACCTTTGGCCGGTTGGACATCCTGGTCAACAATGCCGGCGTCCTGGCCATGGCACCGCTGGACGAATTCAAACTCGAAGATTTCGACCAGACCCTGGCAATCAACGTGCGCAGTGTATTCATCGCCACCCAGGCCGCCGCACGACACATGACCGAAGGCGGTCGGGTCATCAACATCGGCAGCACCAACGCCGACCGCATGCCCTTCGCCGGTGGCGCGCCTTACGCCATGAGCAAATCCGCGCTGGTGGGCCTGACCAAAGGCCTGGCCCGTGACCTCGGCCCACGGGGCATTACCGTCAACAATGTGCAGCCCGGCCCGGTGGACACCGACATGAACCCGGCCGACAGCGACTTCGCCTCCAGCCTGATGTCGCTGATGGCGATCGGGCGCTACGGCAACGTCGATGAAATCGCCAGTTTCGTCGCCTATCTGGCAGGGCCGGAAGCCGGCTACATCACCGGTGCCAGCCTGACCATCGACGGTGGTTTCGGCGCCTGACACAAGCATGAAAAAACGCCGGGCATGGCTTCAAACCCATGTGGCGAAGGAGCTTGCTCTCGCAGGGCTGCGCAGCAGCCCTTTTTTTAGGCCCACTCCAGTTCCGGCAAACCGCACAGGCCCGGCTGGAACATCTTCAATGAACGAATGATCCCGTCGGCATGGGCGTATTTCTCGTCCGCCATGGCCGAATCCGGAATGGCGATGGCGGTCATGCCGGCGGCTTTCGCGGCCGTCACGCCGAACGGTGAATCCTCGAACACCAGGCAGTCGCGGGGCGCAACACCCAAGCGGCGTGCGGCAGTGAGGAAGATATCCGGCGCCGGTTTCGCCGCAGTGACTTCAGGGTCGTCCGCCGTCACGATGAAATCGAACAGCGCGAACCAGTCGCGGTGCAGGGTGGTTTTAAGCGCAAACGACTGGCTCGACGAACTGGTGCCCACCGCTATTGGAACGCCACTGGCCTTCAGATGGCGCACCAGCTCCTCGGCGCCCGGCATCGCCAGGGCATGGGGAAAACGTTCGCGCATCAGCGGCTCACGAATCACCAGGAACTCCTCGGGGGTGATCGGCAGCTCCAGCGCCTGGACGACGTAATTGGCCAGATCCGTGGCGCCGCGCCCGATGATGTTCTGCTTGACGCTCCAATCGAACGTACGCCCGTAGCGCTCGGCGATGATGGAGGTGACCTCGGTGTAAATCCCCTCGGTGTCCAGCAGCAGCCCATCCATGTCGAAAATCACAGCCTTGATCGGGCCAAATTCTTTCAGCGGTGCATTCATCGCATCTGATCCGTTATCAACACAACATTCCAGGGATGGCTCAGGTGCGGCCAGGTCAGCGTGTTCGCCTTAAAGGATTCAGCAGGATAACGAGGGGGGCTTGGGACAGGCAACGGGAAATCTGTATGTCGTCCAACATTGTGGCGAGGGCACTTGCTCCCTCGCCACAGAAAAAGATCCGCATCAGGCTGGCGTTATTGGCTCGAGCCACTGGAACCACTGCCCGAGCTACCGCCGCTGTCGCTGGTTCCGGCTCCGGTTCCGCTGCTGGAAGAATCGCCGCCCATGGAGCTGCCGCCGCTCGTGGAACCACTTCCCGTACCCGGGCTGGTGCTGCTGCCGCTGGCGTCACTGCCGTTGCCGCCCTCCACGGAACCGGGCGGCAAGGCATTACTGGAGGGTGAACTGGAACCAGCCTCCATCTCGGTGGAAGGCGGCATCCCGCCTTTATCCACAGGCGAATTACCGCTCGAGGACTGTGCGTACACAGCCAGCGAACTGAGGGAAAGAACGCTAGCGAGTGTCAACGCCGTCACGTTGAACTTCATCATGGTGAGTCTCCTTTTCAAGATACTTACCTGATGTGTGGCAACCATGGTTGGCCGATGGTGCCACGAAATCGACGGGCGGACGCGGCTATCAGCTCGGCTTGCCAGAAGCATCGTCACCGGCGATGTCCGGGTCATCGGGGGTCGCCTCGACCTCTTCATCGTCGCTTGGCACTTGCTCTACGCCGGCCTCGTCGTCAGGCGGACGCTGGTCGCGGCTCAGGGAGTCGGTCGGCGATGGCAGCGGGTATTCCGGGGTTTCATCGTCATCGGGGACAGGCAAATCGGCAGTCATATAACCTCCTGACAGGCGGGATCCTGTCATGCAGTTCGAGGACGCGGGGCACTCATCTTGAGCGGCTTCAATCGTAGGATTCATCTTCAAGTTCAGCTTCTTCATCCTCGATCAGGGGCACTTGGGCGTCATCCATCAGGGAACCGGGGTCCTCATTGCCCGGGTCGTTGACGCCCGGATCATTGATAAAGGGAACACCCGTCGGACCTTTTTCTTCCTTACCTTCGGTTTCCGGCGTCATGGCACACCTCGCGATTGCTGATGGATGTATGAATTCGAGGCGGGGCGCGGCCAATCGTTCCAGATAGATGCTCAAGAAAAACCCGGCACATGGCCGGGTCTTTTCATCCAAGCATTCGCTTAGCGATGCTTTCTCTTATGCTTGTGCTTCTTGCCGCCGGAGTGGCCGTCGTTGTCATTGGACAAGTTGCTGCCCAATGCGCCACCTGCCGCACCACCGACGCCCGCACCGATGGTGGAACCGGTAGAGCCGCCCAGGCGATTGCCGACAATCGAACCACCGGCCGATCCCAAGCCACCGCCAATGGCCGCTTCCGTACGACTGCCCTTGCGCGCGCCCACGGCACTACCGGCGGCGCCACCAACACCGGCGCCAATCGCCGCGCCCGTACTGCCGCCCATCTGCTGGCCGACCACGTTACCCAATACACCGCCCAAACCCCCGCCGACTGCAGCGGTACCGTCACCGGCAGCCATCGCGCCCTGGGCTACCAAAAGCCCAAGCACCAAGGTGGACAAAGTCAAACGCATGATAGAAACCTCAAGAATGCCGCATCGGGGAGAGATGGCCGGTGCGCGCCAGCGTCAGTTTACGCTAGATAGCGATCAGCCATACCGGTTGGACAGCAAACGGAGAGAGAGTTTTATGACAGGCAAAAAAAAGCCCGCTGGGGAAACGGGCCAGGTACTGCTTTCTAACGGATGAGCTGAGACTACGTGCCTGCTTGTGAAAGAAACGTGAAAGAAACCCTCAGTTGAAAAAAGATGAAAAAAATTTACGAGGCGGCCTGTTCTCTGGCGAAATCCGCCGAAAAAAAAGCCCCGTTCAATGACGGGGCTGCGCTTGCTGTTATTTCCGGATCGGGACCTTGGGCAAAAACTTGGCCTTTTCCCCATGTTGCACTTTGGGCACCTTCGTCCTGATGGACTTGATCGGCTCGTCGCCAAAGTCTGCATGATAGGCCGATTGGCCACACTGCAACCCTTCATTGATCGGATACGTGGCTCCGTTCTCCTCGCTGTACGTTGCTCCCATTGCCTTTCCCCTTTCATCGAGGTCCATACCGGCAACAACCAATTGCCTGAAAATATCGACCTTCCCGATCATGAGACTAGTCGGTCATTAAAAGACCGGCGCTTGCAGAAAGCCCTTGGCCGACGAATGGAACTCACTGTTTCAAAAAGAAAACACTCACTCAGTCCCCAGCATCGTCCGGTTTAAAACCCGCGAGACCTGATCGGCCGAATAAGGTTTGGACAAAAATTCAAAGCCTTCATGACCACTGTGGGCCAACTCTTCGCTATAACCAGACGTCAGGACCACCGGCAAATCCGGACGGCGCCGGCGCAACTCCTTGGCCAGGGCTATGCCGCTGATGCCCGGCATGACGATGTCAGAAAATATCGCATCGAATGCCCTCGCATCGGGGCCGACCATTTCCAGCGCCTCTTCGGCGTTGGTCGCCCAGGCCGTTTCGTAGCCCAGGTCCTGGAGGATCTGGTTCGCAAAACGTCCTACCTCCAGATTGTCTTCCACGATCAACACCCGGCGCCGCCCCTTTTCCAGTACCAGGGGCGCGGTTTCTTCCTTGGCAGGCTCGTGGCTTTTTTCGGGTTCCACTTCCGGAAGGTACAACGTAAACACCGTCCCCTCTCCAACCACAGTCGAAACGTCGACGTTGCCGCCAGACTGTTTGGCGAATCCGAACACCTGGGACAACCCCAGCCCGGTGCCCTTGCCCACTTCCTTTGTGGTGAAGAACGGCTCGAAGATGTGTTCCAGCACCTCCAGGGTAATACCGGTCCCAGTGTCTGCCAGGGCGATGGCGGCAAAAGGTTGCCCGGCGCCAGCATGACCGCGGATCGGCGGCATGCCGTCACCGCAATGAAGCCTAAGCGACAACGTGCCCTGGCCATTCATGGCATCTCGGGCATTGAGCGCCATGTTGATCAGGGCCGTTTCAAACTGGCTCAGATCCGCACGGACGTAACAAGGCCGGTCGCACAACTCGACCTTGACCTGAATGCGCGCCCCCGTGACGGTTTCCAGCATGTCCCCCAGGCTCTGCACCTGCTTGCCGACATCGATGACCTCGGGCTTCAACGGCTGGCGCCGGGCAAACGCCAGCAACTGGCTGGTCAACTTGGCGGCGCGCTCGACTGTTTCGGACACCGCTGTCATGTAGCGGTTGCGACGCTCTGGGGACAGGTTGGGCATGCGCAGGAAATCGACGGAGGAGCGAATGATCGTCAGCAGGTTATTGAAGTCATGGGCCACGCCGCCGGTGAGCTGGCCGATGGCTTCGAGTTTTTGCGACTGGCGCAGTGCCGCTTCGGTCTGCTTGAGACGGGTGGTGCGTTCCTCGACCCGCTCCTCCAGCGTTGCATTCAGCTCAGCCAGGGCCGCCAGGCCTTCACGCACGGCAGCGTCCGCGCGGGTGCGTTCGATGTGGGCCCAGGAGCGCTCGGTGACCTCCATCAGCAGCGCCAGGTCGTTGGATGACCAGACCCGAGGTGTTTTATCGTGGATGGCCATCAACGCAGTCAAACGGCCATTCTTGATCAGCGGGACGCAAATGGTCGCCGCGATACCAATCGCCTGGAACGTTGCCGCCTCGTCTGGCGCCAGCTCCGCCAGGTTATCGTTGATCACCAGCGGCTTGCCGGCACGCAGGTTGGTGACCGCCAGCCGACCGAAATCCGCCAATCGATAGTGCCCGATAATATGAGGCGAACCCGCCCGGGCCCAATCGCCGCGAATCGTGAAACCGTCCTCATCCTCGTCCATGTCCGCATACGCACAATTGGACAGGTTCAGGTGCGCCGCCAGAATCCGTGTGGTGGTCGCCATGATGGCCTGCGGGTCGGTGGCGTTCGCCACGGCATTACCGATGGCATCCAGGACAGCCAGACGCTGGGTCATGAACACCGTCGAGGTGGTCTCGGTGACCGTGTCCAGCATGCCCAGGACCTTGCCGAATGGGTCGCGAATGGGGCTGTAGCAGAAGGTGAAATAAGCTTGCTCGGGGCCACCGCCACGTTCGATGACCAAGGGAAAGTTTTCGATAAAAGTCGCCTGCCCATCGAAAGCTGCCCGCACGATCGGACCGATGTCGCTCCAGACCTCCTGCCAGACCTCATTGAAAGGTCGACCCAGCGCCTCGGGCTTATCGCCGAGGATGGGCAGGAAAGCATCGTTGTACACCGTGATCAGATCCGGTCCCCAGACAATGGCTTGGGGAAAATGCGAGGCAAGGCTCAGCGCCACGGTAGTTTTCAACACGTCAGGCCACTGCTTCGGCGGCCCGAGCGGGGTGTCGTCCCAATCATGGCGGCGTATCCGTTCGGCCATTTCGCCGTAGCTTTGCAGCCAGTCTGTCATTGCGATCGATCCTTCTCAGCCGCCAATACAATCAGGGGAAGCGCTTGTGACCTCAAGCCGGGCCGTATTATCCCGCGCTGAGTGGGAATGCGCGATTGGATTGTGGGATGTGTAAGGCTGTAAATGCGGGGTGAAAGGTAGGAGTGGATAGTAGGGCTACAGCAATGTCCTACAAATGATTAGGAATCTTCTTTCCCATCAAGCCGTTGTGTAGTCCGTCTGGTGGCGTTCATAGTATCCCGGTCGCCCCAGATGCCTGGATCTGGTGACCCGATAGAAGGGAGCAATCTAACGTTGATGGAGAATGGTGCCGGAGCTCAAAGCGGCCTTGAAGATGGGAATGCCGCGACAGACAAATCACACGACGGAGATTTTGCAGCCAGATGCTTACAAAGCTTGGCAGGAACCGAAGACCTGTTTCTCTACCAAAACAGCTATGCCACGGATCTGCGCCTGTTAATGCCAGACGTGAGCCTTGGCACTAAACTCATAAGTGTCGTCGCCGAAAAACATTATGTCGACACAGAGGTTTATACGTTCCGTACGGGAGGAATAAATGGTCACTACTTTTCGGTAATGGTGACACCTGGCAAGGTTTGGATTGACGTCAGTTTGGTTGATCCCGGCCGAGGAGGTAACGGTATCTACGCTGCAGTAGGTGCTTTTGCTGCGAATACGAAACGGGAATTTATTGGCGATCCTGAAGGACTTTCAGACATTGCTATACGCCGACGGACTGACGCAATGCTTTCGTCCGCCCTAAAACGAAGGACGACTAATCATATTAGGCCACATCAGCGCCAGATTGATGGTGATGAACGGCTAGGCATCCCGTCGATCAAATGGATAGACGATGATACTATCGGCAACATCCAACGTATGCTTGAAACAGCATATGAATCCTTAGCCTTCTACGTGCCGGAGGTACGAAATGCTTGCTACGACTTCGAAAGTAAAACCTTCCGCGACGTTGCGGGCAGACAGCTTCTGGATGCAGATTTGGCAGAGTGGAGCTTTGAGCATCCAGGAAGCCGAAAGGCGGGCGCTGGGCTCGCAACGTTTAAAAGAGGCTTACTCGTCGGTACCCTTCTACGCCAGGAAAGCGGCTCGAGACCCGCAGTTCTGGAGCAAATTTTACGCGAGCCGCGTGAATTCGTAGAGAACGGCAATCTTGCCGGGATTTTCTATTAGCAATTTGAAACTTCCCTCAGCCGTCTCGATCCGTTCTTACTCAATTAGCTCCACCCCTTCTTCCCCACGACATCTGCCCACGAAAGATGTAGGCGGTGGGCCCGATGAGTTGTAGGTCCCATAGCTCGAATGCCTACAGCTATGGCAACGTCCTACATATGATTGGGAATCCCCTTCCCTATCAATCCCTTGCGTATTTTTTGCGGTGGCGGCTATAGTCCTGGCGTCGCCCAGATGGCGACCGGGTTTGGCGACTCGATTGACACAAGTGCAACGGTGCTTTCTGCTGTGGCAGAAGCACCCTTGTGCTCACAGAAACTGCTTTTATGGCAGCTGTGCGCGGGAGACCTTCGGGTCTGCCGGCTCCTTGTGTCTCCGGTTCGCCAACCTGCGTACAGCTGTCACCCTTCGTTTGGCGACGAAGCGTGACGGTTCACTCATGACACAAGGAATTGATATGAACCAATATATGGGTCTTACCAGCAACGCCGACGACCAACCCCTCTACGTCGATACCACCGCCCCACTACACATCCTGCTCGATGCAGCAGCCTACCGAATCCGTGCCGCTACCCAGTTTCTGGAAAATTTGGCGATGCGCGATGAACAGACCATCGATCCCGTAACCCTTCAGGATCTAGCGCAGCTGTGTTGCATTCCGCTGCGTGATGGTTGCGATGTGATGGATGTGATTGCGCGACGATTGGATGCGGCACCAGCAGGTTCCACTTTATAAATCTGCCAGCCGACAATCCGTGGTGAGGAGCTTGCTCCCGCTTGAGTGCGAAGCGTTCACAAAAAAGAGCTGCTACGCAGCCCAGCAGGAGCAAGCTCCCTCGCCACGGGTTCATCGTTTTCTTAGTCCGCGTTACTGGACTGTAGGTGGAGGAATTTTCAATGACCCAAACAGCTGCTGATAGCGTCGCGACTCGGGTCCGTAGGCCTGCTAAAGCCCACAATGTCACTGCTGAAGCTGACGATATGAGTCGTAGGGCCGTAACCATCACCCGTCTGGCTGGCGATGTTATCGAGCTGGATGACATCGAACGGTTGTTCGTCAATCTCAAGAGAAAAGGCGTTCTGAGCAAGTCTGAAATCCTGACACTCCAGAGCGAGTACCTTCAGGAGAAAAGACGTTCCAAGAAAGGCTTTGAGAACAAGTGAGTATATGGTCAGGCCAGGCTGGTGCAGGTCATATGCATGAGTGCTGATCTACAACTGCCCAAGAAAAATCGGTTTATGGTTAATTGATAGCGAGACTAATAACTTCAGCTTTGAAAGCTTCGTATCAGGGCGCTTGGGGCCGAATACTGCCTGGGACAGAGCTGCTTCGCCCCACGGACCGGAATAGAGGTATCCCTTACGCGCTAGAGTCGCTAGAGTCGCTAGAGTCGCTTGAACAGCACGAAAAGCTCGATCGCGCGAAACTATCAATTCAAATTCGTCACTCAAGAAATTACTGTTGGTAGTAAAGCTCTCGAGCCTCCTCTCTCAGACGCATAGCTTTTTCGTGATTGGTTTCGCTACCCTTATTCTTGATCACCGTCACGCCCGGAACTTTCGGTTTTAGGCTGTCGAGGTACTCCTCCTGAGCCCTTAAGCGTCGCTTGATACGACCATCCCTTGTATCTTCATCAGCGGAATCCCGAACTATAGTCGGCGAGTTAGGAGACGAAACCAAATCCGCGCTTTGAATTTCTCGTTGCTCAGAGGATGGTTTTATAGGCTCCCCCATCTTGTTGATTTTCAGCTCCTGTAGTTCTGCGCTCCCGCTTGCGGTTCCGCACCCGAAATTCGAGAACATCACGTGACCATCCGAGGTCGTGCATTTGTACACATCCGCAGCTTGGACAATGGAGCTACAAAGGGCCGCGAGTGCCAAGTGCGAAGTCCATTTCATGATGTACTCCCAAAGAGGCTGGAGGACACAGTAAACTGCTGTGACGCTCCAGTTTCTGAACCCAATAGTAAAAAGCACAGTACATTGATGATAGCCGCAATGACCAAGACTGCTGCCGGGTGCGCACTTTTATCGGAACGGGCTTCGGAGGTTCCCTCTGGCAGGTGGCCGCCCGTCAGGGAGGGCCACCATCGAGCCGAAGCAGACTGTCAGATTCCTGTGCAACGGTATGTCTCAGGGTATGAAGTGCTTTTGAAAGACGCTATTCCGTAACACTAAGGCGGATTTGTGCGCCATCTGGTAAACCGTCGATTTCCTCAGCAAGGTGGCCTGAAATTGCCACAAGCTCGTGAAGTGAGATGATCGCCAGATTGCTCCCCTCGTACTTCCCACCCAAAACGGCAGGGATTTTCAGACAGTACTTGTACCCAGGACGAAGCGGGCCGAGTCTTTCCCTGGCCTGGTTAACTAATACCTCCATGTACCAATCACGCAAAAAATCCTGGCTTTGAGAAAGTGCGTCAAACTCCGCGCGATCAATGGCGACACGATTGCAGTACAGGTCTTCGGGACACAGGCGCCAGTAACTACCCGCGGCATCTTCGATGATGAGGTTGCCAAAATCATTATCCCCAATAACTACTGCAGGGTTGAGCCCGGCCCAGCCCCACGCTTTTTCAATCTCTTCAATCAATTCCATGGGCGCCTCACTCTCCTTAAAAAATCCAATGCGACTCACTCAGCTAGTTGCATTTCATTCATAGCGAGTAACAACATTCTAGGCCGCCCGCTTTTGATCAATTGTCGCTTGGCATCACACAACACTCGCCCGACTCAGGCTGCTCAGATGCCCAACACCTGCCGCCTTCAAACGGTTCACCAGATCCTCCCGCGCCGCTCGTCCACCGGAACGGACATACTCCAGCTCCGCCGCGGTGATCAATACCACCGGCACCAATCTGACCGAGGACAAGGGCATGTCATCCAGTTGGGTAGGAAAATCCGGCTCCGGGGCCCCGAGCAGGACGCCGGCGGAGTCGTCATCTGTCACGAAGTGCTTGGGCAGTTGATCGCTCATGTGATGCGACTGGCTGACCCCGGGAAGTTCAAGGGATAGCGTCCCGTGTTGTTCGAGTTGGTGCGTGATGCCGCCCGCGTCGGCCACTGTTTTGGCGACGTTTTCTATCACCTCGAATGCCCAACTGCGCTTGAAGGGATCGACCTCACCTTGGGAGCCAAAGGCGTGCTCGGGTATATCCGCGGTTTCGATGAATAACTCCATCTCGAAACCGTTGCCCATGCCTTCAGTATCGTCGAATGGATCGGACAGGCCTTCAGTGGCGAGAATGATTGTGTTGCCACGGCGAACCACGCGGTAGGCCTGACGGGTCGAAGGCCAGTACGGGCCGCCCGAAAAAGTCGGGCTGATCAAGTAGGCAAGGACATCCCGCTCGACGGTGCCGACAGAACGCCAATGACGATCCAGGCATGCTTCGCCGGCCTCTCGGATGGCCAGATTGGCTGCTTCAGCCTCGGTCAGGTCGCCAATCTCGTTGGATTGCGGTGTGGGCTGTGCGTCTTGGGGTTCAGGGCCTTTCAGTGAACCGAGAAGCTTCTTGAAGAAATTCATGGGCGTTCCTTGCTGGATTTTCGCTCGGCCTCACCCGTTTCAGCACTCGCTGATCCGATGGCAGGCGTTGGGCGCATTGTGGCGTGATGGCGTTGATATGAAAACGCGGGTAGACACTTTCGAGCAGTTTCGACGAAAGGCGTGACAATCAGGCTATACACCGTCAGGTAACGCTGGTGGTCCTGTTCTCCGGTGCCGAAACGCAAGTGCTCGGGCTGCGTGCTGGTGACATAGAGCGTGCCAAACATCCAATCCCACAGCGACAGGTTGACGCCGAAATTGCGGTTGAAATGACGCGGTGCATCGCTGTGGTGGATCTGGTGCTGGGCCGGACTGTTCAGCACATGTTCCAGCACCGGACCAAAAGACAGCCAGACATGGGTGTGACGCAAGTTGGCCGCCAGGCTATTGAAAATGAACACCAGGTACGTCACGCCGAACAACGTGTAACGGCTGATCTCACCACCACAGACATACCAGAAGCCACCCGCGAAGAGACCCAGGCAGGCGGTGACGCCGAGCTTCTCGACGATCTTTTCCACAAAATGCACCCGACTCGCGGTGGCCGGCACCAGCACTGGCGCCGAGTGATGAACCTTGTGAAACGCCCAGAGCCAGCGCGAATGAAACGCACGGTGCGCCCAGTAGTGGACGAAGTCCTTCACCAGGAACACCCCCAGCCCATAGAGCAGGGCGAGCGAAAAATTCTCCCCCAGACGCGGACGCGCGTCCCAGAGGTTGCTGAAAAAAGCCAGATAATCCCCGGAACGCAGGATGTACGGATCGACCAGATGGACAATGGGCAATACCAAGGCAATCTTGAGAATGGCCCGGACGAAGTAGTAGCGATAATCCAGCAGTGCCGAACGATGCAGATGCACCTGGCTGCCGCCAATGAACTGCCAGAACGAACAGGCGTCGGTCAGGCCACGATGGTTTCTGTGGCGGAACAAGCCATAGGCGACGCCGTAGGAAGCGCAGAGAAACAGGATCCCAAGGCGGCCGTTCAAGTTGAAGATGCTGAAAAACTGATCGGTGATGGGGGCGATGACCCACTGGATCAGGTGTTGATAGACAAGGGAAAAAGCATCCACGAAATGCCAGCCTCGGTTGAAGGACAGCCATTGTAAATCAATCGCGTTCAGGCCTGCTGTCACGTCAACGACACTGGGGCCGCTTTCTGTCGTTCCCAAGCCCGTTTGATGGCCTCAGCCTCTGTTTGTCACGCGGTTGCTGTTAATAAGCTATCTGCAGTCATCCCCGAAAAACTGGCCTCCACCGGCCCAATGAGGAAGACCGTACCCACGCCGTCCCATCGAACCGTCACACTGCCGCCGTCACACTCAACCTCAACGCAACTATCCAACAAGCCACGCCGAATCCCGTTAACAGCGGCGCCACACGAGCAGGAACCCGAACCGAGCGCAATACCTGCCCCACGCTCCCAAATGCGCAACCGGATGTGCTTGCGGTTAATGACCTGGACGAAATGCACATTCGTTCCAATGGGAAATAGCGGATCAGTTTCGATAGCCGGTCCGATCGTCGCAATATCAACGCCTGCCAAGTCATCCACAAAATAAGTGCAATGCGGATTTCCCATGCTGCATGTTGCCGGGCTACCTGCAAGCGGCAAAGCAGCGGTGTCCAATTCCCGAGCCAAGGGAATAGCTTGCCAGTCGAAAAGCGGCAGCCCCATGTCGACAGAAATTTCTCCGGTCGAGGTTCGCTCGCAGGTGAGCAGGCCACGGTTGGTGCGCAGCACTATCGAAGTAACATTTTCTTCGCGCATGAGCATGTCTGCAGCACCTCGCGTCGCGCTGCCACAAACATCCAGCGCGGAGCCATCTGCGTTCCAAAACATCACACGAGCGTCGGCATCGTCGCAATCGAGCAGTACCGCCAGTTGATTGAAGCCGATGCCTCGATTCCGATCACCCATTCGCCGGGCCATGGCGCTTGTCACCGGATTGACCGAGTTTCGCGAGTCAACGACAACAAAATCATCGCCATTAGCGTGCATTTTATAAAAGCTCAGCGGCATCAACGGATCCTGGAAACGAGGCTGATGAAATGTCACTTGAAGGCCCCCATGCCTTCATTCGAATGCTACTCAATGCGCTCCGAACGCAGCCTTTTCCTGAGCCACTCCTCACGCGTTGTTTCCCAGATCTCCTTAAGCAATGGCCCACACACAAACTCACCCTGCTGCGTTGCAATCAGGCGCATGCCTTCGTGTTCCGAAACCTTGCGTGAAGCCTGGTTGCCCACCGCCTTGGGCACTTGCATGACAGGGCGCTCCAGTGTTTCGAACCAATAGGTGTTGATAACCTCACAGGCTTCGCGCATGTAGCCTTTTCCCTGCCACTGAGGCGCCAGCCAGAAGCCCCGGTTGTTCCCCGGTTGGTCGTACAGGCTGATGCTGCCGATGCTGTGTGCCGGATCTTCGAGCGTGCGGAGCATCCAATGCCATTCGCGCCCCGCGGCAATGGCAGGGAGTGCGTGGTCGCGCACGTACGTCAGCGCGCCGTCATCCGGGTAAGGCCAGGGCACGCGTTTGTCGAGATAACGCACCACTTCCCAACACGGAAACAGCTGTTGAATAGCCGCAACATCCGTCAGTTCAAGCGGCGTGAGGATGAGGCGGCGGGTCTGGAACGTGGGGATGGTTTCTATCATGAAAATTCCTTTTCAACGTCATGGCGTCCTTGAAAAACACCCGTTCTAAAAGAGTGGCATTGACCCGCCCTGCCCTCAATCCAAACGGCGACACAGATAGGCTTGGGTTTGATAAGGGAAATCAATAGTCTCACGCCCCCTCAAGGATGGATGCGTGTCGATCAAGTGCTGCAACTGGTCGCTCACCTTGGCCTTTTCAGCTGCCGGCAAGGCTGCGATGAAGCTCACCGACAGGAAGCGGTCCATGATGACTTCCTTGGCGGTTCCTGAATGCGTGTATTGAAAACAGGTCAGTTCGGGCGTCGAGAAGTCGTTTCCCGTGAAGGGTGACCGCCACGATCCGGTATGAAAACGCGGCGTATCGCCTTCGTACGGCGTGATGATGTCAGTGATGGCAGCCACCCAGTCCACCGACTCATCACGTACGTTCCAGATCAGCCCCAGTCGGCCATTCGGCCTGAGCACTCGGTGGATCTCGGCCAGCGCGCTTTCGTTTGCAAACCAGTGGAAGGCCTGGGCGCACACCAGTGCTTGTGCTGTTCCAGACCCGGACGGGATGCTTTCAGCCGTCCCCTCCACAATCCTGACGTCCGGTAGACTTTTGGCAAATTCGGCGCGCATGGCCTCAACCGGTTCGACTGCAACAACATCGAGTTCCATGGACTTCAACAATCGAGTGAATTTTCCCGTACCGGCGCCTAAATCGATAATCGTCGATCCTGGAACAAGGCCCAGTTCTTGTTCAAGCCAGGTACGTAGTTCGCTTGGGTAGTCCGGACGCCCCTTGGCATAAGTGTGGGCTTGGGATGAGTATCCGATCTGGGCGGCCTTTTGAATGTTTGCCATGAGCAACGACCCTCATTGTGATGTTCATTGGCCGGGCTGCCCCTGAATTGAAGAGGAGAATAATTGCCTAGCCCTTTTCCGGATCTTCAACTGTCTTTCTGCGCCCTTTCGGAGTCACCACTTTGTATTCACCGGTACCGGCCTCTGCAACTGGATGGGCGGTCAAGGAGTCGCTACGAAAGCGGTAATGAGCTGAGGTTTTCTTGGCGGCGGGGCGAACAGTTTGGATAGGCGTCGCCTTTGCCGGGGCTGCCGATAGGAAAGCACTCGGTTCCATCGCAAACCGCTCTGCCAGCGCGTACGCCATCTTGTGACTGATGGGCCGATCTCCACTGAGGACCTTGGACACTGCCGTTTTATCACCAATTTCAGGGAGGTCTGAACCAGTGAGCCCGAGCGTCTCCATCAAATCCTTGATCAGTTGCACAGGGGTGCAGGTTGCCTCAAAAGCGGCATTCGAGTCGCGGAATTGGTCGGAGTCGCGCTGGTAGGCCAGAATTTCATCCTCGAGCTCAGCGAGAATTTTCTCCTCGGTCTTGCTCAGTTCACGCCCGTCGGTGAGTTCATCGAGCAGGCCGGTCGCACGCTCATAGTCGGCGGGAGTCTTGATGCCGTGCACAAATTCCCCCCGCAGGCGCTCCAACACCGCGTGCAACTCACCAAGCGTTGCAATCACGGTTTGAAAGTCGTTCCGAGCTGCGCTCATCGTTTTACCCCTTTGTTTCTTGCATACCAGCTGTTGGCAACGTCGTAATCGGCATGCGTGTAGATGTGTTTGACGTAGAACTTCTGCCGGGTGTAGTTGACTCCGCCTATCACCCTGAGATTGTTGCCGCCTACGTCGATCACAACCCAATTCATCGCGCCCCTGGGCTTGAACAAGTCGACACCGTGCGTACCAAAAAGCTTTTGCAGGTCCGCGAACGCCTTGGGGCGGGCCATCCTCAAAATACGCAGGCAACGATCAAGCCCAGCCTTGTCGTTCGGGTACAAAATCGCAGCGTCGTCAAAACGTGATGGCGTGAGTATATCCATGGGCTTCCTTGTCTTTGAGCCGATGGTACTCTGGTTGTGTTTTTTCACAACTTCGGTTTTGTAACCATGTCGCAACACGGCTCCCGCCGGATAGACCTGACGTAACGCACGGCCACTTCGAGGAATCGTCACATCCCCGAAGCAGCCTGGGCATTCAACCCGTCACGCACCCCTGCGGCACTTTCCCAGCAAAACTATCCACCAGGCTCGCTACCACCATTTCCCCCATCCGCGTACGGGTCTGCAACGTCGCACTCGCGCGGTGCGGTTGCAGCACCACCTGCTCATTGCCAAACAACGCCTCGGGAACGTGCGGTTCATCGACGAACACATCCAGCGCCGCACCGGCGATATTACCGACGGTGAGTGCTGTTACCAGGTCGCTCTCGTTGACCAGTTTGCCGCGGGCCACGTTGATCAAATACCCGCCCTTGCCCAGGGCTTGCAGTACCTCGGCATTGATGATGGCTTCGCCCTTGTCGGCAGCGGCCGCGAGGATCAGGGCGTCGCTGTCGCGGGCCAGTTGCTTGAGATCGGCGACGAAGGTGTGGTTCACATCGTTCATGGGCTGCAGGTCGGTGTAGCTGATCGAGCAACCGAACGCTGCGGCTCGGGTGGCGACTGCGCGGCCGACCCGGCCCATGCCGACGATGCCGATGCGCATGCCGGACACCTGCCGGGCCAATGGCAGCAGGGCCAGCGGCGTCGGGCTCTGGGGCCATTGGCCCGAACGTACGTAACGATCACCGGTGCACAACCCACGGCACACGGCAATCAATAAGCCGATGGCCAGGTCGGCGACATCTTCGGTCAGCGCCCCTATGGTGGCCGTGACGCGGATTCCACGATCCCGGGCGTAGGCCAGGTCCACCGCATCGGTGCCCACACCGTTGACCGCCACCACTTCCAGTTTGGGCAGTTGTGCCATGAGCGCCTGGCTGATACCGGTATGGCCACCGGTGATCACAGCGCGAATGTTGGCGCCATGCGCCTGCAAATAGGCCGGCTTGTCGGCCTGTTCAAAATAGCGCCGGATCGTGAACAGCTCGTTGAGCCGCGTGTTGATTTCAGGGATCAGGATCGGGCTGAGCTGCAAGACTTCTGGCTTCATGTAGACCTCGTGTAACGAATAAAAAAACCGGTTTAACCGCGGCCGGCAAAAGGCATGGCCGTGGCCATGACGGTCATGTTCAGGACGTTGGCCGACAACGGCAGGCCGGCGATGTAGCGCACCGCATCGGCCACGTGCTTGACGTCCACCATCGGCTCCACCGCGATGCTGCCGTTGGCCTGACGCACGCCCTTGGTCATGCGCACGGACATTTCGGTGAGGGCGTTGCCGATGTCGATCTGGCTGCAGGCGATGTTGTATTCGCGGCCGTCCAGCGCCAACGATTTGGTCAATCCCAACACCGCATGTTTGCTGGCGGTGTAGGCGCTGCTGAACGGCCGTGGGGTGTGCGCCGAGATCGAACCGTTATTGATGATCCGTCCACCCTGGGGCTGTTGCCGGCGCATCAGGCCGAAGGCGCCGCGAGCGCAGAGGAAAACACCGTTAAGGTTGGTGTCGATCACGTTTCGCCATTGTTCGAACGTCAGTTCATCCAGCGGCACGGCGGGCGCGTTGACGCCGGCATTGTTGAATACGACGTCCAAGCGTCCGTAGGCCTCGGCGATGGCTGCAAACAGCGCATCGACACTGTCCGGGTCGCGCACATCGGTAGGCACCGCCAAGGCCTCGCGCCCCTCGCAGGCCGCCAACTCGACCAATGCCTGCAACGGCTCTGGCCGGCGGCCGGCCAACACCAGCGTGTACCCATCAGCCATCAGGCCCAGGGCCACCGCCCGGCCAATCCCGCTGCCCGCGCCAGTCACCAAAGCCACTTTCAATGGAGTGGACATGTCGTTTCTCCCTTTCTCAAATCAATAAGACGAGCGCCGGACTCAAGGTCGCGGACCGACGCGCATTTCCAGTTCGCCGATGCCATCGATGCCGGCCGTGATGACATCCCCCGGCTGCAGCACATCGACGCCTGCCGGGCTGCCGGTCATGATCAGGTCGCCAGCCCGCAGCGCTACCGATTGGGAAATGCGGGCGATCACTTCACTGACCGACCAGATCTGGCTGTCGAGGCTGTCGCGCTGGCGCTCTTGACCGTTCACGTTCAGCCACAACTCGCCTTCGGGGTGCCCCGCCCGCGACACCGGCACGATGGCCGTCATCGGCGCGGCGCCGTCGAACACCTTGGCGCCTTCCCAGGGCAGACCGTTGCGCTTGGCCAGGCGCTGAACATCACGCCGGGTCAGGTCAAGGCCGGCGGCATAGCCCCACACATAGGCCAGTGCCTGGCTTTCCGGGATGTTGGCGCCGCCCTCGCCGATGGCCACGACCAATTCGATTTCGTGAACGAACTCCTCCGTCACCGATGGAAACGCCACTTCGCCGACCGCCTCCACCACGCTACTGGCGGGTTTCATGAAGAACACCGGTGGCACTCGGGATTCGCCTTGGGTATCCGGCCAAGGGTAGTTGCGGCCGACACAAAAAACCCGGCCGACGGGAAAGCGCTGCTGGGTGCCGAGAACCGGCAAGGTCACTGGCAGGTCCGGGGTAAAGACGTACTCGGGCATGTTCATCCTGGTAAAAGTCCTGATAGAAGCGTCAGCGTACGGCGGCAATCCCTGGCTAAGTTGGAGGAATGCCGCCTCGTGTTGGAGAAAAACAGCTTTTTTCCGGGCTCAGCGCGCCTTGAGTTCAATGCGATACAAACGGCCAAGCAGCAACGAATAAGACAAGGTGCCGATCAGCGCCACACCGCCGATGAACCAGAAGGCCAAGGCGAAGGAGCCCGTCTTGTGGACGATCGCCCCAATCACAATCGGAGTAACGATGCCGCCGATGTTGGCCGCCAGACTGGTGATGCCGCCGGTCAGTCCGATCAGTTCCTTGGGCGCCACTTCCGACACCGCCGCCCACGAGGACGAAGCAATGCCTTGGGCGAAGAAGGCAATCGTCAGCACAGCGATGCAGATCACGTTCGAATCGGTGAAATTCACCAGGACGATGGACATGCCCAGCATCGACCCGACCACCAACGGCAACTTGCGGGCGAAGGACAGCGAGTAGCCTCGGCGTATCAGCAGATCGGAGACGATCCCGGCCAGCAGGATGCCCACCGTGGCGCCCACGAACGGCAGTACGGCGAAGACGCCCGCCTTGATCATGGTCAGTTGACGCTCTTCGATCAGGTACGTGGGGAACCAGGTGAGAAAGAAGTACAGCGCTGATGTGCTGGCGAACTTGCCGATGCAAATCGCCCAGACTTGCCGATAGCTGAACAGCTCGGCGATCTGCCGCCAGTTGAACCGGGTTCGCTCTTGGCTGCTCTTGACCAGCCCGCCCCCGGCTTCGATGTACTTGAGTTCTTCCTTGCTGACTTTCTTGCAGTTCATCGGGTCGCGATACAGGAACAGCCAAGCCACACCGAAAACGATGCCGAGCGCACCGGTGCTGTAGAACACATGGCGCCAGTCGTAGGTAGTCGCCAGCCATAGCAGCGCACCGGTAAACAGCGCCGTGCCCAGGTACTGGCCGCAGACGTAAATACTGCTGGCAAGGCCCCGTTCACGCGCCGGGAACCACACCGTGACCGCCCGGCTGTTGGCCGGAAACGCCGGCGCTTCCATCGCACCGACCGCCAGGCGCAGACCGAACAGCGAAGCGAAGCCCGTGGCAAAGCCCTGGCACACCGTAACGGTCGACCAACTGATCAGTGACACTCCGTAGGTGAACCGGGAACCGAAGCGGTCGGCGATGAACCCGGCGGGTACCAGCGCAATGGCGTAGGTCCAGGCAAACGCAGAAAAAATCAGCCCCATCTCGATCTTGTCCAGGCCCAGGTCCTTGGCGAGAAAGGGTGCGGCAATCGAAATATTCACTCGATCGATGTAGTTGATGATCGTCGCGATCAGCAGCAACGACAGCATGAACCAACGCCGCCGCGACGGCAGGCGCTCAGGCACCACGGCGTCCCGGGCGCTTGCAATTTGGGAGGTGTGGGAGTTCGACATGGTGGACCTCATTATTGTTAGAAGCGTCGAAATGTTTACGAGCAGCCGAAATCAATGCCCTCGATGCCGGGGCAGAACAATCGCTACAGGAATGAGAGGCGCGAACAGCCGGTGTCAGGTGTTCAGATAGGCCTTGCAACAGGATCTGTCGCAGGAGCGGTCGGGAGGGTCAGCGTGAAACAGGAACAGGCTCATGATGTGCGCACCTTTTGATTGTTTTTGGATGGAGGGTCGGGTTGCGTGGCCCAACAGTGGTCGTACAACCATTCAAAATCAACTGAGGTGTTAGATCATTTTTCCCGGTTGCAACCGTACCCAAGAAACCTGTCCAAAAAAACAAGATCGCTGATTTTTTTAAAATCGTTTTTAAAAACAACATAACTAACTGTTTTTAAACGATAAATATTATAAATACGAATTTGTCGTTTTGGACAACCAACTGCCATCCTCGGGCTACAGAAAATTCAGTCTTGGCACCCTGTCATCGTATAACACCTTGAAAATCGTCCAGATGCACCGTCACAATCGTCGTCACCGCCAAGCCCCGCAGAGGATTCCCAGGAGATGTCATCACCGAGCCGAGTCCCCACCTATGTCATGCAGCAACGCAGCGAATTGACGGACTTCTACATCCGCGACAAAAAGGGCCGACGCGCCGAAACCAGCCCGCATCGCCATGAGTACTTCCAGATCCAGATCAACCTCGGTGGCGACACCGTGCAACACATTGGCAACGTCGAGCGTCCATTTCCACGCAACACCCTGGCCTTCATCCTGCCCCACCGCGTGCATGTGATTCCGCACCCGGCGGATAGCAACTTCATGGTGATCAATTTTTCCCAGACGTTCCTGTTGCCACATTTGCAGTGCGACCCGATGGACCTGGAAGAAGTCTCGATTCTGCTGGCGCCGGAACTCTCGCCGTTTCGTTTCCAGGAGCACCTGGACTTCATTCTTGGCGACGACGATTTCGCCAAGGTATGCGCGTTGATCACGCAGATGCGCGCACTGGACGAGAATCGACAATTCGGCACCCGCGAGATGCTCAAGGGTTTGCTGCTGCAACTGATCGGCAGCGTCTGCGCCTTGTACGCCGAGCCGCTCAAGCGCTTGGCCGAAGAAAACGCCGCCGAAGTCAGCCGACGCGATGCGCTGGGCCGAATGTCCGAATACCTGCGCAAGAACATCGCCGACCCGGACCTCAACCTGATCAAAGTAGCGGCGGCGACCTACCTGTCGCCGACCTACCTGACCCACTGGCTGCGCAAGGAAATCGGCAAGACCTTTACCGAACTGGTGCTCGAACGTCGAATGCATGCGGCGCGCAATTACTTGCTCAATGGCACGCGCCCGGTGGGTGAAGTGGCGAGGTTGTGCGGGTTTGCCGACGAGGCTTATTTTTCCAGGCGTTTTCGCCAGATACATGGCCAACCGCCAGGGCAGTTCAGGCGCCAGCAGTTGAATCCGGACAGTCCGCAGTTGCCGTTGAACACATAAGCCGACAATCGCGAATACGGCTCACCGCAGGATCAACACCGCCGCCACCGCAATCACGGCCACCACGCCGAAGACCATTCGCGCGATCCACGGCGCGGTGAGCCAGACGCCGGTCACCCCGGCAATCTGCCCCACGTTCTTCTCGGTCAGACGGAAACTCGGTTCCCGGAAAGGATTGCCGCAATGTGGGCAGGCGTAGGCCTTGTCGGAGATTCGGGAAGCGCATTCAGGGCAATCGATCAGACTCATTGTGCGACCTCAGGGACAGACGAATTTGGGGTACTGACAAAGACCACGCATTTCCGGTTTTTGTTCTGAATCGAGTAAACCTTTTGGAGAGCACGCTACGGAAAAGCGAACGGCTTCACAGCCAACAATATAGCCCAGCCACTACTGCGGGGGGGTTACGCGCCGGATAAGATCGTTCAACACATAGGTGTCCAGAAAGGCTGTGACTTCAATGACCTGACCATTCTTGAAGGTCATGTGCCACAGATAGGTGTTGTTGTAGGGTTTGTGATCAAGCGCCGTGGCTGTTCCGTCCCACAGAACAACCACCACATCATTCTGCGCAACGATGCTCTGCACCGTGGGGACGATCGGTGTTGCCAGTCGCGCGGTAATGGGCCGCACGACTTGGGCCAGCTCAGCCTTGCTGTTATAGACACCTGAAACAGGACTCGTCCCGGCCACGGTCCATTTCGCATTGGGCGCCAGCAGATCGAACACCGTGCCTTTGCCCTGCTGCCAGTTAGTGAACGCCTGGCGGACCAGAGTCGCATTCGCGTGTTGGGGGTTTTCCGAAGCCCAGACGTTGTTCGTAAAAAATATTAAAGACAGTGCAAGAGCCTGGACGCGCCAAGCGAAATTCATCCATCTGGTCATGATGTTCTCTCACAGCAATGCAGTTGATAAGACGCTCTTCCAGGAGGACCTTAACGGCATGTGCCCAGAAACCTTTGCCTGATACTGCTGTGAAGTTGCCTGATGCTATTCAGTGACGAGGCTCCACGAGCAGCCGTTCATCAAGCAATTTGCCGTGCCTTTCTACCTTCAGTCTTCGCGACCTTCTTGCACCTGTGCTCAAACTCCCTCCACCGGGAAGCTATCGCACACCTGGGGAGATCTTTTCATTCCGAAAGAGAGGCTGATTTCCAGAATCGCCCGGCCAGCCAGCGACTGACACTCAAGGCCCAGGCAAACAGAGCGATCAATCCGACACTCAGCAGCATCCCCTTCACGCCCGTGCTGCTGATGAGCTTTCCGGCGATAAAGGGAAACCCGAATACACCAATGAAGTAAGACAGGCTGAAAAGCAGCAGTGCTTGTGCGGTCAGTCCAGGTAGCGCTTCATTGGCAGCCAAGCCATTAATGACCGGATAGTTGAGACCATAACCGACCCCAAGCAAGGCGGCGGTCAACCCATAACTCAGACTGGAAACTCGCACCTTTAGCGCTGACGGCGTATCACCTGGGTGCCATTGCCCCTATCGGCATTTTTCAGACAGCAGAAACCACAAAGCCCCTGGTTTTCTTGGAAAACCAGGGGCTTTGTATGTATCGAATGTGGCGGTGAAGGAGAGATTCGAACTCTCGATACAGTTTCCTGTATACACACTTTCCAGGCGTGCTCCTTAAGCCACTCGGACACTTCACCGTATCTCGGCAAACTGTTCAGTCTGTCGAGGCGCGCTAATGTAGTCGAAAGCTTTTCCGATGGCAAAGGTTTTTTTCAGAATTTTCATGCGGTTAAGGTGGTCGGGCATTTCAAACGAGCCGAGGCATGGCAAACCGGCCAATCTCCGGGGTTGCCTATGCGCAGCCCTTTAGACGGAGGCGCGGCTGGATTGGGCGGGCCAGGCTGTTTACGCGGTGCCGGACTGACCGGTGAGTCAGTCACGGCGCTTTACCTGGCCCGCGCCGGTGGGTAACGTCTGCGTCACTTCTCTTACAAGGAATTGCGTCATGAGCGATCTGATTGCCTACCACCTCGAAGACGGTATCGCGACCCTGACCTTGAACAATGGCAAGGTGAATGCCATCTCGCCGGATGTGATTGCCGCATTCAACGCTGCGCTGGATCAGGCGACAGCGGATCGGGCGGTGGTGATCATTACCGGGCAACCGGGGATTTTGTCGGGTGGTTACGACCTGAAAGTAATGACCGCCGGCCCCAAGGAAGCGGTGAACCTGGTCACGGCCGGCTCGACGCTGGCTCGACGCCTGTTGTCGCACCCCTTCCCCGTCGTTGTCGCCTGTCCGGGGCATGCGGTCGCCAAAGGTGCGTTCCTGCTGCTGTCGGCGGATTACCGCATCGGCGTGGACGGGCCGTTCAGCATCGGTCTGAATGAGGTGCAGATCGGCATGACCATGCACCACGCGGGTATCGAGTTGGCCCGTGATCGCTTGCGCAAGTCAGCGTTTCACCGCTCGGTGATCAATGCCGAGATGTTCAACCCGCAAAGCGCGGTGGATGCGGGGTTCCTCGACAAGGTGGTGTCGGCAGAAGAACTGCAGGGCGCGGCCTTGGAGGCGGCGCGTCAATTGAAGAAAATCAACATGACGGCCCACAAGAACACCAAGCTGAAAGTCCGCAAGGCCCTGCTGGAAACCCTGGACAGTGCGATTCTGCTGGATCAGGAACACATGGGCTAACGCGCCTTCCTTCGCCAAACTAAAAGCCCGACCCCGTGTCGGGCTTTTTCCTACATGCATTGCTTAAAAATCAGCAACCGCTCTAGCCCGCTTCTGTCACGTTGTTCAGAAACATACGCTTAAATATCGTCCATCTCCTACCTCTATAGGGGCAATTGCCGAAATCAGTGCACATCCGTACACTGCGCCACCTTTTGTCCCGATAGGGCCTGTAGATGCTGTTTGTACTGCGTATGTTGTTGATGGGGCTGCACTTTGTCTTGGCGGGTGTGCTTGGCGTAATCCTGGGGATATGCCGCCCGTTCAACCCGGACAACAGTCGTTTATGCGCCAGGCTGTATGCCCTGCCCGCCATGTATATTTTGGGCCTGCAGATCAGGGCCGACGTTGGCGGGCTGGCGGATAAACCCCAAAGTTGCGTGATCATCGCTAACCACCAGTCCAACTATGACCTGTTCGTGTTCGGCAATGTAGTGCCGCGCCGTACTGTGTGCATTGGCAAGAAAAGCCTGAAGTGGGTGCCGCTGTTCGGGCAACTGTTCTGGCTGGCGGGCAATGTGCTGATCGACCGCGGCAATGCGATCAAGGCGCGTCAGTCGATATTGACCACCACGCATACCTTGCAGCACGAGGACACGTCGATCTGGGTGTTTCCGGAAGGGACGCGAAATTTTGGCGAAGACCTGCTGCCCTTCAAGAGAGGCGCATTCCAGATGGCCATAGCCGCCGGGGTGCCCATTGTCCCGGTCTGCGTCAGTAACTATATCAAGCACATGCGCCTGAATCGTTGGCACAGCGGTGAAGTCCTCATACGCTCATTGCCGGCAATTCCTACAGCAGGGCTGAGCATGGATGACATGCCCGAGCTTATCGCCCGGTGCCGCGAGCAAATGCGTGAATGCATCGAGGCCATGGACCGGCAGCTGCAACGGACCTGAAAGAAACCCGCTCTTGCAGCGGGTTTTCTTTTGCCTACGAACTTGGCAGATTTTGCTGACTCTCAACCGGTAGGGCACGTTAAGCTGGACAGTGCCTTGCCACTGCCATTTTCCAATAAGAAGTGAATAACCATTATGGGTAGAGTCGTTGCTGCTGCGGTTTACAGCGCCGGAAAGAAAATCACCAACATTACCCTCGACGAAGGCAGTGCCTGGGCGGCCAAACCGGGTCACTTTGTGTGGATCGGCCTGGAAGAGCCCAGCGCCCTGGAACTGACCAACCTGCAGCGCCAATTCAACCTGCATGAACTGGCGATCGAAGACGCCATGGAAAAGCACAGCCGCCCTAAGCTTGAGACCTTTGGCGATGCGCTGTTTATCGTCACGTATTCGCCGATACGCAAGGACGGCAAGCTGCAGTTCATCGAAACCCATATCTTCGCCGGCAAGGGCTACATCATCACCGCCCGTAACGGTCACTCAGCGTCCTACGCCCACGTCCGGCAACGCTGTGAAGCACGTCCTATCCTGCTGGAGCATGGGGAAGATTTCGTGCTCTACGCCATCCTTGATTTCGTCATTGAAAACTACCAGCCAGTGGGTGAGGCCATCCACGCTGAGATCGATGAACTGGAGCGCAACGTGCTGTGCAGCGCCCTGAACGAACGAGACATCCAGAACCTCCATAGCCTGCGCCGCGATGTGCTGCGCCTGCGTCGCTACGCGGCACCGATGGTGGAAATCAGCGAAGAACTGCAGAGACTGGACTTTCCCTTCATCGACAAAAACATGAGTCCATATTTCCGCGATGTGCAGATTCATGTCACGCGGCAAATGGAAGACCTGGCGACCCTGGCCGACATCGCCAGCCAGACCATCGAGGTTGGCGTACTGCTCGAAGCGTCGCGCCAGAGCGTAGTGCAACGCAAGTTTGCGGCGTGGGCGGCGATTCTGGCATTCCCTACCGCAGTGGCTGGCATCTACGGGATGAACTTCGAGAACATGCCGGAATTGACCTGGCACTATGGGTATTTTCTCGTACTGGGGTTTATTGGAGTGGGTTGTACTGCGCTGTGGGCGAGCTTCAAGCGCTCGGGATGGCTGTAGGAACAGCTGCAAGCTGCAAGCTCAGGATTGCAGCCCTTAACTTGTAGCTCGCAGCTTATAGCTCACAGCTGCTTCTGAGCGACAAACCGCATCATCCACTCCGCCACCGTGGTGCCGTGGTGCTCCTGGGCGAGGCTCGCCACGCCCTGGCTGTAGACCTGCTCGCCGAGGTGTTGCTGGCGAATCTCCAGCAAGGCCCGGGAATAATCGTGGATGAATTCCGGATGGCCCTGGAAGCACAGCACCTGGTCGTTGATGTGATAGGCGGCGAACGGGCAGAAATCGCTGGACGCAATGACCGTGGCATTTTCGGGCAATTGGGTCACCTGGTCCTGATGGCTGATCAACAAGGTCAGTTCTTCCATCACCGGGCTCATCCACGGCGCCTTGGCCGCGAGTGTGTAGCGATGGGTGCCGACGCCCCAGCCCTGGGTAGCGCGTTCAGTCTTGCCGCCCAGCAACAGCGCCAACAGTTGATGGCCGAAGCACACGCCCAGTAGCTTGTCGCCACGCTGATAACGGTCCAGCAGGTAGGTCTTGAGGGTTTGAATCCAGGGGTCGCTGCCGAAAGAATCAGCCTTGCTGCCGGTCACAAGATAAGCGTCGAACTGCTCGTCATCGCTGGGGTAGTACCCCTGCATCACGTTGTACACCGTGAACTCGGCCGCCACGGGCTGTTGTGAAAACAGGCGCTGGAACATCTGCCCGTAACCCTGATATTGGTCGACCAGTTCCGGACGCAGGATATCGGTTTCCAGAATGCAGATGCGTAGCGACATAAAAAATACCTGACACGATGATGGGAATATTGCACACCCCAGAGCCTGCCCTGAAACACGGTCCCAAGGCAAGCCCCTCCCCGGGTCTGTCAGAACAGTTCGTGCCTGGCGGCTTTCTCCAGCAACAAGGCCGGCGGTGAAAAACGCTCGCCGTATTGTTCGGCCAGATACTGGGCCCGGCCGACAAAGTCCTGTAGGCCGTATTGGTTGATGAACTGCAATGCACCGCCGGTCCAGGCCGCAAAGCCGATGCCCAGGATCGAGCCAACGTTGGCGTCGGCTGTCGAGGTAAGAACGCCTTCCTCCACGCAACGCACGGTTTCCAGGGCCTGGATGAACAGCAGCCGATCACGGACATCCTGCGGCGAAATCTGCCCATCGGCTTTCTCGAAACGGCTTTTGAGTTCCGGCCACAGATGCTTTTGCCCATCGGCCGGATATTCATAAAACCCCGCCCCGGCGGCCTTGCCCGACCGCTTGTATTCGTTGAGCAGCAAGTCAATCACGACGAATGCCGGGTGCTCAATCGGCGTTTTCCCTTCTGCGTGCAGGTCCTTGGCGGTTTGCGCGCGGATATGGCTCATCAGGCTGAGGGAAATTTCATCAGAGATCGCCAGCGGCCCGATCGGCATCCCGGCCTTGCGCGCTTCGGTCTCGATCATCGGCGCACTCACGCCCTCACCGAGCATGGCGATACCCTCCTGGGTAAAGGTGCCGAACACGCGAGAGGTAAAGAAGCCGCGGCTGTCATTGACCACAATCGGCGTCTTGTTGATTTGCAGGACGAAATCGAAGCCTCGTGCCAAGGTCTCGTCGCTGGTGCGGGCGCCCTTGATGATTTCCACCAGGGCCATTTTTTCCACGGGGCTGAAAAAGTGCAGGCCGATGAACCTCGTCGGGTCTGATACTGCCATGGCCAAACCGCTGATGGGTAAAGTCGATGTATTGGAAGCCATCACCGCGTCCGGCCCCACCACCGCCTGGGCAGCGGCCGACACCTTGGCTTTCAGGACACGGTCTTCAAACACCGCTTCGATGATCAAATCGCAACCGGCCAGGTCCGCGTCGCTGTCGGTCGTATGGATCCGCGCCAGCGTGGCTTCGCGTTGCTCGGCAGTCAGTTGACCGCGGGCGACCTTCTTCTCCAGCAGCACCGCCGAACGGGCTTTACCCTTTTCGGCGGCAGCCAGGTCGACATCCTTGAGCACCACCTCGACGCCGGCCACGGCGCTGACGTAGGCAATGCCGGCGCCCATCATGCCGGCACCGAGCACGCCGACTTTTTTTGTCAGATAAGGCGCAAAACCCCGTGGGCGAGAGCCGCCGGCCTTGATCTCATTGAGCTGGAACCAGAAGGTGCCGATCAGGTTCTTCGCCACCTGGCCGGTGGTCAACTCAGTGAAGTAGCGGGTTTCGATCAGGTGGGCCGTGTCGAAATCTACTTGGGCGCCTTCCACCGCGGCACAGAGGATCTTCTCCGGTGCCGGCAGGCAACCTTGGGTCTTGTTACGCAGAATTGAAGGGGCAATCGCCAGCATTTGCGCGACTTTCGGGTCCGACGGCGTACCACCCGGGATCTGATAACCCTTCGCGTCCCATGGCTGGACCACGCTTGGGTTGGCGAGAATCCAGGCCCGGGATTTGGCCAGCAGTTCGTCATGGTCAGCTGCCAATTCATCAATCAACCCCGCCTGCAGTGCTTGCTGTGGGCGAACCTTTTTCCCCTCCAGCAGATATGGCAAGGCCTTCTCCAAACCGAGCAGGCGCACCATCCGCACCACTCCGCCGCCGCCCGGCAACAGGCCAAGGGTGACTTCCGGCAGGCCGAGCTGCACCGATGGGTGATCCAGGGCCACGCGATGATGGCAGGCCAGGCAGATTTCCCAGCCGCCACCGAGGGCCGCGCCGTTGATGGCCGCCACCACCGGTTTGCCCAACGTTTCCAACGCACGCAGCTGCGCCTTGAGTCCCAGGACCCTTTCGTAGAAAGCCGTGGCCTCGGGCTTGCCGACCTTGATCAGTTCGTTGAGGTCACCGCCGACGAAGAAGGTTTTCTTGGCCGAAGTGATGATCACCCCGGCAATCGTGTCCTTCTCGGCGGCCAAACGGGCCACGCAAGCGGCCATGGCCTCGCGATACGCGGCATTCATGGTGTTGGCGCTCTGGCCCGGCATGTCCAGGGTCAGGACGACGATCCGGTCCTGGCCGGTTTCATAACGGATGGCATCGGTCATCAGCAGTGTTCCTTGAAGTCGTGGCTCAGAGGCGTTCGATAACGGTGGCAATGCCCATGCCGCCGCCGACACACAGGGTCGCCAGGCCATAGCGCAGGCGCCGCACCTCCAACTCATCGAGCAAGGTGCCGAGGATTGCGCACCCGGTGGCGCCCAAGGGATGGCCCATGGCGATGGAGCCACCGTTGACGTTGACCTTGGCGGGGTCGATGGCCATGTCCTTGATGAACTTGAGCACCACCGAGGCAAAGGCTTCGTTGACTTCGAACAAGTCAATGTCCTCCACTCGCAGGCCGGCCTTGGCCAAGGCCTTGCGGGTGGCCGGCGCCGGGCCGGTGAGCATGATGGTCGGGTCGGTGCTGGTGACGGCCGTGGCGACGATCCGTGCCCGGGGTTGCAGGCCCATGGCGCGCCCCTTGGACTCGGAACCGATCAACATCAGCGCCGCGCCATCGACGATGCCGGAACTGTTGCCCGGCGTGTGCACATGGTTGATTCGTTCGACATGGCTGTAGACCCGCAGCGCCGTGCCGTCGAAACCCATCTGGCCCATGGCTTCGAAACTCGGCTTGAGCTTGCCCAGGCTCTCTAGCGTGGAGTCGGCGCGAATGAATTCGTCATGGTCCAGCAGCACGATGCCATTCTGGTCCCGCACCGCCACCAGGGATTTGGCGAACGAACCGTCAGCCCGGGCCCGCGCGGCTTTTTGCTGGGAGTGCAGCGCATAGGCATCGACATCCGCGCGGCTGAAGCCCTCCAGGGTGGCTATCAAGTCGGCGCCGATGCCCTGGGGAATGAAGTGCCCGTGCAGGTTGGATTGCGGGTCGAGCGCCCAGGCGCCGCCGTCACTGCCCATGGGCACCCGGGACATGGATTCGACGCCGCCGGCCACCACCAGGTCCTCGAACCCGGATCGCACTTTCATGGCCGCCAGGTTCACCGATTCCAGGCCCGAGGCGCAAAACCGATTGAGTTGCACGCCCGCCACACTGACATCCCAATCGGCCATCAACGAGGCGGTCTTGGCGATGTCGGCGCCCTGCTCTCCCACCGGCGTTACGCAACCCAGCACAATATCGTCGACCTGGCTGGTGTCCAGGCTCATGCGTTGTTGCAAAGCGATGAGCAGGCCAGCCATCAGGTTTACCGGCTTCACGCTGTGCAAGGCGCCATCGGTCTTGCCTTTGCCGCGAGGCGTGCGCAGTGCGTCGAAAATCAAAGCTTGGGTCATGACATCCTCGAAACCACGGGGGTAATGCGATGCCTACAACCATAAGCCCAGCGGCGCGGGATTCAATGACCGCAGTGCTCAACCCCGTTGACGACGGCGCTCAGACGAACGGTAGCCTGCTATCGGGTTAACCGATTCAGGTAAGCAAGCTGTCTAGCAAAAGGCCCAGCAAGAAGCTGGCAATAGGCCTCATGCCGTTTTAATAGCAATTAGCTAGAAACTGATACGAATTGGATCTAAGCCAACGGCGCTGGGGCCCCTAATGTAATCCTTGTACAAGAAAGTCGTCGGGTTTTGCCGAGGCACTTGTCAAACAGGAAGTGCACCGCCAGTCGCCATGGATATGCAGGCTGGCCTCAGGAAATAACAAAAAAGGCGGGTCAGCCAATGTTCAAACATTCGAAAGTTCGTCAAGCCGGACTCATTCTCTTCGCCACGACGCTGCTGTTGATTTTGCCGAATATCACCAAGGTGATCGGCTGAGTCCTGCGCGCGGGTACCTGAACCATCAGCACGTTGTATCGCCAAAAAATGTGACGGGTTCGTTGTTCCGGCGGTGGTGGCTGTGCCAACCTTTATGGCATCCCCCTCGACATGGAAGACGATCCATTTGAAAGCTCTCATTGTGTTCGGGGCGTTGCTGCTCAGCACGCCCCTGTATGCCGCGCAACTGGTGCTGGAGTTGGGCGCGGGTACTCGCACCTGGCAAACTGAAGAACTGCTCAAGCATCCTGAAGCTCGAACGGTCCAGATCGCTGAAGATGTTTCCTACAAAAAAGCGATGAGTTATCGCGCCGTGCCTTTGACAGCGTTGTTGATCGGCATCCAGCCGGACGACCACCTGCAAGCCGTGGCGCTGGACGGTTTCGCCGCCGAAATGCCCGCGGCGCCATTGCTCAACAAGAGCGGCGCCCGTGCCTGGCTGGCGATTGAAGACCCTGCCAAACCCTGGCCGTCACTGGGCGAAGGCAAACACAGCGCCGGACCTTTCTACCTGGTCTGGACGGACCCTCAGGCGGGCCATATCAGCCCTGAACAATGGCCGTACGCGGTGGCGAGCATCAAGCGCCTGTCAGCGGTGGCCGAACGCTTCCCGGCCCTGCTGCCATCGCCTACGCTGGCCAAGGACGATCCGATCAATAAAGGTTTCGAGCTGTTCCAGAAGAACTGCCTGGCATGCCATCGCCTCAATGGCGCCGGCGATGCGCAGTTCGGCCCGGACTTGAACATCCCCTTCAATCCTACCGAGTACTTCTCGGGAGACTTCCTCAAGCGCTATATCCGCGACCCGCAGGGCCTGCGCCGCTGGCCCCAGGGCAAGATGCCGGGTTTCTCGGAGGCAGTGCTGCCGGACTCGGAGCTGGATTTGTTGGTGGGGTATTTGAAGCATATGGCGGGGCGTAAAACACCTCTGGGCCAATAAGACCACGTATGCGGCTGACTTGACCTCTGTGGCGAGGGGATAAATCCCCTCGTCACATTGAATCAGCCACCAGTTACTGAAGTTGCACGGTGATCAGCGGCGCCGGTGTCACGACCACCTTGGCATGCATCTGCTCACAACCGCCGCCACGGCGCATGCCGCGCACCGGACAGGCGTCCAGGTAATCCAGGCCCACGGCCAGTTTCAGGTGTCGCTCCGGGCGGGCCAGTTGGTTGGTCACATCGAAGCTGTACCAGGCGTCATCGAGCCAGGCCTCGGCCCAGGCGTGACTGGCCAGGTGTTCGCTGTTGTCGCCGAACAGATAGCCCGATACGTAGCGCGCCGGTATGCCCAGGCTGCGAACGCAGGCCAGGAAGGCATGGGCGTGATCCTGGCACACCCCGCTACGACCGGCAAAAGCCTGGGCCGCGCTGGTCTCGATTTCAGTGGAGCCCGGCGCGTAGCTCATATGTTGGTTCAGCCCATGCATCAAATCGATCAAGGCCGTGCGATCGCGGCGCTGCTTGCATTGCTGCTGGGCAAAGGCGCGAAGAGCCTCGTCCGCTTCAGTCAACCGCGTGAACCGCAGGAACGGCAGCGCCGATTGGCTCTCATGTTCAGCTTCGTGCAACGGATCGATGTCCACCTGCCCGCGAGCACCGATGACGATCGTTTCGTGGGGCTCGTCCAGCGTAAGGACATGAAGGATATTGCCGAACGGATCCAGCTGCGCCCGCACTGGCCGAGGCAGGTCGAGCTGCCAGCTCAGCACATGCTGGCGTTCGCTGTCGTGGGGAGTCAGACGCAGGTACTGAATACTCGCGCGAACCTGATCTTCATAGTGGTAGGCCGTTTCGTGGCTGATTGAGAGTCTCATATGACCTCCAGGTAGGAACTGTGGATGGCATTGCCCAGTTCGCGGACCAGTGGGATGAACTCGGTGAGCCAGGCATGCAGGCCCCCGTCGAGGATTTCGTTGATACCGGTGTAGCGCAGGCGCGCGTCCATTTCCGCCCCCAGCCGTTGTGCCTGCCGGCCATTGGAGCCCGACAGGCTCGCGAGAATCTGCTCGATTTCTTCAGTGCAGGCGCGCAGTGAGCGCGGCACGTCGGCGCGTAACAGCAACAGTTCAGCCACATGGCGGGCACCCGGGGCGTCACGGTAGATCTCGGTGTAGGCCTCGAAGGAAGACAAGGCCCGCAGCAAGGCGCTCCACTGGTAGTACGCGTGGGCGGTGCCATCGCTGACCGTGTCGGCCTGATCGCCGGCCATTTCGTAGCGGGCGTCGAGCAGGCGCAGGGTGTTGTCGGCCCTTTCGATAAAGGTCCCCAGGCGAATGAACCTGAAGGCATCGTTACGCATGATGGTGCCGTAGGTTGCGCCTCGAAACAGGTGGGACCGTTCCTTGACCCACTCGCAGAAACGGCTCATGCCGTAGCGACTCAAGCCTTGCTCGGCAATATCGCGAATTTCCAACCAGGTGGCGTTGATGTTTTCCCACATGTCGGCGGTGATTCGCCCACGTACCGCATGGGCACTGGCCCGCGCAGAGCCGAGGCAGCTGTAGATGCTGGCCGGGTTGGCGGCGTCCAGGGCAAAGAAGTGCAGCAATCGCTCGGCATGCAAATCGCCGTGGCGTTCCCGGTAATCGTCCAGCGTCCCGGTGATCAGCAACGGCATGGCCAACTCGTGCAGGCCGTCACCGCGCCCGTCCTGGGGCATCAACGACAGCGAATAGCTGACGTCGAGCATCCGCGCGAGGTTTTCCGCACGCTCCAGGTAACGCGACATCCAATACAGGTCCGAGGCGGTTCTACTTAACATGGCAGCTCCTTCAATCCTCGACCACCCAGGTGTCCTTCGTGCCACCGCCCTGGGATGAGTTCACCACCAGCGACCCTTCGCGCAGCGCCACACGGGTCAGGCCGCCGGGCACCACACGGGTTTCCCGGCCGGACAGCACAAACGGCCGCAAGTCGATATGCCGTGGAGCGATGCCATTTTCGACAAAGGTCGGGCACGTCGAGAGTGACAGCGTCGGCTGGGCGATATAGGCGTGCGGCTTGGCCTTGATCCGCTCACGGAAGGCATCGATCTGCGCCGTCGTCGCCGCCGGCCCCACCAGCATTCCGTAACCGCCGGAACCCTGGGTCTCCTTGACGACCAGGTCCGGAAGGTTAGCCAGCACGTGGGAAAGCTCGGCAGGATTGCGACACTGCCAGGTCGGAACGTTCTTCAGGATCGGCTCTTCGTCCAGGTAAAAACGGATCATGTCGGTGACGAACGGGTACACCGACTTATCGTCCGCCACCCCCGTACCGATGGCATTGGCCAGCACCACGTTGCCCGAACGGTAGGACGACAACAGCCCTGGTACACCGAGCATCGACTCCGGGTTGAAGGCCAGGGGATCGAGGAACGCATCGTCGAGGCGCCGATAGATCACATCGACGGTTTTCGGCCCGTCAGTGGTACGCATGAAGACCTTGTCATCGCGTACGAAAAGGTCAGCGCCTTCCACCAGTTCCACACCCATCTCCCGAGCCAGGAACGCGTGTTCGAAGAAAGCACTGTTGAAACGTCCCGGAGTGAGGACCACGACACTGGGATCGTCCAGCGGGCTCGCGCTTTTCAGGGTGTCGAGCAGCAGATTGGGATAATGATCTATCGGCGCGATGCGTTGGACGGCGAACAGTTCGGGAAACAGGCGCATCATCATCTTGCGATCTTCGAGCATGTAGCTGACGCCACTGGGCGTACGAAGATTGTCCTCGAGCACGTAGTACGTGCCGTCGCCGTCGCGTACCAGGTCGACCCCGCAAATGTGGGCATAGATGTCGCGGTGCAGGTCCAGCCCCTGCATCGCCAGTTGATATTGCTCGTTGGCCAGCACCTGCTCGGCCGGAATGATCCCGGCGCGGATGATGCGTTGTTCGTGGTAGAGGTCGGCCAGGAACATGTTCAGCGCCTTGACTCGCTGGATGCAGCCACGCTCGACGACCCGCCATTCACTGGCGGGAATGCTGCGCGGGATGGTGTCGAAAGGGATCAGGCGCTCTGTTCCCTGCTCGTCACCGTAGAGCGTGAATGTGATCCCGGCGCGATGAAACAACAGGTCGGCTTCGCGCCGCCGTTGTGCCAGAAGCTCGTCAGGGGTTTCGGCCAGCCAACGGGCAAACGCCCGATAATGCGGGCGGACCTGGCCGTCGGCGTCGTACATTTCATCAAAACCGGTGCGGATCATGCCGTACTCCTTGTCACCCTGACATCCGGCTTCGCAAGGCCCGTGCCATCGGCATAAACGCTTCCTGATCAAAGGGTTGGATTATCCACCGGGAGGCCATGCACCCTTGTAGTGCAGCCAATGCCCCCCTACCCCACCGCCACGCCTCATCACGACGCATAGCCTGGCTACCCTGAGCATAGACACGGAAAAAGGACGTAGCCTGCTGCGGATACAGTTAGGTACAAAACCTGGAGGAGTGTGGCAGGGGTCAGTTGGCGGCTGGCGGGCACACATGAAAACGGCCGACACAAAGGTCAGCCGTTGCTCTGGTTGCAGTAAGTGAAGTATCAGGCCTGCAGGCGCCGAATCTCCTGTTTGACGCCCCAACCCTCGATGATGCCGCCCAAGGGTTCAACCACGGCCTCGAAGTCTTGCTCGAAGTCTCCAATGTCGTCGTAGGTGGCGTACATCACCCGGCTCAGTTCCAACGACCAGGCCCCGTCGTCCCGGGCGCTGATCTGTGCGTTCAATGACTCACCCCGAAATTGACCTGCTGCCCTGCGCGCCCGCTCCTCATCCGGGAAAATGGCGTAGAACTCGATGGGATGGAATTGTGAGAAATCGAAACCGCCTTCTTTCATGCGGCGAAGCACACTGGTGCTGATGTCTTCTTGATAGGCTGTGCTCATGAAACGTCCTCCTCAAACTGATGGATAGACTTTCCGTCTTCCCGTATGAGCAACCCAGGGGTTGCGCATGGCACGGCATCAACTGACCGTCGGGACACAAGCATGTAGCTGACAAGACCGGACCTTCGCGATCCTTTCGCTGATCTCAATTGCAGAGTAGCCGCAAGTCGCGGTCACTGCCAAGCGGGGCCAGACACTGAATTTCATGAAATCGGTTTAATGCTGATGATTTCGATGCTGTGCTGGGATTTGAGGTTCTTGAGCGTTGGGTCTTCGGTGCGACCTTCCAGGTCATTGAGATCAAGCTTGGCGGGCACGGGTAGCAACTTTTCGCGGATCAATTGCGCAGCCTGCTCCATGGTGGGCTCTTGGTCATAGTCGAACTGCTCGGCGATGGCTTCGCCGTGGTCATCAACGAAAGTGATCTCCCACTTTTGCATCGGTCTCTCCTCGATCAATTCAGGGCCTGGCTTACGTACATCTCGACATTGAGCGCTGAACAATCGTTCCGCCGGGTTGTTGGCCGGCACGTACGAAAAGACCGCCTCGAGGGCGGTCTTTTGGGGTGTTGCATAGCCGATTATTTCTCGGCACGTTCCTTCAGGGCTTTCAAGGTGTTGAACGGCGCGTCCACCACAAATTTGTTGGCCAGCCAGGACGGTACGCTGCCACCCGGATCGGTGTGGACCTGATAGGTCACTTCGACCTGGCCCGCGCCCTTGGGTACGAATTTCCAGAAGCCCTCAACCTGGGTCACCCGCACATAATCCGGCTCTTCGGGCAGGTACTTCGGCACGCCCTTGAGGTTGCGGGTCAGGCTGCCATCGGTGCCTTCGACGGTGGTCACTTCCAACACAGAGTCCCGGGACTTGACCGGCCACGGCGTATTGAACTGGGTGTAGGTCCAGCTCTTGTCGCCCTCGTGCTTGAGCAGTTTCTGGCTCTTGCATTCATGAATCCAGGCGCAGGCACCCGAGACATCTTCCTGCAGGGCCCGCAGCTTGGGCATGGTGGTTTTCATGACGGTCACGCCCTGGTAGGCCTTGTACTTGGAGCCGGCCACTTCACTGAGGGAAACCTTGATACCGTCCTGCTCCTTGACCACTTGCCAGTCTTCTGCCTGAGCGGCGGCCGATGCCAACAACACGGTCATCCCACACAACACAGCCATACGATGCAGCGAACCCATAATTCTTTTCCTTATTGTCCAAGTTCGTTCATGTCAGTTCCGATCATTAACCCATTACGCTGCCGTGACTTGCTCCCACCAACCGATGAGGCGGATAGCGTCTTCGCTGCTGTTGCCGCAGACTTCGATGTCAGCTTCGAACGCCGAACATACTGCCGGACGCTCTGGCTCGCCGAAGATCCGGCACAGGTTATCGATCGACAACTGCACGCAGCGTTCTCCTGCCGGCTTGCCCTGGGGCATGCCAGGGATCGGCGAGCTGATGGAAGGGGCAATGCAGCAGGCGCCACAGCCTTCACGGCACTTCATGACGACAAACATCCTCACGACAAGTAATGATTGGTAACAGGGCACAGAGTAGCGGCTAAAACACTCGTTTTAAATTACTGCTTGTGTGTTTTTTCGCCGCAACAAGATGACTGGACAGTCAGCAACGACTGCAAGCATGGCCAAGATCTACTGCTTGAACTCGAAATCCAGCGCCGCCCCTTCCACTTCATGACGCTCCTGATTGCGCAGGGGCAGCTGCATTTCATTGCTCAGCAAACGGCCATTGAGCTGGAACGGTCCGGGCTTCTCTCCAAAAAATGAAGGCAGCAGTGGCTCATGTTTGGGTGACAATACCTTACCCGGTGGCTGCAGATTCTCGACCATGTCATGGGGCAGGCTCAAATCCAGCTTGGGCGGCGGCAGTGGTTTTTTGGCGATCTCGTGGGCAGATTTGCTCTTGGAAGCGATTGGCGCGCGTTTTTTCTTCACGGGCGCTGCCTTTTTCGCGGGTGCCTTTTTGACCGCTGCCGGTTTTTTCGGCGCATTTTGCGCGGCGTTGACGGCCGGTTTATCCTGCGCCGAAGCCGCCACGACGCCTCCTGTGTGGAAGGCAGTCAACAGGCCGATCAAAACCCACGCGACAGGAACAATGGCTTTCATAAATACAACGGCAGTTACGGCAGAGAACCCCATGCTCGCCTGATAATGAGACGCTGACAAGCACATCAGGCTAAGCCGCTGATTCCTATAAAAATCCGTTGGCAGTCTCTTGGCACAATTGAGTGGCCAACAGCCCCAGCGTCATCAAGGCCCGCTCCGCCTCACGGTTCCAAGGCGTGCCACAGTTCAGTCGGATACAGTGGTTGAACTGCTCGGTGTTACTGAAAATCAGCCCGGGCGCGATACTGATGCCTTGTTGCAACGCCCGCACATGCAATTCCTGGGTATTGACCCGTCCCGGCAGGCTGACCCACAGGATGAAACCGCCGGTGGGCCGACTCATCTGCGTGCCTTCGGGAAAGTACTGCTGCACCGCCAGCTGAAAGGCGCTGAGATTTTTGCGGTACTCCTGGCGGATATAACGCAGGTGTCGGTCATAGCCGCCATTTTCCAGATACGCCGCAATGCCCATCTGCGTGACGCTGCACGCCGAGTGGGTACTGAAGGTCTGGAGCCGCTGGATTTCCTGCTGGAATTTGCCGGCGATCATCCAGCCAATACGCACCCCTGGCGACAACGTCTTGGAAAAGCTCGAACAGTAGATGACCCGATCCAACCGGTCATAGGCTTTTAGTGCCTTGGTGCGCCCCTGCTCGAACATCAGCTCACCATAGATATCGTCCTCGACGATCTGAATGTCGAAATCCGACGCCAGGCGTAACAGTTGCTTTTGCCGCTCCTCCGGCATCGTCCCACCCAAGGGGTTACTCAAGCGCGTGGTCAGCACCAACGCCTTGATCGACCATTGGTTGGCCGCCAGTTGCAGGGCCTCTAGGCTCATGCCAGTGACCGGGTCGCTGGGTATCTCGATGACCTTGAGCCCCAACAGATCCGCCAGTTGTAGCAAGCCGTAGTAGGTGGGTGATTCGGCAGCGATCAGATCCCCTGGCCGGGTCAACACGCGCAAGGACATCTGCAGCGCATCGACACAGCCGTGGGTGATCACCACTTCGGAGGGATCCACCACCACACCGGCATCGCGCATGCGAATCGCCACCTGACGTCGCAACGGTTCGAAGCCCGGGCTGAACATGTAGCTGAACGCCCGCGGGCTGTGGAACCGCGTGACCTTGGCCAATTGCTGGTGCAGCGCCCGCACCGGCAAGTAATCGACGCTCGGTACCGCCGCCCCCAAGGGAAACACCCCTTCACGGCGCGACTCGTCCAGTACCTGCTGGATGATGCTGCTGCGCGTCACCAGCCCCGGACGCTCGACCCGGGCGATGTCCGGCGTCGGCGCCGTCAAGGCTGGGGTCTGGTGCACGTAGTAACCCGATTGCGGCCGCGCACGGATCAGCCCCTGGTCTTCAAGGTTGGCGTAGGCCTGCAGCACCGTCGCGTGGCTGACGTTGAGCTGCGAACTCATCTTGCGCACCGAAGGCACGCGTTCTCCGGGCTGATACACACCGCGGCGGATGTCTTCAGCCAGTTGTTGAGCAATACGTTGATAGAGCAGGAGGTTGGTCATGACGCAGCACTCGATTTCACGGGCATTTTATTCTTGTCTGAAACGATACCGGCACAGTTTAGAAGTGTACTGGGACAGTTGCCAGATTACTCGACAGTACAAGGGAGTGACAGCGCTAACTGTACCCCTCACAGGACAATTTGCGGGCCCAAAAAAACCCGGCGCCGTTGAAGGGGCCGGGTTTTCCAGTGACGCAGCCCTCAGCGGGCGGCGCCGAGCTGGCCTTTCTCGTCGGAGAACACAATTTCAACGCGACGATTCTGTGCGCGGCCACGTTCGGAAGCGTTGACGTCCACGGGGTATTGGTCACCGTAGCCTTCGACCTGGATACGCTTTTCGTCAATCCCCAGATCCACCAGCACGTCCGCCACCGCCTGGGCGCGATCCCGCGACAGCTTGAGATTTTCCTGCTTGCCGCCGGTGCTGTCGGTGTAGCCTTCGATGCGTACTACGCGCTTGGGATTGAGCTGCAAGAACTGCACGATCTTGAGCACGACCCGGTTGGCCGAGTTCTTCAATTCCGCCTCGCCGGTGTCGAACAGCACGTCACCGAGGGTCATCACCAGGCCGCGATCGGTCTGGGTGGTCGCCATCGCCATGATCTGTTCTTCGAGCCATTTGCCTTGCTGCTGCACGCTCAGCAGCTTGGATTCGCGCAACGCCAATTGCAGGCGCTGGCGCTCCAGTTCAAGCTTCGCCGCACGCTCTTCATTGAGTAGCTGATTACTGTGTTCCCGGGCGATCGCACTGTAGCGCTGGCTCAGGTAGGCGTAATGCTGCACATCCTCACCGCTGCCCCAGTAGGAGGACAAGCGATCGGCACGGGCCAGGGATTCGCCGGCGCGGATCACGTCCCGGGGGGCGGCCCGTAAAACGTTGGCGTCTTCCTTGACCTTCTGGAAGTCGGTGCTGGCCTGCTCAAGTGCCGCTTCGCTGCGCTGGCCGGCGCAGCCATACAAACTGGCCAACCCTGCGAGGACCAGGCCGCCCAAAACGTGGGAGTGCTTCATTGGGCATCCTCCCTCAACTGTTTGCGCAAGCGCTTGATGCGGGTGTCGAGCACGTTCAGTTGCTCCTGGCTCTTGAGGGTCAGCACCTTCGCTTCGGCCAGGCGCGCATCCAGCTCGGCCTGTTCGGCGCGCATGCGCGCCTTCTTGTACGATTCGTCGGTCATGTTGGATTTGGCCCGGGCGAATTTTTCTTCAGCCAGTTTCAATTCGGGCACTTCGTCGGCATTGGCACCTACGGCCCGGGCTTGCTCCAGTGCCTGTTCGGTCAGGCGGATTTGTTCATTCGGCGCCGGATCGGCTGCGCAGCCCGCCAGAGCCAGAACGGCCAGGGCAGCGAAAAGAGGTCGAATAGTCACTAATGTTCCCTACTGTTTTGGGGCACCGACAGGTGGCTGCAACTGTGTTTTCCAACGTTCGAGATTGCGCTGCAACACAGCCTCCGTCAGGCCGGACGCGGCCAATTCTGTCATCTTTTGCGCCAGCTGTCCGCGTAACCATGGGTCATTGCAGGCAGAGTTATGGGAAACCGCGAGGAACAGCCCGGGTTTGTCCACGGCTTGCGGTGCAGCCTGCAGGTCGTTCGCCATCCCCAGTGTCTGCGCCATGGCCAGGCCCGAATAGCGCCCTGCCAGGACATATTCCACTTCCCCCAACAGCAATTTCTGAAAGGCCTGGGTCAGGTTGGGCGTGCGGGTCAGAGATAATTTCTGCTCGGCAAAAACGCCGAATCCCTGGGTCATACGGGCCTTTTCCGACAACGCGCCGGGATGGTCCTGTAAGTCTTCGGGCTGGTTGATGACCAGTGTCGAATCCTTGCGGGTCCAGACCAGGTAATCGTTTTCCAGCAAGGGCGGATGAACGTAGTCCAAGGCTTCAAGCCCGGTGCTGGTCAGCGGAGCATCGGTGAGCAGGTCCATGCGGCCGCTGCGCACTTCGTCCAGTGCCTGGGCGCGCTTGCCGGCGTAAAGCAATTCGATCTTGATGCCCAACTCCCCCGCCACCTGCGCGAGCAGGTCGGCGCCAGCGCCAATCAAGTGCTTGGGGTCTTGAGGATCTTGCCAAAGGTAGGGGGGCGCATCCGGGCTGCCGGTGGCGATCAACCGCTCACACTTGCCAGCGGCGGCAGACAGGCCCGGCACACCCGCCAACGCCCACAGCAACGACCAGCCGGCCAAACGGCGAAGATCCATGGCAATACGCTCCTCTTGCAGCGAAAACAAATAATGCAGAAATAAAAAACCCGGCCAAAGGGCCGGGCTCTTTATAAGTGAAGACGCCGGATTAGACCAGCTTCTCCAGCTCAGGGATGGCTTCGAACAGGTCCGCCACCAGGCCATAGTCGGCCACTTGGAAGATCGGCGCTTCTTCGTCCTTGTTGATCGCAACGATCACCTTGGAGTCTTTCATGCCGGCCAGGTGCTGGATCGCGCCGGAGATACCGACGGCGATGTACAGCTGTGGTGCAACGATCTTGCCGGTCTGACCGACCTGCATGTCGTTGGGTACGAAACCTGCGTCGACCGCCGCGCGGGAAGCGCCGACGGCAGCGCCCAGCTTGTCGGCCAGGGCGTAGAGGTGCTTGAAGTTGTCGCCGTTCTGCATGCCACGACCGCCGGAAACGACGATCTTGGCAGCGGTCAGTTCAGGACGATCGGACTTGGCCAGCTCTTCACCGACGAAGCTGGAGATCCCAGTGTCGTGGGCAGCAGCAACAGCTTCAATGGCAGCCGAGCCACCTTCGGCGGCAACCGGGTCGAAACCGGTGGCGCGAACGGTGATGACCTTGACCGACGCGTTCGATTGCACGGTGGCAATGGCGTTACCGGCGTAGATCGGACGCTTGAAGGTGTCGGCGCTTTCTACCGAGATGATCTCGGAGATCTGGTCGACGTCCAGCGCAGCGGCAACGCGCGGCAGGATGTTTTTGCCGTTGGAAGTGGCGGCGGCCAGGATGTGGCTGTAAGCCTTGCCCAGCTCGGCCACCAGTGGCGCGACGTTTTCCGGCAGTTGATGCGCGTAGGCGGCGTTGTCGGCCGACAGCACTTTTGCCACGCCAGCGATTTTCGCAGCCGCTTCGGCCACGGCGCCAGCGCCCTGCCCGGCGACCAGGACGTGGACATCGCCACCGATTTTGGCAGCGGCAGCAACGGTGTTCAGCGTGGCCGGAGCCAGCGCCTTGTTATCGTGTTCGGCGATTACCAAGATAGTCATGTTTAGATTACCTTCGCTTCGTTTTTCAGTTTCTCGACCAGTTCAGCCACCGACTTGACCTTGATGCCTGCGCTGCGTGCAGCCGGCGCTTCGACTTTGAGGGTCTTGTTGGTGGAGGCGGTGGAAACGCCCAAAGCGTCAGGCGTCAGCACTTCAAGCGGCTTCTTCTTGGCTTTCATGATGTTTGGCAGGGACGCATAACGCGGCTCGTTCAAACGCAGGTCGGTGGTGACGATGGCTGGCAGTTTCAGGGAAACCGTCTGCGCGCCGCCGTCGATTTCGCGGGTCACGGCAACGCTGTCGCCGCTGACTTCGACCTTGGACGCGAACGTGCCCTGACCGTAGCCGCTCAGTGCAGCGAGCATCTGGCCAGTCTGGTTGTTGTCGCTGTCGATGGCTTGTTTGCCGAGGATCACCAGCTGAGGCTGTTCCTTGTCGACAACGGCCTTGAGCAACTTGGCCACGGCCAGGGAGGTCAGGTCTTCGGCGGATTCGACGAGGATGGCGCGGTCGGCACCCAGTGCCAGCGCGGTACGCAGTTGTTCCTGGGCGGTGGTCGGGCCGATGGAGACGACGACGATCTCAGTCGCCACGCCTTTTTCTTTCAGGCGCACGGCTTCTTCTACGGCGATTTCGCAGAAAGGGTTCATCGACATCTTGACGTTGGCGAGGTCGACGCCGGAGTTGTCCGCCTTGACGCGAACCTTGACGTTATAGTCGACCACTCGTTTGACAGCTACAAGAACCTTCATGGATTCCTCGTTACTCTCCGGTGAAAAGAAAGTCGCCTAGGCGAACCTGGCGGTTGATGCTCATGGGCGCAAGGGCACCTCTAAAAACGCCGGCATGAACCACACATGACCTTGCACACGGGAGTGAAGACCGTTCGTCAGTGATGACCGACGAGTCATTCATTATCGCGGCGTGTAAACTGCGCGTCCGAGCCACGCAATACGTCACTTTGTGCTGCCTTCGCCCTGTCTTTAGAGGTGCTCTTGAAACCAACAGTCAGCCTACGGCGAGCGCAAAACCGACCGTATCTTGACCGGAACGCCTATTCCGGTCAATACGGCAAAATGGTCAGTCATAAGCCGTACGTCAGTGATTTATCTGGCCTGCGGCAATTTCAAACGAACGTTTGTATTGGACCCTGAGAGTGGTGTAGATATAATGCGCCGCTTAAGAGAGAACCGCGTGTCATCCATTGTCGCTTTCGTCGCTTTTCGAAGGAAACAACGGATGCAACGCCAAACCTCCAATTAGAAAAAACTGTAGAGCCTTGAGTAGGAGATAGCCTGTGGAACGCGAATACATGGAATTCGACGTGGTCATCGTCGGTGCCGGCCCCGCTGGCCTGTCTGCCGCTTGCCGACTGAAACAGAAGGCCGCCGAAGCCGGTAAGGAAATCAGCGTCTGCGTGGTCGAAAAAGGCTCGGAAGTCGGTGCGCACATCCTCTCCGGCGCGGTGTTCGAACCTCGTGCCCTGAACGAACTGTTCCCGGACTGGAAAGAACTCGGCGCACCGCTGAATACGCCCGTCAAACGCGATGACATTTATGTCCTGAAAAACGCCGAGGCCGCGAGCAAAATCCCTGACTTCTTTGTGCCCAAGACCATGCACAACGAAGGCAACTATATTATTTCCCTGGGCAACCTGTGCCGCTGGCTGGCCCAGCAGGCCGAAAACCTGGGCGTGGAGATCTACCCAGGCTTCGCCGCCCAGGAAGCGCTGTTCGACGAAAACGGCGTGGTGCGCGGGATCATCACCGGCGACCTGGGTGTCGACCGCGAAGGCAACCCGAAGGAAGGCCTCTACACCCCCGGCATGGAGTTGCGCGGCAAGTACACGCTGTTCGCAGAAGGCTGCCGTGGCCACATCGGCAAGCAGTTGATCAAGCGTTTCAACCTGGACAGCGAGGCCGACGCCCAGCACTACGGCATCGGCCTGAAGGAAATCTGGGAAATCGACCCGGCCAAGCACCAACCCGGCCTGGTGGTGCACACTGCCGGCTGGCCGCTGGACATCATGGGCACCGAGAACACCGGCGGTTCGTTCCTCTATCACCTGGAAAACAACCAGGTTGTGGTCGGCCTGATCGTCGACCTGTCCTACAGCAACACCTACCTGTCACCGTTCGACGAGTTCCAGCGCCTCAAGCATCACCCGGTGCTCAAGCAGTATCTGGAGGGCGGCAAGCGCGTCAGCTACGGCGCTCGCGCCATCTGCAAGGGCGGCCTGAATTCGCTGCCGAAAATGGTCTTCAAGGGCGGTGCGCTGATCGGTTGCGACCTCGGCACCTTGAACTTCGCCAAGATCAAGGGCAGCCATACCGCCATGAAATCCGGCATGCTCGCCGCCGAGGCGGTGGCCGATCGCCTGTTCGCCGAATCCGAAGGCGGTGATGAACTGACCGCTTACGTCGACAGCTTCAAAAACAGCTGGCTGTATGAAGAGCTGTTCGCCAGTCGCAACTTCGGCGCGGCGATCCATAAGTACGGCGCCATCATCGGTGGCGGCTTCAACTGGCTCGACCAGAACATTTTCGGCGGCAAGCTGCCGTTCACCCTGCATGACAACAAGCCCGACTATGCCTGTCTGAAACTGGCGGCCGATTGCAAGAAGATCGACTACCCGAAACCGGACGGCAAGATCAGCTTCGACAAACTCAGCTCGGTGTTCATCTCCGGTACCAACCACGAAGAAGAACAGCCCTGCCACCTGAAGCTGACCGACCCGAGCATCCCGATCAGCAAGAACCTGCCGCTGTACGACGAACCGGCCCAACGCTACTGCCCGGCCGGCGTGTATGAAGTGCTGACCAAGGAAGACGGCGAGAAGCGCTTCCAGATCAACGCCCAGAACTGCGTCCACTGCAAGACCTGCGACATCAAGGATCCGGCCCAGAACATCACCTGGGTATCCCCGGAAGGCGCTGGTGGGCCGACTTACCCGAACATGTAAGCCGACTCGCTGAACATCAAGGCTCCCGCAATGGGGGCCTTTTTGTTGCCTGCCATCCAAGGAATACCGCAACCCAATGTGGGAGCGAGCTTGCTCGCGATAGCGATTTTTCATTCAACACAGATGTCGACTGACCCACCGCTATCGCGAGCAAGCTCGCTCCCACAGGGGAACATCGCAGGATCAGGCGGCGCGCTCTTCCCCAGGGTTGCGCTCGAAGTAGCGTTTGTACTCCCGGCTGAACTGCGACGGGCTCTGATACCCCACTTGATGTGCCACCTGTGCCACGCCCATGCCCTCGATGAGCAGCAGCCGCTGAGCCTTGAGCAGACGCAAGCGCTTGAGGTACTGCACCGGCGACAACAACGTGCTGCGCTTGAAATGCTCATGAAAGGTCGAGGCGCTCATGTTCGCGCAACTGGCCAGCGTCTCGACGTTCAGCGGCTCGGTGAAGTGTGCATGCAGATGGCTCAAGGCCGCGGCAATCCGGGCGAACTGCCCTTGCTGCTCCACCAGCGCCCGCAATACATCGGCCTGGGGCCCGCGCAAGGCGACGAACAGCAGTTCCCGCAACCGCGCCTGACCCATGACCTGGCATTCCAACGGATCGTGCAGACAGTGCAACAAGCGCTCGACACACCCACGCATGTCGTGATCGAGCACGGCACACGTCATCGACTCCGGCGTCTGGGCCGCGAGGCTTCGCCCCGGCATCAACCCCATTGCCAGCACGAGCTCGCCCAACAGCGCCCGATCGATCGCAACCGATATCCCCAGCAGCGGAGCATCGGGCATGGCATAGGTTTCGCACTCGAACGGCACCGGCAAGGCCTGGATCAGGTAATGCCCAGCGCCGTACTCCAGCGTGCGTGGTCCCAGGTAAGCCAGCTTGCTGCCCTGGGCAATGATCACCAGGCTTGGCTCGTAGAGCTGAGGACCACGGGCGATGTCCTCGCTGCACCGCAGGACTTGTACGCCAGGCAACGGGGTCGGAATAAAACCGTCACGGGTCGCCAGGGGTTCAATCAACGAAACCAGCGTCGCGTTAGCATCGAGATAACGGGTCAGCAACATGGGGAAAACTTCACGGAAAAAGGGATGGGAACATCATCGCAGGTCTGGTGCTCCATAGGATCAATCCACGGCCAAGGTCGGAGGATTAGGCATGACACCCGTAGGAATCGCCATCGCCGAATATCGCCATGGCTACCAGAATAGATCGCCTCACCACTGTTCACTGCTTAGCGAGGTCCATTATGTACACCGCCATCGGATACGCCGCTCAATCACCCACTACTCCCCTCGCCCCCATGAAATTCGAGCGCCGCAGCCCGCGAGCCGACGACGTGGCGATCGACATTCTCTACTGCGGCGTCTGCCACTCCGACATCCACCAGGCTCGCAACGAATGGGGCATCGCCGTTTACCCGCTGATGCCGGGCCATGAGATCGTCGGCAAGGTCACCGCCGTCGGCGCGGACGTCACGCGCTATAAGGTTGGCGACCTGGTGGGCGTTGGCTGCATGGTCGACTCCTGCCGCGAGTGCGAAGCTTGCCACGCGAACCTGGAACAATACTGCTACCAGGGCATGACCCAGACCTACGCCAGCCCGGACCGTATCAGCGGCGGCCACACCATGGGCGGGTACTCCAACAGCATCGTGGTCAAAGAACATTTTGTGCTACGCATCCCGGCAGCACTTGACCCGGCCGGCGCCGCGCCGATTCTCTGTGCCGGCATCACCACCTACTCGCCCCTCAAGCATTACGGCGTGAAGGCCGGCGACAAGGTCGGCGTGCTGGGCATGGGCGGTCTCGGTCACATGGGCATCAAGTTCGCCAAGGCCATGGGCGCGGAAGTGACGTTGTTCACCCGCTCGGCCAGCAAGGCCGAAGAAGCCCGTCGCCAGGGCGCCGACCATGTGATCGTGTCCACCGACGCCGAGCAGATGGCTGCCGCGGCCGGACGCTTCCACTTCCTGCTGGACACCATTCCGGTGCAACACGACCTCAACCCCTACCTCAGCACGTTGCATTTCGACGGTGTACACATCCTGGTGGGCCTGGTCGAACCGATCGATCCGCCGGTCCATGCGGCCAACTTGATCATGGGTCGTCGCGTCCTGGCCGGCTCGTTGATCGGCGGTATCGCAGAAACCCAGGAAGTGCTGGATTTCTGCGCCGAACACAACATCAGCTGCGACATTGAAATGCTCGATATCCGCCAGATCAACGAGGCCTACAGCCGCATGATCGCCGGGGACGTGAAGTACCGCTTTGTCATCGACATGGCGACGCTCAAGGCCTGACCTTCGTCAAACCTTGGCACCCAGTTCCGCCGATAGCCGGGCTGTGACCCCTTTGACCAGGGGGATCAGCTCGGCCATTTTTTCCAGCGGCATATATGGCACGGTGCTAGCGATGCTGATGCCGGCAACGATGCGCTTGCCAGCGTCACGAATCGGCGCCGCCACGCAGCGAATCGACGGTTCGTTGTCTTCCAGATCGAACGCGTAGCCCCCCGCCACATACTCCACCATCCGTTGCTGGAACTGTTCCCAGGATTGCTCCTGATGCTGGGGCCAGAACTGATTCTTCCCACCCGCCGGCAGGCTGATTTCATACAGCCGCTTCCATTGTTCCTGCGTGTCATCGAGCATCAGCGCCTTGCCGATCCCGGTGCGCGCCAACGGCATGCGATGGCCTACGCGCGAGCGCATTTCCGGGCCGTTACGCCCCGGATTCTTCAGCAGGTACAAAACCTCGTCGCCCTCGCGAATCGCCAGGTGAACAGTGTCCCCGGTCAGCGCCGACAGCTCGTCCAGGTACGGTCCCGCCAGACTGACCAGTGGCAATTCTTCCCGAGCCTGGAAACCCAGCTCGATCAGCTTCGGCCCCAGCAGGTAACCCACTTGCGGCACCACGCGCAGGTAACGTTCATCCACCAGGCAGCTGGCCAGGCGATGGGTGGTGCTGCGAGTGGTACCGATCAGCCGGGCGATTTCCTTCAAGTCACGGGCGCCGCTGGCGACCGCCTGCACGACGCCCAGGCCGCGCAGCAATGTCTGGGTGCCTGTAGGCGTTGCGTCCTTGGTGATTTTTGGATCGTCTTGCTGCATAGCCGGCCTTCAACAGTGAGCGGGGGGGAACGGGCGGCATTATGGTCGCCCGCCTCGTCGGACTACAACTCGATGCGCTCGACCTTCCCCACCAGCAGGATGTAGGACAGCGCGCCAGCCAACGCCAGAACAGAGATGTAGGTAATGGCCGGGGCGAACGAATCGCCGCTGGCGAGGAAACCAATCACGATCGGCGTGGCGATGGCCGCCAGGTTACCGATGAAGTTGAACACCCCGCCCGTCAGCCCAAGCAACCGCGCCGGCGCCAGTGTGGAGACCAGCGACCAGGTGATCGACGCCAGGCCGTTGCCGAAGAACGCCAGGGCCAGGAAAGCGATCACCAATGGTGTCGATTCAACAAAGTTGGCGCCGATGATCGAGGTGGAAATCAACAGACCGCCAATGATCGGCAGCTTGCGGGCAAACCCCACCGTGGCGCCGCGACGGATCAGCCAGTCAGAGAAGAAACCGGAACACAACACCCCCACGAACGCTGCGAGGAAGGGCAGCGATGCCAGCAGGCCAGACTTGATGAAGTCCATGCCGCGATATTTCACTAGGTAGGTCGGGAACCACGTCAGGAAAAACCACAGCGTGGAGTTGAGGCAGAACTGGCCCAGGTAAATGCCCCACAATTTGCGTTGGGTCAGGACAATGCCCAGGTCGGTCCAACTGAATTTCGCCTTGGCCTTCGCCGTATCGGCCTGGATATCCACCAGCCCGCCACCCTCGCGGATCAGCTCGATTTCGGCGGCATTGGCGCCTTTGAAATCCCGTGGCTCGCGGTACACCGCGTACCAGATCAGCGCCCAGAGAATGCCCACCGCGCCGGTGGCGACAAACACCATGTGCCAACCGAACGCGTGTTGCAGCCACGCCAGTACCGGCGTCAGGAAGGCCAGCCCGACGAATTGTCCGGACGTGTAGAAACCGATGGCCGTAGCTCGCTCACGCTCAGGAAACCAGGTGGTGACCACGCGGCTGTTGATCGGGTACGCCGGCGCTTCCAAGGCACCGACCGCCATGCGCAGCACGAACAGCGCGATGAAACTGGCGGCGAAACCGAGCATCACCGTGGCCAGCGACCACAGCAGCAGCGCCACGCTGTACAGAATGCGCGGCGGCACCCGGTCCACCAGCCAGCCGCCGGGAATCTGCATGGCTGCGTAGGTCCAGCCGAATGCCGAGAAAATCAGCCCTACATGGATCGGATCGATACCCAGGTCACTGGTCAGCGCGGGGGCGGCAATCGAGAGGTTGCTGCGGTCCAGGTAGTTGATCACCACAGTGATGAACAGCAGGACCATGATGAAAAAACGCTTGCGGCTGGGCGTCACCAACGACGCTTGCGCGCTCAGGGTGTGCGCTTGCATGTGAGGTGCCTCTTTTTATGTTTATTGAGGAAACGGGCGCATCGAAGAAGATCTCCCTGCTTGCGAAGATCAAATTGTGGGAGCGAGCTTGCTCGCGATAACGGTGTGTCAGTTGGCACATGTGTGACTGATACATCGCCATCGCGAGCAAGCTCGCTCCCACAGGGTCAGGCGTGACTCACCACTCGGCAAAACTGCCATCGGCATGGCGCCAGATCGGGTTGCGCCAGCGGTGACCGATGGCCGCGCGTTCGATGACGTATTCCTCGTTGATCTCAATGCCCAGGCCCGGGCCGTTGGGAATTTTCACGAAGCCTTTGTCGTAGTCGAACACCTGTGGATCCTTGATGTAATCCAGCAGGTCGTTGCTCTCGTTGTAATGGATGCCCAGGCTCTGCTCCTGGATGAACGCGTTGTAGCAGACCGCATCCAGTTGCAGGCACGCCGCCAGGGCGATGGGACCCAACGGGCAGTGCAGCGCCAACGCCACGTCGTAGGCCTCGGCCATGTTGGCGATCTTGCGGGTTTCGGTGATGCCGCCGGCGTGGGATGCATCGGGCTGGATGATGTCCACATAGCCTTCGCTGAGCACGCGCTTGAAATCCCAACGGGAAAACAACCGCTCACCGAGGGCAATCGGGGTACTGGTCAGCGGCGCCAGTTCCTTGAGCGCCTCGTAGTTTTCACTGAGCACCGGCTCTTCGATGAACATCAGTTTGTAAGGGTCGAGCTCCTTCATCAGCACCTTGGCCATCGGCTTGTGCACCCGGCCATGGAAATCCACGCCAATGCCGACGTTCGGCCCAACCGCGTCCCGCACCGCCGCCACGTTGGCCAGGGCCAGGTCGACTTTTTCGAAGGTGTCGAGAAACTGTAGCTCTTCGGTACCGTTCATCTTCACTGCGGTGAAGCCCCGCGCCACGGCTTCTTTCGCCGCCCGGGCGGTGTCCGCCGGCCGGTCGCCGCCGATCCATGAATACACGCGGATCTTGTCGCGCACTTGACCACCGAGCAAATCGCTGACCGACACGCCCAGGGCCTTGCCCTTGATGTCCCACAGCGCCTGGTCGATGCCGGCCAGGGCGCTCATGTGAATGGCCCCACCGCGGTAGAAACCGCCGCGATACAGCACGGTCCAGATGTCTTCGATGTTGCGTGGGTCTTTGCCGATCAGGTAGTCGGATAATTCTTCAACAGCAGCCGCCACCGTGTGGGCACGGCCTTCGACCACGGGCTCGCCCCAACCAGTCACGCCCTCGTCGGTTTCGACCTTGAGGAAGCACCAGCGCGGCGGAACGATAAACGTGGTCAGTTTGGTGATTTTCATCTTGTTGTCTCTCTTGTCAGATGCAGCGCACGGGGCGCTGGATAAGTCTTCAGTTCAAGGCATTCCACGCGGCCACGTAGGCCTTGGCGCGCACCGCCACCTCATCTGCCGTCATCCCTGGCTTGAACAGCCCGGAACCGAGGCCAAAGCCCTTGACCCCAGCTTCGACGAACACCGCCATGTTGTCCGGCGTAATCCCGCCCACCGGCACCAGCACGGTCCCGGCCGGCAGCACCGCCAGCCAGGCCTTGACCACCGCCGGGCCCATTTGCTCGGCCGGGAACATCTTCAACACGTGGGCGCCTTCGGCCAGCGCGGCAAAGGCTTCGGTGGGCGTGGCGACGCCTGGCGACAGGTACAAGCCCGCCGCTTTCGCCGCCCGCAGTACTTTCGGGTCGCTGTGGGGCATGACGATGACTTGGCCGCCAGCGGCTTTCACCTGCTCGACCTGTTCCGGCGTGAGCACCGTGCCGGCACCGATCAGGCAATCGGCGGGCAAGGTGCTGCGCAGGATGCGGATACTTTCGTACGGTTCCGGGGAATTGAGCGGTACTTCGATGACGCGAAATCCAGCGCTGTAAAGGACATCGCCGATAGCGGCTGCATCTTCAGGACGCAGGCCGCGCAGGATGGCGATCAGCCCGTTGTACGCCAGTGCTTGTGTGAGCATGTCAGACCTCCAGTCAGGTTTAACGCGATGCGGTGGAGTCGAGCAGCCCGGCCGCCACGGCCAGTTGCCACAAACCCCGTTCGGTGGCCTGTTCGGCCAGGGTCACCCGGGCGAAACCGCAGGCGTCGAGGGCCCGTTGATAACGGACACAGAGTTGGGAATTGCCGATCAGCACCACCGTTGGCAGGTGGATGCTGTCGCGCCGACGGCGCTGTACCGTGGCCAGCGCCGTCAGCTCATGGCCAATCAACAGGCCAGAGAGGTAATCCGCCTGGGCGCTGGCCCCCAGTTCGCCCGTCAAGCCGAGGCTGCGGGCGCTGAACACGGTGGACAACGGGCCGATCTGGCCGTCCACCGACAACGCCACCTGCACACCACGATCAAAGGCCTGGCCGTCGAATGCCGCGCCGCGCTGCTGGGTACGGCCGAGAATGCTGTGGTCGCTGAGCACGGCGAAAATTTCGCCGGTCATGAAAGTGTCGAAATGCACGATGCAGCCATCGGCGACCTCGACCCATTTGGAATGACTACCGGGCAGGCCGATCAGCACCGCTTCGTTCGGCAAGCTGTGCAAGGCGCCGAGCACCTGGGTTTCTTCGCCGCGCATGACATTGGGCAACCGTGAACGCTGGATCACCCCCGGCACAATGTGCACATCGACACCGCGAAGACTGCGCACGGTTTGCAGGGAATGTCCGAGATTGGCGACGTTGGCGGGCGTGTCGCAGTAAGGCGCTTCGCGCCAGCCCTGGGCGCTGCCGACCATGCCGCAGGCAATGACGGGCAAGCCGGGTTGGGCATCGAGCCAATCGCCGCAGGCCTCGTCGAAGGCCAGTTCGAAGCCGTCGATGCACACGCGACCGGCCAGGGTCCGCGGCCCGGAAGGCAACTGCATGATCCCCGATGACAGCGAGCGCTGCTCGAGCACCTCGCCCCCGGCGGCGAGTTTGTAAGCCCGTAATGAGGTGGTCCCCCAATCGAGCGCAATCAATTGCGCCTGCATCCGTTTCACCTGTTCTGTTTTTTGGCAGTGAGTGAACGGACTATAAACCTGGGCGTGGCAAAATCTCAATATATAAATATCACTCCCATATAATGGGATAAACGAAACAGCAAAAATCCAATCGCCATTCCTCCACGACCCTGCTACGTTTTCTGATCGGACCGCCTCAGCACTCAGGGAAACGTTATGGGACAACTGTTGAAAATCCTCGGCCGCACTTCCTCTATCAACGTCAGAAAAGTGTTGTGGACCTGCCAGGAACTGGAAATTGCCTACGAACGCGAAGACTGGGGCATTGGTTTTTCCTCGACCCATGACCCGGCATTCCTGGCACTCAACCCCAACGCCCAAGTGCCGGTGATCATTGATGAGAACGGTGTGCTCTGGGAATCAAACACGATCTGCCGTTATCTGGTGGGTAAGCACGGGCGCAGCGATCTGCTGCCCGTCGAGCCTGCTGCCCGGGCGCGGATCGAACAGTGGATGGATTGGCAGGCGACGGAACTCAACCCGTCCTGGGGCTACGCGTTCCACGCGCTGGTGCGCAAGAATCCGGATTTCCAGGACCCGCAGCGCATTGCCGCCGGGGTCAAAGGCTGGAACGAGAAGATGGGGTTGCTGGAACAGCAGTTGAACCGCACCGGCGCCTATGTGGCCGGTACAGGTTTTTCCCTTGCCGATGTGCTCATCGGCCTGTCTGTGCACCGCTGGCGCCAGGCACCCATGGAGCGCCCCGACTACCCTGCCGTGGCCGCCTACTGCAAACGCCTCGAACAACGGCCGGGGTTTGTCGAGTACGCATCCGCCGCGCACTCATGAACGGCTCAGTTGCCCTGGGCGAAATCCCGTAGCACCTTGCCGTCCATTCGGTAGCGCACCCATTCTTCCTGGGGTTGCGCACCGAGGGATTTGTAGAACTCGATGGCCGGCGTGTTCCAGTCCAGCACGCTCCATTCGAAGCGGCCGCAATCGTTGTCGCAGGCGATCTTCGCCAGGTGGCGCAACAGCGTCTTGCCCGCCCCGCCGCCGCGCTGCTCAGGCGTGATGTACAGGTCTTCGAGGTACAAGCAGTTGCTGCCCAGCCACGTGGAGTAACTGAAGAAAAACACCGCGAAACCAATCGGCACGCCGTCACGCAGGCAGATCAGCCCATGGGCGGTGGCGCCCTCGCTGAACAGGCTACGCTCGATGTCCGCCACACTGGCGATGACTTCGTGGCGGGCCTTTTCGTAATCGGCCAGTTCAGTGATAAAGGCAAGGATTTGAGGCGCATCGCTGGGTTGCGCAGGACGGATCTCGATCGACATGAACGGGCCTTGTAGCCAATGGAAAGCGCCATACTAAGCCGCCAGAGGGCGCTCGTCACACTTCAAGACAAATTTGCGGGGCCGGGCCCAAAACACCATTCGTCGGTCCCCAGGCACCAACCCAAATCCGGCGAGGCCCAAGATCAGGCAAGCATTCTGAAAAATGGAGGCGACACCATGATCACTTCAAGGCTGACTGCATTCACATTCGCCACGCTGCTGTCTTCAATCGCGTTCGCGGCTTCCACCTCCGGCACCGGGCCAACCGACCCGGTGGAAGCACCCAACTCCCCCGCTACGCAAGGCATGCCCAAGTTGAACACCGACGGTACCGGCGGCGGCCTGAACAGTGGCCAGCCACCCGCCACCGGCACCGATCCGCGTGTGCAGGGCAATGACATGGGGCGTCAGGGCGGCTTGAATACGCCGGACTCTACAGCCCCTGACAACGCCGAGACCGGCGTGGGCTCGAAAACCACGACCGGTGGTTCGGGCTCCGAAGGCGGCGCAGCCAGCCAGTAGCCTCTGCTCAGACACTTGAGGAGGAACATCCCATGCCTCGTGGAAGCAAAGACAAATACACCGCCGAGCAAAAGCGCAAGGCCGAACACATCGAAAAAAGTTACGAGAACAAAGGCCTGTCCGAGGACAAAGCCGAGGCACGCGCTTGGGCGACAGTCAACAAACAGTCCGGCGGCGGCGAACGTTCCGGCGGTTCGGGGAAGGCGAAACCGGCCGCGGAAAAGAAAACCGACCGCAAGGAATCAGCCCGACGTGCCGCCAAGACCCGCGAAGGCCATCCACGCACCAGCAAGGCCTCCCATGAGGCCCAGACGGTGGACAGCCTGATGAAGGAAGCCCGGGCGAAGAATATTTCCGGGCGATCGAAGATGCGTAAGCAAGAGCTCATCGAAGCCCTGCGCAAGGCAGGATGATCGTCGGCGCCAGGGAGGACGCCATCGCGAGCAAGCTCGCTCCCACATGGGGTTTGCGGTGTGTTGCGGTGCAGTGCCGGACTCAAGAACTGTGGGAGCGAGCTTGCTCGCGATAGCGGCGGGTCAGCTTGCATCAATGCTGAATGTACCATCGCCTGCGCGGGCAAGCCCGCTCCCACATGGGGTTTGCGGTGTGTTGCGGTGCAGTGCCGGACTCAAGAACTGTGGGAGCGAGCTTGCTCGCGATAGCGGCGGGTCAGCTTGCATCAATGCTGAATTTACCATCGCCTGCGCGGGCAAGCCCGCTCCCACATTGTTGGGTCTGCGCCAGGCCAAAAAGCCGGGCCTGCCCGCGATGGACAGCCCGGCCGACGCAAGTCTCAGCGTTGTTTCAAACGGTCAATCACCACCGCCAGCAACAGGATCGAACCGCGGATCACGTACTGGTAGAAGGTGTCGATGTTCTTCAGGTTCATCGCGTTTTCGATGATCGCCAAGATCAGCACGCCCGCAATGACATGGCGAATCATGCCGATACCGCCGCTCAACGACACCCCACCCAATACGCAGGCCGAGATCACGGTCAGCTCGAAGCCCTGGCCGATCATCGGCTGGCCCGAGGTCATGCGCGATGCCAGGATCACGCCGGCCAAGGCGCCGATCAAGCCATGCACGGCGAAGATGATGATCTTGGTGCGATCAACGTTCACCCCTGCCAACAGCGCCGCTTCCTGGTTGCCACCGATGGCCATGGTGTTGCGCCCGTAGGTGGTGTAGTTCAGCAGCCAGCCGAAAAACAGGAAGCAGACAATGGTGATCAGGATCGGTACCGGCACGCCGAACAATTGGCCGTTGCCGAACACGAAGAACGATTCCTGCGAGACACCCACCGCTTTGCCGTTGGCGAAGATGTAGGCCAGGCCGCGGACGATCTGCATCGTCGCCAGTGTGGTAATCAACGCATTGACCCGCAGCTTGGCAATGACGATGCCGTTGATCAAGCCGACGATCAGCCCCATCGCCAGCGCCGCGCTGACGCCGAGGAACACGCTGTTGGTGTCGCGCATCACCACCGCCGCGACCACGCCGGCACAGGCAATCACCGAACCGACCGACAAGTCGAAGTGCCCGGACGCCAGGCAATACAACATGGTGCAGGCCGCGATGCCGGTGGTGGAAATCGCCAGGCCCAGGCCGCGCATGTTCAGCGGCGACAGGAAGTTGTCGATCATCAAGGTGCAGAGCACGAAGATACCGATGGCCGCCAGCAGCATGACCCAGTCATCCAGGAAACGACGCAGGTCCAGGGGTTTGCGTGCCGTTGGCAGTGCATTGTTTTGAATGGTCATGATTTACCTCTCAGTTCGCCGCGTCGGCAACGCGTTGGCGCGGCAGCGCCAGTTGCAGCAGGTTGGATTCGTTGGCCTGGTCACGCGACAGCTCGCCGCGCATGGCCCCTTCGCAAAGCACCAGGATTCGGTCGGAAATGCCCATCACTTCCATCAGGTCGCTGGACACCACAATCACCGCGATGCCGTCGGCCGCCAGGTTGTGGATAATCTGGTAGATCTCCGCCTTGGCGCCGATATCGATGCCACGGGTCGGCTCGTCCAGCAGCAGGACTTTCATCGGCATCGACAACCAGCGACCGAGAATCGCCTTCTGCTGATTGCCGCCGGACAGGTACATGATTTTCTGGCTGGCCGCCGGGGTCTTCACCTTCAGCGACTTGATCTGCTTGTCGGCATTGCCCCGCTCCCAGTCGCCGCGCAGCAGGCAGCCGAGCGCGGAATGAGCCGGACGGGCACTGATGTTGATGTTCTCGCCCACGCTGCCCAGCGGAATGATGCCTTCCTTCTTGCGATCTTCCGGGCAGAGCAGCACGCCAGCGGCGATGGCATCCCGGGGCGAACGCAGTTTCAACTCCTTGCCGTGCAGCACCAGGCTCCCCTCGCTCTGGCGCTCCAGGCCACTGAGCAAGCGAAACAGCTCGGTACGACCGGCGCCGACCAGCCCGAACAATCCAAGGATTTCACCCTTGTGCACCTGGAAACTCACCGGTTCGCGCAAGCCCGGCCCCAGCAGGCCCTTCACCTGCAACGCCACATCGCCACGCTCCCGAGGGCGGTAATCATAGATATCCTGGATATCGCGACCGACCATGCACGTGACCAACTGATCGTGGGTCAACTCGCTCATGTTTTCGAAGGTCCGGACATAACGACCGTCCTTGAACACCGTCACCGCGTTACAGATACGGAACACTTCTTCCATGCGGTGGCTGACGTACAGCACCACTTTGCCCTCGTCTCGCAAGCGGGCGATGATCGCCATCAAACGGTCGATTTCACGGGCCGACAGACTACTGGTGGGTTCGTCGAAAGCAATGACGTGGGCGCCACGGGACAAGGCCTTGGCGATTTCCACCAATTGGCGCTGGCCGAGGGACAGGCGACCGACTTTTTCCTGCGGATCGATTTCGTCGGCCAGGCCTTTGAGCAGCGTCAGCGCCTGCTGGCGCAGCGCGCCACGATTGACCAGGCCGAAACGCGCCGGCAAATGGCCGAGAAACAGGTTTTCAGCCACGGTCATTTCCGGCACCAGGTGCAGCTCCTGGTGAATCACCGCTACCCCGCTGGCGATGCTGTCGGCGGTGCCTTTGAAGGCCATCGTCTGTTCACCGATCTGCAAGTCACCACTGCTCGGGATATAGGCGCCACCGAGGATTTTCAGCAACGTGGACTTGCCCGCGCCGTTCTCGCCCATCAAGGCATGGACCTGCCCCGGATGAGCGACGAAACTGATATTGGCCAACGCCTGCACGCCGGGGAAGGACTTACCGATCCCGTTGAACCGCAAGCTGCCGCCAATGTTGTATTGCCGTGTCGCTGTTTGCGCTTGCATAACCACCTCGAACTTACAGAGATCAAGCGGCCCCGCCACTCGGTGACCAAGGCCGCTTTTGAATCAACCGACCGTCAGTTCCACAGGCCGATCTTTTCCAGCTCCTGCTTGAAGTTCTCCCGGGTGATCAGCGTCACCTCGTCCATGGCGGTGTACTTCGGCGGTTCCTTGCCGGTGGTGATCCACTCGTACATCATCTCGGCGGTCTTGTAGCCTTCGATGTGCGGGCTTGGCAGCATCGAACCGAAGAAGCCGCTTTTCGGTTTCTTCAGCTCACCGATGGCGTCGGTGCCGTTGATGCCGATGCCGATCACGTTGTCAGCCTTGAACCCGGCTGCTTCGGTGGCGCGCACGCCGCCCAGCACAGTGTTGTCGTTCATGCCGCCGATGATCAGGTTTTTCGCGGCGCTTGGCAGCTTCACCAACGCCGAGTTGGTGGAGTCCATGCTGCCGGGTACGTCGAGGGTCTTGAGCGCCGAATAAAGAATGTGGTCTGCCGGCATCCCGGCTTTCTTCAGGGCATCGACCGAACCGTCGGTGCGCTTCTTACCGGTGTCCAGCTCGTTGAAAGTGTTGATCACCGCGTAGGTATCTTTCCACTCCCAGTTGCGTTTTTTCGCTTCAGCGGCCATGGCAGCGCCCTGCTTCTGGCCCACTTCGAACGCGGCCATGCCCAGGTACGGCACGTCTTCCATGAACTTGCCGCTGGCGTCGACAAAACGGTCGTCCACGGCAATGACCTTGAGATCGTTGAGCTTGGCCTTGGCCATGATGGCCGGGCCGAGGGACACGTCCGGCGGGCAGATCACGAAGCCCTTGGCACCGTTGGCGGCCAGGCTATCGATGGCCGAGAGGGTTTTCTCGCCGTCGGGCACGGCGATCTTGATCAATTCGAAGCCTTTGTCCTTGCTCGCCTTCTCGGCGAACGCCCATTCGGTCTGGAACCAAGGCTCCTCGGCCTGCTTGACCAGAAAACCGATTTTCACGGGATCAGCCGCCAGCAAGCTGCTGCTGAGGCTGACCGCGGTTACCGCCAGGGCGGCGCGACACAGGGAACGGATCCCACGACGATGATTCATAGTTGACTCCTTGTTTTTTTTATTGAAAGCCAAACGTCCAGGGTCTGCTCCACCGACGGTGGAAGTGCGCAGGCTGGGCGGTTACATCAAGTTGCTACACAGCATAGGCCTAAATAGTCATATCGTATGATGATTGGATTACAGGCGAAGTTTCCCACTGCAATCCAGGAATATTCAGTCGTGGTACATGACCGAACGTCCTCCATCGATGGTGATGCATGAAGCATTGATAAACGGTGCTTCGTCACTGGCCAGGAACACGGCCGTCATTGCCACTTCGATCGGTTGCCCGACGCGCCGTGGCGGGTGCAGATCCAGCGCACGCTGGCGTTCGGCATGGGGATCGGCAAAGCCGTTCCAGTAGTCGACATTCAGTTGGGTTTCGATGTAACCCGGGGCGATGGCGTTGACGCGTACCCCTTTGGGCGCGTATTCGATGCCCAGGGCGCGGGTCAGGCCGAGCAAACCGTGCTTGGCCACCGGGTAAGGGAAACAGCCGGGAATGATGTGGGACGAATGGACGGAGGCAATGTTGATGATGCTGCCCACGCCCTGCTCGATCATCTGCGGCAACACCGCCTTGCAACCGTACCAGGCGCCATCCAGGTCGATGGCGAAGCAGCGGCGCCAGTCCTCTTCGGTCATTTCCAGCGGGTCACGGAACACATTGACCCCGGCACAGTTCACCAGCACGTCGATGCGACCGTGCAGCTCAATGGCATGCCGGGCCATGGCGTGCAGGTCCTGCTGATCCGACACATCGGCTTTCAGCGCTTGCACATCCGCGCCGCGATCACGCCACTGGGCCGCGACCGTTTCGACCTTCTCGGCCTGGATGTCACTGATCACCAACCGTGCCTGTTGCGAAGCGAACGCGGCGACGATCGCTTCGCCAATGCCCTGGGCAGCGCCGGTCAGCAACACCACCTTGTTTTTCAGGCGCTCGCCCTTCGGTGGCTCAGGTATCGGCGGCAAGACAAGAGCCTCAGCCATGGATCAAGCCCCCTGTTCGCACGCACGACAAAAACCGGGCACCCAGGGATGACCGGTCAAAAGGCGTGGCGAAAAACAGTGAGTCGCGTACGCCACCGGGGCGCACGGGGGAGGATCGTTGCATCACTTCACCTGTTTTGTTTTTTTAGTGTGAGTGCGTATTGCTGATGGAGCCGACTATAAACCCGACCGCCGAACAATCTCAATATATATATTTACATCCCATATTTTGGGATTTATCCCGCAAACCGAGTACAGGCCACGCCCGGTATGTCGACGCGCATCGACAGCACCGCACCGTCCAGCGGATGGCCCAACGGACTTGCCGCACTGGTGATGTACAAGGTCTTGAGGTCTTCCCCCCCGAACACACAGCTGGTAGGCCGGCTGACGGGCAATTCGATCACCCGGTCGACCTGGCCTTGCGGATTCAATCGCAACAGGCAACTGCCGTCCCAGCGCGCATTCCAGATATAACCCCGGGCATCCATCGCCGAACCATCCGGCCCGCCGCGCGGGTGGGGACCGAACCAGACCTCGGCGGGTGCCAGGCTGCCATCGGGATGGATAAAGTACCGATACAACGTGCCGTCGAGACTCTCCCCGAAATACACCGTGGTGCCATCTGGACTCCACAGCAAGGTGTTCGGGATGCCCAGTCCGCGTAGCAGCGGCATGACCCGGCCATCGCCACTGACACGAAACAGACCACCGGACCGCCGTTCGATGGGCAAGTCCTCTGCGTTTTCACCGATGTTGTTCTGCATGGTGCCGAGCCAGAGCTGGCCCAAGGCATCGCAACGGGCTTCGTTGGCACGATTGCCCAGTTGCGGATCAGCCATGCACAGCAGGGTCAGGCGGGGTTCCAGGCCCGGCGAATCCAGGTCCAGCCGGTAGACACCACTGCTCAGCGTCACCAGTGCGTCGCCACTCTGCGTCGGGATAAAGGCGGACACATGCTCGGGCATCTGCCAGATCTGCACATTGGCGCCGATCAACCGCAGCGCTTGCTTGCCGGCGATATCGACCCAGTACAACGCCTGGGTCGGCTCATCCCAGAACGGCCCCTCACCCAAGATCGCCCGGTGTTCCGTAACAGCCGTCCACTTCATTGAAACCTCCCGTTCCCTGCCTGCCCGGCAGCGTCTGTCCGACCGGCCATCACATTAGGGTAAAAGCGCTTGATGGCCAGGTCTGCGTTATCGATCAGGGTCATGCAGGCCCACACGCCCCGCGCCGCGTCACGGGCTTCGATGGCGTCGGCGATGTCCTTGTGGATGGGCAAAGTGCGGCGCAGCTCATCCGGGTCGGCAGCCGACACCTCGAACGATACCGCCAGCAGCGCGCCCAGGGCCGGGACCATTTGTTCGATGAATTGATTATGGCTGGCGGCGAGGATGCACTCGTGGAAAAACTGGTCGGCGCGGTTGTAATCGGCACCGCTGTCCACGGCCCGCTCCAGCGCATGGTAGGCCAGGCGGATCGCCTGTACCTGGTCGGCCGTGGCCCGCTCGCAGGCCCAACGCACCGCCATCGGCTCGATGGTGCGGCGCAGGTCCAGCAGGTCATCGACGAAGTTTTCCGGCAGGCCGCTGCGTGACAGCCAGCCGACTACCTGAGGGTCGAACAGGTTCCAGCGGCGCACCGGCAACACTCGCGTGCCGACTTTCGGCCCGACTTCCAGCATGCCCTTGGCCACCAGGGTCTTGATCGCCTCGCGAATCACCGTGCGGCTGACGCCCAGTTGCTCGCCCAAGTCCGCTTCGACCTTGATGGTCTGCCCAGGCTTGACCTGGCCGGCGGCTATCCAGCCACCCAGCCAATCGACGGTCGATGCATGAAAACTGCTGGACATGAACACCCCAGGGCCACTCTTATTGGAGGCCCACGCTAATCATCATATGATTGGGTGTCAATTTGAATTTTACTTGGCCACTGTGGGAGCGAGCTTGCTCGCGAAAGCGGTGGGTCAGTCAAGAAGATGCTGGATGTGCCGACGCCTTCGCGAGCAAGCCCACTCCCACAGGGTTTACGGCTCCACGCCGATAGGGAAGAACACGCCACCACTCCACACACCCAACCACCGCTGCCCATCGATCTCGCGACTGACCGCCAACTCCACCAGTTGGTAGAACACATTGCGATGGATCAGCGCTTCGAGATTGCTGCGCACATGCACATAAGGCGCGGGTTCCTGGGTCTGGGGATCAATCACCACCCGCATCGGATGTTCGTCGCCGGCCTCAGTGGTTTCATCGACATTCGTCGTGAAGCGCAACAACTGCCCTTCCCCTTCGCCTTCAACCTCAAGGGTCACGGCCACGAACGGCGCATCGTCGACCTTGATGCCGACCTTTTCCACAGGGGTAATCAGGAAGTAATCATCGCCGTCACGGCGGATGATGGTAGAGAACAGCTTGACCATCGGCTTTCGCCCGATCGGCGTGCCCAGGTAATACCAGGTGCCGTCCCGGGCGATACGCATGTCGATGTCGCCGCAGAAGTCAGGGTTCCACAAGTGGACCGGCGGCAGCCCTTTGGTCTTGGGGATCTGCCCCAGCAAGTCATTGGCTTTTTGCGGTCCGCTCATGGTGACTCCTTGTATTTATTCGTCGCTCATCCCCAGCAGGCTACGGGCATATTCACGCAACGGCGTGGCGATGAGGTCTTGTGGCTGCTTGTCGTGCAACGTCAGTAAACCGCCACGACTCTTGATACGAGCAGTATCAATCAAATACTGGGTACTGGTCTCGATCAACATGATTTGAATCACGCTGGTGTCGACCCCCAGGCGATCCACGGCTTCTTCATCCTGCCATTCGTCGGTGTTGCCGATGCGGTTGTCGGCCTTGGCAAATCGGGTATAGAGCAAGTAATGGGCACCGGCGGAACGAGCTTCGCCCATGGCCTGATCGAGACCTTCGGGAACCCGGGCGCGACGGACCATGGGGAAATACTCGATAAAGCCATTGAAGGCTTCCTCGGCCACCACATTGGGACGTGGATAGGCACTGCCTGGCGGAGCGAAGGCTCCTTGGGCGATGTAGATGAAGGAATCCGGTTGAATACGCAGATTGTTCACTCGACGGCTGTCGCTATGGTCCAGCAGGCCGGCGTCGCTCATGTGATAACGAACGCCCTCTCCCATGTCGCTGACATTCATGCAACCGCCAAGCACCAAAACGGCCAGCAGCAAAACCAGGCTACGCATCCTACCCTCCAGAAACCGGTGTCGGAAAACCGGCGAATGGCCAGTGGATGCAGCTTTTGCGCCAGCTCGGTCAGCCGCCGATGATCTTCATGATGGTCGCACCACCAGAGAACGCCACTTCCTGCTTATCTCCCAAGGCTTTGACCAGCAAGCGCTGAAGAGCGGGCAACGCCTGGTGACGCGGCTTGTCCAAGAGATCGCCGACAAAGTGACGGTTGCTGGAGGACAAGCAGCCATGCAACCACCCCGTAGAGGACAGCCGCAGGCGCGAGCAGGTCCGGCAGAAAGGCACGCTTTCATTGGCGATCACGCCGAAATAACCCAGCCCCGGGATCTCATAGCGCACCGCCGTGGCATCCACCGGGCATCGGCCTGCAGGTATTCGTACCGATCGCCGATCAGACTCAACAGTTGTTGGAGACTAACAAACTGCTGCAAAAATGCGTTGGAATCGCTGGCCAAGTGGCCCATGCGCATCAGCTCGATAAAACGCAGTTCATAACCGCGTTCCATGCAGTATTCGAGCAAGGGCATCACCTGATCCAGGTTCTGCCCGCGCAACGGCACCATGTTGACCTTGATCTTCAGGCCCGCCGCCCGGGCCTGATCCATACCGTCGAGCACCGTCGCCAAATCACCGCCACGGGCGATGCTGCGAAACGCGTCGGGGTCCAAGGTATCGAGGGAAACGTTGATGCGGCGGATGCCGGCATCCACCAGCAAGGGCAGTTTTTTCGCCAGCAATTGACCGTTGGTGGTCAGGCTGATGTCTTCCAGCCCCATCTGCCCCACCGCCATCATGAAACTTTCAAGCTTGGGGCTGACCAGGGGCTCGCCGCCGGTGATACGCAACCGCTCGATTCCGGCGGCCTCGATCAGATAGGCCACACCCCGCGCCATCGCCTCGGCCGACAGTTCATCCTGCGCAGCCACCAGCCGCTTGCCATTGGGCACGCAGTAGGTACACGCGTAGTTGCAGGCGGAAGTCAGGCTGATCCGCAAATTGCGAAAACGCCTGCCTTGACGGTCAACGATCATGGATCACTCCGGCGAAAGAAGAATCGGACTCCCGAAACTTGACCTAGAAATCAAGTATGCGCAAGGCCCAAGCCTGAGTATATTCCTGGGGCACTGCGCCATGTAAGCGGACATGGCGCAATAAGGCATCTGAATGTCAGTTGCCAGGAACGTCGGTATCGCGCTTGCGCTTGTTGCCCATGCGCACGCCAATGTCCATCAGGAACTGGAAGAAGCCTTCCTGGTCTTCCAGCACATTGCTCCAGAACGGCGAGTGATACAGCGCCACCGCGCCATGCACCAACGCCCAGGCGGCGCAGTAATGGAAATAAGGCGGCACGTCTTCGAGCTTGCCTTCGCTGATCCGGCCCTTGATCAACAGCGTCAGGCGTTCGAAGTTCGAGGCGCGGATCTTGTGCAGCTCCTCGACCATCTCCGGCACCTGGTTGCCCTTGACCACCTTCTCTTCCAGGCGATCGAACAAGCGGTAACGCTGCGGGTCACGCATGCGGAACTCGAAGTAGGCCCGGGACAGGGCCTCCTTGTCCTTGTCCACGTCGGCCGAATGCAGCAGCTCGTTCAAATCGCGCTCGTAATCGAGCATCAGGCGCAGATAGATCTCTGCCTTGGATTTGAAATGTTTATAAATCGTGCCTTTGCCGATACCCACGGCATCCGCAATCATCTCGACGGTGACGCTGTCTTCACCCTGATCGAGGAACAACTTGAGCGCGGTGTCGAGAATTTCCTGCTCGCGGCGACGAAACTCACGGACCTTACGGGGTTCTTTGTGCATAAGAAAAAAGGTCTGAAGGGTCAAAATTCGAAGCCCGGTATTATGCCTAACTTACGCAAAAATGCACGGATCATCCGTTCTCGACCGCAGTTCTTCCAAAAACCGTACACGCCCGGCTGCGTTTTTTTCGCTCCGACACGCCGCCCCGGCAAGCTTTGGCGACAGTGAGAACTTATCCGAAGCGAGCGTATTCCAAATATGTTTAAAAACCGCCTCGGCCCGACTGGACGCGTTGGGATACTGATCAATACTTGAACTGTCAGCGCGACATCTCCCCCAAGTGACGCGCTGATAAAGGTACCAATGGACCGTGTGCCTTTGTTTTACTCCTAATGGTCTTAACCCGGATTCACCCCCCAGAACCCGGGTTTTTTTTGCATGAAATTCAGGCTTGCGCCGGACGAACGTGAGCCAGCGGAAACAATTGCTTAAAATTTTTCGTCGTCTGCTCAGCGAACCGCTCGTAGGACTCGCCGCGCAACATCGCCAGAAACTCCGCCACTTCTCGTACGTATTGAGGAAGGTTCGGCTTGCCACGATACGGAATCGGCGCCAGGTACGGTGAGTCGGTTTCCACCAGCAAGCGATCGGCCGGCACTTTACTGGCGACGTCGCGCAAGGCATCAGCGTTGCGGAACGTGACAATTCCAGACAAGGAAATGTAGTAACCCATGTCCAGCGCAGCCTTGGCCATGTCCCAGTCTTCAGTGAAGCAATGCAGCACACCGGCCTGGGGCAACGCCGCGTCACGCAGCAAGGCCAGGGTGTCGGCCCGGGCGCCACGGGTGTGGATGATCACCGGTTTACCGGTCTGTTGCGCAGCCTCCAGGTGCAGGCGGAACGAGGCTTGCTGCACCTCGGCGGCTTCTGGTTCGTAGTGATAGTCCAGACCGGTTTCGCCAATGGCCACCACCCGCGGGTGGTCGAGCTCACGCAGCAGCCAGTCCAGGGCCGGCGTGGCATCGGGCTGCACATCCAGCGGATGGATACCGACCGAACAATCGACATCTTCATAGCGTTCAGCCAGCGCCTTGACGTCAGCGGCGTTGTCGGCGCTGACACCAATGCACAGGAAGTGGCCGACGCCTCGTTGGCGGGCGGCGTCCAGCGCGGCATCCAGGGAGCCGTCATGGGCAGCGAGGTCGAGGCGGTCAAGGTGGCAATGGGAATCTACAAGCATAGAGGACTGGGCTACATCGTATGGGTGGGACGGTCGGACTTCAGGGTTCCGGCCAAGTGGGTTTCGATCTGATTACGGGCCGAACTGTCGCCTTCATTGAACTGCACGCCGACACCGGCGGCCCGATTGCCCTGAGCGCCTTTGGGGGTCATCCAGATCACCTTGCCGGCGACCGGGATCTTCTCCGGCTCATCCATCAGGCTCAACAGCATGAACACCTCATCGCCCAAGCGATAACTCTTGTTGGTCGGGATGAACAGGCCGCCATTTTTGATGAAGGGCATGTAGGCGGCGTAAAGCACCGACTTATCCTTGATGGTCAGGGACAGGATGCCGTTGCGTGGCCCGGGACTGACAGGTTCGTTCATGCTGATCTCCGCTGCGATTGAGCTGAGTCTAGGCCGTGTCTGTCAGTTTCGACCAGGCAAACTCGCCCACTGCACCAATAGAGCCTCGAGCAACAACACCCGATTGAGGTTTGCCTTACTCAGCACCTTCTGACGTTGGGCAAGAATCCAGTCCTGAATGTTCAAGATTTTGTCCTGGCTGGTTTTTTGCGCCAGGTATTGGATCACCTTGCGCATGTCCGCCAGCCCCAGGCCGGCCTCGTCCTCGGTGAGCTGGTAGCGCAGGATCAGGCTCGACCAGTCGCAGAACCAGTCAAACAGCAACAGCAGCGGGATGGCATTCCAACCTTCAGCCAGTTGCGTCGGGGATTGCTGCTGCTTGAGCAGTTTTTTCACCCCGTCCACCACCAACGCCCGTTGCTCCAATACGCCCTGGGCCCGAAGACTGACGGCCGCCAAGGGCGAACCGGCGGCCAGGGTCAGCAATTCGACGCGTTCTTCATCGCTGCTGTCAGGCAAGGCCTGGGCCAGCCACTGCAGGCTCGTCGCCTCGCTTGGCAGCGGACAGGCCTGCTGTACGCAGCGGCTCTTGATCGTCGGCAGCAAACGGCTCGGCTGGTGGCTGACCAGCAACAGCACGGTGTCGCCAGACGGCTCCTCAAGACTCTTGAGCAAGGCGTTGGCGGCGTTGATGTTCATCGACTCGACAGGCTCGATCAACACCACTTTGCGCCCACCCATCTGCGCAGTCTGGACCACGAAACTGACCAGATCACGAACCTGGTCGACCTTGATCGCCTTGTCCGCTTCCTCCGGTTCCAGCACATAGTTGTCGGGATGGCTGCCAGCCTTGAGCAGCAGGCAGGATTTGCACTCGCCGCAGGCGTTAGAGGCCCCCGGGCGCTGGCACAACAGGCTGGCCATCAGGCGCTCGGCCAACGCCCGCTTGCCGATACCGGCCGGACCGTGCAGCAAATAGGCATGGGCATGCTGGGCGCGCCCGGCGAGCTGTTGCCAGAGGCCGTCCTGCCAGGGATAGGCTTCAGCCACGGGCACGCTCCAGCAAACGTGGCAGCAGGCCGTCCAGGGACTGCTGGACCTGGGTCAACGGTTGCGCGGCATCGATCAACAGATAACGGGACGGATCGGCCTTGGCACGATCCAGGAAGGCAGCGCGTACCGCATTGAAAAAAACCTGGCCTTCCAGTTCAAAACGATCCAGCCGGCCTCGGGCACTGGCGCGGGCCAGGCCGATTTCCACCGGCAGATCGAATATCAGCGTCAGGTCCGGTCGCAGGTCGCCCTGGACGAAGGTCTCCAGCGCGGCAATGCGCTCCAGGGACAAGCCTCGACCGCCGCCCTGATAGGCGTAGGTCGAATCGGTAAAACGGTCGCAGAGCACCACCGCGCCACGGGCCAACGCCGGGCGAATCACCTCGGCCAAGTGCTGCGCCCGCGCAGCGAACACCAGCAACAGCTCGGTGTCGGGGTTCATGACTTCTTCGATCGGGGCCAACAAGACCTCGCGAATCCGCTCGGCCAACGGCGTACCGCCGGGCTCACGGGTCAGCAGCACCTCGATGCCGGCAGCCCGCAGGCGTTCGGCCAGGTATTCGCGGTTGGTACTCTTGCCGGCGCCTTCGGGGCCTTCCAGCGTAATAAACAAGCCAGTCACGGGCGATCCTTAATCAAAGTCATTGCGGGCTCGGCTCGCTGTCGTTCGGTTCGGGAGCAGGTTGCGGTGCAGGTACCTGGGGCGGCACTTGAGGCACCGCTTCGGGCGTGGTATCAGGCGAAGCGGCGGGAATCGGCACCTGCTCGTCCGGCGTGGCCGGGGTCGGGCTGGAGCGGTAATCGGCGCGGCGCTTGAGCTGGAATTCGCGCACCGCGTTGTTGTGCGACTCCAGATCATCGGAGAACACGTGGCTGCCGTCACCGCGGGCAACAAAGTAGAGGCTGTTGCCCTCCGCCGGGTTCAACGCGGCATGAATCGCCTCGCGCCCCACCATCGCAATCGGCGTCGGCGGCAGACCCGGAATCAAATAGGTGTTGTACGGGTTTTCTTCTTTCAAATGGGCGCGGGTAAGTTTGCCGGTGTAGCGCTCGCCCAGGCCGTAGATCACCGTGGGGTCGGTTTGCAGCAGCATGCCCAAGCGCATGCGGCGCACGAATACGCCGGCAATCTGACCGCGCTCCTGGGGCACGCCGGTTTCCTTTTCCACCAGGGACGCCATGATCAAGGCTTGATAAGGCTGGGTGTAAGGCACATCGGCGGCACGCTGTGCCCACTCCTTGGCAAGCACGTCTTCCAGCCGGTCATAGGCTTTTTTCAGCAGATCGGCATCCGACGTACCGCGCACGAAGCGATAGGTGTCCGGGAAGAACCGCCCTTCGGGAAAGACCCCGGAATGGCCAAGACGCTCCATCACCTGGCTGTCGCTCAGCCCGGTGAGGGTCTTCTGGAGCTTTTCATCCTTGGCCAGCGCCGCACGAACCTGACGGAAATTCCAGCCTTCCACCAGCGTCACGCTGTACTGCACCACTTCACCACGCTTCCAGACACCGATCAGGTTTTCCATCGTCATGCCTGGCACCATCCGATATTCACCGGAGTGCAACGGCTGGTCAGCGAGATTGAAGCGCCAATAGATCCGCAACCAGAAAGCGTCCCTGATCAGGCCGTCGGATTCGAGGCGCTTGAGGGTGCCAGTCGGGGTGGTCCCGTTGGGTACGTCCAGCATTTCTTCCTGGGTGATGTTCAGCGGCTGTTGCAACGCCGAATGAATCTTCCAGGCCGAAGCGCCCAACAACAGCCCCGCCAGAACCAGTCCGGTTTCCAGCAGCAGCAAGAATTTACGTCTCACGAATCAAACATCCAATAGCGCGCGGGCAAGGGTCTGCAGTTTACGGGTGAGCGGCCCAACCGACCAGCGCGCCGAACCACATGCCTGCACTGGCCACACGCCATAAACGCTGTTGCAAACGAAGACTTCATCGGCCTGGTGCAGCTGTTCGAGGCGAATGTCAGTGATTTGCGTGGCGATGCCTTGGGACTCGGCTTGAAACAATAATTCTGCGCGCATCACGCCGGCCACACCGCAACGGCTCAGATCCGCAGTGATCAATACGCCATCGTGCACCAGGAACAGATTGCTGAAGACGCCTTCGATCACCCGCCCGGACGTATCCAGCATCAAGCCTTCGGCGTATTGGGCATCGGTCCATTCGGCGCGCGCCAGCACTTGCTCCAGGCGATTGAGGTGCTTGAGACCGGCGAGCAAGGGCTGCTCGGACAAGCGTACGGCGCAAGGAAACAGATGAACGCCTCGTTCGGCATGCGCAGCGGGATAAGCGGGCGGCGGGCTCCCTTGCAGAATCCTGCGCCCCTGCGCAGAGGGATCGGCGGCATAACCGCGCAAGCTGTCCCCACGAGTCACGATCAGCTTCAACACCCCTTCACCCAGGCGTTGCGCGTAGGTGTTCAGCTCGACGCTCAACTCGGTCATGTCAACCTTGAGCGCCAATCGCTGGCAACCCAGCTCCAGGCGTTGCAGGTGACGCTCCAGCAACACGGGCTTGCCATCGCGCACCGCGATGGTTTCGAACAGCCCGTCGCCATAAGCCAGGCCGCGATCTTTCAGCGACAGAACGTCGGCCGGCTGACCGTCGACCCAGCTTTCCATCAACCGGCGAACCGGCGGAACACCAGTGAACCGTTGGTCCCACCGAAACCGAAGGAGTTGGACAACACTACATCGATGTCCATGCTCCGGGCCGTGTGCGGTACGAAGTCCAGGTCACAGCCCTCATCCGGCTCATCGAGATTGATGGTCGGCGGCGCCACTTGGCTGTTGATCGCCAACACGCTGAAGATCGCCTCCACCGCACCGGCGGCGCCCAGCAGGTGACCGGTCATGGACTTGGTCGAGCTGACTGCCAGTTTATAAGCGTGCTCGCCAAATACCGTCTTGATCGCCTGGGCTTCAGCCAGGTCGCCAGCCGGGGTCGATGTACCATGGGCGTTGATGTACTGCACCTGTTCGCCGTTGATTTTCGCATCGCGCAAGGCATTGGCGATGCAACGAGCAGCACCGGCGCCATCGGCCGGTGGCGACGTCATGTGGTACGCGTCGCCGCTGGTACCGAAGCCGATCAGTTCGGCATAGATGGTCGCGCCCCGGGCCTTGGCGTGCTCCAGCTCCTCGAGCACCAGTGCACCGGCGCCGTCGGACAGCACGAAGCCATCGCGGCCCTTGTCCCACGGCCGGCTCGCGCGGGCCGGTTCGTCGTTGCGGGTCGACAACGCACGGGAAGCACCGAAGCCACCCATGCCCAGGCCGCAAGCCGCCATTTCGGCGCCACCGGCAATCATCACGTCGGCTTCGTCGTACATGATGTTGCGCGCGGCCATGCCGATGCTGTGGGTACCGGTGGTGCACGCCGTGGCGATGGCGTAGTTAGGTCCCTGGGCACCCAGGTGGATGGACAGGAAACCGGAAATCATGTTGATGATCGAGCCCGGCACGAAGAACGGAGAAATCCGTCGCGGCCCCGAATCGTGCAGCGTGCGGCTGGTTTCTTCGATATTGGTCAAACCACCAATACCCGATCCCATGACCACGCCGATGCGTTCACGGTTGGCGTCGGTGACTTCCAGACCGGCGTTACGCACCGCCTGGAAACCGGCTGCCAGGCCGTATTGAATGAACAGGTCAAGTTTGCGGGCTTCTTTGACCGACAGGTATTCCTCGACATTGAAACCCTTTACCGAGCCGCCAAAACGGGTGGAATAGGCAGAAAGGTCGGTGTGCTCGATCAGACCAATGCCACTGCGGCCAGCCAGAATGCCCTGCCAGCTGCTCGGCACATCCGTACCCAGTGGCGACAACATACCCATACCGGTGACTACGACGCGTCTACGCGACACAGCACTCTCCTTTTTCTAATGACGACTTTGCATCAGGCCTAAAGAAAAAACCGCACGCCGTGATGGCAGTGCGGTTTTTCCATGACAGCTAGCGACGACTAAAAACAATTACGCCTGGTGGCTGGTAACGTAGTCGATAGCAGCTTGTACAGTAGTGATCTTCTCAGCTTCTTCGTCAGGGATTTCGGTCTCGAATTCCTCTTCCAGAGCCATCACCAGCTCAACGGTGTCAAGGGAGTCGGCACCCAGGTCTTCAACGAAGGAAGCGGTGTTCACAACTTCTTCTTCTTTGACGCCCAGTTGCTCGGCAACGATTTTCTTGACGCGCTCTTCGATGGTGCTCATACCTTGTTTTCACTCCTAATGGACAAATTCAGGCAGCTGGCCGGTGGGTAAGTGTATAGAAGAACTTTTCGGTTTTTCAACCGAAAGCTTCACTCCTCAGACCCCGCGGCCCGCCGTCTATAAATTGATTGCAGCTTTATAACGGATTTTAGACAGCTCGTATGACATTTTTTTGAAGCAATCCGTCACATTTAACTCATGTACATCCCGCCGTTTACCGGGATTGTAGCCCCAGTCACGTATGCCGCACCGTCCGACGCAAGAAAAGCGACCACAGACGCGATTTCTTGAGCTTGCCCCAGACGACCCAGCGGAATTTGTGTCAACAGCGCTTCACGCTGTGCTTCCGGCAGTTCACGGGTCATGTCGGTGTCGATAAAACCCGGGGCTACCGAGTTTACCGTAATCGAACGCGAACCCACTTCACGGGCCAGTGCACGGCTGAAACCTTCCAGACCGGCTTTTGCCGCAGCATAGTTTACTTGGCCTGCGTTGCCCATGGCACCCACAACCGAGCCGATACTGATAATTCGGCCCCAACGTGCCTTGGTCATGCCCCGCAGAACGCCCTTGGACAGCCGGTAAAGGCTGTTCAGGTTGGTGTCGATCACATCGAACCATTCGTCATCTTTCATGCGCATCATCAGATTATCGCGGGTGATACCGGCATTATTGACCAGGATCGCCGGCGCGCCGAACTGCTCCTGAATGCTTGCCAACACCGCCGCGACGGATTCGTCGCTGGTGACATTCAGCTCAAGGCCGGTGCCTTGAATGTCGTTTTCCTTGAGGGTCGCAGCGATGCGCTCGGCGCCCGAAGCGGAAGTCGCGGTACCCACGACGATGGCGCCTTGGCGACCCAGTTCCAGGGCAATGGCCTGGCCGATGCCACGGCTTGCACCGGTCACCAGTGCAACTTTACCTTGCAGACTCATGCAAGCTTCTCCTGTTCAGGCCTGCGCTGCACGGGTGGCAGCGAAAGCGTCTGGGGTATTGAGATTGGAAGTCGACACGCCTTCGGCGCAACGTTTGTTCAGACCGGCCAGCACTTTACCAGGGCCGCACTCGACCAATTCGGTCGCGCCCCTGGCCGCCAGGGCCTGCACCGATTCGACCCAGCGAACCGGCTTGTAGAGTTGTTCCAACAGATCGCGCTTGAGGGTCTCGAGATCCGGAGCCACGTTGGCACTGACGTTCTGCACCACGGGAATCTGTGGCGCTCGCCAATCGATGGCGGCGATGGACTCGGCAAAACGCTCGGCAGCCGGGCGCATCAGCTCACAGTGCGACGGCACGCTGACCGGCAGCGGCATCGCGCGCTTGGCGCCACGAGCCTTGCAACCTTCAATGGCGCGCTCGACAGCCGCCTTGGCACCGGCAATCACCACCTGGCCCGGGGAGTTGAAGTTCACCGCACTGACCACATCACCTTGCGCCGCTTCGGCACAAGCGGCCAGTACATCGGCATCGTCCAGGCCGAGGATCGCGGCCATGCCACCCTGCCCAGCCGGAACGGCCTCCTGCATCAACTGGCCACGACGCTCCACCAGCTTCACCGCATCGCCCAGGCTCAGGCTGCCGGCCGCCACGAGGGCGCTGTACTCGCCCAGGCTATGCCCGGCAACGAACGCCGGACGCGCACCGCCTTCGGCCAGCCATAGGCGCCAGAGCGCGATAGAGGCGGTCAGGATGGCCGGTTGGGTTTTATCGGTTTGATTGAGCTGTTCTTCCGGCCCCTGCTGGGTCAGTGCCCACAGGTCGTAGCCGAGCGCATCGGAAGCTTCTTTGAATGTTTCGAGGACCAACGGGTATTGCGCGCCCAGCTCGGCCAGCATGCCGAGGGACTGCGAGCCCTGTCCTGGAAAGACGAATGCGAGGGAAGCAGACATGAAAACAAAGCCCCTAATGATCTTGTCGTCAAAAATTGACGCCCCGGGGGGCGCTAGGAAACTGACAGTTGGATGGTGAGTTGAACCGACCGGTCACATTTAAGCATTGTCGGACGAAAACGCCTAAGTTAACAAATCTTCGAGGCGGCCATGAAGGCGCTCAGGCAGGTTTTCCTGGATTTCGATCACCGCCCGGTTAATCGCGCTTTGAAAACCCAGCACGCCCGCCGAACCGTGGCTCTTGATCACGATTCCCTGCAACCCAAGGAAACTCGCACCGTTGTGCCGCGCCGGCGCCAGGTCCGCTTGCAACCGCCGCATCAACGGCAGCGCCAGGGCCCCCACCACTCGCGAAGCCAGGCTTTGCTTGAACAGGGTCTCGATGCGCTGGCCAATCATGGTCGCCAGGCCCTCACTGGACTTGAGCAGAATATTGCCGACGAAGCCATCACACACCACCACATCCGCCTCGCCGCGGTACACGCCATCCCCCTCGACGAAGCCGATGTAGTTGATACCCCGCGCGCGCTGCAGCAACGTGGCGGCCAGCTTGACCTGCTGGTTGCCCTTGATGTCTTCGGTGCCGATGTTCAGCAGCGCCACGCGAGGGCGCACGATGCCCAGGGTTTCAGCCGCCACCGAGCCCATCACCGCGAACTGCAACAGATGCTCGGCGCTGCAATCGACGTTGGCACCCAGGTCGAGCAACTGACAAAACCCCCGCTGGGTCGGAATCGCCGCGACCATCGCCGGTCGGTCGATCCCCGGCAACGTCTTGAGCACATAGCGCGACAACGCCATCAGCGCGCCGGTATTGCCCGCACTGACACACGCCTGGACCTTGCCGTCGCGCAGCAGCTCGAGGGCCACCCGCATTGAAGCGTCAGGTTTGCCGCGCAAGGCCTGGGCCGGTTTTTCGTCCATGGTGATGACTTCGGACGCTGGCGCAATGGCCAGGCGCGAGCGATCCACAGCCGATTGGCCGCTGAGCATTTCTTCAAGAAGGGAGGGTTGACCGACAAGGGTCAGGTGCAGCGAGGGCGTAGCATTCAGACAAGCAAGACTGGCCTGAACAATGCTGCGGGGACCGAAGTCCCCGCCCATTGCGTCAATCGCGATGACTTGAGCAGACAAGGATTACTCGTCAGCGCCCTTGTCGATCACTTTGCGACCACGGTATACGCCTTCTGGCGATACGTGGTGACGCAGGTGAACTTCACCGGTGGTTTTTTCTACGGACAGGGTGCTAGCCTCGAGCGCGTCGTGCGAACGGCGCATGTCACGGGCAGAGCGGGATTTTTTGTTCTGCTGAACAGCCATAATTGATTAACTCCTAAACGTTTGGGTCACGCTTTAACTGCGCCAATACACTGAACGGGTTGGACCGCGTTACCTCGTCCTCGCTCGGTTCGGGCTCATCTGCTCCCGCCGGCTGCTGGCATTCTTCCGGATGATGAGCAGGCACAATGGGCAAGGCGAGCAGAAGCTCCTCCTCGATCAGTGACTGCAGATCCAATGGATCTTCGCCCAGTTCCAGCACGTCATAACCTTTCGGCAACGACTGGGTATTCGCACCCTCCTTCACCACGGCGTAACTGCACTCGCTTTGGATCGGCAGGGTGACCAGCTCAAGACAACGCTGGCAAACCATTTTGACTTCAGTGTCGATAAAGCTGTGGATTACCACAGATTTACGTTCATCTCGTTCAAAAACGAATTTGGCCTGGACCGTACCGACATCGTCGGAAAGCGGGTCGCAGAGTCTCTTCAAATCGGCCAGCAGCAATTCACCTTGAAGGGTGGTGCCACGGTCAGCCAATTTGCGCGGGTCAACGTGAGGTGGAATCGGGTCATTCAACATAGGCGCAGCATTATAGGGATGCACCCGGCCATGTCAAAGGAAATTCAGCCCTGTCCGTTACTTGCGCGCCTCGCTAGAATTCGGCCCTGCCTTTTGGAGACGCCCATGCTGCCTTTATTACTCGCCTCAAGCTCCGTCTATCGCCGGGAATTGCTCGCACGCCTGAGGCTACCGTTCGTCTGCAGCTCCCCGGACATCGACGAAAGCCATCGCCCCGGCGAATCCGCCCTCGACCTGGTAAAGCGCCTGGCCCGGGGGAAAGCCCTGGCGCTGGCGGGCAGTCACCCGGCGCACCTAATCATCGGCTCGGACCAGGTGGCCGTGCTCGGCGAGCGCATCCTGGGCAAGCCCCACACCTTCGAGAACGCCCGCGAACAACTGCTGGCCGCCAGCGGCGCCAGGGTCACCTTCCTGACGGGCCTGGCGCTGCTAAACAGCCAGACCGGTACCTGCCAGGTCGATTGCGTTCCGTTTACCGTGAACATGCGCGTACTGGACCCAGAGCGCATTGAGCGCTACCTGCGGGCCGAGCAGCCCTATGACTGCGCCGGCAGCTTCAAGGCCGAAGGGCTTGGCGTCAGCCTGTTCCAGAGCACCGAAGGCCCGGACGCCACCAGCCTGGTCGGGCTGCCGCTGATTCGCCTTGTGGACATGTTGCTGGCCGAGGGCGTGCAAATCCCCTGAAGCCTGGTCATTGAGAGTTACCACTGCTAAATACAAAACTCGTGGCGAGGGGATTTATCCCCGCTGGGGCGGCCCTATCAATGGAGCCGCGCACCGAGGCGACAGATTAAGGGGCGCTTCGCGCCCAACGGGGATAAACCCCCTCGCAACAGAGGGGCTGTCAGCCTCCCCCGCATTGAAACTCCAAGGCAATCAGCGCAACGCCGGCCCCTGGAACCCCATCCACATCGCCAGACGCTCAGCGATGCTGGCCCCCAGCTTTTTCGAGAAGCGGTCAATCGGCGACTCTTCGATGGTGAAATCCACCAGTTCCTTCTCGCCAATCACATCCCGAGCCACCGAACTGGCGCTGCCCAAGCCGTCGATCAAGCCCAGCGGCAACGCCTGCTCGCCCGACCAGACCAGCCCGGAGAACAACTCCGGATGCTCCTTGTCTTTCAGCCGCTCACCCCGCCCTTTCTTGACGCTGGCGATGAACTGCTTGTGGGTCGTGTCGAGCACGCCCTGCCAGAACGCCGTTTCCTCCGGCTTCTGCGGCTGGAACGGATCAAGGAAGGATTTGTGTTCACCGGCGGTGTAGACCCGGCGTTCCACGCCGAGCTTGTCCAGCGTCTCGACGAAGCCATAACCCGCGGCGGTCACACCAATGGAGCCAACCAGGCTGGCCTTGTCGGCATAGATCTGGTCCGCCGCACTGGCAATGTAATAGGCACCGGAAGCACCGAGGTCGGAAATCACCGCGTAGAGCTTGATATCCGGATGCGCCGCGCGCAGGCGGACGATTTCGTCATAGACATAGCCGGCCTGCACCGGGCTGCCACCCGGACTGTTGATGCGCAGCACCACGCCCTTGACCTTCGAATCTTCAAACGCGGCCCGCAGGCTGCCGATAATATTGTCCGCACTGGCCGCTTCCTTGTCGGCAATCACGCCTTCGATGTCGATGACCGCCGTATAGGCCGAACCACCTCCCGGACTCTTCTTGCCATCAAGGGCCTGAAAGATCATCGCCAAGCCGAAAAACAGATAGATGAAGACCAGGCACTTGAAGAAGATCCCCCAGCGGCGCGCACGACGCTGTTCCTCCACCCCCGCCAACAGGGTCTTTTCCAGCAGCTTCCAGCTTTTTTCGTCACCGTTGTCAGCGCTCGCCTTGGCCGGTGCCTTCCATTCATCGGTCATACATGCATCCTCAACAGACTTTAATCGGCGCGCTGGCTCAGCCAGGCGTGCAATTCAGGAAAATGGTCAATCGCCAGCCGCGGCTCGAATGCCCGTAGCGCCTCGATGGATTGCGCGCCATAGCTGACAGCCACCGAGCCCATGCCGGCATTGCGGGCCATTTGCAGATCGAACGACGAATCCCCCACCATCAACGCCTGTTCCGGTCGCATCTCGCAATGAGCCAGTATCTGCTCGAGCATCAATGGATGCGGCTTGCTGGCGGTTTCATCCGCTGCACGGGTGATATCGAAGTAATCGTCCCAACCATGGGATTTCAAGACCCGATCCAGCCCACGACGAGCCTTGCCGGTCGCGACCGCCAAGCGATAACCCTCGCCCTTCAAGGTTTCAAGGGTATGAACCACACCCTCGAACAACGGCGAAGGCTCGGCCTCCAGCGCAATGTAGTGATCGGCATAGTGCTGGCGAAAAACCACCAGCTCATCGTCGCCAATCTCCGGATACAGGCTGCGAATGGCTTCTGGCAAACCCAGGCCGATGATGCCTTTTACTGCAAAGTCATCACGCCGGACAAAGCCCGTACGATCCGACGCGACATGCATCGACTCCACGATACGACCAATGGAGTTGGCCAGAGTGCCGTCCCAATCGAAGATCAGCAGTTTGTAATCAGGATGCACTCAACCGCTCCACGGTCTTGGCCCACATATCATCCACGGGAGCCTGCAATTTCAACTCGCCACCATCGGGCAGCGGCACAGTGAGCATATAGGCATGGAGAAACAGGCGCTTGCCGCCCAGATCGCGGATTTCCTTGCTGAAATCGTCATCGCCGTATTTGCTGTCGCCGGCGATGCAATGCCCGGCATGCAGGGTATGGACACGGATCTGGTGAGTACGCCCCGTCACCGGTTTGGCCTCGACCAGAGTGGCGAAGTCACCGAAGCGGCGCAGCACCTTGAAAACCGTCAGCGCCTCCTTGCCTTCCTCGTTGACTTCCACCATGCGCTCGCCGGAACGCAGGTTGCTCTTGAGCAACGGCGCGCGAACTTGCTTGATGGACGTGTCCCAACGACCCCGTACCAGCGCCATATAGCGCTTGTCGACGCCATCGCCGCGCAGCTGCTCATGCAAATGGCGCAACATACTGCGCTTCTTGGCGATCATCAGCAGGCCGGAGGTGTCGCGATCCAGGCGATGGACCAGCTCCAACTCCTTGGCATCGGGACGCAACTGACGGAAGGCTTCAATCACGCCGAAATTCAGGCCGCTGCCGCCGTGAACCGCAATGCCCGCGGGCTTGTTGATCACGATCAGGGCTTTGTCTTCAAAGACGATCGAAGCTTCAAGGCGCTGCAATAGACCTTGGGCCAGGGGCACAGGCTCATCGCGTTCGGGCACGCGAACCGGCGGCACGCGCACGATATCACCGGCCTGGAGCTTGTATTCGGGCTTGATCCGGCCCTTGTTCACCCGCACTTCGCCTTTACGCAAAATGCGGTAAATCAAGGTCTTGGGCACGCCTTTGAGCCGGGCTAGCAGGAAATTATCGATTCGTTGGCCGGCATATTCCGGCGAGACCTCGAGCAGTTGAACGCCAGGGGTCGAAGGGGCAGTAGTTGTCATGGCGGCGATCATAACAATTTTTTATGGAATTGAAGCACTTAATCATTGCTGCTATAGTCGCGAACGCCGCCAAAAGTGGCTGGACAGCGGACTAACGGCCAAAAACCGGCCCTGACCAACGCAATTCACGAGGACGAGAGGCCGTCCTACGGGGCTTTCGCTACGTAACGGTAGAGTTTGCAGGTGTAACGAGCGCAGGTGACATGAGGCCTGAAATACGCGGCAAAGCAGAGTTTTGACTCGCTTTGCGCGCCACATTCACGGCCAGTTCACAAAGTGCAGTCAGCTACGAACGAACCCGAGCGAGAGCCTCGGAAACAACGCCTAAATTAGCCATGATGCGTGACCTCCCCTTCCGGAGCTCACGGTAAATGCCAACCCGCTGCGGATTCTGCGCGCGGCAGCACCCGATTATCAGGGATACGTGTAGGGTGGAGATGTACAACCGTCGGACTGTGTAGCACTAGGCTTATATTTAGACGCTTCATCTCGTCCACAGGCGCCGGTTGATTCCTCCTCCTGACTGAGTGCTTGAATAGCCAGCAAGCAGGACGCGTCCGTCGCGACTTCGCCATCATTGGGTCGAACTCGCTGGACACTGGAATGGCCCAGCCACTTCCATGACGCACCTGACACCGACCGTGAGAAGTCGTGTGTGCCGAACGCCGTTTCCGGCAGCCCGGAAACCGACGGTACTACATGAAAAGAATGCTGATTAACGCAACTCAACCCGAAGAGTTGCGTGTTGCACTGGTAGACGGCCAGCGCCTCTACGACCTGGATATCGAATCCGGTGCACGCGAGCAGAAAAAGGCCAACATCTATAAAGGCCGGATTACTCGCATCGAACCAAGCCTTGAGGCTGCCTTTGTCGATTTCGGCTCCGAGCGCCACGGCTTCCTGCCCCTCAAAGAAATCTCCCGCGAGTACTTCAAGAAGTCCCCTGAAGGCCGCGTCAACATCAAGGACGTCCTGAGCGAAGGCCAGGAAGTCATCGTCCAGGTCGAAAAAGAAGAACGTGGCAACAAGGGTGCAGCCCTGACCACCTTCATCAGCCTGGCCGGCCGTTACCTGGTCCTGATGCCGAACAACCCGCGTGCCGGCGGCATCTCCCGCCGCATCGAAGGCGAAGAGCGCAACGAACTGCGTGAAGCCCTGAACGGCCTGGTTGCACCGGCTGACATGGGCCTGATCGTTCGCACGGCCGGCCTTGGCCGCAGCAGCGAAGAAATGCAGTGGGACCTCGACTACCTGCTGCAACTGTGGACCGCCATCAAAGAAGCCTCGCTGGATCGCTCCGCGCCGTTCCTGATCTACCAGGAAAGCAACGTGATCATCCGCGCCATCCGCGATTACCTGCGCCAGGACATCGGCGAAGTGCTGATCGACAGCGTCGAGGCCCAGGACGAAGCCCTGACCTTCATTCGCCAGGTGATGCCGCAGTACGCCAGCAAGATCAAGCTCTACGAAGACAGCGTTCCGCTGTTCAACCGTTTCCAGATCGAAAGCCAGATCGAGACCGCCTTCCAGCGCGTCGTCGAACTGCCGTCCGGCGGCTCCATCGTCATCGACCCGACCGAAGCCCTGGTGTCCATCGACATCAACTCGGCGCGCGCCACCAAAGGCAGCGACATCGAAGAAACCGCCCTGCAGACCAACCTTGAAGCGGCCGAAGAAATCGCCCGTCAGTTGCGCCTGCGTGACATCGGCGGCCTGATCGTGATCGACTTCATCGACATGACCCCGGCCAAGAACCAGCGCGCCGTGGAAGAAAAAGTCCGCGAATGCCTGGAAGCCGACCGCGCTCGCGTACAGGTCGGTCGCATCTCGCGCTTCGGCCTGCTGGAAATGTCCCGTCAGCGCCTGCGTCCGTCCCTGGGCGAGAGCAGCGGCATCGTCTGCCCGCGTTGCAACGGCACCGGCATCATTCGTGACGTCGAGTCGCTGTCCCTGGCGATCCTGCGCCTGATCGAAGAAGAAGCCCTGAAAGACCGCACCGCCGAAGTTCGCGCGCAAGTGCCGATCCCAGTGGCCGCGTTCCTGCTCAACGAAAAACGCAACTCGATCACCAAGATAGAACTGCGCACCCGGGCCCGTATCGTCATCCTGCCGAACGACCACCTCGAGACGCCGCACTTCGAAGTGCAGCGCCTGCGCGATGACAGCCCGGAAGCCCACACCAACCAGTCCAGCTACGAGATCGCTGCGGCCGCTGCCGAAGTGGAAGAAGTCCAGCCAGCTGCCGCCGCCACCCGTACCCTGGTTCGCCAGGAAGCAGCGGTCAAGACGGCCCCGGCCCGCGCCAACGCTCCGGTCCCTACCGAAGTGGCCGCTCCGGTTGCCGCACCAGCTGCCGCACCAGAACCAAGCCTGTTCAAAGGCCTGGTGAAGTCCCTGGTCAGCCTGTTCGCCACCAAGGAAGAGCCAGCAGCGCCTGCCGTTGTCGCCAAGCCAGCCGCTACCGAGCGTCCTGCCCGCAACGAGGAGCGCCGCAACGGTCGCCAGCAGACCCGCAACCGTAACGGTCGCCGTGATGAAGAACGCAAGCCACGGGAAGAACGTGCACCGCGTGAAGAACGCGCGCCACGTGAGCCGCGTGAAGAGCGCCAGCCTCGTGAAGCCCGTGAAGAAGCGCCAGCCGTAGCCCGCGAGGAACGCGCACCGCGTCCGCCGCGTGAAGAGCGTCAACCACGCGCCCCTCGTGAAGATCGCAAGCCACGTGGCGAGCGTGAAGAACGTGTTCGCGAACTGCGCGAGCCTCTGGATGCCGCTCCGGCCGTTGCCGCCGCCACCGCTGAAGAGCGTCCGGCCCGCCAGCCTCGTGAAGAGCGCGCACCGCGTCCGCCACGTGAAGAGCGTCAGCCACGCGCCGAGCAGGCCGCCGCCGCTGCCAGCGAAGAAGAAGTGCTGAACACCGAAGAGCAACTGCAGGAAGACGGTCAGGACAACGCCGAAGGCGATCGTCCACGCCGCCGCTCCCGTGGCCAGCGTCGTCGCAGCAACCGTCGTGAGCGTCAGCGCGATGCCAACGGCAACGTGATCGAAGGTTCGGAAGAGTCCGAGTCCACCGAGAACGCTGAAGCACCAAGTGCTGCAGACTTGGCTGCAGGCCTGGCCGTGACTGCGGCCGTTGCCAGCAGCGCAATCAGCGCCCCGGCTGAAGCCCAGGCTCACGAACAAGCCGAACGTGCCACCGCTGCGGTGGAAAGCACGCCGGTTGAAGCGCCTGTGGTCGAAGCCACTACCCCGGTAGAAGCCACCGCCTCGCCAGAAGTGGAACTCGCACCGGCCCATGACGTCCAGCCTGAAGCTGAAGTCGCCGCCGAGCCTGCACCGGTCGTCGAGGCCCCAGTCGTTGCTGCCGAACCGGTCGTCGAAGCACCGGCTGAGGAAAAGGCGCCAGAGCCTGCCCGCGAAGAGCAGACTGCGTTCAACTGGACCGCCGAGCCAGCCGCACCGGCACCTGTTGTCGAGCCTGAGCCAGCACCAGAGCCTGTGAAAGCGGTCGAGCCCGAAGTGGTCGAGCCTGCTCCAGTAGTCGAGGCACCGGTGGTTGTCGAAGCCCCTGCCCCGGTGGAAGAGCCTGCACCTGCCAGCGCCCTGACCGCGAACGGCCGTGCGCCGAACGATCCGCGCGAAGTGCGCCGTCGCAAGCGTGAAGCCGAGCGTCTGCAGAAGGAAGCCGAACAAGCTGCCGCTGCCGCCGCTCAAGCGCCTGTTGCCGAGCCTGCGCCAGTCGTGGAAGAAGTCGCCGAGGCAGCCCCTGCCCCGGTCGCCGAAACCCCGGTTGAGTCGGCTCCGACGTTCGACGAACCTCAGCACACCGCTGAAGAAATCGCGCCGCGTCACACTGAAGCCCTGGAAAAAGAGCACGAGCCTAAACCTCACGCCTGATTCCACCGCCCAGTAAAAAGCCCCGCCTGGTAACCCCAGTCGGGGCTTTTTTATGCCTTCAGACTTATCCACAGCGGGACTGGGACCAGACACCAGACTTATGCCCACTGAAGATCCAATGCGGGAGCGAGCTTGCTCGCGATGGCGCCGGGTCAGTTTGCCTCAATGCCGAAGTCAGACCGCTTTCGCGAGCAAGCTCGCTCCCACCGGGTTCTGCGTCGCCTGTTATTTGAAGGCCAGTGCCTCTGGCACATCGACATCCCACGTCACGCCAGGGTCGTCCACCGGCACTTCGACCACTTGCGCCCCGGCAAACAATACCTTGGCCCCCCGATCGCCGGTCAACGCCATCAGTTTCGGCCCAAACTCACGACCGAATCCAACCGGATGCCCGTACTCACCGGCCAGGACCGGCACGCTGATGCCATCCTCGCGAATCCCCGCCACCACCTGCTCGATGCTCGACGGCAGAATGAACGGCATATCACCCAGTACCATCAACCACCCAGCAAGGTCCGGGCAGGCTTGGACACCGGCCGCGATGCTGTCCCCCAAACCGGGCGAATCCAGCTCCAAGAAATCGCAGCCGTAGGCTTGGGCCATGCGGATGACTTGCGGACGATCCCGGCTCGTCACCAAGACGCGCTTTTCCAGGGAGGCAGGCAAATTCACCAGCACCTGCTCGATCACCGAGCGGACGGTACCGTCGCGCCCGGTGCAATCGGCCAGCAACTTATCCTTATCGGCACCTGCTACCTGACGGAAACGGCTGCCCGATCCGGCCGCGAGAATGATCACGCCTATCGACCCACTCATACGCCCTCCTCACCTTCGGCTTACAGCGGCTTTTTCTGACGCAGTTCCACGCCATTTTTGATCGCCACGATTTCGGCCAGCAGCGACAAAGCGATTTCCGCAGGCGTGTGACTGCCGATGTACAGGCCGATCGGCCCATGCAGCCGCTCGATAGCCTGTGCTGACAAGCCTAGCTGAGCCAGGTTGTCCCGGCGTTTCTGGCTGTTGACCCGCGAACCCAGGGCGCCGACATAGAACGCCTTGGAATCCAGGGCGGTCAGCAGCGCCATGTCATCCAGGCGTGGATCATGGGTCAGGGCCACGATGGCGGTGCGCTCGTCGGGCTGGATACTCAGCACCGCTTCGTCGGGCATACCCGAGACGAACCGGCCATGCTGCTCCTCCCAACCGTAGACAAACTCTTTGCGTGGATCGCAGATCAGCACTTCAAAGTCCAGCAGCCGGGCCATTTCCGCCACGTAACGCGACAGTTGCCCGGCACCGATCAACAAAAGCCGCCAACGCGGGCCGTAGATGGCCCGCAGGACGTGGCCATCGAACACCAAGGCGTCGGTTTTACTGGCCGCTGTCAGCACCACCTGCCCCGTGCCAACCGTCAGTTCACGGGCAACAATCTCGTGGGCTTCGCAGCGCTCCAACAGCTCAGCCACCCACTGTGGATCGCCAACCCGCTCTTCGGTCAGACGCAAGGTGCCGCCGCACGGCAGGCCGAAGCGCGCCGCCTCCTCACGGGTCACGCCATAGATGATCAGTTGCACCGGTGGTCCATCCGCCGGAATGCGACCGTCGTGCAGCCGGGCGATCAAGTCATCCTCGACACAACCGCCCGACACCGAGCCAATCACCACGCCATCTTCGCGCAGGGCCAGCATTGCCCCCGGCGGCCTCGGTGCAGTGCCCCAGGTCTGGACCACGGTGAACAACACCACCCGCTGCCCGGCGCGGCGCCATTGAAGCACGCTGCGCAAGACGTTCAGATCAACGCTGTCCATCAGGCTTTGGCCTGTTGCCAGCCTTGCAGCTGATAACGCACCGGCAGGCTGCGAATGCGCTGACCGGTGGCAGCGAAAATCGCGTTGCACAGGGCCGGCGCAATCGGCGGCACGCCCGGCTCGCCGACACCGCCCAACGGCACCTCCCCCGGCGGAGTGACCAAATGCACCGCCACTTCCTTGGGCGCCAGGGACATGCGCGCCACTTCGTACATGTGGAAATTGTCCTGCTGCACCTTGCCATCCTTGAAGCTGATTTCACCCACCATGGCATTGCCCAGGCCCATGACGCAGGCGCCTTCGAATTGCGAGCGGATACGCTCAGGGTTGATCTGCGGGCCGCAGTCCACGGCAATGTCCGCCTTGTGCACGATCACCGTGCCATCGTCCTTGACCTCCACCTCGAGCACCGCCGCCACGTAGGTGACGAAGCTGTAGTGCACCGCCAGCCCCAGGCCACGCCCCTTGGGCAGTTCCCGGCCCCAACCGGCGGCCTTCGCGGCGGTTTCCAGCACCGTGCGGATCCGCGCCGTATCAATCGGGTAACGCTCGGGGGATTCGCCGTAGTTCCATTCTTCGCTCAAGGTACGCGGATCGATCTTACGGTCCGGTCCGAGCAATTTGAGCTGGTACTTCAGCGGATCCTGACCGGCTTTGTGGGCCAGCTCGTCAATGAAGCTCTGGATTGCGAAGCCGTGAGGAATGTTCGACACCGAGCGATACCAGCCCACCCGGGCATGAGCCACCGCTTCGGGGTTTTCCAGGCGCAGGTTGGGAATGGCGTAGGCCATGTTGGTCACGCCCATGCCTATTTCGAACGGCGCCTCGTGAGTCATGCCCGGTGCAAACAATGCGGTGATGCTCGGGGCTACGGTGCGGTGCAGCCAACCGGACGGCATACCGTCCTGGTTCAGGCCAGCCTTCAGGTATTCGGCCGATACAGTGTGGAAATACGAGTGATGAATGTCGTCCTCGCGGGTCCATTGCACCCGTACTGCCTGGCCGGGAAACTCCTTGGCGAGGACGGCCGCTTCGACGACAAAGTCAGGTTTTGACTTGCGTCCGAAACCGCCGCCCAGCAACGTGATGTTCACCGTGACCTTCTCGAAAGCAATACCCAGGCGTTCGGCGACACGTTCACGGGTCACCTGCGGCGCCTGGCTCGGCGCCCAAGCCTCGCATTGACCGTCCTTGAACCGGGCAACGGCAACCATCGGCTCCATAGGGGACTGGGACAGGTGCGGCAAATAGTACGACGCCTCCAACGTCGAATCAGCCTTGGCCAGCGCATCGTCGAGGTCACCGCTGCTGCGCACGACTTTTCCGGGCTTGAGGGCGGCCGCTTCCAGTTCCTTGCGATAGGCAATGGAGTCATAACCGGCATTCGGGCCGTCATCCCATTCGATTTTCAGCGCTTCGCGGCCTTTGATCGCCGCCCAAGTGTTTTTCGCCAGCACCGCCACACCGCCCAGGGGTTGGAATTCCGAGGGCAGCGGACGCCCTTCGATCTGCACCACCTTGACCACGCCCGGTACTTTCAGCGCCGCGCTGCTGTCCACGGTCTTGACCTTGCCGCCATAGACCGGCGGACGGGCGATAACGGCGTAAAGCATGCCGTCGAAATGCACATCGGCACCGTACACGGCGCGGCCATTGACGATGTCTTCGCCATCGATGGCCCGGCTCGCTTCCTTGCCAATGTAGCGGAACTCGGATGGCTGCTTGAGACGCAGGCTGTCGCGGGCCGGCACCGGCAAGGCACTGGCGGCGGCAGCCAATTCGCCATAGCCCAATTCGCGGCCGGAAGGCTGGTGCAGCACTTTGTGCAATTGCGCACGGCACTCACCCACCGGGACGTTCCACTGCGCGGCGGCGGCTTGTTCCAGCATGGTCCGGGCAGCGGCACCGCAACGGCGCATCGGCTCGTACCAGTGACGCATGCTGCGCGAACCGTCGGTGTCCTGGTTGCCAAAACGCGCTTCATCGGCCGGGGCCTGCTTGACCAAGACCCTGGCCCAATCGGCGTCCAATTCATCGGCCACCACCATGCTCAGGCTGGTACGTACACCCTGGCCCATTTCCGAACGGTTGCAGATCACCGTCACACTGCCATCGGCGGCGATACTCACGTACACCTTCGGGTCATCGATCGCGCCATGGGGCATGCCCTCGGCGCCGTATTTCTTTTCCTCGGCAAAGGCATCCTGCAGGCCCCAGCTGGCAGCCAGCACCAGCACACCGGTGGCGCTGGCGCCTTTGAGGAAGCCACGACGGCTGAGGTTACTCAGCACAAAATCATTGGGCAAACGGCTCATGCCTTGGCCTCCTTCAGGTGAGTGGAGGCCTGGCGGATCGCGGTCTTGATCCGGTTATAGGTGCCACAGCGGCAGAGGTTACCGACCATGGCTTCTTCAATCTGCTCATCGCTCGGGTTGGGGTTGGTCTTGAGCAAGGCGGTCGCGGACATGATTTGCCCGCCCTGGCAGTAACCACACTGGGCCACTGCGCTATCGAGCCAGGCCTTCTGGACGACTTGCCCGACGGGGTCGGTATGCAGCGCGTCGATGGTGCTGATGTCCTGCCCTTTCACTGAGCCGATCGGCGTAATGCAGCTGCGCGCCGGGGCCCCGTCGATGTGAATAGTGCACGCGCCGCACAGGCCCATGCCGCAGCCGAATTTAGTGCCGTTGTAACCGGCCACATCCCGGATAGCCCACAGCAGCGGCATGTCCTCGGTCACATCCAGTTGATGATCTTTTCCATTGAGTTTCAGGGTAATCATGGGCACGCCCGCATAGTGGTTCGAGTTATGGGGTCGAGCAATCTGCCGTTTGGTTCACGGTTCGGTTGTCGCAGACTGGCTCAGGCTGATCGGGCTCTCTTATGCATGCGCACGCAGGCGTCTGCACCGGGCCTTCAAGATGCCAATGGTGACATCGTTAGCGAGCTAAATTAACCCAGGATCAAGCAAAACGCCCTGCACAATCCTGCACGAATGATCGTTTACAGGGTGTGCAGGGCGTTTTTCAGAGGGTTGCGAAAGCGCGCTTCAGTACCGATTGGGTTCCATTTCCAGCTCGACCTGGAAACGTTCGGCGATGTCTTTCTGGATGCGCCGGGCCAGGTCCAACAGTTGCAGGCCAGTGGCATTGCCATAGTTGACCAGCACCAGCGCCTGCAACGTGTGCACCCCAGCGTCACCTTCGCGGAAACCCTTCCAGCCGGCCCGTTCGATCAGCCAGCCGGCGGCGACTTTCATCTGCCCTTCGGGCTGTGGATAAGCCACCAGGTCCGGGTACTGCACTTTGAGTTGCGCCACGTGCGAGGCCGGCACCAGCGGATTCTTGAAAAAACTGCCGGCATTGCCCAACACGGCCGGGTCTGGAAGTTTTTCGCTGCGAATGCTGCAAATGGCCCGACTGACATCGGTAGGCGTCGCCTGCTCGATGCCCTGCTCGGTCAACCGTTGGCGGACCGGGCCGTACTCCAGGTGCAGATGCGCGGCGCGACTGAGGGCAAAACGCACCCGCAGGATCAGCCAGCGCCCCGCCTGCTGCTTGAACAGACTGTCGCGGTAGGCGAAACGGCATTCTTCGAGGGTGAAATCGCGCAGCCCGCCGGTTTGGCGATCCAGGGCGGTGAGGCCAGCGAAGACGTCCTTGATCTCGACACCGTAGGCGCCGATGTTTTGCATCGGTGCCGCCCCGACGGTTCCGGGAATCAGGCTGAGGTTCTCCAACCCCGACCAACCTTGCGCCAACGTGTGCTGGACGAAGGGGTGCCACGGCTCCCCTGCTTCGGCTTCGACCACCACCCGTTCGCCATCATCGCTGAGCAGGCGAACCCCTTTGCTCGCCATGCGCAGCACCAGCGCATCGATGTCGTCGGTCAGCAACAGGTTGCTGCCGCCGCCGATCACCAGCAGCGGCACCTCATGTCCGGAGGCATAGGCCAGCGCCTCGCGAACATCATCATCGCTGTGGGCTTCGGCGAACAACCGAGCCGTCACGTCCACGCCAAAACTGTTGAAGGGCTTGAGGCTGACGCCCGCCTGTATCTGCAGGGTCATAAGCGCCCCTTTAATTCGATCACCAGGCGATCCGTGGCCCGCTCGATCAAGTCCAACACCTGCTCGAAGCCCTGCTCGCCGTCGTAGTACGGGTCCGGCACGTCATCGAGTTCAGCCTCGTAGCGCCGCAGGAACAGGTCCAGCTCGGCCCTGCCGTTGGCCGGTTGCAGGGCCTTAAGGTGGCGCAAGTTGCTGCTGTCCATTGCCAGAATCAGGTCGTAGGCGGCGAAGTCGGCGCGGGTCACCTGTTGCGCGCGCTGGGCCGACAAGTCGTAGCCCCGTTTCAGGGCCGCCGCCTGGCTGCGCTTGTCCGGGGCCTTGCCCACATGCCAGTCACCGGTGCCGGCGGAAGCGACTTCCACCTGCCCGCCCAGCCCAGCCTCGCGCAGCTTGTGGCGCAAGATGCCTTCGGCGGTGGGCGAACGGCAGATATTGCCGAGGCAGACGAACAGAACCCGCATCAGGCCTCCAGCAGGCGACGAACGCGCTCGAGGTCTTCAGCGGTATCGACACCCGTTGGCGGGGCAATCAGCGCATCGGCGACATGAATTCGCACGCCATGCCACAGGGCACGCAGTTGCTCCAGGGACTCGGTGTTTTCCAGCCAGCATGGGCCCCATGCAACGAAGTCCTGGAGGAAACCGGCGCGGTAGGCATAGATGCCGATGTGGCGGCGGTACGGCACGCCTTCCGGCATCACGTCCTGGTTTTGCGCGAACGCATCCCGGGCCCAGGGCAATGTCGCACGGCTGAAGGTCAGCGCCAGGCCGTTGAGGTCGCTGACCACCTTGACCACGCTAGGGTTGAACAGGGTCTGCACATCCTTGATCGGTTCGGCCAGGGTGGCCATGCGTGCCTCGACATGGGCCGCCAGGTTCGCCGCGACCTGATCGATCACGCTGGGCGGGATCAACGGTTCATCGCCCTGCACATTGACCACGATGGCGTCAGGTGCCAGGCCGAGTTTCTCGGCGACCTCCGCCAGGCGGTCAGTGCCGGAATTGTGGTCCTCGCGGGTCAGGACTACCTCGGCGCCAAAGCCTTTGCAGGCCTCCACGATGCGCGCATCGTCCGTCGCCACCACCACACGCTGAGCGCTGCTTTTGCAGGCCTGTTCCCACACGTGCTGGATCATCGGCTTGCCAGCGATCAACAGCAACGGTTTGCCGGGCAGGCGTGTCGAGGCGAAGCGCGAGGGGATGACGACGGTAAAGGCTGTAGTCATTTATCCAGGCGCTCATCGGTGGTCAGGGTACGGGCTTCGCTTTCGAGCATTACCGGGATGCCATCACGAATCGGATAGGCCAGGCCGGCGCCCTTACTGATCAGTTCGCTCTTGTCGGCGCTGAGCTTGAGCGGGCCTTTGCAGACTGGGCAGGCCAGAATGTCGAGCAATTTGGTGTCCATGGAACTCCCCTGGATAAAAGGTTTTAAGGCAAAAGCCGATCCGGCAACAGGCGCATCAACTGCGTATCGAACCAGTCCGCGAAGGCCGGCGATGGCGCGGCGTCTACCGCCAGGTACCACCAGTCGGGTGCGGCGAAGGCACGGCATTTGACGGCGTCCTTTTCCGTCATGACCACCGGCAACGAAGGCGTGAAATTCAACGCCTGGGCGCTGTATTCGGCATGGTCGGCAAACCCGTGCGGTATTGGCCGCCAGTGTAGCGTTTCGAGGGTCTTGAAGAAACGCTGGGGATTGCCGATGCCAGCCACCGCGTGCAAGGCCTGGCCGGCTGGAAAATGGTCGAGGGGCCGTCGTTCGCCGCTGGCCAGGTTCACCAGTTCGGTGGGGCGCAACTCGAAAGCGAAGCCGTCTTCGCGGTCGGCACTGGCACCGTTGTACAGCACGGCGTCGACCGATTGCAGGCGCTCGACCGGCTCGCGCAACGGACCGGCGGGCAGGCAGCGTCGGTTACCCAGGCCACGGGCGTTGTCGATCAGCACCAGCTCAAGGTCCCGGGCCAGACGGTAATGCTGCATGCCGTCATCAGACAGGATCAGGTCCAGCGCCTCGGTTTCCAGCAGTGCCCGGACCGCACGGCTGCGATCAGGATCGATCATCAGCGGCACGCCGGTGCGCTGGACAATCAGCAGCGGCTCGTCGCCCGCAACGTCGGCGCCCTGCTCGGCCTCGACCTGCCATGGCAGTTGTGGCGGCTTGGCGCCATAGCCCCGACTGACCACACCGACCCGCAGGCCTCTGCGCTGGCAGTGCTGGATCATCCACAGGATCAACGGCGTCTTGCCGGTGCCGCCGACCGTGATATTGCCGACTACGATCAGCGGCACGGGGGGCTGATAGATCTCCCCCTCGCCGGCCAGGAATCGCTCCCGCCTGCCCACCACCACCCGCCGATACAGCCATTCCAGTGGCCGCAACAACGTCAGGGCCGGATGACCTTCGTACCACGCGGCAAGCAAACGATCGGACATGGCCATCAGGGTGCGGGCGCCGCCTCGACCGTGGTCATGCGCAAATGGCTGAAACCGAGCTTGCCGGCGGCGTCCATGGCGGTGATGACCGATTGATGAGGGGTCTTGCCATCGGCACTGATGGACAGCGGCAGGTTGGTGTCGCCGCCGGACTCCTTCTGCAGGGCCTCGATCAGGCTCGCCAGGTCACTCTTGGGCAGCAGTTGGTTGTTCACCGAGAACGCACCTTCGGCGCTGATGGTGATTTCCAGGTTTTTCAGTTGCTGGTCTTCAGCTGGCGAGCCACTGACGGCTTGCGGCAATTCGACCTTGAGCTGGGTTTCCCGGGTGAACGTGGTGGTCACGACAAAAAACAGCAGCAGGATGAACACCACGTCGATCAACGACGCGAGGTTGATCTCGATGTTTTCCCGGGGTTTGCGGCGGAATTTCACTGCTTGCCCCCGGCCAGGTCCACGTCACGATCACCTTGCACCACCTCCACCAACTTGATGGCTTCCTGCTCCATACCCACCACAAGCTCGTCGACGCGGCGTTGCAGGAACCGATGGAAGAACACCGCCGGGATACCCACCATCAGGCCGGCAGCGGTGGTGATCAAGGCTTTGGAAATCCCCCCCGCCAGCACTGCGGCGTTGGTAGTCATGCCGGAGCCGGTGAACGCGCTGAAAATGTCGATCATACCCAGCACCGTACCCAACAGCCCCAGCAGCGGGGACATGGCGGCGATGGTGCCCAGGGTGTTGATGTAGCGCTCCAGTTCATGGATGACCCGGGCGGCGGCCTCTTCGATGCACTCCTTCATGATCTCGCGACCATGCTTGGAGTTCGCCAGGCCTGCAGCCAGGACTTCGCCCAGGGGCGAACTGGCCCGTAGTTCCTTGAGCTTGTCCTTGTTCAGTTGTTTGTCCTTGATCCAGACCCACACCTGCCCGAGCAAATGCTCCGGGGTCACGCGGCTGGCCCGCAGGGTCCAGAGGCGTTCGGCAACGATGCCCAGTGCCGCGATGGAGCTCAGAATGATCGGCAACATCATCCAGCCGCCGGATTTGACCAATTCCCACACAGTGACAGCCCCCTCGAAAAAGTGCGCCACTTTATCATACAGACACGCCTTGGAGGCCCGACCTGCCGATAAGTCCGTCGCGCAAGGTGACCTGCGTCAATGTCCGGCCTTTAGCCCCGCAGACGGCGGACTGCGCCAATAGCGTCGTTGCCCGGCCTCGGTGAAAGGAGGTTCATGGGCGCCCAGTTGCAGACGAATGGCGCCCTGTTCGGCGCTGTCGTAAATCGCCATCCCCAGCCGTCGGTAGCGAGCGACCACCCGGGGATGCGGATGACCAAACGCGTTGCCTTGTCCCCGGGAAATCAACACCGAATGAGGTTTCAAGCGCGACAACAGCGCCATCGACGAGGAGCTGCGGCTGCCATGATGCGCAGCGGCCAACCATTGGATCGGTACCGCCAGGGGCCCATCGAGCAAGGCGCGTTCAGCATGGGTATCGATATCGCCAGTCAGCAGCAGGCGTTCACCGCCGGCCTCCACCAGCAAGACGCAGGACTTCTGGTTGCTTTCCAGGGCTGCGGACCATTGCCAGAGTTCGAACCTGACCCCGTCCCACTCCCATCGCTCGCCGCTGTCGCAGGCTCCCGCCTGCAGTTCATCAGGCAGCGCGGCAGGATCTCCGCTGATCACGCGCGTCGTTGACAGGCCGTTACGCACGGCGCGGGCACCGCCAGCGTGGTCGGCATCGGCATGGCTGAGCAGCATCAAATCCAGGGCCTGCACCCCCAGCTTGCGCAAGGTGGGCAGCACGACACGCTCGCCCGCGTCAGCCTCACCAAAGCGCGGCCCGGCATCGTAGAGCAGAGTATGGCGACGGGTACGCACGAGCACCGCAAGCCCTTGGCCTACGTCCAGGTGCCAGATTTCGGCATGGCCTGGCGGCACGCTTTCTCGCGGCGGGAAAACCATCAACAGCAGCATCGGCCACCCCAGCACCCGCAGCGGCAGGCCCTTGGGCAACAGCAGTAAAAAAGCACCGAGGGCGGCGATGCCCCAGGCCCAGAGCGGGACCGAAGCAGGCATCCACGCCGGCATTCGCCCGGCAACCCATGCCAGCCCTTCGAACAACAAATCGAGCAAGCCGCCCGCCATCCACAGCAGCCCCTCACCAATGAATGGCACCGGCAACAACGCCGTGCCGAGCAGCGCCGATGGCAACACCAACAGGCTGATCCAAGGCACTGCCAGCAAGTTCACCAGGGGGCCGCTGAGGCTGACCGGCAAGCCCAATATCAATAGCAACGGACACAGGCCGACCGCAACCAGCCATTGGGCACGGGTCCAGGTCTGCCACCAGCGCCAGGGACCCAGGCGACCGCCAAAGGTGAACATCAGTATCGCCACCGCCGCAAACGACAGCCAGAATCCTGGTCTCAGGCTGGCCAGCGGATCGAACAGCAGCACGCCATTAAAGGCCAGCAGCCAGGCCCACCAAGGGTCCGGATGTTTGAAGCGCCAGCGCCACAGCAGCACCAGGCCGATCATCGTGCAGGCCCGCCGCACCGGCACCTCGAAGCCGGCCAGCAAGCCGTAGCCCAGGGCCGCGCTGAAGGCCAGCGCGCAGGCCCAGGGCAACCACGGCAGACGCGCCGGCCACACGCCATAGCGTGCTGCACCGGCCACAAGCAGGTACACCAGCCCGGCGAGCAGGCCGATGTGCTGCCCGGAAATCACCAGCAAATGGACGGTTCCCGTGTCTTGCAGCACTTGCCAGTCATCGCGGCTCAACCCACTGCCGTCGCCAAGTACCAAAGCCGCCAACGCACCGGAACGCCCCTGGGCATCGACCTGGGCCAGCGCCTGTCGCACGCCGTCGCGCCACGCGCCCTGGGCGGGCAGGAGGCGACGGCCGTCCTTGACCGTGCCAGTCGCCCCGATGCCTCGACTCAACAGCCAGGCTTCATAGTCAAAACCGTGTGGGTTCAGCAGCCCGGCGGGCCGTTTGAGTTTCACTGCCAATCGCCATCGCTCGCCGCTGCTGACGGGCGGACCGCCAAACCAGGCCAGGCGCATCGAGGTTGGCAGCCGGGTACGCCGTGACTGGGCATCGGCCAGTTCGAAACGCACCACGCCGTCGCTGTACTGCGGCAAGCCGACGACGCGGCCTTCGACCCAGCGGGTTTCTCCGTCCAGCGTGGCGGGTAATCGGTCGTCCAGCGCAAACTGCGCCGACAGACAAGCCCAAGCCAATCCGAACAGGAAAAAACCCAGCGGATAGGTTCGAAACGGCAAAACCATCAGCGCGAACACCGGCATGGCTGCAATCAGCCACAACGGCGGCAGTGCCGGTAAAAAAACCGGGGCCAACAGCCCCAGTGCAAGCGCGACGAATCCTGTGCGCATAACCCCGTCCTTGAGAGTCCCCTCTTCAGGCATAGCCGGTCAGGGGCACCGCGGGCGTTATCAATTGTCACAAAGTCTGAATCTGTCAGCCGTAGAATCCGGACATACTTGCGGCTTTATTGCTTTGAACCGACCGAGAAGCCTTATGCCCCGGCGCCTATTCAAACGTTACATGCCTGACCCAGAGAGCATTCGGGAACATAAATCCTTACGCTTTCTCGGCACCCTTTTGCACGATCCCAACCTTTGGCACCTCAATCGTCATTCCGTGGCACGGGCGATGGCTGTCGGTCTGTTTGCCGCTTTCCTGCCGATCCCTTTGCAGATGTTACTGGCCGCAGCGCTGGCTATCACGGTGCGCGGCAATATACCGATCGCAGTGAGCCTGGTCTGGCTGACCAATCCGATCACCATGCCGGCGGTATTTTTCTGCACCTATCAGACCGGCGCCTGGCTGATGGATGTACCGCCCCGCACGTTGCCTGAGGAACTGACTTGGGAATGGATCAGCGGCCAGCTGGCCACTTTGTGGCAACCGTTTCTGTTGGGTTCGGTGGTGACCGGCCTGGTGCTGGGTGCACTCGCCTACTTCGTCACCATGAGCTATTGGCGTTGGTGGGTGACTCGGCAGTGGAAGCGGCGTAAGAAAAGTCGGATGTGAGGGGTTTTGTGTGTATATCCGTTGCTGTGGTAACGGCTACTGGCGGTTCCGCCCTTACGGCGGCTCACTTTTGAGAAGCGCAAACGCTCTTGCCCCACCACTCGGTGCCTCGCTAGGGCTCGGCATGCCTGAACGAAGGCATTGCTCCGTGGGCCGCCGCGAAGGGCCATCCATGGCCCAGCGCGGCTAACCCGGCATCCATGCCGGGTTGCCCACTGCGCAATACCTTCGTTCAGCCAGCGTGGTTAATGGGGCGCCCCAGATCAAAATCAAAAGCTAAAGCGAGGCGGCCTTATAGCCGACCTGATTTGGGATGAACGCGTTCCTCCTGTGGGAGCGGGCTTGCTCGCGAAAGCGGAAGGTCAGTTTGTGGTGATGTTGGCTGTGCCGACGCCATCGCGAGCAAGCTCGCTCCCACAGGTTTTTTGTGTCGTGTGCAGATGCTGTGAACACCCGCCACTCCATGTGGGAGCGAGCTTGCTCGCGATAGCGGTGGTCCAGCCACACAGATGCTGGATATACCCCCCGCTCTTGCTTTGCTTTAGATCTTGATCTTGATCTCGACGCCCCATTAACCACGCTGGCCGAACGCAGGTATTGCGCAGTGGGCCCACGGAGCAATGCCTGCGTTCGGGCATGCCGAGCCTAGGCGAGGCACCGAGTGGTGGGGCAAAGCGCTTTGGTTACTTTCGCCTGGGCCGGCTTCCGGATTTTCGAAAGTGACCCGCCGTAAGGGCCAGCCCTTTCAAGGTCTTTTGGCTTTAGCTGCCTTGAGCACCCGATCCGTTGACACATGGGCATTCGCGGCTTTGCCTTCAAGCCACTCCTTTGCCTTGGGCACTTTCGGGCCTCGCTTGCTCTTGGCGACCGCTTTGGGCTGGATATTTCGAGCGAGTGCAAGCAGGTACTGAGTCAGTCCTGCAGCGGGGATCGGGATGCATAGATATTCTGGCAAGGCTATTTGCATCCCCTCGTAACCGCTGCGTACCTGTACCGTTAGGTGAAAAATCGATGCTTCCCAATCGTCGGGCAGGGTCTGGCGATGCGCCTGCTCAACGCTGCGTTTGAGCACGGCCAGAACGTTGTAAGCCAACACGGCCGACGCAAATCCCAGCAGGGCTGCTTTAGGGTTGCCCAAGGATTCGATTTCACTGTCCAACACCGCTTCCAGGCGCTGGAACATCCCTTCGATGCTCCAGCGACGGCGATACAAATCGGCGATTTGCTCAGCACTGATAGAGTCTGGCAAGTTGCTCCAGAACAGCAGCTTGATGTCGCCGGATTCGGTGGGATTTTGCAGGTTCAGTTCGACTCGCCGCCACTGGCGTCCACCTTTTACTTCGATGGTTTGCTCGCGCACGCTGCCTGCCGCGACCGCGACAGGCACCTGCCAGTCGCTTTCCTTAAGCAGGCGTGGATGTTTGCTCTGTTCGCGAATGATGAACGAGGCCCCGGTATCTTCGCAGGCCTCCATGACCGGGAGCGTGCAGTAGAGTCGATCGGCCATCCACAGTTGTCCCGCACAGGCCTTTTCCAGCAAGGGCAGCACGCTGACGCGCTCGCTGGCATAAGCATCTTCACAAGGCTGAAGATCAACGACCTGGTCCAGATCGGGGTCGTAAACCACAACGGAAAAACCAGGCCGGGCGGCGCCCCGTTCACGGCGCAAAGCGCCCAGACGCTTTTCGCTGGAAGGCAGGTGGTTACCGTCAACGACCCGTAGTTGCCAGCCAGGCAAAATAGCTGAGTGCCCCAGTTCTTTTATCGTTGGTACCAAGCGCTCTGCGCTGCCGGTGACCAGGGCGCGCAGTAGCGCAGGCTCTGTGCGGCTGACTTTGTCATACAGCGCCGCCAAGCTGACAGGAAGATCCTCCATCTGCCGCGCGGCGGCATGCAGCGAAGGTCGCAAGCCCAATGAAACAAGGGACATCAGTTCAACGATGGTTGAAAACAAAAGCTCACGTGGGTACTGCCGTTGACGGTGCTCTTCAAACACCTGATCGACCCATTCAGCAGGAACAGCTTGTTCCAATATCACTCTGGTCATGACACTGGCCGGTGTTTTTTTCTCAAACCGCGCTAGAACTTCTGCCCACACTGCTTTCGTCACCCTGACTGGTTTTGGGGGATTTTATCAAAGACCTTGAAAGGGCTGGCCGTAATTGGATGGACTCGCCCTCGCCGAGGCGTCAATGCGCCGCGGTGGCAGTCTAAGAAGCCAACGACAGCGAGGGCGAGTCCATGAAAAAGAATACGACGCTTAAACAGTCCCTGTCTTCAATCGATCTGTCGGCCTGTACGACAGTGGCGATTGATCTTGCCAAGCAGGTATTTCAAGTCGCAGGCGAAGACGCCCTTGGCCGAGTGCTCTATGAAGAGCGCATCAAGTCGCGTGAGGCCTTCCACACCTTCTTGCGCCAATTGTCGCCAAGCATTGTTGTGCTGGTGGAAACCGGCCCAGGTGCTCAAGCATGGGCACGACAGTTACAGGCGCAAGGCAATCTGGCACGAGTTCTTCCGGCGCAACTGGTGGCTAACCACCGCAGCGGTGCAAAAAATGATCGCAACGATGCGCTGGCTATTTTACGTGCGGGACGGGACAGCAAGATTGCGGCGGTGCCCATCAAAAGTACTGCAGCACTGGCCATGCAGGCATTGCACCGTGCCCGGCAGGGTTATGTGCGTCGGCGTACAGCTACGAGTAACCAGATGCGTGGGCTATTGATGGAGCACGGTTTTGCCTTGGCACAAGGTGATGTTGCTATCAGTCAAACCCTACCTCGGGTGCTGGAGGATGCTACCCAACCACTGCCAGACATGTTGCGCGAACTCATCGACGAGTTGCTGGGCGAATGGCGCCAGTTAGGCGAGCGGATCAACATATTGACCGGTCGCTTGGAGATCGCTGCGAACCAGGATCAAACAGCCAGACGGTTAATGACGGTACGCGGTGTCGGTCCGATCATCGCCACAGCGATGCTAGCCAAGCAGACCGAACCCGAACGTTTTGCCGATGCACGCCAGTTTGCCGCCTACTTTGGCATGGTGCCTGATCAGAACAGCAGCGGGCAAAAGGTTCACTTGGGCCGAATGAGTAAAAGAGGCGATGGTTACATACGCAGCCTGATGGTTCAGGGGGCTCATGCCGTATTGAGGCACCTACGTCCTGATTCTGAGCAGCCCGACGATCGGCGCTTGCATCGCTGGTTGAGTCGCCTAGGACGTAAGGAGGCGGCGGTACGACTGGCGAATCGCAACCTACGAATCATCTGGGTGCTGCTACAGAATGACCAGACTTATCGCAGCCAACCGGCCTAAGGCCGGCCGGCTGCGACAAGTTACTGATCAACAGAGTTCTGCCACCGGGGCGTAAAAGCGCTCCAGCCCCTGCTAGAAAACATTGACCCCAGGTCAGACCGTCGCGGATTGATGCCTGCGCCCTTACCGGCCTTCGAGGCCTGAACGTAATCGGCATACCGCGAGCTCAACCAATGTTGGCCAGAAGTCGAAGACGGCTTCCTCGATAGGCCTTATACATAGATGCAGCCGGGTCGCAGTGTTGAAAAGCGGGTGACAGTGGAGGCGAGTCCATACATAAGGGCGGAACCGCCAGTAGCCGTTACCAAAAAAACGGATATACACACAGTCTATATACCCGCCACCACTCGCTTAAGTCCGCATCCCCCGCCCACTCACCAACAACCGCGCACACCCCACATAAAGCACCAAGGTCGCCACCACCATGAAGGTAATCGCAATACTGATCCTGATGTCCGAAACCCCAAGGATGCCGTAGCGAAAAGCGTTAACCATGTGCAGCACCGGATTAGCCAGCGACACAGTCTGCCAAAACGGTGGCAGCAACGAGATCGAGTAGAACACCCCGCCCAGATAGGTCAGCGGCGTCAGCACGAACGTCGGGATAATGGAGATGTCATCGAAGTTGCGCGCAAACACGGCATTGATAAACCCCAGCAGCGAAAAGATCGTCGCCGTGAGCACCACCACCAATATCGTCACTCCCAAGTGATGCACCTGCAAATCGGTGAAGAACAGCGACAGCAAGGTCACGATCAAGCCCACCGCCAAACCGCGCAATACGCCACCCAAGGCGTAGCCGATCAGGATGGTATGGGGCGAAACCGGCGAGACCATCAACTCTTCGATCGAACGCTGGAACTTGGCGCCGAAGAAGCTAGACACCACGTTGCCGTAGGCATTGGTGATCACCGACATCATGATCAGCCCCGGCACGATGTAGTCCATGTACGTGAAGCCCCCCATGTCGCCGATCTGCCGGCCGATCAGGTTGCCGAAGATCACGAAGTACAAAACCATGGTGATGGCCGGCGGCAGCAGGGTCTGTGGCCAGATCCGCATGAAGCGCCGGACTTCACGGTAAACGATGGTATTGAGGGCGATGAGGTTGGGGCGCAGTTCGGAACTCATACAGCCACCTTCGCCAGGTTTTTCTCCACCAGGGACACGAACAACTCCTCGAGGCGATTGGTTTTGTTGCGCAGGCTCAGTACTTCGATGTTTTGCAGCGCCAGTTGGCTGAACAGCCCGGTGATACCCACGGCTTTATCCACCTGGACTTCCAAGGTGTGGTTGTCCACCAGTCGGGCCGGATAGCCAATGAGCTGCGGCGCGACCTGCAGATCGCTTTTCAGGTCCAGCAGAAAGGTTTCTACATGCAGTTGGCTGAGCAACTGCCGCATGCTGGTGTTCTCGACGATGGTGCCATGGTCGATGATGCCGATGTTGCGGCACAGCTGCTCGGCCTCTTCCAGGTAATGCGTGGTGAGGATGATCGTGATGCCTTTCTGGTTCAGCTCGGTCAGGAAGGTCCACATCGAACGGCGCAGCTCGATGTCCACGCCCGCGGTCGGTTCGTCGAGGATCAACAGACGCGGCTCGTGCACCAGTGCGCGGGCAATCATCAGTCGCCGCTTCATGCCGCCGGACAAGGAACGGGACGGCACGTCACGCTTGTCCCACAACCCCAACTGAGTCAGGTATTGCTCGGCGCGCTCGTTGGCGATCTTCGGCGGGATGCCGTAGTAACCGGCCTGGGTCACGACGATGTCGAAGGTTTTTTCGAACTGGTTGAAGTTGAACTCCTGGGGCACCACGCCGATGCAGCGCTTGAGCGCGGCGGGTTCGCGGTCCAGGTCATGGCCGAAGATATTCACCGTGCCGCTGGTTTTGTTCACCAGGGTGGAAAGAATACCGATGGTGGTGGATTTGCCGGCGCCGTTGGGGCCGAGCAAGGCGAAGAAGTCACCTTCGGCGACGTCCAGATCGATACCACTCAGGGCCTGGAAACCGTTGCCGTAGGTTTTGGTTAACTGCCGGATGGACAGAGCGGAACTCATATCGGATTTACGCACCAAGAAGGGAAGAAAGAATGAAATAAGGGCGGGCGACGAGTAATGCAACCACGGCGCATGAAGGCAATGGTGCGTGGCGTCGCCGCACAAGTACAGTCACGCGTGTCGATAGTAAGTATTAAGTCAACGCGGTCATGACGGCCTTACGGTAAGCCGGGCGCTGTTGCAAACGCGCGTACCAGGCCTGCACGTGAGGCAACGCAGCGCGCTCGATAGGCATCTCTGACCAGGCATAAATGAAACTGCCCAAGGGAATGTCGCCCATGCCGATTTCATCGCCCGAGAGGTAGGGCTGTTCGCTCAAGGTCTGCTCCACCATCGCCAGCAAGTGCTCGCACTCTTTGATCGCCGCCTTGATGGCCACCCAATCCTGCTGCTCGGCCGGGGTGCGCAAGACGCCCCAGAACACGGTGCGAAACGGTCCGGCAAAACTGGAGGTGGTCCAGTCCATCCATTTTTCAGCCTTGGCCCGTGCCTGTACGTCAGCGGGATACCACGGCGAACCCGCTGCATGGCGGGCGGCCAGGTAACGCACGATGGTGTTGGACTCCCAGAGCACGAAGCCGTCATCTTCGATCATCGGCACGCGGCCGTTGGGGTTCTTCGCACGGTATTCGGGGGTGTCCACCACGCCGAATGCGCCACCGGCGTCAATGGCCTCATAGGCCAGCCCCAGTTCTTCGGCACACCACAGCGCCTTGCGCACGTTCGATGAATTTTTCCGGCCCCAGATCTTCAGCATCACGGCGTCCTCGATGGATAAAATGCCGCAGCAGCATACGCCGGATCAGCCGCGACTCAAATCGCCCTGCATGCCGCCACAGGCATCGGTTCGCAAAGTGCTGAGTCTATCTACGGCGCTGGCTCGGCAATAACGGCATTTGCGCCAAACAATGGCGTTTTCTCACCTTGTTAACGAACGATTTCCCACGGCTGTTGCCAACCAGACTGGCGCCATGCATCCCGGGTTTCCCACGAAATCAATCACATCGCGCTGACCGCCGGTTTTGCAGATGCCGTCTAAGCTCTGAGGGTCGGTTTTGCCTTGGTTCACGGAGGATTACATATGCTGTTGTTGTGGATACTGGTCCTGGTTGTCGGGATAGCCTGGTTGGCGCATCGGCGCACTGCCCCGCTGCCCGAGCTGGGTATCGTCGCGATCTACCTGCTGGCCATGGGCATTTTCAGCCAGGCCCCCGGCTGGCTGATGCTGATCCTCTGGGTTGTGCTCGCGGCCGTTGCGGCCCCCCTGTTGCTGCCAGACCTGCGTCGCAAGTATTTCAGTGCGCCGATGTTCGACTGGTTCCAGGAAACCCTGCCGCCCATGTCCCAGACCGAACGCGACGCTATCGACGCCGGTACGGTGTGGTGGGATGGCGAGCTGTTCAGCGGCCGCCCGGATTGGGACATGCTGCTGGCCTACCCCAAGGTACAACTGACCGACGAAGAACAGGCGTTCCTCGATGGCCCGACCGAAGCGCTTTGCGCCATGGTCAGCGACTGGCAGATCGGCCAAGCCATGGACCTGCCGCCTGAAGCCTGGGCCCATATCAAGGAACACGGTTTCTTCGCGCTGATCATTCCGAAGGAATACGGTGGTAAAGGTTTTTCCGCCTACGCCCACTCCCAGGTGGCGATGAAACTGGCCACTCGCAGTGGCGACCTGGCGTCCACCGTGATGGTCCCCAACTCCCTCGGGCCCGCGGAATTGTTGCTGCACTACGGCACCGACGAACAACGCGACCATTACCTGCCACGACTGGCCCGTGGCGACGATATTCCCTGCTTCGCCCTGACCGGGCCGCTGGCCGGCTCCGACGCCGGAGCGATGCCCGACACCGGCATCATCTGCAAGGGTGAATGGGAAGGCCAGGAAACCCTGGGCCTGCGCCTGAACTGGGAAAAACGCTACATCACCCTCGGACCGGTGGCCACGCTTCTCGGCCTGGCCTTCAAGGCCTATGACCCCGACCATCTGCTGGGTGACGAGGAAGACCTGGGCATCAGCCTCGCCCTGATTCCCACCGATACCCCCGGCGTGCATATCGGCCGTCGTCACCTGCCCCTTGGCGCTGCTTTCATGAACGGGCCGAACTGGGGCAAGGACGTGTTTATCCCGCTGGACTTCCTCATCGGCGGCCAGGCGATGCTCGGCAAGGGCTGGATGATGCTGATGAACTGCCTGTCGGTCGGGCGCTCGATCTCCCTGCCAGCGGTCGGCACCGGTGCGGCGAAGTTCACCAGCCTGGTGACCGGCCAGTACGCCCAGGTACGAGAACAGTTCAACGTGCCGTTGTCGGCCTTCGAAGGCATCCAGGAAGCGCTGGCGCGTATCGGTGGCAACGCCTGGATGATGGACGCCGCACGCATGCTGACCGCCAACGCGGTGGACCTGGGGGAAAAACCCTCGGTCCTGTCGGCGATCCTCAAGTACCACCTGACCGAACGTGGCCGCGAGTGCATCAGCCATGCCATGGACGTGCACGGCGGCAAGGGCATCATCATGGGCCCGAACAATTACCTGGGACGCAGCTGGCAAGGCGCACCGATCTTCATCACCGTTGAAGGCGCGAACATCCTGTCTCGCAACTTGATGATCTTCGGCCAGGGCGCGATCCGCTGCCATCCGTTCGTGCTCAAGGAAATGGCCCTGGCCACCCGTGAAGACAAGGACCAGGCGCTGATCGAGTTCGATGGGCTGTTGCTCAAGCACATTGGTTTTGCCGTCAGCAATGCCGCCAGCACCTTGGTGCTGAACCTGGGCCTGGGGCACTTTGAAAAAACGCCTGGCAACGCCTTGAGCCAGGGTTATTTCCGCGCCCTCAACCGGCAGGCGGCGGCGTTCGCCTTGCTGGCGGACTTGAGCATGATGCTGCTGGGTGGTGAGCTCAAACGCCGCGAGCGCCTGTCGGCGCGCCTGGGCGATGTATTGTCCAATCTGTACCTGTCCAGCGCAGCGCTCAAGCGTTACCACGACCTCGACTCGCCGGATCATATGGCGCCGCTGTTCACCTGGGCCATGGAAGAAAGCCTGGGTCAGTCGGAGCGCGCACTGGACGAATTGCTGCGCAACTTCCCGAATCGGGTGCTGGGTTGCCTGTTGCGCTTGGTGGTGTTCCCCTTCGGCCGTCGCCACAAGGGCCCGAGCGACAGGCTGGATGCCGAAGTGGCGGCCGTGATCGGCCGAGCCAAGGGCGATCCGACCCTCGAAGAGTTGCTACAGGGCTGCTATCGCCCGCAATCGAGCGACGATCCGGTGGGCGCGCTGCAACACGCCTGCGACCTGCTGGCCGCCGCTCATCCGCTGCACAAGAAACTGCACACCGCGTTCAAGCAAGGCCAGCTCAACCCGGCTCCGGGCGAACACCTCATCGACGCAGCCCTCGAAGCCGGTGTGCTGCAGGCCGGTGAAGCCCAGACCCTGCACGCGGCCGAAGCGGCGCGGCGCAAGGTCATCGATGTGGATGATTTCGATAAAGAGGAACTGACGCTCGCCGAAGCTAAAGTCCGCTGATCCGGGCGAAGATGTACGCTCAACCATGTAAATGCAGGCGCAGGGGCTTTATACTCCTGCGCCCGTTTTACTCTTGAGGACTTATCTCGTGTCCAATGTCGTTGCCGATCACCTTGTCTTGCTTGACCACTTGCGCAGCATCCTGGTCGCCGTAGGTGAGGCCGAACAGGTCCCTGAAGAAAGCCATGCCCTGTTTCTGGAGCGCTTCGACGAATTGCGCGCGCAACTGCCCGTTGACCCGATCGAAAGCCAATACCTGGGCCAGGACCTCTTGTGCCAGGTGATTGTCCGTTACCCACAGATCGCCCACCTGGTGCCGCGCGACCTGCTCTGGTACTTCGCCGGCGACTGCCTGCACTACATGCCCGACGAAGAAATCGCCCTGTACCAGGCCTTGGAAGAACGTCGTTTCGAGGCCGAACAAAACGACGAACCCTTCGACTGGAACCAGGAAAAACAGTTGCTGGCGATGTCGGATCAAGACAGCAAGCACTGATAGCATTCAGCAGTTCAAAAGGCCCGCACGGTTAACCCCTGCGGGCCTTTTTTTACTGCCGTTGCCCAAGTGCGCTGCCTGGACGGGCCTCATCGCGAGCAAGCTCGCTCCCACAGGTTAACTGCTGTGAATGTAGAATGTGTGCTCGCCATCGACCCAGGGTGGGAGCGAGCTTGCTCGCGATGAGGCCCGTCAAAACAACCCATCACTCTCTGGCAGCTCATAGTGCGCCGCGTCCTTACGGGTACGACTCTCCCCGCCCATTGTGTGCAAGGTCGGCTCTTTCTCCAGACACTCCACCAGATAGTCAATGAACACCCGCAATTTCGGTGGCAGGTAACGCGTCGGTGAGTGCAGCAGCCACAAACCGCCATGGTAGGAAGCCATGAACGTCCAATCGGCCAACACCTGCACGATCAACCCCTGCTCCAGCGCATAACGAGCCGTGAAGTACGGCAAGCTGCCAATGCCGATGTGCTGCAAAACCGCCCCCAGCCGCACGCCCGTGTGATTGGCCGCATAGCGTCCGCGCACACCGACGGTGACAGACTTGGTGCCTTTCTTGAATTTCCAGCGAGCGTCGCTTGGGTTTTCCCCCAGATAGATACAGCTGTGCTCCAGCAAATCATGGGGATGCTTGGGAACGCCGTGCTCAGCCAGGTACTGTGGCGTGGCGCAGAGCAGGTGATCAATGGTCAACAGCTGACGCCCCACCAGCCCGGCCGGCGGTTGGTCGGTGATCCGGATGGCCAGGTCGACGTGATCGTCGATCAGGTCGACCTGCCGATCTTCCAGCAGCAACTCCACATCGATGTTGGGGTAACGCCGCAAGAATTCCGGCATGTGGGGATGGACTACAAAGCGCCCCACCGCCTTGGGCACGCTGACCCGAATCCGCCCCTCGGCTTGCTGGGTGAACTGACCGCTGATTTCCATCACTGAGCGGGCAGCCGCGACCATCTCCTGGCATCGTTTGAACACCTCCTCCCCGCCATCGCTCAAACGCAATTTACGGGTGGTGCGCTGCAACAATCGGGTCGCCAGGGCTTTCTCCAGGCGCGAAATACTGCGGCTCACAGCCGAGGGCGACGAGCCTGACTGGCGGGCCGCCTCGGAGAAGCTCCCGGTTTCCACGACCTTGACGAAAATGGCCATTTCGGCGAGCAACGGAAGCGGTAGATTTATGCTCATGGCGCAACAGTCCTTTGAAATTTGAATGGATTATCACCAATTTCAGCACACTCTATAATCCCGCCACGAAATTCTGATAAGGACATGGAAGGTGACCCTTCGCCTCTTTTTCCATAGCGATGACCTCAAGGCCAATGTGGAAGTCCTGGATTGCAGCCCCCGGGAGAATGAATTTGCCGTGGTCCTGCGTGACACTCTGTTCCATCCTCAAGGCGGAGGTCAGCCCTGCGACACCGGATGGATCGGTGAAAGCCAGGTCCTGCGCGTTGTCCAGGATGGATCACAGATCATTCATTACGTCGACAGCCCAGTGGCCCTGGGCATGACCTCGATTTGTGTGGATGAGCAACGGAGACGATTGAATTCACGCCTGCACTCAGCCGGGCATCTGATCGGTCATTTTGCCGAAACCCGCGGCTGGAAGCCGATCAAGGCTCATCATTGGCCTGGCGAAAGCCGTGTGCAATTTCAACCTGGGGAAGATCCTCAGGAACTGGACAGATCAATCATCCAGCAAGGCATCGATCAATGGATTGCCGAGGATCTGCCTCGCCTTGTCGCGTTGCGCGAAGGCACGCGAGAAGTCGGTTTCGGTGAGCTGGCCGCCTATGGCTGCGGCGGCACTCACGTGCGATGCCTACAGGAACTGGGCACGGTTACTATCGCCTCACTTTCTCAGAAAAAAGGAATGTTGTCGGTTCACTACCACGTGGACTGACACGCTGCGGACAGGAACACGGCTCACGCTGAGCGTTTATCTGTTGATGAACCCTGCCGCGACTTGAAATTGGTCAACCAAAAATGCGCAAAAGACAATTTATTGACGGCCATCCAACCTAAAATTTTCCTTCCGTCACTTTTTAGGCGTTTTTTTAATTTTAGGCGTGGCGCTTTGCCATGCTTGAACTACCTTCAAAAAGAAGCGAGTACGGAGACAGGTAAGCCGCTCCTCAAACGACCCGATCAACATCGGTCAACTTGCTCGACAACCCGGATATTCCGGTTCTCACAAAGCTTTTCGTAAGCTGCCTGCCGTTCGGTCAGGCCGGCGTCATGCGCCCATTTGCTTATAGCAACGAGGCCTGTGCCCGGACCGCTGAAGGGCTGAGTGAAATAGAAGGGGCAGCCCGGGCCTCTTAAGTGATCCGTGGCACTGGTTAAGCCTAAGGATGGCCTCTCTATCGAGGATCACTTCATGACCCATCGTACCGTGCCCGTATTAAAACAATTCATTCATGGCCTGTTCTGGATAGGCCTTGGCCTGGAGGCGGCTCAGGCCGCAGCGGCGAACTGTTCACAACTGGACAGTTTGCCGGCAACCTTCGAGGTCGGCCAAGGGCTTCAGAACGAACTGCGCATTCTCGCCCCCGTGACGAAGTTGGCGGTAGGCGACCCGAAAATTGCCGACGTGCAACCCAGTGGCAGCGATGCCTTCATCCTTACGGGCCTGATGCCCGGCGCCACCAGCCTGATGGTTTGGACGGATTGTTCGAAGATACCTCGCCAGAGCATGATTTTTGTCAAAGGCCGGGCCACTGAGGCGCTGACCAGTGCAGCGAGTCTCCCTTCCGAAGACCCGATGCTGCTCGCCCAGGTGCAGACCGAAATCCGTTTCGTTGAAGTCAGCCGGACCAAACTCAAGGAAGCCTCGACGTCGATTTTCGGCACCCGTGGCAATTTCCTGTTCGGCTCGCCGAGGACCTTGCCCACCATCGGCGGCATTGTCCGGCCTTCATTGCCGGTCAATAACGACATGTTCAACCTGTCTTTTGCCACCGGTAAGACCCTGTTGATGATCAACGCACTGGAAGGAAGCGGCTTCGCCTATACCCTGGCGCGGCCGAGCCTGGTGGCCCTCAGCGGGCAGAGCGCTAGCTTCCTGGCCGGCGGCGAAGTGCCGATCCCGGTGCCCAGTGCCGGCAGCGACAACGTGTCCATCGAGTACAAGGAGTTCGGTATCCGCCTGACCCTGACACCGACCGTCATCGGCAAGAACCAAATCATGCTGAAGGTCGCGCCGGAAGTCAGCGAGCTGGATTTCACCAACGCCGTGAACATCGCCGGAACACTGGTTCCGGCGCTCACCGTGCGTCGCACCGATACCAGTATCGCCCTGGCCGATGGCGAGAGCTTCGTCATCAGCGGCCTGATCAGCACACGCAACAGCTCCCAGGTGAACAAGTTTCCGGGGCTGGGCGATGTACCGATTCTCGGCGCGTTCTTTCGCGACAACTCCATCAATCGCGAAGAGCGCGAGCTGCTGATGATCGTCACGCCGCACCTGGTCCAACCGTTGGCGGCCAATGCGCAACTGCCGAGCTTACCGGGCGAACAACTGCGCAATTACGACCCGAATTTCTACCGCATGTACTTCCTCGAACATGGCGAGTTCGACAACCGCAGCGGGCTTTCCCAATGAGCCGGCACCTGATGGGCAAGGCATCCGATCTCCAACGGGTTGCCAAGGGGCATTCAATGAAAGCAGTGATCGCAATAGCGGCGAGCTTGATGCTTGTCGGCTGTGCCAGCAACAGCGTGGTGGCGTCACGCACGGCCGATTGTGCCAAGCCCGGATCCGACCAGGAACTGGCCCTGAACATGGCTGAAGACATGGCCAACGAGGGCCGTTTGTACGCCAGCCTGGCGAACCTCGAACGCTTGCCCGAGGATCTGGTCCAGGTCCGCCTGCGTAAGGCTCGGGTGCTGCGCCTGATGGGGCGCAACGAAGCCGAACCGTTGTACAAAAGCCTGCTAGGGACGTGCCTGGCCGCTGATGGTGAACATGGCCTTGGTCAGTTAGCGGCCGCCAAAAATGACAATGCGGCCGCGATGCAATACCTCGAACGCGCAGCGAAAATGGCCCCGACCGAAGGCAAGATCCGCAATGATCTGGGGGTCGTCTACCTCAATCAACGACGCATTTCAGAAGCCCGCTTCGAGTTCATGACCGCCATGGAGCTTCAGCAGTCAGACACACTGGCCGCGCTCAACATGGTGACCCTGCTGATCTACCAGGACAACTGGAAGCAGGCCGCCGAGCTCGCGAACATGGCCAAGCTGAGCCCCCAACAAGTGGCAGATGCCCAAGCCCGTGCGGAAAAAATCAGGGGGTCGGCCACCAACACAATGACGTCACCCGCCAACCGCCCCACCGAGATCGTCGATGCCTCAACCGGCGCGGTCAAGTAGAGCGTTACGAGGAGTCCGAGAGATGAAAGCCAAACAACTGATTATCGTGTGCATGATGTGCCTGTCCACCACCACCTGGGCGATTGAGCCAGGCCCCTCTTCGGCCGCTCAACAAGGCACCGAGGGCTGGATGCAACTGCAGATCCGCGGCGTGGTGGCCTCCACCAACCTGCAAACCGCCTCGGCCGCCGAACGCGAGATGGCCATGCAGCGCTGGCTCAACAGCTTCAACTATCCGATCCCGGAGTTCTTTGACCAAGACTCGGGTGGAGAGATCACCAGCAGCAAATGAAACACGGCAAACGAAAGACCACAGCCTCCGGGAGTGCCTGCATTCGATTCGATGTAGGCACTCCCGGAGGCTGTGGTCTTTTGGTTTGAACGGTCGGCAGACAGGAGTAAACCTGTGGGAGCGAGCTTGCTCGCGATCGCGAACTGACATTCAACCACTTTCATTACTGACCCACCGCTATCGCGAGCAATCTCGCTCCCACAATGGGCCGGCGCTGAACACAAGACTCATGAACACCCAGGATCACTTGTGGGAGCGAGCCTGCTCGCGATGGCGGACTAACAGCCAACACCTTCATCGACTGACCCACCGCTATCGCGAGCAAGCTCGCTCCCACAATGGGCCGGTGCTGAACACTAGACTCATGAACACCCCAGATCACTTGTGGGAGCGGGCTTGCTCGCGAAGGCAGACTGACAGCCAACATCTTCATTGACCGAACCACCGCTATCGCGAGCAAGCTCGCTCCCACAATGGGCCGGTGCTGAGCACAAGACTCATGAACACCCCAGATCACTTGTGGGAGCGGGCTTGCTCGCGAAGGCGGACTGACAGCCAACACCTTCATTGACTGAACCACCGCTATCGCGAGCAAGCTCGCTCCCACAATGGGCCGGTGCTGAGCACAAGACTCATGAACACCCCAGATCACTTGTGGGAGCGAGCTTGCTCGCGAAGGCGGACTGACAGCCAACACATTCATGGACTGTCAAACCACTATCGCGAGCAAGCTCGCTCCCACAATGGACTTGCGGCAGGGCACGGGAGGTCTACATATTCCCGAAGGCCCTGAACACGCCGATCATGGCCGGGCCGATAGCGACCAGGAAGAAGCTCGGCCACAGGCAGAAGATCAACGGGAAGATCAGCTTGGTGCCGATCTTGGCACCCATTTCTTCCGCGGCCTGGGTACGCCGGTCACGAAACTCATCGGCGTAGATCCGCAGGGTGTCGGCCACGCTGGTGCCGAAACGAATGCTCTGCGCCAACAGGCTGACCAGGCCCTGGATATCCTCCAGCCCGGTGCGCACGGCCAGTTGTTTAAGCGCCTCGGTGCTGGTGATGCCCGCGCGAATCTGCGCATTGACCAGCGCCAGTTCCTCGGCCAGTTCGACCTGGCTGACCGACATTTCTTCAGCCACCCGCTCTATCGTCGTGGGCAGGGCCAGGCCCGACTCGACGCAGACCACCATCAGGTCCAACGCATCCGGGAACGCGGCACGCAACCGGCCCTGCCGTGCCTGCTTGCGTTTGCCGACGTAGATCGCCGGCAGCAACCAGCCGATGCCCGCGATGAGAGTCACCGCCAGCAGACCGATAGCCACTGAAACCTTGACCATCGGCAGCAGCAACAACGCAATGCCGACCAGCAACAGCGGCAGCATCAGGCGCACCGCCCAATACATCTGCACCGCCGAGGCAGAACGGTAACCGGCGTGGGTGAGCAAGGTCTGGGTCGCGGACGTGTGGGCCTGGTCGGTCGAAGCAAAGCGTTGGCCGATCCGTTCCAGCAAGAGCTGCAGGTTACCCGGCGCCTCCTGTCCCGTCGTGCTTCCAGCGTAACCGCGCTTGATCAGCGCCAGGCGCCGCTGCACCGGATCCTGCAGGCCCAGCATCAATAGCAGCAGCGCGACGGCCGCCAGCACCGTGCTGAGACCAATCGCGGCGATGAATAACAGGCGTGCCAGTTCTTCGTTACCGGTAAACCGACTCAACAATCCGAGCAAAAAGTCCATGACTGAAACCTCTCGGCGCAACAGCGCTTAAACCTGGATCCGGATGATCTTTCTTATCCAGAAAATCCCGATCAACATGGCGCAGAACGCGCCGATGATCAGCTTGTGCCCTATAGGGTCATTGATCAGCACCGGCATGTAGCTGGGGCTGGTGAGCACGATGGCGATCGCCAGCACGAAGGGGATCGCCACCAGCACCCAGGCCGACATGCGTCCTTCAGCCGACAGCGTCCTGATCTTGCGCTGGAAACGAAAACGCCCACGAATCAAGCGACTCAGGCGTTCCAGTACCTCGGTGAGGTTGCCGCCGGTCTCGCGGTGGATGAGGATCGAAGTCACCAGCATCATCACCGTCATGCTCGGCATGCGTTCCAGCAGGCCGAGCATGGCCCGGCGCACGTCGTTGCCATAGTTGATGTCGGAAAAGGTCATGCCGAATTCCTGGGCGACCGGCCCCTTGTGCTCCTCGGCGACCAGACGCAGGGTTTCGTTGAACGGGTGGCCGGCGCGCAGGGCCCGGCACATGGCGTCCAGCGCATCCGGCAAACCTTCCTCGAACGCAGCGAAACGCTTGCTGCGATCACGCATGATTTTCAGCACCGGCAGCCAGGTCAGCGCAAACGTCGCCAGCAGCGCCAGCCACCAGACCGGCGAAACCATCAGCACCAAGGCACCGGACGCCACGCCCAGGACCAGCCCCAGCAGCATCACCCGATAGGCCCGGTATTCGTGGCCGGCCTGCTCGATCAGCTGTGTCAGGTTGGCCATGAACGGCAGCTGTTCAAGCCTGGCCTCCAAGGGCGACAGGCGCGTCAGGTACTTCTGCCGCAACACGGTTTGCATGTTGGGCAAATGGTTGGCTTTCTCCAGCACATGCAGGCGCCCACGGATGCGCTTGCGCATTTTGCCGGCCTCGCCGAACACCGGCACCACCACGCCCTGGGACAAAAGGAACACCGCAATGAACACCATGGCGAGGAAAATCAGAATGAATTCACCAGGGATGTTGTTCATGACTGCCGAGCCTCCATCCACTCAGGACGGAACAGGGTCAGCGGCAACTCGATGCCGCGCTTGGCCAGCACATCGCGGAATGCCGGGATCATGCCACTGGGCCGATAGTCGCCCAGTACCTCACCGTGCTCACCGATGCCCTGGCGCGAAAAGGAGAAGATTTCGGTCATGGTGATGATCTCCCCTTCCATCCCGTTGATCTCTTGCATGCTGACCACCCGTCGCTTGCCGTCTTCTTGACGCTCCAGCTGGATCACCACATCGATGGCCGAGGCAATTTGTTGACGCATGGCCTTGATGGGAAAAGTCGCGCCGGTCATCGACACCATGTTCTCGATTCGACCCAATGCGTCCCGTGCGGTGTTGGCGTGAATGGTGGTCAGCGAACCGTCGTGGCCGGTGTTCATCGCCGTAAGCATGTCCATCGCCTCGGCGCCACGCACCTCGCCGATGACAATGCGGTCCGGACGCATCCGCAAGCTGTTGCGCACCAATTCCCGCTGGCTCACCTCGCCGCGCCCCTCGATGTTCGACGGCCGGGTTTCCAGGCGTACCACATGGGGCTGCTGCAGTTGCAGCTCGGCCGAATCCTCGATGGTGACGATGCGTTCGTTGTGGGGGATGAAACTGGACAGTACGTTGAGCATGGTGGTCTTGCCGCTACCGGTCCCGCCAGAGATCAGCACGTTCAGGCGGCCACGGACGATGGCCTTGAGCAACAAGGCAATAGCCGGGGTCATGGTGCCCACTTGAATCAGGCTGTCAGTGTTGAGCAGGTCCACCGCGAAGCGCCGGATCGACATGCTCGGGCCGTCGATGGCCAACGGCGGAATGATCGCGTTGACCCGCGAGCCATCCTTGAGCCGGGCATCCACCAACGGCGAGGACTCGTCGATACGCCGCCCCAGGCTGGAGACGATACGGTCGATGATGTTCAGCAGATGCTGATCATCACGAAAGCGCACGTCGGTCCTTTGCAGTTTGCCGAAACGCTCGACATACACCGAGGCAAAACCGTTGACCAGGATGTCGGAGACGCTATGGTCCGCCAGCAGCGGTTCCAGTGGCCCGAGGCCGAGCACTTCATCGGTGATCTGCTTGATGATCAGTTGCCGGCTGACGGTACTCACTGGCGCCGAATGTTCCTCGAGCAGACGCTGGCAAATCTCGCGTATCTGTCGCGCGGCCTCGACTTGTTCCAGGGTATCGAGCAACGACAGGTCCATGACCTTGAGCAGTTGCTGGTAGATTTTTTCCCGCCACTCAGCCTCCACCGGCGTGACCTGGCTGCGGGTTTCGTATAGCACGTCCGGGATGGCCTGCTCCCAGGCCATCAACGCGTCTGTTGGGTCCGGCAGGCCGTCGCCGGGCTGGGCACCTGCTGAAGTGCCAGGTTTGGCGGGCTGCTTGCGCAAGCGGTTACGAAAGTCGCTGATCATGGGTCATCCCCCGAAAAAACGGTTGAAGGCACGTTTAAGCAGGCCCTTGTCTGTGGCCATCTGGTGACCGACGAGGTCTTCGGTCAAATCGCGCAGGGCGGCGGTGATCGCCGCCTTCGGCGCATGCAGCCCCAACGGCACGCCAGTGTTCTGACTCTGGCTGACCAGGTTGAAGTCATTGGGCAATTTCGACAGGTTCGCGCAACGCAGGGCCTCGCCGATGTCCTTGAGGCTGACGGCGGCGTTTTTGTCATAGCGATTGATCACGATCTGCAATTGGTCCCCGCGCACGCCCAGGTCCTCGCGAAGAATCCGCACCAGGGCGCTGGCGTCGCGCAAGTGGCTGACGCTCTGTTGCACCACCACGTATACCCGGTCCACTTGTTCCAACACCGAGCCGGTGAGGTGGTCGATCTGCCGCGGCAGGTCCACCACCACCCAGTCATAACTGGTGCGGGCCAGTTGCAACAGGGCATCGAGCTGTTCGGGTTGGGCGTCCTGGGGCAGGCACAACTCGCCGGCCCGGCCACCGAGCACATGCAGGGTCGGGCTGAAGTGGCTGCAAAAGCCCCGCAGCGCGACGCTGTCCATGTCGTCGACCTGTTGCAGCACTTCCAGATGACTGTGGGACTGCGCCACGTCCAGATAATGGGTCACGCTGCCAAATTGCAGGTCCATGTCCAGCAGCAACGTATTGCCTGCCCGGGCGCTGAGCTGCTGGGCCAGGTTGCACGCCACCAGGGTTCCGCCGGAACCACCCTTGGCGCTGATCACCGCGATCAGCTTCCCTTCGTTACCGTTGCCGAGACGGACTTCCGTCACCAGGCGATTCAGGGCGGCCACCAATTCTGTATCGGCGATGGGTTCGGGCAACACGTCCCGAGCGCCGGCCTGCATCGCCAGGCGCATGCCTTCCTGCTCACCCAAGGGACCGCACACCAGCATCGGCGGGCGTTCATGGGCCGGGCGTTGCAGCAACGCCGACAGCTCTTCGCGCCACAGATGGCTGACTCGCAACAGCAGCAGGTCGGGCATGCGGTCCAGGCCGTAGAGCGGATCGACATGCCCGTTGCTCACCAGGCGCGTGCTCACCTCAAGGCCAGGCATGCGCTGGCAGACGCATTGCAGGTCGCGCAGGGACGTGGCGTCGCGGCTGCTGATCAGTATCCGCAGCCCGGCTTTGCCGGTAGCGGTCGAGAGCGGAGTTTCCCTGGTATTCAGCATGGTGTGATCTCCCCGGAATCGGAATGACGCCCAAGGCTTTCGCGTGGCAAGGTTGCCCTGAACGCGGGCAAGGTAATGGGCACGCCTAAGCCGGGAATGAACAGGTTGAAAACGAAGTTCTGCACGCTCAAGCGAACGTAGCGAATGGCACGGAAACCGTTGGCGCCGGAGGTGTCGGCGGGGTTCGCCACGACGGCTCCGTTGACATCCAGGTAGGTCAGCGCCAGGTTCGAGGTCGCCAGGTTGGTGATCAGTTGGCTGGTGCCGGCGTCCGTCGCGGCGTTGAAGATGGCCCGGCGCAACACCACCGGGTCGCTGATATTGCACACCGCCGCCAGCCGGACTCCACGGCGCGCCGCTTCATCCAGCGCGTTGACCGTGAAGTACAACCGGCCCATTTCCACCACGCCGAACAGCAGGATGAACACCAGCAAGCCCACGAAGGAAAACTCCACAATGTAAGTGCCGCGCATGTGTTTGTGATTCATCACAGCGCCCTCATGACAGTGGTTGCGACCAACTGGATCCCCAGCGGAATGGCATTGCCGAAAAACCCTGGAATCGAACCTGTGCAGTTACCCGCACCGATCACCGGACAGAAGGGGTAGGTAATGGTGACGCGCACATGATCGATGCCCTCGGCGGCGACCTGAACGTGAGCCGTGGTCAACCCTGACACCACGGCGGTGCCGGTAGCACTGGGCACGCCATACACCGCGACGTTTTTTGTCTGGGTCAGCAACGTGTTGTTCAGCGTGATGCCGCCCAGGGTGGTATTCCACGCCTGGCTGGCGACGAAACGGTCGGCATCGCGACTGGCCTGCAACAGCACGTTGTACTGGTAGAGCATGCGGCCGAACTCGCCGAAGGCCAGCAGCAACAACAGCAGCAACGGCAGCACCAGGGTGAACTCCACCAGCGCCACGCCTTGCTGGGCTTGTGCTGGTTTGAAATGAGAAAGTCCCATGACGCCTCCTACGAGTCGGTGCTCGGCGTGCCGCTGTCGTTGAGATAGGTTTTGTAGAGCTGGATGATCTGCGGGCCGGAATCGGTGGATGGCGTAGGACCGGGTACGTTGTCGCCTTCGCACTCCTGGACGAACTGGCCGAAGATAATGGACTCCGAACCACCGCCGTCCACCGGCTGCACGACGAAATAGCAGCCGAACCCCAAGACTGGAATCGAGGTCGAGCCGCTCAGTTTCCCGGCGCAATCACCGATCACGATTTTCAACATCCGGCGCTCGAAAACCCCGTTGCTTTCACAACCGCTGGCGCCCCCCGCCACACAGGCGGCGACCTTGGCCCGCCAGTCGTTGTAGTCCTGTATCGCCTCGCCACTCGACGAGAGATCGCCGTTGCTCGAGGTAATGGGCTGGCCTTTGTATTGGGCCTGGGAGAGCGCATCGTTGTAGGTGATCGCCGGGGTGCCTGAGGCCGTGACCAGGTCCGGCGGGTAGTCCGAAGAACTGACGGGGCCGTTGTAGATACCGAAGCGCGTGTTCAAGCCTTGGGAAGTAGGACCGGCCTTATTACCGGGCGCAGTCTGGACGTTGTCCCCGACACTGCGACAAACCGAGCCACCACCGGCCAGATCCTCCCGGACAGCGCTGCCGCCCGAGCCGAAATCCAGCAATTGGAAGTTGCCCGGGCCGATGGGCGATGTGTTCCCCGCCGCCGTTTTCAAGACTTCCAGATCGCCAAACTGATACCCCCAGAAGTTGCCGGCGGCCGGGTTGTATTGAGTGGGATCGCCACAGACCATCAACGGCGCCAGGTCACAAGGCGAGGTGGGGCTGGGCCCTGCGGTGGCAATCGCCGCCACACGCTTGTTGCCGAGCCCGGCACTGCCCATCGTTTGCACGAAGCTCCAGAAAAAACCGTTCAATTGATAACTGGCCACCGACACCCGTACGTATTTGGCATCGGTAGGCCCGGGATAGGAGAACGGGCCATAGACGCTGCTGGACAGTTCCACCACGGCAAACGCCCCCGGATTGCCGGCGACCGCGGTGGCCAGCTCGGTGTTGCCTAAGGCGTTGGCATTTCTGTTCAGCGTGTCCAGGGCCGCCGCGCGGGTGGTGCTGGCCATGTTGATGCCGCCACTCACCTGGCTCAGGGTCTTGGCGCCACCCAGGGCCGCGGCATCCACCGCATTTTGCAGGCGCGTCTTGTTCAGCAGCATGTGCCCGCCATCCAGGGCCAAGGCCGCCATCATGGAAATCGCTACCAGCGCGATCACCATCAGTACACTCACCGCCCCTCCCTGGCGCCGGATATTGGCATTCATCATCGAGCCCTCATTACAACGTTTGAGGATCGGTATCGCCACGGCCCGGGCGGGCCTGGCATGGGGGCGTCACTCAGCGGACATTGATCACACTGCTTTCAACTCCGCGGATCAGCGTGATCGCCCCGCCTTGCGGCTTGGCACTGCGCTGCACCACAGGTTTTGGCACTGGGGCGGCCGCCATCGCCATGACCGGTGCAGGGGCTGGCGGAGCAACGGCCACGGCCTTCTTTTCCAGGTTCAAGGGGTTGCGCAGCGCCAGTTGCAGCTTGCCCTCGGTTTGCGCAGTGACCAGCGCTTCGGCTTCGGTGGCCGACATTTCCAGGGTCACGGCCCGCACCACCACCGGCTGGGTCTTGTCGGTGCCCGCCGTCTGGTCCACCGCCAGGACTCGCAGGTTTTCCAGGATCGTCCGGGAGGTCGCGCTGTTGCTGCCGGCGCTGGTGGTCTTGGTCGCCAATACATCGACCCGGTTGCCCGGCAAGAGGAAGCCACCCACGCCGACCACGTCATCCACACGCACCGATATGGCCCGTTTGTCCGGTGCGATCAGCGAGGCCAAGGTACTGCCGCCCAAATGCTCGCTCAAACGCGCGCCACGCACGATATCGCCGCGCAGAATGTCGAAGGTGGCGATCTTGCCTACAGCCTGCTCGCTGGAATCGAAGGCGTCGTCCGGGATCGTGTCCATCGGCATGCGCACGGTCGTGACCTGCTGGGCCTCGACCATTTGCCCGAAGGGGATTTCCACCGTGGCGACCACCACGCTTCGCAAATGATCATCGGGGGACGCGTTGAGTCGTGCGCTCAGCCAGGAGTCAGCCATCCATGCGGCACCAAGGCCCATTACCAGGGAAACGCCTATCAGGGGAAGCGTACGAGAGCTCATGTCGGTATCTCCAGATCAAAGGAAGTCGAGCTGAACGAAGTAGTTGTGCCAGGCCCATTCCAGCTCTTGCGGCGACAGGGGCCCGGAACCACCCAGGTAACGCTGGCGGTCAAGCGCCATGTTCAACAGGTCTCGTGGATGGCAAGGCACCAGCGGCATGCCTTCGCCTGCGTACAGCCGCTGCAGGACATGGCGCACCAGCAGCGGGTCATAGGGAATCCCCAGGCGTTCGCATTCCTGGCGCCAGATGCGTTCGTACTCTTCGGGCTTGAGGTAGCCGAACTGCACTTTGTAGCCAATGCGCCGCAGGAAGGCCTCGTCGGCCAGTTCGAGGGGATTGAGGTTGGTGGAAAACACCAGCACCAAGTCGAACGGCAACTCGCAATGCCGGCCGCCGCCCAGGTTGATGAAGTCGCGCTTCTCCTCCATGGGCACGATCCAGCGATTGAGCAATTCGGCCGGGGCCATGCGCTGGCGGCCCATGTCATCGATGATGAACAGGCCGTTGCTGGCCTTGAGCTGCAACGCCGCCTGGTATTGCCGGGTGAACGGGTCGTAGCGCACGTCCAACTGTTCCATGCTCAGCTCGCCGCCGGTAATCACGATCGGGCGTTTGCAGCACAGCAGCCGGCGGTCGATGCCTTCGTTGAGCATCAGGTTGTTCGATTGACCGTTGTCATCCAGGCGCTGGTGCACCTGCGGATCGTAGATCTCGATCACCGACTCGTTGATGACGATGGCATGGGGCACCCAGATGGCCTCGGCGAACAGCCGGATCAATCGGCTGCTGACATAGGTTTTGCCCGTGCCCGCCGGGCCGTAGATCATGATCGCCCGACCGGAGTTCAAGGCGACGCCCAGCTGGTCGAGCATGCCTTGGCTCAGCACCAGGCCGGCCAAGGCCTGGTTCATGTCCTTGGCGGTGATACGACCGTGGTGAATGGTCTGGATCTTGATCAGCGAGCGATAGGTGCTCACCGGAAACGGTGCCGCGCCGATATAGCCGCTGCGGGCCAGGGCATCGCGGGCCGAACTGCGACCGCGTTCGGTCAGGCCATAACGCAGCGTCTGCCCGCCCGTTTGCCCCAACTGGCCCAGCACTTCGACGCGACCGTCCTTGCGCAGGAACGCCAGGACTTCTTCCAGTACCGCGCCGGTCAGAGCCAGGCGCTCCACCAGCCGCGACATGTCCAGCACCCCGGCGTCGTGCAGATGCTTGCACACCAGCTCACCCAGGAAACTGTCAGTCAGGCCGGTGTCGCCAATGGTGCACGGCTGAGGCGCCAGGCGTTGTACCGCTTCCCGTTCGCTGGGGTAGGCATCGCTATCGTTGATGACGTGCATGACTAGACTCCCCAGCCGCCGGCAACCAGTTGCCAGTAAACGCTGTTCAAAGTACCGATCAGGATCGCAATCGAATAAGGAAAGGGCTTGCCGGCCACTTCATCCGAAGTGGGCGCCAGATAAGCCTGGGCTCGGACAATCAGCCAGTAGCGCGCCAGGGTCTGGAGCAGTTGGCCGCGGGCCAGGACGATCAGGAAACCGCACACACCGCCGGCGATCAGGCTGAACAGCGCCGCCCACAGTGCGTAATGAAAAGGCAGGAAGCTGCCGACCATGGTCATCAACTTGACGTCACCGGCGGCCATGCCACCGACTGCGTACATGGGCAGGAACAGCCCGAAACAGATCAACATGCCCAGCAGACTGTCGCCCAAGCCGCCGATCCCACCAGCGTACACCTGGCCGGCCAATCCCAGGGCAAGGCCCAACAGGACCAGCGTGTTGGGGATGCGGTGGCGAAGCAGATCGCTCACCACCGCCACACCCAGCAGTCCTAGCAGCAGTACCGTCGACACCAGCAATTCCATGGACATGATGCGTCTCCCTAGGGTGATTATCGTTAGCAGGCGACGTTGCCGTTCACGGCCTGGCACAGTGCCCGGATCTGGGTATTCACAGCACCGCCCAGAAGGACGAAGGCCGCTGCCACCAATACCGTGATCAAGCCACCCGCCACCGCGTATTCCACAATGGTCAGGCCGTCTTCATCTTTGGCGAACTGGCGGATCGAAGTTCTTATTGTCTGGAAAGTCATTTCATGAACCTCACGCTGATAAGAAGTACTGCTAGAAACCTGATGGGAGGGGACAGCGCAAAGTCCATTTGATTTATTCGTTGTACTCACCGCAAAAGAGTCGCAAGCGTTATTCCTTGAAAGTTACCGTGCCCCCTTCGCTGCAAGTTGCCGCTATCAGCAAGCAACGTTGCCGTTGACGGCCTGGCACAGCGCGCGGATCTTGGTATTCACGGCACCGCCCAGAAGTACAAACGCAGCGGCCACCAAGACCGTAATCAACCCGCCGGCCACTGCGTATTCCACAATGGTCAGGCCATCTTCATCTTTGGCGAACTTCAGTACCGAAGCCTTGATTGTTTGAAGAGTCATTTCGCACACCTCATCGGGGTTGTTTTCTCAGGGGCAGTGCATTGCGAACTGCCTGATGCAACCCTAGTCAGGGGGTGGGCAAAGCCGTTAGGAGGATTTTGCACATCGCTAGGATTTTTTTGCGCAGGGCCTGGGTGGCTATTCCCGGGCCTCAAACCGGCCCCATGAGGAGATGGCGCTAACGAATCGTTTTTTTAGACGAATTTATTCGGCGAGATAGTGGCACATTGGCAATACTGCTTAGCTAAAGGGCAGCAGGAACCACCGAGTAGTCGTCCTATGGTGCTGAATCTGACTGGAAGGCCAAAGTTATTGTGGTTCGATCTGACCCATGATCGCTCCACCCAGGAACTCATTAGCCAGTTTCAGGACACCTGCGACTGCACGCTGGCAAAAAATGCCCTGTTACCCAGTGGGGAACAGGTCGACATGATCTGCGTCCATTTCGATCGCCCCGATACTGCGGGTCTACGGCGACTGTTGGACATCAAGCGCACCCTCCCGGCCATTCCCATCACCATGTTCACTGTGCAGCATTCCGAAGAGCTGGCGGTCTGGGCCATGCGCTCCAGTGTCTGGGAGTACATGGTGCTGCCCCTGCCTGCCTCCGAAAGGAAACGCTACCTGACCGCCGTGGTGCAATTGTGTGAACTGCGCCGTCATGCCAACGGCCAGCGCAAGACTCCGCAGATCGACCACGCCCCAACCCTGCCAGACAGCATCCGCCTGACCTCCGGGCACCAGAAACACCAGGCCTTGAGCCATATCATGCTGTACATCGACCAGCATTTTCGCGAGAGCATTGACCAGAGAGATCTGGCGAAGCGTTGCGGCATGACGACGTTTCGTTTCAGTCGTCTGTTCAAGGAAGCCAATGGGCTCGGCTTCACCGACTACGTACTGAACAAACGCATGAGTTTCGCCAAGGAACTGCTCGACAACAGCCAGATGCCCATCACCAGTATCGGTTATGAGGCCGGCTTCAAGGACCCGTCCTACTTCGCCCGGGCCTTCAAGCAATACGCCAGCTGCACGCCCAGTGAGTACCGCTCGGCATACCCCACGCGCAGCGCCAGCCCCACGAGAACGCTGGATGACATGGCGGTAGACGCGCTGGAAAGCCTGGTGCACAGCCTGGAAGGTTGAAACTCTTTTCAGAAAGAACGTAGTCGGTGCGCAACGCACGCGCTCACGGAGCGAGATTTCTTCTCTCGATAGGGACTGACAGAACAATGCTGGTACGCGTCTCACCATACGCGTTGATGTTCGCAATGATATTTTCGATCTCTGCCATCGACTTCGCATAGATCCTGATCAGGTAGGAGTCGTTACCCGTGATGTGCAAGCACTCGACGACTTCAGGGATGTCGGTGAGCGTCGCTATTAGTTTGGACTTCGCCGGCTTGAGGGTGGTGATGCCGACGACGGCAGATATGCCGTACCCCAGTTTGGTTGGATCTAACTGAGCGCTATAACCCTTGATAACCCCGGCGTCCTCCAGCTTTCGCAACCTGTCCGTAGTGGCAGGAATAGAAAGACCCGCGTGCTTGGAAAGCTCGGTGATCGAAATGCGGCCACAGTCCTGTACCTTTCCCAGGATTTTTACGTCTATACGATCCATGTGCGTCTCCCCCGGTAAAAAGTATAAAATTTAATGAAAAGCTCGTGTTTTTCATTAAAAAAAGCATGCACCAAAATAAAGCAGAGTGCTAGTCTATTTCCTGCCTGAAAAGCCTAAAAAGAATCCGGGCAATCAATAGCCCTCCTCTTTAGCATGACGCACTGCATAATAAAATATTTCTCTCCAGGGATGGTGTTCGCATGGAAGATGAAAAAACAAAGTGTGGGAAAAAGTATTACTTATTAACCCGGCATATTGGAACGCAAGTCCTAGATCTTCGTAGCTTCAAGAGAGATCAGATGCTGATGTACCTGGTGGGCGTCTGCTGTTTTTCGGTGGGTGCCAAATGCTTCATCATCAGTCAACTGGGAACCGATCCTTTAGATGTCCTGATCATCTCGATAGATAAAATACTTATGCTCGGAATGGGCATGTGTTCGGCTATCGTGTCCCTGTTTTTTCTAACATGGTGGATGCTCTGGAACAAAAAATACCCTCCGATCAGTCCATTTATTACAACCACGCTGACAGGCCTGCTGATTGATCTCTGGTCCGCCCTGGGGCTTGGAGAATATTTGACCCTCAGAATGAATGAGTACACATTATTGGCAACAGGGCTAATATTATGCGCCTATTCATCCGCTTTGATTATCATGAGCGGCATCGGCATCAGGATCATGGACTTGGTGGTACTGACCATGGTCTCCAAATGGGGCTGGTCATTCACCAAAGCCAAGATGATCATTGAAATCGGCATTTTTTCGACCGGCTGGCTTTTAGGCGGTCCCTTCGGCGTGGGCACGATTGCATTCTTATTGGTGATCGGCCCTCTTATCCAACCCTTCATGACTGTCAACACCCGGCGCTTGTCGCTTAAGAATTACGGATTGATCCGCGCTTCGTCTGCTTACTAATAAACAACAGGCTGACGGTCACTTGTGGCGGTGGAATTGTTTCGCCTCGACTTTTTTAACCGATGATACTGATAGCAACTTCCGTGATGAGGAGTGAGAGATGGACACTACAAAAAATAAAAACTGGACCTTGGAAAGCAGCCCCGCAAAACTGGAAGAAATACTCCCCGGGGGCGTCGTAAAGTGCCATCTTTCCCCGCGAAACTGTGTCATACAGGAGGGCAAGGTAGGCTTTTGCAAAGTGCGCGGAAACCGAGGGGGACGACTCGTTACATTGAACTACGGGAAAGGCGTTCACAGCACCGAAGAGACGATCGAAACCGAGGCAGTCTTCCACTTTGCGCCTGGAGAACGAATCCTTTCCCTGGGCAACATCGGCTGCATGCTCAACTGCGGCTATTGCCACAACTGGAAGACCTCGCAGGCCAAGTATGTAACCGATAAAGACGTTTACTACTATACCCCCGAGCAGGTTGTGGAAACCGCGCTCAAGCATGGAATACGCGTCATTTCCTGGACGTATAACGATCCTGTGGTCTGGCATGAATTCATCCTCGACACGGCAAAGCTGGCCAAGGAAGCGGGCTTGATCAACCTCTATAAATCAGCCTTTTTTATCAGTGAAGAAGCCATTGATGAATTATTGCCGGTCATTGATATTTTCTCGATTTCGCTCAAATCCATTTCCCCCGAATACTACCGAAAAGTCACAACGGGCTGGGTAGAGCCAGTCCTGGCCGGCATCAAGAAGGTCTACGACGCCGGCAAATACGTTGAAGTCAGTACCTTGATGGTGACTGACATCAGTGACGATGAAGACACCGCCAGGAAAATCAGCCAGTGGGTACTGGATGAACTGGGTCCGAACGTCCCCCTGCACTTCGTACGGTTTCACCCCGATTACAAAATGAGCAACAGCATCCGAACCCCTGTGGACCGGCTCCTGAAGGCTCGAGATGTTGCCCGGAGCATGGGCGTCGAGCACGTCTACTTGGGTAACGTGAATGATGTCGAGGGCACCAATACCAGCTGCAACAACTGTAACGCCCTGCTCGTCACTCGCTACGGCTTGAACGCTGAAATCATCGGGCTGGACAACAAAGGTTGCTGCTCTCGGTGCGGGCATGATGCGCACTTCAAATTGCTGGGTGACCCCGCAGCGAACAGCGCTGTTGAGCTGCGGGAGGAGGCATTGACTGATTACGAAAAGAGAAAATTCGAGTGGCACGGGGATATCGTATCGCTGCACGCCCAAGTGTTGAATACCGAAGACTTCGAACAGACAGTCTATCTGCGGCGCAATTATACCGATGGGCACAACAGCGGTTGGAAATCACTGACATTGCGAGCCCATGAAAGCTATCGATTCATTATCGCCAAGGCCCGCATCGATGAATCAGGCCCTGAGGTCTGGCTTCCCAAGGGGGTGAACTCTAACCTTCATGAAGTATTCGACAGGGCCCACTTCCCAACCGAGTCGATTGAAGAAATTGGTATCTCGCAGAATGACATTACCCCGACCATTGGTTATGAGGGCAAGCAGAACATGTATGAGCAGGTCATCAAAATGGTCAGCCAGTCATGAATGTGTCTACTGAAATACTTCATATTAAGGTCGATGATCGAGAGGCTCATCCCTCCGTAACACCTATTTATCAGTGCAGTGCTTTCAGTGCAGACTCGGCGTTCTTCTACTCAAGGAAGGCCAATCCCAATGTGACGGAATTGGAACAGGTTGTCGCGGCTCTGGAAGGCAGCCAATACGCCTTGGCCTACAGCACCGGGATGAGTGCCATCTACATGGTCTTAGAGCTGCTGAAACCGGGCGGCTCACTGGTGATCAACACATTCATCTATGGCTGCTCCTATAAGTTGTTTCAGAGGTATGCGGCACGTATCGGTGCCCAGCTAACGATCCTGGACCTCACCACAGAAGAGGGCTTGAAAGCGTTGCCGACGAACGTGGACATGGTCATCTTCGAAACACCGACCAATCCATTCCTGAAAGACATCGATATTCATGCGGTCAGCAAGGCCGTTAAACAAAACAACCCACAGGCCCTGGTGGTCGTCGATAACACCTGGGCCACTCCGATCTATCAGAAGCCGCTGGACTTTGGCGCCGACATTTCACTGTACAGTGCAACGAAATACTTTTCCGGGCATAGCGATGTCATGGGCGGCTTGGTGCTTGTCAACAATGAGCTGATCTATAACCGTCTCCTCGAAGGTCGCTTTTATTCCGGCTCGATATTAACCCCCCATAGCGCATGGCTGCTTCGCAGAAGCATGCAGACGTTCAACCTGCGCATGGAGAAGCACAGCCATACGACCTTGAGCATGCTCAACTACCTGCGAGAACTGCCTTTTATCCAACATGTCTATTACCCACGTGTCGATGGCAAACAATTGACCGGCTATGGCGGCATTGTGTTTGTTGATATTCGGCCCGACCTGGTCCCCTTTTACAAAACGTTCACCAGCGCGCTCAAATGGTTTGGCACAGGCACCGGAATGGCCTGCGTTACATCGATGGTTGCACAGCCTTTTAGTGGCAGCCATGCCTCGATGACGGATCAGGAAAAAGCGGACATGGGCATTGGAAAAGGTTTGGTTCGATTGTGCTTTGGCTTGGAGGAACTCGAGGATCTAAAAGAGGATCTGCTGCAAGCCTTCGAAGCCATGGAAAACAAGGTGGGTCAAACAAGTTCTCTCAATCCTGCATAGCGGCTGTTAATCATGAGCAACGAGCCTGCGAAGGCTCGTTGCTTTTTTATGGAGAAGTGAAATTGTCCAGCGCATTCGAAAACACAGTATTCGAAGACCCTATTCTGAACGTTATCCATCTTCTGAATTCTATTGCCCAAGAGAACCCGACGGCGATATCCCTGGCTTCCGGACGGCCTGATGATGAGCAGTGCGACCCCTCGCTTATTGACAAGGGATTGGCCCGCTACAGGGTTCACGTTGCCAGCACTGAACATTCACTCGCGACACGCCTATGCCAATATGGGAAAACCTCCGGAATCATCAACGAAATAATTGCTGATTATCTGCAGGTGGATGAAGGAATAAACGTTTTCAACCCTGAAAGTATTGTGGTGTGCATGGGCTTTCAGGAGGCTTGTACCTTGACGCTCTTAGCCATTTTTGAAGGAGGCGGCATTTTACTCGTGCCAGATCCGGTGTTTTCCGGGATCACGGGTATTGCAAAACTGCTGGGCATAAAAATGCTACCCGTTCCAATGGAGACCTTTCTCGATCCCGTCGCCCTGCGCAGAATCGCTGAAGATCTGGAATCCAGAGGGAAAAAAATAAGGGCACTGTATGCGATTCCTGATTTTAGTAATCCTACCGCTGACAGCCTTTCCTATCACAGCAGGAGGGCAATGCTTTCCTTAGCCCACGAAATGAATTTTTTCATCCTGGAAGACACTGCCTACCGCTACTTCAGATACGAGGGAGACGAGATTGCGTCGATGAAGTCGATGGACAGCAGTCGGGTGTTCCTGCTTGGTTCGTTTTCAAAGTCAATTTTTCCGGGCTTGCGTATGGGCTACGTGGTCGCTCCAGAAGGCACAGGGGTTATGCCCTTCAGCGCCAGGTTGTGTAAGGCCAAAAGTCTGATCACGGTCAATACCCCGGCCCTGTGCCAAGCGGTTGTAGGAGGGTTACTGCTCGAAAACAATCACTCATTGAAAGGCCTGAACCGATCCAGGGTGTTGTCTTACGCAAAGAAAAGAGACCACATGATTGAATGCCTTGAGCGTGAATTCCCGTCCAGGGTCGACACCCCTGGAACAGTCACCTGGAACCATCCGGCGGGCGGTTTCTTCATCAATGTGTCCCTGCCTTTCGTCTTTGGGCACTCTGAGATGTGCGAATGCGCGAAGCATTTCAACGTCATTGTATTTCCAACTTCCTTATTTTCACTGACGAACGAAGCTGTTACTCAGGTCAGGTTGTCGTTCAGTAATGCGGCAGCAGCAGAAATCACGCAGGCAATAGGCCGTTTCAGGGCCTATGTTGAGTCGAGAATACGGCAGATGTCCCCTCGCGGTGCCGCAGGGGACTGATACAGACCCTTAAGCGCCCCTCCCTCAGGTCCCGGTAGCCAGCATGACGCCGGTAGCTACCTGGTAGGCCCCTAGAAGGGTAATGGTTGCCCCAGAAAGGTAGTTGATCAATTTAAGCTTTGATTGGGCAATCCTGGCCTTGAAAAAGGAAGAAAACCCGCTCAATCCCAGCCACCAGACAGCCGAGCCCAGAAATATACCGGTTACCATCGGCAGCACCGAGTGTTGACTGTTTTGATCACTGACCATCCCATCACTCAGCGCGGCAAATATCGCTATAAACGACAAAATAGTCATTGGGTTCGACAGGGTCAAAAACAGCGTGGTCGAGTAGGCTTTGAACATATTGGCGCGCTCACCCGCCATGGCAGTTGTATTGCCCTTTAATCGTATTGTTTGATAACCAATGTAGGCGAGGAACATTCCGCCAAAAATACACAGCCAGGGTTTGAAGCTAATGAGCGTCGCAATGATCGCGGTGATACCCAAGGCCCCTACAAATCCATAGATCGAATCGGCGGTAGCGGCCCCCAACCCGGTCGCGAAACCGGCCCTCCAGCCAAGCATGAGACTCCTCTGTATACACAGCAGCCCAATAGGCCCCACAGGGGCAGCAATGCAAAGCCCAATGACCATCGATTTAACGAAAATCAACATAAATGCTTCTCCAAAATGGGTACTGGAAGGTTAGGAGAAGTGCAATTTTTTAGAAATTAATTATTAATCTTCCGAACTGTTTTTCCGGCTGTTTTGCATGAAGTAACCCCACTATTCCTTCATTATTAAGGTGCAACACCCCCCTGCCCGTCAGACCACAATGATCCCTGCAAATTATTCGTTGAAGGCGCTGGGAGTCGGCGCAGCCCCGAGAATTGAGAGGCTTTTTCACAGGCATAAAAAAACGCCGCTCAATGAGCGGCGTTTTTTTGAATTTGGAGCGGGAAACGAGACTCGAACTCGCGACCCCGACCTTGGCAAGGTCGTGCTCTACCAACTGAGCTATTCCCGCAAATGGCGTCCCCTAGGGGACTCGAACCCCTGTTACCGCCGTGAAAGGGCGGTGTCCTAGGCCACTAGACGAAGGGGACACGCTGCCCGGAACACATGGTGTGTGTTCCAGTGCCCAGATCCGTATCCGAAGATATCGGCTCTGGTTTCACTCAGCCTTGCCCGAAAGCAACGCTGTTTAAAATTGGAGCGGGAAACGAGACTCGAACTCGCGACCCCGACCTTGGCAAGGTCGTGCTCTACCAACTGAGCTATTCCCGCATTGGCGTCCCCTAGGGGACTCGAACCCCTGTTACCGCCGTGAAAGGGCGGTGTCCTAGGCCACTAGACGAAGGGGACACACGTACAACATTCACTACTTAATGGCGTTTAGCTGAGTGCTTTACGCTGTAAGTGGCGCGCATTCTATGGATGGATTGGGGGGTCGTCAACCCCCAGATATAAATTTATTTAAATCAATGACTTCGCCCGGTTTCGGGTCCTTTCGCAGATTTTGCCCGTCCGATCCCTGACGCCTATATTCTGCCGCCCGCCAAGACGTTATAGTCGCGCCAAGCAAATAGTGGCAATGTGCACCCACCTCCGTCGCGGTTCATATAAGCAGCACGACGCCCGTCTAATGTCGTCGCACGGGCCTATGCGCTTAAAAGCCAAGCCACTACACTCATCATATGCGCATCCCATTAAAGAGGTCTTACCGGTGACACCACTCATGATCACCCTGCTCGTCGTAGCCGGGATCGCACTGTTGATCGCCATTGGCTACATGAACCATGTGGTGGAAAACAACAAGCTGGAAAAGGCCCGCACCAAGGTTGAACTCAACGACCGCCTGCGTCGTTGTGGCGAAATCACCGAAACTTTCCCCGGCCAGTTGATGACCCCGGCCCTGAAGTTACTGATGACGCGCCTTGAGCTGAACGTTTGCCAGCGTTTGTTGAATCTGGAAAAAACCAATACCGCGGTCAAGGTGCGCCTTGATGAACTGAACGCATTGGCCGCCCAGGGCGAATCGATCCCGGTGAACAATCCGCCGGCACCGATCCAGACCGAAGCCAAGGCCAAGGACGTACGGTTTCTACTCGAGGCCTTGCACGGCCAGATCACCCGCGCCGCTCAAGACGGTTTTCTGCCGGCCAATGAAGCCAAGCGCTGGATCCGCGAAGTGCGGCATATCCTGGTCCTGCTGCACATCGAGTTCTTCAACAACCTCGGCCAACAAGCCTTGCAGCAAGAACAACCGGGGCAGGCCCGCCTGGCGTTCGAACGCGGCGTGCAGTACCTGCGCAAACAGCAGGAGCCGCAGGTCTACGCCGAACAACTGGCCTACCTGGAGAAACTCCTGGATCGCGCCAATTCCATGGTCCTGGCCAAGACCCAACCCGTGGAAGGCGAAGTCAACCAGTTGACCGAGGGGCTCAAGGAAGTCGAAGCGGACGCGGACTGGAAGAAGAAGAAGGTCTACGACTGAGATTCTGGTCGGGATATCAAGCCTGACCTGATTGTGGCGAGGGGGGTTATTCCCGCTGGGCCGCGCAGCGGCCCTGAAGCGGATAGCTCGATGTATCGGAGATTGCCCGGGGGCTGCTGCGCAGCCCAGCGGGGATAAATCCCCTCGCCACAGCTATCCCCATTGTCCGCTCACAACCTGAAATGCCCCACCATCCCCTTCAGCTTAACGCCCAACTGCGCCAGCTCTATGCTGGACGCGGCGTTACCCCGCATTGCCAGGGAGGATTGGTCGGCACTGGCCCGAATGCTGGTGACGCTGCGGTTGATCTCTTCGGCGACCGAACTTTGCTGCTCGGCTGCTGCCGCAATCTGCTGGTTCATCTGTTGAATCAACGACACCGCCGCCGCAATGCTGCCCAGGGCGCTTTCGGTCTGCAGTGCATCGCTGACCGCCATTTTCACCAGTTCGCCACTGCTCTGGATCTGCTGCACGGAGGTCTGGGCCGCTGAGCGCAAGGCGCTGACCAACCGCTCGATTTCCTCGGTGGACTGCTGCGTGCGCCTGGCCAAGGCCCGCACTTCATCAGCCACCACCGCAAAGCCGCGGCCCTGCTCTCCGGCCCGAGCGGCCTCGATAGCGGCATTGAGCGCCAGCAAGTTGGTTTGCTCGGCCACACTCTTGATCACACTCAGCACAGTGCCGATGTTCTGGATCTCGGCGCTGAGGCTTTCGATGCTGTTACTGGCGGACGTGGCCGAATCGGCCAGTTGCTCGATGCGCACCATGCTCTGACGCACCACCTGCTGGCCACTCTCGACTTTATCGTCGGCGGTCTGGGCCGCTTGGGCCGCTTCTTCAGCATTGCGTGCCACGTCGTGCACGGTGGCGGTCATCTGGTTCATGGCCGTGGCAACCTGCTCGGTTTCCTCTTTCTGGCTGCTGACCTCCAGGTTCGTCTGCTCAGTCACGGCCGAGAGCGATTGGGCCGAATTGGCCAACTGTTCGATCCCTGCCTGCAAGCCGCTGACAATACCGCTCAGGCCTGCCCCCATCTGTTGCATGGCCAACATCAACTGACCAATTTCGTCCCGGCGCGTCACTTCAACCGTTGCGCTCAGGTCGCCCGACGCGATCTGTTGCGCGACGCGAATCACGCTGCGCAGCGGTGCAACGATCAGCCGGGTAATGACCCAGGCCGCAATCAGCCCCACCAGCAGCGCCAGGGCCGACGAACCGATGATCAGCAGGGAGTTCTTTTTCAACTCGGTCCGCATCGCACCGTCTTCGGCCACATAGGCTTGGTCAACCCGCTCCACCACTTGGGCGGCACGCTCGTGCAGTTGTTGGTAGACGACTTTTTCCTTGGCCAAGAGGTCAGTGTATTCGGCCAGTTGCTGATTGAACCCGGCGATGTGCCCAGCCACTTCGTTAAGCACGGTCTGGTAACCCGGGTCCTTGACGGTGGTCTTGAGCGCTTCGGCCTGTGTCATGGCCTGCTCGGCCTGTTCAATAGTGCCTTGCCCCGCGTCTGCACTGCCCTTGCGGCTCTGGTCCAGACGGACCCGCGCTTCGTTCATGGCCTGTAGCATCAACCGTGATACTTCGCTGATCTGGTTGGCCTGTTCGATGAACTCGGCGCCCTCCTTGCCTTGGGACTCTTTCAAGCTGTAGGCACCATCATCCGCCAGCCCTGACTGCAGCACATCCAGGTTATTGGCGACACTGGACACCGACCAACTGGCCATTTCCAGCGCCAGATCCTTGCTCTGGCTCAACCCGACGAACTCGTCGAACGCCTTGCGATAAGCCGCCAGCGCCTGCTCCACGTCGTTCATCACCGGGACATTGGCCGCCTTCTGCGCCTTGAGCTCGTTGGCCTGGGCAACCAGCCCGTCGACGCCCTGGCGCAAGGCATCGGCCGTTTTAGGGTCGGAACGCAAGGCGTATTCCTGCTCGAGCAGCCGGACCTTGAGCAGCTCGCTGTTAAGGGAGGACATTTGCTTGAGTCCCTCAAAGCGGTGGCTGATGGTCTGCAGGGACCAGACGCCGATGGCCGCGACCACAGCGGTGAGCAGCAACACCAGGACGAACCCGATACCCAGTTTCTTTGCCATACCCAGGTTGGCAAAACTTCCTTGCACGGCCGAAATCATTGCGCTCAGTCCTCTGCCAGTGTGTGTTGATGCAGATTCGCAACGAGACGCCCCGCAGCACAAGATGCCGGCGTCGGAATAATGGCAAAAAGCTACAGCCGCGTCGTTTTCAGGACACTCAAGGTCGATCCAGAGCAGAGGCTCGGAAAAAAGCTTGCGCCCTGGGGTCCAAGGCATAGGCCACGTTGATCCGCAACCATTCACTGTTGGCGCCCGAAGGGCTGAACGCTGTACGCGAAGACAGCTGCACGCCGAACCGCTTGGCCAAGCGTTGTAATGCAGCGTAGTCACATATGGGTGGACGTGCCCAGATAAACAGTCCTCCCGCTGGTTTTCCAAAGACTTCCCAGTCGGCATCTTCAAGCATCTGCAACACAGCTGTCATATCACCATTGAGGCGTTGCCGCTGACGTTGCACCAGTTTGCGATAAGCACCATTGGCCAGAAGGCTGGCAATCACCGACTCACAGAAACGCGAACCGCCCATACTGGTAATGCCCTTGACCTCGCTCAGGCGCGCAACCACAGACGGTCCGGCCGTCACAAAGCCCACCCGTAACGAACTGCTCAGGGTTTTCGAGAAGCTGCCCACGTAGACCACGTCGGCATCCAGCGCTGCCAGCCGGGTCCGCGCCGAGCTCTGGAAATCGGCATAGACATCGTCTTCGATCACCAGCATGGCGTGTGTTTTCGTCAGTTGCAGCAACTGCTGGGCCACGGCCGGCGCCAGGCTGCTGCCGGTGGGGTTGTGGCAGGCGCTGTTGACGAACAAGGCACTGGGCCGGTGAGTCGCCAGGAGACGCTGCAGCGCATCGAGGTCCGGGCCGCGCGGAGTCCTGGGCAGTTCGAGCATGTCGATTTTATGCAACCTGAGCAGGTCGAACAGCTTCGAATAACCGGGGCTCTCCACCACGACGCAGCATCCCGGCTGCAACAATGTCCGTACGATCAGATCCAGCCCATGGGTGGCGCCGGTCGTGGTCAGGATCAGATTCTTGTCGGCGTCGATATTGAACCGCTTCAGGCGACGGGACAGTTGTTCACGCAGGGCCGGCAACCCCAACGGCGTACTGTAGTTGAACAGCCCCACCATATCGGTGCGGGTGACCTGACGGATCGCGTAACCCAAATCATCGCTTTCACGCCAGCTTTCGGGGAGCCCGCCACACCCCAACTTCAACGCCCATTGCGAGCTGTCGATTAAATGCCCGTGGACGGGCAGCGTGTCTGGCGAGCGGTTTTCGTCGATGGACTCGTGCCTGGACGAAGGTGAAGGGGCGACAAAAAAGCGTGAGCCATGACGGGACGCCAATAGCCCTTGGGCCACCAGGCGTTCGCACGCTTCATTGACACTGGACTGACTGAGCAGATTCTCCCGTGCCAATTGCCGGATGGATGGCAGCCGGGTTCCCGGTTGCACCGCATCCTGCCGGATCCAGCCCGTCAGCGCGTCGACAATTTGCTGCACGACGGGCACCAGGGCCTGTCGGTCGATTCTCAATTCCATGAGTAACCAAGCTCCTAAGCGTTTGTTTTCTTTCTGGAAACAGTTAAGCACAGGCCACTGCCAGACGATGTACGACATCATCGTCAAAACCGCTGATTCTCACTCTTTGAAACACATTGATCGCCTGATCCAAGGCGGTTCTCACTGCCCAAGAAAAAGCCCGCAACCAGTGCGGGCTTTTTCCTACAAGCAAGCTGAGCCACCTGTCCTCAGAACGCCGTGACGCCACCGTCCACCGCCAGGGAATGGCCCGTGGTGAAGGCCGCGCCATCGCTGCACAAATACAGCACCGCGCTGGCGATTTCCTCGACCTTGCCGATACGCCCCACCGGGTGCATGGCGTTGGCGAACTCGCCTTTTTTCGGGTCCGCCTCATAAGCCCGACGGAACATGTCGGTGTCGATCACCGCCGGACAAACCGCATTCACACGGATTTTTTTCTTGGCGTATTCGATGGCCGCCGACTTGGTCAGGCCGATCACGGCGTGCTTGGAGGCTGCGTAGATGCTCATCTTCGGCGCCGCCCCCAGGCCGGCCACCGAAGCTGTATTGACGATAGCGCCACCGCCCTGGGCCAGCAGCAAGGGCAGTTGGTATTTCATGCACAGCCAGACGCCCTTCACATTGACGCCCATGATCGCGTCAAACTCATCGAGGGTCCCGTCGGCCAGCTTGCCCTTCTCGATCTCGATCCCAGCGTTGTTGAAGGCATAATCGAGGCGACCGTAGGTCTTGACCACCTCGTTCATCAAATTCTGCACGTCGCTTTCCAGGGTCACGTCGCAGCGCACGAACACCGCCTCGCCACCCGCCTCACGAATCAACCGCACCGTGCCCTCGCCGCCCGCCACGTCCAGGTCGGCCACCACCACTTGCAGGCCTTCCGCTGCGAATGCCTGGGCCGTGGCGCGGCCTATGCCCGCGGCTGCGCCCGTCACCACGGCGACCTGTCCGGAAAACGTCATGCTCATTGTCAATTCCTCGAAGAATGCGGGGGGATGACGCCAGTCTAGTCACAGGTCCCGATGGCGCGGCAGCACTATCCAATTGCCGTTTGAACATTCATGGGCGCCAGTGATAAGACCCGTAGCTGAACTATCACTGTGTTGGATCGAAGTGCATTCGCTGTATCAGCAAACCTTGCGACAAACGTTTCGAAGGTCTATCAACAAGGCTTCATTCATCTTGAGTGCCAGCCATGACTGCCCAGACCAATCGCCAGTTCCTGCTCGCCAAACGCCCGGTGGGCGCCGCGACCCGCGAAACCTTCACCTATCAGCAAGTACCGGTCGGCGAGCCGGCAGCCGGTCAGATCCTGGTAAAGAACGAATACCTGTCCCTGGACCCGGCCATGCGCGGCTGGATGAACGAAGGCAAGTCCTATATCCCGCCGGTCGGCCTCGGCGAGGTGATGCGAGCGCTGGGTGTCGGCCAGGTGATCGCCTCGAACAATCCAGGGTTTGCGGTGGGGGACTACGTCAACGGTGCGTTGGGCGTGCAGGATTATTTCCTCGGCGAGCCAAGGGGTTTCTACAAGGTCGATCCGAAGCTGGCGCCGCTACCACGTTATTTGTCCGCGCTGGGCATGACCGGCATGACCGCCTATTTCGCCCTGCTGGATGTGGGCGCGCCCAAGGCCGGCGAGACCGTGGTGCTGTCGGGAGCCGCCGGCGCGGTGGGCAGTATTGCCGGGCAGATCGCCAAGATCAAAGGCTGTCGCGTGGTGGGCATTGCCGGCGGCGCCGACAAGTGCAAGTTCCTGATCGATGAATTGGGCTTCGACGGCGCTATCGACTACAAGAGCGAAGACGTCCATGCCGGCCTCAAGCGCGAATGCCCCAAAGGCGTGGATGTGTATTTCGATAACGTCGGCGGCGACATCCTGGATGCCGTGCTCAGTCGCTTGAACCTCAAGGCCCGTGTGGTGATCTGCGGCGCCATCAGCCAATACAACAACAAGGAAGCGGTGAAAGGCCCCGCCAACTACTTGTCGCTGCTGGTCAACCGGGCCCGCATGGAAGGTTTCGTGGTCATGGACTATGCCGCGCAGTTCGCCGCCGCTGGGCAGGAAATGGCCGGCTGGATGGCCAAGGGGCAGCTCAAGAGCAAGGAAGACATCGTCGAAGGGCTGGAGACGTTCCCCGAGACACTGACCAAATTGTTCAGCGGGGAGAACTTCGGGAAGCTCGTGCTCAAGGTCTGACCCCAAAATAATTGTGGGAGCGAGCTTGCTCGCGATGAGGCCCTGTCAGTCAACATTGCTATCGACCGACATACCGCTATCGCGAGCAAGCTCGCTCCCACAAGGGCCCTTCAGGGTTGGGTCAGGCCAGTTCAGCCACGACCGCCGCCAGCGCCTTGGCCGGATCAGCTGCCTGGCTGATCGGACGGCCGATCACCAGGTAATCGGAACCGGCGTCCAGCGCCTGGCGCGGGGTGAGGATGCGCCGCTGGTCGTCCTGGGCGCTGCCCGCTGGACGAATGCCCGGGGTCACCAGTTGCAGCGACGGGTGCGCCGCTTTCAGCGCGCTAGCCTCCAGGGCCGAACAGACCAGACCGTCCAGGCCGGCCTTCTGCGCCAGCGCCGCCAACCGCAGCACCTGCTCCTGGGGCTCGATGTCCAGGCCGATCCCGGCCAGGTCCTCGCGCTCCATGCTGGTCAGCACGGTCACGCCGATCAGCAAGGGTTGCGGGCCACTGCGCTGATCCAGCACTTCACGGCAGGCCGCCATCATGCGCAGGCCGCCGGAGCAATGCACGTTGACCATCCACACGCCCATCTCCGCGGCAGCCTTGACGGCCATGGCAGTGGTGTTGGGGATATCATGGAACTTCAGGTCCAGGAACACCTCGAAACCCTTGTCTCGCAAGGTACTAACGATCTCCGAAGCGCAGCTGGTGAACAGTTCCTTGCCGACTTTGACCCGGCAGAGCTTGGGGTCCAACTGGTCGGCCAGCTTCAAGGCGGCGTCACGGGTAGGGAAATCCAGGGCGACGATAATGGGCGTCTGGCAGGCGGACATGAGCGGGCTCTCAGGCAAGTCGAAATCGGCGCGCATTGTAGCGGAACCAGCGCCCGTGCGGGACCCGATGATCGGTAAATCCTCATCGCGTCCAGGGCAGCATGGACGATGCCGTCCATTGTGTCGAAGCCGATACACTCATGACATGCCGGCAACACGCGGGCACGCTACCGTCCGCCGCCGCAACCCGTCCTTTCAGCGCTTCACGCCTCGCGGCACCAAGCCTATGCTGAAGCCTCAACCTCGCCGCCTTCTTTGCGGTTGGCAGCCTACCTGGCAGATGATGCATCCATGCAGAACACCCCTGTTGCCAATTCTGACGATCGAAAAGCGCCCGATGATGACAAGCGCTGGACCACCCGCGCACTGATCGTCGACGACGATGTGCCGATCCGCGAGCTGCTGATCGATTACCTGGCCCGTTTCAGCATACGCGCCAGCGGCGTGACCGATGGCGCGACCATGCGCCAGGCGATGCAGGCCGAGCATTTCGACGTGGTCGTGCTCGACCTGATGCTGCCGGGCGAAGACGGCTTGCAACTGTGTCGCTGGCTGCGCGCCGAATCGGACATCCCGATCCTGATGCTCACCGCCCGGTGCGAACCCACCGACCGTATCATCGGCCTGGAGCTGGGGGCCGACGACTACATGGCCAAGCCTTTCGAACCCAGGGAACTGGTGGCGCGGATCCAGACGATCCTGCGCCGGGTGCGTGACGACCGTACCGAGCAGCGGGCCAATGTTCGCTTCGACAACTGGCGGCTCAACAGCGTACTACGCCAACTGATCTCCGCCGACGGATTGGTGGTGCCGCTGTCCAACGCCGAGTTCCGCCTGTTGTGGGTCTTCATCGAACGACCGCGCCGGGTGCTCAGCCGCGAACAACTGCTGGACGCCGCCCGGGGGCGCTCCATCGAGGCGTTCGACCGCAGCATCGATCTGCTGGTCTCGCGTCTGCGCCAGAAACTGGGTGACGACCCGAAGGCACCGCACCTGATCAAGACCGTACGCGGTGAAGGCTATCTGTTCGATGCCCGGGACATTGGCTGATGCAACTGCGCCTCGACTCCCTGTTCGGCCGCCTGTTTGGCGTGCTGTTGTTGGCGATCGTCCTGGCACATCTGTTGGCCTTTGCCTGGTTTTTTCACTACGACCAGCCACCACCTCCCGGGCCACCGCCGGAATTTTCCCGGCAGGGTGAAGCACCGCCGCCCTTTGGCCCACCCCCAAACCGCCCTCCGCGCCCCTGGTTCGGCGGTCCGGTAGTGCCGCTGACATTTCAGTTCGTGCTGTTGATCGCCGCCGCCTGGTACGGCGCCAAACTGCTGACCCGACCGATCCAGCGCCTGAGCGACGCCGCCGAGCGCTTGAGCGAAAACCTCGACAGCCCGCCACTGGATGAAAACGGCCCTAGGGAGGCGCGACAAGCGGCCCATACGTTCAACCTGATGCAGCAACGGATTCGCGAGCAGGTGCAGCAACGCTCACGCATGCTCGGCGCGGTGTCCCATGACCTGCGCACGCCCCTTTCGCGGCTCAAGTTGCGCCTGGAACAGATCGATGACATCAAGCTGCAAGGCCAGATGCGCCAGGACCTGGACGATATGATCGGCATGCTCGATGCCACCCTTACCTACCTGCATGAACAGCGCACCAGCGAGGCGTTGCAGTGGATGGACGTGCAGGCCTTGGTGGAATCATTGAGCGAAAACGCCCAGGACCAGGGCGCCGATGTGCAGGTCAGCGGCTCCTGCGCCCCACTGCAGGTGCAACCCATGGCACTGCGCTCGTGCCTCAACAACCTCATCGACAACGCCCTGCGCTACGCCGGCCATGCCTTGATTGCCCTGCAAGACCAGCAACACCAGGTATTGATCCGGGTCATCGACCACGGCCCCGGTATTGCGGCGGACAAGCGCGAGGCGGTGTTCGAGCCCTTTTTCCGCCTGGAAGGCTCGCGCAATCGCAACTCCGGCGGCGTCGGCCTGGGCATGACCATCGCCCGGGAAGCCACCGAACGCCTGGGCGGGCAGTTGAGCCTGGAAGAAACGCCCGGGGGTGGATTGACGGCGGTGATCAGCCTGCCTCGCGCCTGAGAACACACCTCCCACAGGGGCCAGCGTGTCCTAGCGGTCTTGTACAACCGCAGGTACAAACTCCACACACCCACGACAACTGCCCCGCTGAGGCTGCATAAGCCGGTGGACCCACCGGCTATTCCAGTCCAAGGAGAGCGCCCATGATCGGTAGCGTCAGCAGTTACCCGACCTATACCAGCACCAGCAGTACCACGAGCAACAGTGCCCGCATCCAGCAGTTTCAGAAGGAGCTGCTCAGCAAGCTCGACAGCAACGCCGACGGCTCGGTCGATCAGGACGAGTTGAGCTCCGCCCTGTCGCAGAAAAGCGACGACGGCATCCTAGTTAGCCTGAGCGACAATTTTGACGATCTGGACAGTGACGGCAGCGGTGACCTGAGCGGCGAGGAAATGGCCGCGATGGCCCCGCCACCTCCACTGCCACGGGACCAGGCGCCGGATACCGAACTGGCCGATGCACTGCTCAGCGCCCTGGACACCGACGAAGATGGCACCGTCAGCAGCGACGAATTGAGCAGTGGCCTGACCAGTGCCGGCAGCAGTGTCGACAGCCAGCAAGTGTTCTCGGCCCTGGACAAGAATGAAGACAGTACCGTCAGCCTCGACGAACTGGCCGCCAGCCTCGCCCCGCCGCCAACTCCCCCCCAACAAGCCTCCAGCGAAGAGTTGTTCAGCCAGCTCGATACCGATGGCGACGGCTCCGTCACCGCCAGCGAACTGACCAGCGCCCTGCAGGCCGGTCGCAGCAGCGACAGTTCCACCGATCAGGCCAACGTCAGCGAGGCGCTGAACAGAATGATCGCCAACCTCAGCCGGCAATATTCGCTGGATAACGTTGCCACCGTGGGCAAGCACCTGAACGTAGCGACCTGACTCACCCGTACACCTGGCTCTTCGGGAGCCAGGTTCGCGACTGATGGGTCGATGATCCCCCTTGTGCCTGGGATTACTTTGCCTGACTCTTGCTCCAATCCGTCAGCAAGCTATACGCCACCGCCAACAACGTCGGGCCGATGAACAGCCCGATGAAACCGAAGGCGATCAACCCGCCAAACACCCCCAGCAACACAATCACCAACGGCAGGTTTCCACCTCGGCTGATCAGGTAGGGTTTGAGCACGTTGTCCACGCCGCTGATGATGAAGGTGCCCCAGATCCCCAGGAACACCGCCATCCCGTATTCCCCCTTCCACGCCAACCAGGCTGTGGCAGGGATCCACACCAGCGGCGGGCCCATGGGAATCAGGCTGAGCAGGAAAGTGACGATGCCCAGCACCAGCGCACCCGGCACCCCGGCAATCAGGAAACCGATCAACGCCAGCACGGCCTGGGCCGCCGCAGTGCCGATCACGCCGTTGACCACTCGCTGCACCGTACCGGCCACCAACTCGATGTAGTAACCGGCACGATCACCGATCAGGCGCTCCAGCAACCCGTGGACGAACACCGCCAATCGCGGACCGTCCCGATAGAAAAAGAACACGAACACGATACTCAGGGTCAGCTCGAGAATACCGCCGCCGATCTGCGCGCTACGGGCCAACAGCCAGTTGCCGATTTGCCCCAGGTAAGGCCGGGCGGACACCATCATCGCGGCGCCCTGCTGGTCAATGCTGTTCCAGATGCCCACCAGCCGTCCACCCACCAAGGGTACGCCGGCCAGCCAGGTCGGGGCTTCGGGTAGACCGTCGACCTGGGCGTCCTTGATGAACGCCGTGGCATCGCGCACATGGTCGGCCAGGTTGAAACCGAGCCATACCAGCGGCACTGCCACCAGCAGCATCCAGCCCACCGTCAGCAGCGCCGCGGCCAGGGATTCACGTCCATTGACCCAGCGGGTCAGCAGGCGCATCAGCGGCCAACTGGCGAACGCCAGCACCGCGCCCCAGAACAGCGCCGACCAGAACGGCGCCATCACCCAGAGGCTTGCGCCGAACAACACCAGGAGCAGGATCTGCACCAACAGCCGATCGTTATTGAGCATGTAGGGTCTCGAAAAATGGACAAAGCCAGGGCAACGGCGTCAGAGCCGCCACCTGAAACAGCTTATCGCAGCAACTCAAGGTGCAGGCCCGCCGCATCGCCACTGGCCGCCTCCATCCGCGCCGCTCGGACGCCCTGGTCAATCAAGGCCTGACGCCAGGCCTCGGCCTCGGGGCCGGCGATACTGACCCGAAGGCCGGTATCCAGGTTCAGCGCCCGGGACAGCAGGCGTAACCAGGTGTCGTCCGGCTCACCGGCAAGACGCGGCAAGTCGAGCGCGCCGGTGTCCTTGAGCTGGCGCAGCAGCGTGGCCGAAGTCGGCAGCACATCGCCCAGCGCCGCGCTCGACTCGAACTGCTCGACATGCAGGTAGGCCTTGCGGTTGCCGCGCGTGATGCCGTACAGCGCGATCAGGGTGTTATCCGCCGGTGGCGCCAGCCGTAGCAGCAAGTAGGCCTGTCCATTATCGGCACCGTAGAGCTTGGCATTGCCGAATACTTCGTTGGCCCACAGGCTGCTCTCGCCGCAATCGCGGGCCTGGCACCAGAACAACAGCTCGGCACCCTGTTTCTGCAGTGCTTCGCGAGCCAAGGTAAAGGCCTGGTTAGCGGAATGTTCTGGCGGCAGTTCGTAAGTGACCGATGTAACGTTGCCACGGGCATCGACCTGGCCGTCGAAGCGTAACTGGCCGCTGATCCTGCGGATCGAGCCCATGGGGTAGACGCGTTCCAGGTCGCTGGTTTGGCGGTAATCGACGATCTGCGCATCGGGCATGCGTGGCACGCGCTCCAGATCATGACTGCCGGGCACATCGACGGCGAACGACGCCGGGCTGACGCAAGCCAGCGCCAGCAGGGCGAGTGAATGAACGGATAATTTCATCGGATCGGCTTGGCCTGGGTTTCTTGGACGAAACGGGCGTCGTCGATGCGCCGCGAGGCGGGTAAACAGAGATCTGTCATGGTTGTCTCCCTTTCAACCCGCCCAGCCTCGACAGTTGCCCGGCGCAAGTCAAGAAACGGTGAAGAACCGATTGAAACAGTCTGCTACAAGCGCGGCGCCGACCTCGTCGTTCAGGTGCAAATGATGCCCACCGGGCAACTGCTCATGGCTGAAGGGTAGACGCTCCAGCAACTCAGGGTGTTGGGCGAGCATGCCGTCGGCCGCCACCACCAGATGGGCAGGACAACCGACCCGCGCCACGAACGCCATCGCCTGTTCATCGGTCAGGCGCAGCGGCGACGGCAGGGTCAGGCGGTTGTCGGTGCGCCAGGTATAGCCCCCGGGAACCGGCATCAAGCCGCGCTGGGCCAGCAACTCGGCGGCCTCGCGACTGACCGCCACCAAGCCCTTCATGCGGGCTTCGATGGCGCGGTCGAGGGTTTTGTAGACGGGCTTGCGTTTTTGCTGCAAGTCCAACTGGGCTTGCAAGGCCATGCCCATGCGTTCGGCCGCGTTATCGCCTTTGGCTGTGGGAGGAATGACCCCATCGATCAACCCCAGGTGCGTCACCCGTTCCGGCAAGGCGCCGGCCAGCACCAGCGAGACGATGGCGCCCATGGAATGCCCCAACAGGGCGAAACGCTCCAGGCCCAATTGTTCGGCGACCTGCAGCACATCATGGGCATAGTCCCACAGCGCGTAGCCGGCGCCGGGCGGCCGATGCCCGGAATGACCGTGCCCGGCCATGTCCAGGGCAATCACCCGCAGCCCCTCCAACCGAGGGGCCAGTCGCGCGAAGCTGTTGGCGTTGTCCAGCCAGCCGTGCAAGGCGATCACCGGACGGCCCTCCTCCGGCCCGAACAGATGGGCCGCCAGTTCAATGTGGGGCAGGCTCAGGCGGACTTCTTCGACTGTACTCATGCGCTGCGCCCTTCCCAGCGCCGGAACAGGTCCTTGAGCAGGTTGGCCGTGTCTTGAGGACGTTCCAGGGGGAACATATGGCCGCCGGGCATGCTCAGGGATTCGCCATGGGGCATGCGCCCCACCGAACGGGCGTGATGACGCATCACCACGCGACTCTGCCGGCCACGCACCACCGCCAGCGGCACTTGGAGCGTACGGGCCCGCCCCGGACTGGTGTGCGGCACGCCGCGATAGATGCTGATTTCCGTGGCCGGGTCGAAGCGCAGCCGCAAGCGGTCGCCGACTTGCTGCAGGCCATGCTGCAGATAGGCATCGAAGCATTCCGGATCGAAACCGCGGAACAGGGTCTTGCCAGCAAAATACTGCCGGGCCGACTCCAGGTCGGCGAACTCCTCGCGCCGCCCCAGCGTCCGGCCGGCTGGCGTCAGGCGGTCGATGAAGCCCAGGCGCTTGGCGGCCAGGATCACCCATCGGTCGGCGCGGGTCAGCACCGGCGAGTCGAGCATGACCACGCCCCGGTACAACTGTGGGCAACGCAACGCCGCGTGCAAGTGCAGGACGCCGCCCAGGGAATGGCCGACGCCCCACACCGGTTCCGGCTGCTGTTCCAGATGATGGATGAGTTCGTCCACCAGGTTGTGCCAGTTATCATCCACCGGGAAACGCGGGTCATGCCCGTGCAATTCCAAGTGCGCGACCTTGTACTGCGGCGCCAACGCGGCGAACAACTTGCCGTAGGTGGCCGAGGGAAAACCATTGGCGTGGGCGAAAAACACCTGTTGCGACATGACGGCCGATCCATTGGGGGAACTGGGAGCGATTGTCCGCAGAACCCGACGGTGCGGCAATGACCGTAACTGCCAGGAATGATGACAGTCGGGCTTGGGCTATGGGGTTATGGAACTGTGAGCACTGGCCTCTGTGGCGAGGGGATTTATCCCCGCTGGGGTGCGAAGCGCCCCCAAACCGGTCTACTCGATCAGTCTGATGCACCGAGTTGGCTGATTTCAGGGCTGCTTCGCAGCCCAACGGGGATAAATCCCCTCGCCACAGGAGATCGCATCCACCTTGGCTTTCACCGCCCCGGCGGTTGCTCACCCAGCGGCACCACCGCCATGGTCAGGCGCGACACACAGTTGACCTTGCCATCGTCATTGGTCAGGCGAATATCCCAGACCTGAGTGGTGCGACCCAGGTGAACCATTCGGGCCGTGGCCGTCACCCGCCCACTGCGCACGCCGCGCAAGTGGTTGGCATTGATTTCCAGGCCCACGCAATAGAACTTGCTGGCGTCCACGCACAGATAGGCGGCCATGGACCCGACCGTTTCAGCCAACACCACCGACGCACCGCCATGCAGCAGGCCGAACGGCTGGTGAGTGCGGTGGTCGACGACCATGCTGGCGGTCAGGGACTCGTCGTCGAACGACTCGAAACGAATGTCCAGCACTTCGGCGATGGTGTTTTTACCGGAGGCATTCAATTGCTCGATGTTGGGGGTGGTGCGCCACAGACTCATCGTTGTCGTTCCTTTGCGGTTTTTATTGGGCTCAACCCGGCTGCCAGCCTGCCTATGGGTGCTTGATAGCCTTGAGCGTCATTGCCCCGGCCAATGGCAGCTCACCGTCCAGCTCAGCCAGGCCAGCCGTCTGCACTTGCTCGGGTTGTTGCAGATGACCGTGTTGCAGCAAGCCCAGCAGGCTGCCCACCAACGGGTTATGGCTGACCAGCAGCACATCGTCCGGATCATCGAGATGGTCCAGGACGGTTTGCGGCCGGGTATCCGGCGTCAGCCAATCGACCGTTTTCAACTCCGGCTCGAAACCCAGGGCTTCGCGCACCAGCTGTGCCGTCTGCTGGGCGCGCAGGTAAGGACTGGCATAAATGGCGGTCAGCGGCTGGCCGATCAGCTGTGCGGCACTGCGCAACACTTCTTCGCGACCGTGGACGGTCAGTGCCCGCTCGGGGTCTGGACGAGTGCCGTGCGGCTCGGCTTCACCATGACGCAATATCCACAATTTCATAGCTTCGGTTCCTCGTCCCGGACAGGGTGTGGGGCGGGCGCCACAACGTGAGGCGCTTCTCCTTCCGGCGTGCGCGGGGCCGGCCAGTCAGCGAACGGCCAGGGTTTCTGGTCGCTGTGGAAGGTGCCGAACCGGCCGATCTGGGCCAGGAACTGGCTCAGGCTATCGCCGAAATTCATCAGGCTGGCACTGGGTGCGCCGTAGATCAGCCGATAGATCAGTTGCACCAGCACCACGGCGCCCAGGATGAATTGCGCCACCTGCCAGACCAGCAGATAAATCACCATCCACAGCACGCGCAGCAGGATGGATTCGTATTGAGGCTGCCCTTTCGGATCGTTCATGGTTCGCTCCTGCTTGCGGTCAATAGCGGTTCAGTTGAAACCGCTGGTGGAAATGAAATCGACGTCGGTCTTCGGTTCGCCACGCATCAACAGTTCGATCACCTGTTCCAGCGTGCGCCCCTCGAACAGGATCGCATGCAGCCCGGCGACCAGCGGCATGTACACGCCGGCCTCCTGGGACTTGGCCTTGAGCACCTTGAGGGTGTTGACCCCTTCGGCCACTTCGCCCAGGCGCGACACCGCCTCGTCCAGGCTCAGGCCCTGGCCGAGGGCAAAACCGACCTGGTAGTTGCGGCTCTTGGGCGAGGAACACGTGACGATCAGGTCGCCCACCCCGGCCAACCCCAGGAAGGTCATCGGATTGGCCCCCTGGCTGACGGCAAAGCGAGTCATTTCCGCCAGTGCCCGGGTGATCAGCATACTCTTGGTGTTTTCCCCCATGCCCAGCGCCACTGCCATACCGGCAATGATTGCATAGACATTCTTCAGCGCCCCGCCCAACTCCACACCAAAACGGTCGGCACTGGCATAGACCCGAAAGGTACGGCCATGGAGCGCCGCCTGGACCCGCTGGCACAGTTCTTCGTCTTCACTGGCGACCACCGTGGCGGTCAAGGCGTGCTCGGCGATCTCCCGCGCCAGGTTCGGACCGGAAATCACACCGATTCGAGCCTTGGGGGCGATTTCTTCGAGAATCTCGCTCATCAGTTTGAAGGTCTGGGCTTCGATGCCCTTGGTCAGGCTCACCAGCAGCTTGCCGCTCAAACATTCGGCATGGGCTGCCAATACCGAGCGCAAGGCACTGGACGGCAAGGCGACGAAAAACAGATCGCTGCCCTGCAGGGTCGCCTGCAAGTCGGTGACCGGCTCCACTTCCGGGCGGATCTTGATGCCCTTGAGGTAGCGCGGGTTCTCACGGTTGACCCGGATGGCCTCGGCCTGTTCAGGGTCACGCATCCATTGGCGTACCGGGTGACCATTCTCGGCCAGCAGGTTGGCCACGGCGGTGCCGAAACTCCCGCCTCCCAGGACCGCAATCGGGCGCTGTTCAGTCATATGCAATCCGTTCATCCATACCAAGTGGCAATGCGGGGCATTATACGGAGCGGCCGGATGGCGACCAGCCCCGGCAACAATTACCGCCAGCCGTAGGAAGCTGACCATTAATTCCTAGGAAAATGCTGTCAACGTGAATGGAAAAGTCGTTCAGCTCAGTTAACATGCCCGCCATTCTTTCGTTATCGAAGGCTGTGCCGTGTTCGTTGGCCCTTCCCGTTCAGGTTCGTCACTGCTACTGGCGCTGATCATCAGCCCGCCAGTGCTGGCTGACGATTTGTTCGTGGACAGCCAGCCCCTGCCCCAAGTGCTGACGGCCACGCGCCTGAAGCAATCGCCGGCGGCGGTGCCGGGCAGCATGACCGTGGTCGACAGCGAATTGATCAAGGCCAGCGGCGCCCGGGACATCAGCGAACTGCTGCGCCTGGTGCCGGGCATGATGGTCGGCAATATCAGCGGCAACCAGGCCGCCGTGAACTACCACGGCACCAACGCCAGCGAAGCCCGACGCATGCAGGTACTGATCGATGGCCGCTCGGTATACCGCGCCGGCCTGGCCACGGTGGACTGGAGCGATATTCCGGTGGCCCTGGAAGACATCGACCGGATCGAAGTCTTCCGTGGGCCCAACACCGTCAGCTACGGCGCCAATGCGCTGATGGCGGTGGTCAATATCATCACCCGCGCCCCCGCCGACAGCCACGGCACCCGGCTGAAAATCACCCGGGGCCAGCGCGGCATCAGCGACTGGTACGCCAGCCAGGGCAGCGGTTGGGAGGGCGGCGACCTGCGGTTGTCGCTGTCTGGCCAGGAAGACGATGGCTTTGACAGCGACCGCAACGACGCCGATTACCGCGACAGCCGTCGCCTGAACCGCTTCAACCTGTCCGTCAGCCAGACGCTGAACGAGCAGCAGAGCATCGACTGGCAATTGAACGCCAAGGACGGGACCAACCAGCGGCCCTATACCTATCATCCGGTGTTTGCCGGGATTACAGCCGCTGGGGATAACTCCGACGTCATCGCCAAGGACTACGCCGGTTCGCTGCGCTGGAACCTGGACCTGGACCCCGATCACAGCCTTTATGTACAAGGCTCGATCCAACACTGGGATCGCCAGCAAACCTGGCGCGCCTGTGATGCCGAGGTGTCCTTCAGCCCGCAACTGACCGACCTGTGGCAGCTCAACCCCAACTATGCCGAGAAGCTGGCGCGCAACATTCCCAACTACACCAGCACCGGCGCGCCACCCGGCACGCCACAGGAGCAGGCGTTGGCCAACCAGGTGCTCGACCAGTGGCGCAACGGCGCCTCGCAAACCCTGTGTGGCGATATCGACCAGAGCGCCCGGGAATCGCGCTACGACCTGGAGATCCAGGACACCCTGAGCCTGTCCGACAGCCTGCGCCTGGTCACCGGGGCCAACTATCGCTACGACCGGGCCGACTCGGAGACGTACTTCAACGGCACCCTGGACGACACCACCTGGCGCCTGTTCGGCCAGCTCGAATGGCGGGCCACCGAGCACTGGCTGTTGCAGGGCGGCGCGATGTTCGAAGACACCCGCCTGACCGGAAGCTCGCTGACCCCACGGGTGGCGGTCAACTACCTGATCACCCCGCGCCATGGCCTGCGGGCGGTGTACTCCGAAGCCGTGCGCTCCCCGGACATGTTCGAGAACAATGTCAACTGGAGCTACCAGGTCACCAACCTGCAGCCCACCGCCTTCGGCCAGAGCAGCGCCCGTTACTTTGTCCAGACCCGTGGCCCGGGGAACCTGGAACAGGAGCACATGCGCTCCAGGGAACTGGGCTACAACGGTTATTTCATGGAGCTGGGCCTGACGGTCGATGTGAAGCTGTTCCATGACGAAATCACCGGCATGATCAGCGAACCGCTGCGCAACAATCAGTACATCGCCAGCAACAGCAACGAATCACAATTCTCCGGGGCCGAAACCCAGGTCGACTGGCGAATGACCAGCGCCGACCGCCTGCGCCTGACCTACGCCTACGTCGATGCCCAGGCCAGCAATCCTCTCGATGAACAACTGACCGCCCGTAGCAGCGGCTCGGCCGGTTGGCTGCGGGATTGGGGCCAGGGCTGGAACAGCGCGGTCTTCTATTACGCCGCCGATGCGCTCAACGGTTATCGCTTCGAACGGGTCGACACCCGCCTCGCCCGGCGCATCCCGCTGGGCAAGGCCAGCCTGGAGCTGGCGGGCGTCCTGCAACAACGCCTCGACAATCAGCCCACCACCTTCGTCGACAACCGCTACGACTCCCGTCATGTCCTGTATTTCAGCGCGGAGTTGTCCTTCTAAATGGCCCGGGGCCAACCACGCACGACGCCATTTCTTGGCCGCCTGACGCTGGCGCTATGCCTGATGTTTGCCGGCTTGCTGACGACGATCGAGGCCCGCGCCGCCGAGATTCTGTTGACCGGTGTCGAGGACAGTCCCGGCGTGCAGTCCTTCACCCAGGCCCTCAAGGCCCTGCGTCCCGAGGACAATGTGCGGTTCACCCGGCTGGCGGGCCTGCCGACGCCGGACAAATTGCCGGGCAATGTCCGTCTGGTCCTGCTTGACCTGCCCAGCCTCGACTGGCGCCTGCAAGACAGCCGTGGGCCGGCCACGCTGGTGCTGCGCATCAGCCGCCAGCAAGCCCGGGATCGCCTGGGCGAGGCAACGCCGGATCACCTGAGCCTGCTGTGGAGCGACCCGCCGATGGCGCGGCAACTGCGGCTGATCCGCACAGTCCTGCCACAAGCGCGACGGGTCGGCGTGCTGTTCGACAAGCACAGCGAGTTCCTGCTCAGGGACCTGCGCCAGGCCGCCGCCCCCCTGGATCTGGAAATCGTCACCGAACGCTGGAACGACACCAGCGACAGCCGCCCGCTGCGAAACCTGCTGGACCAGAGCGATGTGCTGTTGGGCCTCGACGACCCCGACCTGTACAACCCCAAGACCGTGAAAAACCTCTTGCTCAGCAGCTACGCCCGGCAACGTGCGCTGATCGGGCCGAGCGCCGCATTCGTCAAGGCCGGCAGCCTGGCCAGCACCTACAGCGACCAGGACGACTGGCTGGCGATTCTCGACGAACTGCTCGACCGCCCCGCCGCCACCTGGCCGCGCACTTTGTACCCGGCCCGTTTCAAAGTCCTGAGCAACCGACAAGTCACCCGCTCACTGGGGATCGAACCGATTGACGCCGAATCCGTCGCTGCGACATTGGCCGAAGGAGAACACCGCCCATGACCTTGCGTCGCCGTTGGGACATCAATACCCGCACCCAGCTCATCGCCCTCGGCCCGGCGTTGTTGCTGACCGTGCTGTTGATCAGCTTCTTCACCTTCGTGCGGATCCAGGACTTGCGCCAGGAACTCAATCACACCGGCCAGCTGATCGCCAACCAACTGGCTCCCGCCACTGAATACGGAGTGATTTCTGGCAACAAAGAGGTGCTGGAAAGCCTGCTCACCGCGACCCTGGCGACGCCCCACGTGCGCTTCCTGGAGATTCAGGACAGCACGAACCGGGTGCTGGTGTACGTCGAGCAATCCGAATCAACCGACGACCACTCTCAGCAGGTCGAAGTGTTCCAGGCCCCGGTTCGCCTGCAACGCATTGCCCTGAACAATGATTTTCTGCAAGGCGACAGCGCTTCCACTGAAGCCCCCGGTGAAGATTACCTGGGCCGCGTGATCGTTGGCATGTCCAGTGACGCCTTCAGCCAGCGGCAGCAGGAAATCCTGTTCAAGGCCGCCATCCTGGCGCTGTTCGCCCTGTTGTTTACCTTTCTCGTGGCGCGCCGCCTGGCATCGAACCTGTCCCGTCCGATCCGCGATATCGGCAACGCGGTCAAAGCGATCCAGCAAGGCGACTACAGCACGCCGCTGCCCATCGTTGACGACGGTGAACTGGGCGCGTTATCGCGGCACATCAACAACCTGGCCGACGGGCTCGAGCAAGCCAGCCGCGAACAACACCAGGCCATGGAGCAACTGATCAAGACCCGGGAGGAAGCGGAAAAGGCCAACAGCGCCAAGTCTGAGTTCCTGGCGATGATGAGCCATGAACTGCGCACGCCCATGAACGGTGTACTGGGCATGCTGCAACTGCTGGAAACCACCCGGATGACCGACGAGCAGCATGAGTACACGGCGCTGGCGTCCGAATCCACCGAACACCTGCTGAAGGTGATCAACGACATCCTCGACTTTTCGCGCATCGAGCGCTCGGCCCTGGAGCTGGAACACATCTCGTTCAATCTGGCGGAATTGGTGGGCAGTTGCGCCCAGTCGTTCCAGCACAGCGCCGCGCAACGCAAACTGGGCCTGGAGCTGTTGATCCCCGACGACATGCAAGCCTTGCAGGTCCAAGGCGATCCGACGCGAATCCGGCAGATCCTGGTGAACCTGATCGGCAACGCGCTGAAATTCACCGAGCAAGGTCAGGTCACCGTGCAGTGCCAATGGCAGGCCCTGGATCACGAACTGTTGTGGTTCACCTGCACGGTGCGGGACAGCGGCATAGGCATTCCGACTGAGAGCCTGGAGCGCATGTTCGACGCCTTCCAGCAAGCCGACAGCTCGATTTCCCGGCGTTACGGCGGCACCGGCCTGGGCCTGCCAATCGCCCGCACCCTGGCCGAACGCATGGGCGGCACGCTGCGAGCCCAGAGTGAAGAAGGCCTGGGCTCGGTGTTCACCCTTGAGATTCCGCTGGCCCGCTCGCGGCAGATCCCACCGCCCCTGGCGCCGCGCCTGTCGAGCGGCAGCGGTGATGGCGAAGGCCGTAACGTGTTGTTGGTCGAAGACAACCCGGTGAACCAGACGGTGATCGAAGCCATGCTGCGCAGTCTGGGCTTCACGGTCAGCGTCGCGGTCGACGGTGCCCAGGCCGTACGCAGCGCCGAAAGCCTGATTTTCGAAGCGATCCTCATGGATTGCCGACTGCCCATTATCGACGGCTACGAAGCCACGCGGCAGATCCGCCGGTTACCCGGCTGCAGCGAGGTGCCGATCATCGCCCTCACCGCCAATGCCTTGCAGGGCGACCGCGAAGCCTGCCTGGCGGCGGGTATGAACGATTACCTGGCCAAGCCGTTCAAACGCGTTGACCTGCAGCAAATTCTGCAGCGTTGGGTGCATTAGTAGCCTGTGTGACTGGCGTGAAAGGCGAAAGTGCGGCAGTCTTAGGCACCCGAACAAGCCTCGATTGGGGCTTGAATAAAAATTTCAGTGCACAGGTGTACATTCATTTCCCGTGTGCTGTGACTTTCACTACAACGCAATAGTCTATGAGTAGGCTGTCGATTCGAGGCATGAACGCTTCGATCGGCCGGGAAGATTTGCCCCACCCTGCCGCATGGGACTATTGAGGAGCTCGCATGACCAAACAAAACGCCTTTACTCGGGAAGACCTGCTGCGCTGCAGTCGCGGTGAGCTGTTCGGCCCTGGTAACGCGCAACTGCCCGCCCCGAACATGCTGATGGTGGATCGCATCACCCATATCAGCGAAGAGGGTGGCAAGTACGGCAAAGGTGAATTGGTCGCCGAGCTGGATATCAATCCGGACCTGTGGTTCTTCGCCTGCCACTTCGAGGGTGATCCGGTGATGCCGGGCTGCCTGGGCCTGGATGCCATGTGGCAACTGGTCGGTTTCTTCCTCGGCTGGCAGGGCCTGCCGGGTCGCGGTCGCGCCCTGGGTTCAGGCGAAGTGAAGTTCTTTGGTCAGGTCCTGCCGACCGCCAAGAAAATCACCTATAACATTCATATCAAACGCGTCCTCAAGGGCAAGCTGAACATGGCCATTGCCGATGGTTCGGTGGCCGTGGACGGTCGCGAGATCTATACCGCCGAAGGCCTTCGGGTCGGCGTTTTCACCTCCACTGACAACTTCTAAGGGTTATCCGCATGCGCCGCGTCGTTATCACTGGTCTGGGCATCGTTTCGTGCCTGGGCAATGACAAAGAGACCGTCTCCGCTAACCTGCGTGCAAGTCGCCCTGGCATCCGGTTCAACCCGGAATATGCTGAAATGGGTCTGCGTAGCCAGGTTTCCGGCTCCATTGACCTTCCCCTCGAAGAGCTGATCGATCGCAAGATCTACCGTTTCGTCGGCCACGCGGCGGCTTACGCCTACCTGGCCATGAAGGACGCCATCGCTGACTCCGGCCTGACCGAAGAGCAAGTGTCCAATGTGCGTACCGGCCTGATCGCCGGTTCCGGTGGCGCCTCGACGCTGAACCAGATGGAAGCGCTGGACACCCTGCGCGAAAAAGGCGTCAAGCGCGTTGGCCCGTACCGCGTCACGCGGACCATGGGCAGCACCGTTTCGGCCTGCCTGGCTACTCCATTCAAGATCAAGGGCATCAACTACTCGATCTCCTCCGCCTGCGCCACCAGTGCTCACTGCATCGGCAACGCCATGGAACAGATCCAGATGGGCAAGCAGGACATCGTATTCGCCGGCGGCGGTGAAGAAGAACATTGGAGCCAGTCGTTCCTGTTCGACGCCATGGGCGCCCTGTCCAGCCAATACAACGAAACCCCGGAAAAGGCCTCCCGCGCCTACGACGCCAAACGGGACGGTTTCGTCATCGCCGGCGGCGGCGGCATGGTGGTGGTCGAGGAGCTGGAGCACGCTCTGGCCCGCGGCGCGAAAATCTACGCGGAAATCGTCGGTTATGGCGCCACTTCCGATGGCTATGACATGGTCGCCCCAAGCGGCGAAGGTGCCATCCGCTGCATGCAGATGGCCATGTCCACCGTTGATGCACCGATCGACTACCTGAACACCCACGGCACCTCGACCCCGGTCGGTGACGTGATGGAAATGAAAGGTGTGCGTGAAGTCTTCGGCGACAAGGCCCCGGCCATCAGCTCCACCAAGAGCTTGTCGGGTCACTCCCTGGGCGCCGCCGGCGTTCACGAAGCGATCTACTGCATGCTGATGATGGAAGGCAACTTCATGGCAGGTTCGGCCAACATCGACGAACTGGATCCGGAAGTGGCCGACATGCCAATCCTGACCAAGACTCGCGAAGACGCCACCATCAACACCGTGATGAGCAACAGCTTCGGCTTCGGTGGCACCAACGCCACCCTGGTATTGAAGCGCTGGCAGGGCAAGTAAGCCCCACCGCTACGCCGCACACAAAAACGCCCCGACTGGTTCGGGGCGTTTTTTTTGCCTGCCAATCCACTACAGGGTCCTGTGGGAGCGGGCTTGCTCGCGAATGCGGTGTGTCAGCAGACGAATATACCGTCTGACACTGCGCATTCGCGAGCAAGCCCGCTCCCACATGAGATCTACAGTGGGATGAAATTCAGCGCACCACAAACCGTTGCTGCGTCAGCAGCCGATCGCCCTGGAACACCATGAACCGCCACTCCCCCGGCACCACTTCGTGGCTTTCGGTGAACTCGTAGGCCATGACGTCCTGGGGCGCGCCGGGCACCAGTTTCTGGATGACTTCGAATTTATCGTGGCGCACGCCGTCAGGAGTGCGGATGCCAGGCGTGAAGTACAACAGGGTCAACGGCTGGTCATCCGCGACCTTGCCCGCCAACTGGTAGCGCATGCCGAACTTGGTGCCCAGTTTCGCCGGTACGCTTTCGGTCTGGCGGATCTGCTCGTTGCTGCGACGCAGGACCCGCTCCCCCGACTGCAGCTCGGCTTGCGGGCCGTCAAAAACGCCGTATTCCACCGGGCCTTCGACACGAACTTCTGCCTGTGCCAGACCGCAGGTCAACAACAGCGCGACCAATGCGCTTGAACGGGTGAGGTGCATAGTGCGCTCCTTGATTGAGATGAGCGCGAGGGTATGACGCCGTAGTGACAGACTGATGACAGACAGGCATTCGCCCACACACCAGGAATCCTCTGTGGCGAGGGGATTTATCCCCGTTGGCGCGCGAAGCGGGCCCAAATCTGATATCTCAGTGTGTCAGACCGATAACCGTCGAAGTTTTGGACCTGCTGCGCAGCCCAGCGGGGATAAATCCCCTCGCCACAAGGTACTTTCTATCTAGGAACTGAACGCGGCAACACCGCCAAAAAGTTATCCCGCGCCACCTTCCTGGCCACGTCTTCCGGCAAGGCATCCAGGAACGGATCGAAGCTGTGCAATTCCTTACCGAGCTTGTTGAAACGCCCTACCACATCCGATCCCACCATGAAGCGCTCCGGAAAGCGCTCTACCAGCCGCACCCACTCCGGCCGGGGCTTGCCCGCCTCGTCCAGCAAGTACGGCGTGAGCAGGCTCCAAGACAGGTCTACATAAAGGTTGGGGTAGGACTCGAGCATCCGGGTCAGGGTCGGCAACAGAAAATCCAGCTGGGTCTGGTGGCGATGGATTTCCATGCTGGTGCCGGCGTGGGCCCAGATGAACCGCGTGTGCGGATGATTACGCAGGGGCTCCTCCATTTCTGCCAGGTACAGCGGATTTTTCTCACGCTTGGAAGTGATGTTGGAATGCAACATCACCGGCAGATCGTTCTCGGCCGCCAGGTGATAGATCCGCGTCATGGCTTCGTTATTGGCCCTCGGGGTATCACCGGAGGTCAACGCCGTGAGGTCATCGTGGCGGGTGAATACCTCGCCGATGCCTTGCCACAGCCCCGGGTACAGATCGAGCATGCGCTGGATGTGAGCGGCGGAGTTCTTGTCGTTGGGATTGAAGCCCGACAGGAAAGGATGGAAGCGTTGGCGTTGCTCGACGGTCAGCTTGCTCACCGCGGCAGCGACAATCACATCGGTGGCGCTGTACCAATAGGCGTCCGCATCGTCACCGGCGTAGTAACGTGGACGCTTGGGCTCGTCCTCATGCCATTTCTTGGCCACCGGAATGCCGGAAATCATCACATGCTCGATGCGATTGTCCGTCATCGCCTGGAGCAGCTTCGGCATGCCGGCGGTTTCCTGGAAGAAATCGACGTAATGCAAGTGCGCATCGCTGTAGGCGTATTCGCGGGCCATGGCGCTGCTGCTCGAAACAGCCAGCAGCCAGGCGAAGATCAGACGGGACAAGGGCACAGGCAGCCTCCAGAGGTCATGAGCAGCATAGACCCTGCTCGTCCCGTCAGGGTTCAAGCCGCCTGTGCCGCACTGGCGGCGGCGAGTTATGCTTTTCTGCATCCATTGTTCAACCTGGAAGACACCATGACCACGCCCCTGATCGTCCGCCCCCGCGCAGAAGATGTTGAAGGCCAACCGATTCTTCGCCCGTTGCCGTCCGCCAAGTGTCGCAGTGTCGGACCTTTCGTGTTTTTCGACCACATGCTGCAAACCTCCTACGCGCCCGGTAGAGGCATGAACATCCGTCAGCATCCCCACATCGGGCTATCCACCCTCACCTACCTGTTCGAGGGAAAACTCCAGCACAAGGACAGCCTGGGTTCCGATCAGGTGGTGGATGCCGGGGACGTCAGCTGGATGACCGCCGGCAGCGCCATTGCCCATGTCGAGCGCACCCCCGAATCACTGCTGGGGAGCGATTTCGTCATGCACGGCTTGCAAGTCTGGCTGGCCTCGCCCAAGTCCCACGAAGAAGGGCCAGGGCACTACAGCCATCATCCGGCACACAGCCTGCCCGTCAGCGACAACCTGGGCGTCAGTATCCGGATGATCGCCGGGTCAGGCTTTTGCCTGGAATCGCCGGTACCGGTGTTGTCTCCTACGCTTTATGCCGAACTGAACCTGCAAACCGCGACGACCTTACTGATTCCCACCGAGCATGAAGAGCGGGCCCTGTATGTCTTGAGCGGCGAGGCGCTGCTGGAGGGCGAGCCGGTGGAACCTCATTCGCTGGTGATACTGCCGGTCGGGAAAGAGATGGCGCTGTTTGCGGACAGTGACTGCCATGCCGTGCTGTTCGGCGGCGCACCGCTGGATGGGCCGCGGCGGATGAACTGGAACTTCGTCTCCAGTGATCCGGCCCGGATAGATGAAGCCCGCCAACGCTGGGCGGCTAGGGACTGGCCGACCGTGCCGGGGGAAAGCGAGCGGATCGAGTTGCCCTGATTTCAGGATTGCTTGTCAGACCGCCATCGCGAGCAAGCTCGCTCCCACATTGGATTTGAGTGATCACAGAATGTGCGTTCACAGCGGATCATTGTGGGAGCGAGCTTGCTCGCGCTGGCTTTATGTCGGACAACAAGAGCACCAGATCCAGAACCCGACGTCAGCCCTTGAACACTTCATCCAGCAAGTTATGCATCGACCTGAACGCCCGTCCGGCGACCTTGGCGTTGTACATCATCTTGCCCGGCACATTGGCCTGCGGGTCGGTGAACGAGTGCACCGCGCCACCGTAGCTGAGCAGTTGCCAGTCCACCCCGGCGGCGTTCATTTCGTCTTCGAAGGCGGGTAGTTGTTCCTTAGGCACCAGCGGATCCGAGGCACCGTGCATCACCAACACCGAACCCTGGATGTTCTGCGCATCCGCCGGGTTCGGCGTATCCAAGGTGCCATGGAATGAAATCGCGGCCTTCAGCGGTGCGCCGGCACGGGCCAATTCCAGGGCGCAGCAGCCACCGAAGCAAAAGCCGAACGTGGCCAGCCTGGAAGCATCGACCTGCGCTTCACCCTGGTTTTGCAGTTGCTCGAGCGCCGCCTGCATGCGCTTGCGCAACAGGGCCCGGTCGTTCTTGAGAGGCATCATCGCCGCCCCCGCCTCGTCGGCGTTGGTCGGACGCACCGTCTGCCCGTACAGGTCGGCAATCAATACGACGTAGCCGTTGGCCGCCACCGTCTTGGCAATATCCTCGGCACCAGCCCCGACGCCCATCCAATTCGGCGCCATCAACAGACCCGGGCGTGGACCCTGCTGGTGAACGTCGAACGCCAAGCGACCTTCATAGGTTTGACCTTCAATCTGATAGACCAGCGAACGAACCGTAATCTGACTCATGACGGACTCTTCTTTAAATGGAACACCAGAAATGAAAAAACCCGCCGAAGCGGGTTTTTTCTCACTTGATTAAGCTGACAGTTCAACCAGCAGCTTGTTCAAGCGGCGTACGTAGGCCGCTGGATCTTTCAGGCTGTCGCCTGCCGCCAGGGCTGCCTGGTCGAACAGGATGTGCGACAGGTCGCCGAAACGCTCTTCGCTCTGCTCGTTGTCGAGCTTTTCCACCAGCGGATGGGCCGGGTTGAACTCGAAGATCGGCTTGGAATCCGGGACCTTCTGGCCACTGGCCTCGAGGATCTGGCGCATCTGCAGACCGAGGTCCTGCTCGCCAATGGCCAGGATCGCCGGAGAGTCGGTCAGACGGTGCGAGACGCGCACTTCACTGACAGCATCGCCCAGGGCGGTCTTGATCCGCTCGACCAGACCTTCCTTGCTCTTGGCGACTTCCTCGGCAGCTTTCTTGTCTTCTTCCGAATCCAGGTTGCCAAGGTCCAGGTCACCACGGGCCACGTCGACAAAGCTCTTGCCGTCGAACTCGTTGAGGTAGCTCATCAGCCACTCGTCGATGCGATCGGTCAGCAGCAGCACTTCGATGCCTTTCTTGCGGAAGACTTCCAGGTGCGGGCTGTTCTTGACCTGTGCATAAGTTTCACCGGTCAGGTAGTAAATCTTGTCCTGACCTTCCTTGGCACGGGCCAGGTAATCGGCCAGGCCAACGATCTGCTCGCCATCGTCACCCTGGGTCGAGGCAAAGCGCAACAGGCCGGCGATCTTCTCTTTGTTGGCGAAGTCCTCGGCCGGACCTTCTTTCATCACCTGACCGAAGTTCTTCCAGAAGCTCTTGTACTGCTCGGGCTCGTTCTTCGCCAGTTTTTCCAGCATGTCCAGTACACGCTTGGTCAGCGCCGACTTCATGGAGTCGATGATCGGATCTTTCTGCAGGATTTCCCGCGACACGTTCAGCGACAGATCGTTGGAATCCACCACACCCTTGATGAAACGCAGGTACAGCGGCAGGAACGACTCGGCCTGGTCCATCACGAACACACGCTGCACATACAGCTTCAGCCCGCGTGGCGCTTCGCGCTGGTACAGGTCGAACGGCGCACGGGCCGGCACGTACAGCAGCGAGTTGTATTCCAGCTTGCCTTCGACCTTGTTATGGCTCCAGCTCAGCGGGTTCTCGTAGTCGTGGGCGATGTGCTTGTAGAACTCCTGGTATTCCTCGTCTTTCACTTCGGTGCGCGGACGGGTCCACAGGGCACTGGCGCGGTTGACGGTTTCCCATTCCACTTCAGGCTTTTCTTCGCCTTCGGCAGCGGTGACTTCCTTCGGCAGCTCGATAGGCAGCGCGATGTGGTCGGAGTACTTCTTGATGATGTTGCGCAGGCGCCAGCCATCGGCGAACTCGTCTTCGCCGGACTTGAGGTGCAGCACGATGCGGGTGCCGCGATCAGCCTTGTCGACGGTGGCGACTTCAAACTCGCCTTCGCCCTTGGACGACCAGTGCACGCCTTCGCTCGCAGCGAGGCCGGCACGGCGGCTGAACACTTCGACCTGGTCGGCCACGATGAACGCGGAATAGAAACCGACGCCGAACTGACCGATCAGGTGGGAATCTTTCTTCTGGTCGCCGGACAGGTTTTTCATGAAGTCGGCGGTGCCAGACTTGGCGATGGTGCCCAGGTGCGTGATCACCTCTTCGCGGCTCATGCCGATACCGTTGTCTTCGAGGGTGACGGTTTTCGCGTCCTTGTCGAAGCTCACACGGATTTTCAGCTCAGCGCCGCCTTCCAGCAGTTCAGGCTTGGAAAGGGCTTCGAAACGTAACTTGTCGACAGCGTCAGAGGCGTTCGAAATCAGCTCGCGAAGGAAAATTTCCTTATTCGAATACAGCGAGTGAATCATCAGGTGCAGCAGTTGCTTCACCTCGGTCTGGAAGCCCAGGGTTTCCTTTTGAGTTTCCACGCTCATGGTCATCAAACTCCAAGTGGATGGTGGTGTCCGCCTCGCTGAGATTGGCGGCGGGATGTCCTCAAGGTGGGGGCAACGGTGATGATTTCAAGGGCGATCGGGTTTTGAGGGCTCCGGGATCTTGAAATGCGCCCGGGCGGTGGCGATGGGCTCGGCTTCGGTGTCCTGCCAGGCGGTGATCGCCACGTTGGCCACTCGCCGCCCCTGACGCCAGACCTGGCACTTGGCGTAGGTGTCGCGAAACTGCCCGGCGCGCAGGTAATCCAGGGAGAAGTCGATGATTTTTGGCACGCCCGGCGCGCCGGTGGTGATCAGCAGATAAACGGCAGCCGACAGCTCCATGAACCCGGCAATGACCCCGCCGTGGATCGCCGGCAGTAAAGGGTTACCAATGTTGTCCTTGTTGGCCGGAAGCCGGAACAGCAATTCATCGCCTTGGCCCGAGCACTCGACGCCAATCAGTTGCGCATAGGGGATCGAGGCCAGCAACAGCGTGTAGTCGCCCCGCGCGCAGGCCTGGCGCAGTTGTTCCTCGGTGACATCGCTCATGGTTGGTCTACGGCGGCCGCTGGACCGCCCCTCTTGAACCCTCTGGCGTGGTCACCCAGGCGCATGAAGGTGCCCACCACATGGGCAATGGGTTGCTCGGGGTCGTCCTGCCAGGCAAAACCCCGGCTGAAGATCACGTCCGGGGTGACCCGGTAGCATTGAGCGAAGCCGTAGATGTCCTTGTGGGGCTCGGCGGCGTGCATGTAGTCGATACGCAAGTCCAGGGTCGGACAGACCTCGAACTGCGGCAGCACGCACAAGGTCGACATGCCGCACGCGGTGTCCATCAATGAGGTCAGCGCCCCGCCGTGGATAATCCCTGTAAGGGGGTTACCGACGATCCCGGGGCTGTAAGGCAAAATCACAGTCAATCCTTCGCGACTGGCGCTGTGCAGCTTCAGGCCCAGTACCTGGCAATGTCTCAGTGCGGACAAAAAGCGTGTCGCGCGCTCAAAAACGGGGTCTTCGGCCATTCGATTAACACTCCAGTTAATGATGAAACCTGACAACCGGCACTTCTCACAAAGTTCCATCGCTGTGCAAGGTTATATATCTGTAATGCAGCAGGAACTTAATCTGAGGGGCGGCGTTCAAAAGGCCAGTAGTTATTTCCATAAGGAGAAACACCCCATGCGTAAGACTTTTGCTATTGCCTTGATGTTGGCCGCCTCCCTCGGTCTCGCTGCCTGCGATAAAAAATCCGAGGACAAAGCTCAAGATGCCAACCAACACGCTGAGCAAGCTCAGCAAGACATGAACAAAGCACAGGATAAAGTGAACGACGCGGCGAAAGAAAACGCCGAAGCCGCCAAAAAGCAGGCTGAAGCGAACGAAGCCGCTAAGCAGGAAGCCCCCGCTACCCCAGCTAAAACCAACTGATACGGTTTTAGCGAAAAAAGAAAACCCGCCTGATGCGGGTTTTCTTTTGCCTGCGATTTAGCCGATCGATCAAACAGCTTCCTTGCCAACTTCAGGCGATGGTGCCTCCGTAGGGGTATAGACCATGACATCCAGCACGTCGGAATGAAACTCCCGCTGGTACAACACAAACACCACGCCGGCACTCATCAACATGAATAACCAGGGACTGACGAACCACGCCAACATGGTCATGCCGAAATAATAAGAACGCAGGCCGAAGTTGAACTGGTTGGCGGCCATGGAGATCACCCGCGCCGCCCTTAGTGCAAAGGCCTTGCGCTCCTGCTCGGAGACATGACGCTCGCCGATCATCGGCGCTGATCCCACCAGCACCGCCGCGAAGTTGTATTGGCGCATGCACCAGCTGAATGTGAAGAACGCATACACGAACACCAGCGCCAGGCACAGCAACTTGACTTCCGCCATGCCTTGGGAGGCTTGCTGCACCATCGGCAGGTCGGCCAGCAACGATACCGCCCGATCAGACGCCCCAAGCACCGTCAGGATACCGGCCAGGATGATCAGCGTGCTGGAGGCGAAGAATGAGGCGTTGCGCTCCAGATTACCGATCACGCTGGCATCGGCGATGCGGTTTTCACGCAACAGCATGCGACGCATCCAGTCCTCGCGGTACAGGTGCATCACGCTGGCCAGGCAGGCCGTGTCGCGGGCCTTCCAGGTGGCATAACGGGTGTATCCGCCCCAGCAGATGATGAACCAGGCAGCGGCAAGCAGATGGATCAGGTTGGCTTGGATGAATGACATTCGATTTCCTGTATGTCTAAAAACATGACGTCTAAAGCCAGACGAGCCTTGAAATGCCGACCTGTGGGAGCGAGCTTGCTCGCGATGGCGGTCCATCAGACCCGTTGATGCTGACTGATCCGACGCCATCGCGAGCAAGCTCGCTCCCACAGGCGCTGTGTACGCCTTTCAAGACACTGCTTCGACGTTAGCCCACGAAAAAAGACACCGCACTCAAAAAAAATGCCCCGTATCGATTGATACGGGGCATTTCGATTGTGGCCGGTGAGTCTGCCTGAAGCTGTTTAAGCCAATGCCTCGCTGCGCTTGCCCAGCAGACGATCACACACCACGGCAACCACCAGGGTCATCACCGAAGGCACCAGCCAGGCCAGGCCTTGCTCGCTCAGCGGCAGGTGGGCCAGCTGCGTCGGCATCCAGTCCGCCAACCCGGCGCCTTTGAGCGCATCGATCAGGCCAAACAGGAACGACACCAGCATCACCGGGCCGACAATGCGCCCCTGCTCATGCCAGAAGTCCTTGCAGAAACTCAGGGCCACCAGGGCGATGCACGGCGGATAGATCGCGGTCAGGACCGGAATCGAGAACGCGATCAGCTTGGTCAGGCCCAGGTTGGACACCAACAGCGAAAAACCCGCCAGGATCACCACCAGGGTCTTGTAGGACAGCGGCAGGACACGACTGAAGTACTCGGCGCAGGCGCAGGTCAGGCCGACCGCGGTGACCAGGCACGCCAGGGAGATCAATACGGCGAGGAAACCGCTGCCCAGGCTACCGAACGTGTGTTGCACGTAGGCATGCAGCACAGCGGCACCGTTGGTCGCCCCCGCAGCCACTTCATGGCTGCCGGAACCGAGGCGGAACAGACTGACGTAGACCAACGCCAGGCCCACTCCGGCGATCAGCCCGGCGATGATGGCGTAGCGGGTGATCAAGGCGGGCGACTCGACGCCTCGGGAACGGATCGCGTTGACGATGACGATGCCGAACACCAGTGCACCCAGGGTATCCATGGTCAGGTAACCATTGATGAAACCTTGGGAAAACGGCGCCGCAACGTACTCGGGGGTCGCTACGCCGATATCGCCGGCGGGCAAGGCAAACGCGGCGATACCCAGCACGGCCAGGGCGATGATTTTCAGCGGCGCGAGAAAGCGGCCGACGGTGTCCAGCAGGCGGCCCGGATAGAGCGAGATGAAGAACACCAACAGGAAATACACGGCGCTGTAGAGAAACAACGCCAGCGGGCTTTCACCGGTCAACGGCGCCAGGCCGACTTCAAACGAGACGGTGGCGGTACGTGGCGTGGCGAACAACGGGCCGACGGCCAGGTAGCACACCGCCGCCAGCAACCCGCCGGCGACCTTGCCGATGGGGCTGCTCAAGGCGTCCATCGCGCCACCGACCTTGGCCAACGCAACGACCGTGATGACCGGCAAGCCCACCGCCGTGATCAGGAAGCCAAGCGCCGCCATCCAGACATGAGGCCCGGACTGCAAACCAACGATAGGCGGGAAGATGATGTTGCCGGCCCCGACGAACAGGGCAAATGTCATGAAACCAAGCGCCAGGATGTCCTGGCCTTTCAACACTTTCATTAAGGAAACCACACTACTGAATCGGAATTTAGAGAGGGATTTCCCCGAGGGTAGAGGGAAATGCTGCCGATCCGTATCAGACCGACCCGTTTAGCGCGTCGCTTCCTTGTGGGCAGCGGTCGCAAAAATGGCTGCTAGCCTAACGAATTTGGCGATAAAACGCACTGTAAAGGGGCGAACTATCCGATGCGCGACGTCCCCGTGTCGCGTTTTTGCATGTAAATGGTTGGCGGACTGTCATTCCGTCATCGCGAGCAAGCTCGCTCCCACAATGAAATGCGCTCGACTGTGGGAGCGAGCTTGCTCGCGATGAGGCCCTCCCTGACGCCACAGCCCCAGAAACGACAAAGGCCACCCGAAGGTGGCCTTTGCTACTGGAACGAAAAGGTCAGCCGAAGCTTACTTCTTCATTTCCCAGCCAGTCAGCTCGGCCAGGGCCTTGCCGATGTCTGCCAGCGAACGCACGGTTTTCACGCCTGCGTCTTGCAGTGCAGCGAATTTCTCGTCTGCAGTGCCCTTGCCGCCAGAGATGATTGCGCCAGCATGGCCCATGCGCTTGCCCGGAGGAGCAGTCACACCGGCGATGTAGGAAACAACCGGCTTGGTCACGTTGGCCTTGATGTAGGCAGCCGCTTCTTCTTCAGCCGAACCGCCGATCTCACCGATCATCACGATCGCTTCGGTCTTCGGGTCTTCCTGGAACAGCTTCAGGATGTCGATGAAGTTCGAACCCGGGATCGGGTCACCGCCGATGCCGACGCAAGTCGACTGACCGAAACCGGCGTCAGTGGTCTGCTTCACGGCTTCATAAGTCAGGGTGCCGGAACGGGAAACGATACCGACCTTGCCTGGCAAGTGAATGTGACCTGGCATGATGCCGATCTTGCATTCGCCTGGAGTGATCACGCCTGGGCAGTTAGGGCCGATCAGGGTGATACCCAGCTCGTCGCACTTGACCTTGGCTTCCAGCATGTCGATGGTCGGGATGCCTTCGGTGATGCAGACGATCAGCTTGATGCCGCCGAACGCTGCTTCAAGGATGGAGTCCTTGCAGAAAGGAGCCGGAACGTAGATCACGCTGGCGGTGGCGCCAGTGGCAGCTACAGCGTCTTTCACGGTGTTGAACACGGGCAGGCCCAGGTGCTCGGTGCCGCCTTTGCCTGGCGTTACGCCGCCAACCATCTTGGTGCCGTATTCGAGGGCTTGCTGGGTGTGGAAGCTACCTTGCGAACCGGTAATACCCTGGCAGATAACCTTGGTGTCTTTATTGATCAGGACGCTCATTATTTGCCCTCCGCAGCTTTAACGACTTGTTGAGCAGCGTCGGTCAGGCTGGTAGCAGCGATGATGTTCAAACCGCTTTCTGCCAGTACTTTAGCGCCCAGCTCAGCGTTGTTGCCTTCAAGGCGAACAACAACCGGGATTTTCACGCCGACTTCTTTCACGGCGCCGATGATGCCTTCGGCAATCATGTCGCAACGAACGATGCCGCCGAAGATGTTGACCAGTACTGCGGCGACGTTGGTGTCGGACAGGATGATCTTGAACGCTTCGGTCACGCGTTCCTTGGTAGCACCGCCGCCCACGTCGAGGAAGTTGGCTGGCTTGCCGCCATGCAGGTTGACGATGTCCATGGTACCCATGGCCAGGCCGGCACCGTTGACCATGCAGCCGATGTTGCCTTCCAGGGCTACGTAGTTCAGCTCGAACTTGGCAGCGTGCGCTTCGCGCGGATCGTCTTGCGACGGATCGTGGAAAGTCTTCAGCTTAGGCTGACGGTACATGGCGTTGGCGTCGATGTTGATTTTGGCATCGAGGCAGTGCAGGTCGCCGTCGGCCTTGATCACCAGCGGGTTCACTTCCAGCAGTGCCAGGTCGTGGTCCTGGAAAAGCTTGGCCAGACCTACGAAGATCTTGGCGAATTGAGTGACCTGCTTGCCTTCCAGGCCCAGCTGGAATGCCAGCTCGCGGCCCTGGAATGGCTGCGCGCCAACCAGTGGATCGATGGTGGCCTTGAGGATTTTCTCAGGGGTATCGTGAGCGATTTTCTCGATGTCCACGCCACCTTCGGTGGAAGCCATGAACACGATACGGCGGCTCGAACGGTCAACGACCGCGCCCAGGTACAGCTCTTTAGCGATATCAGTGCACGATTCAACCAGGATCTTGGTGACTGGCTGACCGTTGGCGTCAGTCTGGTAAGTCACCAGACGCTTGCCCAGCCACTGCTGTGCGAAGGCTTTGGCGTCTTCTTTGCTGCGAACCAGCTTGACGCCGCCCGCTTTACCGCGACCACCGGCGTGAACCTGGGCTTTGACAACCCATTCGCTGCCGCCGATTTTGTCGCAAGCTTCTGCTGCCGCTTCCGGGGTGTCTACCGCGTAGCCGGTGGATACTGGCAGGCCGTACTCAGCGAACAGCTGCTTACCCTGATACTCGTGAAGATTCATGCTTATTACCGTCTTCGTTAGGTACTGCGCATTCGGTGCTGCACCGTTTTGGTGCCGCACCACCTGTGACTGCTGCTTGCGTAGCTTTCCGGTCAACCGGTGCAGCTACGCAAGGCTGCGTCCAGCGGATATTCCGCGGTGAGTCTTGCTCGCAAGGCTCACGACGGGCCATACCGCCGTGGTTTCTTATTGTCTATTAACGCTTCTTGCGGTTGGCCACGTGGATGGCGCCGCCATTTACGGCCAGGGCCGCTTCGTGCAAGGCTTCAGACAGGGTCGGATGGGAGAAGACCATCATGCCCAGGTCTTCAGCGCTGGTGCCGAATTCCATGCCGATCGCGCCTTGCTGTACCAGCTCGGCAGCGCTTGGGCCAATCACGTGAACGCCCAATACGCGATCCGTCTTGGCATCGGCGATGACTTTCACGAAACCACCGGTATCGTTGGCTGCCATGGCACGGCCACTGGCAGCGAACGGGAAGGTGCCGACGTTAACTTCAACGCCTTCGGCTTTCAAGGCCTGTTCGGTCTTGCCAACCCATGCGATTTCCGGGTGGGTGTAGATAACCGATGGGATCAGGTCATAGTTCATCTGGGCTTTGTGGCCCTTGATGCGCTCGACGACCATGATGCCTTCCTCGGACGCCTTGTGCGCCAGCATCATGCCGCGCACCACGTCACCGATGGCGAAGACGCCCGGAACGGCGGTAGCGCACTGGTCATCGACGTGGATGAAACCACGTTCGTCGATCACTACGCCGCTGTCGGCAGCCAGCAGGTCGGTGGTCACCGGACGGCGGCCGACCGCAACGATCAGCTTGTCGAAAGTGATGGTCTGTTCGCCGTTGGCGTCGGTGTAGTTCACCAAGACTTCTTCGCCATTGACCTTGGAACCGGTCACGCGAGCGCCCAGCTTGATGTCCAGGCCTTGCTTGGTCAGGGTTTTCAGCGCTTCCTTGGAAACCGCGGTATCAGCGGCCATCAGGAAGGTGTCGAGGGCTTCCAGGACGGTCACTTGCGCACCCAGGCGCGACCATACCGAACCCAGCTCGAGGCCGATCACACCAGCGCCGATCACGCCCAGGCGTTTTGGCACGGTCTGGAATTCCAGGGCGCCCGTCGAATCGACGATCACGTTCTGATCGACCGGAGCCGGTGGAATATCGATCGGACGCGAGCCTGGAGCCAGGATCACGTTCTCGGCTTCGATCACTTCAACCGAACCGTCCGGCTTGGTGACTTCGACTTTCTTGCCGGCCAGCAGCTTGCCGTGGCCCTGGATCGAGGTCACACCGTTAGCCTTGAACAGGGTGGCAACACCGCTGGTCAGGTTCTTGACGATGCCAGCCTTGCGGCCAACCATCGCTGCGACGTCCATCTTGACTTCGCCGGTGGAGATACCGTGGACGTTGAAGCTTTCTTTCGCTTCCTTGTACTTCCAGGAGCTGTCCAGCAGCGCCTTGGATGGAATGCAACCGACGTTCAGGCAGGTACCGCCCAGGGCCAGTTTGCCCTCGCCATCGGTGTATTTCTCGATGCAGGCAGTGCTAAGGCCAAGTTGCGCAGCCTTGATAGCCGCTACGTAGCCGCCAGGGCCCGCACCAATCACTACCACGTCGAATTTCTGAGTCATGAGTCATTCCTTTTCGAATCAAACCGGACGATCACTTGTGATGACCGTCGAGGGACGAAACCGGTTGTTTCAGCAAGAGGCCGGTCGACAGACCGGCCCTCGCGGCGAAAATCAGATATCCAGCAGCAGACGAGCCGGATCTTCAAGCAGGTTCTTGATGGTGACCAGGAAAGTCACGGCTTCCTTACCGTCGATCAGGCGGTGATCGTAGGACAGCGCCAGGTACATCATCGGACGGATAACGACTTGACCGTTGATCGCCATCGGACGCTGCAGGATGTTGTGCATGCCCAGGATCGCCGCTTGTGGCGGGTTGACGATCGGGGTCGACATCATCGAACCGAATGTACCACCGTTGGTGATGGTGAACGTACCGCCGGTCATCTCTTCGATGGACAGCTTGCCGTCACGGGCCTTCTTGCCGAAGGTGGCGATGCCGCCTTCGATTTCGGCCAGGCTCATCAGTTCGGCGTTACGCAGGACCGGAACCACCAGGCCACGGTCGCTGGACACCGCGACACCGATGTCGGCGTAGCCGTGGTAGACGATGTCGGAACCGTCGATCGACGCGTTGACGGCCGGGAAGCGTTTCAGCGCTTCGGTGGCTGCCTTGACGAAGAACGACATGAAGCCCAGGCGTACGCCGTTGTGGGACTTCTCGAACAGATCCTTGTACTTCGAACGCAGGGCCATGACTTCGGTCATGTCGACTTCGTTGAAAGTGGTCAGCATCGCCATGTTCGACTGGGCTTCGACCAGACGCTCGGCAACCTTGGCCCGCAGGCGGGTCATCGGAACGCGTTTTTCAACACGATCACCGGCAGCGAACACCGGCGCGGCAGCGGCAGGCGCGGCAGGCTTGGACGGGGCAGCGGCTGGAGCGGCCTTCTTGGCGGCAACGGCGGCAACTACGTCTTCCTTGGTTACGCGACCACCCTTGCCGGTGCCGGCAACGGAGGCGATGTTGATGCCGTTCTCTTCGGCGATCTTGCGCGCGGCCGGGGCAGCGACTGGATCGTCTTCGCCATCGGCAGCAGGCGCTGCGGCCTGGCCAGCGGCAGGCGCAGCAGCGGCGGCCGGAGCGGCGGCAGCGCCGCCCTCTTCGATCGAGCCCAGTACCTGGTTCGACAGGACGGTAGCGCCCTCTTCGGCAACGATTGCGCCGAGCACGCCGTCAGCTTCGGCCAACACTTCCAGAACGACTTTGTCGGTCTCGATGTCGACGATCAGGTCGTCACGCTTTACAGCTTCGCCTGGTTTCTTGTGCCAGGTGGCAACGGTGCCATCGGCAACCGATTCCGGGAATGACGGGGCTTTGATTTCGATAGCCATTATCTGTGGGTCCTTAAAATTCGGTTTCAGTCAGCACGAAGGCTTAAACAGTGAAAGCATCTTGCAGCAGTTTTTCCTGCTGCTCGGCGTGCATCGACGCATAACCACACGCAGGTGCAGCGGACGCATCACGACCAGCATACTCAAGGCCCAGGGCCTTGTTATGGTTGCCGATGCTGCGACGCAGGTGATGCTGGCTGCTGTACCACGCGCCCTGGTTCATCGGTTCTTCCTGACACCACACCACGTGAGTGAGGTTGGTGTAAGGCGCGATGGCCTCCATCAGGTCTTCTTCCGGGAACGGGTAAAGCTGCTCGATACGCACGATGGCGATGTCTTCGCGGCCTTCGGCACGACGTTTTTCCAGCAGGTCGTAGTAGACCTTGCCGCTGCACAGGATCAGGCGAGTCACCTTCGCCGCGTCCAGCGTGTCGATTTCCGAAATAACGGTCTGGAACGAGCCTTCGGCCAGATCCTCGAGCGTGGAGATCGCCAGCTTGTGACGCAGCAGCGACTTCGGTGTCAGCACGATCAGCGGCTTGCGCAGCGGACGGATGACCTGACGACGCAGCAGGTGGTAGATCTGTGCCGGGGTCGTTGGTACACACACCTGGACGTTGTGCTCGGCGCACAATTGCAGGTAGCGCTCCAGACGTGCCGAAGAGTGCTCCGGCCCCTGCCCTTCATAACCGTGTGGCAGCAGCATGGTCAGACCGCAGAGACGGCCCCACTTGTGCTCGCCGCTGGTGATGAACTGGTCGACAACCACCTGGGCACCGTTGGCGAAGTCGCCGAACTGGGCTTCCCAGATCACCAGCGCATTCGGCTCGGTGGTGGAGTAGCCATATTCGAACGCCAGGACGGCTTCCTCGGACAGCAGCGAATCGTACAGGTCGAAACGTGGCTGGCCCTTGTACAGGTGTTGCAGCGGGATGTAGGTGCTGGCGTCTTTCTGGTTGTGCAGCGCCGCATGGCGGTGCGAGAAAGTGCCGCGGCCCACGTCCTGGCCGGTGATGCGGATCGGGTGACCTTCGAACGCCAGGGTCGCGTACGCCATGGTTTCAGCGTAGCCCCAGTTGATCGGCAGGCCGCCGGCTTGCATCTTCTGGCGGTCTTCGTAGATCTTCGCGACCTGGCGCTGGACCACGAAGCCTTCCGGGATTTCCAGCAGCTTGGCGGACAGTTCCTGCAAGGTCTTGAGGTCGAAACGCGTGTCGTGACGCGCGGTCCAGGCATGGCCCAGATACGGACGCCAGTCCACGAACAGCTCTTTGTTCGGCTCCTTGACCAGGCTTTTTACCACGTGCAGGCCGTTGTCCAGGGCATTGCGATATTCATCGACTTTTTCCTGTACGCGCCCTGCATCCAGTACGCCGCCTTGGGTCAGGCGCTCGGCATACAGCTCACGGGTGGTGCGCTGCTTGGCGATCTGCTGGTACATCAGGGGCTGGGTGCCGCTTGGCTCGTCGGCCTCGTTGTGGCCGCGACGACGGTAGCAGACCAGGTCGATCACCACGTCACGCTTGTACTGCATGCGGTAGTCGATGGCCAACTGGGTCACGAACAGCACGGCTTCCGGGTCATCGCCATTCACATGGAGAATCGGCGCCTGGATCATTTTCGCAACGTCGGTCGCGTACTCGGTGGAACGCGAGTCTTCCGGGTTGCTGATGGTGAAACCGACCTGGTTGTTGATCACGATGTGCACGGTGCCGCCGGTCTTGAAACCGCGGGTCTGCGACATCTGGAAGGTTTCCATGACCACGCCTTGACCGGCGAACGCCGCGTCACCGTGGATGGAGATCGGCAGCACCTTCTCACCGGTCGGATCGTTGCGGCGATCCTGGCGGGCACGGACCGAACCCTCGACCACCGGGGAAACGATTTCCAGGTGGGACGGGTTGAAAGCCATGGCCAAGTGGACTTCGCCACCTGTGGTCATCACGTTGGACGAGAAACCCTGGTGGTATTTCACGTCACCGGAGCCCAGCTCGACCTTCTTCTTGCCTTCGAACTCGTCGAACAGCTCGCGCGGGTTCTTGCCGAAGGTGTTGACCAGTACGTTCAGGCGACCACGGTGGGCCATGCCGATGACGACTTCCTTGGTGCCGTAGGAACCCGAACGCTGGATCAACTCGTCGAGCATAGGAATCAGGCTTTCGCCGCCTTCCAGGCCGAAACGCTTGGTGCCTGGGTATTTGGTGCCCAGGTATTTCTCCAGGCCTTCACCGGCGGTAACGCGCTCGAGCAAGTGGCTCTTGATCTCGGCGGAGTACGTCGGACGGCCACGAACGCTTTCCAGACGCTGCTGGAACCACTGGCGTTGCTCGGAATCGGTGATATGCGTGAACTCAGCGCCAATGGTGCGGCAATATGTCTGCTGCAACGCTTCGTGAATTTCGCGTAGGCTCGCTTCCTCTTTGCCGATGAACAGGTCGCCGGCACGGAAGGTCGTATCAAGATCGGCATTGGTCAAGCCGTAGTGAGTGATCGACAGGTCTGCAGGTGCAGGACGCTGCCACAGCCCCAGCGGGTCAAGCTGGGCTGCCTGGTGGCCGCGCATCCGGTAGGCCTGGATCAATCGCAGCACTTCAACTTGCTTCTTCTCGTGCTCGCTGCTCACGCTGCCGGCAGACACCGGTTGAGCGCGGCGCTGGTTCTTTGCCAGCAGCACGAAATGATCGCGAATTGTCGAGTGCGAAACATCAGTGGCAGAGTTACCGTCAGCCGGCAACTTCTGAAAGTAGGTGCGCCATTCTTCTGGCACAGCGTTAGGGTCGTGCAGGTAGAGCTCGTAGAGCTCTTCCACATAGGCAGCGTTACCACCGGAGAGGTGGGCACTGTTCCACATGCGCTGCATCACGCTTTCTTGCATGCTTGGTCACCCTCGATTAGGGGAACACCACCGGCGAAAACACCGAGCAAACTTGCAGAAGTCCGAGTGCAGCGACTAAAACAAGCCACTTAGGATCACGCTGATAGTCCGGGTACCAGCCCGGATGCCCCTGCTTGTCTCATTTCTTCAAAGTAAGAACTGCCGCTTTGTGAGCGGCTGTTCTGGTTATAGCCACGACGCGGGTTGAAGCCCGCGCCCTGGCCTTTACGGGTACAGCAGTCCTACGGGTACAGCAGCTGAATCACACGCCGCTCTGCAGCAGCATGTTACGCACGTGACCGATGGCCTTAGTCGGGTTCAGGCCTTTCGGGCAGACGTTGACGCAGTTCATGATCCCGCGGCAGCGGAATACGCTGAACGGGTCATCCAGTGCCGCCAGACGCTCGGACGTCTTGGTGTCACGGCTGTCTGCCAGGAAGCGATACGCTTGCAGCAGGGCGGCCGGGCCCAGGAATTTGTCCGGGTTCCACCAGAAGGATGGGCACGAGGTCGAGCAGCAGGCGCACAGGATGCACTCGTACAGACCGTCGAGCTTTTCACGCTCTTCCGGGGACTGCAGACGCTCGATGGCCGGAGCCGGCGTGTCGTTCTGCAGGTATGGCTTCACCTTCTCGTATTGCTTGTAGAAGATGCTCATATCGACGACCAGGTCACGGATAACCGGCAAACCTGGCAGCGGACGTACGATCAGCTTGTTGCCCTTGACCACGGCGGACAGCGGCGTGATGCAGGCCAGGCCGTTCTTGCCGTTGATGTTCATGCCGTCGGAGCCACAAACGCCCTCGCGGCAGGAGCGACGGTAGGAAAAACCTTCGTCCTGTTCTTTGATCAGGGCCAGCACGTCCAGCACCATCAAGTCTTTACCACCGGTATCGACCTGGAAATCCTGCATGAACGGCGCAGCGTCCTGATCAGGGTTGTAGCGATAAACACTGACTTGCAACATGGCGGCCACCCTTAGTAAGTCCGGATCTTGGGTTCGAACGTCGGAACGGTCTTCGGCGAGAAGTTCACCGCACGCTTGGCGACGCGTTTTTCACCCGGGAAGAACAAGGTGTGGCACAACCAGTTTTCGTCGTCACGGTCTTCGTAGTCTTCGCGGGCATGGGCACCACGGGACTCTTTACGCACTTCAGCCGCGATGGCGGTGGCTTCGGCCACTTCCAGCAGGTTCTGCAGTTCCAGCGCTTCGATACGTGCAGTGTTGAACGCCTGCGACTTATCGTTGATCTTCACGTTGGCAATTCGTTCACGCAATTGAGCCAACTGGGCGATACCCTTCTGCATGTATTCGCCAGTACGGAATACACCGAAGTAGTTCTGCATGCAGTTTTGCAGCTCGCGACGCAGGGTAGCGACGTCTTCGCCTTCGGTACGCGCGTTCAGAGCGGACAGACGCGCCAGGGCAGCTTCGATGTTGGCATCGGTGGCATCGTCGTATTCGATACCGTCGCTCAGCGCCTTCTCCAGGTGCAGGCCGGCAGCGCGGCCGAAGACCACCAGGTCGAGCAGCGAGTTGCCGCCCAGGCGGTTGGCACCGTGAACCGATACGCACGCCACTTCACCCACTGCGAACAAACCAGGGATGATTTCGTCCACGCCTTCGGCGTTCTGGGTGATCGCCTGACCGTGAATGTTGGTGGCAACGCCGCCCATCATATAGTGGCAGGTTGGAACGACCGGAACCGGCGCGACGACCGGGTCAACGTGGGCGAAGGTCTTCGACAGCTCGCAGATGCCTGGCAGGCGGCTGTGCAGCACTTCCTCGCCGAGGTGGTCGAGCTTGAGCATCACGTGGTCGCCATTCGGGCCACAGCCGTTACCGGCGATGATTTCCTTGACCATCGAACGGGCCACAACGTCACGACCGGCAAGGTCCTTGGCGTTCGGCGCATAACGTTCCATGAAACGCTCGCCGTGCTTGTTGATCAGGTAACCGCCTTCACCGCGGCAACCTTCGGTGACCAGTACACCGGCGCCGGCGATGCCGGTCGGGTGGAACTGCCACATTTCGATGTCTTGTACCGGCACGCCAGCACGCAGGGCCATGCCAACGCCGTCACCGGTGTTGATCAGGGCGTTGGTGGTGGAGGCGTAGATACGGCCAGCACCGCCGGTCGCCAGCACGGTGGCCTTGGCGCGGATGTAGGTGGTCTCGCCGGTTTCGATGCAGATCGCGATCACACCGACGAAGGCGCCGTCCTGGTTCTTCACCAGGTCAACGGCGTAGTACTCGTTCAGGAACGTGGTGCCAGCCTTCAGGTTGCCCTGATAAAGGGTGTGCAGCAGGGCGTGACCGGTACGGTCGGACGCCGCGCAAGTACGCGCCGCCTGGCCGCCCTTGCCGTAGTCCTTGGACTGGCCACCGAACGGACGCTGATAGATACGGCCGGTTTCGGTACGCGAGAACGGCAGGCCCATGTGGTCCAGCTCGAATACGGCGGCCGGGCCTTCCTGACACATGTACTCGATAGCGTCCTGGTCACCGATGTAGTCGGAACCCTTGACGGTATCGTACATGTGCCAGCGCCAGTCATCGTTCGGGTCGGCCGAAGCGATGGCGCAGGTGATGCCACCCTGGGCGGACACCGTGTGCGAACGGGTCGGGAAAACCTTGGTGATCACGGCAGTCTTGTGACCGCCCTGTGCCAGTTGCAGCGCTGCGCGCATGCCGGCACCGCCACCACCAATGATGATGGCGTCGAAAGAAATCGTAGGAATGTTAGCCATGAATCAGATACCCCAAAGAATCTGCACACCCCAGACGAAGTACGCGAACATCGCGACACCGCATACGGCCTGGAAGAGGAAACGTACGGCAGTCGCCGATTTGCCGAACGCCATTGGCGTCAGGTAGTCGGTCGCGATGGTCCACATGCCGACCCAGGCGTGAGCGCCCAGTGCGACAAGCGCCAGCAGACTGAAGATACGCATCCCGTTGTTTGCGAACAGTTCGTGCCATTGGGCATAGCCAAGGCCGGGGTTTGCCACGACATATCCGATCAGGAAAATGAAGTAAGCCGCGAGAACGACTGCAGACACACGCTGCGCCATCCAGTCATAGAGGCCCGAACGCGAGAGGTTCGTGACGTTGGTTACCATATCCAGACTCCTGCCAGAACGATCAACACCGCAGACACGGCGATAATGATTTTCGAGCCCAGCTTGCCGCCTTCCAGCGTCTCACCGATGCCCATGTCCATGATCAAGTGGCGCACGCCGGCAACCAAGTGATACAGCAAGGCGGACAGGATGCCCCAAATCACTAGCTTGGCTAGCGGACTGGTCAGACACGCTTTCACCTGACCGAAGCCTTCTTCCGAGTCGAGCGACTTGTCCAATGCATAAAGCATGATGGCCAGGCTGACGAAGAGAATGACACCGGAAATTCGGTGAAGAATGGACGTGTAAGCAGTGACTGGGAGTTTGATGGTCCTTAGGTCTAGGTTTACAGGTCGTTGGCTTTTCACGGCTTTTTTTCACACTGAAGAGCCCCTAACAATCAGGGCAAAGTTGTTGGGGCGCGCACTGGTCAGGTACTCACCACCCAGGGAGTGACGACCCCCAAGAAAGCAGGCCCAAAAGCCCCTGGCGGTCGGTGGCCGAGTATAGACAGTTAGGCTACTAATGACAACGCGTTCACCTTCCCCTAATAGCGCATTGCACATAGTCGGCAAAAGGCGTAAACGGCAGGTAATTTCGCGGAAAAAGTCCGGTTAAAGCCTTCTGGAGCAAGACTTTAGGCAAATTGACATTCGGATTTATCTCACTATAGTGGTGCGGGCCCTGCGTGGGGGGTCTGTCTGATGATTCCAAGCATTAATAGGAGGCCACATGGCTGACAAAAAAGCGCAGTTGATCATCGAGGGCGCAGCCCCCGTCGAGCTGCCCATTTTAACCGGCACCGTTGGTCCCGATGTAATCGACGTACGGGGCCTGACGGCCACGGGCCGTTTCACCTTTGACCCAGGTTTCATGTCGACCGCTTCGTGCGAGTCGAAAATCACCTATATCGACGGCGACAACGGCATCCTGCTGCACCGCGGCTACCCGATCGAGCAACTGGCTGAAAAATCGGACTACCTGGAAACCTGCTACCTGCTGCTCAACGGCGAGCTGCCAACCGCAGAACAAAAGGCCCAGTTCGTCAGCACCGTGAAGAACCACACCATGGTTCACGAACAGTTGAAGACCTTCTTCAACGGCTTCCGTCGCGATGCCCACCCGATGGCCGTCATGTGCGGCGTTGTCGGCGCTCTCTCGGCCTTCTACCACGACTCCCTGGACATCAATAACCCCCAGCATCGCGAAATCTCCGCGATCCGCCTGGTGGCGAAGATGCCAACCCTGGCAGCCATGGTCTACAAGTACTCCATGGGCCAGCCCATGATGTACCCGCGCAACGACCTGACCTATGCAGAGAACTTCCTGCATATGATGTTCAACACCCCGTGCGAGATCAAACCGATCAGCCCGGTGCTCGCCAAGGCCATGGACCGGATCTTCATCCTCCATGCCGACCACGAGCAGAACGCCTCCACGTCCACCGTGCGCCTGGCAGGTTCCTCGGGTGCCAACCCGTTCGCCTGTATCGCCGCCGGTATCGCTGCGCTCTGGGGCCCGGCCCACGGCGGTGCCAACGAAGCGGTACTGACCATGCTCGATGAAATCGGCGATGTCTCGAACATCGACAAGTTCATCGCCAAGGCCAAGGACAAGAACGATCCGTTCAAGCTGATGGGCTTCGGTCACCGGGTCTACAAGAACCGCGACCCGCGCGCCACCGTGATGAAGCAGACCTGCGATGAAGTGCTCAAGGAACTGGGGATCAAGAACGATCCGCAACTCGAACTGGCCATGCGCCTGGAAGAGATCGCCCTGACCGACCCGTACTTCATCGAGCGCTCGCTGTACCCGAACGTCGACTTCTACTCGGGGATCATCCTCAAGGCGATCGGCATTCCAACCAGCATGTTTACCGTGATCTTCGCCCTGGCGCGGACCGTGGGCTGGATCTCCCACTGGAAAGAAATGCTCTCCAGCCCGTACAAGATTGGCCGTCCACGCCAGCTGTACACCGGCTACGAGTCGCGTGACATCACCAAGCTGGAAGACCGCAAGTAAGACCTGCCTGGTAACAAGGTCTCAAGCCGCACCGAAACAGCCCCCGCTTCTTATATAAGGGCGGGGGCTGTTTTGTTTGGGCCCTCTTTGATATCCGCAGTGACTGGCCTGACGCTTTCGCGAGCAAGCCCGCTCCCACACTGGATCTGTGTACGACGCAAATCTCCTGTGGGAGCGAGCTTGCTCGCGATGACGGCAGACCTGCCAACCTTGAATCTGGCACAAAAAAAATACCCCGGCCTCTCGACCGGGGTATTTCTTCAAGCACTTATCGCTACATCAATGGTTAACCGCCCCGCTCGCCCCCAGGCCAGTCTGCGAACGCACGAACTGCGGGAAGAACAGCGCCCGCTCGTTGGCGCCTTCAGGCGATTTGTCGGTGATGGAGAAGAACCAGATGCCGACGAAGGCAATGGCCATCGAGAACAGCGCTGGGTATTCATACGGGAAGATCGCCTTCTCGTGACCCATGATCTGCACCCAGATGGTCGGACCGAGCACCATCAGGCCCACGGCACTGACCAGGCCCAGCCAGCCGCCGATCATGGCGCCACGGGTGGTCAGCTTCTTCCAGTACATCGAAAGCAGCAGTACCGGGAAGTTGCAGCTCGCCGCGATGGAGAACGCCAGGCCCACCATGAACGCAATGTTCTGCTTCTCGAACAGGATCCCCAGGGTGATCGCCAGCACCGCCAGGGCGATGGTGGTGATTTTCGAGACGCGGATCTCATCCTTCTCGTTGACCCTGCCTTTCCTGATCACGCTGGCATACAGGTCGTGGGACACCGCCGAGGCACCGGCCAGGGTCAGGCCCGCCACTACCGCCAGGATGGTGGCAAAGGCTACCGCCGAGATGAAGCCGAGGAAGATGCTGCCGCCCACGGCGTTGGCCAGGTGCACCGCCGCCATGTTGTTACCGCCGAGCAAGGCACCTGCCGCGTCCTTGAAGGCCGGGTTGGTGCTGACCAGCAGAATCGCGCCGAAGCCGATGATGAAGGTCAGGATGTAGAAGTAACCAATGAAGCCGGTGGCATACAGCACGCTCTTGCGCGCTTCCTTGGCGTCGCTCACGGTGAAGAAGCGCATCAGGATGTGCGGCAGGCCAGCGGTACCGAACATCAGCGCCAGGCCGAGGGAGAAGGCCGAGATCGGATCCTTCACCAGACCGCCGGGGCTCATGATCGCCTCGCCTTTAGGGTGAACCTTGACCGCTTCGGCGAACAGCATGTTGAAGTCGAAGTTGACGTGCTTCATCACCATCAGGGCCATGAACGACGCACCCGACAGCAACAGCACCGCCTTGATGATCTGCACCCAAGTGGTGGCCAGCATGCCGCCGAACAACACGTAGAGGCACATCAGGATACCCACCAGGATCACCGCAACGTGGTAGTCCAGGCCGAACAGCAGCTGGATCAGCTTGCCGGCACCGACCATTTGCGCGATCAGGTAGAACGCTACCACCACCAGCGAACCGCAGGCGGACAGACTGCGGATCTGGGTTTGCCCGAGGCGATAGGACGCCACGTCGGCAAAGGTATATTTACCCAAATTACGCAGGCGCTCGGCGATCAGGAACAGAATGATCGGCCAGCCCACCAGGAAGCCGATGGAATAGATCAGACCGTCGTAACCGGAGGTGAACACCAGCGCGGAAATGCCCAGGAAAGACGCCGCCGACATGTAGTCGCCAGCGATTGCCAAGCCGTTCTGGAAGCCGGTGATCTTGCCGCCGGCCGCATAGTAGTCAGCCGCCGAGTTGTTTTTCTTGGATGCCCAGTACGTGATGTACAGGGTCGCGCCAACGAAGGCCACGAACATCAAGATAGCCGCGACGTTGAGAGGTTGCTTCTGCACGGCACCGGCCAGCGCTTCAGCCGCCCAGGCGCCCGGTGCGAACGCTGCGATGCTCAATAGAGCCAGTAGACGCCGGATCATTGCTGAGCCTCCTTGAGAATCGCATTGTTCAGGTCGTCAAACTCGCCGTTGGCGCGCTGTACGTAGATGCCAGTCAAGATGAAGGCCGAGAGAATCAGGCCGACACCGATGGGAATACCCCAGGTGATGGTGGACTCAGGCGTGATCTTGGCCCCGAGAATATGTGGCCCGTAGGCGATCAGAAGAATGAAGCCGGAATACAACCCAAGCATGATCGCCGAGAGAATCCAGGCGAACTTTTCCCTTTTTCTCACCAGCTCCTTGAAGCGCGGGCTGTTTTGAATCGAGAGGTAAATGCTGTCGTTCATTGTTTTTATCCTCGCAGCACAGATTTAAGTTGGAACAACTCTACTCTATGCGGCTCAAGGCCAGGTTCCAGACGACCTTAGTATTAGAACGACATGACGGTTTTGCCAGTTTCTAGCCAAATTCCAGCAGTTGCCCCCGGTGGGAGCGAGCTTGCTCGCGATGACGGCGCCACATTCAACATGGATGCAAGCAGACACATCGCTATCGCGAGCAAGCTCCCACAGGGGACCGGCGCAAATCCAAAAATGACAGGCACAAAAAAACCGCATGACACAACGTCATGCGGTTTTGCGAGCCAGCTAAACCAGGTTGATTACTTGCCGGTCCACTCTTTTACGCGGTCAGGGTGCTTGGCAACCCAGTCCTTGGCAGCGGCGTCTGGCTTGGCGCCCTCTTGGATCGCCAGCATGACTTCGCCGATTTCGTCTTTCGAAGCCCATTGGAACTTCTTCAGGAACTCGGCCACTTCCGGGGCCTTGGTGCCCAGTTCCTTGCTGCCGATGCTGTTTACAGTCTCAGCCGCGCCGTAGACGCCTTTCGGGTCTTCCAGGAAGCGCAGTTTCCACTTGGCGAACATCCAGTGCGGCACCCAACCGGTGACCGCGATGGATTCGTTTTTCTTCTCGGCACGGGTCAGCTCGGCAATCATGCCGGCGCCGGAACTGGCCTTGAGTTGATAGCCGGTCAGGTCGTAATCCTTGATAGCCTGTTCGGTCTTGAGCATCACGCCTGAACCGGCGTCAATGCCGACGATGCGTTTCTTGAAGGAGTCGTCGGTCTTCAGATCCTCGAGCGACTTGGCCTTGACGTACTCCGGCACAATCAGGCCGATTTTTGCATCTTTGAAGTTCGGACCGTAATCGACCACCTGATCCTTGTTCTTGGTCCAATAGTCACCGTGAGTCACCGGCAGCCAGGCCGAGAGCATCGCGTCGAGCTTGCCGGTGGCCACGCCCTGCCACATGATCCCGGTCGCGACCGCTTGCAGCTTCACGTCATAGCCCAGCTTTTGCTTGATCACTTCGGCCGCCACATGGGTGGTCGCGACACTGTCGGACCAACCATCAACGTAACCGATGCTCAGGGTTTTGGTTTCGGCGCTGGCCAGTGTAGAGCTGATGGCCAGTACCAGTGCGGCACCTGCGCCCAAGAGTCGTCGCATCTTCATCGTTACTTCCCCGAAAGTGCTGCGCCCGGCGGATGCCGAGCGGCGTCAACGTATTGTTATGGTGGACAGCGCCCCCATCACGCTCGCTTGCAAACCGGCTCGAACGTCAGTGGAGTACCGACCCGTCGATCATCAACCTGCGCCGATCTGGAACCTGCTCTGGCAGCGACGCCGATGCAACGAGAAACGACATCAGAAAGCCAGTAGACCATTTCGGCTGTTTTCGCCACAAATCCCGGCTAACCCTTGGTGTGCCTGAATCAAGGAAGACATCAGATAACTAGGCGCAACCCACCACGACCGTGTATCGTCCCGCTACTATCGCGCCACGTCCGCGCCTGTTTTGCGTCCGTCATGGCACTTGGCTCCACTCCAGTGGTCATAGCCTGCGAACCTCATTCGGCACCTTCCTCTTAGGGATCTCGTCATGCTCCGTTCCTTGCGCTTCGCTGCCCTCATCGGTGGCCTTATCCTGAGTGCGTCCGCGCTGGCGGCAGATATTGATGCCGCCAGCTATGGCTATCCCTTGACCAACCCTTTCGAGGCGACCATTGCCACCACGCCACCGGACCTGCGCCCGGAGCTGCCGCTGATCGAGGACATCAACCAGTCGGATCACAGCCTGACCCTGCGCCCGGAACGCGAGTTCATCCTGCCGGACAACTTCTGGCCGGTGAAGAGCCTCACCTACCGCATGGCGACCCAGGACAAACCCGCGCCGCTGATTTTCCTGATCGCCGGCACCGGGGCGCGCTTTGACAGTAGCATCAATGAATACCTCAAGCGGCTCTATTACAAGGCCGGCTACCATGTGGTGCAGCTGTCGTCGCCCACCAGCTTCGACTTCATGAGCGCCGCCTCACGCTTTGCCACTCCGGGCATCAGCAAGGAAGACGCCGAAGACATGTACCGGGTGATGCAGGCCGTACGCGCGCAGAACCCCAAGCTGCCGGTGACCGAGTATTACCTCACCGGCTACAGCCTCGGCGCCCTGGACGCGGCTTTCGTCGCGCATCTGGACGAGACCCGGCGCAGCTTCAATTTCAAGAAAGTGCTGTTGCTGAATCCGCCGGTGAACCTCTACACCTCGATCACCAACCTGGACAAACTGGTCCAGACCGAGGTCAAGGGCATCAACAACACCACCACGTTCTACGAATTGGTGCTGAACAAGCTGACCCGTTACTTCCAGCAAAAAGGCTACATCGACCTCAACGATGCCCTGCTCTATGACTTCCAGCAGTCCAAGCAACACCTGAGCAACGAGCAGATGGCCATGCTGATCGGCACCTCGTTCCGTTTCTCGGCGGCCGACATTGCGTTCACCTCGGACCTGATCAACCGTCGCGGCCTGATCATCCCGCCCAAATTCCCGATCACCGAAAGCACCAGCCTGACGCCGTTTCTCAAGCGTGCGCTGCAATGCGATTTCGACTGCTACCTCACCGAGCAGGTGATCCCGATGTGGCGTGCGCGCACCGACGGCGGCAGTCTGTTGCAACTGGTCGACCAGGTCAGCCTGTATGCGCTCAAGGATTACCTGCACGACAGCCCGAAAATCTCCGTCATGCACAACGCCGACGACGTCATCCTCGGCCCGGGCGACCTGGGCTTCCTGCGCAAGACCTTTGGCGACCGCTTGACGGTTTATCCATTGGGCGGTCACTGCGGCAACATCAATTACCGCGTCAACAGCGACGCCATGCTGGAGTTCTTCCGTGGCTAAATATCTCCTGCTTATCGCTGCGTTAATGAGTGCTGGCATGGTCCATGCCGATAACAGCAAGGCCAATGCGCCTGTGGTGGTGGATTCCGACGGCTTCAAGGAGCCGTTGAGCAAGCTCAAGTTCAACCCGGGGCTGGACCAGCGCGAGTTCGAGCGCTCGACCCTCAATGCCCTGAACGTCTATGACCCGCTGGAGTCCTGGAACCGCCGCGTCTACCACTTCAACTACCGCTTCGACCAATGGGTGTTCCTGCCCGTCGTTGATGGCTACCAATACATCACCCCAAGCTTCGTGCGCACCGGAGTGAGCAACTTCTTCAATAACCTTGGGGATGTGCCGAACCTGATGAACAGCCTGCTGCAATTCAAGGGCAAGCGTTCGATGGAAACCACGGCGCGGCTGTTGCTCAACACCACCGTCGGCATCGCCGGCCTGTGGGACCCGGCCACAGCCATGGGCCTGCCGCGCCAGAGCGAAGATTTCGGCCAGACCCTGGGCTTCTACGGCGTCCCCGGCGGTGCGTACTTCGTACTGCCGATCTTCGGCCCCTCGAACCTGCGCGATACGTCAGGCTTGCTGGTGGACTACACGGCTGAATCGGCGATCAACTTCCTCAACGTCGCCGAAGTCAGCGCCAACCACCCGGAACTGCTGCTCCTGCGCGGCGTGGACAAGCGCTACCAGACCAGTTTCCGCTACGGCCAGCTGAACACGCCGTTCGAGTATGAAAAGGTGCGCTACGTGTACACCGAGTCGCGCAAGTTGCAGATAGCCGAGTAATCCCACGCAAGAGTGCAGTTGCGCCTTGTGCGGATGTGCTTAGTAACTGACTCCACCTGCCTGGCGTCCCATAAACAGAAAGCCCCCCGGCATGTTCGATGACGGAGGGCTTTTTACAGTACAGGGCTATGCATTTTGGCGCAGCAGGCCCTATCGCGGATCATCGGCAAGTGGAGCAAACACTTCGCTAGCCCAGCTACTCATGCTGTACTTCTGGACCACATCCGCAGGCGGATCGATGTACTCCTCAACGAGAAATGACGGCGGGATAACAGGGCAGTCACTGTCAATGACCAGGATGTTTCGCGCATCATAAAAATCGTAATTCATTACCGACGGATTGTTGGTGATGATCTTCTTCCGGTAGAACAAAGCGTCGAAGAAGCGAAAGCTCAAGCCTGCATGACCCGGCCGGACGATATCGATCAGGATTTCCGAGCGTCTAATCAGGTCGCCAACTTCATCGAGCGACATTCTTTCCCTGAAAAAAGTGATCGCGGGACTGGCGTTTTCGACCACCTTGCTTTGTACCAGGAACTTATAATTCGTGTGGCCAAGACGATCAAACTCCGCTGCAATCTTGCCCAGCACGTCAATGCGATTCTTGCCCGCCATCACCACAAACGCTTTGTACTCACGCGTGGTTTCAAGCTCTGTGTTGAGCTCGTAAATGTAGTTGTTGAGCTTCCGAAATCCGTATTCTCGAGCGTCTGCATCGTCGAAAGTGTAGACCTTGTCGAAACGGGCCAACTGAGCAACCGGCATGGCAAGTCTTGCAACGCCGTCAGACAGGAACGCGATGCTCTGTTGTGCCGCAATCATTGCCTGATCGACAAGAGTGATGTCGATTTGTGCGGGATTGATGATGAGTACAGAGTCGACTTTCCCGGCCTTTTGAATCTGGTGACGCGCTGCACGAACTGTCAGGAATTTCTTCAGCCATCGCCGCAGCTTTCCAGGGAGAAACTGGAACTCGTCACGCTGTGCGGAAAGATCAACGAAAGTGACCTCATTGGTTTTGGCTAAGTAATCGCTAAGCCGCTTTACATAACCGCCGACGTCCCGACAAACGATCAGGAGCTTTTTCGATGTGATGCCAGGAGACAGATAGACCATGTCGTTCTCGTAAAAAGAGCTAAAGATAGCGGTGCCTTTCAGAATCTTGTAACTGAACGGCGGATGTTAGCCACGCAGAGTCCACACTGATCAGATGGCTCAGAAAGCCTTTGGCAATCATTTCTAATCATATTTCTCCGACTGTCTTATCAAGCCGCCTGCGGGGCGCAATGATAAATGGTCGCTCGATTGACCAGTAGGTCAAAACGCTCACCGTGCTCACTGTTAGAATGATCAGCGGCAAATACCATGCATAGTCTGCGAACGCGCCATCTGTAAAATTGTATATCTTCAGCAGACTGAACGCGCTGTAGATCACGATACCGTGCAGCAGATAGATACTGAAGCTCGCTTCCCCGAGGACCTTTAACCCCTTGTTCTCCAGGAGCCCGTGCAGGCTGTTGCCTAGAACGAATAGCCCAAACGGGATACCGAGAATCAACATCTGCGCCGTTGAGTATGAGCGCATATTCAGACTCGCGAGCAGGACCCCGGCAGCAATGAGGCAGCACCAGAGATTTGAAAAGTTAATCGACGTCTTGCGCAGTCGAGGCTCAAGAAAGGCAACAGCCATCCCCACCAGAAACAGCTTGACGTACCGCTTGTGAAATACGTGGTGATACTCCGACCATAAGATCGCAATTGCGCCGATGGAAATCACCAAGGCGAGGATCGGCAGCCGGCGACGGAACAGGCCATACATAAGCGGGAGTGAGAGATAGAAAAGCGCCTCATACATCAGTGTCCATTGCACAGAAGCGTTGACCAGTTTGCTGTCTGGAAACCCATTGATCGGTCCTCCCAGGAAGATTAACCAGCTACCGAACGCGGCAAAATTATCAAGCACAGGGCTTAGTTCGCCCCTTGTCTGGTAGAAACTGATAGCGGCAACCAAGAGAACAGACGCGATGTACATTGGGAAGATGCGGCGCAACCGAGAGGAAAGCAGCGAGCCCCACTTGGGCTGTCCTCTGATCACTTTTTGCGTAAAAAGGTAGCCCGTGATCATAAAGAACAAGGACACCGATACGGCCCCCATATTGTTGATGACGCGGCTCTCAGTGACTTGCCAGGTTCCGGTGCTGTGCCACACAAAGGTGATGGCGAAGTGGTGAACCATCACCGCTGTTGCAAGGACTCCACGCAGACCGTCCAACGATGAGACCCGGTGTTGTGCTTCAGGGGCCAGCAAAGGGAAGCGCCCGGCAACCAGGCAGAACACACCGATGGAAAGCACATACAGCGCCAGCAATTGAAAGGTTTCGATCATTGATTTGTTCCAAATCTATTAGCTGGCCCCGACCCGAGGTCGGGAGCAGTTAACGGTTGTCAGCTTCAGCCTTTCAGTGCTTTCCAGACCTTGCCGACAATCATCACCCCCGCCAACACCACGGCACCCGCGACGATCCCGGCCACCGCGTTAAGCAACATTGGCACGATAAACCCGGCACCACCGGCACTGGCCGTCACGCCTTCGATCCAGTGATGCACCACCGGCACGCCATGGGTGAGGATGCCGCCGCCCACCAGGAACATGGCCGCGGTGCCGATCACCGACAGGCTTTTCATCATGTAGGGTGCGGCACGCAGGATCGCGCCGCCGATGCTTTTGGCGACTCGTCCTGGCTTTTGTGTCAGCCAGAGTCCCAGGTCATCGAGCTTGACGATCCCCGCCACCAGCCCATAGACGCCAACGGTCATGACAATCGCGATGCCCGAGAGCACGATCACCTGTTGGGTCAGTGGTGCATCGGCGACGGTGCCGAGGGTGATGGCAATGATTTCGGCCGACAGAATGAAGTCGGTGCGTACCGCACCTTTGATCTTGTCCTTTTCAAAGGCCACCAGATCAACCGCCGGATCGGCGACAGCCTCGACCAGTTGCGCATGTTCGGCCTGATCTTCGGCCGGACTGTGGAGGAACTTGTGGGCGAGTTTTTCGAAGCCTTCGAAACACAGGTAGGCGCCCCCCACCATCAACAGCGGCGTCACCAGCCAGGGCACGAAGGCGCTGATGGCCAGCGCTGACGGCACCAGGATCAACTTGTTGATAAACGAACCCTTGGCCACCGCCCAGACCACCGGCAGCTCCCGTTCGGCACGCACACCCGAGACTTGCTGCGCGTTGAGCGCCAGGTCATCACCGAGCACGCCGGCGGTTTTCTTGGCGGCCATCTTGGTCATCAACGCCACATCGTCGAGAACGGTGGCGATGTCGTCGATCAGTACCAGCAAACTGCTTCCTGCCATGGAAGGCTCCTTGAACAAATAATGCTGTGCAGCATACCGCGAGCAGCACGGCCATGGGGCATTCTTGAGCGCCGCGCGAGGCCGGTGCTACCATGCGCCACCGCCAGAACAGGCAAGGAACCCCTGGGTTTATGAGCACTATCCGCGAGCGCAACAAAGCATTGATCCTGCGTGCCGCCAGCGAAGAATTTGCCGACAAGGGCTTCGCCGCGACCAAAACCAGCGACATCGCGACCAAGGCGGGCTTGCCCAAACCCAACGTCTATTACTACTTCAAATCCAAGGAAAACCTCTATCGAGAGGTCCTGGAAAGCATCATCGAACCCATCCTCCAGGCCTCGACGCCCTTCAATGCCGACGGGGTGCCGGGTGAAGTGTTGAGCCACTACATCCGTTCCAAAATTCGCATCTCCCGCGACCTGCCCTTCGCCTCGAAAGTCTTCGCCAGCGAAATCATGCACGGCGCCCCCCACCTGAGCCCCGACCTGGTGGAACAACTCAACGCCCAGGCCCGGCACAACATCGACTGCATCCAGACCTGGATCGACCGCGGCCAAATCGCCCCCATCGACCCCAACCACCTGATGTTCAGCATCTGGGCCGCCACACAAACCTACGCCGACTTCGACTGGCAAATCTCCGCCGTGACCGGCAAGGCGAAGCTGGATGAAGCCGACTATGAAGCGGCGGCACAGACGATTATTCGGTTGGTGTTGAAGGGGTGTGAGCCGGACTGAAGACCGAATCGCCTTCATCGCGAGCAAGCTCGCTCCCACAGGATCTGCAGTGTACTTAGATTTCGCGAACGGCCGAGATCCCGTGTGGGAGCGAGCTTGCTCGCGATGAATGCACCTCGACTTCAGATCGAACCCAGATGGCATCCCACAGCGGATAGTCACCAAGTCGCTTCACTAAACCTGCCCGCAGTGGGTTGGCGACAACATAACGAGCGAGCCTGACCAAGCCCTCCTCCCGTCGCAACGCTCGGTCATGGTATCCTTGCTGCCACAAACTACCTCGGCGTCCTGTGGATAAGTTCACTGCCCGAGTGCTCAAGGATTTGGTTTTTTGCATCAGCTTATTGAGTGAGCTCTGTTGCAGTTCGATGAGCCAATGAAAATGATCGGGCATAACCACCCAGGCCAGTGATTTTGCCCACCTCATATCCTGGGCATATCGAAATTGATCAACAACCAACCTGCCTAAGGCGAAATCCTGAAAAACCGGTATTCGGTCAATTGTGTTGGTGGTCAGTAAATAGATTCGGTTCAACTCGCCATAGCGGCCAATGCGCAGGCGATGTGAAGCAGGTAGATCAAGCATTCCTTCGCCTCTCCAATGATCAGGTCATCAAAGGCTAGGCCAGTTGATTCTCGAATGCCGGGGCTGACTCTTGGCTGGATGTGTCTGACAGATCGTCATCGCGAGCAAGCTCGCTCCCACACTGGATTTACGGTGTTAAGACATTATGTGTCCAGCATCACACCCTGTGGGAGCGAGCTTGCTCGCGATGGCGCCAGTCCATTCACCACAAAATCAAGCAACCACCCCCACATCTGCCCTCAACTGCAGCGCCTCCACCGCCCTGACCGCCACCTGCTCATCCACATCCGAAACATCACCACTGACACCGATCGCCCCCAGCACCCTTCCGTCTTGATCCCTGATCAACACCCCACCCGGCACCGGTACAACGCTGCCTTGGCCCCAGCTATTCAACGCCGCATAGAAGGCCGGGCGCTGCTGGGCATCCTGGGCAAGCAAGCGTGAACCTTTGCCCAGGGCGATGGCGCCCCAGGCTTTGCCAATGGCGATGTGTGGGCGCAGCAGGCTGGCGCCGTCTTCGCGCTGCAGCGCAATCAGGTGTCCGCCGCTGTCGAGAACCGCGACGGTCAGCGGTGCCGCGTTGAGTTCACGGCCCGTGGCAAGGGCGTGTCCCGCCAGGTTGACGGCGATATTCAAGGTTAGAGCGCTCATAGGGTGCTGTCCTTTTTTGTGGATGGGAGAGCCTTCCGGGTTTTATTTTTCAGAAATCGAACACAACAAATAGAACACAAATACGATATTTTATGTATACAATAATTTTCACAAATCACCTTTAATTGTACAAATCCCTAGCATCCATGGCCTTCCGACGAATGAAACAGGCGCTTGAGGAAAGGGATTGACCTGCGCCCTAAGCCGTGAATAAACTCTGCGCAAAGCAACTTGTATACAATTACAAAACGCAAGAGGCACAAAACAATGAGCAAAATGAGAGCAATCGAAGCCGCCGTCCTGGTGATGCGTCGTGAAGGCGTGGACACCGCCTTCGGCATCCCGGGTGCTGCGATCAACCCGCTGTACTCGGCTTTGCAGAAGGTGGGTGGCATCGATCACGTCCTCGCTCGCCACGTTGAAGGTGCCTCGCACATGGCCGAGGGCTACACCCGCACCAAGGCTGGCAACATCGGCGTGTGTATTGGCACCTCGGGACCGGCCGGCACCGACATGGTCACCGGGCTCTACAGTGCCTCGGCCGACTCGATCCCGATCCTGTGCATCACCGGCCAAGCGCCCCGCGCCCGTCTGCACAAGGAAGATTTCCAGGCGGTGGATATCACCAGCATCGTCAAACCGGTGACCAAATGGGCGACCACCGTCCTGGAGCCGGGCCAGGTGCCCTACGCGTTTCAGAAAGCGTTCTTTGAGATGCGCTCCGGCCGGCCAGGCCCGGTGCTGATCGACCTACCCTTCGATGTGCAGATGGCCGAGATCGAGTTCGACATCGAGGCCTACCAGCCATTGCCGCTGGCCAAACCCGCGGCGAATCGCGTGCAGATCGAGAAAGCCCTGGCCATGCTCAATCAGGCGGAACGTCCCTTGCTGGTGGCCGGCGGCGGCATCATCAACGCCGACGCCAGCGATCTGCTGGTGGAGTTCGCCGAGCTCACCGGTATCCCGGTGATCCCCACACTAATGGGCTGGGGCACGATCCCGGACGATCATCCGCTGATGGTCGGCATGGTCGGCCTGCAAACCTCCCACCGCTATGGCAACGCCACGCTGCTCAAGTCGGACGTGGTGCTGGGTATCGGCAACCGGTGGGCCAACCGGCACACCGGTTCGGTGGAGGTCTACACCGAAGGCCGCACGTTCATTCATGTGGACATCGAACCGACCCAGATCGGCCGCGTGTTCACCCCCGACCTGGGCATCGTTTCCGACGCCGCTTCGGCCCTGACCGTGTTCATCGAAGTGGCCCGTGAATGGCAAGCCGCCGGTAAGCTGAAGAACCGCAGCGCCTGGTTGCAGGACTGCCAGCAGCGCAAGGCCAGTCTGCAGCGCAAGACCCACTTCGACAACGTGCCGGTCAAGCCGCAACGCGTGTATGAAGAAATGAACCAGGTGTTCGGCAAGGACACCTGCTATGTCAGCACCATCGGCCTGTCGCAGATCGCCGGGGCGCAGTTCCTGCACGTCTACAAACCGCGCCACTGGATCAACTGCGGCCAGGCCGGCCCCTTGGGCTGGACCATCCCGGCGGCGCTGGGGGTGGTCAAGGCCGATCCGAGCCGCAAGGTCGTGGCGTTGTCGGGCGACTATGACTTCCAGTTCATGATCGAAGAACTGGCGGTGGGTGCGCAGTTCAAGCTGCCATACATCCATGTGGTGGTGAACAACTCTTACCTGGGGCTGATCCGCCAGGCCCAGCGCGGGTTCGACATGGATTACTGCGTGCAGTTGTCCTTCGACAACCTCAACGCGCCGGAGCTCAACGGTTACGGCGTGGACCACATCGCCGTGGCCGAGGGCCTGGGCTGCAAGGCACTGCGGGTGTTCGAACCGTCCGCTATCCAGCCGGCGTTGCGCCAGGCCCAGGCGATGATCGAGGAGTTCAAGGTGCCGGTGATCGTCGAGATCATCCTGGAGCGGGTGACCAACATCTCCATGGGCACCGAGATCAACGCCGTCAACGAATTCGAGGATCTGGCGCTGGTGGGCAACGATGCGCCGACCGCGATTTCGTTGCTCGATTGACTGCTGACGTCCTGTGGGAGCGAGCTTGCTCGCGATAGCGATGGGTCAGTGCCGGTGATGGTGACTGTACTGCCGTCATCGCGAGCAAGCTCGCTCCCACAAGGGGCCTTCCAAATATTGATAGGAAACCACCATGCCGCGTTTCGCCGCCAACCTGTCCATGCTGTTCACCGAGCTGGATTTCCTCGCCCGTTTCGAAGCGGCCGCCAAGGCCGGTTTCGGGGGTGTCGAATACCTGTTCCCCTACGACTACAACTCAGCCGAACTCAAGGCCTTGCTCGACGCCAACGGCCTGACCCAGGTGCTGTTCAATCTGCCGGCCGGCGACTGGGCCAAGGGCGAGCGTGGCATCGCCTGCCTGCCGGACCGGGTCGAGGAGTTCCGCGCCGGCGTCGACCTGGCCATCGCCTACGCCCAGGTGCTGGGCAACACCCAGGTCAACTGCCTGTCCGGGATTCGTCCGCGCAACTGCAGTGAAACCCTGGTGGAGAAAACCTTCGTCGCCAACCTGAAGTACGCCGCCGAGAGGCTGCAAGGCAAAGGCATCAAGCTGGTGATGGAAGCCATCAATACCCGCGACATTCCCGGCTTCTACCTGAACAACACCGCCCAGGCCCTGTCGATTCGCGAGCAGGTAGGCAGCGCCAACCTGTTCCTGCAATACGACATCTACCACATGCAAATCATGGAAGGTGACCTGGCCCGCACCCTGTCGGCGCACCTGGGCGAGATCAACCATGTGCAACTGGCGGACAACCCGGGGCGCAACGAGCCGGGCACGGGGGAGATCAACTATCGCTTCCTGTTCGAACACCTGGACCGCATCGGCTACCAGGGTTGGGTCGGCTGCGAATACAAGCCGCTGACCAGCACCGAAGCGGGATTGGGGTGGTTGAAAACCCATAACGCGATCTGACGCAATTTCCCCTGTGGGAGCGAGCTTGCTCGCGATGGCGTCAGTCCGGTCACACATTTTTTGGCTGACACACCGTCATCGCGAGCAAGCTCGCTCCCACAGAAAAGCACTCCCTCATTTGCTCGAAGCAGTCATAACAACAAGAGGATTTTTCCATGGCTAAAATCGGATTCATCGGCACCGGCATCATGGGTCACCCCATGGCACTGAACCTGCAAAAGGCCGGGCACAGCCTGTTCCTGTCCCAGCACCACGACGCCGCCCCGGCCGACCTGTTGGCCGGTGGCGCGGTGGTGTTGGCCAACCCGAAGGAAGTGGCCCAGGAGGCCGAGTTCATCATCGTCATGGTCCCGGACACCCCGCAGGTCGATGACGTGCTGTTCCGCGCCGATGGCGTGGCAACCGGCGTCGGCGCGGGCAAGGTGGTGATCGACATGAGTTCGATCTCCCCCACCGCCACCAAGGCGTTCGCGGCGAAGATCAATGAAACAGGCGCGCAGTACCTGGACGCGCCGGTCTCCGGCGGTGAAGTCGGCGCCAAGGCCGCGACCCTGAGCATCATGGTCGGTGGCGACAGCGCCGCCTTCGAGCGCGCCCTGCCGCTGTTCCAGGCCATGGGCAAGAACATCACCCTGGTGGGCGGTAATGGCGATGGCCAGACCGCCAAGGTCGCCAACCAGATCATCGTCGCCCTGAACATCCAGGCCGTGGCCGAAGCCCTGTTGTTCGCCGCAAAAAACGGTGCCGACCCGGCCAAGGTTCGTGAAGCACTGATGGGCGGTTTCGCATCGTCGAAGATCCTCGAAGTGCATGGCGAACGCATGATCAAGGGCACCTTCGACCCGGGCTTTCGCATCAGCCTGCACCAGAAGGACCTGAACCTGGCCCTGCAAGGCGCCAAGGAACTGAACATCAACCTGCCCAACACCGCCAACGCCCAACAAGTATTCAGCACCTGCGCAGCCATTGGCGGTAGTAACTGGGACCATTCGGCGCTGATCAAGGGGCTGGAACACATGGCCAATTTTTCGATTCGCGATCACTGATACCTCCCAGCCTTTAGATGCCTTTCGGTAAGTATTCACTCTGGTTTTTCATCAGGGCGAATGCCTCCCGGCACAACGTGCGGGCGAGGATCACCCTCGCCCTGGGCCTCGACCATTAACCGCTTCGTTCACCCTGCCCTGCTGGCCTATCCAGGCCAGCCTCGACGCTGCGCCTTGCGCTCGGCGGGACAATCACCCTAGGCTTCGCTGATTCCTGGTTCAGGCGAAGATTATGGACAGCAGCAACAACTGGCGTGAACGTCTCTACGTCTTGATTTTCCAGAGCGACACCGCCGCCGGCCGGCGCTTTGACAGCATCCTGTTGTTGATCATTCTCGCCAGCCTGGTGATCGTGATGCTCGACAGCATCGACAGCGTGCACAAAAACTACGCCACCCTGCTGGCTGCCATCGAATGGGGTTTCACCGGCATTTTCATTGTCGAATATGGCCTGCGCCTGTACTGCTCACCCAAGCCGTTGCGCTATGCCTTCAGCTTCTACGGCCTGGTGGACCTGCTGGCGATCGTGCCGGGCATCCTGGCGCTGTACTACAGCGACGCCCAGTACCTGCTGATCATCCGAATCATCCGTATGCTGCGGATTTTCCGGGTGCTCAAGCTCAGCCCTTACCTCAAGCAGGCCAACTACCTGATGGCAGCGCTGCGGGGGAGCAAGCAAAAGATCATCGTGTTCCTGGTCAGCGTATCGACCCTGGTGACGGTGTTCGGCACGTTGATGTATGTCATCGAAGGCCCGGGCAATGGTTTCACCAGCATTCCCAAGGGCATCTATTGGGCTATCGTCACACTCACCACCGTGGGCTTCGGCGATATCGTGCCCAAGACGCCACTGGGCCAGGTGGTTTCGTCGCTGGTGATGATCACGGGCTACTCGATCATCGCCGTGCCCACGGGTATTTTCACCGCTGAACTGGCCACCGCGATGCGCGGTGATCAACTCAAGCACGATTGCCCGGTGTGCAGTAAAAACAGCCACGAACACGGGGCGGCTTTTTGCTCCCGTTGCGGCAATGCGTTGTTTAAGAAATTGGAATAAGCAAAGTACTTTTTAATGCTTGAAGGTCTATAAGCTTGCCATTAGTGTGCCAGCCAATTGTCCGTATCCCCGTCCAAATAAAAAGGAATTCGCCGTGAAGAACTTCTTTGGCGCCTCACTTCTCGCCGCAGGCCTGGCCTTCGGTAGCCTGGCCCAGGCCGCCCCGACCCTGCTCAACGTCTCCTACGACGTGATGCGCGATTTCTACAAAGACTACAACGCGGCCTTCCAGAAGCACTGGCAGGCCGAACACAACGAAAAAATCGTCGTGCAGATGTCCTTCGGCGGTTCCAGCAAGCAGGCGCGCTCGGTGATCGACGGGCTGCCGGCGGATGTCATCACCATGAACATGGCCACCGACATCAACGCCCTGGCGGACAACGGCAAACTGGTACCCGAGAACTGGGTCACCCGCCTGCCGAACAACAGCGCACCGTTCACCTCGGCCACGGTGTTTATCGTGCGCAAGGGCAACCCCAAGGCGCTGAAAGACTGGCCGGACCTGCTCAAGGATGGCGTGCAAGTGATCGTGCCCAACCCGAAAACCTCCGGCAACGGCCGCTACACCTACCTGTCAGCCTGGGGTTATGTGCTGAAGAATGGCGGTGACGAAACCAAGGCCAAGGACTTCGTCGGCAAGCTGTTCAAGCAGGCCCCCGTACTGGATACCGGTGGCCGCGCCGCAACGACCACCTTCATGACCAACCAGATCGGCGATGTGCTGGTGACCTTTGAAAACGAAGCCGAGATGATCGCCCGCGAGTTTGGCCGCGATCAGTTCGAAGTGGTCTACCCGAGCGTCTCCGCCGAAGCCGAGCCACCGGTGAGCGTGGTCGACAAAGTGGTCGAGAAAAAAGGCTCCCGCGAAGCCGCCGAGGCGTACCTCAAATACCTGTGGTCGCCCGAAGGCCAGGAAATCGCCGCCGCCAACTACCTGCGCCCACGGGACCCCGCCGTACTGGCCAAGTACACCGACCGCTTCCCGAAAGTGGATTTCCTCTCAGTGGAAAAGACCTTTGGCGACTGGCGCACGGTGCAGAAGACTCACTTCAATGATGGTGGGATTTTCGACCAGATCTACAGCGTGCAGTAAGAAAGAAATGAGCCATGCGCGGTCCTGTGGCGAGGGGATTTATCCCCTCGCCACAAAGACAGCGCCAGCGCGCTCCCGATGAGTCCATCATCAACAACAAGCATGTCTAATATCAGCTACAGAGCCTGTTCCTGAGCCCCGCAACTCTTTAGCCTCACGCCATCCATTCCAGCTACTGATGAGATTGCCATGAGTGCCCACCCCGCTGCCGTGTCCGCCGGCACAAGCCTGACCCGAGGCATGGTCCTGCTGTTCGCCTTCTGCTGCGGCGCCATCGTCGCCAACATCTACTACGCCCAACCCATCATCGAACTGATCGCCCCCGACGTCGGCCTCAGCAGCACCACGGCCAGCCTGATCGTTTCGTTGACCCAGATCGGTTATGCCCTGGGCCTGTTTTTCCTGGTACCGCTGGGTGACTTGCTGGAAAACCGCCGCCTGATGATCCTCACTACCGTGGTGGCGATTGCCAGTTTGCTGGGGGCGGCGTTCACCGATCAACCCAACGTGTTCCTGCTGGTTTCGTTGCTGGTGGGTTTCAGTTCGGTGTCGGTGCAAGTGCTGATTCCCCTGGCTGCGCACCTGGCGCCGGAGGCCTCCCGCGGGCGGGTCGTCGGCGGGATCATGGGCGGCCTGCTGTTGGGGATCCTGCTGGCTCGGCCGATCTCAAGCGTCGTGGCTGACCACTTCGGCTGGCGGGCGATGTTCATGATCGCCGCTGCGTTGATGGCCGTGATCAGCATCGTCCTGGCGCTGACCGTGCCCAAGCGCCAACCCGACCACAGCGCCTCCTATGGCCAACTGCTGGGCTCGCTCGGCACCCTGCTGCGTCAGCAACCGCAACTGCGTCAACGGGCCTTTTATCAGGCCTGTATGTTCGCCACGTTCAGCCTGTTCTGGACCGCCGTGCCGCTGGAGCTGTCACGCAACCATGGTTTGTCCCAGACTGAAATCGCCCTGTTCGCCCTGGTCGGAGCCATCGGTGCCATCGCCGCGCCCATCGCCGGTCGCCTGGCGGACGCCGGCCATACCCGGATGGCCTCGCTGCTGGCCATGGTGTTTGCCAGCCTGAGTTTCCTGCCGGCCTTCATTCACCCGCTCTACAGCGTCATCGGCCTGGCTGTGACCGGCGTGGTCCTGGATTTCTGTGTGCAGATGAACATGGTCCTGGGCCAGCGCACCATCTATGCCCTCGATGCCAAGAGTCGCAGCCGGCTGAACGCGCTGTACATGACCAGCATCTTCGTCGGTGGAGCGTTCGGCTCATCGATTGCCAGCGCAGTGTACGAACACGGCGGCTGGTTGTGGGTGGTGATCATCGGCAGCGCCTTCCCACTGTTGGCCTTGCTGCGCTTCTTGAGTGCCTCGCGCAAGCTGTCCCTGGCCACGGCCTGAAACCCCACGCATAAAAAATGCCCGGTCGCTCAAGGCGATCGGGCATTTTCATGGAGCGGTCAAATCCGCACATTGCCTCGCGGCCCGGCAATCGCCCAGATGATCAGGCCCAACACTGGCAACAGAATGATCAGCAGCACCCACAGGATTTTCATCCCGGTTTCAGCGCCGCTCTTGAGCACATTGATGATCGCCCAGATATCGAGCGCCAGGATGATCAGGCCGATCAGGCCGTTGAAGGTAGAACCCATGGTGTCGCTCCCAAATGGTGGTAGGCACTCTTAGGATAGCGGGCCGCCAGCGAGGGTTCCGTTTTATTGCTTCAGACGTGGACGGCGACCTTGAGGGCTTCCAGGGACGGCGCGGCGGCAATATCGACTTCAGCACACAGCGCCAGGACCCGCGGCACATCGTTGCCGTACACCAACACCATCTGCAATTCATCGTCGAGCAACTGGCTGAAGTTCATCAGCACGTAGCCGCCGTTTTCCTTGTTCAGGCTGCCCATCTGGATCTGGATGCGGTTGAGCGCCGTGAGGGCTTCGGTTTTCGCCAGTTGCTTGGGCTTGAGATTGAACGCCACGCCAGGACCGAACGAGGCAACGATCTGTTCGAACAGATCGACGTAGGTGTCCGCCTGGAACAGCACGGTGTCCGGCAGGCTACCCACCACCACCCATTCGCCCAGTGGAATCGGGAAGGTGTCGTCGTAGTTGATATCGGGGTTGGCCGCCAGGAAGGCCGCCGGATCGGCGTAGGCCTGGGCCGCTTCGTCAGCGATTTTCGCAATGTCCTCATCGCCCAGGCAGCCGGAGCTGATTTTGCTGATGAGTTCGACGAGAGCGGCTTTCATGGGGTGGATCCTGTGGTGAATGGGGTTTTGAGGGCGCGCAGGATAGCGCATTCACATTGCCCGAGTCAGGCACCTTGCCTGACCGCTCAACCCAACAACTTCTCCAACTGCGCCGTGGTATCCACCGCCCCCATGGTCTTGGCCGCATCCAGGGCCGAGACGCCATTGGCATCCTTGGCTTTCGGGTCGGCGCCTTGGCTGATCAGGTAATCGACGATTGCCACCCGGTTGAACATCGCGGCCATCATCAGCGCGGTGCGGCCATCGAAGGAGGAACCTTCCACCTGCGCACCGCCCTCCACCAACGCCGTGACCACCGCCAGGTCGCCCTTGAACGCCGCGCCGGCAATCGGGCTCTGGCCGTTGTCGTTGCGCACTTCCGGATCGGCCTTGTGTTCCAGCAGCACTTTCACGGTCTCCACATGCCCGTGGTACGCGGCCAACATCAGCAAGGTGTCGCCCTTGTGATTACGCAGGTTCGGTGGCAGGCCTTTGCTCAGCAAGGCGGCCATCATGGCGGCGTCGCCCTGGCGCGCGACGTTGAACACCTGCTCGGCAAACTCCGCAGCCTCTTCCGGGGTCATCTGGCGGCTTGTATCGGACATGGGAAACTCCACTCAAGTCTTTGCAAAGCGGCTAGTTTCCCGAGGGACTCGGTGCCTGTCATCCCTTTTTTCTCCGCACTGCCCATAGCCAGAATCAATAGCGGTACTGCCCGCCCCGGATCTGCGTCGCCAGTTGCCGGTCGACCCGCACGTAGGTTTGGGTGCCCGGTAGCCAGGCGAAGACCGGCTCATCACCCATGACACAAGGATCGAAAGCCTCGGCCTTGAGGCGGGTTTTCTGATATTTGAAGGTACCGGTGGTGTCCATTTTCACTTTGATGCGCAGGAACAACGGCACCGCATAGGCCGGCAGTTTGCATTGCAGGAATTGCAACAACTCACTGAAATCCAGCATCGCCAGGGATTCCGCCGGGGTGATCGCCGCCATGCCGGCGCGGCCGTTGGTACCATTGATCTCCACACCATAGGCCACCGCCTCGGACACCTGCGGGTGTTGCAGCAGCACGTTCTCGACTTCCGTGGTGGAGACGTTTTCGCCCTTCCAGCGGTAAGTGTCGCCGAGGCGATCGACGAACTGCCCATGGCCAAAACCAATATTGCGCAGCAGGTCACCGGTGTTGAAATAGCGATCGCCCAGGACGAAGGCATCCCGATAGATGGTTTTTTCGGTCTTGGCCGGATCGGTGTAACCGTCCAACGGCGCCTTGTCGTCGATCCGCGCCAACAGCAGGCCCGGTTCGCCCTTCGGCACTTTTTGCATCCGCCCTTGCAGGTTGCGCAGCGGCGCTCCGCTGTCATGGTCGTACTGCACCAGTTCCCAGCCCATCAGGGAAAACCCGACGGTGTTGTCGAAATTCAGGACGTTGGTGAAGCCGATATTGCCGTCGCTGGCCGCGTACAGCTCGCAGATGTGGTCGATGCCGAAGCGTGTCTTGAACGCCGACCAGGCTCCCGGACGCAGGCCGTTGCCGATCATCTTCTTCACGCCATGGTGGCGGTCTTCGGTGCTGGCGGGTTGGTCGACCAGATAACGGCACAACTCACCGACATAACCCAGGGTGGTCGCCCGGTAACGGCGCACGTCGCTCCAGAACTGACTGGCGCTGAACTTGCGCCGGATCGCAAACCCCGATGCGCCACAGATCGCCGCGCCCCAGCACACGCACAGGCCCGTGGCGTGGTACAGCGGCAAGGTGCAATACACGACGTCATCGGGCTGCATGTCCAGGGCGATCAGGCCAAAACTGGTGGAGGTACGCATCCAGCGTCCATGGCGAAATACCCCGGCCTTGGGCAGCCCGGTGGTGCCCGAGGTGTAGAGGTACAGGCACGGATCGTTGAAGAAGACCTGTTGGCTGCTGGCCGGGTTATCGCCCGGGTAATCGTTGCTGCGACTGAACAGGTCGACGAAACCGGGTGGGGCATCGACGCTGTCCTGATCGGCTACCCACCAGGTTCGAGCGCTCGGCAGTGCGGTGCGGCCGCGCACGTCGTTAAAAGCCGCGACCCGTTCATCCCCCACCACCACGGCGACCGGCGCCACCAGCGCCAGGCTGTGCACCAGTGCATCGCCCACCTGCGAGGTGTTGAGCATGGCGCTGACCGCGCCGACCTTCGCCACCGCCAACACGGTGATCAACAACTGTGGACGGTTCTCGATGAAAATCGCGATGCAGTCGCCTTTGCCGATGCCCTGCGCCAACAAGCAGTGGGCAATGCGATTGGCCTGCTCGTTGACCTGTGCATAACTCCATACCGCATCGCCACACAGCAAGGCAGGGCCCCGTGGATTGCGGTACGTGGCCTGCTCGAAACACCAACCCAGGCCGCAGGGCTGGGCCGGGTCCTGGACGTTGGCGAGCTTCATGCCCTTGATGATCCGGGGAACGGCTTTGGCAAGGGTGGGCAGCTTGCGCAGCATCATGCCCCAGGTAATGGCGTCGCTGGGTGTACGACTCATGGTGATCTTCCCCGTTTGACCTTGTGGGCCTGGGTTCTTGTTATCGGGTTGGAGGTGATGGTGGAGCGAAAGTACGCCAGCGATTCCGGCGCTGTACACGCGGTTTTTGCAATGTTTTGTATCCGCAGCCCAGGACGGGCGAAACGTGAGCCCCAGAAGATCAATTGGTTCCAAATAAAATCGCCAGACCACGCAAAATGCAGGATGCACGATGGCCATTCATGCAAGATGCACGAAAGCAAAAAAACAGTAAATTACTAACTTATTGTTTTTTAAGGGTTTTAATTGCTATCCAAGGCTGGCACAGACACTGCAACTACCCCTCCACGGTTTGCCATCAAAACCATGGAGCAGTCAAATATGAACATGATTCAAGAAAAATTTTCGTCCCTGTTTTCCAATTACGAAGTGACCACACAGGCTCGCCCGGATGGCGGCATCCTGCTGACATTGCGCAATAGCGAAGGCAAACAGTTGAAGCGCTCGATTTCCTATGCGCAGTTGCACGCCGGGGATCAATTGTCCTGGGTCATCAGCGCCATCCGTCGCGACCTGGCTGAACAGGCCAGCGAACTGCCACAGATCACGCTGCTGCAGAGCCAACATCGTTTTGCTCTGCCGACCTATCACAGCGCCTGAACCTTCTGTGGGAGCGGGCTTGCTCGCGAATGCGGTGTATCAGCTACATGCTTGTCGACTGACACACCGCATTCGCGAGCAAGCCCGCTCCCACATTGCATTTTTGTTGCCTGCGGGCATTAAAAACTGGAAGGATCGATCCGCGCAAAACTGTCCACGGTGACATGCCCCGCCAACTCACCGCCCTCCCGGGCCAAGCCGCAAGTTGCCATGCCCGCGTCGCGGGCCGCGTCCAGCTCCTGGACAATGTCGGACAGAAACAGAATCTCCCCTGCTGCAACGCCCACCGCCTCGCTGATGCGCTGGTAGGACTGCACGTCCCGCTTGGGCCCCGACGTGGTGTCAAAGTACCCGCTGAACAACGGCGACAGGTCGCCGGCCTCGGAACAACCGAATATCAGCTTCTGTGCCTGGATCGAGCCCGAGGAATAAACGAACAGCCGGAAACCTTCCTGGTGCCAGCGCTGGAGCGCCTGCACCGCGTCGGGGTAAACGTGGCCTTTCAACGTCCCGGCCTGATACCCCTGCTCCCAGACCATCCCCTGCAACGCCTTGAGCGGCGTGGCCTTGCGGTCCTCGGCGATCCAGCCCAACAGGATCGCGATGACACGCTCGACGTCCGCGTCCGGCTCTCCACTGTCCTGGCGCACAGCGGCCAGTTGCTCGGCCACGTCGGCGCGTTCGGCGTTCTGCAGGACGAAATCCGGCAAATGCCTGGCGGCATAGGGAAACAGCACATCAAACACGAAACTAACCGCACTGGTGGTGCCTTCGATGTCGGTGAGGATGGCTTTGATCGGCATGGGCTCAATCCTCCAGGCGCGGGAAGCGGCTGGCGATGTCATCGCCGGTGAACTTCGCGACCCAGCCTTCCGGGTTGTTGAACAGGCGGATGGCCACGAAATGCGGATGCTCGCCCATGTCGAACCAGTGGGGCGTGCCGGCGGGTACCGAGATCAGGTCGTTCTTTTCGCACAGCACGGCGTAGACGTAATCGTCGAGGTGCAGGGTAAACAGGCCGCGACCGGCGACGAAAAATCGCACTTCGTCTTCGCCATGGCGATGCTCGTCGAGGAACTTGGCGCGCAGCTCGGCTTTTTGCGGGTGATCGCTGTTGAGGCTGATGACATCGACCGTGACATAGCCGCGCTCGGTCATCAAGCGGTCGATCTGGCTCTGGTAGGCGGCGATGACCTCGTCCTGGCTGGCGCCGGGCTGGATTTTCGCCGCGGCCTCCCAACGGTCGAAATGCACGCCTTTTTCGGCCAGGGTCGAGGCGATGTCTTCGAAATGGGTCAGCACCTTGTTCGGGATGTCAGGGCTTGAGACGTGGTAGACGGACAGGCTGCTCATGGCTATGGCTCCAGCAAATTAACGGTTCAGGAGTGCGCGGGTCTTGAGTTCACACTCGAACAGGAACTCGAACGCTTCGATCTGGCGCAGTGCATCGTTCATGCCCGGCCCCCAGGTATACAGGCCGTGACCGCGAATAAGGTAGCCGACGCAATCGGGGTGTGCCTCGAGCCAGGGCTGCACTTTGGCGGCCAAGCGTGCGATGTCCTGGTCATTGTCGAAAATCGGCACGCGGACCCGGGATTCGTGAGTCGAAATACCGCTGAAGGCCTTTTGCAGTTCGTAGTCTTCGAAGTCGATGAAGGCTTCGACGGTCAGGCGCGACAACACCGTGGCATTCACCGAATGGGTGTGCAGCACGGCACCGATCTGCGGCCGCCAGCGATACAGCTGGGTATGCAGCAGGGTTTCGGCGGACGGCTTCTTGCCCGGTTCCAGGCTGTTGCCGTCCAGGTCGGTGGCCAGCACATCGTCCAGGCCCAGTTGGCCCTTGTGCTTGCCGGATACGGTCAGCAAGGCCTGGTCAGGGGCAAGCCGGGTCGAATAGTTGCTGCTGGTGGCCGGGGACCAGCCGCGGCCATACAAAAAACGCCCGGCGTCGATGATGTCCCGGGCGAGCTGTTCACGGGTAAGGCTCATGGCCTGTCCTCTTGCATACGTGTGGCAATGATAACGGCTGCAGCGAAGGCTGCGAGGCTGGCGATGCTGAACGTCCACGTGGCGCCCAGGGCATTCCAACTGTAGCCGGAGTACAACGCGCCCAAGGCCCCGCCCGTGCCGGCCAGCGCCGCGTACATCGCCTGGCCCTGGCCTTGCTGGCGGGGACCGAAGCTACGTTGCACGAAATGAATGGCAGCGGCGTGAAAGCTGCCGAAGGTCGCCGCGTGCAACACCTGGGCAAACAGCAGCACCCAGAGAAACTCAGCCAATGAGCCCAGCAGCAGCCAGCGCAGTGCCGCCAGGAGGAAACTCACCAGCAGTACCCGGCGCACGGAAAACCGCGCGAGGATCCGGCTCATCAGCAGGAAGATCAACACTTCGGCCACCACGCCGACGGCCCAGAGCAGCCCGATCAACCCGCGGCTGTAGCCCAGGTGCTCGAGGTGCAACGTCAGGAAGGTGTAATACGGGCCATGACTCACCTGCATCAGCCCCACGCACGTGTAGAACGCCAGCACGCCAGGGTTGCGCAGTTGCCGCAAAAAGCCGTCCCCCGCCACCCGTGGCCCCTGCACTGGCTGGGCGTTGGGCACCCAGAAACTGGCGAACACGATCCCGGCCATGATCAGCACCAACGCCAACGGATAAATGTCCAGGCTCAGCCACTCGAACAGCCGGCCCAGCAACACCACGGTGATGATGAAGCCAATGGAACCCCACAAGCGAACCTGGCTGTAGCGCGAGGCTTGCCCGCTCAAGTGGGCCAGGGTGATGACTTCGAACTGCGGCAGTACCGCGTGCCAGAAGAACGCGTGCAGCGCCATGACCATCGCCAGCCAGGCGTAGCTTTTATCGATGAAGATCAGCGAGAAGGTCAGCAGCGTGCAGATCGCACCAAACCGCACGATCGCCAGGCGCTGGCCGGTGTAATCCCCCAGCCAGCCCCAGATGTTCGGCGCCACGCAGCGCATCAGCATGGGAATCGCCACCAGCTCGCCGATGCGCGCCGCGTTGAACCCCAGGTGATCGAAATACAGCGCCAGGAACGGCGCCGTCGAACCGAGCAGCGCGAAATAGAACAGGTAGAAACTGGAGAGCCGCCAGTACGGCAATGCCGCCATGGTCGTCAGGCCACGGCGGTCGGCTGGCCAACCATCAAAGCTGGCCCAGCACCGGGGTGCTGACCCGCACGTCGGCGTTCTGGCCGCGATGACGCAACAGATGATCCATCAGCACGATCGCCATCATCGCCTCGGCGATGGGCGTGGCCCGGATGCCCACGCATGGATCGTGACGGCCCTTGGTGATGACTTCCACCGGGTTGCCATGGACATCGATGGAACGGCCCGGCGTGGTGATGCTGGAGGTCGGCTTCAAGGCCAGGTGCGCGACAATAGGCTGGCCCGAAGAAATACCGCCGAGGATGCCGCCGGCGTTATTGCTCAGGAAACCTTGCGGGGTCAGTTCATCACGGTGTTCGGTGCCACGCTGGGCGACACAGGCAAAACCGGCGCCGATCTCCACGCCCTTCACGGCGTTGATGCTCATCAGCGCGTGGGCCAGCTCGGCATCGAGGCGGTCGAAGATCGGCTCGCCCAGGCCTGGCATCACGCCTTCGGCCACCACGGTGATCTTCGCGCCGACCGAATCCTGGTCACGGCGCAGTTGATCCATGTAGGCCTCGAGTTCCGGCACCTTGTCTGGATCGGGGCAGAAAAAGGCGTTCTGCTCCACCGAGTCCCAGGTCTTGAACGGGATTTCGATGGGGCCCAACTGACTCATGTAGCCACGAATCACGATGCCCTGGCTGGCCAGGTACTTCTTGGCAATCGCCCCGGCCGCCACGCGCATGGCGGTTTCCCGGGCCGAACTGCGACCGCCGCCACGGTAGTCGCGCTCACCGTATTTGTGGTGGTAGGTGTAGTCGGCGTGGGCCGGGCGGAACAGGTCCTTGATGGCCGAGTAGTCCTTGGACTTCTGGTCGGTGTTGCGGATCAGCAGGCCGATGGCGCAGCCAGTGGTGCGCCCTTCGAACACGCCGGAGAGGATTTCGACTTCATCGGCTTCCTGGCGCTGGGTGGTGTGGCGGCTGGTGCCGGGCTTGCGGCGGTCCAGGTCACGCTGCAGATCGTCCAGGGAAATCTCCAGGCCGGGCGGGCAGCCGTCGACAATGGCGACCAACGCCGGGCCATGGCTTTCGCCTGCGGTGGTAACGCTGAACAGCTTGCCGTAGGTATTGCCGGACATGCAGGGTGCTCCGTGAAATCGCTGAGAGACTCAACCTTGGATTCGTAATGGGCGCCAGTATACGCAGGCTCCCCGAGTAGTTCATCCTCGAACCTTATCGGTGCCCGCCAGTCCAACCGGCACCTTCGCAACTAATGGCGTGATGATGTTAAGAGTGCTTGCCTTGAGCCTTACCCTGTTTACTGGCCTGCTTTCCGGCGTGGTCCAGGCCACCGTCTTGCAACGCCCCATCAGCCTCGATACGGGCAGCGGTGAGCTTTTCGGCTCGCTGTTGCTGCCCAAGTCCGACACGCCGGTGCCGGTTGTCCTGATCATTTCCGGGTCTGGTCCTACGGATCGCGACGGAAACAACCCCGAAGGCGGACGCAACGACAGCCTCAAGCGCCTGGCCTGGGTACTGGCCAAGCACAACATCGCCAGCGTGCGCTATGACAAACGCGGGGTGGCCGCCAGTCTCGCGGCGACCCCGGACGAACGCAACCTGAGCGTCGAGGCCTACGTGGCGGATGCCGTGGCCTGGAGCCACAAGCTCGCCGCCGACCCGCGGCTGGGGCCCCTGGTCATCCTGGGGCACAGCGAAGGCGCGTTGATCGCCAGCCTGGCCGCCCCCCAGGCCAACGCCGTCGCAGTGATTTCGGTGTCCGGCAGCGCCCGGCCAATCGACCAGGTCCTGCGCCAACAGTTGAGCAGCCGCTTGCCACCGCCGCTGATGTTGCGCAGCAATGAGCTGCTCGACAGCCTCAAGGCCGGGCGGCTCGACGAGAACGTGCCAGCGCCACTGCAAGTCATATTCCGCCCCAGCGTGCAGCCTTACCTGATCTCGCTGTTCCGCCAGGACCCGGCCCAGGCGTTCGCGGCGCTGAGTATGCCGGCCTTGATCATCCAGGGCAGCCACGACATCCAGGTCAGTGTCGATGACGCCAGGCAATTGAAAGCCGCCAAGCCCGACGCCGAACTGGCGCTGATCGAAGGCATGAACCACGTCATGCGCATCGTGCCCAACGACGTGAAACGGCAATTGGCCTCCTACAAGGATCCCAACCTGCCCCTGGCCGCCGAACTCGGCGCGCATATCCTGAGTTTTATTGGCGCGTTAGCCGCCCATTAAGCGGTTTTAGTGGCAACTGGCCCTCCAGTCCCGGCAAAAACGGCCGATAACCCGGTGTCGGACAGCGCAATGGCTGCCGAGGGCCGGCCTGGACAGGATTTTGCCGTTATGACTGAAACTGAAACTTCACCCGTCACCGCCGACGAAACGCCCACCGCTCCAGCAGTGGAGCAGCCTTGGGCGGATGTGCAGGCCGAGCATCACAAGATGCTTCGCCTGGCACCGCTCAAGACCGACCGTGCCACGGGTGTGCGGCCGCTACGGTTTGTCGAATTCAGCTATGCCGAGCGCCACAGCAAAGAACGCAGTTTGCTGCGCATGAGCATTCATCTGCCGGGCCAGCGAGTGCGCAAGGAACAGAATCACCTGGACGTCTGGGCCGATCACGTCGAAAAACGCCTGTATTTTTCTCCGGACAGCCTGCAAGTCGAGCCGATGAACCGTGGCATCGGTCGTTTCCTGGCCGCCCAAGGCATTACCTGGGCCAAGAAGCGCTGGTCCAGTTACCGGGTGGACGGTGCCGATCTGAACAATAAAGATGCGCTGAACGAAGACACCCGCCTGCGCCGCGACCATTTCATGAAGGCCCACGGCTTCGAGGTGGTCTACGCCGACGCCCAGCACCTCAAAGGCAGCGTCAAGCCCACCCACGTTGGCGATCTGCTGGGGGACTGGAACACCGAAAAACTGCAGTTCGTTGAAATCCTCGAAGCCGCGCAGATGCTGCAACAAGCCGAGCAGAACCTGGCGGAACAGGAAGTCAAACTCAAGAAGCAGGAAGAAAAGGTCACCAAGTTCAAGCGCGAAGACGCCGGCCTGCGCTTCACCATCACGTGTCTGGTGGCCTTCGCCATGTTCCAGGCGGGGTTGCTGATCTGGATTGCGACGCGGCATTGAACTCAATAGCGCGTGAGTAACCCTGTGGGAGCGAGCTTGCTCGCGATGGCGGTGGGTCAGTCAACTTCAATGCTGCTGATTTGACGCTATCGCGAGCAAGCTCGCTCCCACAGATTGTGTATCCAGGCTGAGGTGTGCCCATCAGCCCATTCGGATCAAACCCGCGAAGCAAACACCCCCTGATGCTGGCGGCACTGCTCGGCGCTGAGCATGAATACCCCATGCCCGCCGCGCTCGAAATCCAGCCAGGCGAAATCGACTTCCGGGTACAGCGCCTCGACGTGAACCTGGCTGTTGCCCACCTCGACGATCAACAAACCCTTCTCGGTCAGATGATCGGCCGCCTCGGCCAGCATCCGACGGACCAGGTTCAAGCCATCATCGCCACAGGCCAGGCCCAGCTCTGGCTCATGCTGGTACTCCTGCGGCATGTCGGCGAAATCTTCCGCATCGACGTAGGGCGGGTTCGACACGATCAGGTCGAAACGTTGCCCAGGCAACCCCTCGAAACCATCGCCCTGAACGGTGAACACACGCTCGTCGACACCGTGACGCTCGATGTTCTGGTTGGCCACTTCCAGCGCCTCGAACGACAGGTCGGCCAGCACCACTTCGGCCTCCGGGAATTCATAGGCGCAGGCGATGCCGATGCAGCCGGAGCCGGTGCAGAGGTCGAGAATCCGTACAGGTTCCTGGCCCAGCCAAGGCTCAAAACGCTTTTCGATCAGCTCACCGATGGGCGAACGCGGGATAAGCACGCGCTCGTCGACAATGAACGACATCCCGCAAAACCAGGCTTCACCCAGCAGATAGGCCGCTGGAATGCGTTCCGCGATGCGCCGGCGCAGCAAGCGCTGTACATGCACCAGCTCTTCGTCTTCGAGACGGCAATCCAGGTAGCTATCAGCAATTTCCCATGGCAAATGCAATGCACCCAACACCAGCTGGCGAGCTTCGTCCCACGCATTGTCGGTGCCATGCCCGAAAAACAGATCCTCCCCGTGGAAACGGCTGACGGCCCAACGGATATGGTCGCGCACGGTACGAAGGCGGGAAGTGATCACGGCGGCAAACTCCAGAAAAAACGACTGGCGAGTCTACCAGCCAAACGCCGCCCCACCAAAACAGGCCCCAAAACCGAAAGAAAAACGCCGGACCAAGCGTAGGATTTATCCGTTTTTTACGCAGACCATTGAACAAGATGAGCATCTTGACAAGGCTGTAGGCCAGCAACGGCGGCCCTTGTGATGGAAGCGATTCACAGAACCGCTCAGCCAGAGGACAATGTCGCAAAAGCCCCACCCGAAGGAGCCCCAGAATGTCCGTTCCAAAAACGATGTTTCAACTCAGCGGCCGTGGTTACGCGGCGGCCAATCTGAGCCAAGCGACGTTGATCATCATCGATGCCCAGAAAGAATACCTCGCCGGGCCCCTGGCCTTGAGTGGCATGGATGCGGCCGTCGCGAACATCAAGCAATTGCTCGGCGCGGCCCGTGCCGCCAACCGGCCGATCGTGCATGTGCGCCACCTGGGCACCCATGGCGGGCTGTTCGATCCACAGGGCGAACGCGGGGAATTCATTCCGGGCCTCGAGCCCCAGGGCGACGAAACCGTGATCGAAAAGCTGCTGCCCAGTGCATTCCACGGCACCGAGTTGAAAAAACGCCTGGAAGACCTCGGCCCCCTGGACCTGATCGTCTGTGGATTCATGAGCCACTCCAGCGTCAGCACCACCGTGCGCGCCGCCAAGAACCTGGGCTTTCGCTGTACCCTGGTGGAAGACGCCTGCGCCACCCGCGACCTGCCGCACAAGGGCGGCGTCCTCAGCGCCGAACACGTGCACCAGACCGAAATGGCGATCATGGCGGACAACTTCGCCACCTTGGCCCTGACCCGCGACTTCACCTGACATCCCCTGGATGAGCGGCCGCGGCGCCGCTCATCCGCAAAAGCCTCTCATTTGCCGCATTTGCCGTAGGGTCAGGAACAACCCGAACATCTTCCGGTCGAAGGGCCGATACCCATTGAGGAAGGTCGGAATGAAGTTATCCGATGGTTTTGACGCACGTCGCTTGCGGCCCAAAGGCCCGAGCAACTGGCGTTTTCGTTTCGGCGCGGCGATCGCTGCGCTCCTGGCAACGCTCGGTGTATTGCTGGCGATGGCCGGTGCCGCCAGCCTGCTGGGACGCCCACCCGCGCTGGGCGACCTGAACGCCACCCCGCTCGGTTCGGCGGTGATCCTGGCGGTAGGTCTTCTCGTCTTGCTGCTGGGCGTCTGGCTCTGGCGCCGTTGCCGCCGTCGCGCCCGCCAATCCCTGGAGCTGGCCATGGCTCCGCACCTGATGAAAAAGCACGACTGACCCGCCATCCGACGTTTTGTCGCGCCTGATCCGCCAGGAGTTGGGTAAACTGGCCGGCCTTCGCGGAGGCTGACATGCAAGACGACGACTTTTCCCTGTTCAAAAGTGCGACCCAGGGCGTAAAACCGATCAAACACGATCGTGCCGAGACCGGCAAACCCAAGGCCGATCGCGCACAGATCGCCAAGCTGCGCCAGGCCGCCACCGTGCGTACCGATGCCACGACCGTCGACGGTCTGTCCGATCAGTTCGTGATCGATGTAGGACCGGAAGACGAGTTGATGTGGGCGCGCGACGGTGTCCAGGAAAGCCAGATGCGCAAGCTGAAGGTCGGCCAGATCCCCTTCGAAGGCAGCCTGGACCTGCACGGCATGACCGTCGAAAAGGCCCGGGAAACCCTTTGGGCATTCCTGGCCGAGGCCACGAAATTCGAAATCCGCTGCGTGCGCGTCACCCACGGCAAAGCCGTGCGCCTGGACGGCAAGCGCCCGATGATCAAGAGCCACGTCAACACCTGGTTGCGCCAGCACCCGCAAGTGCTGGGCTTCACCTCTTGCCAGGCGAAACACGGCGGAGCCGGGGCGGTGTACGTGATGCTCAAGCGCACCATGATGGAAGGCCGCGACGAGTAACGCCCTGATTGCCGAGCTTGCAGCGCCGTGTCCGCCACCGTACCCTTGCCCTTTGCGTAAAATCCCACAGGTAGTTTCATGTCTCTGGAACAGAATTACACCGCGATTCTCGGCCAATTGGGCGAGGACGTTTCCCGCGAGGGCCTGCTCGACACGCCCAAGCGCGCTGCCAAGGCCATGCAGTACCTCTGCCGTGGTTATGAACAGACGCTGGAAGAAGTCACCAACGGTGCCTTGTTCAGCTCCGACAACAGCGAGATGGTGCTGGTCAAGGACATCGAGTTGTACTCGTTGTGCGAGCACCATTTGCTGCCTTTCATCGGCAAGGCCCATGTGGCCTATATCCCGAGCGGCAAGGTGCTGGGGCTGTCGAAAGTCGCCCGCATCGTCGACATGTACGCCCGTCGCCTGCAGATCCAGGAAAACCTCAGCCGCCAGATCGCCGACGCGGTCCAGCAAGTGACCGGTGCCCTGGGCGTGGCGGTGGTGATCGAGGCCAAGCACATGTGCATGATGATGCGCGGTGTGGAAAAGCAGAACTCCTCGATGATCACCTCGGTGATGCTCGGCGAATTCCGGGAAAACGCCGCCACCCGCAGCGAATTCCTCAGCCTCATCAAGTAACCTGTCGCTTGAAGAAAACCGGCATTGATCGCCGGTTTTTTTTCGCCCGTGAAAAATCAGGTAAGCTGCGCGCCCTCTTCTTCCCTGCTGCGAGGCTTATACCGTGATTGTCAAAGCGCTTCGAGTTGGCCTGGGCCAGCTCATCATCTTCATCGACTTCATCACTCGCCCAAGCAAGAAACAGCGCCCGGCCGAAGCCCAATCGCAAGTGGATCAAGCGGCCCGCAGCCTGACGCTCTATCAGTTCCATGCCTGCCCGTTCTGCGTGAAGACCCGCCGCACCTTGCGTCGCCTCAACGTACCGGTGGCGCTGCGCGATGCGAAAAACAACGCGCAGGATCGCCAGACGCTGCTGGAACAAGGCGGCAAGATCAAAGTACCGTGCCTGCGTATTGAAGAAAATGGTGAGACCACTTGGATGTATGACTCCAAGGTGATCATTGAGTATCTGGATAAGCGGTTCTCTGCAGCCTGACCATTTTCTACTGTGGCTACTGGCCTCATCGCGAGCAAGCTCGCTCCCACAGTGGATTTGTGGATGATTGCAGATTTTCAATCAACACCGGCCCCCTGTGGGAGCGAGCTTGCTCGCGATAGGGCCCGCAAGACCACCGCCAAACCTCCTGATATCAAGCCGCTTTTACCGCCAGAGCCTCCCGCACCACCCCCGCCAACCGCTTGAGCCCTTCATCCAGCCGCGCCGGGTCGATGTGGCTGAAATTCAAACGCAGGTGCCCCGGATGCATGTCCGGCTCGGGGAAGAATGGCTCCCCCGGCATGAACGCCACGTCGGCAGCCAGTGCGGCGGCAAGCAAGGTGCGGGTGTCCAGCGGTTGCTTGAGGGTCAGCCAGAAAAACAGCCCGCCCTGAGGCACGTTCCAATCCGCGAGGTCGGCAAAGTGCTTCTCCAGCGCGGCCTGGAAGCGATCACGGCGATCCCGGTAGAAATCCCTCAACTCACTCAAATGATGGCGATACTGCTCGGTGCCGATCCATTGCAAGGCCTGCCATTGGCCAATGCGATTGGTGTGCAGGTCCGCCGACTGCTTGAGCCGCAGCAGATGCGGGAACAGATCCGGACTGGCGATCAAATAGCCCACCCGCAGCCCTGGCAGCAGGGTTTTCGACACCGTGCCGGTGTAGATCCAACTGGCCTTGCGCAAGCGACTGACAATCGGCGTGGCGCTGCCGCCGTCGAAGGTCAGCTCACGATAAGGTTCGTCTTCCACCAGGGTGACGCCAAACTCGTCCAACAGCGCCGCCACCGCATCGCGCTTGGCCTCGCTGTAGCGCACCGCCGAGGGGTTCTGGAAGGTCGGAATCAGGTAGATGAACGCCGGCCGATGCCGCGCCAGCCGCGCTCGCAACTGGTTCAGGTCCGGGCCATCGGCTTCCAGGGGCACCGTGATGCAATCGGCGCCAAACAACTGGAAAATCTGCAACGCCGCCAGGTAAGTGGGCGCTTCCAGCATCACTTCAGTCCCGACGTCGATGTGCAGCTTGGCCGCCAGGTCGAGGGTTTGCTGGGAGCCGCTGACCACCAGCACTTGGCTCGCTTCACAGGCCAGGCCCAACGCGCGCGCCTGCGCCGCCAAGGCTTCGCGCAGGGCCGGCTCCCCTTCACTCATGCCGTATTGGCCCATGGACACCGGCATGGCCGCCCAGTCCACTTTCGGCAACATGGCTTCGGCCGGCAGGCCGCCGGCGAACGACATCACTTCCGGGCGCTGCGCCGCGGCGAGGATTTCTCGGATCAAAGAACTTTTGAGGCGCGAGACACGTTCGGAAAAAGCCATGGGGTCACCTGTAGCGGGTCGCTGGAAAAATGAGTCAAACTGGTTGACCGAAATTACTCCGACTCATCTGGATACGTCAATATGATTGACCTTAAAAACCCAACCGCCCAACAAATGGCCATGGAAGCGTTCTTCTTCGGCTACCAGGCGTTCACTGCCAAGGCCGATGAAATGCTCGAGCGCCGGGGTTTGAGCCGGGTGCACCAGCGCATCGTTTTTTTCATCGCCCGCTATCCGTCCCTGAGCGTGAAGGAGTTGCTGGCGGTTCTGGGTGTGAGCAAGCAAGCGCTGAACATGCCTCTGCGGCAGTTGATGGAAATGCACCTGGTGAACAGTGTTGCGTCCGAGACGGACAAGCGTAAGCGGCTGCTGGAACTGACCGCCGAGGGCGAGCGCTTCGAGCAGGCGTTGCGGCGTGAGCAGGTGAAGTTGCTGGAGCGGGTGTTTGCCGAGGCTGGAGAGGAAGCGGTGAGTGGGTGGTTGGCGGTGAATCTGGCGCTGGGCAAGTCTGGCGACTGAAGGTGTCTGGTCCGACGCTATCGCGAGCAAGCTCGCTCCCACAGAGGACGTCGCCCGACACACATCTTGCATTTCACCACAGCCCATTGTGGGAGCGAGCTTGCTCGCGATAGCGCCCGCAAGGGCGATATATCCCTATTGCCAAACATTTCGTCGACAAAACAGAAAACATTATTTGCTTTATTTGTATACAAAAGCATAATTCGCTTCGTGCGAGTTCCTGACCAACAAGTCAACAAACTTCGCCAGCCTTACCGCCTCAAAGCCTCGCCACCCTCCTCAGGAAAGGTGCGGAGCTGGAAATAACAATAAAACTCTTGAGGAGTACTCGCTGTGGAAAGCCGCAAACCCGAAGCCCAGACGCTGGACCTTTCGCCGCCACTGCGCAGTGGCTGGCTGGAACGCCTGTTCAAACTCAGCGTGCATGGCACCACGGTGAAGACCGAGCTGATTGCCGGCCTGACGACCTTCATCACCATGGCCTACATCATTTTCGTCAACCCCAACATCATGGCCGACGCCGGCATCGACCACGGCGCCGCCTTCGTCGCCACCTGCATCGCCGCCGCCCTGGGTTGCCTGTTGATGGGGCTGTACGCCAACTGGCCGGTGGGCCTGGCGCCAGGCATGGGCCTGAACGCGTTCTTCACCTACACCGTGGTCGGCACCATGGGCTACAACTGGGAAACCGCGTTGGGCGCGGTGTTCGTTTCCGGCGTCTTGTTCATGTTCCTGACCCTGTCGCGGGTCCGTGAGTGGCTGCTCAACAGCATTCCGGTGAGCCTGCGGTTCGCCATGGGCGCGGGGGTCGGTTTGTTCCTTGGACTGATCGGCCTGAAAACCGCCGGGATCGTCGTGGACAGTCCCGCGACCCTGATCAAGCTCGGCTCATTGCGTGAGCCCGGTCCGCTGCTGGCTGCGGTGTGCTTCCTGATGATCGCCGTGCTCAGTTATCATCGGGTGTTCGGCGCGATCCTGATCAGCATCATCGTCGTGACCCTGGCCGGTTGGGGCTTGGGGTTGGTGCAGTACAACGGCGTCATGTCGACACCGCCGAGCCTGGCACCGACCTGGATGGCGATGGACGTGGCCGGTGTGTTCAACGTCAGCATGATCAGCGTGGTGTTGGCCTTCCTGTTCGTGCACATGTTCGACACCGCCGGCACCCTGATGGGCGTTGCCCAGCGTGCCGGCCTGGTGAAAGCCGACGGCAAGATCGAGAACCTGTCCCGCGCCTTGAAAGCCGACAGCGCCTCCAGCGTGTTCGGCGCCATGGTCGGCGTACCACCGGTGACCAGCTACGTGGAGAGTGCCGCGGGTGTGGCGGCGGGCGGGCGGACGGGGCTTACCGCCGTGACCGTCGGTGTGCTATTTATTGCCGCGATGTTCTTCGCGCCGCTGGCCGGGATGATCCCGGCCTATGCCACCGCCGGCGCGTTGATCTACGTGGCCATGCTGATGATGGGCGGCATGGCCCACATCGAGTGGGACGAACCGACCGACAGCATCCCGGCCATCGTCACGGCCATCATGATGCCCCTGACGTTCTCGGTCGCCGACGGTATCGCACTGGGTTTCATCAGCTATGTGGTGCTCAAGGCCGGTACCGGTAAACACAAGGAAATCTCCGTCAGCCTGTGGGTGCTCTGCGCGATCTTCATCGCCAAGTTCATCTTCTTGTAAGCGATACACCTATCCACCCGCCTCATCCATTGGGTGAGGCTTTTGTACATCAGGAGCAACGCAATGAATCTGGAAACCTGGCTGTTGTTCAGCGGCGCCGCCTTGGTGGTGATTCTCATCCCCGGGCCCCTGTCGCTGTTGATGATCGGCAACAGCCTGAACTATGGCCTGCGTCGCTCGTACCCGGCGTTCCTCGGCGGGGTGATCGCCTCGATCTGCCTGTTGAGTGCGTCGGCGTTGGGACTCGGTGCGTTGTTGATGGCCTCGGAACAGCTGTTCAGCGCCCTGAAGATCATCGGTGCGTTGTACCTGTTCTACCTGGCCTGGCAGAGCTGGCAGCAGTCGCGCCAACCTTCCCAGGGCGCCGAAGTGCCCCAGGCCGCTGCCACCCCACGCTTTCGCGCCCTCTTCGGCCGCGCGTTCGTGCTGGGCGCGAGCAACCCGAAGGACATCCTGTTCTTTGCCGCTTTCCTGCCGCAGTTCTTGAGCGCCGAGCAAGCGTTCCTGCCGCAACTGTTGATCATGATCGCCACCTGGACCGTGCTCGACCTGCTGTGCAAGCTGGCCTACGGCCTCGGTGCCCACGGTGCTGCGCGGTATTTGCGTACGGGGAAAGGCCAGAGTTGGTTCAACCGCATCAGTGCCGGATTATTTGGCGGCGCGGGCGCAGCCTCTCTACTGTCCAGTCACTGAGTCTTTCGTTAGTTACGCCAGGTTTTTGCAAAACACGGCAACAACCAAACGATATACACCCTTCAGGAAAACACCTTAGATAGAGGGCCATTTACATCATCGTTGAACAAGGACGTTCACCATGGCCAAGGTTTTTTATCCCGACTCTGTTTCTGACGACCAGGCCGTAGTCATTACGGACCTGGGCTTGCATGCCAATGAATACACGGTCGAAACACTCGACTTCCGGGCGGCCGATGAAACGCTGCCCGGCGCGGAACACAAACATCGGCAGGCCCAACTCGAAATCGTAGATAAACTTTATGGCCCGCTCTCTATCGGCGCCGTGAAGGTGACCCGTTCAGCCCTGGATGCGTTGGGTGCAACGACCGATGGACAACCGCTGACAGGGGACAATACTTTTTTCCGCATCCCCAATCGTTTTTTTGTGAACTCCCTGCAGTTCTGCGCGGTTGCCATCGAAACACGTATAACGCTCACCCCCGACGTGGACGACTATCGGTTACTCACATTACTTTTCGAAATAGCGAGTCAACGTCCGCCCACGGCGCGCCCCTTGTTGAGGGGAAGTCCTGATACACAGGCCGAACCAACCGGTTATCGAAGCACATTCGAAAAGCTTTTAAACGCCGCCCAGAGACTCAACCTCCATGCGGTCTCGCAAACCATGAGTTGGGTGAGCCAAGGGAAAAGCACCCTCCTCATCCCAACCGGACTCGGCCTCCAGGCCTTCGGCATCTACAGCGGTCTGCGAGGCCTGCAGGACGCCATCCAGAACAAGGACGCTTACCAGACGGTCTTCAACGGGGCCGGCGTGGCGGCCGAGATGGCCTCGATCGGTGTCGAGGCAGCGGTGACCCGACAAGCCACTCAGATGATCAAGGCCGGCCAGAGCTCCCTCAGGGATTTTGCCAACACAGGCTGCGCCATAAGGCTCGCCCGTGGCAGCGGCCTGATTGCCAGCGTACTGACACTGCCTTTCGATATCATCGCCGCTGTCGACTCTTTCAAGGCCGCCGCCCGCGCCACCGACAAAGAAGCCACCGATCACTACGTCAGCGCCGCCTTGAGCGTCACCAGCGCGGCCATGAGCGTGACCCTCGGTATAGCGGCACTGGCAGGTTTCAGTTCGGCCGGTCCGGTGGGCCTTGCCGCGGGGCTTATCCTGGTGGTTGGATCACAAATCTGGGGCGCGATTCGTCAAGTCGATGAAATCGACGACTACATAGAACTCACCGTACACGAGCGCCTGCGCACCGGTTGGTTCGCCTTCTGGGCAATCAGCCCTGATAAAGACATCCAGGATCGCTACACCATCGCCAAGGCGACTGCCGAACATACCAAGCGGCTGCGGGCCAACGCCTTGTACTTACTCAAAGGCCCATTGAAAGACAGCACTGAGGCGATCGTAAACGGTGCGTTCACCATAGAACTCGAACCGGTGATGTACACCACTTGGAATTGGTGGACCGGAGAAAAATACCAGGCGACGACAGTGCGTCCCAGGATCAAAGACAGCGACGACCGGGTCGACGCGCGTAATGGCGTTACTGCTCAGACGCCCGGCGCAGTCATTGAAACGTCGGCGCAAGATAAAGGCATCCATTGGTATATCGGCGGTGGCGACGACACTGTTCTAGGCGCTGAAAACCAGCCAAATGTCTTCCACTACGGTGCGGGTGTTAAAAAACTGACCGGCGGCGTGAAGGATGACGTTTTTATCTTCGAGGGCTCGGCAGAATCCCTCAGTGGAAGCCAAACCCTTTCGACGAATACCCTGGTGGGTGGCCTGGGCAATGACACGCTCGTTTTATCGGGCCGCACCCGCAATAGTCAGGAGCCACGCCTGGGTTATCAGGTCGACCTGGAGGCCGGGCAAGTGTCCATCATCACTCATGCCAGTCACGACACAGAGAGCGGACACTATCGCCATGCGGTCCTTGAAGGCATTGAAAATGTTGAAATCCCTGAGGGCGGTGCCAACGTCATCAAGGGTACCGCCGGCCCAAACATCATCAAGTCCCGCGGCAATGATTCAATCGAGGCCGGTGCGGGAAATGACCGGATTTTTCTTCTGAATGGAAACAACCACAACGCAGACGGTGGGCCTGGCGATGATGTCTACGCCATCGCTCATAAACCCGGCGCGGTCTCCATCAGCGAAGACGGCGTAGGCAACAGCGTCATCGCACTGGACTGGAGAGCGGACCTGATTGAGTGCTGGCAAATTGAAGAAAATCATTTGGTGATTACGTCATGCTTTGATGCAAGCGACTGGGAGTTGCGCAAAGTCACCATCAGGGACGTCTATGAAAACACTGATTATCCAAGGCGCTTACAAAACAACAGGCTGACGTTCATCACCCGGGATGGCTACCATCTGGTACCCGACTTGCCTGACACCATCGAGCACAGCGGCCCACTGGACATTGAAGCAATGGTGGTACAGCCAGGAACAGCGCGAAACCCGGCCATCCTGAAGGGTCGAAGCGAGCAGCAAATCGCCCATGACCAGGACACGAGTTTTCATGTTTCACGTACTCATGAACTCACCACACTCAAGGTCAAACAAAAAAGCAAATTCTCCACCACTCTCCACCTGGACTACACCTATTCCGAACTGACACGTATCGAGGCTCATTACAACGCCCACGTCATTCAGGAAGAGGAAGGGGACACCATAAAATATGGCGAATGTGGCCTGACCTTACACTTTGGCGTTCGCCGAGTCGTCTTGAAGAACCTGGCAAGTTCCGATGAACGCTACAGCGCGCAAAACACCAAGACAGGACGGCGTGCATTTTCCGCGTTGGGTTCGCACCATACTTTTATTCTGATCATGAATGATGGCTCGTGCTACCGCCTGGTCCAACCCTCGCCCGACTATGATCTGCTGCTGGACGAAACATTCATCGGCAAAGATCCGGTGGAGTGGAAAACAGAAGCGTCACTGTCACTCACGCCGACGAAAAAGAACTACCCCTATCTACAACCCTTGGACAAAAATCCCCACTACATGGGTAACAGGGCAACCTGCGCCATGCTGACATCACCCACGGAACAGACGGGCATCGAAGTCCTGATTGGCGAAGGCTCCACCTACCTTGTTCACCTGAGCCCGGACATGACGTTACGCCTGTCCACGCCGGGTGCGCTGGCCGGCGCCAAGCCCCAGTTACCCCACGCCTCTATATGGGAGCTCGACGCCAGGCACCTCGGTCAAGTCGAGATAAAACTTTCCTCCAACCTGCTGCAGATCGGCGCAACGATCATTCATCTTCCCGTCTATGAAGCTGAAGACCTTGTCGACCAGGTACGCGTCATCACGGCACAAGGTGTTGTTTATGCTGTCGACAGCCTGTTTGAGCGAGTTTATGTAGAAGCGCTCGATGGCCGGTATTTAGCCCCTCTCACCGATCCCAGCGCAGCATTACCCAGCGCACTGTCCAGCCTGGCATCCGAAGAACTGAAGGTGCTTCACCTTGCCGTCAAGGATGGGTCCCCTGGCACCTTGAGCTATCACCTCAAAACCCGCAAATGGACCCTTGATACAGATAAGTCCCGAGTCATAGAGGCGGCGAACCTGAGAAAAACAAACCTGTGTGAGCACGCTCTCAAGATCTATCAGGATCTGGCTCGCGAAGGCCTCAATCAGACCCCACCCATGAGTGATGACGCCCTTCGTTTGTTGCGCACAAAGTGCACTGAATTAATGGAGAGCTTCACATTGGAACACTCGGTGAGGTTTGCCCGAGCGCTAGCACTGAGCGCGGTCTTCGGCATAAGGCTTTCTCAACTCAATTGGTTGCTCTCATTGGGTGAGGCCTCTTCCAAACGTACATAGCCTTCACAACTCTTTTTCGAAGGTTTTTCAGACGCCATATATATGTAGTGCACCTGCCTGTTGGTTTTCCACGAACATTCTTAAGCCCGAGGCCTGTCAGCTATACGACAGGCCATCCGCTTCATGGCCACATGAAGCATCAATACTTAAGAACAGGCATTTTCAATGAGTCCAAGACAAAACACCCGGCCCAATATTCCAAAGTCGTCCCCTGATACACCTCACTCCAGTCGCGATACGCCACTGGAAACAATGCTCGGAAATCCCATGCGAGGAGAAGGGACCGATCAGGCAGCCGTCTCACCAACCGGACGCCCCACTGGAGCCCCGGAATCTCAGCGCCCGACCATTCAGATATCCGATATGGCATCACAGGCCTCCATCAGTGATGCCCCCCTCTCGGTAACGCTGGACAACTATTACCTTTCACCCGAACTGGTGCCCATGCTATCGGAACCAGACCCAACCTCTGGAATCCGGACGTTCAGGACACGCACTTACGTCGATCTTTCAGAAGGTGGAACGGTGCTGCTGGGTCGCGATTCCGAACAGAACTACAGGGCCCGATCAGGCATCGAACTCGTCGCCTCCGGACCACGCCTGGAGCAGGTGGAAGGCAGCCACCTATGGCGCCGGATTGCGCACCCGGAGGTGTTGCACGAGGGTGATTCAGATCTTATTTCTACGCCCCACAGGCTGTCGGATGATGAGGCATCGCAAGTGACTGCACTCAAGCGCTCACGCACGACTTCACAAAGCGAAGCACCTGGGCAAAGCCTCCCGGCATTCAATAAGAACTGGGCGATTGACCCAAGATTCATAGCGTCCGGATTCCTCACCCTGGACAACGTTCACTATAAGGTGGTGACACGCAGCGACGCGCGCGAACACCCGATCACTTACATTCAACCGCCCATCCATCCCACCTATGACTTTGATCTGTTGGAAGCCACCCTCAGGCATACGCCAGACGAGCAACCCCGAGGCGCAGTGCAAATCCCACCGCACAACCATTGGGAAATTGACACCCGGCTTCCCTTTGAAAAACCACTGACGGCTTACGTCAGGGATTGTTTTCCAGATGTCACGACAACCACCCTGGAAAACATCGCAAGAAGGCAATTTGAACTCGCCAATGACTCACCGTTCGCCGATGCCGCGGGTTTGACTGCCCTGCGGCAGATTTTCAACAGCTGGAAAAACGCAGGCCTCGCGCCGTATCCGCACTGGTCCGATCCGCTCTTGATGTTGCCGACGCTTCCTACCACGTCCTCTTCCAGAGGGGCTGCCCGCTCGATAACCCTGCCCATTCCATCCGCAACGGGGACGTTGGAGCGGCTGGATTTTGATCCCCTGCGGTTCCAGCGACAGTGGCTGTTTTTCCAAACGACGTACACACCCGTGGAGTTCAAACGCTTCATGACCGCCCTTCTGACTCGTAATGGCTACACGGTCATGGAGCCAAGCTCCTACAACAGTTTTCCAGCGTTGGTATTCCAACGAGCAGAGCATGACTATGTATTTTTCATAAGCCTGCATCGCACCAGGATTCCAAAGATTTCCCTGCCAACGTACCTGGATCCCAATACAGCCGGCGTGCTCTTGGAAAACCAGATCGGCGAAGCCGCGGCGAAAGTCGTCAGGGAGGGCCACGCTGCCAACAAGATCATCTGGCTCAGAGGCGGTACCGAAATCCGTCCAGGCATTCCAGACACCGTCTTTATCATCCGGGATGACTATTCCAGGCTGTAAATACGCCGCAAAAAAAAGCCCGCAGTGTGAGCGGGCGAAAACCAAAGAAGCGCTATGCGCAGTCGCTTCCAGGACAAGGCAGTTGCTCCGGGGATCAACTGCCTCGATAGGTTGAATAGGCGTAGGGCGAAATCAGCAGGGGCACGTGGTAATGCTCCTGCTCGGCCGAAATACCGAAGCGCAGCACCACGACATCCAGGAACGCCGGCTCGGGCAGCTGCACACCACGGGCGCGGTAGTAATCACCGGCATGAAATTGCAGTTGATAGACCCCCGACCGATAGTCGTCCCCTTGCAGCAACGGCGCATCGCAACGACCATCGCTGTTGGTCTGTGCGTTGGCGACCAGGTGCAATTGCGAACCTTCCACGCGGTACAGCTCGATCTTGATCGAGCTGCCCGGGCAGCCGTGTGCGGCATCCAAAACGTGAGTAGTCAAACGTCCCATTGATTGTGCGAGCCTCGCTGCTGGGCAGCCCGGCCCGACGCCTCCTGAATCAGTTGAAAGACAGGCCGCACTGTTTCGGAGCACGAAACGCCACGGCGATGAGCGAATTAAGACACTTTAAAAGAAAATTGTACACAATAAAAAACAGATATTTTGCCCCGCGCCTGTTCCGACCAGGGTGCCTGTCCAATCTGAAGGCAAACCAGCAGATACGCTATCCTTCCAGCGATTAACTGACCAGGTGGGCAGGTTTCTTGCAGTGTAGACAAACCCAAGGTCGCAGTGAAAAATGCAAAAAATCAGGCTTACAAATCGCACATAAAGTTGTATACAATCATCCCATCGTCGTGACGCCAGCCTGTGACTTATCGCCAGGGCGCCACCTACATGGTTCGAACAAGAAGGAAGACTGCAGTGAGCGCTGACTACCCACGCGACCTGATCGGTTACGGCAGTAACCCTCCCCATCCCCAGTGGCCAGGCAATGCCCGCATCGCCCTGTCCTTCGTGCTCAATTACGAGGAAGGCGGCGAGCGCAACATCCTGCACGGTGACAAGGAGTCCGAAGCGTTCCTCTCGGAAATGGTCGCGGCGCAACCGCTGCAGGGCGAGCGCAACATGAGCATGGAATCGCTGTACGAGTATGGCAGCCGTGCCGGTGTCTGGCGGGTCCTCAAGTTGTTCAAGGAATTCGATATTCCGCTGACCATTTTCGCCGTGGCCATGGCCGCCCAGCGCCATCCGGACGTGATCCGTGCCATGGTCGCCGCCGGTCATGAAATCTGCAGCCACGGTTATCGCTGGATCGACTACCAATACATGGATGAGGCCCAGGAGCACGAGCACATGCTCGAAGCGATCCGCATCCTGACCGAAATCACCGGCGAGCGCCCGCTGGGCTGGTACACCGGCCGCACCGGCCCCAACACCCGTCGGCTGGTGATGGAAGAAGGCGGTTTTCTCTATGACAGCGACACCTACGACGACGACCTGCCCTACTGGGAACCGAACACGCCCAACGGCAAGCCGCACTTGGTGATCCCGTACACCCTCGACACCAACGACATGCGCTTCACCCAAGTGCAGGGTTTCAACAAGGGCGACGACTTCTTCCAGTACCTCAAGGATGCATTCGACGTGCTGTACGCCGAAGGTGCCGAGGCGCCGAAGATGCTGTCCATCGGCTTGCACTGCCGCCTGATCGGCCGCCCGGCCCGTCTCGCCGCCCTCAAGCGTTTCCTCGAATACGTCAAAGGCCATGAACACGTCTGGTTCAGCCGTCGCGTCGACATCGCCCGCCACTGGCAACAGACCCACCCCTGCCCCGAAGCGGTGAAACCAGGAGCGTCGAAATGACTGCGTTCCAGACGCTCAAGCCTTCCGCCTTGGGCCGCGAAGCGTTCGTCAACGCCTTCGCCGATATCTACGAACATTCGCCATGGGTCGCCGAAAAGGCTTTCGACCTGGGCCAGGACCCGTCGATCGACCAGATCGAAAACCTGCATCAGCGCATGAGCGATATCCTGTTGAGCGCCGATCACGCCAGCCAGCTGGCCCTGATCAACGCTCACCCGGACCTGGCAGGCAAAGCCGCCGTCCAGGGCCAACTGACCGAAGCCAGCACGAACGAACAGGCCGGCGCCGGTATTCACCAATGCACGGCCGAAGAGTTTCAACGCTTCACCGAGCTGAACGACGCCTACAAGGCCAAGTTCAAGTTTCCCTTCATCATGGCGGTAAAAGGCAGCAACCGGCACCAGATCCTCGCGGCGTTCGAAACGCGCATCCATCACTCGGTAGACACCGAATTCAAATGCGCGCTGGCAGAGATCAACAAGATCGCGTTGTTCCGACTACTGACCCTTTAGCGAGCAGCCTCCTGCAAGCATCCCCAGCCAACTTATTTAAAGGCAGACAAGAAGAATGAAAGCTTACGCCGTACCTTTCGAGAAATTCGTCAACCTGGCCGACGCCCGCCTGGGCACCCGGATCATCTCGGTCACCGATGACTGGTTCGCCGACGCCAACCGTCTGTTCCAGCCGACCCCGGCCGTGTGGAAGGAGGGCGTGTTCGATGACAACGGCAAGTGGATGGACGGCTGGGAGTCGCGGCGCAAGCGCTTCGAAGGCTACGACAGCGCGGTGATCCGCCTGGGTGTGGCGGGTTCGATCAAAGGCGTGGACATCGACACCTCATTCTTCACCGGTAACTACCCGCCATCGGCCTCTCTGGAGGCCTGCTTCCTGAGCGAAGGCGAGCCGGACGAAAACACCCAGTGGACGGAAGTGCTCTCGGCCGTCGAGTTGCAAGGCAACAGCCACCACTACCATGAAATCAGCAACGACCAGGCCTTCAGCCACTTGCGTTTCAACATCTACCCCGATGGCGGCGTGGCCCGGTTGCGGGTCTACGGCATTCCGTACCGCGACTGGTCGGCCGTGGGCGACAACGAACAGATCGACCTGGCCGCCGCCCTCAACGGAGGCCGTGCCCTGGCCTGCTCCGACGAGCACTTTGGCCGCATGAGCAACATCCTCAACCCGGGCCGAGGCGTGAACATGGGCGATGGCTGGGAAACCGCCCGTCGGCGTACCCCGGGCAATGACTGGGTGATCGTCGCCCTGGGCCATGCCGGTTCCGTTGAACAAGTCATCGTCGACACCTTGCACTTCAAGGGCAACTACCCGGACAGTTGCTCGATCCAGGGCGCCTTCGTCAAGGGCGGCACCGACAGCCAGATCGAAACCCAGTCGCTGTTCTGGCGCGAGCTGCTGCCGAGCCAGAAACTGGAGATGCACGCCGAACACACCTTCGCCGAGCAGATCAAGGCCCTGGGGCCGATCACCCATATCCGCCTGAATGTATTCCCGGATGGTGGCGTGAGTCGTCTGCGGGTGTTGGGCAAGGTATCGAAATAAGGGTGAACCCAAATCGCGAGCAAGCTCGCTCCCACATTTGAAATGCATTCCCCTGTGGGAGCGAGCTTGCTCGCGATGGCGGCACAACAAACAACACAGAATTTGGATAAGAAGACCAGCATGCGCACACTCAAGATCGAACCGTTGACCAAAGAAGCCTTCGCCCCGTTCGGTGACGTGATCGAAACCGACGGCAGCGATCACTTCATGATCAACAACGGTTCGACCATGCGCTTCCATCGCCTGGCGACGGTGCAAACCGCTACGCCGGACGACCAGGCGATCATCAGCATCTTCCGCGCCGACGCGCTGGACATGCCGTTGACCGTACGCATGCTGGAGCGCCATCCGCTGGGCAGCCAGGCCTTCATTCCGCTGCTCGGCAACCCCTTTCTGATCGTGGTCGCGCCACTTGGCGATGCACCTGTATCAGGCTTGGTCCGCGCCTTCGTCACCAACGGCAGGCAGGGCATTAATTACCATCGCGGCGTCTGGCACCACCCGGTGCTGACGATCGAAAAGCGGGATGACTTCCTGGTGGTTGATCGCAGTGGCACAGGCAACAACTGCGATGAGCATTTTTTCCCAGAGGATGAATTTCTAATCCTCGCCCCCCACCAATAAGAGAAGGTCCGATCACGCGCAGACAAGCGTGACGGGCGAGAGGTAAAGACTGTGGAAGCACATATGCTGGAATGGTTGAACCTGAGCGTGCGCTGGGTTCATATGATCACTGGCGTGGCCTGGATCGGCGCGTCGTTTTACTTCGTCTGGCTGGAAAACAACCTCAACCGCGTCAACCCCCGAAGCGGTCTGGCCGGTGACCTGTGGGCCATCCACGGCGGCGGCATTTACCACCTGGAAAAATACAAACTCGCGCCACCGTCCATGCCGGACAACCTGCACTGGTTCAAGTGGGAAGCCTACTTCACCTGGATGTCGGGGATCGCCCTGCTGTGCGTAGTGTTCTATTGGAACCCGACCGTCTACCTGTTGGCCCCTGGCAGCGGCCTGAGCGGTCCCGAAGGCGTCGCCCTGGGCATCGGCTCGTTATTCGTCGGCTGGTTCGTCTATTCCTTCCTGTGCGACTCGGCCTTGGGCAAGCACCCTGCCCTGCTCGGCCTGATCCTGTTCGTACTGTTGATCGCCGCCGCCTACGGGTTCAGCAAGGTGTTCAGCGGTCGTGGTGCCTACCTGCATGTCGGGGCGGTCATCGGCACGATCATGGTCGGCAACGTGTTCCGCATCATCATGCCGGCACAACGTGCCCTGGTCGCGGCCATCGCCGAGAACCGCACCCCCGATCCAGCGTTGCCGGCCAAGGGCCTGCTGCGCTCGCGCCACAACAACTACTTCACCCTGCCGGTGCTGTTCATCATGATCAGCAACCACTTCCCGAGCACCTACGGCAGCCCGTACAACTGGTTGATCCTGGCCGGTATCGCCGTGGCGGCGGTGTTGGTGCGGCATTACTTCAACACGCGCCATGACAGCAACCGGTTTGCCTGGACGCTGCCGGTCGGTGCCCTGGCGATGATCTGCCTGGCCTATGTCACGGGTCCCAAACCCATGCCCAGCGCACCGGACGTGGCCAAGGCACCCGGCGTGATCGAGTACCAACCGTTGCCGGAAACGGCAGTGGGCGGTGGTGCAAAACCGGCGACGGCCCCTGCCGCACCGGCTTCGGCGCCCACCCAGGCCGCCAACGCCCAAGGCCCGTCGTTCGAGAAGGTCCACAGCGTGATCCAGGAACGCTGCTCGGTCTGCCACTCGGCCAAGCCTACCAGCCCGCTGTTCAGCGCCGCGCCAGGTGGGGTGATGTTCGATACGCCAGAGCAGATCCAGCAACAGGCCGCGCGCATCCAGGCCCAGGCCGTGACCAGCCAGATCATGCCCCTGGGTAACATCACCCAGATGACCCAGCAGGAACGTGACCTGATCGGCGCATGGATCAACCAAGGCGCGCGGACCAACTGAGCCGCGCCCCAAATTCGCCGCGAATGCGCCGTTGCAGGGCACTTTAGCCCGTTAGGGCAAGCCCGTATCCTGCGCGGCCGTTCGCATCCAGGCATCGTAAAAACCATCGAATCCTGACCGACACGCCAACTTATCCCGGCATCACGGGGAATATTTTCGACTGTTCCAAATAGCTGGACGAGCTTTTTCCGGCCTTGGCGCAGCTCTTGCTATCAGCATCTGCCACGAACGAAAAGCTGACCGAACGGATGTTTTTCTACGTCGGAAAACAGCGCCGCACCAGAGCGCTGATCTGAAAAAAAAGCGGTACCACTTACCTTTGGGAGCAAACCGAATGAAACGTACGCGCACCAGCCTGATGCTCGCCGGATCCTTGCTGGCGGGGGGCCAGGCGATGGCAGATGACCTGTTCCAATGGCAGAACAACAGCCTGACCTATCTCTATGGCAAGGACTTCCAGGTCAATCCACGCATCCAGCAGACTGTGACCTTCGAACACGCCGACGCCTGGAAATACGGGGACAATTTCTTCTTCCTCGATCGGATCTTCTACAACGGCCAGGACGACAGCCAGTCCGGCCCGAACACCTACTACGGTGAGTTCAGCCCGCGCCTGTCGTTCGGCAAGATCTTCGACCAGAAGCTGGAACTGGGTCCGATCAAGGACGTGCTGCTGGCCATGACCTATGAATTCGGCGAAGGCGACAACGAGTCCTACCTGATCGGCCCGGGCTTCGACCTGGCCATTCCCGGCTTCGATTACTTCCAGCTGAACTTCTACAACCGCCAGACCGAAGGCCCACGCGCCGGCGACAATGTCTGGCAGATCACCCCGGCCTGGGCCTACACCGTTCCACTGGGTTCATCCGACCTCCTGATCGACGGTTTCATCGACTGGGTAGTGGACAACGACAGCAATTCCAAGGGCACCTACCACGCCAACCTGCACATCAACCCGCAGATCAAATATGACCTGGGCAAAGCCTTGAAACTCGGCGCCAAGCAGTTGTATGTGGGCGTGGAGTATGACTACTGGAAGAACAAGTACGGGATCGAGGACAGCGAAGGGTTCAAGACCAACCAGAGCAACACCAGCTTCTTGCTCAAGTATCACTTCTGACCGATTCAGTCTCAGGTTAACCCCGAACCTGGAGCCCGCCACAAATCCCCTGTGGGAGCGGGCTTGCTCGCGAAAGCGGTGGATCAGCTTGCACTGATATTGAATGTGCAGCCGCCTTCGCGAGCAAGCCCGCTCCCACAGGGGCTCGGGTTGGACTCACCCCTCAGGACAACCCCAGGAACCGACTCAGTTCCCCACGCTGTGCCAACGCATCCTGGCGGCCCAACTCGATCAGCTCGCTGCAATACCCCGCCTCGAACAGCAGGTAACTCAGCACACTGGCGCCGCTGGTCTTGGTCGCGCCCGGCCCACGCAGAAATACCCGCAGCGCGCGGGGCAATTCCTGGCGATGACGAGCGGCGATTTCATCGATGGGCTGGCTGGGCGAAATCACCAGCACCTCCACCGGCGCCGCCCCCAAGGCATGGGCCGGTACATCATCGGGCAACAGGTGACTGAAGCCGTTCAGGCGCTGAAGCAACTCGATGTCGCTTTCCAGGCTGTCAATGAACGTGCTGTTGAGCATATGGCCGCCGATCTGCGCCAGGGTCGGTTGCAGTCCGGTGTAGATACGCGCCAACGGATCCTGGCCACCCGCGCCGCGCGGGTTGCCACTGACGCCAATGACCAGCACCCGATTGGCCCCCAGGTGCAAGGCCGGGCTGATGGGCGCCGATTGACGCACGGCGCCATCACCGAAGTATTGCGGGCCGATCTTGACCGGCGCGAACAACAAGGGAATCGCCGAGCTGGCCAACAGATGCTCTACCGACAACAGCGTCGGCACCCCAATACGCCGGTGTCGCAGCCAGGCATCGATGGTGCCGCGCCCCTGGTAGAACGTCACGGCCTGGCCGGATTCATAACCGAACGCCGTCACCGCCACTGCCCGCAATTGCTGCTCAGCGATGGCCTGCTCGATACCCGAGGCGTGGAACTGGGCTTCGAGCAGTTCGCGCAACGGCGAACTGTCGATCAGCGCCACCGGCAACTTGGCCCCCAGGCCCAGCAAGCTGTGGGTGATGAAGCGCGTCGACTGGGCCAGCACGCCTCGCCAGTCGCTGCGCATCACTTGATGGCTGCGCACCGCTTGCCAGAAGGCGGTCAGGCGTTCGATGGCGGTCTTGAAGTCCATCGCCCCGCTCGCCAGGCTGACCGCGTTGATCGCCCCGGCCGAAGTGCCGACGATCACTGGAAATGGATTGTGCGCCCCGTCGGGCAGCAATTCGGCAATCGCCGCCAATACCCCCACTTGATACGCCGCCCGAGCCCCGCCGCCGGAAAGAATCAAACCTGTAACCGGTTCAGCTGGGGTCATCGCAACACTCCGTGCTCAAGATGCGTCTCAAAAAAACGGACTCAACCGCGTTTGTCGTACAGCTTCGGCTCACCCGGTGGACGGCTCTTGAAGCGCCGATGGGCCCAGAGGTATTGCTCGGGGCAATCGCTCACCGACCGCTCTACCCATTGATTGATACGAATGCAATCGGCTTCCTCGGTCTCGCCCGGGAAATCTTCCAGCGGTGCCTGGATCACCAGACGATAGCCGCTGCCATCGGCCAGGCGCTCCTGGACGAAGGGCACGACCAGCGCCTTGCCCAGGCGAGCGAACTTGCTGGTGGCGGTAACGGTCGCAGCCTGGATACCGAACAATGGCACAAACACGCTTTGCTTGGCGCCGTAATCCTGATCCGGCGCATACCAGATCGCCCGACCGGCGCGCAGCAACTTGAGCATGCCCCGCACATCGTCACGCTCCACCGCCAGGGAATCGAGGTTGTGCCGCTCGCGGCCGCGGCGCTGGATGAAGTCGAACAGCGGGTTCTTGTGCTCGCGGTACATGCCATCGATGGTGTGCTGCTGGCCAAGCAACGCCGCGCCGATTTCCAGCGTGGTGAAATGCAACGCCATCAAGATCACGCCCTTGCCTTCGCGCTGGGCCTGCTTGAGATGTTCCAATCCCTCGACATGGGCCAGCTTCGCCAGGCGCGACCGCGACCACCACCAGCTCATGGCCATTTCGAAAAAGGCGATGCCGGTGGAGGCAAAGTTTTCCTTGAGCAAACGCTTGCGCTCGGCAGGGGATTTTTCAGGAAAACACAGTTCCAGGTTGCGCCGGGCGATGCGCCGTCGGTCGCCTGCTACCCGGTACATCAGCGCACCCAGTACACGTCCTACCCGCAGCAGCAGCGGATAAGGCAATTGAACGATCAGCCACAACAGCCCCAGGCCGCACCACAGCAGCCAGAAACGCGGATGAAAAAAAGCAGCTCGTAAACGCGGGCGATCCATTAAAGCTTCCACAAAGGCATGGGCCGCGCATTCTACATTGTTCGACCCGGGTTGCGGCTGGCGGACGTTCTCGTTATAAGTCTCGGCACTTTTAGTGACAAGCCGTTGTACGCCGACCATGAGCCAAACCGAACCGCTAGACCAAGATCCCGTGTTCCAGCTGAAGGGCAGCATGCTCGCCATTACGGTGCTGGAACTGGCCCGCAACGACCTGGAGAGCCTTGACCGGCAGCTGGCGGCCAAAGTCGCCCAGGCCCCGAACTTCTTCAGCAATGCCCCGCTGGTGCTGGCGCTGGACAAGCTGCCGGCCGGCGAAGGCGCGGTGGACCTGCCGGGCCTGATGCGCGTTTGCCGCCAGCATGGCCTGCGCACCCTGGCGATCCGCGCCAACCGTATCGAAGACATCGCCGCCGCCATCGCCGTGGACATTCCGGTACTGCCGCCGTCCGGTGCCCGGGAGCGTCTGCTGGAACTCAACCCGGTCGAAGCGAAGAAAGCCCCGGAAAAACCACCGGAGCCCACCATCAAGCCCACCCGCGTCATCACCTCGCCCGTACGCGGCGGGCAGCAGATTTATGCCCAGGGTGGCGATTTGGTCATCGTGTCCTCGGTCAGCCCGGGTGCGGAACTTCTGGCCGATGGCAACATCCATGTATACGGTCCGATGCGCGGTCGTGCGCTGGCCGGTGTCAAGGGTGATACGAAAGCCAGGATCTTCTGTCAGCAATTGAGCGCTGAACTGGTCTCCATCGCCGGGCAGTACAAGGTCTCCGAGGATCTACGGCGCGACCCGTTGTGGGGGGCCGGCGTCCAGGTCAGCCTGTCGGGCGACGTGTTGAACATCATTCGGCTTTAACGGATACTGCCGCATTTTCCAAGCATCTCTAAAACGTAGCGAAAACGGCTTAAACGACGTAGGAAACAGGATCAGGCAGTGTTTACCGGAGGTAGACCCCGCCCGACATCCGATTCCAGCCAAGCCTGTCCAATTGCAGCAGTTTTCCAGAGATGTTTTTCAGGGGCTGACAAAGTCCTTTTTCCTTAGGGGTGAAACACCTTGGCCAAGATTCTCGTGGTTACATCCGGCAAGGGTGGTGTGGGTAAGACCACCACCAGCGCCGCTATCGGTACCGGCCTCGCTCTGCGCGGCCACAAAACAGTCATCGTCGACTTCGACGTCGGCCTGCGTAACCTCGACCTGATCATGGGTTGCGAGCGTCGCGTGGTCTATGACTTCGTCAACGTGGTCAACGGCGAAGCGAACCTGCAGCAGGCCCTGATCAAGGACAAGCGCCTTGAGAATCTCTACGTGCTGGCCGCCAGCCAGACCCGCGACAAAGACGCGCTGACCCAGGAAGGCGTGGAAAAAGTCCTGATGCAGCTCAAGGAGGACTTCGAGTTCGTGGTCTGCGACTCCCCGGCCGGTATCGAAAAGGGTGCCCACCTGGCCATGTACTTCGCCGATGAAGCGATTGTCGTGACCAACCCGGAAGTCTCGTCGGTCCGTGACTCCGACCGCATGCTGGGCCTGCTGGCGAGCAAATCCCGTCGCGCCGAGCAAGGCGAAGAGCCGATCAAGGAACACCTGCTGCTGACCCGCTACAACCCACAACGGGTCAGCGACGGCGAAATGCTCGGCGTCGAAGACGTCAAGGAAATCCTCGCGGTCACCCTGCTGGGTGTGATTCCAGAATCCCAAGCGGTACTCAAGGCCTCCAACTCCGGGGTGCCGGTGATCCTCGACGACCAGAGCGACGCCGGCCAGGCGTACAGCGATGCGGTCGATCGCCTGCTGGGCAAAACCGTGGAGCATCGTTTCCTCGATGTAACGAAGAAAGGCTTCTTCGAGCGCCTGTTTGGAGGTAGGTAATGAACCTTTTTGACTTCTTTCGTGCCAACAAAAAGCCCAGTACCGCCTCGGTCGCGAAAGAGCGTCTACAGATCATCGTGGCGCACGAACGCGGCCAACGCAGTACCCCTGACTACCTGCCAGCCTTGCAGAAGGAACTGGTGGAAGTGATCCGCAAGTACGTCAACATCGGTAGCGATGACGTGCATGTGGCACTGGAAAGCCAGGGCAGTTGCTCGATTCTGGAACTCAATATCACCCTGCCGGATCGCTGATAGATCCTGCGGGAGCCACGGCGGCTCGGGCGCTTTCCCCTCCTCCCATGAGGACCTGGGGGAAACGCCCGAGCCGCCGTTGGCGTTTGTACGAGACTGTTTCAATGCCCCTCTCCAATATCCGCATCATCCATCAGGACGCCGCCGTCCTGGTGGTCGACAAGCCGACCCTGCTGCTGTCCGTGCCCGGCCGGGCCGACGACAACAAAGACTGCCTGATCACCCGCCTGCAGGAAAACGGCTATCCGGAAGCACGAATCGTGCACCGACTGGACTGGGAAACCTCCGGCATCATCCTGCTGGCCCGTGACCCGGACACGCATCGCGAACTGTCTCGGCAGTTTCATGATCGAGAAACCGAAAAGGCCTACACGGCGTTGTGCTGGGGCCAGCCGGCACTGGACAGCGGCAGCATCGACCTGCCGTTGCGCTACGACCCGCCGACCAAACCGCGCCACGTGGTGGACCATGAACACGGCAAACACGCCCTGACCTTCTGGCGTGTGCTGGAGCGTTGCGGCGACTGGTGCCGGGTCGAACTGACACCGATCACCGGGCGCTCGCACCAGTTGCGCGTACACATGTTGTCCATCGGTCACCCGCTGCTGGGCGACGGGCTCTACGCCCATCCGCAGGCCCTCGCCGCCTGGCCACGCCTGTGCCTGCACGCCAGCATGCTCAGCTTCACCCACCCGCAAAGCGGCGAGCGCCTGCGCTTCGAGTGTCCTGCACCGTTCTGATACTCCTGTGGGAGCGAGCTTGCTCGCTCCCACAGGAGGACTCAGGGTGAATACAAGCCCTGTGAACGCCAGCGATCCAATATGCAGCCTGCTCAAGATAACGGCGGGCATTCAACGCCAATATCAACCACCGGCCACCCTCCCCATCGACCACCAATACGGTAAACTCCCGCCCATCGCTGTCTGGAGCTATTTATGCGCGCAGAGTTGAACCAGGGCCTGATCGATTTCCTCAAGGCCTCCCCCACCCCCTTTCATGCCACCGCCAGCCTTGCCCAGCGCCTGGAAGCGGCGGGTTATCAGCGTCTTGACGAACGCGAGACCTGGACCACCGAGGCCAACGGCCGGTATTACGTCACGCGCAACGACTCCTCGATCATCGCCTTCAAGCTGGGCCGCAACGCACCGCTGCACGATGGCATCCGCTTGGTCGGCGCCCACACCGACAGCCCCTGCCTGCGGGTCAAGCCCCAGCCGGAACTGCAACGCCACGGCTTCTGGCAACTGGGCGTGGAAGTCTACGGCGGCGCATTGCTGGCGCCGTGGTTCGACCGCGACCTGTCCCTCGCCGGGCGCGTGACCTTCCGCCGTGACGGCAAGGTCGAGAGCCAGTTGATCGATTTCAAGGCCCCCATCGCCACGATCCCGAACCTGGCCATCCACCTCAATCGCGAAGCCAACCAGGGCTGGGCCATCAACCCGCAGAATGAACTGCCGCCGATCCTTGCCCAGTTCGCCGGTGACGAACGCGTCGACTTCCGCGCCGTGCTCACCGATCAACTGGCCCGCGAACACGGCCTGAACGCCGACGTGGTGCTCGACTATGAGCTGAGCTTCTACGACACCCAAAGCGCCGCGATCATTGGCTTGCATGGCGACTTCATTGCCGGCGCGCGCCTGGACAACCTGCTGTCGTGCTACGCCGGCCTGCAAGCCTTGCTGAGCGCCGACACCGAGGAAACCTGCGTGCTCGTGTGCAACGATCATGAAGAAGTCGGTTCCTGCTCGGCCTGCGGCGCCGACGGCCCGATGCTTGAACAGACCTTGCGGCGTCTGCTGCCGGAGGGTGAAGAATTCGTACGGACCATTCAGAAATCCCTGCTGGTCTCTGCCGATAACGCCCACGGCGTGCACCCCAACTATGCCGATAAACATGACGCCAACCACGGCCCCAAGCTCAACGCCGGGCCGGTGATCAAGGTCAACAGCAACCAGCGCTACGCCACCAACAGCGAGACCGCCGGGTTCTTCCGTCACCTGTGCATGGCCGAAGAAGTGCCAGTGCAGAGCTTCGTGGTACGCAGCGACATGGGCTGCGGCTCGACCATCGGCCCCATCACCGCCAGCCAACTGGGCGTGCGCACCGTGGACATCGGCCTGCCGACCTTCGCCATGCACTCGATCCGCGAGCTGTGCGGCAGCCATGACCTGGCGCATTTGGTGAAGGTGTTGAGCGCGTTCTATGCCTGTCGTGAGTTGCCTTAGCCGCAGCTGGACCGGTTTGGAGCAAAGGCAGATGAACACTTGTGGCGAGGGGATTTATCCCCGCTGGACTGCGAAGCAGTCCCAGAATCCACCAACCAGCGCGATTATCCGATAGGGCGTAGGGGGTTGCTGCGCAACCCAGCGGGGATAAATCCCCTCGCCACAAGAGTGTTCGCCTCTGGATTGGGGGGGGTGATGTGACCCACATCATCACAACCCGACAAAACCCCAACTAGACTGGCCTTATCCTCCCCGACAAGGCTGTCGCCATGATTTCCATGTCTTCGTTCAACGCCATGCTGGTACCCATCATCGCTGGCATGATCCTGCTGGCCATTGGCTTCAACTTCCGTGACAAGAACGTCGGGGTCTTTGCCATGTGGATCGGCATGCTGCTGATCCTCGCAACGGTGCTGCTCAAGATCCTGGCCAAGCTTAACGAGTCAGCCTGAGTTCATCTCACGCAGCGGGCGGTTGCTCGGGCACGTCCACCCCGACGTGAATCGCATCGTGTCGCCAGAACTCCAGGTCGCAGTCGATCAGCCGCTGGTGCTGGTCATAGTTGACCCGTGCAATCCTCAGCCCCGGGCTGCCCACCGAGACCTTCAGCGCCGCCGCGGCTTCCGGCTGGAGAGACGTGGGCACGATCTCGAATTTCACCCGACCGTAGTGCAAGTCGTAGTGGCGGGCATACAGTTCGGTCATGGACTGGTTGAGGTCGAACTCGAGGATGTCCGGAAAATACTGCGGGTTCAGGTAGTGCTCGACGTACAGCACCAGACGCTCATCGATGCGTCGCGCGCGACAGATCTGGATCACGCTGGACAGCGCCGGCAGTTGCAACCAGGCACACACCGCCGCCGACGCCGGTTGCAGGCGCGCCGAGATCACTTGGGTAGAAGGTACCCGTCCCTGGGCCGCGACCATGGCGTGAAAATGGCTGCGCTGCATCAGGTTATAGGCCAGGCGCGGCGGCGAAACGAACCAGCCCCGGCGTTCCTCGCGATAGATCTGCCCCTGGGCTTCGAGCTGCAACAACGCCTCACGCACGGTAATCCGAGTGGTGCCGAACAGCTCACTGAGCTTGCGCTCGGCTGGCAACTTGCTGCCCGGCGCCAGCAGCCCATGGTCGAGCTGCTCTTGCAGGACTTGCCCGATGGTTGTCACCGCCTTGGTTGTCTCGATGCGCATCAACGTTACCTATCTGGACTAGACCAGCACTGTTTCAGGGCGAAATCGATGGCGCATCGATCCGCTTCTCGTTCCTGCAAGCCTAGGCATTGCTCATGACTGGCAGATGACAGACCCGCCGAACGGTTGTCCGGCAGACCTGCAAATTAACGGCCAAGTCCTTACAGATCAGCCGTTTAACCATGGTCTACGCTTAATTCGCAGCCAACCGGTACGTGCCCGACATTTTCCGCCCCCACCGGCGTCGACATCAAAATGTCACAGGGCTCGCCTACATTGGCTCAGGTATTGCTGACCTAGACCAACACAACCGCAATCGCAGCGTTGAAAACGCCCATAGGAGCTTCGGATGAAACAGCTTTTCCTGGCATCACTGTTAGGCTCGACCATTGCCATGTGCACAGCCGCCATGGCCGCTGACACCGATCTGAAAACGTTGGAAGCCGCTGCGAAAGCGGAAGGCGCCGTCAACAGCGTCGGCATGCCCGATGACTGGGCAAACTGGAAAGGCACCTGGGACGACCTGGCCAAGCTCTACGGCTTGAAGCACATGGACACCGACATGAGCTCGGCCCAGGAAATCGCCAAGTTCGCCGCCGAGAAAGACAACGCCAGCGCCGACATCGGCGACGTCGGCGCGGCCTTCGGCCCGATCGCGGTCAAGCAGGGCGTGGTGCAACCCTACAAGCCAAGCACCTGGGACCAAGTGCCTGCCTGGGCCAAGGATAAGGACGGTAACTGGGCGCTGGCCTACACCGGCACCATCGCGTTCATCGTCAACAAGAAGCTGCTGCACGGCTCCGAAGTACCGACCAAATGGGCTGACCTGAAAACCGGTAAGTACAAAGTCTCCATTGGTGACGTGAGCACCGCGGCCCAGGCCGCCAACGGCGTGCTGGCTGCCGCCCTGGCCAACGGTGGCGACGAGAAGAACCTGCAACCGGCCCTGTTGATGTTCGCCGAAATTGCCAAGCAAGGGCGCATCTCCATGGCCAACCCGACCATCGCCACCATGGAAAAAGGCGAAGTCGAAGTCGGCGTGGTCTGGGATTTCAACGGCCTGAGCTACAAGGCCAAGATGGCCAACCCGGATGATTACGTCGTGTTGATTCCGTCCGACGGCTCGGTGATCTCCGGCTACACCACCATCATCAACAAATACGCCAAGCACCCGAACGCCGCCAAGCTGGCCCGTGAGTACATCTTCAGCGACGCCGGCCAGATCAACCTGGCCAAGGGCAACGCCCGGCCGATTCGCGCCGAGCACCTGACCCTGCCGGAAGAGGTCAAGGCCAAGCTGCTGCCGAACGAGCAGTACAAAGGTGTGACTCCGATCAAGGATGCGGATGCGTGGGAGAAGACTTCCAAGGCACTGCCGCAGAAATGGCAGGAAGAAGTGATCATCAATATGCAGTGAGGCGGTAGTTAGCCCGTTCGAATATCCGATGCAAATCCCTTGTGGGAGCGGGCTTGCTCGCGAATGCTGACTGACATTCAACATTGATGTTGGCTGACAGACCGCATTCGCGAGCAAGCCCGCTCCCACACGGGACCTTCGTTGATTCGAGTTTTCTGGTATCTACCCCGGAGTCCCGGTCCCTATGAAGCACAACGTCATCCTGGTGGTGCTCGACGGCCTCAACTACGAAGTCGCCCGGCATGCCATGGGACATTTGCAGGCCTATGTCGGCGCAGGACGCGCAGCCCTCTACACACTGGAATGTGAACTGCCGGCCCTGTCCCGTCCGCTCTATGAATGCATCCTCACCGGCGTCGTGCCCCTCGACAGCGGGATCGTGCACAACAATGTCACGCGCCTGTCGAACCAGCGCAGTATTTTCCACTACGCCACCCAGGCCGGCTTGAGCACCGCCGCCGCTGCGTATCATTGGGTCAGCGAGCTCTACAACGTGTCACCGTTCATCGCCGGCCGGGACCGTCATACCGACAACCCCGACCTGCCGATCCAGCACGGGCATTTCTACTGGAATGACCATTACCCCGATTCCCATCTGTTCGCCGACGCCGAACACCTGCGCCAACGCTACTTGCCGAACTTCCTGCTGGTGCACCCGATGAATATCGACGACGCCGGCCACAAGCACGGCCTCGATACCCCGCAATACCGCAACAGTGCCCGCTCGGCCGACATCAACCTGGCGGTCTACCTGCAAGCCTGGCTCGACGCCGGTTACCAGGTGCTGGTGACCTCCGACCACGGCATGAACAACGACCGCTCCCACAACGGCCTGCTGGCCGAAGAACGGGAAGTGCCGCTGTTCGTCCTGGGTGACAGCTTCAGTTTCGATCCCGCTGCCGCACCGAGGCAGACCGAGCTGTGCGGCACGATTTGCCAATTGCTCGGCGTCGACCACGACAAACCCTATTGCCAGGAGTTACTCAAGTGAACGCCATGACGCGCGGCAAATGGCTGGCAGCGTTGTGCCTGGTGCCCTTCGCGATTTTCTTCATCGTGTTCCAGATTGCCCCGCTGCTCTGGGTGTTGATCAACAGCCTGGAATCAGAAGAGTTCGGCTGGGGCCTGGCCAACTTCAGCAAGATCTTCAGCTCCAAGTTCTACCTGCAAGCGATCCAGCACAGCCTGGAGATCAGCTTCTGGTCCAGTGTGTTCGGCATCATCATCGCCGTGCTCGGCAGCTACTCCCTGCGCCGGGTGGATTCGCGGCTGCGCAACTTCGTCAACGCCTTCGCCAACATGACCAGCAACTTCGCCGGCGTGCCCCTGGCCTTCGCCTTCATCATCTTGCTGGGGTTCAACGGCAGCATCACGATCATGCTCAAGCAGGCGGGGATCATCGAGGATTTCAACCTGTATTCGAAAACCGGGCTGATCATTCTCTACACCTACTTCCAGATTCCCCTCGGCGTATTGCTGCTCTACCCGGCCTTCGACGCCCTGCGCGAAGACTGGCGCGAATCCGCCGAGTTGCTCGGCGCCAACGGCTGGCAGTTCTGGCGGCACATCGGCTTGCCGGTGCTGACCCCGGCACTGCTGGGCACCTTCGTGATCCTGCTGGCCAACGCCCTCGGCGCCTATGCCACGGTCTACGCGCTGACCACCGGTAACTTCAACGTGCTGCCGATCCGAATCGCCGCCATGGTCTCCGGCGACATTTCCCTCGACCCGAACCTGGCCAGTGCCCTGGCCGTGGTGCTGGTGGCGTTGATGACCGTGGTGACCATCGTCCATCAGTTGCTGCTCAAGAGGAGCTACCATGTCTCGCGCTGAACCGGGCTCCGTCGGGCTCTATCATCGGGCGGTGGTGTACCTGCTGTTCGCCATCCTGCTGCTGCCCCTGGCCGGCACGCTGGTCTACTCCATCGCCAGCAGTTGGTCGGCCACCGTGCTACCCAGCGGCTTCACCTTCAAATGGTATGTGCAGTTGTGGAGCGATCCGCGCTTTCTCCACGCCTTCGGTCAATCGTTGCTGGTCTGTGTCGGTGCGCTGGTGCTCTCGGTGGTGTTGATCCTGCCGCTGCTGTTCGTGGTGCACTACCACTTCCCCAAACTCGACGCACTGATGAACATCCTCATCCTCCTGCCGTTCGCGGTGCCGCCCGTGGTGTCGTCGGTGGGGCTGTTGCAACTTTATGGCTCCGGCCCGCTGGCGATGGTCGGTACGCCGTGGATCCTGATCGGCTGCTACTTCACCGTCGCCCTGCCGTTCATGTACCGGGCGATCACCAACAACCTGCAAGCCATCAACCTGCGCGACCTGATGGACGCCGCCCAACTGCTCGGCGCCAGCACCTTCCAGGCCGCCGTGCTGGTGGTGCTGCCGAACCTGCGCAAGGGCTTGATGGTGGCGCTGCTGCTGTCCTTCTCGTTCCTGTTTGGCGAGTTCGTGTTCGCCAACATCCTCGTCGGCACGCGCTATGAAACCCTACAGGTCTACCTGAACAACATGCGCAACAGCAGCGGCCACTTCACCAGTGCGCTGGTGATTTCCTACTTCTTCTTCGTACTGGTCCTGACCTGGGCGGCCAACATCTTGAACAAGGACAAAAGCCAATGAGCTACGTCAGCGTCCAACACCTGCAAAAAAGTTACGCCGGCACTCCGGTGTTCAGCGACATCAACTGCGAGATCCGCAAGGGTGAATTCGTCACCCTGCTTGGCCCTTCCGGTTGCGGCAAATCCACGCTGCTGCGCTGCATTGCCGGCCTGACCGCAGTGGATGCCGGGCAGATCCTGCTGGACGGCCAGGACATCGTCCCGCTGAGCCCGCAGAAGCGCGGGATCGGCATGGTCTTCCAGAGCTATGCCCTGTTCCCCAACATGACTGTGGAGCAGAACGTTGCTTTCGGCCTGCGCATGCAAAAGATCGAGGCCGAGGACAGCCGCAAGCGGGTGCAGGAAATCTTGCGCCTAGTGGAGCTGCATGACTTTGCCGCTCGCTACCCCCATCAACTCTCTGGCGGTCAATGCCAGCGCGTGGCCCTCGCCCGCTCCCTGGTGACCCGGCCGCGCCTGCTGTTGCTGGACGAGCCGCTCTCGGCCCTGGATGCGCGGATTCGCAAGCACCTGCGCGAACAGATTCGTCAGATCCAGCGCGAACTGGGCCTGACCACGATCTTCGTCACACACGATCAGGAAGAAGCCCTGACCATGTCTGATCGGATTTTCCTGATGAACCAAGGAAAGATCGTACAAAGCGGCGATGCCGAGACCCTTTACACTGCACCGGTCGATGTCTTTGCCGCCGGGTTCATCGGCAACTACAACCTGCTGGACGCCGACAGTGCCAGCCGGCTGCTGCAACGCCCGGTGAACGGCCGCATCGCCATTCGCCCGGAAGCCATCGAGCTGAGTCGCGGTGGCGAAGCCGATGCGCTGATCCGCAGCCACAGCCTGTTGGGCAACGTGATTCGTTACCGAGTGGAGGCACGCGGCGTCGAGTTGGTGGTGGATGTGCTCAATCGCTCGGCGGCCGATCTGCACCCCGACGGCACACGCCTGTCACTTTCCATCGATCCTTCGGCGCTGTGTGAGGTAGCCTGATGGTTTTGTTGATTTTGAAGCTGATATTGAAAAGGGAAACGCGCTGATGGCCCTGGCAATTTTTGATCTGGACGAAACCCTGATCCACGGCGATTGCGCCACCCTCTGGAGCGAGCAGATGGGGCGCCTGGGCTGGGTCGATCCCGAGTCGTTCATGCGGCGCAACAACGAGCTGATGGACGCCTACAGCCATGGCAAGCTACGCATGGAGGAGTACATGGACTTCAGCCTCGAGCCGATGATCGGCCGCACCCCGGAAGAAATCGAACACCTGGTGGCGCCATGGGTGGAAGACTTCATCGAACCGATCATCTTCAGCGACGCCACCAAGACCATCGCCGAACACCGCAAGGCCGGCGACCGGATCCTGGTGATCTCGGCCTCCGGCACGCACCTGGTCAAACCGATTGCCGAACGCCTGGGCATCGATGAGATCCTGGCGATCGAACTCGAAGTGACCCATGGGGTGTACAGCGGCAAGACCGTCGGCACCCTGACCTACCGCGAAGGCAAGATCGCGCGGTTGCTGGACTGGTTGGATGCCGAGGAAGAGAATTTGGAAGGCGCGAGTTTCTATTCCGATTCGCGCAATGATTTGCCGTTGTTGCTGCGGGTGGATCATCCGCATGTGGTGAACCCGGATCAGGTGCTGCGTGAACAGGCGGAACGAGCTGGATGGCCGATTCACCAGTGGAAATAGGCAGCCATAAAGACACAGCGACAGATCAATGAGGTATTACATACAGCGCACCGGTTACGCTCGGCTCTCCAGGCAGGGCGCAAGCAAGCGCATTGGTATGTTCAGCATGGTAGTAAGTGTAATAACCCGCCGGGCAGGCGCCGCCGTGCTCGCCCAGCCAGTATCTTCCACGGGGAAGTGGGAAAGGCTGTGCATACAGACGCTCAAGGTTCTGAAACTGCCCGCTGCTGTTGATAATGAACCCTCCCGATGCGATCAACCAGCGATGGAAGTCCGCGACGCCACTGAAAGTTCCTGGCTGCACCACGCCCAGCAGCCAGGTATTACTCACCTGCGCTGAATAAGTTAATGACTGTGTCGGCGTGCTGGAATCAGATACGGTAATAGTCGTGTTGCCTCGCCTTATTCCTGTCACCTTACCGCCGGGAGTGACCGAGGCAACTTGGGGATTGCTGGACACATAGCGGTAAGGCGGTGCTCCCCCCACAGCCCTGCGAGTCAGCACGTTGTCCATGGCATCGGCCCCTGTCTGCGGCCACGATGCGAAGATCCTGAAACCATTCAGCGCCATCAGCGTATGACTGATTGAAAGCGGCCCCCCGGGGAAAAACGCCTGATCGGTACTGCGATAGGTGAACGTCGCGTTCCCCGTCGGGGTCGCTGGCAGCGTCAAGGCGATAATCGGAACCCACTTGTCGGTTTCCAGGTAAAAGTTTCGCTGGTCATTCTGAGCACCGGCTAGTCCCCCGGGCGTGTAGAAAAGTGCTTCGACAGGCAAGTCACGACCTATGTCCTGAGCCCAGGTGGCTAATCGCAGTTCATTCTGAACAGGAGCGATACTCATATCATCGCTACCCAGCGCTCGCGCTTGGAGACTGGCATAGAACGCGCTTGCCGCCGTACCACCAAGCGCCTCGCTGACATTGAAGCCACATTGATGCCGTGCGCGTTGTTCCGATGGAACAGATTGATAGTGCGCCAGCCATTGCGCAGCGGTGGTAATCCCCTGGGACTGGCATTGCCGACTACTGCCAGGAAATGCCTGATACTGCCCGCAACCTTTCTCATCTCTCTCCAGCGTCCAGCTGTCCACGGGAAAGGAACACAGTACTTCTGGCTGGACGGCAGCCCGTACGGACTCAAGATAGGGCTGGAAGATAAAACCACTTGTATAGCCGTAGCTCAGGCGAATGTATTTCGCATCCTCTCGTAGAAACGAAAAGGACACGCCGCCACTGCTGACCGACAGCGGACTGGGGTTCCAGAAGAAAAAAGATTCCGATGCAACCGTTCCTCTGAGCATGATGCCCGAGCATAAATAAGCCGGCCGTGCAGGGCCGCAATCGATCACTTTTTTATGATAACGGGTGGTCAGGTTGATTGCTGTTTGCGCCCCCAATGCATCGGCATCGTTCGTATGCAACAGTCGTGAAGGCGCATGACATCCCAACAAAAACGCGATGAAAAAGGCGAGAATCGACAGTTTTTTCATTGTTTTGGCTCAATGAAGAAGGCTTGCCTGTAAACAGTCCTCACCTCTATGTCGTTCCCCACAGGTCGGTGTGGGCAGATCAACAGACAACGCTGTCGTCATTTGAACCTGGAAAAAGCGTTGGCAAGTTCCAGAAGGATCGTTTCGTCCTGCTTGTCCATGTCGCCATCGTCATCAGCATCGGTCTTGACGTTAACCGTATCGTAGGCGCCATTCTTAACCGATGAAGAAACAAAAGTAGCGAACTGGTGCACGTCATCCAAGTAGAACTCGACGACAACTTCGGGCGATTTATTGCTGGTATCCACTTCAGCCATGGACAGGCGGAGCTCTCTAGTAGCCATCACGACACCTCTTCTGTTGGGTGGAGAATGAGCAGAGTGACAACCTTCTACCCAGGCCTCCAAATTTAGGGAGGCTCCCATCGTGGCGTCTACTGTCAGAGTTGACAGGTCATATACCTTATCCGACCAATGACACCTGTTATTTCTGACAGTAGACGTCAGGTCATGATCAGTTGGTTAATAACGCTACCTTCGACGTAGGGTGAAAAACAGCCAGAGACCTGACGGCGGTCTATCAAAACACTGCTGCAACTGCGCACACCCAAAATATTCGATTATCCGCAAGAACAGCAGCAAGCGACGAATATTTTACGCAGACCATAAGAATCCATAAATAAATCCGTGCTCTGAAACCAACATCGAGGACGAGCAAGTGAACAAACTAATCAGTGTTTTTGTGTTGATTCTTCTGTTCCAGGGCTGCACCGAACATAACGCTCAGTCAACCAGATTGTATAATCCTGAGCCGCCTGAAAACACTACAGCAGCCACTGTTCAGGAACTTCAAGGCCCCGAATTAGCGGCTGAGCTGCAACGACGATATCAAGATACCCGTACCGATTGCGGCTCGGCCAGGAGACCGGCGTTCTTATGTTCGGGTATTTTGCTGCGGGGCACGAGCCATTCAGAAGACAAACCCTATGATGCCTGGGACCCCAGCGACACGGCGATACGCGTAGGGGGAACTTCCTTCTCGTATATTCGCTCGGACTTCAATATGAAACGCCTGGCGTTCGACTATGACAAGGGTTATATCTTTTTCCCCTACATGGAGACCCCGCCCGATAAATTAAAGATAGAAATCTTGTGTTTTTTTCCTGTCGACGGTCAATCGGACCACCGTACCAATAAAGGCTGTGGGCCACATAAAGATGCACCTTCAGTCAGTGAGCCATGCGGTTTGCAAAACATAAATACCGCCGAACAATGGCGCGATCATTACGTGAGATACCCCCAAGGCACGAAACGGTGTGGTTTTGATGTCAGCAAATCATCCACGGTCCCCACCGCCGCCGTTTTTCACCAAGCTCTATTAACCGGCCCCTTGGTCTTTCCTATTGCTTTCGAGGTGCCTAACGATACCAAGCTGGAGACGTGGCTCCCTGGCAGTGCAGACAAGCTCCCCATCCAGGCATTCATGTACACGAAAGATACAGGCATCAGCTCAGTACAACATGACCAGAGACGTTTTCATGAGTTGACGGGTATTGCTTTACCCATTATCAGAATCACGTTACCGAACTCCTTTCAAGAGTTAGCCACATTTGAATATCGAGACGTTGATCAAGCTGTCCTTCCCGAAATACCGGACAAAACCGAACCCAAGGTTCCCAAGACCTACAATGCAGCAGGCGACCATCTGAAAATGAGTGACATCTACACCGACTCTCATGTGGATGTTGAAGTACCTCACTACGCGGGCATGCATGCCACCGATACCATCAGTGTGCACTGGCAGGGTCGGGTCAACTACAACAGCCCCATTATCGAAGTGGGTGATCCCCCCGGAAAAAAACTGATCCCTATACCTCGCCTGGAAGTCATCGACAATATCGGTCGTTCTGTCGAAGTCGGCTATTCCGTCAAGGAAAAAGGGATTGGTGAGGCGATCGAGTCAGACAAGCTGACACTGCATATCGATCCGCAAGCCGTTCATCCATTACCCGCCCCGAGTTATTCAGCCTCCAAAGTGACCGTGGACTATGGTGGTCAGACGGGTTACACCGTCAGGGCTCGATGGGTCGGTGTGACAACGCGCGACACTGAAACACAGGATGTGACCACCGGCCAGGCCAATGTATTTGATATCCCCAGCGCCTGGATAACCGAAAATCAAGGAAAAACGGTGCTGATCAATTACTCGGTTGTCCGCACGGGCAGCAGTGAGCAGCGGATGTTCTCGCAGGTACTCAGAGTAAATATTGATCGTGAAGATTTGTAGCTGCCTCCACTTGGCAGAGCAGACAACGGTACACGCTGATCCAAGGGTTGCGGTGAACCTTCCAGGCTCACCGCCCTCCTCAGTGGCTCTACTGCTCAGCCCCTGAAAGGTCAATCTCAACTCGCGAGAATATCATGAGTCCAGCAGTACCCGTTCGCCAGACTGAAACGGGGTTCAGCTAGCCCAGCAGCAGCCACAGGCTCCAGCCAAGCAACAACACACCGCAGGTACGACTGAGCCAGAGTCCCTGCGGCAGGTTTTTCTCCAGCAGGATGAAGGCACCGATCACTGCCACCCAGAGCAGGTTCATCACGCCGACCACGAACAGCAGGCCCATCAGGGCCCAGCAGCAGCCCAGGCAGTAAGCGCCATGGGCCAGGCCCATGCGCCAGCCGCCGAGCACGTCGGGGCGCCAGTAGCTGAGAAGAAAATGCAGCGGCCCGCGACAATGCTCAAGGCAGACCGCCTTGCTGGGCGACCACTGATAGATGCCTGCGACCAGCAGCAAGCCGGCACCCAGCGCGGTACTGCTGCTGTGCATCCCCGGACTGAGCAGGGCGAGCCGCTCGAGCGCCCATTGCAGCGCCGTGGCGCCCAGGGCGAAGCCGGCCCAGACCAGGCCATAGGCGCTGCAAAACAGCAGCAGGGCCAGGTGTCGCTGCGGTGCCGGCATGCGCTTGCGCAGCATCTGCTGGTAGATCAGCAGCATGGGCACGGCGCTGGGCAGCATCATGCCGATCATCATCACCACCCACATGACGAACATCAGCAGAGCATCGGCCAGGCTCCAGGGCATGACCATACCGGCCATTGCCGCATCGGCCATGCCACCCGGCGCACTCATGTCGCGGGCCATGCGCAGCAGCATCAGCCAGGCCAGGACCGTCAGCGCGAGCAGGCAGAGCAGGAACAGCAACTGCTCGCCTGTCAGTCGCTTGCTCGGCATCGCCGCCTGAGGCTCTGCCATTACGGCTCTATGCCATGGCCGGTGAAGTGCACGTGGGCGAGATGGCTATGACTGCCCTGGGATTGCAGCTTGAGGGCTGAATGCGTCTGGTAGCTGCCGCTGGCGACTTCGGCTTCAAGGAACTCGAAGCCGTTGGGCAGGGACAGGCGGACTCGATGAGGTGAGCCGTCGATGGGGCTGCGGATCGGCTCGCCGCTGGCCTGCAACACGCCTGGAATGTCCAGGTGCGCCAAGCGCTGATCGACATCAATGGACAGGGTGATGGGCACGAACAGCGGTTCGAACGCTTCACTCATGGTGCTGCTGAACACCTGGAACACGTTGGCCCCGGGGTCGCTCTCCAGGCCAGAGAGGATGGTCAACAGGGCCTGGCGTTGCGCCTCGTCGGCGCGCTCATCGATGAACACCTGACAACTGCCGTTGCCCTCATGGATGGCGCCCGGCCAAGCGAAGGTGGCAGCCCAGCACAAGCCTCCCAGCGCCACCTGATTGAAATACCCGTGCTCCACTCGCATCGACGCTACTGCCTGGCAGTGGCCACGGGTCGGTGGCGCATCGAATTGACAGGGGCAGCCCCAATTACAGTTGCAGGCAACGAATTCGACGCCCTGCATGCGCCATTCGGCGATGGCCATGATCAACCTCTTCACCTGGCGGGTGAAATGAAAGCTGCGGTTACCCCAATCCCTCCATTAATTAACGCTAGCAGGGCGCGCACATGGGATACCCGCTGCCGACCAAAGGTCGGCTGGCCCATGGTGGCCGGACAGAGGTGCCAGTCATGTCGGTGCGCAAATGTTCCTGCAAATAAAGACGCCTGTGGGAGCGAGCTTGCTCGCGATGGCGGTCGCACACTCAACAACTTTATTGACTGTCATACCGCTATCGCGAGCAAGCTCGCTCCCACAGGTCTGCGCAAAATCAGCTCAGGCTTTCATCAATCACCAGCACCAACTTGCCTGATACCTTATTAGTCGCCAGTTCCGCGAACGCCGCTTCGGCATCCTTGATCGCAAAGGTCTTGGCCAGCTGCGGGCTCAGGCGTTTGTCGGCAAACAGCGGCCATACCTCTTGCCCCAGCCCACTGATCAGGTCGGCCTTGAACTGATCGTCGCGGCTGCGCAAAGTCGAGCCAAGCAATTGGATACGCTTGCCCAGCACCTGCGCCAGATCGAGGTCGGTCGAACGCCCGCCCATCAGGCCGATCAACACCCACCGCCCGTCAACTGACAAAAGTTTCACGTTGAGCTTGGCGTAGTTGGCGCCCACCGGATCGAGGATCACGTCGAAGGGGCCTAGGTCGTTCAGGCTTTCCATATCGTCGGTGCGCACCACGCCGCCCTGGGCGCCCAACGCCTCGCAATAGGACAGCCGTTCAGCCGAGCCAACGCTGACCCAGCACGGGTTGCCAAACGCCTTGCACAGCTGGATCGCGGCCGAGCCGACGCCACTGGCGCCGGCGTGCAACAACACTTTTTCACCCGGCTTGAGCCCGGCAAGTTGGAACAAATTCAGCCATGCGGTGCTGTAGACCTCCGGCAGCGCGGCCGCTTCGGCCAACGACAGCCCCTCGGGCACCGGCAAGACATGCCGGCCATCGACCACCACTTCTTCGGCCATCCCGCCGCCGGCCAGCAAGGCGCACACGCGGTCGCCCATCTGCCAGGACGAGCCCGGCCCGACTTCGCTGATCACCCCGGAACACTCCAAACCCAGCACCTGACTGGCACCGGGCGGCGGCGGATAATGCCCGGCCTTTTGTAACAAATCGGCCCGATTCAGGCCGGCGGCCGCCACACGAATGCGAACTTGCCCCACATCACACGCCGGACTTGGCTCATCAGCCCATACCACTTGGCCTTCAACGCCTTGCAATGCTTTCACGGTGCCTCCATAGTGAGTCTCGACTGGGCCCGCTGCTGTAACGCCGGGCTTTCTTGCATTATGCGCCCGGGCCACATGGAACCGGCGACTTCAAAGACGGCCTAATATGCGTTATCAATTGTCCCTGCGTCGAATCAGCATGAAGCACCTGTTCCCCAGCACCGCCCTCGCGCTTGTCATTGGACTCGGTCTGTTGCCGCTGTCGAACGATACGTTCGCAGCCAACAGCTGGGACAAGCTTCAGCCCGATCGTGACGAGGTGATTGCCAGCCTTAACGTCGTTGAGTTGCTCAAGCGCCATCACTACAGCAAGCCGCCGCTCGATGACGCGCGTTCGGTCATCATCTATGACAGCTACTTGAAGCTGCTTGATCCGTCGCGCAGCTATTTCCTGGCCAGCGACATCGCCGAATTCGACAAATGGAAAACCCAGTTCGACGATTTTCTCAAGAGCGGCGACCTGAACGCCGGGTTCATCATCTACAAGCGCTACCTGGACCGCGTGAAAGCGCGTCTGGATTACGCCCTTGCCGAGCTGAACAAGGGCGTCGACAAAATCGATTTCAATACCAAGGAAACCTTGCAGGTCGATCGCAAGGACGCTCCTTGGCTCAAAAGCACGGCCGAACTCGATGACCTGTGGCGCAAACGCGTCAAGGACGAGGTGCTGCGCATGAAGATCGCCGGCAAAGAACCCAAGCAGATCCAGGAAACCCTGACCAAGCGTTACAAGAACCAATTGGCCCGCCTGGACCAGACCCGTGCCGAAGACGTCTTCCAGGCGTACATCAATACCTTCGCCATGTCCTATGACCCGCACACCAACTATCTGTCGCCGGATAACGCGGAAAACTTCGACATCAACATGAGCCTGTCCCTCGAAGGCATCGGTGCGGTGCTGCAGAGCGACAACGACCAGGTGAAAATCGTGCGCCTGGTGCCCGCAGGACCTGCCGACAAGACCAAACAGGTCAGTCCGGCGGACAAGATCATCGGCGTGGCCCAAGGTGACAAGGAAATGGTCGATGTGGTCGGCTGGCGCCTGGACGAAGTGGTCAAGCTGATCCGTGGCCCGAAAGGCTCGGTGGTGCGCCTGGAGGTCATCCCGGCCAGCAATGCGCCGAACGACCAGACCACCAAGGTCGTGTCCATCACCCGTGAAGCGGTGAAGCTGGAAGAGCAGGCGGCGAAGAAATCGGTCCTCAAGCTCAAGCAGGACGGCAAGGACTACAAGCTCGGCATCATCGAAATCCCGGCCTTCTACCTGGACTTCAAGGCGTTCCGCGCCGGGGATCCGGACTACAAGAGCACCACCCGCGACGTCAAGAAACTGCTGACCGAGTTACAGAAGGAAAAAGTCGACGGCGTCGTCATCGACTTGCGCAACAACGGCGGCGGCTCCCTGCAGGAAGCCACCGAGTTGACCAGTCTGTTCATCGACAAGGGCCCGACCGTGCTCGTGCGTAACGCCGATGGCCGGGTGGACGTGCTGGAAGACGAAAACCCGGGCGCGTTCTACAAGGGGCCGATGGCCTTGCTGGTCAATCGCCTGTCCGCTTCGGCCTCGGAGATTTTCGCCGGCGCCATGCAGGACTACCACCGGGCACTGATCATCGGCGGCCAGACCTTCGGCAAAGGCACCGTGCAGACCATCCAGCCGCTCAACCATGGCGAACTGAAGCTGACCCTGGCGAAGTTCTACCGGGTTTCCGGCCAGAGCACCCAGCATCAAGGCGTATTGCCTGACATCGATTACCCGTCGATCATCGACACCAAGGAAATCGGCGAAAGCGCCCTGCCCGAAGCGATGCCGTGGGACACCATCCGCCCGGCAATCAAACCGGCCGTGGATCCGTTCAAGCCCTTCCTGGCCCAACTCAAGTCCGAGCATGATGTGCGCACAGCCCAGGACGCGGAATTTGTCTTCATCCGTGACAAACTGGCCCTGGCGCAGAAGCTGATGCTGGAGAAAACCGTCACGCTCAACGAAGCCGAGCGCCGCGCCCAGCATGCCGACATTGAAGGCAAGCAACTGGCCATGGAAAACCTGCGACGCAAGGCCAAGGGCGAAGAGCCGCTCAAAGAGCTGAAGAAAGAAGACGAAGACCTGATCACCGAGCCGGAAAAAACCAAGCCGGAAGACGATGCCTACCTGAGCGAGACCGGGCGGATCCTGCTGGATTACCTGAAACTCAACACGGCCGTCGCCAAACACTGAGATGATGGCCATTTAATGGTGATGCTCGCCGGAGTGTCATCAAACTGACATCAGTCTGTCGTGAAATACAGGACCGGGCGCCCCCTTGAAGGGATCGCGCCCCGTCCTTTTTTTATCGCCAGAGATTGCCATGACGACGACAGAACAGCTGAGTGCCTTGAGTTCGATCCTGGCTCAAAGCGGTTTACACAGTCTGTTCCAGCCGATCATCTGCCTCTCTGAACGGCGCATCGTTGGCTACGAGGCCTTGACCCGCGGCCCGTCCAACAGCCCGCTGCACTCCCCCATCGCCCTGCTCTCCGTGGCCCGCCAGGCCGGACGCCTCAGTGAGCTGGAACTGGCCTGCCGCCGCAGTGCCTGCCAACGCTTCAACGAGCAAAAACTGCCCGGCAAGCTGTTTCTCAACGTCTCGCCCGAGTCCCTGCTGGAGTCGGCGCACCAGACCGGGCGCACGCTGCAACTGCTGCAGGACTTCGGCATCCCGCCCAGCCAGGTGGTGATCGAACTGACCGAACAAACCCCCATCGATGACTTCCAGCTCCTGCAAACCGCTTTGCATCACTATCGGGCCATGGGTTTTTCCATTGCCCTGGATGACCTTGGCGCCGGCTATTCGAGCCTGCGATTGTGGTCCGAGCTGCGGCCCGATTATGTGAAGATCGACCGACATTTCATCGACGGCATTCATCAGGACGCGCTCAAGCGCGAATTCGTCGGCTCGATCCTGAAAATCGCCCGGGCGTCCCGGGCCCAGGTCATCGCAGAAGGCATAGAACTGCCGGAGGAGCTGACGGTGCTGATCGAAATGGGCGTCGATCTGGTCCAGGGTTACCTGCTCGCCCGTCCCCAGGAGCAACCGTCCAGGGACGCCAGGGCGCTGATGCCCCGGCAGGACAGCGGCGCGGTGTCGCTGACCGAGGAGGTCAATGATCTCGGGGCGCTGCTCAACGAACAACCGGCCGTGGCCCACAACACACCGACGGCCACCGTGCTGGAAGCGTTTCGGCGCCAGGCCAACCTCAACTCCCTGGCAGTGCTAGACGATCAGGAGCAACCCTGCGGCATCGTCCATCGCCATTCACTCTCGGACGCCCTGCTCAAGCCCTTCGCCACCGACCTGTTCGCCCGCAAACCCATCAGCCGCCTGATGAGCGATGACTTCCTCGCGGTGGAACTGAGCCAGTCGCTGCAACAAGTCAGCCGCCTGATCACCAGCCGCGCCCGGCAACGTATCGAAGAAGACTTCATCATCACTCTCAACGGCAACTACCTGGGCCTGGGCCGGGTGATCGACGTGCTCAAGCTCATCACCGAACTGAAAATCCAACAGGCCCGCTACGCTAACCCACTGACGCTGCTACCGGGTAACGTACCGATCCAGCAGTGCCTCACGCGCCTGCTGCAGCAGCGGCAGGAGTCGATGATCTGCTACGTGGACATCGACAGCTTCAAACCCTTCAACGACATCTACGGCTACGGCCGCGGCGACGAAGTCCTGCTGTGCCTGGCCCAATGCCTGAACGAACGCATCGACCCCAGCCGCGACTTCGTCGGCCACATCGGCGGCGACGACTTCCTCCTGGTCCTCGGCCCGGACGACTGGCGCAAGCGCCTGAACCAACTGCTGAGCGACTTCCAGACCCATTGCCGACGCTTCTACCGGCCTGAACATCTGGAAGCGGGGTGTTTTACCGCGCTGAATCGGCAAGGGGTTCGTCAGGAGTTCGCGTTGCTGTCGTTGTCGATCGGGGTGGTGCATCTGCGCTCGGAGGCGTGTGGGGAATTGGATGCGAGCCAGTTGGCGGAACTGGCTTCGCAGGCGAAACATCATGCGAAGGAGATTGTTGGGGGGAGTGTGTATCTGGTTGATGGATTGGTTGAGCGCGGGCCGGTGGTGGAGTTGGGTTTGTTGATGTGAGTGGATTACCCCGCTCGCATCCACGCCACGGCCCGAACGCCTGGCGATACCCCTGTGGCGAGGGGATTTATCCCCGCTGGGCTGCGAAGCGGCCCCCAACCAGACAACCCGGAGTGTCAGGAAGATTGAGTTCGCTGCTTTAGGGCTGCTCGTAATACAAAACTTGATGATGCTGCCACGCGGGCCTTGGATTTCTATCTGCAACCTACACCTGTCACTCTACCTCCATGATTTTTCTATATTTTTCAAAAATAGCTTCAGCTTGATCGTCGCCGGAGATTAGGTTTTCATAAAAAACCTCATCAGTGGCCCATTCAAAAAAAACCAGTTGAGTTTGATTTTCGCCATTACTGGTTTCTTTAAAATTAAGCTCCCAATGGGCTGAAAGGCGCTTGTCAGTGATCTCAAAAAAATCGGCGGCAACGGGGATTGGGTATTCATCGTAGTCGTCGGGGCAGAGATAGAACCAGGGGCAGTTATCCCAGAATTCTATGCCGTAGACGACATACTCTTTGCCTATTTCCAAATTCAGTTCGCCATCGGAGCGAGAGATGTAAGGTTTTAGGCGTATGAGTGTTTGTGCTGAGAGCTTGTCGCTGCTTAAGTTATTTACTATGCATTTAACTTTCATTTTTTAATGTCTCCGGGTGGTACCGATGGATCATTACCCCAAGGCCTTATGTTGTCGTAGCTATGCTTTTTGAATTTAAAATCCATTAACTCTTTTGTGCTTGGGTCTCGAACGTAATGCACTACGGAGTCGTTTCCGTTATTGGACTTCGTTTTTAGTTCCCATTTCTCCATTCCTTTGAAGTTCGGATCTTTAAGCCCTTTCATAATCCTATTTCCGTTGTGTTCTTTTGCGGACTGTAATGTCATTTGGTCCTGGATACTTTTAGGCTCCCGACTCCATTTGTCTGGTTTTGGTGGGGCCGGAGGTGGCGGAGTCCCCTCATCCACCCCAACCTTACCCGCCGGATCCTGCTCCCCAACCGCCGGCCGACACCCACCCTTCCCCGGGCAATCCACCAACCCCAACGGATCCACCCACCCCGTCGGGTTCACGGTGTAGCGATACCCATTGAGCCCACCCGCCAGCTTGCTCGGGTCAGGCGTCAGATAGCGGCCGGTTTCGGGATTGTAGTAGCGGTGGCGGTTGTAGTGCAGGCCGCTTTCCGGGTCGAAGTATTGGCCCTGGAAGCGCAGCGGTTGTTCCAGCTGTTCGCCGCCGCCGTGGACCAGTTCGGTGGTTTTGCCGTAGCCGGTGTAGCGCGCCGACCAGACGATCTGGCCGCCGTAGTTGGTCAGTTCCTGGGGGGTGCCCAGGTGGTCGAGGTGGTAGTAGAACGGGCAGGCGTTCAGGCCTTTGCCGTCGAGCATCGCCAGTGGGCGGAAGGTGCCCGGTTCGTAGAGGTAGCTGCGGTGGTGACGCGGGCTGCTTTCGGCGACGAGTTGGTCGCCTTGCCAGAAAAATTTCGTGGTCAGGCCATCTACGGTCTTGCTGATGCGTCGGCCGAAGGCGTCGTAGCGGTAGGACGCTTCGCGGCCGTCCGGCTGGGTGACGCCGATCAGGCGGTGTTGGCTGTCGTAGCGGTATTCGCTGACGAGGCTGTGGGCCTTGCCGCGGCGTTCGCGGATCAGGTTGCCGAAGGCGTCGTAGTCGTAGTGGCGGTCGCCCTGCATCAGCAGGCGGTTGCCTTTGACGGTGGTCGGGCCGGGGCGGTCCAGCATCAGCAGGTTGCCGGCCGGGTCGTGGGCGAAGTGTTCTGGTGGTTCGCTGTGGGAAAAGTCGATGCGGACCAGGCGATCCAGCGGGTCGTATTGGTAGCTGCGGCGGTTGCGGTTGTCGGAAAGGGCCTCAAGGTTGCCCTTGGCGCTGTAGGCATAGTCGCGCCAGAACAGTTGTTGCTGGTGCTGCCACACTGTCTGGGCCTTGAGGCGGCCCTGTTCGTCGTAGTCGTAGTGGCTGCGCAGCAGGCCCTGTTGTCGCTGTCGTTCGCGACCGCCGTCAAACTGATGCTCGGTGAGGCGTGTGCCGTTCAGGTCAATCGCGCTCAGCACGCCGCCCCGGGCGTGGTGGTAGTCGAGCGAGCTGTGGTCCGGCAGGCGCAGGTGGTTGAGCCGGCCGCAGGCGTCGTAGCCATAGCGCAGGGTGCCCCAGCCCTGGTGCTCGGTGATCAGCCGGTCCTGGGCGTCGTACTCGAAGGCCAGCGGATGATCGCTGCCGTCGTTGACGTGGACCAGCCGACCGAGCCGGTCGTAGCGGTACTCGATCGCCTGGCCGTCGGGCAAGGTCTTGAGCAGCAGTCGCCCGGCCGCGTCGCGCTGGTAGGCGGTGACGAGTGGGCTGCCGTCGTCGCCGTGTTCGGTTTTCTCCAGCAGGTGGCCGTTAAGGTCGTAGACGTAGGCGGTGCGTTGGCCGTCGAAGCCGATCTGCTGTCGGATCAATCCATTGGGGGTGTAGTCCAGCTGATATTTTTCGCCGGATTCGTTTTCGATCTCGGTCAGCAACAGCCGCGCCGAGTCGTAGCGGTACTTCAGCTCGGTGCCGTCGGGGTTGAGGCGACGGCTGACCAGGTGCAGGTCGTCGGCGTATTCGTAGCGGGTGACGCGGCCCTGCTCGTCGCGCTCGCGGGTGACCTTGCCGTAGGCGTTGTAGGTCCAGGCCCGGGTCGCCCCGCTCGGCAAGGTGGTCTGGAGCAGACGGCCGACGGCATCCCATTGGTAATGCGTGAGGGCGCCGTATTCGTCCTGGCGGGTCAGTAGACGCCCCAGGGCGTCGTAGGAAAAACACCGGCGGCCGCCGTCGGGCAGGGTTTCTTCCGTCAACTGGCCCAGGCGATTCCAGGTAAAGCGATGTGCGCTGCCGTCCGGGTAATCCACCGACAGCAGTTGCCCCTGGTCGTCGTAGGCATATTCCGTACGCTGGCCATCCGGATCGATGCGCTCGGTCACGTCACCCTGGGCGTTGCGCCGGTAGGTCCAGACGGCTTTGCCGCGACAACGGGTATGTAGGAAACCGTTGCGGTATTCGTAGGAGGTGGGCTCATCCAGGGGTGGAATCAGCGCCACCAGCCGGCCGGCTTCGTCGTAGCGGTATTCGGTGACGGCCCCCAGCGGGTCCTGCTCGGCGATCAGCCGGCCTTGGGCGTCATAGGCCTTGAGGTGCTCGCCGCCATCGGGCTCGACCTGGCACACCAGTCGCGCCCGGTCGTCGTGGACATACACCTCCTGGCTGCCATCGAGGTGCTGGACCGTGACGCTACCGTCCTCGTCCCAGCTGTAATGGCTGTCCATCTGCGCAAACGAAGCCCAATGCCGGACGCAGCGAGCCACCCGCCCGGCCCCTTGCCACTCCCAGAAAAAACTCGCGCCGCCGGCCAATTGCCGCTGGAGGATGACGTGCTGGTCGTCGTAGTCGTAGCGTTCGCTTTCCCCGGCGGCGTTGGTCGCTTCGATCAGTCGGAAACGTGCGTCATAGCGGTAGGCAACCAGCGTTTGCTCGGTGCGCCAGGCGTCGTCCAGGGTCAGGGCCGGGTGGAAGCTCTGGTAGTCGATGGCGATCAGGTGGCGCTGCTCGTAACGCAAGCGCAGGGCACGCCCGGCGCCGTTGTCCAGCCGGCAGATGTCGCCGTGGATGTTGCGCTGCAGGGTCAGGCGGTTGTCGTAGCGGTCGCTGAGGGCGGTCAGATGACCGTCGCGAAAGTGTAGGAAAGGTGCGTTTTCGCCGGGCTGGGCGATGATCAGTTCGTCCGGCTCGGCCCCCAGGTAAATCGCTGCGCGGGCCAGGCTGTTGTGGATTGCCGGGCGCTGGGCATTGGGCAGCGGAAAGGTCGTACGGCGGTTTTCCTGGTCGATCCAAATGACCTGCTCGCCTTCAAGCAGCAAGCGCTGCGCTAGGGCATGGCTCCAGCCGCGCCCGAGGCCGACGTCCAGGTCCACCGCACTGGTGCGGTACAGGCGGGTGAAGACGAATGGCAGGCGTCCGTCGAGGGTGCCGTCGTCGAGGGTCAGCAGTTCCTCGCCGGTGACCATCGACACCGGGCAGCCGCTGGTTTGGGTCTGGGCCGCGGTGTCGGCGCTGTCGCCGTTGGGGTTCTTTGATTGGGATGGGGCGTCGTCGTGGGGTTCGTATTTTTTCAGCGTGGTGTTGCGCTGCGCATCCCAGCGCAGCTGCATGCGACCCTTTTTCACCCCGGCCGCGATCCCCCGCGCCGCCACGGTCTTGTAGCGGTCCACGTAGGTCATGAAGCCGTTGACCACCGCGAAAATCCCACGGATAAAACGCTGCGCGGCCTCCAGCAGTTGCGCACCCACCTTAGCCAGGCGCATCGACAGATAAGCAATCCCGGCCCCCGCCCCGGCGAAGGTCAGGACTACACCGATCAACAGGTCGATCAACAGCTGCACCGTCACCCTCGATAAGGCTTCGGCGGTTTCGCCAGCGACCTCGCTGGGCGGCAGCATCTCCAGCCAGAGGCTGGCGGTGCGCACCAGCAAGCACAACGCCGCTTCGTCGCTGGCCAGCAGTTGCAGCTTGGCCATGAGCAATGGCGTTTTCTCCGCCAGCTCCGCTAGTTGTTTAGCGCTCTCGCCCAACCGCTCAACAAACTGATTGGGGTCCTTGAGGATGTCCGAAAGCAGGCTGATGCTGTCCCACACGCCCTCGATCGCCGCCCAACTGCCGGCCAGCAGGCCGTTGCCGACCGCGGCCGCCGAAGTCGCCAACGATTGCTGTGACCACTGCGGCTTGAAGCCCTGCCACTCGCCGCGCAACCAGTCTGTCAGCTCGTTGCTCAAGCCATCGTAGGAAGAAAACAGAGTCGCGATTTGTTTGGGGGATACTTCGCCCTGGACATGGACCCGATAGGACTTGCCTGCCTCGCCCTTGAAGGTTCCCAGGCCCTGGGCATCCAGGGTAACCGGCGTGACCTCGCCGCTGCCCACCGCCACCACATCCACCACGATGTCGCCCAACGGGATGTCGTACACCGACTCGAACTTGCTCTCGATCGTCATCTCCCCACCCTGGGGGCACTGGACGACGGTGGAGAGAAAGTCATCATCGCCGGTGCTGACGGCGGTGCTGCTATCACCGAAGCGGATCACGCGCTCCATGCCCATCAGCGCGGGCAGGTCGGCCGCCTGGCTGGCCCGATCCGCCGCCCGGCTGTACCAGCGATCGAGTTGCTCGCGGTAAAGCCAAAGGGTGTCTTTTAAGCTATCGAGTTCCTGCTCGATACGGCTCACCTGATCCATCAGGGCCTGGCTCGATCAAGGACCGGCAGGAAAAAACGGTCGAACATGGGCAGACGTCTCGCAGCGCTTAGGAAGCGCGAGACTTTGCCGGGGATGACAGGGGAAATAAGTCAGAGAAGGAGACGGTGCATGTAGGGCGATTCGCTAAATTCGCCCAGCATGAAAAACAATCAACTGGCTAGGGAGGAAGGCAGTTTTCCAAACAGCCTGTGGATAACGTTACGGCTGAGGGTCCTCGAGGGTTTTGAGCTTGATCTCGGCCAAAGGATGCCCGGCTTTCGCCGCCAAGCTCCACCAGCGTGCCGCTTCGACCGGATCCGGCGCCTTGCTGGCCGTACCGGCGAGGCTGATCACGCCGATCTGATAGGCCGCCTTGCCGTCACCGGCCAATGCCGCCAGCCGCAACAGGCGAATCCCCTCTTCCCGAGCCCCCAGCCCATGGCCGCGAAACGTCAGGATATGCCCGTAGAAACTTTGCGCACCAACGTCACCCAGGTTCGCCATCCGTGAGAACTGCCCCTCGAGCCAGGCCCAGCCACGCGGCTGACGGACAAACCATGACCAATGGAACAACCGCCGCGCCAGCCAGTAGCCGGCCCGTGCCTTGATACGCCAGAGCACTCAGGCCTCCGCCGATTCGGGGTACTCGTATTCGAATACCCGGACCACTTCCGAGGCATGCCAGGAAGCGGCGGCCACGCCATCGGAAGGCCCGGAAAAACGGCCAAGGCGTTCAACGCATTCGAAGAAACCGGTGCGCGGCAACCGACTGGCGCCCTGGCTGATGACCAACGAACTGCGTAGCGGCTGTTCAGCCCGGGCGTCCAGCGCAGCCAAATGCTCAAGGGCCGCCGTCAAGGTTTGCATAGCCGGGCTGGGGAGCTGCAGGCGCTCCAGCAAAGCGCGATAAGTCAACAAATGGCGCTGGCGGCGCGCCTGGTCCAATTCACCCAACAACCCATCCCAATGCTGCCGACTGATGCGTACGCTCACGATTCATCCCTCCAACCCGGAACCGTCAATTCCCAGGCCAGACTGCGCCGAATCGCGGCGTCGGGCTGACGCTCGCCACTTTCGATCAAGGCCAGATAAGACGGACTGATACCTACCGTGCGGGCCAGCGCCTCGATGGCGATACCCTTCCCTTCGCGCAAACTGCGTAATTGATCCAGGCCAGGAAGAACCTGGCCGGGTGCCGCCGCGTGACGGACTGTGGCCTCGCGCGACGGTGCTTGTTCGATGCCTGCTGCCTTCAACAACGACTGGTACTGATCCCACGGTAAAACCGCGTATTCGGGCTCACCGTCGCGTGTGATTATTTGGATATCCATGTCTACCCCGTAGGACAACAACACTTAGCGAGTCAGCTTTTTTCTTTAGAAGTGTAATCCTAATAGCAGCTAAGGTCGCGGGGCTATGAATCTCTGCTGGGGAATGGCACAGGATCAGGTTTTTTTCTGACCCTGGAGTTGGAGTTGTTCCGGGGTATCGGGAAGTCTTTCGGCTCGGGCAAGCTGCTCGGGCGATTGCCGATAACGCCAGGCACGGAAGGCTTCGAGTTCGCCGTCGAGGTTTTTCATGACCCAGGCCAGGACGGCGATATCGTCGAACATGCCGAACATCGGCAGAAAATCGGGAATCGCATCCAGGGGGCTGAGGAAATACATGAGCCCCGCCACAATCGAAAGCAGCGACTTGGCACTGACCGCCCGGTATTCGCCACGCCAGTAAGCCAGGCACAGCGCCTGCAGCAAGCGCAGGTCTTCCTTGAGCTTACCCAGCCGCCCACCTTCCCGGGCACTTTTGCTGGCGACGGCAAACAGCAACGTCGGCAATCGTCCGCGGGCCAGCAAGCGCCCTGCCAAGGGCAGAAATCGCGCAAAATTCCACGGGGCCTTCATTTTTTCTCCCACTGAAATGTTATCCACACAAATTGTGGATAACCTTGTGAACAGAGCTGCATTTCAGCGCTGAAGCCCTCGTTTCATAAGGGCCCAACTCAGATCGGGCGTTTTTTACTCACATAAAAAAACCCAATATTTCATTGACTTGACCGGCTGACTGCGTCTAGGACAGCGCCTGTTATGCCTATGACTGTCACCTGCGTTGGGCGTTCGGTTTTTTTGCTATTCACCGAACCCCGGATGCAACAACGCCCCGCATAAGCGAGGCGTTGTTGTTATAGCAGATGCCGTTACTTGGCTGCGTCTGCTTTCGCCGGATCCTTGATCGCCAGCAGTTCCAGGTCGAACACCAGGACCGAGTTGGCCGGGATGGCCGGGCTCGGGCTCTGGGCGCCGTAGGCCAGGTCGCTCGGGATGTACAGCTTGTACTTCTCGCCGACGTGCATCAGTTGCAGGCCTTCGACCCAACCCGGGATCACGCCGCTGACCGGCAGATCGATCGGGCTGCCACGTTCAACGGAGCTGTCGAACACGGTGCCGTTGGTCAGCTTGCCGGTGTAGTGGACAGTCACGACGTCGGTCGGCTTAGGCTGTGGGCCATCGGCTTTCTTGACCACTTCGTACTGCAGGCCGGAAGCGGTGGTGGTCACACCGGTTTTCTTGCCGTTTTCTTCGAGGAATTTCTTGCCGGCGGCTGCCGACTCTTCGCTCATCTTGGCCATGCGCTCTTCGGCACGCTTTTGCAGTGCGGCAAAGGCTTCGACCAACTCTTCGTCTTTCAGCTTCTGTTCTTTCTTGCCGACGGCATCTTCGATGCCCTGGGCGACTGCTTTGGAGTCCAGGTCATCCATGCCTTCCTGAGCCAGGCTCTTGCCCATGTTCAGGCCAATACCGTAGGAAGCTTTCTGCGCCGGGGTTTTCAGCTCCACGCTGGTCTGCGAGTCGCAACCCGCGAGTACCAGGCCAACCAGGGCCACCGCCGCCGCCAACCGATGCTGTTTCATGCTATTTCCTTGTTCATGCGCCTAAAGGGCAATCGAATAAAGCCGCGAGCTTATCAGGCGGCCACGACCAATGGCTACCGGCATGTGAGCAGCAAAGTGATGATAAGTTCACGCCCGCAAACGCTTTTTAATCCTAGGCCGATGAAGCCTCTGTCATCCGTTACGCACAGAGACAAATTGCCGCTGACCACCGTCCCGCAGGTAATGGCCACTTGCCGGTGGCGCGACGCTGAGGCATAAGGACATATCAAAAAAAACAAGGACGTTACCGTGCGCCTTCTCTCTCGCATCCTCTTGCTGCTCCTCGCGCTGCTTGTTGTCGCCGTGGCCGTGGTGCTTTATTACGTCGCCAACCCCCGCCTGCCGTTCTATACACCGGCCCAGCAGGTGCATTACCTGGATCAATGGAGCGCCGCCGAGCGCCAGACGTATTACTTCACGCCCCAAGGCACCCAGGTCAAAGGCCTGCGCTACGACTGGTTCACGGCACTCGAATTACCGTTTTCGCAACAACGCTTTGCTTCGCCGGACTATCTGGCGCGGTTCGGCTTCCTGGTCGACCCCGCGCAAAAGGCCTCGCCGAACAATCCCGGTAACTTACCGGTGGGGTTCGCACGGCATCAGAATTCGGGCAGTAGCGATGAGTTTCTGGATATTACTTGCGCCGCCTGTCACACCGGCGAATTGCGCTTCAAGGGCCAAGCCATACGGATCGATGGCGGCTCGGCGCAGCACGTCCTGCCTTCCAGTGTTCCGACACTGCGCGGTGGCAGTTTCGGACAAGCACTGGTCGCCAGTCTGGCTTCCACCTACTACAACCCCTGGAAATTCGAACGCTTTGCCCGCCAGGTTCTGGGCAAGGATTACGATGCCCGTCATGAAGAATTGCGCGAGCAATTCAAGGCCTCCCTGTACACCTTCATACAGGTGGCCTGGAACGACACCCATCGCGGCCTCTACCCCACCGAAGAAGGCCCCGGCCGCACCGACGCCTTTGGCCGCATTGCCAATGCCAGCTTCGGCGATGCCATTTCGGCGGAAAACTACCGGGTTGCCAACGCACCGGTGGATTACCCGCAGCTGTGGGACATATGGATGTTCGACTGGGTGCAGTGGAACGGCTCGGCCCAGCAACCCATGGCTCGCAACGTGGGCGAAGCGCTGGGCGTGGGTGCCACGCTGAATTTCTTCGATGCCCAGGGCAAGCCGTTGCAGGGCGATGCGCGATACCCATCCAGCGTGCGCGTGCGCGACCTGAACAAGATCGAAGAGACCCTGCAACTGCTCAAGCCCCCCGTGTGGCCGGAGGCACTGCTTGGCGCGATCGATAAGCCCATGGCTGCCAAGGGCCGGGCGCTGTTCGTGGAAAACTGCGCCGGTTGTCATGTGCCTAAAGTGGTTCAGGGGCCCGACAGACCGGTCCAGCAACTGCACATGCTGCCAGTGAAAGCGATAGGCACCGACCCGGGCACCGCCAATAATATTGCCGACCACCGCTTCGACCTGACCAGCCTGCAGTGGGATCCGGCCGAGCTGGCGAAACTGGACGTGCAACTGCACCCAACGCCGACGGCGCCGCTGGACATGAGCCAGCTCTCGGTCGCCAAAGGCCTGGCCTACGTCACCGCGTTTGTCGAAAACCGCGCTTACCGCGACGCCGGGGTCACGCCGGTCGAGCGCCCGGCCCTGGACGGCTTCGGCTTGCCCATCGGCGTACGTGAACTGCGCGCCTACAAGGCCCGGCCGCTGGCGGGCATCTGGGCCACGCCACCGTTCCTGCACAACGGCTCGGTGCCGACGATCTATCAACTGCTGTCGCCCCAGGACGAGCGGGCGACCACCTTCTATAAAGGCAGCTTCGAATACGACCCACGCCACCTGGGTTATCGCACCGAAGCCTTCACCAACGGTTTCCTCTTCGATACCCGAATCACCGGCAACCACAACAGTGGTCATGAATTCCGCGCCGGTGAGCGGGGGAACGGTGTGATTGGCCGCCTGCTGCAACCGCAGGAACGCTGGGCGTTGCTGGAGTACCTCAAGGTGCTTGGCGGGCCGCTGGAGTCGCAACTGTAATGATGACCTTCTCAGGCAAAAGGATTTTCCCATGCTGATCACGCTCTGGCTGCGCCTCGGCGCCTTTTTGGGCAAGACGCTCCTGTGGCTGCTGGGCATCGGCCTGCTCGGCTGGGCGCTGGCCACGGCCTGGTTCGCCTGGCAACACAGCGGGGCGGTGTCGGACAAAGAGCAGATACCGCCCGGTGAATCCGCCATGACCCAGGACATCATCCAGACCGCGATCCGCATCGTTGATCAGCACCGTGAAGGCACGCGCTATCTGCGCGACGCCCATGCCAAGGCCCACGGTTGCGTCATGGCCGAGGTCCAGGTGCCAAGCGACCTGCCGACGCCGTTGCGCCAAGGCGTGTTTGCCGAACCGGGCAAGACTTGGCAGGCAACGATCCGCCTGTCCAACGGCAACGCTTATCCGCAATTCGACAGCCTGCGCGATGCACGGGGGATGGCGATCAAGCTGCTGAACGTACCGGGCAAGCAACTGCTCGCTGATCGGCAATCACAGGGCGAACAGGATTTCGTGATGTTCAATCACTCGAACTTCTTTGTCAGTGATGTCGCCGAGTACCGTCAGAATGTGGCGGCCCAGGCCGATGGCAAAAAAGCCCTGGCGTTCTTTCCGAGCTTGGACCCGCGCAGCTGGCAGATCCGTCATTTGTTCATCGCCCTGGCCACCCTCTCACCGCCACCGGCCAGTCCGACCCAGACCACGTACTTTTCCGTATCGCCCTACAAGTTCGGTGAAGCCAACGCCAAGTTTCGCGTGGCGCCGGACCCGGACAGCTGCCCGGCCTATACCCTACCGGCGCAAAACCAGGACTTGCCGAATTTCCTGCGCAGTGCCCTGAATCAGCAGTTATCCACAGACCGGGTACCAGCGTGTTTTGTCCTGCAGATCCAGCGCCAGGATCCGAGCAAGTACATGCCAATCGAAGACACCAGCATTGAATGGCGAGAAAGTGATGCTCCGTTCGAGACGGTGGCGAAAATCAAGGTACCGGCCCAGGATTTCGACACGCCCAAGCTGAACCTGGCTTGCGACAACCAGTCCTTCAACCCATGGTTCGGCATCGAGGCCCATCGCCCCATCGGCGGCATCAATCGCTTGCGCAAAGCGGTGTATGAGGCGGTCAGCGATTACCGTCACAGCCGGAATGCCGAGCAGTAGATAGCCGGCAAATCCCAGACAGCAAAAAGCCCGCTCGATTGAGCGGGCTTTTTGTAGGTGACCTGGCGTTCAGTGGACCAGGAAACCGAATATGGCGCAGCGGACGGGACTCGAACCCGCGACCCCCGGCGTGACAGGCCGGTATTCTAACCGACTGAACTACCGCTGCGCGTAACATTGAAAGTTTGGTGGGTGATGACGGGATCGAACCGCCGACATTCTGCTTGTAAGGCAGACGCTCTCCCAGCTGAGCTAATCACCCTTCACTTTCGATGCGGGGCGCATTCTCTCACAATTTTTCGTAACGTGCTGATTTAAATGGAAAAAATCAGCAAAAAACCTGAGTGACGCACATCGCATTAACTGCAAACAGCAAAAAGCCCGCGTTAGCGGGCTTTCCGTGGTCACCTGGCGTTCAGTGTTCCAGATAACCGAATATGGCGCAGCGGACGGGACTCGAACCCGCGACCCCCGGCGTGACAGGCCGGTATTCTAACCGACTGAACTACCGCTGCGCGTAACACTTGAAACGAATGGTGGGTGATGACGGGATCGAACCGCCGACATTCTGCTTGTAAGGCAGACGCTCTCCCAGCTGAGCTAATCACCCTTCGCTTTCGGTGTGGCGCGCATTCTACGGAGCGCTCCCTAAGCTGGCAAGCACTTTTTAAATTAATTTTTTCAGGCCTTCCAAAGGCTTAGCGAAGGGTTGGCCTATGGCGCCGCGAAGAGAATAATGCCCCCCTTTGTATAAAGGAGAGACTCACCCCATGTGGTTCAAAAACCTGCTTATCTATCGCCTGACCCAAGATCTGCCTTTTGATGCCGAGGCGTTGGAAACTGCACTGGCCACCAAACTGGCGCGTCCATGTGCAAGCCAGGAGTTGACCACTTACGGTTTCGTCGCGCCGTTTGGCAAAGGCGAAGACGCGCCATTGGTGCATGTCAGCCAGGATTTCCTGCTGATTGCCGCTCGCAAGGAAGAACGCATCCTGCCGGGCAGCGTCGTGCGCGACGCCCTGAAGGAAAAGGTCGAAGAGATCGAAGCCGAGCAAATGCGCAAGGTCTATAAAAAGGAACGGGACCAGCTCAAGGATGAAATCATCCAGGCGTTCCTGCCACGGGCCTTCATTCGTCGCTCGTCCACCTTCGCCGCCATCGCGCCGAAGCAGGGCCTGATCCTGGTGAATTCCGCCAGCCCGAAACGCGCCGAAGACCTGCTGTCGACCCTGCGCGAAGTCATCGGCACGCTGCCGGTGCGCCCTCTGACGGTGAAAATGGCCCCGACCGCCACCATGACCGACTGGGTCAAGACCCAGAAAGCCGCGGACGATTTCTTCGTGCTGGACGAATGCGAACTGCGCGACACCCACGAAGACGGCGGCATCGTGCGTTGCAAGCGCCAGGACCTGACCAGCGACGAAATCCAGCTGCACCTGAACACCGGCAAGGTGGTGACGCAACTGTCGCTGGCCTGGCAGGACAAGCTGTCCTTCGTGCTCGACGACAAGATGGTGGTCAAGCGCCTGAAGTTCGAAGACCTGCTGCAGGACCAGGCGGAACAGGACGGTGGCGACGAGGCCCTCGGCCAACTGGACGCCAGCTTCACCCTGATGATGCTGACGTTCGGCGAATTCCTGCCGGCGTTGGTTGAAGCGTTGGGCGGGGAAGAGATGCCGCAGGGGATCTAAAAAGCAACGGCTTACCTTGTGGGAGCGAGCTTGCTCGCGATGGCGCAATACCAGTCAACACTTCGGTGCCTGACCCACCGCTATCGCGAGCAAGCCCGCTCCCACATTGGTTTTTATGGTGTTTTCAAAAATAAGGATCAGGTCATGCGCGCATTGGCTGCATTGAGCCGCTTTGTCGGCAATACCTTCGCTTACTGGGTACTGATTTTCGCTGTCGTGGCATTTGTGCAACCGACCTGGTTCATCGGCCTGAAAAGCGCCATCGTGCCGCTGCTGGGCCTGGTGATGTTCGGCATGGGCCTGACCCTAAAACTCGATGACTTCGCCGAAGTCGCGCGCCATCCCTGGCGCGTGGCCTTGGGCGTGGTTGCCCATTTCGTGATCATGCCCGGGGTGGCGTGGTTGCTCTGCCAGGTGTTCCACCTGCCGCCGGAAATCGCCGTCGGCGTGATCCTGGTGGGCTGCTGCCCGAGCGGCACGTCGTCGAATGTCATGACCTGGCTGGCCCGTGGCGACCTGGCCCTGTCGGTGGCCATCGCCGCCGTCACCACTCTGCTTGCGCCGCTGTTGACCCCGGCGCTGATCTGGCTGCTGGCCTCGGCGTGGCTGTCGGTATCGTTCATGGAGCTGTTCTGGTCGATTCTGCAAGTGGTGCTGCTGCCTATCGTGCTGGGCGTGGTGGCGCAACGGCTGCTGGGGGACAAGGTGCGTCATGCCGTGGAGGTGTTGCCGTTGGTGTCGGTGGTGAGCATCGTCATCATCGTCACCGCTGTGGTAGCCGCCAGCCAGGCGAAAATTGCCGAATCGGGCCTGCTGATCATGGCCGTAGTGATGTTGCACAACAGCTTCGGCTTTTTGCTGGGTTACTTCACCGGGCACCTGTTCAAGCTGCCGCTGGCCCAGCGTAAATCCCTGGCCCTGGAAGTCGGCATGCAGAACTCCGGCTTGGGCGCGGCCCTGGCCAGCGCGCATTTCTCACCGCTGGCGGCAGTCCCCAGCGCGCTGTTCAGCGTCTGGCACAACATTTCCGGGGCTTTGCTCTCGACCTACTTCCGGCGCATGAGCGAAAAACAGGACCGCGAAACTCTCGCCGCCCGGCAAACCGCCGACTGAGGCAGACTTGATCGAGTGCCCGATCATGGGCACTCTATCCATCCACTGCGGGGACGACCCCGCCACTCGATTGAGTCTTGAATCCGGGGACGACCCCATCCATCGATGAGGTGCCTGATGTCCTGGATCATTCTGTTTTTTGCTGGCCTGTTCGAAGTTGGCTGGGCGGTCGGCCTGAAGTACACCGACGGGTTCAGCCGCCCTCTCCCCACGGCACTGACAATTGCCGCCATGGCGATCAGCCTCGGCCTGCTCGGCCTTGCCATGAAGGAGTTGCCCCTGGGCACTGCCTATACGATCTGGACCGGGGTCGGTGCCGTGGGCACGGTGATTGCCGGGATCATTTTGTTTGGCGAGTCGATGGCGCTGATTCGGTTGGCCAGTGTGGCGTTGATCGTTACGGGGTTGATCGGACTCAAGGTCAGCGCCTGATCGACCTGTGGGAGCGACCCTGCTCGCGATAGCGGTCAGCCTGTGACATCAACGCCAGCAGACAGATTGCATTCGCGAGCAAGCTCGCTCCCACAGTTTTTCGGTCCTAGCGGACAGTGCCGCGCAAATCTCCCACCAACGCCTGCAAACTCGAAGGCGTTGCCGCCTCTACCGCCACCGCCGAACCCGCCACCAACGTCACCCGCGACCAAAACCGACGGAACAACCCCTTGCTTGGATCGCGACTGAAGAAACTGCCCCACAGGCCCTGCAACGCCAGGGGAATCACCGGCACCGGGGTTTCCTGGAGGATGCGCGTCAGCCCGCTCTTGAACTCATTGATCTCACCGTCAGCCGTCAGTTTTCCTTCCGGGAAGATGCACACCAGCTCACCGTCCTTCAGGTATTGCGCGATTCGCGTGAAGGCCTTTTCGTAGATGTGAATGTCTTCCTGACGCCCGGCAATCGGAATCGTCCCGGCGGTACGGAAGATGAAGTTCAGCACCGGCAGGTTGTAGATCTTGTAGTACATCACGAAGCGAATCGGCCGACGCACCGCGCCGCCAATCAGCAAGGCATCGACGAAGGACACGTGATTGCAGACCAACAGCGCGGCGCCTTCATCGGGAATCGCCTCGAGGTTGCGATGCTCCACGCGGTACATGGAATGGCTCAGCAACCAGATCATGAAACGCATGCTGAACTCGGGGACGATTTTGAAGATGTAGGCGTTGACGCCGATGTTCAGCAGCGACACCACCAGGAACAGTTGCGGGATCGACAGTTTGGCCAGGCTCAGCAAGACGATGGAGACCAGCGCCGAGACCACCATGAACAAGGCGTTGAGAATGTTGTTGGCGGCGATCACCCGTGCCCGTTCGTTTTCGACGGTGCGCGACTGGATCAAGGCGTACAGCGGCACGATGTAGAAACCGCCAAAGATGCCGAGGCCGAGGATGTCGATCAGCACCAGCCAGGCGTGGCCGAAACCGAGCACTTCCAGCCAACCGTGACCCTCGACGCTGTCGGGGATCCCACCGGAATGCCACCACAACAGCAGCCCGAACACCGTCAACCCGAACGAGCCGAACGGCACCAGGCCGATCTCGACTTTGCGCCCGGAAAGCCGCTCGCAGAGCATCGAGCCCAGGGCGATCCCCACCGAGAATACGGTCAGGATCAGGGTCACCACGGTTTCGTCGCCGTGCATCCACTCCTTGGCGTAGGCCGGGATTTGCGTCAGGTAAATTGCTCCGACGAACCAGAACCAAGAGTTGCCGACAATCGAGCGAGACACCGCCGGGGTTTGCCCCAAGCCCAGTTTCAGGGTGGCCCAGGATTGGCTGAAGATGTTCCAGTTCAGGCGCATTTGCGGCGAGGCCGCCGCCGCGCGCGGGATGCTGCGGCTGGCCAGGTAGCCGAGCACGGCCACGCCGATGATCGCAGTCGACACCACGGGGGCGTAATGCGCCGAGGACATCATGATCCCGGCGCCGATGGTGCCGGCGAGAATCGCCAGGAACGTGCCCATCTCCACCAGGCCGTTGCCGCCGACCAGTTCATCCTCGCGCAAGGCCTGCGGCAGGATCGAATACTTCACCGGGCCGAACAGCGCCGAATGGGTGCCCATGGCAAACAGCGCCACCAGCATCAGCGATAAATGATCGAACACAAAGCCCACCGCGCCGACCGCCATGATGACGATTTCGCCGAGCTTGATCAGGCGAATCAACGCATCCTTGGCGAATTTTTCCCCGAACTGCCCCGCCAACGCCGAGAACAGGAAGAACGGCAGGATAAACAACAGTGCGCAGAGGTTGACCCAGATCGAGCGATCACCGTCGATGGTCAACTTGTAGAGGATGGCCAGGATCAGCGACTGCTTGAAAATGTTGTCGTTGAACGCGCCAAGGGACTGCGTGATGAAGAACGGCAGGAAACGCCGCGTGCGAAGCAAAGTGAACTGCGAAGGGTGACTCATCTTCCATGTTCCTGAGTGGCGTGGACGCTTATTGGAATGAACGCTTTTCGATCCAGGCCACACATTACCTGTCTTTAACGATTATTTCGCCAGCCCCGCAATGCACGGCGACACAAACAACTCACCGTGCCAGGCCCCCGCGAGGGTACGCCGCCCGACGATCAGCCACATCACCACCAGCAGCGCCACCAGCACGCCCCCGAACACGCTGAAAAAATCCAGGTTCAGCAGGTCCGCCAGCTTCAGCGTCGTCAACGCATACACGCCCAAGGGGAAGGTGAAGCCCCACCAGCCCAGATTGAACGGGATGCCCGCGCGTAAATAACGCGCAGTGATCAGCAGCGCCGTCAGCATCCACCAGAACCCGAACCCCCACAGCGTGATGCCGGCCACCAGGCCCAACCCAGCGGCGATTTCGCCTACACCCGGCAGGCCGTTGGCAGCAAAAATCAGCGGCGCATCACTGCCCAGCAACAACATGCCCAGGGCGCCGGTGCCGATGGGGCCGAGGGCCAGCCAGCTCGAGGCGGCCATGTTTTCGTGGGGTAATTTGTGCAAGGCCATGCGCAACAGCAGGATCGTCAGGATGCTGAATGCGACCGGTAGGGAAAAGGCCCAGAGCACGTAGCTGGTGACCAGCATGATCATTTGCGAATGAACGTCCGCCAGATGCGGTGCCAACAGCCCACCGCTGGCGGCTGCCACTTCTGCAGCCACCACCGGCAGCAACCACACAGCGGTCATCTGGTCGATCCGGTGTTCCTGACGGGTGAACATCAGGAACGGAATCAGCACGCCGCAGGCCAGCGACATGGCCACGTCGATCCACCATAAGGCTTCGGCCAGCGGCACCACACCACTTCCCCAGCGCGGCAGCCCAAATACCAGAAAGCCATTGATGACCGTCGCCAGTCCCATGGGAATAGTGCCGAAAAACATCGAAACCGTTGAATGGCCGAAGATCCGCCGCGCCTCGTCAAAGAACAATAGCCAACGGGCCGTGTACAAGCCGGCGAACACCACGAACAACAGCATGTTGAACAACCATAACCCTTCACCCAGCAGGCGCAGGCCCGGCACCTCCCCAGGCCATTGCGCCAAAGCCAGCGCCAGCACACCAGTGCCCATGACGACGGCAAACCAGTTGGGCGTGAATTGGCGAATGGCTTCCAACGGCCTGGGCAAATGGCTCAGTGGACGTAAGCGGGTCTTGGCGGCGCAGCATGTCATGGCGAACTCCTGTCCTCGGATGAGGTGGAGCCATGCTAGAGCCGGATCGAATATCTATATAACGGGTAATCTCTCTATATGTTATCGATTATGCAGATAACGATCAGACGCTGCCCTCGGTCTCGATCACCAGGATTCTCGCTTCGCCCAACGGTTTGGCCACATGCTCGGTGCCCACCGATGCGTAGAAAATATCCCCTACACCTAGCAGGGCTGATTTTTCGACGCCCTCCTCCCGGTAGCACATCTGCACTTGCCCATCGAGCACCACGAAGACTTCCTGGCCGTCATTGATGTGCCATTTGTACGGCTGGTCGGTCCAGTGCAGGCGCGTGGTGATGCCGTTCATGTTGGCGATGTCCAGCGCCGCCCAGGCGCGGTCGCCGGTGAAGGATTTGCTGCGGATAATTTTCAAAAGCAATCGACCGAAAGAAGGCTGAGGCGCCAAGGCTAGCGCAAATCAGTCGACAGCGGCGTCAGTATGCAAACGTTTTCAAGGTCGAAGTCCATCGCCTAGGGGTTTTGCAGGCTGGCGCAACAAACCCAGCAACGCAGTAGCCGACAACACGATCAGCACCGCGCCATAGCCATCGGTGGTTGGAATCAAACCGAACACCCGCGTCAGGTTCCCGGCCAACAGCGAGGGCAGGCTGAAGGCCAGGTAACTGAGGACATAGAACGCCGACATCAAACCGGCCCGTTCATGGGGCAAGGCCAGCGGCATGATGCTGCGCAATGCGCCGAGGAACCCGGCGCCAAAGCCGCTGCCGGTGACCAGCGTGCCGACGAAAAACAACGGCAAGCTGCCGCCGTGTACCGCGAGCAACACCAACGCCAGGCCGATCACCAATAGGCTGGCGGCCAGGCGCAGCATCTTGTCTGCCCCCTGGTTGCGCAGCGTATAGATGGACAGCGCGCCGGTGAGCGTCAACACCGCCACCAGCGCGCCGCCAATCAGGTTGGACGTCGATCCGGTTGCGGCCCGCACCAGCGAAGGCGCCAGGGACAGATAAAAGCCGCCCACCGCCCAGGCCGCCAGGTTCAGGGGCAGGATCAACCACAAGGCGCGCCGCGCCTGGACCGGGACATGCAAGGTCGGACGCAACGACTGCCAGGCACCGGGTTGCGGGCTGACGCTCTCCGCCAGGCGCCAGATATAAAGCGCCTGGAGCAGGAACAACCCCAGCAGAATCCAATACGTCAGTTGCAAGGGCCGCGGCGCGAACTCCGCCAGCAGGCCGCAACCCAGCGCCCCAGCAGCCATGCCCAGCAAGGGCGCGACACTGGTAATCAGCGGGCCTTGGCGACGGTCGAAATCCAGCAACGCAGCGCCCAGCACGCTGGTGGCCATGCCCGTGGCGAAACCTTGAATCAAGCGGGCGCCGACCAGCCAGGCGACACTGTCGGCGTTGATGAACAGCAGCATCGCCAGCATATTGAGCAACAGCGCGACGAAGATCACTGGTTTGCGGCCCAGGTAATCCGACAGCGAACCCACGGTCAGCAAAGCCGCCAACAGACTGAAGGCGTACACCCCGAAAATCAGCGTCAGAATCGCCGGGGAAAATTGCAATTGTTCCTGATAGAGGTGATACAACGGCGTCGGCGCGCTGGACGCGGCGAGAAAACCGAGCAAGGTGATCGCCAGGAATATCAGGCTGGCACCGGTCGAAGCTGGACGAGACATGGGCACGCTCCACGAAGGCCTACGCAAAAGCTAATTTTTTGCTTTTGCGGAGTGTGCTACCGATGTGTGCTTAAAGCAAATTCTTTGTGTTAAGGTCCGATGCATGGCTATTAAAGAAGGTTTACGCCCGGGCGGTCGAAGCGCCCGGGTCCAAGAGTCGATCCATTCGGCGGTCCGCGCCCTGCTCCAGGAGCAGGACCGCGCCACCCTGACCGTGCCACAAATTGCTGCGCGCGCGGGCGTCACCCCGTCGACGATCTACCGGCGCTGGGGCGATTTGCCGGCGCTGCTGGCCGACGTCGCCATTGCCCGCATGCGCCCCGACAGCGAACCGGCCAACACCGGCAGCCTGCGCGGCGACCTGCTGGCCTGGGCCGAACAGTACCTGGACGAAATGAGTTCCGAGCCTGGTCGCAACATGATGCGCGACATCCAGGCCTGCGCGACGCCGGGGCATTGCGTGGGCATCCTCAGCGCCCAGTTGCAGATCATCCTGGATCGCTATCCCGAGGCGCCAAACCCGGGTATCGAGCGGCTGATCAATGTCGTGGTGGCGCCGACGGTGTTTCGTATTCTCTTTGCCACCGCGCCGCTGGAGGTTGAGGAGTTGTATCGGTTGGTGGATATCGCGTTGGGGCAGTAAGGCCGCTATCGCGAGCGTGCTCGCGATAGCTCTATAGGTCGCTGCGTACCTGGCAGTCTCGCGTGAACAGTCCATTGGTCGCGTCCATCAAAGCCTGACGGTGAGCCTGCGTACGTTTGAGTATACCGGAGCGCCACTGTGATAGAGCGACTTGGCATAGAGGCGGCGGTCGCCTAGTGGGACGGTTATAACAAGTGTCCAAGCGCCGAAGAGAATTTCACTTTTAACCTCCCCCTTGGAAACCGCGCTGGCGCCGCTGCCGTCGAATATCTCGACTGTCTGTCCCCGGCTCGCTTTACCGGACAATCTCAGCTCCGTGCTAAGGGTGCTATCCCCATCTTGGACCTCTTTATTATCAGTGTCTCTGACATGGTCAAGGGTGGGGGTTATCAGCGGCACAACATGGACATGGCGCACGCCTGAGTATGGAGATGGATAGCCGTCCAAGGGATAGAGCGCCTTGGCGAAAAAAGCGTATTGTCCAACCGCGACGGTTAAATTGCATTCCCATGTACCGGTTAGTGGATTGGCTGTCGCCTGGCCCTTGGGAACTTCGTTTTCGTACCAGTCATCGACAATCGCGACGTTCCGGCCCTTGCTCGCCTGACCCGACAGTTTCAACTGGGTGCTGGCAGTGAAGCGTTCTAACATGCCCGCCGGGACTTCTTTATCGTTGGCATCCTTGAGACTGGCAATGGTCGGCAGGGTCACGACCACGAAATTGCGTACATTTGAAAATACCGGGCTGACGGGATAGAGCGCCTTGGCGTATAGGCGGCGGGGTCCCTCTTCGACGGTTATAACGTGCGCCCAAAGACCGAGCAGACGATCGGCGGTAACCTCCCCCTTGGAAACAGCACCGCTTCCACTGCCATCGAAGATCTCGACTTTCTGCCCCTTGTTCGCCCGCCCTGCCAGTTGCAGCGTCGTGCTAAGGGCGAAGCCCCCCTCCAGAATCTCTTTATTACCGTCCGATACGCTCTCAAGGGTCGGTATGACCTGCTCCAGTTTGACGGTATAGGTACGCAACGGAAAGGTCTGCGCATTGGCTTCATTGGTAGTCTTGCTGAAGTCGGCCTTGAACTCCATTGTCAGGGTACTGCCATCCTTCAGTTCTCTCAGATAACTGTAGGCGGCGGAGACGTCATAGTAGCCTTGGTTTATCCAGGCCTCACTAGTCCTCGGGCCCCGGGGTGGTGGCGCCCAGATATCCAGGCTATAGGGGGAAGTCCCGTCGAATTTCGTACCCTTTAGCCGCAGCCATACGTCCTGGTCTGGCGCAATCAGCGGCCAGACACCCGCCCTGCAGGTGACATTGGCGCTAATGCTATTGAGGTCCAGCTCGCTGCCTTCACCGCCGTTCTCGGCTTGCCTGATCTTCGGCCTGGCGGCCTGTAGATCGCCGGAAGCGATGGTTTGCACCGCCAGGTTGAGTGCGGCTGAGGGATCAGAGGTTTCGCCGTTGCGAGTCACGGTGTAGGTGACCGTGACCGGTTTGCCCAGGTTGTAGGCGAGCACCTCGACCGGAACAGGAATCTCGCGGCTGGGGGGTAGCGCTTGTGCCGGGGTCGTGTGCGAGCCATCTCCCGCGGTGCCCGCCCAAGTCACGCGGACCTGATCGCCGGGTTGGAAGCCGTACTCCGGAATCACTACGGTCAGGGCATCCTTGGCCGCCACCGGATTCAATTGCTGGCTGGGCGCGGTGCCGGTGGCCTGCTTGACCCTCGGGGCGGATAGGTCCATAGCCGCGCGGACCCTATAAGTGCGCAACGGAAAGGTCTGCGCATTGGACTCGTTGGTGGTCTTGCTGAAATCCACCTTGAACTCTATCGTCAGGGTACTGCCATCCTTCAGCTCTTTCAGATAGCTGTAGGCGACAGAGACGTCATAGTAACCTCGGTCTGTCCAAGCCGGACTGGCGACCGGCCCCCATGGCGGCGGTGCCCAGATATTCAGGTTATAGGGGGACGTCCCGTCGGCTTTAGTGCCCTTGAGGCGCAGCCATAGATCCTGGCCTGGCGCAATCAGCGGCCAGATGCCGATCCGGCAGATGAGATTGGCGCTAACGCCATTGAGGTCCAGCTCAGTGCCTTCACCGCCGTTCTCGGCTTGCCTGATTTTCGGCCTGGCGGCCTGTAGATCGCCGGAAGCGATGGTTTGCACCGCCAGGTTGAGTACGGCTGAGGGACCATGGTTTTCACCGTTGCGAATCACGGTATAGGTGACCGTAACCGGTTTGCCCAGGTTGTAGGCGAGCACCTCCACCGGAACAGGAATCTCTCGGCTGGTGGGTAACGCTTGTGCCGGGGTAGTGTGCGAGCCATCTCCCCCGGTGCCGGTCCAGGTCACGCGGACCTGATCGCCGGGTTGGAAGCCGTACTCCGGAATCACCACGGTCAAGGCATCCTTGGCCGCCACCGGATTCAACTGTTGGCTGGGCGCGGTGCCGGTGGCCTGCTTGACCCTCGGGGCGGACAGGTCCATAGCCGCGCGGACCCTATAAGTGCGCAACGGAAAGGTCTGCGCATTGGCCTCGTCGGTGGTCTTGCTGAAATCCACCTTGAACTCTAGCGTCAGGGTGCTGCCATCCTTCAGCTCTTTCAGATAGCTGTAGGCGACAGAGACGTCATAGTAACCTCGGTCTGTCCAAGTCGGACTGGTGAACGGCCCTCGTGGCGGCGGTGCCCAGATATTCAGGTTGTAGGGGGACGTCCCGTCGGCTTTAGTGCCCTTGAGGCGCAGCCATAGATCCTGGCCTGGCACAATCAGCGGCCAGATGCCGATCCGGCAGGTGAGATTGGCGCTAATGCCATTGAGATCCAGCTCGCTGCCTTCACCGCCGTTTTCGGCTTGCTTGATCTTCGGCTTGGCGGCCTGTAGATCGCCGGGAGCGAGGGTCTTCACCGCCAGGTTGAGCGAAGCCGATGGCGGCGATTCATTGCCACCGCCAGGGGTCACGGTGTATCTGACCGTCACCGACTTGCCCAGACTGTAGGCGACCAGCGACACCGGCAACGCAATTGGCTTGCGCCCTATCGTTCCCACCTCAATCGGCGACGTGGTATGCGAACCCTCCGCCGGACTGCCGGTCGCCGCGGTCCAGGTGACGCGAATCTTGTCGGTGCCGTGCATGCCGTCATATTGCGGGACCACCGCCGTCAGCGTTTCCAGCGCCGCAAGCGGATCGAGCTGGGCATCGGGGGCCTCGTCGATGGTCAAGGCGGGCAGTTCGCTGACACTACCATTCAATGTCAACGGCTGTTTGAAACGAATGCAGTCGAGGCGCAGTGTAAAGTCGCCATTGTCCTCTTCCGCCGTCGTGATGTTCCAGGTGAGGCCGTTCGACGGCAGCGGACGATCTCCCGTCGGCTCGAGCTGAAGCTTTTGCGCGGGATCGACGCTGAACGCCAGATCCTGACCGATCAGCACGCTGTCGGAGCGTGGTTTGAGGGTCAATTGGTAGGACTGGCCGGGTAGAATCCGCCAATTATCTTCAGGTGAAATTTCCGTTCCGCCAACGCTGAGTTCGAACTGCGCCCATTTACGGGTCGGGATGGTCTTGACCGCAAAGGCTTGCGTATCGGCTTCAAGCTTGTAAGGGCTGTCGACCACCGCAATGACCGTGGCATCGGTGGTTGGCTGGTAGCCAAACACTGCCAAACCCTCCCCGCCGGTAAACAGGGTTTCCAGGAGGTCGCCCTCCTGGCGCCAGTCGACGGCGACACCGGCTTCCGGATTGCCGGAGACCGCGTAATGAACGGTCACCTGAAGATCGATGGTTTCCTCTTCCTCGACGCTTGGCCAATAGTCGGGTTGCCCATGGCCGGTAATGTCGAGCTTGTAGGGCCCGACGATGCAAGCCAACGCCTCATGGGGCTCGGCATGATAGACACTTTCAAAGCGCAGGGTGGCCGTCCTGCCATTGACGCTGAGGTCATCGGCATCGCTGCGAATTTCCCAAGTCTTGGCGATAGGCTGGGCGTCGTCATTCGCGTCGGGGTCCGTCGGTGACACTTGCAGCCCAGCCTGGCCGGCCTCGTTCTGATCGGTAAAGGAAGCATAGGCGCTAGTGCCGGTATAAACCCCGCCGCCGGCCCATCCGCAGTCTTCGGCCACCGGCAGGGTGAGATGATGCGCCCCACCTCCGCGACAGATCGGCATATAAGTGCGGCCATCCTTTTCCACCCAATAGCGGGCGCTGCCTCCATCAAATTCGGGTGCGGGCTCATGGGTGCTCAGCTCCAGCGGCTTGAGATGCACGAACACCGACACGCCTTCGGCCAGCTCGGGAGAAATCTCCGTGCCCAGGGCCTTGCCGGAAAAATGCAGCTCACCCGGGCCGGCTGGCCAGGCCGGCTCTTGGGCGATGGGCTGATCACGCTCGGGCTCGCTCGTTGCATCGCCAGCAGCGGCAGCGGGATCGAACAATCCGGACTGAAAGGCCAAGGCCGCCCTGGGCTGCGTGATTTCGTCGCGCAGATCAATTTTGTCATCGCAGATCAGCCAGTCTCGCGGCGGCTCCGCAGCCGCGCTCACAGTGCTGGTCTGCAACTCACGGGTCCAGAAATGCGCCCCGGCGTTGAAATACGCTACCACCCTGGGATTTTCGCTCGCTTGCTGCGTCGGCTGATACAGGAACCTGACTTGATACCCAGGCTCTGCCGTCAGACGCAGGTCGATGGGCAGGTCGAATTCGATGGCGGCTTCCGCTTCGCCATAGAGATAGACATATCGGCGCTGGGTGTCGTTGCTCGATACATAAATGAGATCGGCACCGCTGAAACCGCTGCCCATGCGTCTCTTCCACTCAGGAGGCCAAGTACTCGTAGGCAAGTCGGCTGCCGCGCCCAACAGGTTCCGTTTGATTCGTCTTTGCACGTTCATGTCCACACTCCCTGAACAGGTTGTGTCTACGTCGGTCCGGGCGACTGCGTCCAGTATTCACGAGGCTTGCTCGATATCTCGTCCTACTGGCGAAACCCTGTCTCATTCAAAAGCCCTTCGACCTTTTCGGCGAAGTCCCTACCGCCGTCCAAAGCGGTGTATTCCACATCAATGATGATGTCGGTCAGTGATGCCAGAAGCTCCTCTTGCATGCCAGGGCGAGTCCGTGGAATAGCTATCTGCCATGAGGAGATCGCGCCGGTTCGTTCAAAAGACGCGTAGCGGTCTTCGTCGAAGGTAAAACGCGAGCCGGTGCCGTCATCGTCGAGTCCGTCGGACACAGCGATTTGCGGCTGGGCCCGCAGGTTGTAGCGCACGTAAGTGGTATCGGCATCGGCGTGTCGTGGGTCGTAGAGATGACGAGCGCCACCAAGATCGGGTTTGATCAGCAGCTTGCTGGAGATCTGCGTGAGCGTCATGCTGACCGTTTGATAAGGGCCGAGCAGCGCCGGCAGCGTGACCGATACACGCCGGATCTGGCGCAGATAATGGCCGGGGTAGTCGCTGTCGTAGAAGCGGCTGTCGAGGCTGAAGTCCAGCTTTCCACTACTCTGGAGCGCCCGAAGTTTATCGGACCACTCCTCTGGCTCGAAATAATTGCGCAGCGATACCAGTTTCCTGATGGTCAGGCGCCGCTCATAGCGATGGACAAAGGCCGACTCCATGCGCAGCAGACCCAGCGTCAGGGTCTCGCCGGCGGTGAAGCCGTGATGGCTGTCGATCCACGCCCCCGGCAGGATAAAGTGGGTTTCATAATCGCCGATTTCATATTGCCAACAGGCTTGTACCGACAAACACAGGGCAGTTACCGCATCGTAGGTCTGGAAATAAAGCGTTGCCATCTTGCTTTGCATCCAGCGATAGAGCGAGGCCCGGGAGGTGCGGGTCTGGGTGAGAAACGCATACATCTCCCTGGCTTGCTCAATGGCTCGAACCTGCTGGTTGAGCGAAACCACCGACGCTCCGATCTGGATGGCCTGGGCTTGCAGTTGCTGATCCAGCGCCCCTCGCTCGGCGGTCGCTGCCTTGTGCTGGAAGTTCCACTCTTGACGCAAGCGCTGTTGCGAACCGTAGCGATCATGCAGGCCGCTGTAGAGCGATTCACTTTGACTGTAGGTACTGGCTGCTGCTGCGATGGAATGGTGCGGACCGCCGTATTTCATGCCCCCCGTGGCCACGCCGACAATATTGGCAAAAGTTTCCGCCGCGTGCCCGAAAGTGGTGGCGATTCCCGAGGTCAAGGCGCCTGTTTTTGCACGGTTCATATTCTTGGCCACCTCGATTTCGTCCTTGTTGAGATCATTCAGGATCAACCCCTCGTAATAGGTTTCTCGCTGGACGATCGCCTGTCGGGAAGCTTCGAGGGCTACCCAAATGGCTTCGGCATGACGCATCAGTTCGATTTGCAGCTCGCGGCTGAAGTCCCCCATTTCGATCAGATGTTCTTGTTGCAGGGTTTCCTGTTCGCAGCGATCCGCCTGTTCGATGTATTGCCGGAGTTGATCGCCAAACCTGCAGAGGGTCTGCACCGCTTGTTGCGCCCGGGGCAAGATGGCCATGAAGCGATAAGGCGGAACGATCGGCGGTGTCAGGATGTCCCGCAGGTTGAAGCCGCCACCACCTGCCTGGGCCCGCATCAGGTCCTTCGGGTTGATGGGCGTGTCGTACAGCGGCAGGTCGATGGGCTTGCCGTCGAGGGTCAGATAGTGGCGCAGGTTATGCAGGCGTGCTTCCAAAGTCTCCCAGAGATCCAGTAGGTCCCGGTTGATTTCCGGCCGAAAGTCTGGATGGTCCAGCAAGGGCGCCAACAGTGCATGGCCGGATTTCAGCGGCAGATTGATCAGTGTATCGACCGATAGCAATGGGGCGAGCGCATCGAAACACTCGAGACTTCGAGCACTTTCCAGTTCACTGAGTGTTTTTGGTGTCCAGTTGGAGGCCCCGCGCACGTCAGGGGCCGGCCCCATCATGCGCGCCGCCCTCAGGTAAAGCATTTTGGCTTCGGTCAGGCTGTCGCGCGTGAGTTGTCTATAGAGCCAGTCCCCCCACTCGATCAGGGTTTCGACATAATCGCGAAAAATCCGTTTGCGATAATGGATCGGGCTGCTGTAGGCGATGGCATCCGGATCGGCGGGCGAGGCCACTTCAAAGCTTGGGTCGCCCTCCATCAACAACGGGCGCGAGCGCCAATAGGCGGTGGTTTCTACCCGTCCCGGATTGATCCTGGCAGACGGGTCGAAGAGATAGTGCAACCACCCCAACGCATCCTCGTAGCTCATTTCGCGGCGCAACCGTACCGCGATCAGATGCGGAAGATGGAAGAATATTTCCCAGAAGTAGCGCCCGTTCGCCCCATGGAAATCGAGAAATTCCGGCTTATCCGACCCTGGGCGCGGCGGTTCTTCGGTGTGCTGACTGTCCCAGGAGAGCAAGTTTTCGATGGAGAGCGCCGCCCGCTCCACCAGTTCGCGACCGAATGTCGTGTTCAGGCGGATGGCTTCGACGGTTTTGTCCGCACCGAACTCAACCCCAAAATCGAGAAACTGACCGGCTTGGGCTTGAGCGCTTTCGGGTCCCCAAACGAGCCTCGGTCCGTTGAGCAGCGGCGCCTTCAACCTGACCTCGTACTCTTGATAGCCCTGGCTCCATGTACCGTCTGTATACTCCCCCAACCCGATAGCAACGATTTGCGGATTGCCCGTCAAGGGGATCAAGTTCAAGTGCAACGCCGCGCCATTGAATTGAAACTGCCGCAACTCTCCGGCAGGCGCCTTGTCTTCGCCCACCCAAATGGGCATGGCGAATGGAACCACCGCCAGGGTGCCACGACGAGAAAATTTCTTGTTTATTTTAAAGTTGGAATTGCTGTTGTTCGTGATTTTCAGCCAAGTTCCATGAATGCTGTAGTCGTCATCCGACAGATTGACCATCTGCCGAAATATGTCTCTGTAACTCCCGTCACTGTTTAATGCTGGAATGGTCGTGGCGACAATCGCCTGCCCCCCATCAAACGTCACAACGTGGCCCGCCGCACCCTGCTCGTTTAAAAATTCGATCCGTGCGGGGGATGTATATTTACCCGACGAAAAATCAATCACTATGGTGTAGTAGGCGGAATGACCGGCGTCGACAGGGGACGGGTCATGGAGACTAATGTCGATATCAATAAAGGGATAGTTTGGAACAAGAAATGAGTGAACGCGCGCGCGTGAATGAGATATCCATTTCCCATGCAGTTTCTGCACGCTTCCCACTGTGATAAAGAGCTGTTTTCCAGCGATATTCATCGCCCCTAGATGTAGGTAGCGCGTGAGTCCAGACGGATGTTCGTTGCTTTTAACTCGAATGGACTCGACTGCCCATCCCTTGTAATCGCCGTCTTCGCCCAACAGCGGTAAGCGGCGTTGAAGGTAAGACGGACCTTTATCCGGCTCCTCCTTCGAGTATTGCTCAAGCAGGCGATCGATATGGGCAAGCTCTTTGTCCACGAGATCAATGCGGTTCAGCAGTTCATCCCACGCGTAATAGCACGTTGTGCTTTCGCCAACGGTGGGCGACAGGATAACGCCAAGCACCATCTGCTTCGCTTCTTTGGTAATCCCACTATCGCTAACAACCGCCAGAAGACGATTGCGCCCATCTTCGGCGCGTGCGCGCCGATAGTGCTTGCTGGGGGCCACGCTTTCGCGCTCGAGCATGACCGTGTCAACGGTAAAGGGCGGGAACCAGGTGCCCCCCAAACTGCGGTAGGAGAAGCGAATATCAAACAGGTCCCAGTTAAGTCCCTCACTCCCGCCGATTTCATTGAGGGACGACCTGCTCACCCAGAACACATAAAGCCGGTTGCCAAAGAAAGTCAGGCGCACATTCGTTGCATCGCCAATCCCTGCCTCGATGGGTTCCCATTCACTCCACGCACTGGGGGAAACGCGCGTTTGCCCCTCGCCGAGAACGATGGCGGCCTTGCGCCAATAATATTTGTTACCGGCGCGCTTGCGCCCGAGAAGATAATAGTCAGCCTGATAAACAGTTGAATCGGACAGAACGAAAGGCCCGTCGATATAACCGTTGAGCACATCGATATCGGCCACATCTTCGAATTTCTCGAGATAAGAGAGGACGGAGGATTGTGCACGTTCAGTATTGAGGCGCCCTTGCGCAAGATCCCCTTCCAGTTGTTCATAAAACTGTGTTTTGACAATACGCAGTTCTGGATCGATATAGTTTTCCGGATAACTTTGCAGTTTCTCCGCGCCAGCCCAGATCGCATAACGGCTTTCCCACTGGCGCCAGGTCTCGACTTCCCGTTCATCGAAATCCTGCCCGAAACCTGGCTCGTCACCGGAGTAGATGCCGTGGATATAGCGCTGCAAGCTGGCGATCATCTCGCCCACGGCGGATGTTTTCGGCGCCGTGCCAACATGGTGATCGAACAGGTGATAGGCATCAAGATCAGCGGCACTTGCCAGCACGTTCGTATCGCCGTCCCGGGCCGCCACGGCGCCCAAATAACATTCAAGCAGCGCTTCCTGGCGCTGCTTGCTCAAGACTTCGAGCTTCGTCGTAAGATCGGTCATGACCACGCCTCTTGGAAGTTCATTCCTGATGGCAGATCCCTTTATGCGGCCCCGACATCGGCGCTGAGGAATCGATGTGCGTCTGAAATACGTAAAAAACGGTTGCGCTGACAGCGAGGCTCAACGTCGCGGTCGTCGGGACAATGGCTCGTCCGATTGGATTTTCGTTCGCAGGATCTGGCTGTACCGGGTGCCTTGCAGTGTCGCGCCAATCGAAAATACCGCCCGGGGATCCGGCAGTTGCCTGCACTCGATCTGCCAGCTCAAGCGTCCGCCCTCGGGAAGCCGACGCATCTGCAAGAAACTCGGATTGGCCACCAGCCCCTGGCCGACCGGGTTGACGCCACTCCAGGTCAGGGCAATCTCGCGTCCCGTCGTATCACTGGAGTCGGACTTATCCTCTAGGGTCAATGTGTATTTCTTGCCAACGATGAATGTCAGCGAGTCCTGCTCATCCTCGCTCGCCGCCTGCCCGAGCGGCGCCAGGAAGAACCGCCAATCCGGCTCTGCCAGGACATTCACCGTGAAGGTCACGGCCTGCCCCGAGGGGGCATCCAGCGTGGCCGACAGGGTATATTCTCCAGCCCGATCAATCGGCACGGCAAAAGCCGTCATGCCTTCGGCATCGGTCCGCGTCCCTTTCCCGTCCCCGCCACCGTCCATGTCCCATTGCACGGGGTACTCACCAACCCCCTGAAATACCGTCGTGGAGTCTGCCCCCACCTCGGCTTCCACCCGCACCCGCACATGCACCACCTCACCGGCCAACGCAATCACCGACACGTTGGCCGGTGACGCCGCGGCGAGCCTCGGCACGGGCAGAATGATCATGACCTGTTCGAAAAACTCTGCTCTCTCATCCCCTGCCTCTGAGGGCAACAGCGTCGCGCGGACCGTCATGGCGCCCTCCTTCAGCACGGACGAAGGCAGCTCGAGAACCGCGTATCCGTCAACACCAGAAGCAACCGGCTCGCCCGGTGCATAGTTCGACTCATCAGCGAATTGCACGCTCCAGTCGATTTGCTCTCCTGGCTTGCCCGCGCCGCTCAGTGAGAGAACGCGGCAAGCGATTGTGACGTCCAGCCCCAGTACATTCGGGCCCTTGAAGCGCAGCCTGTAGCTGCTGTTATCGATAAAGGGCGCATCGATGAAGCGAAACGCCGCAAAACCTTCAAGCTCCAGACCTTCGCCAAGGCTTGCCCGGACCTTCGTCACCCCCTCCTCGTTACTGAACAACTGGGCACGGGCAACCCCGTTTTCATCGGCAACCGTCGTATCCTTCTTGAACTGGCCTGGCCCCTCGATCACGCTCCAACGCACACGCCTGCTGCGCCCCCAGTTTCCATAACCGTCCCGCAAGACGACGGACAATTCAAAAGACTCACGACGACCGGCCAATTTAGGCGCAACGTCCTCATCCGGTTTCGGCTGACGCAGGCTCAGCGTTTCTTCGTCGCAGTCAATGGTCACCGTGGGCATGGCAATGCGCTGATCGAGCCCGATGGTTGCAAAAACCGTTGCGATGCCCATCTCGGCGCTTGATGTCAAGGTGACCTCGACCACCCCGTCGATATCCGTGTGCGAGATATCCGTGTCCAGGGTCCCGGGGCCTGCCAGCGACCAACGCACGCGGATATTGACCAGCGGTTTTCCGCTCAAATCCCGCACCAGCAGGCGATACACCGCCTGCGCCTTTTCCGGGGCCAAGCTCAGCGCGTTGGCCACCAGGCGCGTCTGGTCGACGGAAGCCTCGCTCGTTGCCGCCTGGCCGACCTCGGGAACACTGCCGGAACCACCCTGTTGCAGCCGACCGGCGTAGAGACTGCCGAGGGCGTATTGCACGGCGCTGCGATAGTCTTCCGTATTGGCGGACACCGGCAATCCGCCCAGTTCATGCAAGGCCAGAATGCTGAGTTGGCTCGTACGGGCCATTTCCAGCATTCGGATAAAGCCATTGAATTGGCTCAGCTGGGTAATCACCCCCGTCGGTGCAATAAAACGTGCGGCCTCCAGCACTTCGCGCGCGCTGACGCCCAACATCTCCGCGACCTTGACGGCGGCCGCATCCTGCATCAGGCGGGCATAGTCCTCGCTCTCGGCGATAAGATCAGGATCAAAGGCCTGGGTATCGTTGACCAGGGACAAGTAGTCCATCAATGCCGATGGTGAAGCTTGCATTCGCGACGTGACATCGCGATAGGTTTGCAGGTGATACAGCGTGGTCAGCGCAATCGCGCCGGTTGCATCCAGACCTGGCGCAAATCCGAATGAATCGGGGGCGTCGGGCCGACCTTCCAATTGCCGCTTGCTGGCCGCATGGCGGCTCAGCATTTCGCCATCCAACTCGAACTGACGAACCACATCGGCCAAGCGATGCAAGCTCCCCAACTTCTGGAGCATGACGTCGACATTGCTCCAATCTTCAAAGTCGTCGTCCTCATCCACGAGGAACGCGACCGGATGCCCGGCGGCGGCTCGAAAATGCCGTGCAACCGGATCGGAGGGGCTCAAGAACTGCAAGGCCATCGAGCGCAATGACTCAGCGGGGGTCACCACGCCCTCTGTCTCCCACACCCAACGCAAAATATCGTAGACGCTCTGATCAGCCCACTCGATAAGAGGCAGGACAAGGTCGGACGAAATAGCCAGGTAGGTGGCCAGATGCTCTTCGACCAGGGCCCGCTGCGAAGCCCGCATCCGGAGAATGACCGCGGTCACGGATTCCACAACCGTATTTTTAAGCGTGTCCGCCTCACCCTGGTCGTCCACGTGGATTAAATCCTCCCCTTGGGCGATCCTCTCCACCACATCGGCAACGATGTTACGAACGCTCACCGCGTAATCCGTGTCCGAGCCCGAAACGCCGTCAAGTACAATGCCCTGGGCATCGATAACGTCCGTCAGCAATGCCACCCAATCAATGCCGACGGCTGTCGCCACGGTATTCAACGCTGGGGGAACACCGGCTTGCTCCAGGACTTCATGGGTGATGCGCAGACTCCCCAGCATGGTATGTAAACTGGCGACCAATTGCCGTTCACTGTCACTGGCCACGGGAACGGTCGTGTTCGAGCGCATGGCCCGCACAAACCACGCCAGATCGATGCCTTTGTCCCGGCACCAGCGCACGCAATCGACAACCGCCATCAACGCCGCGGAAAAATCCGTTGCCCCCAGCGTGGGCAGCGCATCCACCGAAGGGACGCCAGCAATTTGCTTCAAGACCGGCCCCGATTGACCGAGCGTCTGCACAAGCCCGATCAGCACCGTCGGCGGAACTTCCAAATAGCGGGCGATACTGACAATGCGATAGAAGGAAGACAAAATTTCCAGGTTGCGTTTGAGTTCCGGCGGGTCATAGCTATTGGCGACAACACGCGCCATGTAGGTGAACTCGGACGTATCCAGGCCAAGGCTCGCACAAATCGCCTGGACAGTTTCCCGCCCGTGTTCATCCGTGTTGTCTTCGATCCGTGCGCTGAATGGCGAGTCGTCCAGGACCAGGGGCTCCCCCAAAAGCCCATGCTTGACAAAAATGCGGTCGTATTGGGCAGCCGTCTCTCCAGCGCCAACAACCGATACCTTATCGAGCCAGGCAGCAAAATCCTCTGCGGTCACCGCATAACGCTGCCGCATCTCGCAGAAAACCCCTAGGGCTTTCAGCGTATTGCGCGTAATTTGCGGCGCTCCATTTTTTTTCTCGGCGTGATGGGCGGCGACAACCAGTTGATCCATCTCTCGAAAAGAGGTCCCGAGCCATCGGCTGAGCCGGATAAGCCGATGGATCCGGTCCGCACGTTCATCGGTCAGATTGGCCAACTGGACGGGTGGATCGACCGGGACGGCTTCCGTGTCCCTGGCCTGTCGAAAGGTGTGCGGGTCATGCATTGCCAGCAGGTCAATAGCGGGGTGCTGCGCCCCATTGATGTAAACCGCGCCAAACTCATGGGGACCGGGCTCTTGAAGGGAAACCGCCGCCGCAGAGGCATACCTGGACAAAACCGGTGCGTCTTCCCTAACGGCAAACAACCCGGGAAGCGCGTCTCGCTTTATCCCAGTGCGCGTGCAAAATTCCGCGCTGTCCTCTAAAGCCGCCCTGGTATAGACCCGATAGGTCGTCCAGTAAAAATTCGCCAGCTCCTCTTCGTTTCCTGGCCGGGCGCCGTTGAAAAGCGCTTCCAAGAGAAGTTCCCGGCGCGCCGGGCCGATTGGCAAGCTCAGAAGGAACGTATCGTCGCCGCGATCGGTCTGCATGCCCGAAAAGGCAAAATAATGAAACTCGGGGTCAGTTGCGCGCGCCAGTTCACCAAAAACTGAAACGGACGAGTCAAAAAGCGACAAGATCACGCCAAGCTGCTCAACCCAATGCTCGTACGGCATGGTCAGCGGATAACGCGCGCTCGCAAGGACCCTGTCCGCCTCGACAGTATCGGGATCCGATAGCCGTCCAGCGTTGAGAAGCGACGCTTCCAGAATTTTCGTCGACAGCGATAGCACCGAACATTCCTGTGTCATCGCCGCGGAATCAATCAGTGCGGCGGCAATATCCGGCCGCCTGTCCTGCAGACGAAACAAGCTGCCCTCATCTCCAAAGTCCTCCAAGGAGAGCGCCTTCCTGTAAAGGCTGACCAGGTAGGCCACCGGTGAGGTTCTTACCTCGATGGCATTCGGACGGGCCATGTTCGACCAGTCTTCGTCAAACTCCCGGTCATAACGCGGCCCATCCGTCAGCGAGGCAAAACCGCGGCGCACATCGTAGGTCTGGCGATCCGCCCCTCGAAGCTCGCGCTCGCGATACTGGCGGGCCATCCATATCGCCGCGCTCACTGCGCGCTCGTGCAGTTCCTGGGCCGGCCCGATGCGCAAGCCCTGCTCAATCCAACGCTCGGGATGCTCACGCGCGAGCTCCAGGATTGAGCCTGCCTGAGCAACAATGGCATTGATTGTTTCGCTTGCGGAGGGATTCAATTGCGACATCAGGGTTGTCGCCCACGGAGCCCGGGAAGCTGAAGACGAGCGAAGATCCGGCGGCATCGAAAGTTCTCCGAAGAAAGACTTCTAGACCCACAGCCTGCGCGCGAAACTACCCAGTAAAACTCAGGCCCACCCCATGATGAGTAACGCCGCCTTATCGGCGATTACCCATCTACGATGGGCCAAACCTGCGAACACTGCTCCGGACTCGCGCTTAGAGTCCAACGGTTGAGTTGTCATCCATTTGATTGGAAGCAATGGAGACAGTGAAACAAATAGAACACAGCTTTTTTTGCCCAACAACTGTAGGAACTGACAGTGCCTCGACCTTGGTCGACACTGACGAACCCGAGCGGGCATGCCAGACTGTCCTGTCGGGCCCACGCCCCGGTGTCTTTGTTCGGGAGTTTCCATGTCGCTGTCCAGCGGGCTGATCGCCGTTGTTGCCCTGGCCTATATGGCCATCATGTTCGCCATCGCCTTCTACGGCGACCGGCGCAGCACGCCGCTGCCGCCACGGGTGCGGGCCTGGGTCTACAGCCTGTCGCTGGCGGTGTACTGCACCAGCTGGACGTTCTTTGGCGCCGTGGGCCAGGCCGCCGAACAACTCTGGTCGTTCCTGCCGATCTACCTCGGGCCGATCCTGTTGCTGGTGCTGGCGCCGTGGGTCCTGCAGAAAATGGTGATGATCAGCAAGCAGGAGAACATCACCTCCATCGCCGACTTCATCGCCGCCCGCTACGGCAAGTCCCAGTCCCTGGCGGTGGTGGTCGCGCTGATCTGTTTGGTGGGCGTGCTGCCGTACATTGCCTTGCAGCTCAAGGGCATCGTGCTCGGGGTGAACCTGTTGATCGGCGCCGGCGCCGATGCCATGGGCACCCGTGCCCAGGACACCGCGCTGATCGTCTCGCTGATCCTGGCGCTGTTTACCATCGTCTTCGGTACGCGCAACCTGGACGCCACCGAGCACCACCGGGGCATGGTGCTGGCGATTGCCTTCGAATCCCTGGTCAAGCTGTTCGCCTTCCTCGCGGTCGGCGCGTTCGTGACGTACGGCCTCTATGACGGCTTCGACGACCTGTTCAACCAGGCGATGCTCGCGCCGCGCCTGGAGCAATACTGGAAAGAAACCATCAACTGGCCGTCCATGGTGGTGCAGACCGGGGTGGCGATGATGGCGATCATCTGTTTGCCGCGACAGTTTCACGTGACCGTGGTGGAGAACATCGAACCCCAGGATTTGCGCCTGGCCAAATGGGTGTTCCCCGCCTACCTGGCCCTGGCCGCGCTGTTCGTGGTGCCCATCGCCCTCGCCGGGCAAATGCTGCTGCCAAGCTCTGTGCTGCCGGACTCGTTCGTCATCAGCCTGCCACTGGCCCAGGCCCACCCGGCCCTGGCGGTGCTGGCCTTCATTGGCGGTGCCTCAGCGGCCACCGGGATGGTGATCGTGGCGAGCGTGGCGCTGTCCACCATGGTTTCCAACGACATGTTGTTGCCTTGGCTGTTGCGCCGCAACAACGCCGAGCGGCCGTTCGAAGTGTTCCGCCAGTGGATGCTGTCAGTGCGGCGGGTGAGCATCGTGGTGATCCTGCTGCTGGCCTATGTCAGCTACCGGCTGTTGGGGTCGACGGCGAGTCTGGCGACCATCGGCCAGATCGCCTTCGCCGCCGTGACCCAGCTGGCGCCGGCCATGTTGGGCGCGCTGTACTGGAAACAGGCCAACCGCCGTGGTGTGTTCGCCGGTCTCGCCACGGGCATTTTCCTGTGGTTCTACACCCTGGTGCTGCCCATCGCCGCCCACAGCCTGGGCTTGTCGCTCAGCAGCTTCCCGGGCTTGGCCTGGTTGCACGGCAACCCCTTGAACCTGCCGATTACCCCACTGACCCAAGGGGTCGTGCTGTCCCTGGCCGGTAACTTCATTCTATTTGCCTGGGTGTCCATGCTGTCGCGCACCCGCGTGTCGGAACACTGGCAGGCCGGACGCTTCATCGGCCAGGAAATCAGCGCCCGCCCCAGTGCCCGTTCGATGCTGGCGGTGCACATCGAAGACCTGCTGCAACTGGCCGCACGTTTCGTCGGCGAGGAACGGGCGCGCCAGAGTTTTATCCGCTTTGCCTACCGCCAGGGCAAAGGCTTCAATCCCAGCCAGAATGCCGATAGCGAATGGATCGCCCACACCGAACGCCTGCTGGCCGGTGTATTGGGAGCCTCTTCGACACGGGCGGTGGTGAAAGCCGCGATTGAAGGTCGGGAGATGCAGCTCGAAGACGTGGTGCGGATCGCCGATGAAGCGTCGGAAGTATTGCAGTTCAACCGCGCCCTGCTGCAAGGCGCCATCGAGAACATCACCCAAGGCATCAGCGTGGTCGACCAGTCCCTCAGGCTGGTGGCGTGGAACCGTCGTTACCTGGAGTTGTTCAAGTATCCGGACGGCTTGATCAGCGTCGGCCGACCCATTGCCGACATCATCCGCTACAACGCCGAACGCGGCCTCTGCGGCCCGGGCGAGGCGGAAGTGCATGTCGCCCGGCGCCTGCACTGGATGCGCCAGGGGCGCGCCCATACCTCAGAACGCCTGTTCCCCAACGGCCGGGTCATCGAGCTGATCGGCAACCCGATGCCCGGCGGCGGTTTCGTCATGAGCTTCACCGACATCACCGCCTTCCGCGAGGCCGAACAGGCCTTGACCGAAGCCAACGAAGGGCTGGAACAACGGGTGGCCGAACGTACCCGGGAATTGTCGCAATTGAACCTGGCGCTGACCGACGCCAAAAGCACCGCCGAAGCGGCCTATCAATCCAAGACACGCTTCCTGACGGCCGTCAGCCATGACCTGATGCAGCCGCTCAACGCCGCGCGCCTGTTCTCCGCCGCGCTGTCCCACCAACACGAAGGCTTGCCGGAAGAAGCCCGACAACTGGTGCATCATCTGGACAGCTCGCTGCGTTCGGCCGAAGACTTGATCACTGATTTGCTGGACATTTCCCGCCTGGAAAACGGCAAGATCAACCCCGATCGCAAGCCGTTCGCCCTCAACGAACTGTTTGGCACCCTCGGCGCCGAGTTCACCGCGTTGGCCCAGGAACAAGGCCTGAAATTCCGGGTACGAAGCTCGCGACTGCGGGTCGACAGCGACATCAAGTTGCTGCGGCGGGTGCTGCAGAATTTCCTCACTAACGCCTTCCGCTATGCCAAAGGCCCGGTGCTGCTGGGTGTACGGCGCCGCAACGGCGAGTTGTGCCTGGAAGTCTGGGATCGCGGGCCGGGCATCGCCGAAGACAAACAGCAGGTCATCTTCGAAGAATTCAAACGCCTGGACAGCCACCAGACCCGCGCGGAAAAAGGCCTCGGCCTGGGCCTGGCGATTGCCGACGGGCTGTGCCGAGTGCTGGGCCATACCTTGCGCGTGCGTTCCTGGCCGGGGCGCGGCAGTGTGTTCAGCGTCAGCGTACCGCTGGCCGGCACACAAGCAGTGGTGCCTGGCCCGGTGGCCGAACTCAATGGCCATTTACCCAGCGGCGCGCAAGTGCTGTGTGTCGATAACGAAGAGAGCATTCTGATCGGCATGAGCAGCCTGCTGACACGCTGGGGTTGCCAGGTATGGACCGCGCGCAACCGCGAAGAATGCGAGCGTTGGCTCGCCCAGGGCGGGCGACCACAACTGGCCTTGGTGGACTTTCATCTGGACGATGGCGAGACCGGCACCGAACTGATGGCCTGGCTGCGCACGCACATAGGTGAACCGATCCCGGGCGTGGTGATCAGCGCCGACGGCCGGCCTGAGGTGGTGGCGCAGGTGCATGCGGCGGGCCTGGACTATCTGGCTAAACCGGTGAAGCCGGCGGCGTTGCGGGCGTTGTTGAGTCGGCATTTGCCGTTGTAGGCGCAGGAATTCCCCAGCCGGGCACTGAACCTGTGGCGAGGGGATTTATCCCCGTTCGGCTGCGCAGCAGTCGCAAACCGGCTAGCACGGTTCATCTGGCACACCGTGGTGTTTGGTCTTGGGGTTGCTGCGCAACCCAGCGGGGATAAATCCCCTCGCCACAGGGTTTTGCTTCAGGCTTGGGTTCTGCTTCAGTCCTGGGTTTTTGCGGTGTCTTCAGGCAATTCAGGCAGTCCATCCGCATCCGTCATCGCGCGTTCGAGTAAATCGGCGGGCAAACTCTTGCTCGCCCGGGCACCGAGCAGCTTGAGCTGTTCGCTGCGGCTGATCAGGTTGCCGCGCCCTTCTGTCAGTTTGTTCCGCGCTGCGCTGTAGGCTTTGTCCAATTGCTGCAGGCGACCGCCGATCTCGTCCAGGTCCTGGATGAACAGCACGAACTTGTCATACAGCCACCCCGCCCGCTCGGCGATTTCCCGGGCGTTCTGGCTTTGGCGCTCCTGTTTCCACAAGCTGTCGATCACCCGCAATGTCGCCAGCAATGTGGTTGGACTGACAATCACGATATTGCGGTCAAACGCCTCCTGGAACAGGTTCGGCTCGGCTTGGAGGGCGGCGGAAAACGCCGCTTCGATCGGCACGAACAACAACACGAAATCCAGGCTGTGCAGACCGTCCAGGCGCTTGTAATCCTTGCCGGCCAAGCCTTTGACATGGGCTCTCAACGACGCCACATGTTGCTTGAGGGCGTGCTGGCCAATGGCGTCGTCCTCGGCGGCTACATACTGCTGATAGGCCGTGAGACTGACCTTGGAATCGACCACCACTTGCTTGTCGCCAGGCAGGTAAATCAACACATCAGGTTGGAAACGCTCGCCGTCCGGGCCCTTGAGGCTGACCTGGGTCTGATACTCACGGCCCTTCTCCAGGCCGGCGTGTTCGAGCACCCGCTCCAGAATCAGCTCGCCCCAATTCCCTTGGGTCTTCTGGCCTTTGAGGGCACGGGTGAGGTTGGTGGCCTCATCGCTCAGGCGCAGGTTCAGTTGCTGCAGCCGTTCCAGCTCCTTGCCCAAGGAGAAGCGCTCCCGAGCCTCGGCCTGATAGCTTTCTTCGACGCGTTTTTCGAAGGACTGGATGCGCTCCTTCAGCGGATCGAGCAACTGGCCCAGGCGCTGCTGGCTGGTCTCGGCGAAACGTTGCTCACGCTCGTCGAAGATTTTTCCTGCAAGCTCGGCGAATTGTGCCCGCAGCTCATCGCGCGAACCTTGCAGATCATCCAGCCGTTGCTGATGGCTTTCCTGTTGCTCGCGCAATTCGGCATGCAATGAAGCCGCCTGGGCATCGAGCCGCCGCAGCTCCGCTTCTTTGCCGGCACGCTCCAGATTCCAGGCGTGGGCCGCGTCCCGGGCATTGTCGCGCTCGATCTGCAACAACTCGACTTCGCGACAGGCGGCGGCAAGCTCGGCTTGCTTGGCGGCGTTGGCCTGGCTCAAGTCGCTGATTTCGTCGCGACAGGCATCGAGCTGGGCGTTGAGACCGTCGTGGGCCATGTGGGCAGTGGCCAAGCGTTCTTCCAGCAGGGCCTGTGCGGTCTGTGCGGCACTGGCCTGGCGTTGCAGGTGCCAGGCCAGCGCGAGCAACGGCAGCGCAGCGCCCGCCAAGCCCAACAACAGGCTGGTCAAATCCATAGCCATGACAATTCCTGCCGATGAAATAAAGCCCGAAGGTTAACCAAGCGGCCGGGGGTTGCCCAGCTCAGTCTTCGATTTCACCCAGTGCCAGGCGGGCGCGGTGATCCCCAGCCCGGGCGGCTTGGCGCAGCAGGTCGTGGCCAATGCGCCGGTCCCGCGCGTTCCCGCATTCACGGCACATCAGCTGCCCGAGACGACTCTGCGCAGCCACCACGCCTTCACGGGCCGGTTGCTTGAGCAGACGGCCGGCCAGATGTTTGACACTGGCGCTTTCTCCCAGGCGCGGGCTGTCGAGCAGCCACTCGGCCACACGCATCGACATGCGCTTGGGTGGGGTAACACCAGAGGGTGTGGAAGTAACAGGATTTGATACTGAGCGAAACTTCATAACGCACTGTGGGCTAGATCGGAAGGCGCGCCACTCTACTCCTTTTTTCGCACGGGTAAAGTCGAAAAAAACCAGCACGCCCGTTCTAGAGCAAGCGCTTGGGACAATCCACAGAAGCTGTGGATAACTCAGTGGACAACCCACCCTGAACTCGCCGCAACCCCTGTGGAACGGGGCCTGCGCTCAAACTGACGATTTTTTCACCAGTAAAAAAAAGCGATGTTTTTCATTGACTTAAATTTTGGATACAGGCACCCACCTCGGATTGTTCGCACATGACAGTTCGGTGACAAAGCTCGTGTTGAGTGTGCACAAGTAACACCCGAACGGGTTATAAGGCTGCGATTTTTTGGTGTGTTTGGCAGCAGAACCTGGGGATAACCCTGGTGGGCTGCCCGGCGAGCGCGGACTGAGCGTTCCCACGCTCCTGCGTGGGAACGCTGCCAGGGACGCTCCGCGTTCCACTTCCGCAAGGTGAGGCAGAGCGTCACGGGATGCATTACCACGCAGAGCGTGGGAACGATCAATGACTCGGATCTTTTGTGGCCCGCTTGAATATTTTTTAACCAACGCCCTTCCCTTATGCCATTCGTTCCGTTAGTATCCGCAGCGTTAGTACCAAGCTGAAAGTCAATTCCGGGTCGAACACATCTCCGCGGTCAGCCTTCCCTCAAGAGAAGCCTCACCGATAAAAAGAGACCGACCCCCTCGATGGTTTCCAGGTAACCCTTGCGTCGACACAGCCTTTGATCCAATACAAAGGGTGTTGCCAAGCTCATTACTCTGACCGAACCAACCTGCAAATTGATCAGGATCTTCACCCCGGGCCCAGAACCTTTGCCCTTGATGTGTTGCCTGCCCTCCTAAGTACCTACCTGCCAGCCCAAGCGCGCACTTTTTATAGCGCTCAAACTGGCTGCTTTGTTCCAGTCGGGTTCTTCGTTCGACCAATGGTGGTCGACGTTACTGGAACGTTTTAACGTTGCACGGTTCTTAACCGTGTCATTTGTAGGAACACCCATAACATGTCGACTCAAATCCATACCCAGGACGCTATCCGCACCCTGACCAACGCTTTTGCCCCAATGAACTGCCTGATCATGGCTGCTCGCAAAGGCTGCTTCAGCTTCACCCTGGTCAACGAACACGGCATCGCACGTCACAGCGAACGCCTGTACCCCGATCAATACTCCAGCGCCGAACCGCTGCAGGCCGTGATCGAGCGTACCCGTCAGGCACTGGTTGCCTGAGACGCCAGAAAAGGCTGAGAACCCATAGGCCCCGCCCAAAAAGCGGGGCTTTTTATTGCCTGGAATTTCTCAAAAAAGCGAAACGGCTTAAGCACTGAGGGATATAAGGGTTATAACCGTTCGCCGAAGATGTTTTAAAAACAGTCCTTTACAGCAGGAATATGACACTACACTTCAAGTCAGGTGGCATGAGCCGCTTCCGGCGGGCCTGAACCGATCCACTGCTGCCAAACCCACACCCTTCAGGTCCCGCCCTTTCACACTTCGAGGGTTTTATGGGTATCGCTGCCAGCGAACTGTGTCGATATGTGATCCGCCCGACGCTCCTTTACCTGGGGCGCCACAGTGCAACGGCGGAATCCCTGCTGCTGGGCATTGCCGCCAGCCAATCGGCCCTGGGTTCAGCCCTGCATGACCGTCGCGGGCATGGCCTCTATCGCATTCCCGAGCAGCGCCACCAAGCACTTTGGGACCATTACCTGGCGCTGGACCCGGAGCGTGCCAGCCTGGTGCGAGGCCTGGCCAGCCAGCACGCCTTTCTCAGCGGCCCGCACCTGGAATTGACCGTCAACCTGCGCTACGCCACGGCCATTGCCTGGCTGCTGGTGGAAGAGCAGAACACCCCGCTTCCCGAAGCCGATGATCTGCTGGGCATGGCCCGGATCTGGCGCCAGACCTTTCACCCCCAAGGACGTTTGCGAGATTTTACCTACGCGTGGCAAAACTGTGTTTCACCGTTGAATCAGGTTGCTTGCTGACGGGAAATTTGGAAACTTCCTACAACGGCCGCGAATTTGGTCGGATTGTCCTACAAAACCTCTCTAAATCAAGCAAAACAGGCTATGGCGCTTGAACGAAAATGTTGGTAATTTTCGCCCCGGTGATCATCAGGAGTTCTAACAATGAAAAAAATACTCAAAACCACCCTTGGACTCGCCGTGACCTTGGCGTCCACTCAGCTTTTCGCCAGTGGCTTTGCTTTGAATGAACAAAGCATCAGTGGCATGGGGACTGGTTTTGCGGGTCGCTCTTCTTCTGCCGACGACGCAAGCACTGTATTTGGCAACCCTGCCGGCATGTCGCGCCTCAAGCGCCAGCAAGTCACCGGTGGTTTCGCCGCCATTGATGCCTCCACCGATATCAACGATGCCAGCGGCACCCAATCCGGTACCAACAAGGGCGACATGGTGCCGCTCACGGGCGTGCCGATGGGCTACTACGTCAAGCCTATCGATGATCAATGGGCTTTCGGCCTGGGTGTCTACGCACCGTTCGGCCTGATCACCGACTACGAAAACCGCTTCCAAGGCCGTAACTTCGGCAGCAAGAGTGAAGTGAAGGTCGTGACCTTCCAGCCAACCGTCAGCTATGCCTTCAATGACAAGGTGTCGATTGGTTTTGGCCCGACGATCAACCGGATTTCTGGTTCGCTGGAATCGTCGCTGACCACACCGTTCTCGCCTAACGACGGTAACGTGAAGATCAAGGGCGACGACATTGGCTACGGCTATAACGTCGGTCTTTTGGTCCAGGCGACCGACACCACCCGCGTCGGCCTGACCTATCACTCCAAGGTCAAGTACAAGCTTGAAGGCCACACCGAGGTGAGCCCGGGTGCTGGTACCCCAGGCTTCCTGTTGGGTAGCGGACGCTACGACGCTTCGCTGGACATCACGACGCCTGAGTCGGTGGATTTCTCGGTCACCCAGCAAATCAATGATGCCTGGACCGTCTACGCCGGCAGCACCTGGACCCGCTGGAGCCGCCTGAAAGACATCACCGTGGATAACGACGTAACGGGCGGTGGCGCCCTGAACCCAACCCTTTTCGGCACCATCACCGAAGAACAGAACTGGCACGACACCTGGGCCTACGCCATCGGCACGTCCTACAAGTTGAACAAACAGTGGGTGCTGCGTACCGGCCTGTCCTTTGACCAATCGCCAGCCAACAACACCGACCGTTCGCCACGCATCCCGACCGGCGACCGGACCATTTTCAGCCTGGGTGCCGGCTGGAGCCCGACCGACGACCTGACCATCGATGTGGCTTACTCCTACCTCAAGGAAGAGAAAGTCAACGTCAACCGCCGCAATGCGCTGGGCCAGGCCTACAACGCCGAATACGAAAACAGCGCCAACGGTTTCGGCGTCGGTGCGACCTACCGCTTCTGATGTAACGTGTAACGAAAAAAGCCCCGCACTCTGCAAAGAGCCGGGGCTTTTTCGTGGCTGGCGGTCAGGGTTTCGAAGCGATGGCCGCCTCTACGGCCTTGATGAACTCCGGATCATCGGGCTTGATCCGGCTGGAAAAACTGGCAATCACCTTGCCCTGGCGGTCCACGACGTATTTATAGAAATTCCACTTCGGCGCGCCGGATTGTTCGGCCAGGTGCTTGAACAACGGAATGGCATCCGCCCCGCGCACCGGTTGCGGTTCGGTCATGGTGAAGGTCACGCCGTAATTGACGTAGCAGACCTTGGCCGTTTCCGCGCCGTCCTTGGATTCCTGCTTGAAATCGTTGGAGGGCACGCCCAGCACTTGCAGACCTTGCTCCTTGTAGCGCTGGTTAAGCGCCTCGAGGCCTTTGAATTGCGGGGCGAAACCACAGAAGCTGGCGGTGTTGACCACCACCAGCGGCTTGCCGGCGAAGCGTTGGCACAGGTCGATGGTCTCTTTGGCCCGCAGCTTGGGCAACGAACCTTCCAGCAACGGCGGGCAATCGGCCGCCCATACGTGCCCGGCCACGGCCAGCAACAGAGCGGGAACAGCAAACCAGCGCATCAGCATGTCGCAATCTCCTTGAAAGCAGCTCAGACCACGACGTTACTCCGCAGGGCCCGACGCCGTCCATTCGTTCAACAGTTGCCCATGCCTAGTTGCATCAAGGCCAACCCGCCCTGATGCCAGCCCCACCAGGCGAACGCCAGCAGCAGGCCGGCGCCGGCGGCAATCAACCACGGGCCGACGCGACTCATGCCGCACCAGCCTGGGCTTGCAGGCGCGCCACCGGACGCTCCCGCACCGGCCAGTTCAATGCCGCGGCCAACAAGCTGAGCAGGATCGACACCTGCCAGATCAGGTCGTAGCTGCCGGTGCGGTCATACACCACCCCGCCCAGCCAACCGCCCAGGAACGAGCCCAACTGATGGAACAGGAACACGATCCCACCGAGCATCGAGAGATTTCGCACACCGAACAAGGTCGCGACGGTGCCGTTGGTCAAGGGCACAGTGGACAACCACAAGAAGCCCATGGCCATCCCGAACGCATAGGCTGTGGTCGTGGTCACCGGCAGCCACAGGAACAAGCCGATCACCACCGCTCGCACCAGGTACAGCCCCGTCAGCAGCCGAGGCTTGGACATGCGTCCGCCCAGCCAGCCGGCGGTGTAGGTTCCGAAGATATTGAAGAGCCCGACCAAGGCCAGCACGGTGGTCCCGACGCTGGCCGGCAGATGTTGGTCCACCAGGTAGGCCGGCAAATGCACGCCGATGAACACCACCTGGAAACCGCAGACAAAAAAACCAATCGCCAGCAGCCAGAACCCCGAATGGCTGCACGCCTCGCGCAACGCCTCGGACAAGGTTTGCTCATGGCCCAGCAGCGGCGCCGGCACGTCCTTGAGCATGCTCACCAACGGCACGATCAACGCTACCAGCAGTCCTAGCGCCAACAAGGCCGCCGACCAACCGAGCCAGCCGATCAGCCCCAGCGTGCCGGGCAACATGGCGAACTGGCCGAAGGAGCCGGCGGCACTGGCGATGCCCATGCCCATGCTGCGTTTTTCCGGCGGCACGGCTCGCCCGACCACACCGAGGATCACCGAGAACGACGTCCCCGACAGGCCGATGCCAATCAACAGACCAGCGCTCAACGACAGCGACCATGGCGAGTCGGCCATGCCCATGAACACCAGGCCAATGGCGTAGAGGACACCGCCGATCAGCACCACTTTCGCCGCACCGAAGCGGTCGGCCAGCGCGCCGGTAAACGGCTGCGCCAGGCCCCAGATCAGGTTCTGCAAGGCGATGGCGAAGGCGAACACCTCACGGCCCCAGCCGAACTCGGCACTCATGGGCGCCAGGAACAGGCCGAAGCCATGCCGCACGCCCAGGGACAACGCCAGGATCAGCGCGCTGCCCACCAGGACCCAACCACAAGTACGCCACATCGATGTCATTCTTATTCTCCGCTCGCGGGTATATACCCGCTTATCATCGGACGAACCGGCTTCACGCCAGTTCATCCAGCAAGGCTAGCAACGCTGTGCGCTTCTCGGCGCCCAGTTTTTCGATCAATCGTTGTTGCGCCGCTTCCCAGGCCGGCAACGCCGCCGCCAACCGGGCATGCCCGGCGTCGGTCAGGACAACGATACGGTTGCGCAGGTCTTCACCCTCGGCCAATGCCACCAGACCCTCGCCTTCCAGCACCCGCAGGTTGCGTCCCAGGGTGCTGCGGTCCAGGCCCATGGCCTCGGCCAGGGAAGAAATACTCGGCTGGTCCAGGCGCGCCAGATTGCTCAACAAAGAATACTGGGCAACGTTGATCCCGAAGCCGTCGAGGGCGCCGTCGTAATACCTGCTGACGCCACGCGCGGCACGACGCAGGTTGATGCACAAGCATTGGGAAGGAAGCATGGTGCGTGTATATACCCGCGATTAAGGGAATGCAAATTTATATAAAAAACTAACACAAGGCAGGCGTTCAATTTCAGATCAATACCGCCACCAACACCACCATTTCCAGCAGCTCCAGCAAAGCCCCAGCCGTATCCCCGGTGCAGCCCCCCAGCCGACGCAGCATCATCTGTCGCAGCCAAATAAATACCGAGGCTGTCACCACCAGCATCCATACCCCCGCCCAACCCGCCACCAGCACACAGCCCAACGCACAGGCCAGCAGCACCTGCCAACCCGCCCGCCGAGGCAAGTGATCAGCGAGGGCCTGACCCAAGCCACCCGCACGCACGTAAGGCGTGGTCAGGAACAGCCCAAGCAACGCGCCGCGCCCCAACACTGGGACGATGAGCAACACCAAGGTCTGCCCTTGCTCGATCAGTGCCAGCAGCGCGGCGAATTTGAGCAACAGCACCAACACCAAGGTGATCACGGCGATTGGCCCGCTGCGTGGATCCTTCATGATCAACAGTGTGCGGTCGCGGTCGCCGAATCCACCCAACCAGGCATCGGCGCTGTCGGCCAGGCCATCGAGGTGCAGACCGCCACTGAGCAACACCCACGCCGTCAGCAACAGCGCGGCGTGCAGCAGCGGCGGCGCGCCGAGCAGCACGGCATTGAGCAGCCACAGCAAGCCACCGAACAGCAGTCCCACCATTGGATAGAACAACAGCGAACGACCCAGTTGCTCAGGCTCGGGCATGCCCGGGAGGCGAACCGGCAGGCTGCTGAGAAATTGCAGGGCGATCCAGAACGGCAACATGGTCAAACCGCCTCTTCCAGCACTGGACCGGACGCCACGCGCAGGGAAAACAACGCGCCATGGCCGACTTCGACATTGAGCAACTGCTCCCGCGGCAGCCCCCGGGCCTGGGCCAGCAACAAGCGCATCACACCGCCATGGCTGACCAGTAACACGCGCTGGCCTGCATAAGCAGTATGCAGGCGCTCGACCGCCGTCAGAACGCGTCCGGAAAATTCCAGCACCGGCTCGCCATCGGGTGGGGTAAAGCGGTAAGGATCGGCCCAGAACCGCCCCAGCGCTTCAGCGTCAGTCTCCATCAACGCCGCCGCGCTGCGGCCTTCCCAAGCGCCGAAATGCAGCTCTTGCAGATCCTTGTCCAAATGCACCGGCACGCCGAGTCGGGCGCCAAGTTGCTCGGCGAAACGCGCACAACGCTGCAACGGCGAACTCACCAGACGATCCCAGGGCCCGCCCTTCATGACAGCCGCGTGCATCTGTTCCCAGCCCTTGGCGGTCAAGGCGTCGTCGAGGCTGCCGCGCAATCCGCCGCCCAGCTCGGTTTCGCCGTGACGCAGCAGGTCCAGGCGCAAGGTCATGCCGGGCGATCCGCCACGGCGGCTTCGGCAAACGTCGCCATTTGCCCGTGAAGGTCACAGGCCAGGCGCAACAGCGGCACCGCCAGCGCCGCGCCACTGCCCTCGCCCAGGCGCAGGCCGAGCTCCAGCAGCGGTTCGGCGCCGAGGGTTTCGAGCACGTGGCGATGGCCCGGCTCGGCGCCGCGATGGCCGAACAGCAACCATGGCCGGCATTCAGGATTGAGGCGCACCGCCACCAGGGCCGCAACGCTGCAGATAAATCCGTCCACCAGCACGGCGACGCCCTGCTGGGCACAGGCCAGGTAAGCGCCGGCCAACGCGGCGATTTCAAAACCGCCGAGGTTGAACAGGGCCTGCAACGGGTCGTTGCGTTGGGCTGCGTGCAGCGCCAGGGCCCGTTCGATCACTTGGGCCTTGTGGCTGACACCCGCTGCGTCCAGGCCGGTGCCCGGGCCAACCAGATGCGCCACCGGGCATTCGAGCAAGGCACAGGCCAGGGCGCTGGCCGCCGTGGTGTTGCCGATGCCCATCTCGCCGCCGATGAACAAGTGCGTCCCGGCCGCGACAGCACGCAGCATGCTCTCGCGGCCGGCTTGCAGGGCCTGCTCGCCCTGGGCCACGGTCATCGCCGGGCCGTGAACGAAATTCGCCGTGCCGGGGCCGATGCGCAGATGCCGCACGCCAGGCAGGTCCAGCGCAGGCGTCACAGTGCCCAGGTCCACCACTTCCAGAGATGCACCCAGTTGCCGCGCCAGGACGCTGATGGCCGCGCCGCCGCTGACGAAGTTGAGCAGCATCTGCCCGGTCACTTCCTGGGGAAAGGCCGATACGCCCTCCGCCACCACGCCATGATCGCCAGCGAAAATCGCGATCCATACGTGATCCAGGCTCGGCTTGACCTGCCCTTGCAGCCCCGCCAGTTGCACCGCCACCGACTCCAGCCGCCCCAGGGAGCCGGCCGGCTTGGTCAGTTGTTGCTGACGGGCCGCGGCCTGTTCCAGGGCCTGGGTATCGAGGGGCTTGCACGGGTCCAGCCACCAACGGTGATTCATAACGCAGTACCTTTGAGAGTCAGGGGCAGGCCGGCGACGGTCAGCACGACGCGCTGACACCGTTCGGCCAAGGCTTGATGCAGCCAACCGGCTTCATCGACATAACGGCGAGTCAACTCGCCCAGCGGCACGACACCCATTCCGGTCTCGTTGCTGACAAAAATGATCTCCCCGGGCAGCGCGGCGAGGCAGTCCAGCAGTGCATCGCGTTCTGCGTTCAACCGCTCGGAGTCGTCGAGCATCAGCAGGTTGGTCAGCCACAGGGTCAGGCAATCCACCAGCAGGCATTGTCCGGGGGCAGCGTTTTCCCGCAGCACCCGGGCCAGGGCCAAGGGTTCTTCCACCAGCGCCCATTCGTCTGGACGACGGGCGCGGTGCTGGGCGATTCGTGCGTTCATCTCACCGTCCAGGGATTGGCTGGTGGCGATGTAGGTCACTGGCAAGCCTGTTTCGACCGCGAGCTTTTCCGCCAGGCGGCTTTTGCCGGAGCGGGCGCCGCCGAGGATCAGTTGTAGCATGAGTCATTACCTTTATTTGGCGGTGTGGCGACTGGCGCCATCGCGAGCAAGCTCGCTCCCACAGGGGGATTTATGTACACAGTCGATCAACTGTGGGAGCGAGCTTGCTCGCGATGAGGCCGGTATAGCCACTCAAATCCCACAGAGTTCACGCAACACCCCAGTATCCAAATGCCGCTCCACCAGATCCGCCAACCGCTCGATGTCCCGCTCGCGCAAGCCGTGGTAATCCACCGCCTGCACATCCTGCAACCCGGCCCAACGCAACAACGCACTGCTGGCTTGTGGAGACTCGAACAGCCCGTGCAGATAGGTGCCGAATATCTGTCCATCAAGACTTTGCGCACCGTCGCAACGGCCGTCTTCCAGGTACACCGCCGCGTGTTCCAGGGCCGGGCCGGAGGTCACGCCCGCATGAATCTCATAACCGCTGACTTCAGCCTCTTCCAAAGCCAATCGCCCACGGACATTGCGCAGTTGTTTCTCGTGTTCCAGCGTCGTTTCAAAGGCCAGCAGGCCCAACCCGGCGCTGGAGCCCGCCGCGCCTTCCAGCCCCAGCGGGTCGTGGACGTGCTGGCCGAGCATCTGCAAACCGCCGCAGATGCCCAGCAGCTTGCCACCGTAGCGCAGGTGCCGTTGGAGGGCGCTTTCCCAGCCGTTGGTGCGCAGGTAGGCCAGGTCGCTGCGCACGCTTTTCGAACCGGGCAGGATGATCAGGTCGGCCGGCGGGATGGCTTGGCCAGGGCCGATGAATTGCAGGTCGACCTGCGGATGCAGGCGCAGCGGATCGAAATCGGTGTGGTTGCTGATGCGCGGCAACACCGGCACCACTACCTTGAGCACCTGTTCGGCCTTGGCAGCCTGGCGCTGGTCGAGGCCATCCTCGGCTTCCAGGTGCAGGTCCATCACGTAGGGCAACACGCCCACCACCGGTTTGCCGGTGCGCGCCTCCAGCCAATCCAGGCCCGGTTGCAGCAAGGCGATGTCGCCGCGAAAACGATTGATGATGAAACCCTTGACCCGCGCCTGCTCGCTGGGCGAAAGCAGCTCCAGGGTGCCGACGAGATGGGCAAAGACCCCGCCGCGATTGATATCGGCGATCAGCAGCACCGGGCAGTCCACCGCCTCGGCAAAGCCCATGTTGGCGATGTCACCGGCACGCAGATTGATCTCCGCCGGCGAGCCCGCGCCCTCCACCATCACCACCGGATACGCCGCACTCAAGCGGGCATGGGAAGCCAGCACCGCTTGCATCGCGATGGCTTTGTAATCGTGATAGGCCACGGCGTTCATGGTGGTGACGGCGCGCCCCTGGATGATCACCTGGGCGCCCGTGTCGCTGTTGGGCTTGAGCAGCACCGGGTTCATGTCGGTATGCGGTTCGAGGCCGGCGGCCTGGGCCTGCACCGCCTGGGCGCGGCCGATTTCGCCGCCGTCAGCGGTCACGGCGCTGTTGAGCGCCATGTTCTGCGGCTTGAACGGCGCCACGCTGACACCCTGGCGTCGGACCCAGCGGCACAACGCGGTGACCAGGGTACTTTTGCCGGCATCGGACGTGGTGCCCTGCACCATCACTGTGGTCATTGAATGTCCTTGGTGTAGGCCTCGAAAGCCTGTTCAAGACGCAAGAACTCGGCGTCATCGGCCGGAAGTCCGAAGCGCAGGCTGCTGGTGTTCACGAACAGCCGCAAGAGAATGCCGCGATGGGCCATGAAATCGTGAAGGCCCACGGCATGCTCGGTGACCAACCATTGGAACAAGCCGCAGCCACCCTGGGGCGTGAAGCCATGGCGTTCGAGCATCAGCGCGAGGCGTTGGCTGGTGGCTTCGCAGCGTTGTCGCTGGCGGACATGGGCAGCGGTGTCCAACAGGCACGCCTCGCCCACCACCCGGGTCGGTCCGCTGACGGCCCATGGCCCGACCTGCTCTGCAAGCAACTTGAGCAGGTGGCGCTCGGCCAAGACAAACCCCAGGCGCACCCCGGCCAGGCCAAAGAACTTGCCGAACGAACGCAGCACGATCAGCCCGACCTGATGGGCGTGCGCCGCCAGGCTCAGGTGCGGCGTGATGTCCATGAACGCCTCATCCACCACCAGCCAGCCACCGCGCTGAGCCAGGCGCGCGTGCCAATCCAGCAAGCACTCGGGATCCAGGCTCAGGCCCGTGGGGTTGTTCGGGTTGACCACCACCAGCACATCAAGGCTGTCGAGGAAGAAATCCACTTCCGCTTCCAGCACTTCACGCACGATGTAGCCGGCGCGGCGCCAGGCTTCGGCGTGCTCGGCGTAACACGGCGACAAGACGCCGACCTTGCCGACCCGACGCAGGCGCGGCAACAGTTGGATGGCCATTTGCGAACCGGCCACCGGCAGCACATCCAACGCACCGTAATAGTCGCAGGCGGCCTGTTCCAAACCGTCATCGGTTTCCGGCAGGCGTGCCCAGGCCCGCAGTGGAATCGCTGGGACGTCGAACGGCCAGGGCGCGAGGCCGCTGGACAAATCGAGCCAGTCACCCTCGGCGATCCCGTATTGCCGGGCCGCGTTACGCAGGCGTCCACCGTGCTCAAGCATAAAACTCAGCTCCCAGGCAGAGAATCAGCAGCCATAACCATACGCCGCGCTGGACCAATTGCCAGCCGCGATCAATGGAGTCCGCGCTCGCTGGCACGCCTTCGCCCAGGGCTGGACGCTGGTGCAATTCGCCGTGATAAACCGCCGCCCCGCCCAACTCGACGCCCAGCGCACCGGCACCGGCGGCCATGACCGGTCCGGCATTGGGGCTGTCCCAGGTCGGACCCTGGGTGCGCCAGCATTTGAGCGCCAGGCGGGTCTTGCCGAGCAGTGCGTAGGTCAACGCCACCAGGCGCGCGGGAATGTAGTTGAGCACATCATCGATCCTTGCCGCCGCCCAGCCGAAGCGCTCGAAGCGCTCGTTGCGATAGCCCCACATGGCGTCGAGGGTATTGCTCAGGCGGTACAACACCACACCGGGCGCACCGGCCACGGCGAACCAGAACAGCGCGGCGAACACCGCATCGCTGCCGTTCTCCAGCACCGACTCGGTGGCGGCGCGGGCCACGGCGGTTTCGTCGAGTTCCCGAGTCTCGCGGCTGACCAGGTAGCCGACACGCAGGCGCGCTTCGTCCAGATCGCCACTGCGCAGCGCCCGCGCCACCGGCTCGACATGTTCCCCGAGGCTGCGCAGGCCGAGGGCGCAGTACAGCGCGAGGATATCCACCAGCCAGCCAACCATGGGCGCCCAAGACAGGGCCGTGGCCAGCAGGGTCAGCGGCAGTACAACGATGATCCACGCCGTCACCCCATGGCTGCGCCAGCCGCGCCCACCGGAGTTGAAGCGTTGTTCGATCCGCTCGGCAAAACCGCCGAACGCCACCAGCGGATGCCAGCGCCGGGGCTCGCCCAGCAGCGCATCCAGTGCCACTGCGGCGACACTGAGCAACGCCACGCTCATGGACTCACTCCCCAATGATTTTCATAGAGCAATTCATTCAGCGAACGCGGCTGCGCCCAACCTTCCAGGGCGAGCATCGGCGCCGGGTAAAACCCCTCGACCGGGCCCAGGCAGAGTATCGCCAGCGGCTTGGCACTGGCGGGTAGACCCAGCAGATCGGCCAGGGCCTGGGGCTCGAACAATGACACCCAGCCCATCCCCAGCCCTTCAACGCGAGCGGCCAGCCACAGGTTCTGGATCGCGCAGGACAGTGAGGCCAGGTCCATTTCCGGCAAGGTCCGACGGCCGAAGATGTGCCGCTCGCGATCCTCCATCAACGCCGCCACCAGCACTTCGGCGCAGTCATTGATGCCTTCGACCTTGAGCGTCATGAATTCATCGCTGCGCTCGCCAAGGGCCTCGGCGGTGCGGATGCGTTCTTCTTCCACCAACTGCTGGATATTCCCGCGCAAGGCGCGATCGCTGATGCGGATAAACCGCCAGGGTTGCATCAGGCCCACGCTGGGTGCCTGGTGCGCGGCTTCCAGCAGCCGGCGCAGCAAGGCCGGTTCCACCGTGCCGCCGCTGAAGTGGCGCATGTCACGGCGCTCGGCGATGGCGCGGTAGACCGCATCGCGTTCGGCCTGGGGGAAGGCGTTGTCGGTCATGGTCTTTTCGCGAGCAAGCCCGCTCCCACAGGGTTTAGGTGATCAAATGTGGGAGCGAGCCTGCTCGCGAAGGCGGCCTCAAGATCAGGCGCAAACAGCGCGGCAATCGCCCTGGGATTAGACGGAAAATAAAAGTGCACATAAGAAGCCGTCATTCGCCCTTGCCGGAAAACCGCCTCCGCACCGCGTCCGCCATTAGGGCTATGGCCACGGGCAATCGGCTCAACCTCGGTGCTGGTCAGCGAATGATGATAGGTGTGCCCACGCAGGGTGCCTTCCGGCAAATCCACCGCTTGCAGGGCCAGGGCCGCCAAGCGCTTTTGCATCTGCGCCTCACCGGCCAGCAAGCCCAGCAGTTCGGCGCGGGTGCCCTCGACGTCGGTCAACGAATCCAGCAGATACAGCATGCCACCGCATTCGGCCAGCAACGGTTTACCGGCTGCATGGTGAGCTCGGATCGCCGCCAGCATCGGCGCGTTCCGGGCCAGCGCTACGTGGTGCAGCTCCGGATAACCGCCGGGCAGGTAAAGACTGTCCGCTTCGGGCAGCGCAGTGTCATGGATTGGCGAAAAAAAGCTCAACTGCGCGCCCATGGCCCGCAGCAGATCCAGGCTCGCGCCATAGGTGAAGGCAAACGCTTCGTCCCGAGCCACGGCGATGCGCACACCGTCGAGCCATGGCGGCGGATTGATCACCTCGGGCGCGGCGAATTCGACCGCTGGCGGCAGTGCCACTTCGCAACTGCCAGCCAGGGCCTCGGCCGCCGCATCGAGGCGCAGGTCGAGGTCGTTCAACTCGCTGGCCTGGACCAGCCCGAGGTGGCGACTGGGTAATTCAATGCCGGTTTCCCGGGACAGCGCGCCATACCAACGCAGGCCTTCGGTCAGGCTGCCTTCGAGCAACTGCGCGTGGCGCAAGGTGCCTACCCGGTTAGCCAATACGCCAGCGAACGGCAAGTCCGGCTGATAACGCGCCAAGCCCAGGGCCAGGGCGCCGAAGGTCTGGGCCATGGCCGTGCCATCGATCACCGCCAGCACTGGCACGCCAAAATGCCGGGCCAGGTCAGCGCTGGACGGAGTGCCGTCGAACAACCCCATCACTCCTTCGATCAGGATCAGGTCCGCTTCGGCGGCGGCTTCCCACAACAACCGACGACTTTCCTGCTCGCCAACCATCCACATGTCCAACTGATAGACCGGCGCGCCGCTGGCACGCTCGAGGATCATCGGATCGAGGAAGTCCGGGCCGCACTTGAAGACGCGCACCTTGCGCCCCTGGTTGCGATGCAAGCGGGCCAGGGCGGCGGTAACGGTGGTCTTGCCTTGCCCCGAGGCCGGGGCGGCGATCAACACCGCTGGGCAGTGGCGGCACGACATGACGGCGTCGCTCACAGTTCGACGCCTTTCTGCGCCTTGATACCGGCCTGGAACGCGTGCTTGATCATGCCCATCTCGGTGACGGTGTCGGCCAGCTCGATCATTTCCGGCTTGGCGCCGCGACCGGTCACCACCACGTGTTGCATCGGCGGGCGTGCTTGCAGATCGCTGAGGACCTGATCGAGGTCGAGATAGCCGTGCTTGAGGGCGATGTTGAGTTCATCGAGCACCACCAGGCCAATGGAGGGATCGCTGAGTAATTGGCGCGATACCGCCCAGGCGGCTTCGGCGGCGGCGATGTCGCGCTGGCGGTCCTGGGTTTCCCAGGTGAAGCCTTCGCCCATGACGTGAAAGCGCACCTGTTCCGGAAAGCGGCGGAAAAACAATTCTTCGCCGGTGCTGTTGCGGCCCTTGATGAATTGCACCACGCCGCATTGCATGCCATGCCCCATGGCCCGGGCGAGCATACCGAACGCCGAGCTGCTCTTGCCCTTGCCGTTGCCGGTCAGCACCAGCAGCAAGCCACACTCGTTCGGCGAGTTGGCGATGCGCTCGTCGATCACGGCTTTCTTGCGCAGCATGCGCGCCAAGTGGCGTTCGTCGCGATCAGGGGTGTCGGTCATGGGGAGCTCTCCGTTGGGATTGGATAACGGCGGGCGGGGCACAAAAAAAGACGGCAGCAAGCCTGGCATCGCCCACCGTGATGCCGTTGGTTGAATCAGGCCGGTCTCCGGGCTCATGAGCGGCGCGATGCCGGGTTGCGCGCCTTCCCATGTCCATGGACACAGTGGCCTGTAGGCAACCTTGACTCATTTACCGTTGCGGGGGCAGCGCCGGGTTCGTGTGCACTCACCGGCTTCCCTGTTTCACTCTGTCGAACTCAAGTCACAGAGCACCTGAAACAAGCGGCGAAGGTTAGAGGGTTGGGGGTGGAGCGTCAATTAAAGCCGCCACGGGCCCAGCACTGGTTATTGGCCGGGATCAATGGAATGACGTCAATCTTGTGTCACGCTACGGGAAGTGATATCAAAGCGACATTACACCCCGATATCACAAGAACAAGAGGGCAAGACATGCAAGGCATGATCATCAGCAATCCAAAACTGGAGTTCCTGCGCCCGGTGCTGGAACGTTGGTTTGACTGTATCGACCGCTACAACGCCGTGCGCGGAGATAACGACACGCCTTACTGGTTCGATGAACGAGCCAACCTCAGCTTGCTGTCGGCGGCCGCCTGGATGGCCGAGATGGTCACGCTGCAGAACGCGCCGACCCGCAAGCAGAACGAAGAAGGCGAACGCAACGTCTGCGCCGATCTGCTTATCGCCAGTACCGAGGAGCGCGCCTTCATCCAGGCCACCCAACGCTGGCCCAAGGTCAACAACCTGAACCTGACCCAACCGCTGTCGGAAGCCACCAGCGATGCCAAGCGCATCAGCTACGCCAGCGACCTGAAGCTGGGCTGCCTGTTCGTCTCGCCGCAAAAAGCCCAGCAGAGCGCTACGCCCGAAGAACTGCAGGACATGATCGACGACCTGCAGAAGGAAAATACCTGCGCCGTGGCCTGGTATTTTCCTTACGCCTACCGCAAGTTGCGTAATGAAGCCGGCTTCTATCACCCCGGCATCGCCGTGCTGTTCAAACAGACCCACGGCTGACTCATTCAAGAACTGTGGGAGCGAGCTTGCTCGCGAGAGCGGTGCACCTGGCAACATCAATCTTGACTGTCACGCCGCCATCGCGAGCAAGCTCGCTCCCACAAGGTTTTGCCTGGCAGACTGGCCTACCCGCAGTTGAACCATCGCGCGTCTACGCTTCTCTATGAGTAACTACATGCACTCATAGGGAAGCCAGCATGCTCAAGCCACCACACCTTCTGATCGTCGCCCTTGCCGCCGGGCTTGTCGCTTGTGGCGAGTCTTCCACGCTGCAAGTGTCCGACGGCACCGGACCTGCACCGAAACTGCCTGAACCGAACAAGACCCTGGTCCCTACCGTCAACATCGCCGAAGCAATCGGCTGGCCGGACGGCACCAAGCCCACCCCGGCCCAGGGCCTGCAGGTGGGCGCGTTCGCCGAAGGGCTGGATCACCCGCGCTGGCTCTACGTGTTGCCCAACGGCGATGTGCTGGTGGCCGAAACCAACGCCCCGCCCAAGCCGGACGATGGCAAGGGCATTCGTGGCTGGGTGATGAAAAAGGTCATGGGCCGCGCCGGTGCCGGCGTGCCCAGCCCCAATCGCATCACGCTGTTGCGCGACGCCAATCACGACGGCATCGCCGAAACCCGTACGGTGTTCCTGGAAAATCTCAATTCACCGTTCGGCATGACTTTGGTGGGCAATGACCTGTATGTGGCCGACACCGACCGACTGATCCGCTTCCCGTACAAGGACGGTGACACGCAGATCAAGGCGCAGCCAACCAAGGTCGTCAACTTGCCGGGCGGCACGCTCAACCATCACTGGACCAAGAACGTGATTGCCAGCCGCGACGGCAGCAAGCTGTACGTCACCACTGGCTCGAACAGCAACGTCGCGGAAAACGGCATGGAGGCCGAAGAGGGCCGCGCCGCCATCTGGGAAGTGGACCGCGCCAGCGGTAGCCACCGTATCTTTGCCTCGGGCCTGCGCAACCCCAACGGCCTGGCCTGGGAACCCCGCAGCGGCGCCCTATGGACGGCAGTGAACGAACGGGATGAGATCGGCAGCGACCTGGTGCCGGACTACATTACTTCGGTCAAGGACGGCGCGTTCTATGGCTGGCCCTACAGCTACTACGGGCAGCACGTCGATGTCCGGGTCGAGCCGCAGAACCCGGCCCTGGTGGCCAAGGCCATCGCCCCGGACTACGCTGTCGGCCCTCACACCGCCTCGCTGGGCCTGACCTTCGCCGAAGGCAGCCGCTTGCCCGCGCCGTTTACCGAAGGAGCTTTCGTCGGGCAGCACGGCTCCTGGAACCGTAAGCCCCACAGTGGTTATAAGGTAATTTTTGTACCGTTCACCGGCGGCAAACCGGTGGGACAACCCGTGGATGTGCTCACCGGCTTCCTGAACGCCGACGAAAAAGCCCTGGGCCGGCCGGTGGGCGTGGTGATCGATAAACAGGGTGGGTTGTTGGTGGCTGATGATGTGGGGAACAAGATTTGGCGGGTGTCTGCCAGATAGTGCTGGTCACACTCTCTTGTGGCGAGGGGATTTATCCCCGCTGGGCTGCGAAGCAGCCCCTAAGATAGCGGTTTGGATGCGATCGGCCTGAAAACTAGGGATTTCAGGCTTTAGGGCTGCTGCGCAGCCCAACGGGGATAAATCCCCTCGCCACAGATTTGCGCGGGCCTGAACCTTCGCATCAGGGATTACGCGCCAGATGTTCCGGCTGCAGCACCCGCTTGGCGCCCAGGTAAGCCTTCTGCCAATAGGCCTTGGACAGGCTGTCGAGCTTGACCGTGCCACCGGTGGCCGGCGCATGGACGAAACGGCCCTCGCCTACATAGATCCCGGCATGGCTAACTTGGGAGCCGCCGTTAGTGGCGAAGAAAATCAAGTCACCGCTCTGCAAGGCTTCCTTACCGACATCCGGGGCGCGCATGCCGATCATCTCGCGGGTAGAACGCGGCAGGGATATGCCGGCGGCATCGCGGTAGACATAGCCAATCAGGCCACTGCAATCGAAACCTGAATCCGGCGTGTTGCCGCCCCAGCGATATGGCGTCCCCACCAGGCCCAGCGCCCGGAACAGGACGTCTTCGGCGGCCGGGGAAAAGGGTTGCGAAGGGGCAAAGACCACCGGGGCCCGAACCACAGGTGCTGGCGGCGGGGTACGGCTGGCGCAGGCGCTGAGCAGCGCGGCAAGGAACATGAGAGCGAGGCGGGCCGACGTCGACATATGCAGAACAATCCTGATCTGGATGCGGCTTTTCTGCCGTGGGCATGAAAACAAATCCGCCTGCGTAATACGCAGGCGGATTGCCATCAATCAATGATCAAGGATTCTAGCGGCTATGTGGCAAACTTCAAGTAAGACTTTAAGTTTGCCTTACAAACTGTGTGCTTACTTGCGGGCAGTGACCACAGTCGGTGCCATGGCGAGGGCGCGCTTGGCTTCGATGAAAGTCTTGTTCCAGTAGCTGTCGCCCAGGCTGTCGATTCGCACGCCACCGCTGCGGCGGCTGCTGGAATGAATGAACTGGTTGTCACCCAGGTAGATACCGGCGTGACTGACACGACCGCGACGACCGTTGGTGCTGAAGAACAGCAGGTCACCAGGTTCCAGTTGGTTGCGCGCAACCAGCGGAGCGTTCACGTTGATCATTTCGCGCGTGGAACGCGGCAGGTTCATGCCGGCCTCCTCGCGGAACAGATAGCCGATGAAACCGCTGCAATCGAAGCCGGCTTCAGAGGTACCGCCAAAACGGTAGCGGGTACCGATCAACGACATACCACGCTCCAGAATGCTGTCGGCCAGCACCGGAAGCTGATAAGGCTTGCTGCCGGCGAAAGCTGCCAGCTCTTTGTCGGAGGCCATTTCTTCCTGGAACGCAACGGAGGAAGACTGGGCGGTAACGGAGTTCTTGACCTGTGGTTGTGGTGCTTGCTGGGACACTGGGGAGTGGGCAGCGCAACCGAACAACAGGGTAACGAGTGCGAGAGGCACGAGGGGTGCGAAGCGATTTAGCATGGGCACGACCGTGGCTGAAGTAGTAAAGATGGCGAGACTATGCCTTCTATCAACCTCATTTGCAAATTCAATCGATGCAAATGTGACTTCTCGGTTTCACCTTTACATCTAAGCGCTTAAGCCCAGCCTGGGCGGGTTGCAGCCCTGCAGCCCAGCAAAACCGGGGGTTCACCGCGCCCGAAAGAGGCTTTAAGCCATCATCTGGCGACAGTTCTACCAGCCTAAAGTTTCTTTCAAAAAAGGAATAGTCAGCTTGCGCTGGGCCTGAAGGGAGGCCTGGTCGAGGCGTTCGAGCAATTCGAACAGCGCGCTCATGCTGCGGGTACCACGGGTAAGGATGAAATGCCCGACTTCGTCGGTCAGGTGCAGGCCACGTCGGGAAGCACGCAGCTGCAAGGCGCGGAGTTTGTCTTCGTCGGAAAGTGGCCGCATCTGGAAAATCAGCGCCAGGGTGAGACGGGACTTGAGGTCCGCCAGCTTCACCGGCAGCTCTCGCGGCGACGTCGAGGCGGCGATCAGCAACCGCCGGCCGCTGTCGCGCAACCGATTGAACAGATGAAACAGCGCTTCTTCCCAATCGGCCTTGCCGGCCACCGCCTGGAGGTCGTCCAGGCAGACCAGTTCGTACTGCTCAAGGTTGTCGAGGATTTCAACGCCGCGATCCAGCAATTCAGCCAGCGGCAGATAGACGGCCGGTTCGCCCAACTGCTCGAACCGCAGGCACGCCGCCTGCAACAGGTGCGTGCGCCCCACTCCGTCCTTGCCCCACAGATAAATCAGGCTTTCAGTCCAGCCGGCGTCGGCTTCGCAGAGCCGCTCGACATAGCCGAGTGCAGCGGCATTGGCGCCTGGGTAGTAATTGATAAAGGTGGCGTCATCACGCAGACGCACACCTAGGGGCAGCTGAATCGGTTTCATGCTGACTGAACAGTTCCAAAGGAACCGTTAGTGGCCTCTGTGTAAAGTTCGCAAAGTTTATACCCGTGACACGGACCGCACAATGCGCCGGACCACGAGCAAAATCAAAGGTTTGCAGCGACAAGGGCGCGGAGCGTCAGTTTCCCTGACACCCCGCCGGTCATTCACCCTACAGATCAGGGTCTTCGGCGCCGCTGTAAATGTCCGAATCCTTGTACAGATCGTGCATATGCCGCACCAGCACCATGATCACCGCCGCCACCGGCAGCGCCAGCAGGATCCCGGTGAAACCGAACAACTCGCCACCGGCCAGGATCGCAAAGATCACCGCCACGGGATGCAGGCCAATCCGGTCGCCCACCAACAGCGGCGTCAGCACCATGCCCTCCAGGGCCTGCCCGACCATGAACACCGCCACGATGCCGATCATCGGGTACAAGTCGCCGCCGAACTGGAACAACCCGGCGATCAACGCCGCGCCGATACCAATCACAAACCCCATGTACGGCACGATGGCCGCCAGGCCGGCGATCAGGCCGATCAACAGCCCCAACTCCAGCCCCACGAGCATCAAGCCAGCCGCGTAGATGAAACCCAGCGCCACCATCACCAGCAACTGCCCGCGCACGAATGCCCCCAGCACTTCGTGGCATTCGCCGGTCAGGGTCATGATGCGTTCTTCGCGGTGACGCGGCAGCAGGCTGCGGATCTTGGCCATCATCAAGTCCCAATCCCGCAGCAGATAAAAGGCCACCACCGGAATCAGCACCAGGTTCGCCAGCCAACCGATCAACGCCAGGCCCGAGGCCGTGGCCTGGCTCAACACCACGCCAACGATGTCGGTGGTCTGGCCCATGTGCTCGCTGATGGCCGCCTTGACCTTGTCGAACTTCCAGAAACCGTCCGCCAACCCCAGCTTCGACTGCACCCACGGCACCGCGCTGTGCTGCAACCAATCGAGCATCTGCGGCGCCAACTCGTAGAGGCGCACCAGTTGTTTGGCGAGCATCGGTATCAGCACCAGCAACAGGGCGCTCACAATCAGCGTGAACAGCGCAAACACCGCCACCACACCCCAGGTTCGCGACAGGCCGAGTTTTTCCAGGCGATCCACCACCGGATCGAACAGATAGGCCAACAACAGCGCAACCAGGAACGGCGTGAGGATCGGATGCAGCAAATAGATAAGCGCAATCAGCAGGGCGACCCCACCCAACCAGAACCAACGCCGCGTATCGCCCATGAACCACTCCCTAGCTATATAAAGAAAGAAAACCTACCAACGGAACCGCAGATTGGCCGCCGGCGCAGGCGTTGGCGCGGCGACCGGAACCGAGCCGTCGGCGGCTGGCTGAGGCGCAGCTTCTGGCGCAACAGGCTCACCGGCAGGCACTTCCTGCAACTTCGCCAGGGCCAGCTGCGCTTTCAGTTGCTCGGCGCTGCCGTTGACCCGATAGACGATCCGGTCGCCTTCAACCCGCTGCAACTGCCCACCAAACGGTTCGAGCAAACGCCCAAGGGCCGCATAACGCTCCAGATTCATGCCCTGCACTTCCAGCAATTGTTCGGTGGCCACGCCCGGCTTGGCGACGAAACGCGGCGCCAGCCGTTGACTCACCGCCAACATCACCGCATCGGCCAGGGCGGCAGGATCGGCGCCTTGGGCGGTGCCCTGCTCGCGCTGGTCGCCCAACCACAGGCGCCAGGTCCCATGCCACTGCCCGCCCTCTTCCTTGGCATGAACCGCCAGCAAGGCGTCCGTCGCGTATCGCTCCGAGGCATCACGCAAAGGCGCCGGGTCGTTGCCTTCCAGGTTCGGCGCGGTGGCGACGATCTGCTCGCTCAAATCCGCCAGCGGCAGGTGCAACGGCAACCCCCGGTGCTGGGCGGCACGCCGCAGTGGCGCGGCGCTGGCCTGGCCATCACCCACCAGGCTGGAGCCCTCGGTCGAGTCGTTCAGCCACCACCCCAGGATCGATGGCCGGTTCGCGCCCCACAACGACAACCCCGCCGAACGCAAGGCCCGATCGGAGCTCGCCGGATCGAAGTCCACCTTGAGGCTTTCTGGAGGGCCGGCATCATAGCCATATTGAAGAATGATCTGTTGCGGATCCTTGCGGATCGCCGCCAGGCCCGGATTCTGGGCGGCCTTGGCGTCACCGGTCAGGCGCAGCACCAGCGTGTCCAGCGCGCGCAAAGTTGCCTGGTTGCGCTCTTCCGGGGATTGGTTGCTGACCGGCTCGAGCACTTGATACAGGCCATTGAGGGTTTCGGCATGGCTCGCCAGGCTGATCAGCGACAGGCAGCCCACAGACAAGAATTTGAACAAACGCATGGAAAATTCCCGGACATAACGGCTGGAACAGGCCGTGTGAAGAAGATTGAGCATGGCTGTGACCACAACACCCGGCAAAACATTCACACGCCCGATGGAAGTTTCGCACTGTCATCACCATAGCCGGTTACCGCTACACCTTATACAGACGCGCTACGCAGTACCAATATAAGAAATATCGGTTTTTTTCCGTGGATATGTCCCTGCCCGTCGGCGCGAGGATGGCCGCTGCCCCTCAAGCCTGATAAAATCGCGCGCCTTCGCAGACCGGCAATGGCTGGGCTCCCGGAATAATTCGTACAACGGTTATTCAATGGCCCCGGCGTCGGTCGTTACCCAGAAATCCCCCCTAAAGGCCTGGATCATGAGCAAGCAACCCTCCCTGAGCTACAAGGACGCCGGTGTAGACATCGACGCCGGTGAAGCATTGGTCGAACGCATCAAGAGCGTCGCCAAGCGCACTGCGCGTCCGGAAGTCATGGGCGGCCTGGGCGGTTTCGGCGCCCTCTGCGAGATCCCGGCCGGCTACAAGCAACCGGTGCTGGTCTCGGGCACCGACGGCGTCGGCACCAAGCTGCGCCTGGCACTGAACCTGAACAAGCACGACAGCATCGGCATCGACCTGGTGGCCATGTGCGTGAACGACCTGGTGGTCTGCGGTGCCGAGCCGCTGTTCTTCCTCGACTACTACGCCACCGGCAAACTGAACGTCGACACCGCCGCCCAGGTCGTGACCGGCATCGGCGCCGGCTGTGAATTGGCCGGCTGCTCGTTGGTCGGCGGTGAAACCGCTGAAATGCCCGGCATGTACGAAGGCGAAGACTACGACCTGGCCGGTTTCTGCGTCGGCGTGGTAGAGAAAGCCGAGATCATCGACGGTTCGAAAGTCGCCGCCGGCGATGCCCTGCTCGCCCTGCCGTCCTCCGGCCCGCACTCCAACGGCTACTCGCTGATCCGCAAGATCATCGAAGTCTCCGGTGCCGAGATCGAAAACACCCAGCTCGACGGCAAGCCACTGGCCGACCTGCTGATGGCCCCGACTCGCATCTACGTCAAGCCGCTGCTCAAGCTGATCAAGGACACCGGCGCCGTCAAGGCCATGGCCCACATCACCGGTGGTGGCCTGCTGGACAACATCCCGCGCGTGCTGCCAAAAGGCGCCCAGGCCGTGGTCGACGTGGCGAGCTGGACCCGTCCAGCGGTGTTCGACTGGCTGCAAGAGAAAGGCAACGTCGATGAAACCGAAATGCACCGCGTGCTGAACTGCGGCGTGGGCATGGTGATTTGCGTGGCCCAGGAGCACGTCGAGAGCGCCCTGAACGTATTGCGTGAAGCCGGCGAGCAGCCTTGGGTCATCGGCCAGATCGCCACCGCCGCCGAAGGTGCTGCCCAGGTCGAGCTGAAAAACCTTAAGGCCCACTGATGTCCGCGACCTGTGACGTGGTGGTGCTGCTGTCCGGCACCGGCAGTAACTTGCAGGCCTTGATCGACAGTACGCGGACCGGCGACAGCCCGGTCCGTATCCGCGCGGTGATTTCCAACCGCGCCGATGCCTACGGCCTGCAACGCGCCCGGGAGGCGGGTATCGACACCCGCGTCCTGGATCACAAGGCGTTCGATGGCCGCGAAGCCTTCGACGCCGCGCTGATGGAACAGATCGATACCTTCAACCCGCAACTGGTGGTACTGGCCGGCTTCATGCGCATCCTCAGCGCCGGCTTCGTGCGTCACTACCAGGGTCGCCTGTTCAATATCCACCCCTCGCTGCTGCCCAAATACAAAGGGTTACACACTCACCAGCGGGCCCTGGAAGCCGGAGACACGGAGCACGGCTGCTCGGTGCACTTTGTCACCGAGGAACTCGATGGCGGACCACTGGTCGTACAGGCAGTAATACCGGTAGAGTTGCACGACACGCCGCACAGCCTGGCGCAACGGGTTCACGCCCGCGAGCACCAGATCTACCCGATGGCCGTGCGTTGGTTTGCCGAAGGACGGCTGACCCTCGACGATCGCGGAGCCTCACTGGACGGCCAGTTACTCGCCGCCAGCGGCCATTTGATTCGATACTAGGAGATTTTATGCGTCGCGCCCTGCTCTTCGCTTGCGCTCTGCTTGCCTTGCCCTTGGCACAGGCTTCGGAACTTCAACCGTTCTCCGCCAGCTACACCGCCGACTGGAAACAGTTGCCCATGAGCGGTACCGCCGAGCGCAGCCTGACCAAGGAAGCCAATGGCACCTGGAAGCTGAGCTTCAAGGCTTCGATGATGATCGCCAGCCTGACCGAAGAAAGCACCCTGACCCTGGACAAGGACACTTTGCTGCCACAGTCCTACCACTTCGAACGCGGTGGCCTGGGCAAGGCCAAGAAGGCCGACCTGGACTTCGACTGGAACACCAAGATGGTCACCGGTACCGATCGCGGTGACGCGGTCAAGCTGCCGCTCAACCGTGGCATGGTCGATAAATCCACTTATCAACTGGCCCTGCAGCACGACGTGGCGGCCGGCAAGAAAAGCATGAGCTATCAGGTCGTCGATGATGGCGAAATCGATACCTATGACTTCCGCGTGCTGGGCTCGGAAAAGGTCGACACCAAGGCCGGCCAGATCGAGGCAATCAAGGTCGAGCGCGTGCGCGACCCGACACAAAGCAAGCGCATCACCGTGCTCTGGTTCGCCAAGGACTGGGATTATCTGCTGGTGCGCCTGCAACAGGTCGAGACTGACGGCAAGGAGTACAACATCATGCTCCTGGACGGCACGGTCAACGGCAAGCCTGTGAAAGGCAGCTGATCGACACTGATATCAAGAAGCCCCGCACCTGCGGGGCTTTTTCTTGCCCTCGTTTTCATGAATGCCTAATCCCCTGTGCTCATGGAGGACCACCACTGCAACATGAAATCTTCTTCATGAATAACGCCTGCGACCGAATGCCGCGCACCGCCGGGCCTGGAGGATTGTTGCGACTTTCATGAAAACTTCTTAACGGGTCCAGGCGTTTACTTAGCACGCTATCAAAATCTATAACAAAGGCCTGCACACGCCTTGCTGCAGATAACAGAGATTGGAGAGCTTGCAAGATGACTGTGAAAGTAACTGAACGCGACGACGCCCACATGTCCCACGAAGGCATTGCCGCCGGTATCCGAATCTGGGATGTGCATCAACAGGATCTGCTGGTGGGCATGTTCCACTCGGAGACGGATGCTCATAGCTACAAGGCTGAGCTGGAGCGCGAGGAACGGCTGCGCTCGCGTGAAATGGCAGAATCCTGAACAACAAAAAACACCTGTGGGAGCGAGCTTGCTCGCGATAACGGTATATCAGCGACAGAGACATTGACTGATATGACGCCATCGCGAGCAAGCTGCTCCCACAGGTTTTGTGTTTCAGCTCAACGGCATTGCGCCGCTCTTACCACATCAAATCATCCGGAATCTGATACGCCGCATACGGATCATCAGCATCCACCTCTTCGGTCTGGGTGTTGAGCTGGACGATGCGCTTGGGATCGCGTTCCTGAATCTTCAAGGCCGCCTCGCGCGGGATCACTTCATAACCGCCGGCATGGTGGACGATCGCCAGCGAGCCACTGCTCAGCTTGTTGCGCATCAGCGTGTTGACCGAGATGCGCTTGACCTTCTTGTCGTCGACGAAGTTGTAGTAATCCTCAGTGGTCAGCTTCGGCAGGCGCGAGACTTCAATCAATTGCTTGATCTGCGCGGCCCGGGCTTTCTGCTCGATCTTTTCCTGCTGCTGACGGTTGAGTTCCTGGTCGCGCTTGACCTTCTCGGCCATGGCCTCCTGGGCCGCGCGCTGCTGGGAGTCGTCCAGTTCGATCTGGCCTTTGTGGGCCAGGCGCTGCTGCTTCTGTTTCTCTTTGCCGACCTGTTTGGCCTGCTTTTGGTTGACCAGCCCTGCTTTGAGCAACTGGTCGCGAAGGGAAAGGCTCATGATGCTTACTCACTTAGGCAACGGCCTCAGCCACAGCTGGGCAAATTCTTTTCCTGACGTTTGGCTTCGCCCCACAAGGCGTCCAACTCTTCGAGGGTGCAATCTTCCATGGGACGGTGGGTGTCGCGCAATGCCTGTTCGATAAATCGGAAGCGTCGTTCGAATTTCCCGTTGGCGCCACGCAGGGCGGTTTCCGGGTCGACTTTCAGGTGCCGGGCCAGGTTTACCACGCTGAACAGCAGGTCGCCGATCTCGTCGCTGATGGCGACCGGATCATTGTCGGCCATGGCTTCGAGGACTTCGTCCAACTCCTCCCGGACCTTGTCGAGCACCGGCAACGGGCCCGGCCAGTCGAAACCGACCTGCCCCGCACGCTTCTGCAACTTCGCCGAACGGGACAACGCAGGCAAGGCCGCTGGCACATCGTCGAGCAACGATAACTGCTCCGGTGCCGAAGCCTTCTCAGCACGCTCCTCTGCCTTGATTTCCTCCCAGCGGTGTTTGACCTGTTCTTCGCTCAGGCGCGGGATGTCCACCGGCGCGTAAAGATCACCGGTAGGAAACACATGGGGATGGCGACGGATCAGCTTGCGGGTGATGCTGTCGACCACGCCGGCGAATTCGAAGCGGTTTTCCTCCCGGGCCAGTTGGCTGTAATACACCACTTGGAACAACAGGTCGCCCAACTCGCCCTGCAAATGATCGAAATCGCCACGCTCGATGGCATCGGCCACTTCGTAGGCCTCTTCCAGGGTATGGGGGACGATGGTCGCGTAGGTTTGCTTGATGTCCCACGGGCAGCCGTACTGCGGGTCCCGCAGGCGGTTCATGAGGTGGAGCAGGTCTTCGAGGCTATACATCAATCCATCTCATCACAAAATAACCCTGTGGGAGCGAGCTTGCTCGCGATTGCGGTGTGTCAGCCACGCTCTCTGTCACTGATAGACCGCTATCGCGAGCAAGCTCGCTCCCACATGTTTGGACTGCGCTTAACCCGGCGTCCGGTTACGCCGGGTCTCGATGATGTTCGGCAACTGGGAAATCCGCCCCAGCAACCGCCCCAGCGCATCCAGCCCTGGAATCTCGATGGTCAGGGACATCAGCGCGGTGTTGTCTTCCTTGTTCGAGCGGGTGTTGACCGCCAACACGTTGATCCGCTCGTTCAGCAACACCTGGGACACGTCACGCAGCAGGCCGGAGCGGTCGTAGGCGCGGATGACGATGTCCACCGGGTAGGTGAGCACCGGCACCGGGCCCCAGCTGACCTGGATGATCCGCTCCGGTTCGCGCCCGGCCAGTTGCAACACCGAGGCGCAGTCCTGGCGGTGAATGCTCACGCCACGGCCCTGGGTGATGTAGCCGACGATCGCATCTCCCGGCAACGGCTGGCAGCAGCCGGCCATCTGGGTCATCAGGTTGCCCACGCCCTGGATCTGGATGTCGCCGCGCTTGCCTGGCTTGTAGCCGGTGGCCTTGCGCGGGATCAGTTCCAGTTGCTCGTTGCCGCGTTCCGGCTCCACCAGTTGCTGGGCCAGGTTGACCAGTTGCGCCAGGCGCAGATCGCCGGCACCGAGGGCGGCGAACATGTCCTCGGCGGTTTTCATGTTGGCTTTTTCGGCCAGCTTGTCGAAATCCACCTGCGGCAGGCCCAGGCGACTGAGTTCGCGCTCGAGCAGGGTCTTGCCGGCGGCGACGTTCTGGTCGCGGGCCTGCAGCTTGAACCAGTGGACGATTTTCGCCCGCGCCCGCGACGTGGTGATGTAGCCCAGGTTCGGGTTCAGCCAGTCGCGGCTCGGCGTGCCGTGCTTGCTGGTGATGATCTCGACCTGTTCCCCGGTCTGCAGGCTGTAGTTGAGCGGCACGATCCGCCCGTTGATCTTGGCGCCACGGCAGTTGTGGCCGATCTCGGTGTGGACCCGGTAGGCGAAGTCCAGCGGCGTCGCGCCCTTGGGCAGGTCGATGGCGTGGCCGTCGGGGGTGAAAATGTAGACCCGGTCCGGCTCGATATCGACCCGCAGCTGTTCGGCCAGGCCACCGATATCGCCCAGTTCCTCGTGCCACTCCAGCACCTGGCGCAACCAGGAGATTTTCTCTTCGTAATGATTGGAGCCGGACTTGACGTCGGTGCCCTTGTATTTCCAGTGGGCGCAGACCCCCAGCTCGGCTTCCTCGTGCATGGCGTGGGTACGGATCTGTACTTCCAGCACCTTGCCTTCCGGGCCGATCACCGCCGTGTGCAGCGAGCGATAGCCATTTTCCTTGGGGTTGGCGATGTAGTCGTCGAACTCCTTGGGAATGTGCCGCCACAACGTGTGGACGATCCCCAGCGCGGTGTAGCAATCGCGCATTTCCGGAACCAGGACGCGAACGGCGCGAACGTCGTAGATCTGGCTGAACTCCAGGCCCTTGCGCTGCATTTTGCGCCAGATCGAATAGATGTGCTTGGCCCGGCCACTGATGTCGGCTTCGACGCCGGTGGCCTGTAATTCTTCCCGCAGTTGGGTCATCACATCGGTGATGAAGCGCTCGCGATCCAGGCGCCGCTCATGCAACAGCTTGGCGATCTGCTTGTACTGATCGGGCTCCAGGTAGCGGAAGGACAGGTCCTCCAGCTCCCACTTGATGTGACCGATGCCAAGACGGTGGGCCAGGGGGGCATAAATATCGAACACTTCCCGGGCGACGCGGTTGCGCTTTTCGTCATCGGCGCCTTTCACCGCACGGATCGCGCAGGTTCGTTCGGCCAGCTTGATCAGCGCGACGCGCACGTCGTCGACCATGGCCACCAGCATCTTGCGCAGGTTTTCCACCTGGCCCTGGGTGCCCAGGACCATGGATTGGCGCGGACTGAGGCTGGCGCTGATGGCGGCCATGCGCAGCACGCCGTCGATCAGCTTGGCGACCACCGTGCCGAAGCGCTGGCTGACCACCGGTAGCTGGATCTGGCCTTCGCGCACGCCCCGGTACAGCACCGCGGCCACCAGCGAATCCTGGTCGAGCTTGAGGTCGGCGAGGATCTCGGCGATCTCAAGGCCCGTCTGGAAACTCGAGGTGCCTTCGGACCACAGGTTTTTCGCCGCGTTGTGTTGTTGTTCCGCCTCGCGAGCGAACTCGCAGGCTTCCTTCAAGGCTTCGCGATCCAGTGCCGTGTCGACACTGACCGCATGATCGAGCCAAGCCTCGAGGTTGATACTGCCGTCGGTGTTGATCGGCTGGTGTGCTCTCACCTGTACCATCTTTACTTACCTTCCCTACGACGCAGATTCAATGCGTCAACATCGCTGACCTTCGCTGCTCGTGTTTCCGCACAGGGCTGTGACGGGTTGGCACGAACGGGTCAGTCGGACAAGCCATCCTGGCTCGCTTCAAATAACGCCATGGCCTCGACATGCGCCGTTTGAGGAAACATATCGAGAATCCCGGCACGTTTTAACCGGTAGCCCTGCTTGATCAATTCGACCGTGTCCCGCGCCAAAGTTGCCGGGTTGCACGATACATATACCAACCGCCTGGCGCCCAGGGACGCCAGCTTGCGCACCACCTCGAAAGCACCGTCACGGGGTGGGTCCAAGAGTACCGCAGAAAAGCCTTCGCCGATCCATTCGGCACCTGCCAGTGGCTGGGATAAATCGGCCTGAAAAAAGGCAGTGTTATTCAAATTGTTGCTGACGGCATTGGCCGCCGCGCGGTCCACCATGGTTTGCACGCCTTCCACGGCCACCACCTGGCGCACATGCCGGGCCAGGGGCAAGGCAAAGTTGCCCAATCCACAGAACAGATCCAGCACCCGCTCCTCGGCCTGGGGCGCAAGCCATTGCAGCGCCTGGGCAATCATCGCTTCGTTGACCCCGGCGTTCACCTGGATGAAATCCCCCGGCCGGTAAGCCAGGTCCAGGTCCCAGGTCTCCAGGCGATAACCCAAGGCTTGCCCTGGATCGACCGGTTGCGGCTCGCCTTCGCCGTGCAGCCACAACTGGGCCTCGTGGAAAACACAGAAGTCCTTGAGGATCGTCAGGTCGGCGTCCGACAACGGCGCCATGTGCCGCAGCAGCACCGCCAGGGACGAGCCGGCGAACAATTCCACGTGCCCCAGGGCCTGGGGTTTGCTCAAGCGTCGAAGCATGTCCGGTAGACGGCTCATGATCGGCTGCAAGGGCTGTACCAGTACCGGGCAATCGCCGATGGCAACGATGTCCTGGCTGCCGACGGCGCGCAAACCCACTTCGAGCTTTTTCGCCTTCTGATCCCAGCGCACCGCCACGCGGGCGCGACGCCGATAACCGAACTCAGGCCCACTCAATGGCGCCGCCCATTCTTGCGGTTCCACTCCGGCCACCCGCGACAACTGCTCGGCAAGCATGCGCTGTTTCAGGGCGAGTTGTTCGTCATGGGGCAAATGCTGGACGCTGCAACCGCCGCAACGACCGGCATGGATGCACGGCGCCGCACGCCGCAGTTCACTAGGCAGGAACACACGCTCGGTCCGGGCCTCGACCACTTTGCCATGGGCCCCCAGCACCCGCGCCTCGACCTCTTCGCCAGCCAGGGCGCCGATGACAAACCAGGTGCGCCCGTCGACAAAGGCGATGCCCCGGCCATCGTTGGCCAGGCGCTCGATGGTCAAGCGCTGCTTTTTACCGGTGGGCACTTGCGGGGCCCGGCTTCCGCCGCTGGGTTGGAAGCGCAGGCCTCTCTCTTGCTTGGCCATCAGTTGGGCGCGTCGAAAATGCCGGTCGACAGGTAACGGTCGCCACGGTCGCAGATGATCGCGACGATCACCGCGTTTTCAACTTCCTTCGACAGACGCAGCATTCCCGCCACGGCACCGCCCGAAGACACGCCGCAGAAGATGCCCTCTTCACGCGCCAGGCGACGGGTCACGTCCTCGGCTTCGCTTTGGGCCATGTCGATGATGCGGTCCACGCGCTCGGCCTGGTAGATCTTCGGCAGATACTCTTCGGGCCAGCGACGGATGCCGGGGATGGCCGAGCCTTCCATCGGTTGCAGGCCAATGATCTGCACGTTCGGGTTCTGTTCTTTCAGGTAGCGCGAGGTGCCCATGATGGTACCGGTGGTGCCCATCGAGCTGACGAAATGGGTGATGGTGCCGTCGGTCTGGCGCCAGATCTCGGGGCCGGTGGTGGTGTAGTGGGCCTCGGGATTGTCGCCGTTGGCGAACTGGTCCAACACCTTGCCACGCCCTTCGGCCTGCATGCGCTCGGCCAGGTCCCGGGCGCCTTCCATGCCCTGCTCCTGGGTCACCAGGATCAACTCGGCGCCATAGGCGGTCATCGCCGCCTTGCGTTCGGCGCTGGAGTTGTCGGGCATGATCAGGATCATCTTGTAGCCCTTGATCGCCGCCGCCATGGCCAGGGCGATGCCGGTGTTGCCGGAGGTCGCCTCGATCAGCGTGTCACCGGGCTGGATCTGCCCGCGCAATTCGCCACGGGTAATCATCGACAGCGCCGGCCGGTCCTTGACCGAACCCGCCGGGTTATTCCCTTCGAGCTTGAGCAAAAGCGTATTGCTGGTGACGCCGGGCAGGCGTTGCAAACGGACCAGCGGAGTGTTGCCGACGCAATCGGCGATGGTGGGGTACTGCAAAGTCATGGCGTATTCGCAATCCGGACTGCGGGGGCGCCTATCATACCGGCAAACCTGGCGCGGCCATATCACGCAAAGTGTGGTGGTTATGGCTTATGGGAATAAGCGAGCCAAGGTGTGACGAGTGAGCTTGCTTCCGCCTGCCGGCGTAGCGGCCTCAAGCTATTTTCTGAGTGGCAGGGGCGAGGAGGCTGCACATCGGCTGAAACTCATCGCTAACGTCGCGAACATGAACAGTGAACGAAGTCTGATGGGGGGACCTTACACATGGAGGCGCCCCCCTACCCTCAACATCCAAACCTATACCCTCTGGACGTCAAATATCCCATCGACTTTTTGGTGATCCGAGGTCTTCACATCAAAATGACCTCTGTACTTGCTTTTCGTCTCGATGGTGTCAAGGGTCAAGGCTCCGGTTGCCGCCTCCCCCTGGAAACCGTGGAACGACATATATATCCAGATACCATGTTCCTTGATCTCATAGGTACCAGGTGCTGTCAGTGAGCTGAACTGCACGATGACAATACCCTCCCCTATGAGCCCCACAATGGAGTGACCGGGTTGATCCAGGATATGAACATCCTCGGTTTTCGTAACCTGTCCATTAAGCGAGATAGTTATTGAGCCTTTCGCATCAAGTCGGGGTGCAATCTTTACAGCTTTCAATCTTTCTTCTGCATGCTTGGTATTCATGTTGTTCTCCCGTTGTTTCTATGCAGTTCAACGAGACCGAGCTTAAACAGAAGAACGAAAACAACACCTGTCAACGTTGACAGGCCCGACCGAAGGTCCGATGGGCGAGTCTGAGCGGACACAGGCCCGGAGGTTGCTTGCCAGGTCATTACAGGATTGGCAGTACGGATGCACGGCAGGCATGAATTTTACGAAGATTGCCCGCCCGCAAATCGCTACACTGCGCAGGTATTGCATGCCGGATGCGTGCAAGTTCAATCAAACCCGCTGGATGCAGGAGACAAGTGTGCTCAAGAAACTGGGAATCAAAGGCCGTGTCCTGTTGCTGACCCTGTTGCCAACCAGCCTGATGGCGCTGGTGCTGGGCGGCTATTTCACCTGGATGCAGCAATCGGACCTGCACGCCCAGCTGTTGCAACGAGGCGAGATGATCGCCGAACAGCTTGCCCCGCTAGTCGCCCCGGCCATGAGCCGCCAGGACACCGAGCTGCTGGAGCGTGTCGCCACGCAGTCCCTCGAACAAACGGACGTGCGTGCCGTGACCTTCCTCGCCCCCGACCGCACGTCGCTGGCTCACGCCGGCCCGACCATGCTTAACCGGGCGCCGGAAGGCAACAGTGCCCAACTGCTGCAACGCACCGGCAACGACGCCACGCGCTACTTGCTGCCGGTATTCGGCAAGCACCGCAATCTGGCCGGCGAACTGATTCCCGAAGAAGCCGACCGCCTGCTGGGCTGGGTCGAGTTGGAGTTGTCCCACAGCGGCATGTTGCTGCGCGGCTACCGCAGCCTGTTCGCCAGCCTGCTGCTGATCACCGCCGGACTGGGCCTGACTGCATTGCTGGCCTTGCGCATGGGCCGCACGATCAACCGACCGCTGAGCCAGATCAAACAAGCCGTGGCGCAGCTCAAGGATGGCCACTTGGAAACCCGCCTGCCGCCGCTGGGCAGCCAGGAGCTGGATGAGTTGGCCTCGGGCATCAATCGCATGGCCGGCACATTGCAGAACGCCCAGGAAGAATTGCAACACAGCATCGACCAGGCCACCGAAGACGTGCGCCAGAACCTGGAAACCATCGAGATCCAGAACATCGAACTGGACCTGGCCCGCAAGGAAGCCCTGGAGGCGAGCCGGATCAAGTCCGAGTTCCTGGCGAACATGAGCCATGAAATCCGCACGCCACTCAACGGCATTCTCGGCTTCACCCACTTATTGCAGAAAAGCGAACTGACCCCGCGCCAGCTCGATTACCTGGGCACCATTGAAAAATCCGCCGACAGCCTGCTGGGGATCATCAACGAAATCCTCGACTTCTCGAAGATCGAGGCCGGCAAGCTGGTGCTCGACAACATCCCATTCAACCTGCGCGATCTGTTGCAAGACACCCTGACCATCCTCGCCCCGGCCGCCCACGCCAAACAACTGGAGCTGGTGAGCCTGGTGTACCGGGACACGCCGCTGTCGCTGGTGGGCGATCCGTTGCGCCTCAAGCAGATCCTCACCAATCTGGTGAGCAACGCCATCAAGTTCACCCGCGAAGGCACTATCGTCGCCCGGGCCATGCTCGAGGACGAACACGAAGACAGCGTGCAGTTGCGCATCAGCATCCAGGACACCGGCATCGGCCTGTCCAACCAGGACGTGCGGGCGCTGTTCCAAGCGTTCAGCCAGGCCGACAATTCGCTGTCCCGGCAACCGGGCGGCACGGGCTTGGGCCTGGTGATTTCCAAGCGCCTGGTGGAGCAAATGGGCGGGGAAATCGGGGTCGACAGCACACCGGGCGAGGGCTCGGAGTTCTGGATCAGCCTGCGCCTGCCCAAGACCCGCGACGACGCCGAGGACTTGCCCGGCCCGCCGTTGCTGGGCCGACGCGTGGCGGTGCTGGAGAACCATGAACTGGCGCGCCAGGCCTTGCAGCACCAGCTCGAGGATTGCGGCCTGCAAGTGACGCCGTTCAACACCTTGGAAAGCCTCACCAACGGTGTCACCGTCGCGCACCAGACCGAACAAGCCATCGACTTGGCCGTGCTGGGCATCACCAGCAACGACATGCCGCCCGAACGCCTCAATCAGCATATCTGGGACCTCGAACACCTGGGCTGCAAGGTGCTGGTGCTATGCCCCACCACCGAACAGACGCTGTATCACCTCTCGGTGCCCAACCCCCACAGTCAGCTGCAGGCCAAGCCGGCCTGCACTCGCAAGTTGCGCCGTTCGCTTTCCGATCTGGTCAACCCACGCCCGACCCGCAGCGAACCCCATGAACCGGTGGCCAGCCGCGCGCCCAAAGTCCTGTGCGTGGACGACAACCCGGCCAACCTGCTGCTGGTGCAAACCCTGCTCGAAGACATGGGCGCCAAGGTGCTGGCCGTGGAAAGCGGTTATGCGGCGGTCAAGGCCGTGCAGAAGGAAACCTTCGACCTGGTGCTGATGGACGTGCAGATGCCCGGTATGGACGGTCGCCAGAGCACCGAGGCGATCCGCCAATGGGAAAGCGAGCGGCACTGCACGCCACTGCCGATCGTCGCCCTCACCGCCCATGCCATGGCCAACGAAAAACGCGCCCTGCTGCAAAGCGGCATGGACGACTACCTGACCAAGCCCATCAGCGAACGACAACTGGCCCAAGTGGTGCTCAAGTGGACCGGCCTGGCCTTGCGCAATCAGTCACCGGAGCGCAGCGGCGACGCCCAGGGCGGCAGCGAACTGCTCGTACTCGATCACGAAGAAGGCCTGCGCCTGGCCGCCGGCAAGGCCGACCTGGCGGCAGACATGCTGGCGATGCTGCTGGCGTCCCTGGAAGCCGACCGCGAAGCGATCCGCCAGGCCAGCGAAGCCAACGATCACAACGCCCTGATCGAACGGGTCCATCGCCTGCACGGCGCCACACGCTACTGCGGCGTCCCGCAATTGCGCGCCGCCTGCCAGCGCAGCGAAACCCTGCTCAAGCAACAGGACCCGAAAGCCGCTGCCGCCCTGGAAGACCTGGAGCGCGCCATCAACCGCCTGGCCAGTGAAGCACGCATCAGCGCCTGATCCAGGGCAGTAACGGCGAGGATAACGGCGGTTAAGCTGAGTCCATTCCAATGCCAGGAGGCCGCCATGCGCGTGATTTTTTTCAGCAGCCAGACCTACGACCGCGACAGTTTCAATAAAGCCCCGGCGCCCGCCGGCCTTGAACTGCACTTCCAGCCGGCCCGCCTGGACCTGGACACCGTGGCCCTGGCCGAACGGCATGAAGTGGTATGTGCCTTTATCAACGATGACCTGAGCGCCCCGGTACTGGAGCGGTTGGCAAACGGTGGCACTCGGCTGATCGCCCTGCGCTCGGCCGGCTACAACCATGTCGACTTACCCGCCGCCAAGCGCCTGGGGCTGAGCATCGTCCGGGTGCCGGCCTACTCGCCCCACGCCGTGGCTGAACATGCCGTGGCGTTGATCATGGCGCTCAATCGCTGCCTGCACCGCGCTTACAACCGCACCCGGGACGGCAATTTCAGTCTCCACGGGCTGACCGGTTTCGACCTGGTGGGCAAGACCGTCGGCGTGATCGGCACCGGGCAGATCGGCGTCACGTTCGCACGGATCATGGCCGGTTTCGGCTGTCAGTTACTGGCTTACGATCCGTACCCCAACCCTCAGGTCGAAGCCTTGGGGGCTCGCTACTTGCCCCTGGCCGATCTGCTGGCGCAAGCCCAGGTCATCAGCCTGCACTGCCCGCTGAACGAACAGAGCCATCACTTGATCAACGCCCAATCGCTGGCCACGATGCAGCGCGGCGCCATGCTGATCAATACCGGGCGTGGTGGCCTGGTGGACACGCCAGCCTTGATCGATGCGTTGAAAAGCGGCCAGTTGGGCTACTTGGGATTGGACGTGTATGAAGAAGAGGCCCAACTGTTTTTCAAGGACCGCTCCGACCTGCCCTTGCAGGACGATGTGCTGGCACGGCTGTTGACCTTCCCCAACGTGGTGGTCACCGCGCACCAGGCATTCCTGACCCATGAAGCCTTGGCGGCGATTGCCGTGACCACCCTGGACAACATTGCTGCCTGGGCCGCCGGCGCACCGCAGAACCTGGTGGACCGCTAAACCTGAACCACCCCCCCCCTGTGGGAGCGAGCTTGCTCGCTCCCACAGGGGGGGAGTTTCGTCGGCAAGATTCGTGGTTGACTATCCCAAGCCATGCCCCGTGCTAGCATGTCGCGCCTATTTGGAGGACCCATGGCCGAACACGATTTCCGCTACACCCTGATGAACCCCCAGCACACCCTGACCGAAGTCCGCGCCCTGGCGCCGGGTCGCTACCAGGTTACCGGCAATGGCGGTTCGATCCAGGCCAACGATGTACTGCTCGTCACCCTCAAGGGCAGCAAGGATTTGTCCATGCGACTGACCGTGGACACCGTTCGGCACCTGCTCAAGCCCATGGGCCAATGGACCGCCATGACCACTGGCCCGGTGTTCGGCGAACTGGCGATTCATACCTGGCAGGTCAACTGCGACGGTTGCGCCAAGGCACTGAGCTTCGAATTCGCCGTCGATGCCAAGCTCGGCGTCAAGGCCCAGAAACCGGCGGCCAGCGCGCGCATCGCCGAGTTGGGCTGGACCAGCGTCGGTGAAAAACACCTGTGCCCGAAATGCCAGGAAGCCGCCTGATGAAGCGCCAGGCCCTGGCTGCGCTGATCAGCGCCGGCCTGATGGGGTGCGCCGCCGAACCGGTGCAATTGCAACACAACCGCAGCTACATCCTGGAATGGATCGGCGAACGGCCGTTGATGGACTATAGCCACCTGACCATCACCCTCGGTGACGATGGCCGGGCGTATGGCAACGGCGGCTGCAACCACTGGTTCGCGCCCTACACCCTGGAAGGCCACCGTTTGAGCTTCGGCAAGATCGGCAGCACGCGTAAGCTGTGTGCCCCGGCGGTGATGGAGCAAGAGACGCGTTTTTTGCAGGCACTGGAAAAAGTCGAGCGCTGGGACGTCTCGCCCATCGAGCAAATGCGCTTCTGGCCGGCCCAGGGCAAACCGCTGCGGTGGTGGTTGGAAGAAGGTTGAGGCCTCCAAGGGGAGATCCTGAATCTGGCATGGGTCCCCTGTGGCGAGGGGATTTATCCCCGCTGGGTCGCGAAGCGGCCCCAGACCTACTTGCTACCGTGGTGCGTCAGACGGGACGCAGGGGGCTGCTGCGCAGCCCGGCGGGGATAAATCCCCTCGCCACAAGGTATCCCGCCTGCCATAACGGGGGTTATTTGAACGCCTGCAACGCCTCAAGCTTGGCCATCACCCCCGCCGCCGTCTGTTCTCCCAGCAACTGCTCGCGCACCTTGCCTTGGTTATCGATGATGTAGGTCACCGGCAGCCCCTCGCTGCGAGGCAGGTCGAAGATCTCGGCCGGATCCCGGGCCAACACCGTAAAACGAATCCCCATCTTGTCGCTCGCGCTCTTGAGCTCTTCGCCCTGCACCTGGTCGAAATTGACCCCGAACACACCGACATTTCGCCCCTTGAGCTGTTCGGCCAAGGCATTGAATTCCGGGATCTCGGTGCGGCACGGCGCGCACCACTCGGCCCAGTAGTTGAGCACCAGCCATTGCTTGTCCAGCCGTTGCGAGGCGATGGCCTGGCCGTTCTGGTCCACCCCGTAGTCGTTTCCGCAGCCGGCGAGCAACAAGATGCCGATGAATGTCAGTGCCGCCGTCAATCGCCTTGCCATGTGCCAATCCTTGTCTGAATGTAAACGCTGCCGCAACCCATCGACCTCTCTCGACGTGCCGGGCGTCTCGCAGCACAGTAGAATAGCCGCCACCTTACGCAAGATGCGACCCGCTCATGACCGATCTGACGCTTTATCACAACCCGCGCTGCTCGAAATCCCGCGGTGCGCTGGAACTGTTGGAGGCCCGAGGCCTGGCGCCCACCGTGGTCCGCTACCTGGAAACCCCGCTCGACGCCGCCCAGCTTGAACGCCTGCTGGGCAAGCTGGGCATCAGTGCCCGGCAGCTGCTGCGCACCGGCGAGGAGGAATACACCACGCTGAACCTGGCCGACCAGAGCCTGAGCCAGGCCCAGTTGATCGCTGCCATTGCCGCCCACCCGAAACTCATGGAACGGCCGATTCTTGAAACCGCTGGCAAGGCCGTGATCGGCCGTCCACCGGAGAAGATCCTGGAGATCCTGCCGTGAGCACGCCATACATCCTGGTGTTGTATTACAGCCGCAGCGGCTCCACCAACGAAATGGCCCGGCAGATCGCCCGTGGCATCGAGCAGGCGGGGCTGGAAGCCAGGCTGCGTACGGTGCCGGCGATTTCCACCAAGTGCGAAGCGGTGGCCCCGGACATCCCCGAACAAGGCCCGCTGTACGCCACCCTCGATGATCTGAAGAACTGCGCCGGCCTGGCCCTGGGCAGCCCGACCCGTTTCGGCAACATGGCCGCGCCGCTGAAGTACTTTCTCGACGGCACCAGCAATCTCTGGTTGACCGGCGCCCTGGTGGGCAAGCCGGCCGGGGTATTCACGTCCACGGCAAGCCTGCACGGCGGCCAGGAAACCACCCTGCTGTCGATGATGCTGCCGTTGTTGCACCACGGCATGCTGATCACCGGCCTGCCCTACAGTGAATCGGCTTTGATCGATACCGTCGGTGGCGGTACGCCGTACGGCCCGAGTCATCACGCCGGCGCCGACGGCAAAAGCGGCTTGAACGAACACGAAGTCGCCTTGTGCCGGGCCCTGGGCTCGCGGCTGGCGAAAACCGCCCAACTGCTGGAGAACGGCCGTGGCTAAGAAGCCGAAAATCCTGCCGTCCATCCAGTGGCTGGAACCGCGCGTACGCATCGCCCGAACCCTCAGCCTGCTGTGCTTTCTCGGCCTGGTGGGGTTGCTCAGCGGGTATTACTTGCTGATCGCCGACCTGCACGGCGCGCGGCCCTGGGTGATTCTGCTGATCGAGCTGGTACCGCTGCTGATACTGGCACCCGGCATGCTCAGCGGCAGCGCCCGTGGACACTCATGGATGTGCTTCGTGGTGAACCTGTATTTCATCAAAGGCGCACTGGCGGCCTATGATCCAAACCGGCAATGGTTCGGCGTGCTGGAAATGGCGGCGAGCGTGGTGGTGTTCTGCTCGGCCCTGCTGTATGTGCGCTGGCGGTTCCAGTTGAACCGGCGGTTGGCGGGGGAAGGCGAGATTTCCGTCGCCTGATACACCGTTATCGCGAGCAAGCTCGTTCCCACAGGGACTCGATGGCACCCTGTGGGAGCGAGCTTGCTCGCGATGGCCGCAACGCGGGCTCAATGATTCACGGTATACGCCAGCATCATCGATATCTGGCTCATAGGCCTTCCCCCACTCTCTTCATGCCACTGGTTGAAAGCATTCTGCACCGTCGCCAGGTCACGCAGGCTGGTGGGGACTTTGTCGATGATGTCCTGGGCATTGAGGGCAGCCACCACGTCATAACTGGGCACGAAGGTGTCCTTGCCCATCATCCGCAGGAAACGCGGCGCCGACAGGCCGCCCAGTTGATGGCCGTGTTTTTTCAGGTACGTCCACAGGCCGACGATGTCGGTCACCGGCCAGTCGGCGATCAATGCGCCGAAGCTGCCCTTTTCATGGGCCACGTCCAATATCAGTTGCGCGTTGCGCGGCACGCTCTTGAGCTTGCCCAGGTGGCGGATGATCCGCGCGTCCTGCATCAGCCGCTCCAGGTGCTCGGCACTCATCAGCACGACTTTTTCCGGGTCGAACTTGAAAAACACCTCTTCGAACGCCGGCCACTTGGCGTCCACCAGGCTGTGCTTGAGCCCGGCGCGGAACACCCGCAGCGCCATAGTCGACAGGTAACGGTCGTCGCTGATCTTGCGCAGTTGCGCCGCTGTCTTGGGAACCGGCAGGTGGGCTTCCAGTTCAGTCGCCGAGCCGAAGCGGTTCAGACAAAACTCGTGCAGCCACTTGTAATCGCGCATGCCCTCTCCTGGGGTCGGAAATGAAAACGGCGCCAGCGGCCCGTATGGCCAATGGCGCCGTGAATAGAGCGGTTGGGAGCGTCAGAGGTTCACCACGTTGACGAACCGCGGCGTGGCGTTTTCGTCGATGCGCAGGTTGGTGAAGTCGAACAGGTTACGGTCTGCCAGTTGCGATGGAATGACGTTCTGCAAACCGCGGAAAATGCTCTCGGTACGGCCCGGGGTCTTGCGTTCCCACTCCTGGAGCATCTCCTTGACCACCTGGCGTTGCAGGTTTTCCTGGGAGCCGCAGAGGTTGCAGGGGATGATCGGGAACTGCTTGAAATCCGAATAGGCCTGGATGTCTTTCTCGCTGCAATAGGCCAGCGGGCGGATCACCACGTTGCGCCCGTCGTCGGCCCGCAGCTTGGGCGGCATGGCCTTGAGCGAGCCGTTGTAGAACATGTTCAGGAAGAATGTCTCGACGATGTCGTCGCGGTGGTGACCCAAGGCCATCTTGGTCGCGCCGATCTCGTCGGCGAAGGTGTAGAGCGTGCCGCGACGCAGGCGCGAGCACAGCGAACAGGTGGTCTTGCCTTCGGGGATCAATTCCTTGACCACCGAATAGGTGTCTTTCTCGACGATGTGATATTCCACGCCCAGCGACTCGAGGTAGGCCGGCAGCACATGCTCGGGGAAGCCGGGCTGCTTCTGGTCCATGTTCACCGCGACGATGTCGAACTTGATCGGTGCAACTTTCTGCAAATGCATCAGCACATCGAGCAAGGTATAGCTGTCCTTGCCGCCGGACAGGCAAACCATGACCTTGTCGCCGTCCTCAATCATGTTGAAATCGGCGACCGCCTCACCGGCCTGGCGGCGCAGGCGCTTTTGCAGTTTGTTCTGGTTGACCGTAAGAGTGCCCATGACGCGAAATCCGTGAGGTGTGACGAAAGGGCGGGATTTTAGCTTTTCAAGCAGCTACAAGCTACAAGCTGCAAGCCAGGCGCGGTGCCCTCTCTTGCGGCCTGAAGCTTGAAGCTTGAAGCTAATTAGCTATCAACAGCCTCTCTTACAGCGCGATTTGCTCTAAGCCCCCCATCCCCCTGGCGATAAGTCCTTTCTATACTGCGACATAAGGTCGCACACATATTCAGACCTTTACTTACTTGGCCACCTTGGCCTGCGTAGGCGCTCCGTTGGGGGGCGATGGCAATAACAAAGGAGTGACTGACTATGATCCATCATGTCGTGGGGCTCTTTACCCACCCTGATCAAGAATGGAAAGACATCCGTGGCGATCAGGAGGAAAGCATCAGCCACATGTACCTCACCCACACGCTGATCCTGGCGGCCATTCCCGCAGTTTCGGCCTTTATCGGTACCACGCAGGTGGGATGGGTCATCGGCAATCGCCCACCGGTCATGCTGACCCAGGAAAGCGCCCTGTGGATGACCATCATGTCGTACCTGGCCATGTTGGGTGGTGTGGCGGTGATGGGTGCCTTTATCCACTGGATGGCCCGTACCTATGACGCCAACCCAAGCCTGGCCCGTTGCATCGCGTTTGCCACTTATACCGCGACACCTTTGTTCATTGGCGGCCTGGCGGCGCTCTACCCACACATGTGGCTGGGCATGATCGTCGGCACGGCGGCAATCTGCTACACGGTCTACCTGCTGTATGTGGGCCTGCCCACCTTCATGAACATCCCCCAGGATGAAGGCTTTCTGTTTTCCAGTTCGGTGCTCGCCGTCGGCCTGGTGGTGCTGGTGGCCATCATGGCGTTCACGGTGATTGTCTGGGGGCTGGGCGTCGGCCCGGTCTATACCAATTGAAGTAGTGCCCTCCAATAAAAAAGCAGGATCTGCCAACACAGGCCGCCGCAAGGCGGCCTTCCTGCGTTTGGAACGCTCGAAACGACCACTGGGCGCCTGAGCGATTCGCAACCGTCGACGCTTGCGGCATACTCGGGTTTCTGGAGATCCGTACAGCATGCTCGAGCAACTCAATACCCGCGTCGAAGAGTGTTATCAACAAGCCGAATCCTTTTTCAAACGTCCTTTCAAACGCCCGGTGGTCAGCTTCAAATTGCGTGGCCAGAAGGCCGGTGTCGCGCACCTGCATGAAAACCTGCTGCGCTTCAATCCCCAGTTGTACCGGGAAAACGCCGACGATTTCCTCAAGCAGACCGTCGCCCACGAAGTCGCGCACCTGATCGCCCATCAACTGTTTGGCGAGCGCATCCAGCCCCATGGCGAAGAGTGGCAGCTGATCATGCGCGGGGTGTACGAACTGCCGCCCAACCGCTGCCACACCTACGAAATCAAACGCCGCAGCGTGACTCGCTACATCTACAAATGCCCTTGCGACGGCAGCGACTTCCCGTTCTCGGCCCAGCGCCACAGCCTGGTGCGCCAGGGGCGGCGGTATTTGTGCCGCAGCTGTCGCAATACCTTGGTGTTCAGTGGGGAAACCCGGGTCGAGTAGTCAGGCTTTGTGGGGACTGGCAGGGCCTCATCGCGAGCAAGCTCGCTCCCACACTGGATCTTCGCCGCTCATCCCCCTGTGGGAGCGAGCTTGCTCGCGATGGCGGCCTGACAGACGCTACAAAACCACCCCGCTGCGGCGCAATTCAGCTATCCGTTCAACACTAAACCCCAACTCCCCCAACACCTGATCCGTATGCGCTCCCAGCCCCACGCCAATATGTCGAGGTTCGGGTAGCCCTGCTGAAAACCTCAGCGGACAGGCCATCTGCGCCTGGCTCGTGCCATCGCCTCGGGGCACTTGGGTCACCACCTGCCTGGCCTGTAACTGTGGATGCCCGAGGGCTTCTTCCAGGCTCAGCACAGGCTCGACACAGGCATCGATCCCGGCAAACAGGCTGCAAAGCTCGGCGAAATCATGTTTCTCGAACTCGGCTTGCAGGGCCTCCTTGAGTTCGCGCTGTTGCTCGGGTTTCGGCGACAGCCCCCGGGCCGCCAGTTCCGGTCGCCCCAAGGTCCCGCACAATGCCTGCATGAAAGCCGGTTCCAGGCTGCCCACCGACATCCAGCGCCCGTCCCGGGTACGGTAATAGTCGTAGAAGCTGCCACCGTTGAGCATCTGATTTTCCCAACCCGGCTCCACACCGCAGGCCAGGTAACCGGCACCGGCCATGGCGTTCAGGCTGAACACACAGTCGGTCATGCTCACGTCCAGGTGCTGGCCTTGCCCGGTCTGCTGACGGGCGATCACCGCCGCCAACAGCCCGATCACCCCATGCAGCGAACCGCCGGCAATGTCCGCGGCCTGGATCCCCAGCGGCAACGGCCCGCTGTCGGCACGGCCGGTGTGGCTAGCTAGCCCCGCCAGGGCCAGGTAATTGATGTCGTGGCCGGCGCGGTCCTTATAAGGGCCGGTCTGGCCATAGCCGGTGATCGACACGTAAATCAGCCGCGGATTGATGGCTTTCAAGGCTTCGTATCCCAGGCCCAGCCGCTCCATCACGCCGGGACGGAACTGTTCCAGCAGAATGTCGTAGTCCCCCAGCAACTGCTCGATCACCTCCAGCGCCGCCGGCTGCTTGAGGTCCAACGCGAGGCTGCGCTTGTTGCGATTGAGGTAGGCATGACTGGCCGAGACGTCCTGGTCATGGGGTGGCAGTATCCGCAACAGGTCCGGGCGGGTCGGCGACTCGATGCGCAACACCTCGGCCCCCATGTCCGCCAGCAACAGCGAAGCGAACGGGCCGGGCAGCAGGGTCGAGAAGTCCAGAACCTTGAGCGATGCCAGTGGACCTTGCATGGGCGATCTCCGAAGGATGACGGCTAAAGACTAGGCAGGGACTGGCGGTGGGGCAATTACTGGACTTGTCACTTTGAATGACGATTGTGCTCACGGCCGACAGGGATCCCTTGTGGCGAGGGGATTTATCCCCGTTGGGTTGCGCAGCAACCCTCTTCAAATCGCACGGGCTGATAATCCTGGAGGCTGCTGCGCAGCCTATCGGGGATAAATCCCCTCGCCACAAAAACAGACTCTTACCTGAATAATTCAGCTCAATAAAAAAACCCGCCGAAGCGGGTTTTTCATTGCAGTCTGAAGATTACTTCACAGTGCCTGGAGCAGAGGTCTCAGCCGCTGCAATCTGCGCCGCGGCGATCTGCTCGTCATCTTCACGAACGTCGGAGATACCGCGACCACCGGAAGCCAGCTCGGTCTGCAGCTGGTCTTCGTCCAGCTCCTTGACCCACTTGGCAACCACGATGGTGGCGACAGCGTTGCCCACCAGGTTGGTCAGGGCGCGGGCTTCGGACATGAAGCGGTCGATACCCAGGATCAGCGCCAGGCCGGCCACCGGCAGGTGACCTACGGCCGACAGGGTGGCCGCCAGTACGATGAAGCCACTACCGGTCACGCCAGCAGCACCTTTGGACGACAGCAACAGCACCAGCAGCAGAGTGATCTGGTGAGTCAGGTCCATCTGGGTATCGGTGGCCTGAGCGATGAACACCGCCGCCATGGTCAGATAGATCGAAGTACCGTCGAGGTTGAACGAGTAGCCAGTCGGGATCACCAGGCCTACGACAGATTTCTTGGCACCCAGGCGCTCCATCTTGATCAGCATGCGTGGCAGGGCCGATTCCGACGAAGAAGTACCCAGCACGATCAGCAGTTCTTCACGGATGTAGCGGATCAGCTTGATGACGCTGAAGCCGTGGGCGCGGCAAATGGCGCCCAGCACCACCAGCACGAACACGACGCAGGTGATGTAGAAGCAGATCATCAACTGACCCAGTTGCACCAGCGAACCGACACCGTAGGCACCGATGGTGAACGCCATGGCACCGAACGCGCCCAGTGGGGCCAGCTTCATGATCATGTTGATGATGATGAACATCACGTGGGCGAAGCGATCGATGAAGTCCAGCACCGGCTTGCCGTAGGCACCCAGGCGATGCAGGGCGAAGCCGAAGAGCACCGAGAACATCAGCACTTGCAGGATGTCGCCGTTGGCGAACGCGCCGACGATGGTGTTCGGGATCACGTTGAGGATGAAGGCGACGATGCTCTGGTCTTTACCGGCGTTGATGAAACCGGCGATCTTGCTGGTGTCCAGGGTCGATACGTCAATGTGCATGCCGGCGCCCGGTTGCACGACGTTGACCACGACCAGACCGATCAGCAGGGCAATGGTGGAAACGATTTCGAAGTACAGCAGCGCGTAGCCGCCGGTCTTGCCCACCGACTTCATGTTCTGCATGCCGCCGATACCGCTGACGACGGTACAGAAGATGATCGGGGCAATGACCATTTTGATCAGTTTGATGAACCCGTCACCGAATGGCTTGAGAGCAACGCCGGTCTGCGGGTAGAAGTGGCCGAGCAAAATGCCGATGGCAATGGCTACGATCACCTGGAAATACAAGGATTTGTACAGTGGCTGACGAGTCGTCATGGCAAACCTTCCTCAAGTGTCTCGTGTGACGACATCCACCTGTCATCCACGACACCTCAATTGCGAACCCTCCTGCGCTGGAGGGATTTGTTTTTGTCGGCTGCACGCGGCAGACCTACGTAACGTAGTGCAACCCACGTGCCATTTTTGCGAAACGTCCTACACCCGGTATAGCAGACGGGTTTGTTGATTTCACATGAAGGTAAACACGGCGTGTAAGGTGGCGGATTTCCGCCGACAGGCCACCTACTGTTCCGGGATTTGGCGGATATCCGCCTTGCCCCGCTTCATGCCCCTGCTACCATCGCCCGCTTAACGGACGGATTTTCGCCATGCGCCAACGCACGATTGCCAGCCATTTCGCCCGCGCAGCCCTGGGCGGCGCACGTCGGCAAGGGTTCGACTATTTTCCTTTGCTGCAACAGCTGGGCGTCAGCCCTGAGCTGCTGGATGAACCGCGCGCGCGCATTGCGCCGGAGCAGTTCACCCGTCTGTTGCAAGCGTTGTGGCAAAACCTGGACGACGAATACCTGGGGTTCGGCCAGGCCCCGAGCAAACCCGGGACCTTCGCAATGATGTGTCACGCGCTGATCCACTGCCGTACCCTGGGCAAGGCCCTTCAACGCGGCCTGTTGTTCTACAGCCTGTTCCCCGACGCCCCGAGCCTGACCCTGGAGGCCGACGGCGAGCGGGTACGACTGGTGTTGAACGACTCGACGCTGTGGGACCCGGATCACTTCCTGAGTGAAAGCCTGCTGGTGGTCTGGCATCGTCTCGCCAGTTGGCTGATCGGCCAGCGGATCGGCCTGGAACAGGCGACCTTCGGCTACGCCAAGCCTGCCCACGCCGCCGAATACGACCTGCTGTTTCCCTGTCCACTGGTATTCGAAGCCCCCAGCAGCAGCCTGTTGTTTCACAGTCGCTACCTGGATATGCCGCTGCTGCAGGACGAACGAACCCTCAAGCATTTCCTCGAACGCTCCCCCGCCGACCTGCTGTCGCGACCGGACGATGGCCACAGCCTGAGCAGCCAACTGCGCCGCCTGCTCAGCCGCGACACCGCACGCTGGCCCGACCTGGAAACCGTGGCCGCCCATCTGCACATCAGTCCCCAGACGTTGCGCCGGCATCTGCGGGAGGAAGGCACCAGCTTCCAGGAGCTCAAGGATCAGTTGCGGCGGGATATCGCCATCTACCATTTGGGGCGTGCGGATTTGTCGTTGCAGCAGATTGCCGAGCAGCTGGGGTTCTCGGAGCCGTCGGCGTTTCACCGGGCGTTCAAGAAGTGGACAGGGGTGACGCCAGGGGACTACAGGGAGCTGGAGAACTGATTTTTTGATTGGCTTTTGTGGTGTGGCGACTGGCCTCATCGCGAGCAAGCTCGCTCCCACAGGGATTTATGAGCGCTGGAAATCCAATGTGGGAGCGAGCTTGCTCGCGATGAGGCCCGCAAACCCACCGAAAAAACTTCAGTCAAACCACCGGAAAATGAATCCGAAACGCCGCCCCGCCCAGCGCTGAATCCCCCAAGGTCAACCGTGCGCCATAGCTCTCGATGATGTCCTTGACCACCGCCAGGCCAATGCCCTGCCCCGGATGCTGGCGGTCCAGCCGCTCGCCACGCTGGAGGATCCGCGCCCGTTGATCCGGTGGCACGCCCGGCCCGTCGTCCTCGACGCACAACTCCTGGCCGCCGAGGGTCTGATGCACGCTGACCCGCACCTCACCCAGGCAAAGCCGATAAGCGTTTTCCAGCAGGTTGCCGAGCATCTCCAGCAAGGCGCCCTGTTCGATCGGCACCTGACAGTGCTCCGGAAGATCGAAACCGACATTGACCTGTTTATCGCGATAGACCTTGTCCAAGGTGTCGCACAAACTTTGCAGCACCGGGCGCAAAGGCACCTGGTGGCGTACCAGCCCGCTTTTGCGCAGGCTGGCGCGCTGCAACTGGTAGCCTATCTGCTGGCTCATGCGCTCGATCTGGGCTTGCAGCACCCAGGCCTGTCCACGGTCCTCGGGGCGCCGGGCCATGTCCTCGCTGACACCCTGTAACACCGCCAGCGGGGTTTTCAGGCTATGGGCCAAGTCGTCGAGGGAGTCGCGATAGCGGCTGCGCTGCTCCCGTTCGCTGTCCAGCAAGCGATTGAGGGAACCGGTCAGGCGCAACAGCTCCCGGGGATGCTCGGTACTGAGGCTTTCCCGGGCCCCGCTTTCGATTTCGTCGAGTTCCTGGCTCAGCCGCCGCAGTGCCCGCAAGCCCCAGGTCAGGCCGATCCACAGCAGGGCCAGCAACACCGCCAGGGCAGCACCAAAACCCAGGTAGAGATTGTCCCGCAGGCCCTGCAGGGTCACTTCGTAGTCACGAACCGGTTGCAGGGTGACGATACTGAACGCCGCATTCTGGCCACCAAGCAGCTTGATCTCGACGTCGTAGACAAAGAACTCCTGGCCGTCGTTTTCGCGGATGCGCGCGAACTGATTGCCCTGGCCGTCATAGCGCGGCGTGTAGTTGATGTTCTCTTCCTGGGTAGCCTTGGACCGCCAGACCAACCGGCCCTCTCGATCATAGATGTAGCCCAGCAGACGGGCATCGGCGAGGTTGAAGCGTTCGTCGGGCAATTGTGCCGGCATCTTCAACCGATTGTTTTCCACCCGGGCGGCGGAAATCAGCGTGGTCACGTCCGACGCCAGGCGTTGCTCGATGGATTCCTGCAACGCCAGGCTGAACGCGCCTTGCATGGCCGGCAGCAAGGCCAGCATGAACAGCACCGCCAGGGTCATGGCGGCCAGCATCAACCGCAGCCGTAGCGAACGAATCACTGGCAGCGCTCGTTGAACAGGTAACCCAGGCCCCGCACGGTGTCGATCGGTTTGAAGCCGGCCGGGGCTTCCAGTTTACGGCGCAAGCGCCCTACCAACACTTCGATGACATTGGGATCACGCTCGTCATCATCGGGGTAAAGCTGTTCCATCAAGCGATCTTTGGCCACCACTTGCTGGTGATGGCGCATCAGGTATTCGAGGATACGATATTCGTAGGCGGTCAACGCCAGGGGCTCGTCACCCAAGGAGGCCTGCTTGCGGTTGAGGTCGAGCAACAACGGACCGGCCACGATGGTCGACTGGGTGAAGCCGCTGGAGCGCCGCAACAGGGCGTTCAGTCGAGCCTCCAGCTCTTCGAACTGAAACGGCTTGACCACGTAGTCATCGGCCCCGGCGGCCAGGCCTTCGACCTTGTCCTGCCAGTTGCCGCGGGCGGTCAGGATCAGGATCGGAAACGTCTTGTCCTGCGAGCGCAACCGGCGGATCAATTCCAGCCCGCTGATGCCCGGCAAGCCCAGGTCGATCACCGCCAGGTCATGGTTGAATTCGCGAACCTGATACAAGGCTTCTTCGGCATTGGCCACGGCCTGTACCACATGGCCGCTGTCGGTAAGACGGGTTTGCAGGTGATGACGCAACAGCGCTTCGTCTTCGACGACCAGTAATTTCATGGAGCCTCTCTCCAGGCAATCAAACAATCCAGTGCGGCGCACCCCAACGAAAGACGCCGGATCGTCTTGGGCCGATCCGGCTCGATACCCTCACTTTCGCCCGCTTAGAATGTGTAGTTGGCGGACAGGTAAGTCTGGGCGCTGCTGGTCAGGTCCAACGAGCCGACCTTGGCGCCACCGGGTGGGCTCATCTCGGTGCTGGCGTTGCTACGCAGGTAACGGTAACCCAGTTCCACGGAGGTGTTTTGCGAAATTTGTTGCAGGACACCGCCTTGCAAACCCACCGCGTAGCCGATGTCACTGTCGCGGCTGAAGCCAGGGGAGTCCTGGGTCAGCTTGGTCAGGCCCGCCGTACCGCCGCCGAACAGTTTGGTGCTGCTGGTGACCGGAAGGAACACATCGTAGCTGCCCAGCAGGTTTTCCTGGCGCAGTTTGATGCCGTTGTGGGTCCCCGAGACGTTGTCATAGGTAGCGTAGTAGCGACCCTGTTCGTTTTGCTTGCCCAGTCGCACACCATACGTGGTGTCCTTGCCGATGATGCCGTCAGCGTTCGGGTGGTTCAGGTTGTCGTTCAGGGCGTCGGATTTCTTGACCTTGTCGCTGGTCTGGCCAAGGGTCAGGCTGGCGAAGTTGTCGTCGGCGTGGGCCATGGCGCTGGCGCCCAACACAGTGAAAGCCAACAGCAGTTTTTTCATGGAAGTCATGGTCGAGCTCCTTTGAAGCGTGGGTGATGTGTGAAGTCGAAGCCACGTTAACCAGCGGTCCCTGAACCCCCCTTGAACGTTCTCTGAACCTGCGCTGAATGAATCGGCTAATCTGAGCGGACCACTTTTTAAGGAGATCCGTCATGCGCAGGCTGCTTGCTGTTTTACTTCTGGCGCTCAGCGGTACGAGCCACGCCGCCATCCAGACCCAGGAAATCCCCTACACCAGTGCCGACGGCACCCAACTGATCGGTTATTACGCCTACGACGACGCCGTCAAAGGCCCGCGCCCGGGCGTGGTGGTAGTGCACGAGTGGTGGGGGCTGAACGATTACGCCAAGCGTCGCGCCCGTGACCTCGCCGGCCTGGGCTACAGCGCCCTGGCCATCGACATGTACGGCGCCGGCAAGAACACCGAGCACCCCAAGGACGCCATGGCGTTCATGCAGGCGGCGCTCAAGGACGGCAAGGCGGCCAGTGCGCGGTTCCAGGCCGGGCTCGACCTGTTGAAGAAACAACCCCAGACCGATCCGGACAAAATCGCCGCCATCGGTTACTGCTTCGGCGGCAAGGTGGTGCTGGACGCAGCGCGCCAGGGTGTGCCGCTGGCCGGCGTGGTGAGCTTCCACGGTGCATTGGTGACCAATACCCCGGCCACGCCTGGCAGCGTCAAGGCCAAGATCCTGGTCGAGCACGGCGCGCTGGACAGCATGGTCACCGAGGACAATGTCGCTGCGTTCAAGAGCGAAATGGACAAAGCCGGCGCCGACTATAAATTCGTCAGCCTTAAAGACGCCAAGCACGGCTTCAGCAACCCGGACGCCGATCGCCTGAGCCACGGTGAGCATGGCGGGCCGGATATTGGCTACAACAAGGCTGCCGATGAAAAATCGTGGGCGGACATGCAGAAGTTCTTCAAGAAAGTCTTTGGCTGACGCATAACCCTGTGGCGAGGGGATTTATCCCCGTTGGGGCGCGAAGCGGCCCCCCTGCGTTTGGCCTGAGGCACAACCGTGTCCAATGTGGGGCTGCTTCGCAGCCCAGCGGGGATAAATCCCCTCGCCACAACGGTGTTCGCAACGCTAATCCGCATCAGACCAAGGGGAGTAAGCTCCCTCGCCACCAAAGCCCTCTCCCTTCTATCCATGAAGCACGCCCCCCTACCCAGCCTCAAGCCAACCCGGCAAAATGCCGGACATGAACGCACTCCCCGACCTGCCCGCCTGCTGCACGCCTCTGGATGATCAATGGCTGTTGCCCGAAGCCCTGTCCGATACAGTCCTGTTGAGCACCTGCTTTGATCCACTGCTGCTGACCGGCAATGACTTTCCCAATAGCGCCATCGAACCACCGGCCAGCATCCAGCGTTCGGTGGCCAAGCGTCAGGCTGAATTCCTCGCCGGGCGGATCTGCGCCCGGGCGGCCCTGCGCCAGTTGGACGGCCAGACCTGCGTGCCGACCATCGGCGAGGACCGTGCCCCGGTGTGGCCGGCCCACATCAGCGGCTCGATCACCCACAGCACGGGCCGGGCAGCGGCCATTGTCGCCAACAAAAATCACTGGCGAGGGCTGGGCATGGACCTGGAAAACCTGCTCGACGCCGAACGCGCCGAGCGCCTGGCCGGTGAAATTCTCACCCCTGCGGAGCTACTGCGCATGGCAACGCTTGCGCATGATGATCGGGCCTTGCTGGTAACCCTGACCTTTTCAGTGAAGGAAAGCCTGTTCAAGGCGTTGTACCCGATCGTTGGGCAGCGCTTTTATTTCGAACACGCCGAAGTACTGGAATGGACACGCTGTGGGCAAGTGCGACTGCGGTTGCTGACAGACTTGTCGACCGAGTGGCGTCATGGCAGCGAACTGGAGGCGCAGTTTGGGGTGAAGGATGGGCAGTTGTTGAGTTTGGTGGGGATCAAGGCCTGAGGAAGGTGGCGTTTGTGAGGGCCTCATCGCGAGCAAGCTCGCTCCCACAGGGTGGAATGCATTCAAAATGTGGGAGCGAGCTTGCTCGCGATGACGGCGATAAAGGCACTACACCTCTCAAGACCTATCCTGATGCCTCGGCCAACTCAAGCTGAAACAAGCCCCACCCAGGCTTTTGCTCTTGCCGACCAATGCCCGACCGTCATGCCAGTGGATGATCCGCCGCACGATCGACAGCCCCAAGCCATGACCGCCCGAAGCCCGGGCACGGCTGTCGTCCAGGCGCAGGAAGGGCTTGAACACCCGCTCCCACGCCGCCTCCGGCACGCCGGGTCCGTCATCCTCGACATCCACGCGACAACGCAACTGACCCACCTGGTAGCTGACAGTCACCCGAGAACTGGCATGACGCATGGCATTGCCCACCAGATTCTGCAGGGCACGATGCAGGAATCGCGGCTCGGCCTCGACCCAAGCACCGTCGCAGTCGGCGGCCGACAGGCATAGACCGCGCTCGACCGTGATCCCCGCCCGCAACGGCCCCAGCTCATCGATCACCTGATTGACCAGCGCATCCAGGTCCACCCGCTGGAAATTCAGGGCCGGCGAGCCCTGCTCCAGCCGCGCGTAGGTGAGCATTTCATCCACCAGCCGGTCCAGGTCCTCGATGTCGTGGTCCATGCCCGCCAAGTATTTGTCCCGGGCCTGGGGTGTGGAGGCACTGCCGAGCATTTCCAGGCCGAAGCGCAGGCGCGCCACCGGGGTGCGCAATTCGTGGGACACCGCCCGCACCAGCTCACGCTGGATCGCCAACAGCTGTTGCAAATGCTCGGCCATGCCGTTGAACGCCGCGGCCAGACGCCCTACCGAGTCGGCCCCCCGGGCCGGTACCCGGGTTTCCAGGCTGCCTTGGGCGATTTGCGTAGCGGCCGACTCCAGGCCACGCAAACGTCGCTCCAACTGGCGCACCAACAGGTAGACGATCAACCCGATCAGGCTCAGCCCCAGCGCCGCGATCAGCACCAACCATTGCGGCGGATAGGGGTTCATCTGGTACAGCGGGCCGATCTCCAGCACCCACGGTGTGCCGACCATGCCGGCGAACACCCGGATCGAGTCACCGCCCTTGCCCAGCGCCATCACCGTGTCGCCCTCGGACACCCGGCGGCGCTGGTCTTCGTCCATGTCCGCCTGCTCGGCGGTCATCAGTCGCAAATCGAAACCGAAGCCTTTTTCCTCCTTTAGTTGTGCAAGTCTTTCGGGTTGCTCATTCACCGGATAACGCACCAGCTCGTCGACCAGCAGATAAATGGTCGCCCGGGCCAGTTGCTCGCTGATCTGTTGGACTTCCCCCGCCAGCATCAGCTGTTCGCCATCGCTGACCAGCCGATAGACCTTCGCCGCATGGGGCCCGGTCTGCTCCACCAACGCCTGGCCGCGCAACACGCGAGTGCGCTGGCTGAGGTCCAGGTCGGTCTGGGAGAACGTCTGCAAGGCCAGGGGAATGCCCAGCAGACGCTCCCACACCGCTAATGCCCGCCGGCGCTCGGTATCGTTCATGGGCCGCAGGTTGTCGGCCATCAACGAGAACGTGCCGTGGGCCAGGCGCTCGCGGTATTGCTCGCTGCGGGTCTGGTTGAGCAGCTGCAGGGCCAGCACGCCAAGGACCGCCACCAGCACCAGGGCCGCACACATGCCGCCATAAATGCGCAGGAAGATCGAGTTCACGGCGCGGCGTCTACACAAGCTTCAGGAACGAACAGGTAGCCTTTGCTGCGGATGGTCTTGATCAGCCGTGGATGGTCCGGGTCATCACCGATTTTGGGACGGATGCGTGAGATGCGCACGTCGATGGAGCGGTCCTGGCCGTCATAGCCGATGCCGCGCAAGGCAGTGAAGATTTCTTCCCGGGACAGGATGCGCCCGGCATTGGCCACCAGCAGCCACAGCAAGTCGAATTCGGCGCTGGTCAGCTCGATGCCATTGCCCTGCAGCCAGGCTTCGCGCAAGGCGTTGTCCACCACCAACGGACCGAACTCCAGGCGCCGCTGCTTTTGCGGCGCGGACGATTCGGGCTCGCTGCGCCGCAGCAGGGCCTGGATGCGCGCCAGGAGCAAACGCGGGCGAACCGGCTTGCAGACGTAATCGTCGGCGCCCAGGTCCAGGCCCTGGATCTGATCGGTGTCGTCGGTGCGGGCGGTGAGCATCAGGATCGGCCCGTCGAAATGCTCGCGCACCTTGCGGCAGATGCTCAGGCCATCTTCGCCAGGCAGCATCAGGTCGAGAATGACCAGATCCGGCTGCTCGGCAATGATCCGCGCCGCCGCCACGGCGCCATTGCCCTCGAGGGTGACACGCAGCCCGTTGCTCTCGAGGTATTCCCGGGTCAGCTCGGCCAGACGCTGGTCATCTTCGACGATCAATACCTGCCAGGCTTCTTGTTCCACTGGGGGACCTCTTACGCTGAGAACCTAATAAGGAAAGGTATGCTGCCACTATCACTGACAAGGCACGAATCCTGTGGGAGCGAGCTTGCTCGCGATAGCGGTGTACCAGTCAGAGTCGATGTTGAATAGGCCGCCGTCATCGCGAGCAGGCTCGCTCCCACAGATTGTGGTTCTGCATTGCCCCCCCTCTTTCTGTCATATCAAAGGAGGATAAACATGCCCGTGCGCCCGCCGATTGTATAAACGTCGCCCCCCTGGAAAACAAGCGGACAAATGCGTTCGGTCGGGTGGATTTTGTGTGGTAACGTCCGCGCCGCAAAAAACCTTCTGGCAGTTTTCGGATCCTCGAAACCGATGAAAAAAGGTCCGCTCCAGCTAGGTCGCGGCCTACAGCGTCGTTCCACGTTTCGCACACAAATTACGCACAGGCTTATCCACAGGTAGTACGTTGCAATCACCCCCCAAAACGCATTATCTTGTAGCCCGCCGCGTAAAAAACCCTACATGTAGGGTTTTCGGCCAAAAACCAAACACAAGTTGGACAGAGAATTCAAGCGTTTTTCGTGCTTCTGTTCACCTGAAATACCGCATTTCCAAAAGCCCAGACCGCCCCTGCGGATGGCAACTGTTTCAAGGTCGAAAACGACCAAAACGGTACGGGTGTTGCAGTCTATTGCTGCCACTCCAGAACTTCGGATGGAAGCGGTATTAAACGCCTGCTTCCCACTGTCCCGAAGTTGTTATGCCCGGCTCCAGCCGGTTGTAGTGCTTCAGGACGGAACGGTGGGCACCGTAATGGCGCCCAAACAAACATAGAGAACGTGGAGACACCCATGCACACCGACACAACTCGCGAGAACCCGCAGGGTAACGCGCCGCTGGCCGCCGATTCGAGCCCGGATCTGTCCGCCACCGCGCCGGGCCAACTGCGTGTGATCAAGCGTAACGGCACTGTCGTTCCTTACACCGATGACAAGATCACCGTCGCCATCACCAAAGCGTTTCTCGCAGTTGAAGGCGGCACCGCTGCCGCTTCGTCGCGAATCCACGACACCGTGGCCCGCCTGACCGAACAGGTCACCGCGACCTTCAAGCGTCGCATGCCCTCGGGCGGCACCATCCACATCGAAGAAATCCAGGACCAGGTCGAACTGGCCCTGATGCGTGCCGGCGAGCAGAAAGTGGCCCGCGACTACGTGATCTACCGTGACTCCCGCGCCAAGGAACGCGCCATCCGCACCCCGGCCGACGCACCGGTTCAAGCGCACCCGTCGATCCGCATCGCCCGCGCCGACGGCAGCCTGGCACCGCTGGACATGGGCCGCCTGAACACCATCGTCACCGAGGCCTGCGAAGGCCTGGAAGAAGTCGACGGCGACCTGATCCAGCGCGAAACCCTGAAGAACCTCTATGACGGCGTCGCCCTCAAGGACGTCAACACGGCGCTGGTGATGACCGCGCGGACCCTGGTGGAACGCGAGCCGAACTACTCCTTCGTCACCGCCCGACTGCTGATGGACACCCTGCGTGCCGAAGGCCTGAGTTTCCTGGAAGTCGCCGAGAGCGCGACCCACCACGAAATGGTCGACCTGTACGCCAAGGCGTTGCCGGCCTACATCGCCAAGGGTATCGAATACGAATTGCTGAACCCGGTCCTGGCCTCCTTCGACCTGGAAAAACTCGGCAAGGCGATCAACCACGAGCGCGACCAGCAGTTCACCTACCTGGGCCTGCAAACCCTGTACGACCGTTACTTCATCCACAAGGACGGTATCCGCTTCGAACTGCCGCAGATTTTCTTCATGCGCGTGGCCATGGGCCTGGCAATCGAAGAGAAGCAACGCGAAGACCGCGCCATCGAGTTCTACAACCTGTTGTCGTCCTTCGACTACATGGCGTCGACCCCGACCCTGTTCAACGCCGGTACCCTGCGTCCACAGCTGTCGAGCTGCTACCTGACCACCGTACCGGACGACCTGTCGGGCATCTACGGCGCGATCCACGACAACGCCATGCTGTCGAAATTCGCCGGCGGCCTGGGTAACGACTGGACCCCGGTTCGCGCGCTGGGCTCGTACATCAAGGGCACCAACGGCAAATCCCAAGGCGTCGTGCCGTTCCTCAAAGTGGTCAACGACACCGCGGTCGCGGTCAACCAGGGCGGCAAGCGCAAAGGCGCGGTCTGCGCCTACCTGGAAACCTGGCACATGGACATCGAAGAGTTCATCGAGCTGCGCAAGAACACCGGTGATGATCGTCGTCGTACCCACGACATGAACACCGCCAACTGGATCCCTGACCTGTTCATGAAGCGTGTCTTCGACGACGGCAAGTGGACCCTGTTCTCGCCGTCCGAAGTGCCAGACCTGCACGACCTGACCGGCAAGGCTTTCGAAGAGCGCTACGAGTACTACGAAGCCCTGACCGAGTACAACAAGATCAAGCTGTTCAAAGTCGTCCAGGCCAAAGACCTGTGGCGCAAGATGCTGTCGATGCTGTTCGAGACCGGCCACCCATGGCTGACCTTCAAGGACCCGTGCAACCTGCGCAGCCCGCAGCAGCACGTGGGCGTGGTCCACAGCTCCAACCTGTGCACCGAGATCACCTTGAACACCAACAAGGACGAGATCGCGGTCTGCAACCTGGGCTCGATCAACCTGCCGAATCACATCACCGACGGCAAGCTGGACACCGCCAAGCTGCAACGCACCGTGAACACCGCCGTGCGCATGCTCGACAACGTGATCGACATCAACTACTACTCGGTGCCACAGGCGAAGAACTCCAACTTCAAGCACCGTCCGGTCGGCCTGGGCATCATGGGCTTCCAGGACGCGCTGTACCTGCAGCACATCCCGTACGGTTCCGATGCTGCCGTCGAGTTCGCCGACAAGTCCATGGAAGCGGTCAGCTACTACGCGATCCAGGCTTCCTGCGACCTGGCCGACGAGCGCGGCGCCTACGAGACGTTCCAGGGTTCGCTGTGGTCCAAAGGCGTCCTGCCGCTGGATTCGCAACAGATCCTGATCGCCCAGCGCGGCCAGAAGTACATCGACGTTGACCTGAACGAATCCCTGGACTGGGCACCGGTTCGCGCCCGTGTGCAGAAAGGCATCCGTAACTCCAACATCATGGCCATCGCACCGACCGCCACCATCGCCAACATCACTGGCGTGTCGCAGTCGATCGAACCGACCTACCAGAACCTGTATGTGAAATCGAACCTGTCGGGCGAATTCACCGTGATCAACCCGTACCTGGTTCGCGACCTCAAGGCTCGCGGCCTGTGGGACTCGGTCATGATCAACGACCTGAAGTACTACGACGGTTCGGTGCAGCAGATCGAGCGCATCCCGCAAGAGCTCAAGGAGCTCTACGCCACCGCGTTCGAAGTGGACACCAAGTGGATCGTCGACGCCGCCAGCCGTCGCCAGAAGTGGATCGACCAGGCTCAGTCGCTGAACCTGTACATCGCCGGCGCCTCGGGCAAGAAGCTGGACGTGACCTACCGCATGGCCTGGTACCGTGGTCTGAAAACCACCTACTACCTCCGTGCCCTGGCCGCCACCAGCACCGAGAAGTCGACCATCAACACCGGCAAGCTGAACGCTGTTTCCAGCGGCGGCAACCACGGTGACGACTCGGTCCTGGCGGCTCCAGCAGGACCTGCGCCAGTGCCAAAGGCCTGCGCGATCGACGAGCCAGATTGCGAAGCTTGCCAATAAGCTGAGTGGGTGGGCGTGTAAAGACGCCTGCTGAAGAAGCCCCCGATAGACCGCTGGTTTATCGGGGGTTTTCTTTTGGGTGGAAAAACTGGACAGCCCTCATCGCGAGCAAGCTCGCACATACTGTGACCTGCATGCACATGATCGTTCCCATGCTTTGCGTGGGAATGCATCCCGTGACGCTCTGCGTCACCTTTCAGAAGCGGAACGCGGAGCGTCCCTGGTGGCATTCCCACGCGGGAGCGTGGGAACGATCGACCTGCGTGCACATGTCCCTGCTCGCGGTGAGGCGACTGACAACACCCATGTACAAAAAAGCCCCTCCTGCGAGGGGCTCCTGGTACCGCGTCAAGCAACCGTCGACATCAGGTCATCTGAATGATGGTCTGCATGATGGTGCTCTGGGTGGAGATGGTCTTGGCGTTCGCCTGGTAGTTGCTCTGGGCCTTGATCAGCTCGACCAGTTCGTTGGTCAGGTTGACGTTGGACTCTTCCAGGGAGTTGGAGACGATCGAACCCAGGGTGCCGGTTTCCGGGGCATCGTAGCCCGGGATGCCCGAGGCGAAGGTTTCTTTCCAACCGGTGCCGCCTACCGGCTGCAGACCTTGCTCGTTGGTGAAGCTGGCGAGTGCGAGCTGGCCGATCGGCTTGGTCTGGTTGTTGCTGAAGTTGGCCAGCAAGACACCGCTGCCATCGATGGTCAGGTTGGTGATCTGGCCGGTGGCGTAACCGTTCTGGGCTGGAATCGAGCGCGCGGTGTCAGCGTTGTACTGGGTGGTGCTGCCCATGGAGATCGTGATGGTTGGCGCGCTCGCGGCGCCGTTGGCGGCCCATACGCCGTTGGTCACGGTGCCGGGAACCCAACCGGTCAGTACCAGATCACTATTGACCGTCGCTGGCGGAGTGGTGACCGTGGTCAACCTGCCGCTCGAATCGAAGTTCATGGTCGAAGGGACCGGCGCAGTTGCACCCGTCGTAGTCGGCAAGGAGCCATTGAGGTTACGACCATCGATCAGCGTATAGACATTCCACGTGTTGCCGGCAGTCTTGACCATGTACTGGTCCATGGAATGCTGGTTACCCTGGGTGTCGTAGACCGGGGTGGTAAATTGCTTGGTGAAGGTGGCCGTATCCGTCGGGTTGAACGCCGCAGTGATCGCCGTCGCCGTCGAGTTCAGGTTGATCGTCGACGAAATCAGGCTGGTAGCACTTGGCGGCAGGTTCGAAGTGTCGATGCGCAGGTCGGTCAGGATCCCGTTCTGGATCTTGCCGTTGGCGTCCACACCATAACCTTGCAGACGCGCAGTGCCGTCGCTGTTGGTGATGAAACCTTCCTTGTCGGTCTTGAAGGTACCGGCACGGGTATAGCTCAGGGAGCCGTCGTTGCTCAGGACAAAGAAGCCCTGCCCTTGGATGCCCATGTCCAGCACGTTGCCGGTGTTGTTGACGTCACCCTGGCCGAACTGCTGGGAAACGTTGGCCAGGCGCACGCCGTTGCCGACGGTCTTGCTGCCCGAACCCAGCTTGGTGGCCGAGTAGACGTCTTCGAATTCCGCGCGGGACGATTTGAAACCGGTGGTCGCCACGTTGGCGATGTTGTTGCCGGTCACGTCCAGCTGTTTGTTGGCTGCATAGAGACCGCTAAGGCCGATATTGAAAGACATATTGCACTCCTTTTGCCGGGTTAGTCGGCTCTACATACCAATAGTTTGTACTTTGGACAGGGCGATGCTGCCCAGCCCGGCGAGGTTGAGCATCAGCTCACCCCCTGTCTGGCTGATCGTCACACTGCTGACCGTGGCCGGCAGGTTGGTGATCAGAGACGTCGCCTTGCCGTCGATGGTGGTCGAGGCGGCGAATGTGTAAGTGCCCGATTCGACCGTCGCGCCCGCATCGTTCTTGCCGTCCCAGATAAAAGCGGAATTGCCGGCGTTCTGGCTGCCCAGGTCGATGGTGCGGACGGTCTTGCCGTCCTTGTCCACGATCTTGACCGCGACGGAGGACACCGATGTCGGTACCACCACCGTGCCGTTGAGGCTCTTGGAGGTATCGACCACGGCTTTGTCGCCTGGGGCGATGACCGAGCGACCGACCAGCGACGAGGCCTGCAAGGCCTGGGACGAGTTGTAGTTGCCGGCGATACCGCTGACTGTCTCGTTGAGGGTGGTGATACCTTCCAGGCTGCTGAACTGCGCCAATTGGGCCACGAACTCACCGTTGTCCTGGGGCTCCAGCGGGTTCTGGTTCTTCAGCTGGGTAACGAGCAGTTGCAGGAACGCATCCTTGCCCAGCTCCTTCTTGCCGGTCGCCGCACCTGTCATTGACCCGAGGGTATCGGAGGTGTTGTTGGTCTTGACCGAGGAATTGGCGAGGATCTCGTTGAGGCTCAAGCCGCTGGTGGTGTTGGTAACGCTCATGTGACTCGCCCCTTATCACTGACCGAGGGTCAGGACCTTCTGCATCATGGTTTTGGCGGTGTTCATCATTTCGGCGTTGGTCTGGAACGAACGACTGGCGGAAATCATGTCGGCCATTTCTTCGACGACGTTGACGTTCGGGTAGTAGACGTAGCCCTTGGCGTCAGCGGCCGGATGGTTCGGCTCGTAACGTGCCTCGAGGTTGCTCTGGTCTTCGACCACGCCGAGCACCTGCACACCCTGGCCGGCGGCGTCCTGGTTCTGGAACAGCGAGTCGCTGCCGCCAGACTGGCCGCCCTGGTACATGGTGGCGAATACCGGGTGACGGGCACGGTAGGTCTGGTCGATGCTCGACGAAACGGTCTCGGCGTTGGCGATGTTACTGGCGACGGTGTTCAGGCGAGTGGTCTGGGCACTCATGGCACTGCCGGCGATGTTAAATACGCTCGCGATCGACATGACTTACTCTCCACGCAGGGCCGATACCAGCCCTTTGAATTTGCTGTTGAGCAGGGTGAAGCTGGCCTGGAAGTTCACGGAGTTTTCCGCGTAGTTGGACTGTTCCAGTTGAGCGTCCACGGTGTTCTGGTCGATCGAAGGTTGCATCGGCGTGCGGTACATCAGCGATTCGTCGCCATTGCCCAGGCCTTCGGCTTCGATATGACGGCTGTTGGTCATGTTCAAGGCGAAGTGGCCGTTCTTGGTCTTCTCGTTCTGCTCGGCGAGCACTTTAGAGAAATCCAGGTCCCGAGCCTTATAGTTCGGGGTGTCGGCGTTGGCGATGTTGTTGGCCAGGACTTCGGCACGCTGGGCGCGGAAGCTCAGGGCCTGTTCGTGGATACCGAGCGCTTTATCGAAGCTGATGCTCATGTCGGAAACCTTTGGGTGACCAGAATTTACGTACGATGAACTTAGCAAGCGTCGTGCCACTTTCAAAAACCCCATAAACCGGGGCTTTGCGGGCATCGGCAAAGCGGCAATGCCAGAAAAGCGGCAATCGGCTTCCGCTGGCTGCCGCTTTTCTGCCGCTTTCATCCAGGCAACAGAGGTCAAAAATGTGGGAGCGAGCTTGCTCGCGATAGCGGTGTGTCAGTCAACATTGATGTCGCCTGCCAAACTGCTATCGCGAGCAAGCTCGCTCCCACAGGGATAAGGGTGATAGGGAGGAAATTAGCGGGCATAAAAAAACGGGAGCCCCTGGGGACTCCCGTTTTTTGACAACCCCTGCGAATCACTTCGCCTGGTAAATGATCCCCGGACTGCACTGGACCATCTGATAATGATCCGGCAAACCGTTCAACGCTTCGGAGGCGCCGAGGAACAGGTAGCCGCCGGGCTTGAGGGTGCTGTGGATACGCAGCAGGATGTCTTTCTTCACCTCAGCGGAAAAGTAGATCAGCACGTTGCGGCAGAACACGATGTCGAACTTGCCCAGGCTGGCGTAGCTGTCCAGCAGGTTGAACGAGCGAAACTCCACCCGGCTCTTGATCGGTGCCTTGACCACCCACTTGCCCGGCCCTTTCGGGTCGAAGTAGCGTTGCAGGCGGTCCGGCGACAAACCACGGCCGATGGCCAGGCTGTCGTACTCGCCAGTCTTGCAGTTATTGAGCATGGTCCCGGACAGGTCGGTGGCGACGATCTGCACGCCGCCTTTCAACTGGCCCAGGTTGGAGCGCTCGAACTCGTCGATGGTCATCGACAGCGAATAGGGTTCCTGCCCCGACGAGCAGGCCGCCGACCAGATCCGCAGGCGTTGACCCGGGCTGGCCTTGATGGCCGCCGGCAACACCCTGTTCTTCAACACCTCGAATGGATAGGTGTCACGAAACCACAAGGTTTCGTTAGTGGTCATGGCGTCCACCACCATCTCGCGCAAACCGCTGCGCGGCTGGGTCTGGATACGCTGCACCAGTTCACCCAACGATTTAAGGCCCTGTTGCTCCATCAACTTGTTGAGACGGCTCGACACCAGGTATTGCTTGTTCTCACCAAGCAAAATGCCACAGGCTTTTTCCAGGAAGACCCGGAACTGTTCGAAATCCAAATTACCCGTAGACAAAATACCGCCTCTTTCATTGTGTTGGCTTGCCGGGCGCACAGCGCGCCCAACCTTTATTCTGCTGCCTTGATCCGATCGACTACCCGGGAAGCCAGGTCATCGGGCCGGAACTTGGCCAGGAAATCGTCGGCACCGACTTTCTTGACCATCGCCTGGTTGAACACCCCGGACAACGAGGTATGCAAGATGATATGCAACTTTTGCATACGCGGGTCGTTGCGGATTTCCGAAGTCAGGGTGTACCCGTCCATCTCCGGCATCTCGATGTCGGAGATCATCATCAGGAACTCCTCTTCCGGCTTCTTGCCTTCATCGACCAACGCACGCAGGTAATCCAATGCCTGCCGTCCATCGTTCAGTGCTACCACTTCAACGCCGATCGTTTGTAGACACCGGGTGACCTGCTTACGTGCCACCGAAGAATCATCGACGGTCAGTACCCGCAGCGAAATCGCCTTGTGCTGGGTTTCGGCATCCACCACACCCAAGGAAATAGTCTCCGTGGTCGGCGCCACCTCGGCGAGGATTTTTTCCACGTCGATGATTTCCACCAACTGGTTATCAACCCGAGTCACCGCCGTCAGGTAGTGATCGCGGCCGGTGCCCTTGGGCGGTGGATGAATCTCTTCCCAGTTCATGTTGACGATGCGTTCCACCGAGCGAACCAGGAAACCCTGGGTCTTGGTGTTGTACTCGGTGATGATCACGAACGGATTGCTCTGGTCCAGCAGCCGGCCGGAACCGGTCGCCATGGCCAGGTCGAGAATCGGGATGGTCGCGCCCCGGATATTCGCTACACCGCACACGACGGGATTGGACTTGGGCATTAGGGTCAGCTTAGGACATTGCAGCACCTCGCGGACCTTGAATACGTTAATTCCATACAATTGCTGCCCATCGAGACGGAACAGCAACAGCTCCAGGCGATTCTGACCAACCAGCTGTGTACGCTGGTTTACCGAGTCCATTACTCCCGCCATGCCCTGACTCCTACCTAACGCTAATGTGTCCGACGCGCATTCATCACTAAACGGCACGGGGCTTGCTATTCAACCGGCATGAACGCACAAACGACATTTTCTCGACGCCTGATCACTCGCTGCCGCCATTGGCTCGGTGCACTGTTGGCTGCCTGCCTGTTCGCTTCGGGCGGTCCTGCCCATGCTGATGTTCCGGTTACCTTGCCTGATCTCCTTATCGGCGTCACTCAGGGCTTTCTTGAATTCACCGTAGAAGACTATCTGGCCACCAGTCAAACCGAAGGTCGCTACGAAATCGAAGTCAATCAACTCGATCCGCGCCTACGCATGCCAATGTGCGACAAGGAATTGACTGCATCACTGGAGAGCCCGGCCAGGCCCCTGGGCCGGGTCACAGTGAAGGTTCGTTGCGACAGCGCCGCGCCCTGGACGGTGTTCGTACCCGCTCAAGTGCGCCTGTTCCGCGAAATTGTCACCACCACCCGTCCGCTCAAGCGGGCCGGAATTGTCGAGCCTCAAGACGTGATGCTGCGTGAACGGGACATCAGCCAGATCACCCAGGGTTTCCTGACCTCCGTCGATCAGGCGATCGGTCAGAAACTTGTCCGACCAATGGTCGCCGATCAGGTCATTACCCTGGTGCACCTGGAACAGGCCGAAGTGATCCGCAAAGGCGATCAGGTGGTCATCACCGCCCGCAGCGGGACCCTGGCCGTGCGGATGCCGGGCGAAGCCCTGTCCAAAGGCGGCATGCGTGAACAGATTCGGGTAAAAAACCTCAATTCCCAACGGGTTATCAAGGCGCAGGTAATAGCACCTGGCCAAGTGGAAGTGGCTATGTAGCGATCGGGTAGAAATGGGTAGAGAGCTGGCGCTTGACCCGGGTGTTCCCTAGACTGTGCCTTACGCAAAGGCAAGCGCAGACGTGCGCACGTTCATTGAATAAATGAGCCTAAAGTTTTTTTGGGAATGGCCGAAAACATGGCAAGCGTCCAAATACCCAGAGGTTTTTTACCATGGTCATCGATTTCAATCGTTTAAACAGCTCTTCACCGTTGACAGGCACTACGCGCACCAAGGCCAGCCAGGAAACTACCGAAGCCGGCAAGTCCGTACCGGCCGAACAGGCCAGCACTGTCAGCAACGGGGAGTCGGTACACCTCAGCAATGAGGCTCAGCAGTTGCAGAAGGTCACTGACAAGCTGCGCGATCAACCTGTCGTCGACAACGCCCGCGTGGCCGAGTTGAAAGCAGCAATCGCCGATGGCAGCTATAAAGTCGACAGCAACCGCGTAGCCAGCAAACTGCTCAACTTCGAAGCCCAGCGCTAGGCCGCCGCCAGCGCCAGGCTTTTGGACGCTAAGACCCAAGGCCAGCCATGCACGACACTAATTTACTGCAACTGATTACCGACGACTTTGCTCCAGCACAACAATTGCTGGAGTTATTGCAGGCCGAGTCACTGGCGCTGCACGGTCGCGACATGCCGCTGCTGGAAACCATTCTGGCGCAGAAACAGGCATTGATCATTTTGCTCGATCAGCATGGCCGCAAGCGCAGCGAGATCCTCGCCAGCCTCAACTTGCCTACCAATAATAGCGGCCTTGAACAACTGGCCAGCCAATCATCGATTGGCGATCAGCTGTTGTCCCAGAGCCAAGTGCTCAATGACCTACTGGCCCAGTGCCAGGCCGCCAACGCGCGCAATGGCCAATCGATCCAGACCCAGCAGGCCGCGACCGCCAACCAGTTGCGCATCCTCAATGGCGGCGAAATCCCGACGCTTTATGACGCCAGCGGCTCGACCGCCCGGATGGTCAAGCATCGCCCGCTCAGCCAGGCATGAAACCCACTATGCTTGCGCTCTATCAACGCGCGCCACATGCTGGCAAAATGCTGGCTATTTGTAGTCGTATTTTGCCTGGAGATTGACCCACCGTGTTCAATGACTCAAACGCGGATGATGCTCCGCAGCCACCCATGGTCCTCACCACGCCCCTGGAAATCGCCGGCAACCTGCGGATGCTGCAAGATAGCCACGACCCGCTGATCATTACCTTCCACGAACGCACCCAGCGCTTCCAGAGCTATTTGGTGGACGTCGATCGTGAGAGCAACGCCATCGCCCTGGACGAAATGATCCCACGGGACGGTGAACGCTTCCTGTTGGCGGGCGAGCCGTTTCGTGTCGAGGGTTTTCATGACGGTGTACGCATTGCATGGGAAGGCAATGGTCCGCTGACCATCAATGAATCCAAAGACGGTCGCAGCTATCGCGGCGCCATGCCCGACGAAGTGGTTTACCACCAACGCCGCAACGCCTTCCGCGCCGCCCTGAAACTGGCGCAACTGGTGGACGTCGAACTGGCTGGCGACAAGCTCAAGTCACCGGTAAACGGCAAGCTGCTGGATATTTCCGCCACCGGTTGCAAGCTGCGCTTTGAAGGCGACATTACTGCGCGCCTGCAACTGGGCCAGGTCTACGAGCGCTTCATCGCGGGCTTGCCCTTTGGCAACATGACCGCGCCGGTAGAACTGCGTTACCTGCACTTCGAAGAAAGGATCAACACCACCTTCGCCGGTGTGCGCTTCCACAATATCAGTGGCCTGGTGCAGCGCCAGGTTGAGCGCTTCGTCTATCAGTTGCAGCGCGAAGCCCGGCGTTTCGATAAAGACGACCTCTGATCTTCTTCACACCATGAAAAAACGGGCAGTCCCTTGCGGTGACTGCCCGTTTTTTTATGCCCGCTTCAAGGCCTGGCCTGGGTAAAACTGGGCGCCTGCGGCTCATCGGTTGCAGCTGCAGCTGCAGCTTCGGTATCGGTTTCACTGGCCGGCTCCGCAACCGGCGCAGGCTCGACGTCCGGCGTGGCCGGTGCCTGCATCTGTTCCTGCACCACCTGCTCATCCACCCGCGGATCGAGGCACGCCACCAGCGGCGAACTCGACATGCTGTCCGGCATCGCCACGTGATGCAGCGGTGCGTCATCGACCTGATGCAGATTGGTCACCGCTTTCGGCCGGATCCGCCACACCAGCACCAACGCGAAGAAGGCGAAAAAGCCGTACAGCATCTGACTGCCGAACATCTTCATCAGCACCCCGGCCACCAGCGGCCCGATACTGGCGCCCACGCCGTAGGTCACCAGCAGCATCGCCGTCAGTGACACCCGGCGATCACCCTCGACGTGGTCGTTGGAAAATGCCACCGCCAGCGGGTAAAGACAGAACTGCACCAGCGAGCAGAAAAAACCCGCGACGAACAGGACTTCCAGTGGCACCTTCGACAGGATCGCCAACGGCAGCGCACAGACCGCCAGACACAATGCAAAGCAGCGGATCAGCATCGCCCGGTCATAACGGTCGGACAGCCAGCCCAGCGGCCACTGCACCAGCAACCCTGCGAAGATGCAGCTACCCATGAACAGACCGACCTGCTCGGTCGACAGGCCCTGCTGAGAGGCGTACAGCGGTGCCAAGCCATAGAACGAGCCAACGATCAGCCCGGAGCCCAGCACCGTACTCAACGACTGCGGCACACGCTTGATAAAGAAGCGCGGCTCCATCGGCGCCGGATGCAGCGCCGACGGGTGAATCCGCCGGGTCAACGCCACTGGCACCAGGCACAGGGCAAAACACAGCGCCACCAGCATCAGCAGCTCCAGGCCAAGGGCCGGGTGCATGACCAGAATCAGTTGCCCCAGCACCAGCCCCAGGTACGAAGCGATCATGTAGCCGCTGAACACCGTCCCGCGCTGCTTGGCATCGGCCTGCTCGTTGAGCCAGCTCTCGATGACCATGTACTGGCACATCATGCCCAGGCCGACAATCATCCGCAGCACGATCCACGCCGGCAGCCAGTTCACCAGGCCATGACCCAGCACCGCCGCACCGACGATCCCGGCGCAGGCCGAATAGGCGCGGATATGCCCGACCCGGGCAATCAGCCGATGGCCGATCTTGCCGCCCAGCACCAGGCCGAAATAGTTGGCGGCCATCAGCGCACCGACCCACAGGCTGTCCACGTGGTCGGCGGCCAGACGCAAGGCGAGGTAAGTACTCAAGAGGCCGGAGCCGATCAACATCATCAGCGAGGCGAAATAAAGCGCTCGAAAAGGTTTCCAGATTTGGCGCATCGGCGTTCCGAGCGGCTCCTTGAGGTAAGTAAGGGCTATCGTTGACGATAGCCCTAATGCAACGGTTCGTTATGCCTGGGCCGCTAGAACACGCCGTTCCCAGGGCGTGATTTCATCAAAGAAGCTGGTCAGTTCCAGGGTCTTCGAGGCGATGTAGCCTTCGATGAACTCCGTCCCGAACAGTTCCTTCGCCAAATGACTACGCTTCAGACGCTCCAGGGCAGCATGCAAGGTACATGGCAGCGACAGATTGTCCGGCACTTCGAATTCGCCCTGGATCGCGGCGCTCGGTTCCAGCCGGTGTTCAATGCCATAAAGGCCGGCTGCCAGGCTGGCGGCAATCGCCAGGTAAGGGTTGGCATCGGCCCCCGGCAAACGGTTCTCGACCCGACGAGCCACCGGCGAACTGGCGGGAATGCGCAAGCCGGCCGAGCGATTGTCATGGGACCAACAGGCATTGTTCGGTGACGCAAACGGATGACACAGGCGCTGGTAGGAGTTCACGTTCGGCGCAAACAGCGCCGTAAAATCCGCCATGCCAGCCTGTTGCCCGCCGATGAAGTGCCTAAAGGCCGCAGTCGGTTCGCCCGCCGCATCGCTGAACACGTTGCGACCGCTGTCCAGCTCGACGACGCTTTGGTGGATATGCATCGAACTGCCCGGCGTATGGGCCAAGGGCTTGGCCATGCAGACCACGGTCAGGCCATGCTTGAGCGCCACTTCCTTGAGCAGGTGCTTGAACAGAAATGTCTGGTCAGCCAACAACAAGGGGTCGCCGTGAAGCAGATTGATCTCGAACTGGCTAACGCCCATTTCATGCATGAACGTGTCACGAGGCAAGCCCAGCGCCGCCATGCATGCATAGACCTCACTGAAAAACGGGCGCAGGCCATTGTTGGAGCTGATGCTGAACGCCGAATGGCCGTCTTCGCGCCGTCCATCCAGGCCCACCGGCGGCTGGAATGGCTGGGTCGGGTCCGGGTTGGGCGCGAACACGAAGAACTCCAGTTCGGTGGCCACCACCGGCGCCAGGCCAAGGGCGGCATAGCGAGCGATAACGGTCTTGAGCTGGCCGCGCGTGGAAAGCCGGGAGCTTTCACCGGTCAGCTCATCAGCATCGCAGATCGCCAGGGCACGCGGTTGTTGGCTCCAGGGCAGGCGGTGGATCTGGTTCGGGTCGGCCATCAGTGCCAGGTCACCGTCGTCGCTGCCGTAGAAACGTGAGGGCGGATATCCCCCCATGATGCATTGCAGCAACACCCCTCGCGCCATCTGCAACCGCCGACCTTCGAGGAAACCCTCGGCCGTCATCACCTTACCGCGCGGCACACCATTCAAATCCGGCGTAACGCATTCAATCTCATCAATGCCCGTCAGTCGCTGCGCGAGTGAACGCTGGCCATCGGTCGTCATGACGCAATCCTTGTTATGTGCGAGCCGCGAACGGCAACCCGTACAAAATAGGCTTCGGCTGTTCGGAATATCAAGCACCCGGAGGCAATTAAAACCTTATGCGGTACGACTGTGGAAGCGAGCTTGCTCGCGATAGCGGTATATCAGTCAACTCAATATTGGCTGAGCTGACGCTAATCGCGAGCAAGCTCGCTCCCACAGCGGGGGTTGTGTTGATAGGGATACTCAATGGAGGGCATGTTCAGGGCAGGTAAAGCCGGAACACGCCCCCGCCCAGCACTCCACCATTGGCGATCTCGGTACGCCCGCATAAACCGCCGCGCTGATGCAGCCCGGCGATCCGCGCCGCGAAGTACAAGCCCAGCCCGGTGCTACCGCTGCTGTGATTGATGCCCTGCACATATTCGGCCTGACGCTCGATCATCTCGGGCGGGTACCCTTCGCCGTCATCATTGATGGTCAGCACCAGTTGCCCGGCCTCATCGCTCACACTGATCAGCAACGTTTGGCGCGCATGGCGAATCGCATTGTTGATGCTGTTGTCGAGCACCGAGGCAATCAGCTCACGATCGAAAAAGCCCAAGGGACTGAGCGGGTCGACTTCGTAGGTGGCCATGATCCCGCGACTGCGAAACACCTCCTGATGGCCGGCCAGTTGCGCCTCGATGAAGTCATCCAGCTCATGGTAGGCCGGATGCAACGGCAGCTGGTTGACCCCCAGTTTGTACAGCCCCAGCAATTGCACCAGCAAGCCGTTGAGGTGGGCGAACTCGAACTCCATGACGCCCTGCTCCGAGCTCTGCCGCTCGGGATCGGGCAAACGCTCGAGCCATTGCGTATGTGCCTGCATGAGCAAGGTCAGGGAATTCTTCATGTCGTGCACGGTAGAGGCGATCACCGTGGAAAAATCGAGTGCCTGTTCGCTGTCATTCATCGCCAAATGCCTTGCTTCGTAGTTTCTGATAACGCGCAAAACGCGCATCGGTATCGGGCATCATGCCCACCAGTTTCAGGCAGGCGCGACATTCCTGCAGCAGTTCCGACTCCACGCTGGTATCGGTGCCATGCAGCAAGGATTGCGCCATGTTCAGGGCAATACTGATGTTCTTCGGTTGCATCTTCAGGGCGCGGCGGAACAGGTCCCGCGCCTGCGGCAAGTCGCCGGTCTTGTAGACGCGCACGCCGTCGCGATTCAGTTCGGCGGCGGCATTGCCTTGATTGAGGATGTTCGGATCATCGGTCAGCTTGGCGATGCCTTGCATCACCGTCGGGTCGTCGCCGTAGATTTCCGCGCAGTTCTTGAGCATCGATTCGCCGGCACTGGCCTGACCGAGCATTTGCAGCTGCTTGGCCACCAGCAACGCCGCTTCGGCGCTCATGAACTGCTCCATGCCGTCAAGGCGCTGCATGGCCTGTTCAGTGAGCTTTTCGGCGGTTTCGGCGTCATTGAGCAGCAGGCTCGTAGCCTTCATCAGCCGCGCCCGCACCTGTAGGCCCGGGTCGTTGAGGTTTTCTTTCGCCACGGCGCTGAGGGTCGTATTGATCTCCAGCCGGGTGCGGGTATCCAGGCCTTTCTCACTGCCCTTGCTGATCAACGCATGGGCCAGGCCGAGGTTGCTTTCCGGATCCTTGAAGCGCGACTGCGCGCCCTGCCCGACCGCCTGGCGATAGGCCTTGGATGCCGTTTCATAATCCTCGTTGGTCATCGCCAGTTTGCCCAACAGCGATTGCCGACGCACCGCCAGGGGCGACAGGCGCACGGCTTCTTCCAACACGTGCTGCGCCTGCTTCGTGTCACCTTCGGCCACCAACACTTCGGCCATGCCGTCGTACAACGCGGGCATCATCGGAAATACTTTCAAGGCCTTTTCATAAACCGCCTTGGCTTGCCCCACCTGCCCGCGCTTGAACATCAACTTGCCCAGGCCCACATAGGCCCACGGCAACGGTCGGTCGGCCAGAATGGTGTTGTACAGGCGCTCCAGGGCTTCGTTCTGATTCAGGTCGCGCAACGCATCGGCCCGATAACGCAGACACAACGGCCCGTAGCGCGGGTCCTCCTTGCACAGGGCGATACAGGCATTGAGCACTTCCATCGGCTTGCCCCGATCAAGGGCTTGCAGGATCGGCTTGAGCAAAGTCTTGCGCTGCTCGAGTCGCTCCAGCCGCTGAGCCAGGCCGGAGCGGTTGAACGGTTTGGTCAGGTACGCATCGGGTTCGTGCTCCAGGGCACTGAGCACCATTGCCTGGCTGCTTTCCGCCGTCACCATGAGAAACACACTTTCATGGCTGATCAGCTTCTCGACCATCAGGTCTTCCAGCACCTGCTGGCCGTTCTTGCGGCCATCGCCCAGGTGATAATCCTGCAAAATGAAGTCATAGCGCTTCTGCGAGCACATGCGCAGCGCCACTTCACCGGTATCAGCGGTGTCCACATCCTTGACGCCCAGCTCACGCAACATGGACCGAACGGAGCTGCGGAAATCCGAGAAATCATCGACGATCAGAAAACTTTTTTGGTGGTACGCCAGCATCGAGGATGTCCAGGCAAGTAAGAAGATAACCCAATGGCAAAACAACAAAACGCCGTGTCACAGCCCGTAGGGCGCGCAGATGATAGCCACCAGCCATTCCCGATCAAGGGTTTTCCAAACCTCTTGCCCTGGCTGTGTCGTGGCGCACATTGCGAGCCATTCCTGCGCGCCGAAACGCCGGAGAAAACAGGGCTCATCAGGGTATCGGCCGCAAATGGCGTTCCGTTAAGCACAGAGTATGGAAGAGATTGGGCAGGGCTGGCGTCAGGAAATATGGTGTCCCAGGGCAGGTTCGAACTGCCAACCTTCCCCTTAGGAGGGGGATGCTCTATCCAATTGAGCTACTGAGACACAAAGCGACCACGAGAACCGTGGTGCGAAGGACGGCGTGCATGTTAACGGTCGGCCCTGCGTTTGTCATGTCGTCCATGGCTTTTTAAGTGTAGGCAAATGGTTCAACTCGCCCGTATCACAGGCCGATAAGACCGCGCATCCGACTGCCACTCATCTATCTTTGGCGAGCTCGCGCTAGTAAATCGGCCAATTGCCACTATCCTATACAAACCAAGGACGCAAACGCCTTTGCCCTGTTCCGGCTATCCGCCGGACGGTATGGCACATAGACACGATGCGATGGTCACAAATGCCGGACCTGTTGATTTTTTCCAACCAGTCCGCATTTTTTGATGAAGGGTACTGGCATAACGCCTTTACCCGGATCAATATTTGTCACAGAATTGGCGCCAATGATCTGGCAATTTTGAGGCATGATGCGGGCCTCTTAACAATTCAGGTTGAACATTTGGCCAAGGGGCTTGTCCTATCGACATCCCGCGGCCAATCCCGAGAACCGCTCCCCTGAACTAACCGGTTAAATAAATATGCGCCCAATGACAAAGGCAGTTTATTCCAGCCGTACGGCTGACAAGTTCGTCGTACGTTTGCCAGACGGAATGCGGGAACGCATTGCCGAGGTGGCTCGCACTCATCACCGCAGCATGAACTCTGAAATCATCGCGCGCCTTGAGCAAAGCCTTATTCAAGAAGGCGCGCTGGGTGAAGAGCTCAGCATGCGCCTGGACAGCCCGGAGCTGTCGATGCACGAGCGCGAGCTGCTGCAACGCTTCCGACAACTCTCCCATCGCCAGCAGAACGCTCTTGTTTCGCTGATTGCCCATGATGTAGAAATGGCCGCAGACGCGTCCTGATCGCACCCAAGATCTTAAAGCCAGCCTTGTGCTGGCTTTTTTTTTGCCCGGGGTTTGGTCCTCGAACTGTGTTTTCGAACACCCATAAAAAAAGCCCGCCAGATAGGCGGGCCTTTTTGATCAGCGATTCAGAGCAGGAAAATCGTCGCCAGCCCCAGGAAAATAAAGAACCCGCCGCTGTCGGTCACGGCAGTGATCATCACACTGGCGCCCATGGCAGGGTCACGCCCCATGCGGGCCAGGGTCATGGGAATCAGTACCCCCATCAACGCCGCCAACAGCAAGTTGAGTGTCATCGCGGCGGTCATGACCACCCCCAGTGACCAGCTGCCATAGAGCAGATAAGCCACCACACCAATCACACCACCCCAAATCACGCCATTGATCAAGGATACAGCCAGCTCCTTGCGCATCAGTCGCGATGTGTTGCCGGTACTGACCTGGTCCAGCGCCATGGCACGGACGATCATGGTGATGGTCTGGTTGCCGGAGTTACCGCCAATCCCGGCGACGATAGGCATCAGCGCCGCGAGTGCCACCAGCTTCTCGATAGAACCCTCGAACAGGCCGATGACCCGAGAGGCGACGAAAGCCGTAATCAGATTGATCGCCAGCCAGGCCCAACGGTTACGCAGGGATTTCCAGACCGAGGCGAAGATATCTTCTTCTTCGCGCAAACCGGCCATGTTGAGGACTTCGCTTTCGCTTTCCTCACGAATCAGGTCAACCATTTCATCGATGGTCAGACGGCCGATCAGCTTGCCGTTCTTGTCGACCACCGGAGCGGAAATCAAGTCATAACGTTCGAACGCCTGGGCCGCATCATAAGCGTCTTCGTCCGGGTGAAAGCTCACCGGATCGCTGGCCATGACCTCGGCCACTTGCTTTTCCGGATCGTTGACGAGCAAACGCTTGATGGGCAGCACGCCTTTCAGCACGCCGTCGTAATCGACTACAAAGAGTTTGTCGGTGTGGCCCGGCAGCTCCTTGAGACGACGCAGGTAACGCAATACCACTTCAAGACTGACATCCTCGCGGATCGTCACCATCTCGAAGTCCATCAGCGCACCGACCTGCTCCTCGTCATAGGACAACGCCGAGCGCACACGCTCGCGTTGCTGGCCATCGAGGGTTTCCATCAGTTCGTGGACGACGTCCCGCGGCAGTTCGGGCGCCAGGTCGGCGAGCTCGTCGGCGTCCATTTCCTTGGCCGCTGCCAACAGCTCATGATCATCCATGTCGGCGATCAGGGTTTCACGAACCGAGTCGGACACTTCGAGCAGGATGTCACCGTCGCGGTCGGCCTTGACCAACTGCCAGACCGTCAGGCGCTCTTCCAGTGGCAAGGCTTCAAGAATGTAGGCGACGTCGGCGGAGTGCAGATCATCGAGCTTGCGTTGCAACTCGACGAGGTTCTGCCGATGAACCAGGTTCTCGACCCGGTCTTGATGCGCGCCTTCCTGGCGATGCGTCAGGTCTTCAACGACCCGCTGCCGATGCAGCAGCTCAACGACTTGAGCGAGACGGTCCTGAAGGCTTTCCTGCGTTTTTTTTACTTCTACTTGGGTCATAGGCGAACTCCACTCCCAGCAGTGGAGCACGCCGGAAGGATCAATCAGTTAATTCATGATTGGCAAAGCGAAATTTTGAGTAACTACTGGGTAAGTCCATGGATATATTCCAAAGCCCCGGCGGGGCTGACGGGCGCAATGATACACCGCTTGAAGCTTTAAAACGTTAAAAAATCACGGCAAGAACAAGCGCTTGCGAGACAAACCTGAACGCAGGCTGAACCTGTGTCTTTACGACGACTTATCCTGAAAAGAAAACACACGCCTCGGCAAAAATGTAGCGGCTAGCCTTCTCCCCTTCATCGTCAAGGAGGACGCCCGCATGTCTGTCAGCCATTATCTGTTTTTACTCGCCCTCCTGCCCTGCCAGCCCTTGTGGGCCGCCGGGCAGACCGTGCATCGCTGTGAAAATCACGCAGGGCACGTGACATTCACGACGTTGAGCTGTGCACCGGGAGAGGATCTGTCGCTTCAGGAAATCCATCCCTTCAACGTGGGCACAACCGAGCCAAAGACCCATTCAATGCTGCCCGAAGCGGAGTTTCGGCAAACATCCAGCAACAAAACCACACGCAAGGAACCGACTGTGGTCGGCCAGCTCGAAGACCGCTGCGGGAATCTGATCAGTGCCAGGCAACGCCGCGAGGCGATCATGAGCAAGCGAGTCGTCACCGGCATGAGCCAGCAGGACGTAGAGAGCGCCCTGGGTAAGCCAGACTCAATCAAGACCCGGAATTCGAGCACTCGATATACCTACAAGGCGAAGAAAGGCCGCAGCGCCGAGATCGTGTTTGATGAAAGAGGGTGTGTAAAAGGCAAATCGTAGACAGCAAAAAGCCCGCGTTAAACGCGGGCTTTTTGGTGTTTGGTGCACTCGACAGGATTCGAACCTGTGACCGCTCGGTTCGTAGCCGAGTACTCTATCCAGCTGAGCTACGAGTGCAAGTTGTGGTTTTATACCAGATCACAACTGGTTGAAGCCAAGTTATTTGCATTGCTGCAAGCAACTCTTAAATGGTGCACTCGACAGGATTCGAACCTGTGACCGCTCGGTTCGTAGCCGAGTACTCTATCCAGCTGAGCTACGAGTGCATTTGTTGCCGCGCATTATAGGTCGTCAAATCCTTTTGTAAAGCGCTTTATTCTGTAAATTCAATCACTTACTGAACAAGCCGGGTTTTGACGCACTAAACGAATAATGGCGGAGAACGGGGGATTCGAACCCCCGACACCCTTTTGAGGTGTACTCCCTTAGCAGGGGAGCGCCTTCGGCCACTCGGCCAGCTCTCCGCAACACGGGGCGTATATTAACCACCTTCATCCCCGTTTGCAAACATAAAAATCGATAAAAATTAATGGCTTGGTTCGTCGTCCTTCTCTTTCTTGATACGCAGGTAAATTTCCTCCCGGTGCACAGCGACCTCTTTCGGGGCGTTGACGCCAATACGCACTTGGTTTCCTTTGACGCCAAGCACGGTCACGGTGATTTCGCCATCACCGATAATCAGGCTTTCTGCGCACCGACGAGTCAGAATCAGCATACCTTTCTCCTCACGCGATTCACTTAAGGGACAACAGTCTGCAAAAAAAAGGCATTGGACCGACAACCGAAACGGTCGCAGCCTACAGGCCTAGTATTGACCAGCGCGGGCAAAAGAACAGTTTTGGAACGCGCCATTCAAAAAAACAAAGGGCGCGGTATGACCGCGCCCTCAAGGCAACGCCTTATTCGCCCTGGCGGGCAGCAGCGTCGAGTTCGAAAGCCGTATGCAGGGCGCGCACGGCCAGCTCCAGGTATTTCTCTTCGATCACCACGGAAACCTTGATTTCCGAGGTGGAGATCATCTGGATGTTGATGCTTTCCTTGGCCAGGGATTCAAACATGCGGCTGGCCACGCCTGCGTGAGAGCGCATGCCGACACCGACGATCGAAACCTTGGCAATCTTGGTATCACCCACCACTTCCCGTGCACCGATCTCGCCAGCCGTCTTCTTCAATACAGCTTCGGCGGCCTGGTAGTCGTTGCGGTGTACGGTGAAGGTGAAGTCGGTGGTGTTATCGTGCGCGACGTTCTGCACGATCATGTCGACTTCGATGTTCGCGGCACTGATCGGGCCGAGAATCTTGAACGCCACGCCGGGGGTGTCTGGCACGCCACGGATGGTCAGCTTGGCTTCATCGCGGTTGAAAGCGATGCCGGAAATGATCGGCTGTTCCATGGATTCCTCTTCATCAATAGTAATGAGGGTGCCCGGACCCTCTTTGAAGCTGTGCAGAACGCGCAGCGGAACGTTGTACTTGCCAGCGAATTCAACCGCCCGGATCTGCAACACCTTCGAGCCGAGACTGGCCATTTCCAGCATCTCTTCGAACGTGATCTTGTCCAGGCGCTGAGCCACAGGTACCACCCGTGGGTCGGTGGTGTAGACACCATCCACGTCGGTGTAGATCTGGCATTCATCAGCCTTGAGGGCCGCTGCCAGCGCCACGCCAGTGGTGTCGGAGCCGCCACGGCCAAGGGTGGTGATGTTGCCGTGCTCGTCCACGCCCTGGAAACCGGCGACCACTACAACGCGACCGGCCTTCAGGTCGCCGCGAATCTTCTGATCGTCGATCTGCAGAATACGCGCTTTGTTGTGCGCGCTGTCTGTCAGGATACGAACCTGATTACCGGTGTAGGACACCGCCGGCACGCCGCGCTTGATCAACGCCATGGCCAGCAAGGCAATGGTCACCTGCTCGCCGGTGGAAACGATCACGTCCAGTTCACGAGGAACCGGTTGCTGGTCGCCGCTGATTTGCTTGGCCAGATCGATCAGACGGTTGGTCTCGCCGCTCATTGCCGACAGCACAACCACCAGGTCATCGCCCGCTTCACGGAATTTCTTAACCTTGTCGGCGACCTGTTCGATTCTCTCGACAGTGCCGACCGAGGTGCCTCCAAATTTCTGTACGATCAAAGCCATTTCAAAGCCGCCTCTGCCCATGAAGGGCGCCCAATAATCACTCAACAGCGGCCGGTCCCGCCACTAGACCGCAAGCCCGGCACGCTGCCTTAAATACCCTGCTCTACAAATGCAACGGTCTGGGCCAGTGCCGCGTCCAGCGCGCCGGCGTCGGTACCGCCGCCTTGCGCCATGTCCGGACGACCACCACCCTTACCGCCCACTGCCGCAGCGGCCTGCTTCATCAAATCACCGGCCTTGAGTTGGCCAGTCAGGTCTTTGGTCACGCCTGCGACGAGAACGACCTTTTCCTCATGGACACCGCCGAGCAGGATCACTGCGCGGCCGAGTTTGTTCTTCAATTGATCGACCAGCGCCAGCAGTGCCTTGCCATCCTGGCCGTCGAGACGCACGGCCAGCACTTTCACGCCCTTGACGTCCACGGCCTGGGCCGACAGATCGTCGCCCGCGGCGCTGGCCGCCTTGGCCTGCAACTGCTCGAGTTGTTTTTCCAGCAGGCGGTTGCGCTCCAGCACAGCCGACAGCTTGTCGATCAGGTTGTCGCGACTGCCCTTGATCAGGCTCGCCGCTTCCTTGAGTTGTTCTTCGGCGGCGTTGAGGTACGCCAGGGCCGCAGCGCCGGTGACTGCCTCGATACGCCGCACACCGGACGCCACGCCGCCTTCACTGATGATTTTCATCAGGCCGATGTCGCCGGTCCGGTTGGCGTGGATGCCACCGCACAGCTCCACGGAGAAATCGCCCATGCTCAGCACGCGCACGCTGTCGCCATACTTCTCGCCGAACAGCGCCATCGCACCCTTCTGCTTGGCGGTCTCGATGTCGGTTTCTTCGGTTTCTACCGGGGAGTTCTTGCGAATCTCGGCATTGACGATGTCTTCCAGGGCCTTGAGCTGCTCCGGCTTGATGGCTTCGAAATGGCTGAAGTCAAAACGCAGGCGCTGACTGTCCACCAAAGAGCCTTTCTGCTGGACGTGCTCACCCAGTACCTGGCGCAACGCGGCGTGCAGCAAGTGGGTGGCGGAGTGGTTCAGCGACGTGGCGTGACGCACCTCGGCATCGACATGAGCGGCCACCGGGGCGGCGATCATCAGGCTACCCGAGGCCAACACGCCGTGGTGCAGGAACGCGCCGCCGGTCTTGGTGGTATCGCGCACATCGAAGCGCGAACTGCCGGCCTGCAGGTAGCCGCTGTCGCCAATCTGGCCACCGGATTCGGCGTAGAACGGCGTCTTGTCCAGCACGATCACGCCTTCCTGGCCTTCGCTCAGAATGTCGACCGACTGACCGTCCTTATAGATCGCAACGATCTTGGCCGAACCGGTGGTGCCGGAATATCCGGTGAATTCAGTGGCTACGTCTACCTTGACCAGGCTGTTGTAGTCCATGCCGAAAGAGCTGGCGGAGCGCGCACGCACCCGCTGGGCTTCCATCTCGCGTTCGAAACCTTCCTCGTCGAGGGTCAGGTTGCGTTCGCGGGCGATGTCGCCGGTCAGGTCCATCGGGAAACCATAAGTGTCGTACAGCTTGAACACCACGTCGCCCGGAACCACGTTGCCCTTGAGCTCGGCCAAGTCCTGCTCGAGGATCTTCAGGCCTTGCTCCAGGGTCTTGGCGAACTGTTCTTCTTCAGCCTTGAGCACGCGCTCGATGTGCGCCTGCTGGGATTTGAGCTCCGGGAAGGCGTCGCCCATCTCGGCCACCAGCGCCGCGACGATCTGATAGAAGAAGCTGCCCTTGGCGCCCAGCTTGTTGCCATGGCGGCAGGCGCGACGAATGATCCGGCGCAGCACATAGCCGCGGCCCTCGTTGGACGGCAGCACACCGTCGGCAATCAGGAAGCCGCAGGAACGGATATGGTCGGCCACCACTTTCAGCGAAGCCTGGTTGTCGTTGGTGCAACCGATGGCCTTGGCCGAAGCGTTCAGCAGGCTCTGGAACAGGTCGATTTCGTAGTTGGAATGCACGTGCTGCAACACCGCACTGATCCGCTCAAGGCCCATGCCGGTGTCGACCGACGGCGCTGGCAGCGGATGCAAGACGCCATCGGCTGTGCGGTTGAACTGCATGAACACGTTGTTCCAGATCTCGATGTAACGGTCGCCGTCTTCTTCCGGCGAGCCGGGTGGGCCGCCCCAGATGTCGGCGCCGTGATCGTAGAAGATCTCGGTGCACGGGCCGCATGGGCCGGTGTCGCCCATGGTCCAGAAGTTATCGGAGGCGTATGGCGCGCCTTTGTTGTCGCCGATACGCACCATGCGCTCGGCCGGGACACCGACCTCTTTGGTCCAGATGTCATAGGCTTCGTCATCGCTGGCGTAGACCGTGACCCAGAGCTTCTCCTTGGGCAGGTTCAGCCACTTGTCGGAGGTCAGGAAGGTCCAGGCGAAAGTGATGGCGTCGCGCTTGAAGTAATCACCGAAGCTGAAGTTACCCAGCATTTCGAAAAAAGTGTGGTGACGAGCGGTATAGCCGACGTTTTCCAGGTCGTTGTGCTTGCCGCCGGCACGCACGCACTTCTGGCTGCTTACCGCACGGGTATAGGCACGTTTTTCCTGGCCCAGGAAACAGTCCTTGAACTGGTTCATCCCCGCGTTAGTGAACAGCAGGGTCGGGTCGTTGCCCGGGATCAAAGAGCTGGAGGCTACTCGGGTGTGGCCTTGCTCTTCGAAGAAGCGAAGGAAGGCTTCACGGATTTCTGCGCTTTTCATTAGGTTCTTCCACGGAGGCTGCGGCCAAAGGCCTGTGCAAAACGTCAACAGACGAAGCAACGGCAAAGGGCCGCATTATATCGGCCCTTCGCGTGGGGTACAGCGTGTTTATGCGATAGAAACTGTCAATTGGGCCGCTAGATGGCTCAGTTACGGGAAAAGTCGACGAAAGTGGCGATCACTTGGTCGATTTGCGCCGCGCTCACGTCCATGTGCGTCACCATTCGCAGGCGTGGCGCTGCAACGAGCTTGACGCCCCGCTCGGCGGCAAACGCCTTGATCGCCTCAGCCTGCTCGCCCATTTGCACATACACCATGTTGGTCTGCACCGGCTCGACCTCGTAACCCGCCGCACGCAAGCCCTCGGCGAGCCGCTGGGCATTGGCGTGGTCATCGGCCAGGCGCTGGACCTGATGCTCAAGGGCATACAACCCCGCCGCCGCCAGGATCCCGGCCTGGCGCATGCCGCCGCCGAGCATCTTGCGCAGCCGGCGCGCCTTGCCGATCAACTCAGCGCTGCCGCAAAGGACCGAGCCAATCGGAGCGCCGAGACCCTTGGACAGGCACACCGAGACCGAATCAAAGTATTGGGTGATCTCCCGGGCTTCGACATTCAGCTTGACCGCGGCGTTGTACAGCCGTGCGCCGTCCAGGTGCAGGGCCAGGCCATGCTCCTGGGTGAAACGCCGGGCCCGGGCCAGGTAATCCAGCGGCAGGACCTTGCCCTGCATGGTGTTTTCCAGGGCCAGCAGGCGGGTGCGGGCAAAGTGGAAGTCATCGGGCTTGATCGCCGCGGCCACTTGCGCCAAGTCCAGGGAGCCGTCCGCTTGCACCTCCAGGGGCTGAGGCTGGATCGACCCCAGCACCGCCGCCCCGCCACCTTCGTATTTATAGGTATGGGCCTGCTGGCCGACGATGTATTCGTCGCCCCGCTCACAATGGGCCATCAACCCCAACAGATTACTCATGGTGCCCGACGGCACGAACAGCGCCGCCGCGAACCCCAGGCGCCCAGCCAGTTCGGCTTCGAGGCGATTGACGGTCGGGTCTTCGCCATACACATCGTCGCCGGTAGGCGCGCTGGCCATGGCATCCAGCATGGCGGCGGAGGGCAGGGTGACCGTGTCGCTGCGAAGATCGATAACGCTCATGAATCTGGCCTCGGGTTCAGGTGTAGGGAAATTCCTTTTGAAGGGCAATTACTGCGGGCATGGTGAAGAATAATCAAGCCTGATCGAAGGAAAGCCTGAAGATTATCCAGAACTCCTGTGGGAGCGAGCTTGCTCGCGATAGCGGTGGTTCAGCTTGCCTTGATGCTGGCTGCAAAGGCGCCATCGCGAGCAAGCTCGCTCCCACAGGGGGATATGTGTTAAAAATCCCCCGCCGCCACAAACCATGGCGGCAAAACGTTCTCAGGGCGGGGTGCAACTCCCCACCGGCGGTAATTGCACGCAATGTGCATAGCCCGCGAGCGCTTGGCGGTACATGTGTTTTTATGTGTAACGGCAAGGTCAGCAGACCCGGTGTGATTCCGGGGCCGACGGTCATAGTCCGGATGAAGAGAGAACGGGATTGGTACCCAAGGGCCGACTGCGACTGTCTTGTACGCGGCGTACCCTCGAATCCCCTTCGATTCATGACGCCCTGTTTTTCACACAAACAGGAACCAGAACATGCAACCCACTGCAATCGACAGCAAAATCAAAAGCCATCCGGGCGAGCGCGTCGCGTTCATCCAGGCCTGCTGGCACAAGGAAATCGTCGACCAAAGCCGTAAAGGCTTCGTCGCTGAAATGATCATCCAGGGTTATCAGGAAAGCGATATCGACTTCTTCGAAGTCGGCGGCGCCTTCGAAATCCCGCTGCACGCCAAGCTACTGGCCAAGTCAGGCCGTTACGCCGGCATCGTCGCCGCCGGCCTGGTGGTGGACGGCGGCATCTACCGTCACGAGTTCGTCGCCCAATCGGTCATCAGCGGCTTGATGCAGGTGCAGCTGGAAACCGAAGTACCGGTGTTTTCGGTCGTGCTCACGCCGCATCACTTCCATGCCGGGGAAGAGCATCAGAAATTCTTCTTCGAGCATTTCGTGCACAAGGGCCAGGAAGCGGCAAAGACCTGTGCCGACACCCTGCACAAGACCCGGGCGCTGCGTCGTAGTGAGCAGCGGGCGGTAGCGAGCTAAAAGCCACTAAAAAACCTGTGGGAGCGAGCTTGCTCGCGATGATGGCGTATCAGTCACCTTCAACTTCGACTGGAACACCGCTATCGCGAGCAAGCTCGCTCCCACAATGGTTCGGTGTGAGCTTCAGGCCAGGTTTTCATCCGTAGCCGGCACGATCAGAATCCCCGCCCGCAAGCCATTCTTGACCTTGGGGTTCGGGAAGATGATCCGGGCGCCCTCCTCTTCGATCACCCAGCGGGTCTGGGCGATGTCTTCAGCCAGGACATAGCCTTTGCCCAACTCCGAGAAGTTCTCGACGTCCGCCGGCAGGTTCAAGCGGAAGCTGTCGCTGTGCTTGATGATTTCCCGCGCCACGCTGAACAGCTGCAGGCCATCCAGCCCTTCGTCCAGCTCAGGCTCGTTGCCTTCGATGATCTGGTGCAGGCGGGTTTCCAGCGGGCCGACGTTGACGCCGTCGTTCTCCCCGAACGGCCGGGCCTTGCCCAGTTCCAGGGTGAAGGACTCGGCGCCAAGCTGGTCGTAGGTGTAGGCGCTGAACACAATGGACGGCTTGTTTTGCAGCAACACCGCCTCCATGCCCGCCGCACGCAAGCGCGCCAATTCCCGGCGTGAATGCTGGCGGCCCTCCTTCCACGGGTACAAGGCGAATTGCTCGATCTTCGAGCCGCGGATGGCGGTGTGCAGGTCGTAATGCAGGCGACTGCGTTCGGGTCGACTGAAAAAACTGGCGGCCAACCGTTCCAACTCACAGGCCCGCAGCGCTTCGGCGCCACCGCTCAGTTCATGGCGGCCATTGAACAGCCGGTTGACGTCCTGTTCGACGAAACGCTCACCGCGCCGGATGGCCTCGGGGTTGCCGAACAGAAACAGAATGCGTGCCCGGGGTTTCAAATTTCCCCGGGCGATGTCATGCAGCAAGCGGTCGAGCAATTCGATGGGGGCGGTTTCGTTGCCGTGGATACCGGCCGACAGCAGCAGGTCCAGGCCGTTATCCCGAGCTTCGGGCGGCTTGACCTCCAGCGCGCCCTCGCTCAACCAGCGCATCCGTACGCCTTCGACAGTCAGTTGAGTCTTCTCCGCCGGTTCACGGCCGGCGAGGGTCAGTTCAAGCAGTTTGCCGAGGGCGAGCATAGCGCGGTTTCCTTAATGGTCGTGGCCGCAATCCGGGCCATGGACATGGTCATCGTCGCCGACGTCCGCCGGTTCCATTTCCAGTTGCAGGCTGACCAGGTTGGTCGCCAATGGACGCAACAACAGGTTGGCGTATTCCTCGTCCCCCTCCTCGACATCGACGCCGATCAGCAACTGACCGCGGCCATCCTGCTGGATCCACAACTCCTTGCCTTGCCACATCACCGCGACGCGGGTGCAGGAGGTTTCCAGTTGGGTACCGTCGGTGTCTTCAAGGATCAGTTGCAGGGTATCGCTCATGTTTTACGTTCTCGTCTGGAGATTAAAGGCAACGCGCCCTGCTTTGACTGTAGTCAGGTCGCGCGCGCTTTCAATTGATCTGGAAAGGATAAACCGCGCCAAGTTTAAGGATTTGTGTCAGTTCATCCAGTGCGCCACGGCATTCGAGCAGCAACTGCGGGTCTGCCAGGTCATTTTCGGTCATGCGGTCGCGGTAGTGCCGCTCGACCCACTGGGTCAGCGAATCGTACAACGGCGCGGTCATGATAACCCCTGGATTGACCGCCGCCAGTTCGGTTTCATTGAGGGCCACGCGCAACCTCAGGCACGCCGGGCCACCACCGTTCTGCATGCTTTGCTTGAGGTCGAAGACCTTCACTTCGCGAATCACCCCGCCCGCGCCCGTCAGGCCTTGCAGGTATTGCCAGACGCGTTCGTTGCTACGGCACTCTTCCGGCACGATCAGCAGCATCGAGCCGTCGGGGCGCGACAGCAGTTGGCTATTGAACAGGTAGGAACGTACCGCATCATCCACCGTCACCGCCGAACGCGGCACACACACCGACTGAAATTTCCCACCGACTTTGGCGAGTTTACTGCTCAATTCGGCCAACATCTTCTCGGTCTCGAGAAATGCATCCTCGTGATAGAACAACACCTCGCCGTTGCCCACCGCGATCACGTCGTTGTGAAACACACCCTGGTCGATCACCGACGGATTCTGCTGCGCGTACACCACGCCCTCCTCCCTCAGCCCATGCAAGCGGGCAACGGCCTGGGAGGCTTCCAGTGTCTGGCGCGCCGGGTATTTCTGCGGCGCCGGATAGCGGCTGTCGAAGGTACTGCGGCCGAACACGAAAAACTCCACACCAGCTTCGCCGTAGGCGCGGCAGAAACGGGTGTGGTTGGCGGCCCCTTCATCGCCGAACTGCGCCACCGCCGGCAATGCGGCGTGGTGGGCGAAGTGCTGCTGGTCGGCAAACATCGCCCCCAATACACGACTGGTGGTCGGATGCTCGATGCTGCGGTGGTACTTGCAGTTCAGGTTGGCGGCGGTGAAATGCACGCGACCGTCGGCGGTGTCGGCGCTCGGGCTGACGGTGGCGGCGTTGGCCACCCACATGCTGGAGGCCGAGCAACTGGCGACCAACAGTGGCATCGCTTCTTTCGCGGCCTGTTCAATGACCTGGGCATCGCTGCCGGCAAAGCCCAATCGGCGCAGGGCCGCCACGTCCGGGCGCTCCTGTGGCGCCAGCACGCCTTGCTGGAACCCCATGTCCATCAGCGCCTTCATTTTCGCCAGGCCCTGCAACGCCGCTTCCTTGGGGTTGGAGGACTGCTGGCTGTTGCTCTGGGACGCGACGTTGCCGTACGAGAGCCCGCCGTAGTTATGGGTCGGCCCCACTAGACCGTCAAAGTTGACTTCATAGGATTTCATCAGCGAGGCTCCACGAGAATCTGTTTTTTATAGGCATCAAATAACAACCGCGGCGCGGCTATCGCGAGCAAGCTCGCTCCCACATGGATTGCAAAAGGTCTTGTGGGAGCGAGCTTGCTCGCGATCGGGGTTTACACCATTCTCACGCCGGGGGTCAGGGCAGCCGGCATGACAAGGCTTGGCGTCTCCAGGGAAGCCACCGGGTACGCGCAATAATCGGCCGCGTAATAAGCACTGGCGCGATGGTTGCCCGAGGCGCCGACACCGCCGAACGGCGCGCTGCTGGCAGCACCGGTCAGTTGTTTGTTCCAGTTGACGATACCGGCGCGGCTCTGCAACCAGAACTGTTGGTAATGCTCCTGGGAATCCGACAGCAGGCCGGCCGCCAGACCGTATTGGGTGTTGTTGGCCTCGGCGATGGCCGCAGGGAAATCCGTGTAGCGAATCACCTGCAACAACGGTCCGAACAACTCTTCGTCAGGCCGCTCGGTCACCGCTGTCACATCCAGGATACCCGGCGTCAACAATGCCGCCTGAGGCTGCGGCTGGGTCATGGCCAACAGCGGCACGGCGCCTTTGCCCAGCAAATGGTTTTGCGCATCCATCAGCGCTTTCGCCGCGCCCAGGGAAATCACCGAGCCCATGAACGGTGCCGGCTGCTGGTCAAAGGCCCCCACCTCAATCGCCGAGCTGACCGCCACCAGGCGCGCCAGCAAGGCATCGCCCCAGGCACCTTCCGGCACCAGCAAGCGGCGCGCACAGGTGCAGCGTTGGCCAGCAGAAATGAACGCGGACTGGATGATGGTGTAGACCGCCGCATCGACGTCCGCCACCTCATCCACCACCAGCGGGTTGTTACCGCCCATTTCCAGGGCCAGGATCTTGTCCGGGCGACCGGAAAACTGCTGATGCAACAGATTGCCGGTACGGCTGGACCCGGTGAAAAACAGCCCGTCGATACCTGGGTTCGCCGCCAGGGCGATACCGGTTTCCCGCGCGCCTTGCAGCAGGTTCAGCACGCCGGCCGGGAGACCGGCCTCGATCCAGCACTTGACCGTCAGCTCGGCGACTTTCGGCGTCAGCTCGCTCGGCTTGAACAACACGCTATTGCCGGCCAGCAGCGCGGGCACGATATGTCCGTTGGGCAAGTGGCCGGGGAAGTTGTAGGGGCCGAACACCGCCACCACACCGTGAGGCTTGTGGCGCAGCACAGCGGTGGCGTCGCCCAGGGGGCCGCTCTTTTCGCCGGTCCGCTCACGGTAGCTCTGCACCGAAATAGCCACTTTGTTGATCATGCTGGTGACTTCGGTGGCAGCTTCCCACAACGGCTTGCCGGTTTCCTCACCGATGCAATGGGCCAGTTCGTCAGCGTGATTCTTCAAGGCCGCGGCAAATGCTTCCAGCACCTGGATGCGCTCGTCCAGCGAGCGCCGGGCCCAGTCCGGGAACGCCTGGCGGGCGGCCTGCACCGCCGACTCCACTTGCGCCGCCGTAGCGCCCTTGCCAGCCCACAGCACCTGCTGGGTCACCGGGTTCAACGACTCAAAGAGGTCGCCCTGGCCTTCCAGCCAACTGCCTGCGATGTACAGCGACTTCATTATTTCGACTCCCGAGCAGCAGACAACGCGACGGCGCGTACCTGATCGCCAGCGTTGAGTTGAAGACGTTTGGCGGTCAGCGGATCGACCACCAGGGTGCCTGCGGCAAAACGCGCCGGTGCGGCCGTGATGCGGCAGTCTTCGCGCTTGCGGTTATGGATGAGGAACGGCGTGGCGTCATCGCCCGGCGTACCGATGGCCAGGACCAGCGCCTGGCTGTCGCGAATCGCGCGGATCTTGCCGGTTTCGCATTCCACGGCCGGGCCGGCGTCGAAGATATCGACGTAACCCTGGTAGCTGAACCCTTCGCTCTTGAGCATCGACAGCGCCGGTTCCGTATCAGGGTGCACCTGGCCGATCACGGCCCGGGCATCTTCGGACAAGAAACAGGTGTACAGCGGGAACTTGGGCATCAATTCGGCGATGAACGCCTTGTTGCCCACGCCGGTGAGGTAATCGGCCTGGCTGAATTCCATCTTGAAGAAGTGCCGGCCCAGGCTTTCCCAGAACGGCGAACGGCCGCTGTCGTCGGACATGCCGCGCATCTCGGCGATGATTTTGTTGCCAAACAGCTGCGGGAACTCGGCGATGAACAACAGCCGCGCCTTGGCCAGCATGCGACCGTTGAGACCACTGCGGTAGTCAGCGTGGAGGAACAGCGAGCACAGCTCGGAATTGCCGGTCAGGTCGTTGGCCAAAAACAGGGTCGGGATTTCCCGGTAGATGTTCAGCTCCTGGGAGGCGCTGACCGTCAGGCCGACCCGGAAGTTGTACCAGGGCTCACGCAAGCCCACGGCGCCGGCGATGGCGGAAATGCCGACCACGCGACCGTCATCGTCTTCGAGCACGAACAGGTAGTCCGCATCACCGCGCCCGGCTTCGCCGCGAAAGGTCTTCTCGGCCCAACCGACCCGATGGGCCAGGCGCTCTTCATTGGCCGGCAAGGTAGTCAAGCCGGTGCCGGTGCTGCGGGCCAGGGCGATCAGAGCGGGTAAGTCGCTGCTGCGTACGGGACGAACGATCATGCTATCTCCTCGAACGGGTCGCTTGCGCCACCCGCGAAACTCATTAAACCGCCACCAGGCGCACGCTGGCACCTTCGCCAACGCCCAGGGCCTCGGCCGCTTCCATGTCCAACGTCACAGGCTTGCCCGGCGCGTAATCGAGCTCGAGCAGCACGGCGCGGTAATCCTGCAATTGTGCATTAGCCACCAGGTATTGCCGGCCGACGCCCTTGACCGGTTCGCCGATCTTCACTGGCACCACGCGGCTCTGGGCAATCGAGCGAATCCCCGAGACACGGGCATGCAGGGTCGGGCCACCGTCAAAAATGTCGATGTAGTGATCGGTCTCGAAACCTTCGCGCATCAGGATGTCGAAGGTGATCTGCGCGCGCGGATGGACCTGGCCCATGGCTTCCTGGGCGGCGTCCGGCAGCAGCGGCACGTAGATCGGGTAATGGGGCATCAGCTCGGCGAGGAAGGTACGGCTTTTCAGCCCGCACAAGCGCTCGGCGGCGGCGTAGTTGAGATCGAAGAAGTTGCGACCGATGGCGTCCCAGAACGGCGAATCGCCATTTTCATCGCTGTAGCCGACGATCTCGGTCACCACCGAATCGGCAAACCGCTCCGGATGGCTGGCGACGAACAACAGGCGCCCGCGGGAATTGAGTTCCGACCACGGCGATCCCACCAGCTCCGGCACCACGTAGAAACTGGTCAGCAGACTGTTACCGGTCAGGTCGTGGCACTGGGAAAGCACGTGGATCTTGTTGTGGATCTTCAGCTCACGGGAGGCATGAACGAAAGTCTCGTTGCGAAAACTGTAGAAGGGCTCGGAATAACCGGCCGAGGCGACAATGGCCGAACAGCCCGCCAGTTTGCCGGTGGCAGTATCTTCAAGGACAAAGAAATAGCTTTCTTCGCCATTGAAGCTGACTTCGGCGGCAAACGAGGCTTCGCTTGCGGCGATCTTGTCGCTCAGGCGTTCCACGTCATCCGGCAAGGAAGTGACACCGATCGGACTGTCCGCAGCCAGACGCTGTACCTCGCCCAGATCCGCCATTTGCGCGGGGCGCATCACCAGCATGGTGTCACTCCTTAACTTGAAATAAACGGTTCGACCATGGGGTCGATACACAGAAAAAACTAAACGAACATGCCGGTCCGCATTGCATCTGCGGCGGTGCTCGATTTTTCAGCCGCTGCAAGACTCCTGTGGGAGCGAGCTTGCTCGCGATAGCGGTGCGCCAGTCAACATGGATGCTGGCTCATCTGACGCCATCGCGAGCAAGCTCGCTCCCACAGGGGGGCCGGCTCAGCCTTTGGTTTGCGTCAACTTCGCCGCGGCCCGCTCGAAGCGGTCCAGGCCGGCATCGATGTCGGCGTCTTCCACCACCAGGCTCGGAGCGAAGCGGATCACGTCCGGGCCGGCTTGCAGGATCATCAGGCCTTCCCGTTCGGCAGCGTTGAAAATGTCCTTGGCCTTGCCTTTCCAGGTGTCGTTCAGCACACAACCGATCAGCAGGCCCAAGCCACGCACCTGGGTGAACAGGCCGTACTTCTCGCCGATCTGCTCCAGGCGAGCCTTGAACTTGTCGTGCTTGGCCTTGACGCCGGCGAGCACCTCAGGGGTATTGACCACATCGATCACCGCCTCGGCCACCGCGCAAGCCAGCGGGTTGCCGCCGTAGGTGGTGCCGTGGGTGCCAACGACCAGATGCTTGGCCAGGGCTTCGGTGGTGAGCATGGCCGCGATCGGGAAACCACCGCCCAGGCTCTTGGCACTGGTGAGGATGTCCGGGACCACGCCGTAATGCATGTAGGCGAACAGGTGGCCACTGCGGCCCATACCGGTCTGCACTTCGTCGAACACCAGCAGCGCGTCGTGGGCATCGCACAGGTCGCGGGCGCCTTGCAGGTAGGCCTGCTCGGCCGGCAGCACACCGCCCTCGCCCTGGATCGGTTCCAGCACCACGGCGCAGGTCTTGTCCGAGATGGCAGCTTTCAAAGCGGCCAGGTCGTTGTAAGGAACGTGGGTGATGCCGGTAATTTTAGGCCCGAAACCGTCGGAGTACTTCGACTGTCCGCCGACATTGACGGTGAACAGGGTGCGGCCGTGGAAACTGTTGAGCGCGGCGATGATTTCGTATTTTTCGCTGCCGAAACGATCGAACGCGACACGACGGGCCAGCTTGAAAGCGGCCTCGTTGGCTTCAGCGCCGGAGTTGCAGAAGAACGCGCGCTCGGCAAAGGTTGCGTCGATCAACTTATGGGCCAGGCGCAGGGCCGGTTCGTTGGTGAACACGTTGGACACGTGCCACAGCTTATTGGCCTGCTCGGTCAGTGCGCCGACCAGCGCCGGGTGGGCGTGGCCCAGTACGTTGACTGCAATACCGCCAGCAAAGTCGATCAACTCACGACCGGACTGGTCCCATACGCGGGAACCGGCACCCCGCACAGGGATGAAGGCAGCAGGTGCATAGTTGGGAACCATCACCTGGTCGAAATCGGCGCGTTGTACCGCGGCTTGCTCAACGGACATCGGAGTCTCCTGAAGAGGAACACCCGCCTGGAACTGGCGAGCTTGGTAAGGATTGTAAGGACAGTTTTCAGCCCGGCCTTGTCGCCAAGCGACAACTTCTTATAGCGCCAACCCACGTTTTTCGCGGGTTTACGGCAATGCGACAAATAGCGTCGCAAAGGCGCAGTTTAAACGTTGCCAAGGGATTTGAGGCACCCGCATCCATATTTCCCTGGCCAGCCACAACTGGAACTTGAGAGGAGTGATCTGTGGTGAGGGGATTTATCCCCGCTGGGCTGCGGAGCAGCCCCAAAAAGGCCCGATGCGAAAATCTGATGAACCGAGGCGGCAGGGATATGAAGGGTTGCTACGCAACCCAACGGGGATAAATCCCCTCGCCACAGGGTGTTGTGTCAACCCTAGCCACAGGGAGTTGTATCTGCCCTAGCCACAGGGAGTTGTATCTGCCCTAGCCGCAGATGTTGCTCCAGCCTAGCCGCGTTCGGACGGCACCGACGACAATTCGAATGGACTGCTGCTGCGCCGCTGGTTGCGATCTTCCCGCGGCGTGGCGCCGAAGAAGTTGCGGTAGGCGCTGGAGAAATGCGGCCCCGAGGAAAACCCGCAGGACAGGCCGATCTGGATGATGGATTTGCTGGTCTGCATCAGCATCTGCCGGGCCTTGTTCAGGCGCAGTTCCAAGTAGTACTGGCTCGGCACGCGATTGAGGTATTGCTTGAAGATCCGCTCCAGCTGCCGACGGGACACGCACACATGCTGGGCGATTTCGTCGGTGGTCAGCGGCTCCTCGATGTTGGCTTCCATCAACAGCACCGCCTGGGTGAGCTTCGGATGGCTGGAGCCGAGACGGTTCTGCAGCGGGATGCGCTGACGCTCGCCACCTTCGCGGATGCGCTCGACCACCAGCTCTTCCGACACCGCACCGGCCAACTCAGCCCCATGATCCCGGGCCAGCACCGCCAGCAACAGGTCGAGCACCGACATGCCACCGCAGGCGGTCAGGCGATCGCGATCCCAGTCGAACAGGTGGCTGGTGGCAATAACCTTGGGGAAACGCTCGGAGAAATCGTCCTGCCAACGCCAGTGCACGGCGGCGCGGTAACCGTCGAGCAAACCCAACTGGGCCAGGGGATAGACACCGGCGGACAAGCCACCGATCACACAACCGGCACGCACCAGTTGCTTGAGGGCGCTGCCCAAGGGCGACGCCAGTGCGGTCGGTGGTTCATCGGCCAGCAGGAACAGCTTCTGGAAACCTTCGAGCTTGCCGGCCCAGGGTTCGCCCGGCAGCTGCCAGGCGCCTTCGGCCGGCACTTCGGCCTGCAAGAACGACAATTCGTAGACCACATCCGGATGCACCCGCTGAGCAACACGCAAGGCCTCCTCGGCCAGCGCCAGCGTCAAGGCTTTAGTGCTGGGCCAAATCAGGAAACCAATTCGATGGGCAGTCATGGCGGGCAATCCGAAGCGAAAACAGTATTAAAGCCAAAAGCGGCTGCAACCAAATTAGACCATCTGGCGCGCGGTGCGCAGCATGACCTAAATCAGGTGCGAAACGGGAGCGATTACTTGAGGCTGCCCGAAAGAAATTGCTGCAGGCGCTCCGATTGCGGATTGACCAGCACTTCACGTGGGTTGCCGCTTTCTTCGACGACGCCTTTGTGCAAGAACACCAGCTGGTTCGACACCTCGCGGGCAAAGCCCATTTCGTGGGTCACCACCACCATGGTCCGGCCTTCCAGGGCCAGGGCTTGCATCACCTTGAGCACATCGCCCACCAGCTCCGGGTCCAGCGCCGAGGTCGGCTCGTCGAACAGCATCACTTCCGGCTCCACCGCCAACGCCCGGGCAATTGCCACCCGCTGCTGTTCGCCGCCAGACATGTGACCCGGGTAGGCGTCCTTGCGATGCGCCACGCCGACCTTGTTCAGGTAATACTCGGCCTTTTCGCGCGCCTCGGCCTTGGCCACGCCCAACACATGCACCGGCGCTTCCATGATGTTTTCCAGCGCGGTCATGTGGGACCACAGGTTGAAATGCTGGAACACCATCGACAGCCGCGAACGCATGCGTTGTAGCTGCTTGGCGTCCGCGGCCTTCAACGCGCCGTCCTTGCCAGCAACCAACTTCAGCTCTTCGTTATTGAGCAGAATCTTGCCGGCATGGGGTTGCTCGAGCAGGTTGATGCAACGCAGGAAGGTACTCTTGCCAGAGCCACTGGAGCCGATGATGCTGATCACATCGCCGGCGGCGGCTTTCAGGGAAACGCCCTTGAGCACTTCGTGACTGCCATAGCGTTTATGCAGGTCTTGGACTTCAAGCTTGTACATGCGGTCGGTTCTCACAAAACGTCAGTCGTTGAGCAGTCGATCGGATCGATGCGTTATCAGTGCTTGCGCGGGGCCAGGTAACCCAGCCAGCGGCGCTCGGCCAGTTTGAACAGGCGCACCAAGACGAAGGTCAGGCACAGGTAGAAAGCGCCGGCCGTGATGTAAGCCTCGAACGGCAAGTAATACTGCGCATTCACCGTGCGCGCCGCACCGGTGATGTCGATCAGGGTCACGATGGAGGCCAGGCTGGTGGTCTGCAGCATCATGATCACCTCGTTGCTGTATTGCGGCAGCGCCCGGCGCAAGGCCGACGGCAACAGGATCCGCCGATACAGCTTGTAGCGCGACATGCCCATGGCCTTGGCCGCTTCGATCTCACCGTTAGGCGTGGCCCGCAGGCTACCGGCGATGATTTCGGCGGTGTAGGCGCTGGTGTTGATGGCGAACGCCAGGCACGCGCAGAAGGTCGCACTGGACAGCCACGGCCAGAGGAAGCTTTCGCGCACGATCGCGAACTGCGCCAGCCCGTAGTAGATCAGGAACAGCTGCACCAGCATCGGCGTGCCGCGAATCACGTAGGTGTAGAGCCAGGCCGTCATGTTGACCAGTGGCTGCTTGGACACGCGCATCAGCCCCAGGGGCAGCGCCGCCAACAGGCCGAAGAACAGCGACAAGGCCAGCAGCTTCAAGGTGGTCAGCAGGCCACCGAAGTACAGCGGCAAGGCTTCATAGATGACGTTGTAGTCGAAGATCATAGATCAGCCGCCCTTACGCCTACCGAGTAGCGCTTCTCAAGGTGACGCAATGCCAGCAACGAGACACTGGTGATCACCAGGTACATCGCCGCCACTGCGAGGAAGAAGGTGAAAGGTTCGCGAGTGGCATCCGCCGCCTGCTTGGCCTTGAACATCATGTCTTGCAGGCCCACCACCGAAATCAGCGCGGTGGCCTTGGTCAACACCAACCAGTTGTTGGTAAAGCCCGGAATCGCCAGGCGAATCATCTGCGGCACCAGCACCCGGAAAAACACCTGGAAACCGCTCATGCCGTACGCCATGCCCGCCTCGGCCTGCCCCTTGGGGATCGCCATGAACGCGCCGCGAAAGGTTTCCGACAGGTAGGCACCGAAGATGAAACCGAGGGTACCGATACCGGCCGCCAGCGGGTTCAGGTCGATGTAGTCGTCATAACCGAGCATCGGAGCCACGCGATTGAGCAGATCCTGACCACCGTAGAAAATCAGCAGGATCAGCACCAGGTCGGGAATGCCGCGAATGACCGTGGAATACAGGTCACCCAGCCACGCCAGCCAACGCACCGGCGAGAGGCGCAACGCGACGCCGATCAGTCCCAGGACGATGGCCAGGGCCATGGACGACAAGGCGAGCTGAAGCGTCAACCATGCGCCATCGAGGATGACAGCCCCGTAGCCTTTCAACATGATTCAGGTCCTCGAATGTGGGATGAAAAAATGGCGCAAACCGCAGAGATCCTGTTGCTTGCGCCATTTCGCACGAGTGGCGGGACGGTGTTACTTGCCGTAGATGTCGAAGGCGAAGTATTTGTCCTGGATTTGCTTGTATTTGCCGTTCTCGCGAATGGCAGCGATTGCACTGTTGATCTTGTCCTTCAGCGCGTCGCCCTTGCGAACCGCGATACCTACGCCATCGCCGAAGTATTTGACGTCGGTGAAAGCCGGGCCCACGAACGCAAAGCCCTTGCCAGCATCGGTCTTCAGGAAACCGTCATCCAACAGCGTAGCGTCTGCCACGGTGCCGTCGAGACGGCCGGCGGAGACGTCCAGGTAAATCTCGTTCTGCGAACCGTACGGCTTGATCTCGGCACCCAGCGGAGCCAGGACTTCGCGGGCAAAACGCTCGTGAATCGAACCGCGCTGCACGCCGATGTTCTTGCCCTTGAGTTCGGTCAGGCCTTCGCTGACCTGGGTACCGGCCTTCATCACCAGACGAGCCGGGGTGTTGTAGTACTTGTTGGTGAAATCAACGGATTTCTTGCGGTCTTCAGTGATCGACATGGACGACAGGATCGCATCGATCTTGCGCACCTTGAGCGCCGGGATCAGACCGTCGAATTCCTGCTCGACCCACACACACTTGACCTTCATCTCTTCGCACAGCGCATTGCCGATGTCGTAGTCGAACCCGACGATGCTGCCATCCGGGGCTTTCGAGGCAAACGGAGGGTAAGCCGCTTCGATACCGATCTTCACGGGCTTCTCATCGGCGAATGTCGGCAGGGACAGCACGGACAGTGCCAGGGCGCCAAGCAGCACAAGTTTCTTCATCTTGGGACTCCATCGGTAAAGGGCAAAAACGGCAGAGTGAGCAACAGCCCAATATGCGAATGGGTGGAACGAACTTTGGTGCTGCGTCCTAGGAAGCCGGCGTTTTATTCAACGCAAGCCACGACGAGCGAGTGATCGGCATTCTAACGACAGGCCCGAAGCCGATATTTCTTCAATGCGACAACAAATTACAGAAGCACCGAGAAAGCGGATCTAGCACATTGACAGCCCCACAAATTCATGCAAGAGCAAAAGAAGGGAAACCGATCTATGCTGCAAATAGCGGGCCCATTATTCGCAAACCCTTCTAATCCGGCAAGCACAGCGTGTCGGCTTATTTTATCCGAGGCCAGGAAAGGCCCTGAAACAGGGCTTCGCGTTTCACATCGCCCCGTTGTGGCGCCTTTGGTTACACATTTCTAAACATCGGTAACGTTCGGACACCTCCTACTTTAAACGCCGATATTTATTCATTCGCCGAACCTGTGGTGAGGAAGCTTGCTCCCGATGGGTTGCGAAGCAGCCCCAAACGGTCAGTCGAGCACCGACCTGTGACGAGGGGATTTATCCCCGTTGGGTCGCGAAGCGGCCCTGAAACCAGGCAACGCGGTGTATCAGGAAGAATGAGTTGGGGATCTGGGGCCGCTTCGCAGTCCAACGGGGATAAATCCCCTCGCCACAGGTTTGGTGCTCGACAGCCATAAAAAAGCCCCGCCAGGCAAATGCCAGGCGGGGCTTTCAAAGGTCACAAACCGCCGTCAGGCGACGTTCATGGTCTTGTGCGTCTCGATCAGGTGCGCCACCACACTCGGATCGGCCAAGGTGGAGATATCACCCAACCCGTCGTATTCCGCCGTGGCGATCTTGCGCAGGATGCGGCGCATGATCTTGCCGGAACGGGTCTTCGGCAGGCCCGGGGCCCACTGGATAACATCCGGCGAAGCAATCGGACCGATTTCCTTGCGCACCCAGTTCTTCAATTCCAGGCGCAAGGCTTCGCTGGTTTCTTCGCCGGCGTTCAGGGTGACGTAGACATAGATGCCCTGCCCCTTGATGTCGTGCGGCACACCGACCACTGCCGCTTCGGCGACTTTCGGGTGGGCGACCATGGCGCTTTCGATCTCGGCCGTGCCCATGCGGTGGCCGGACACGTTGAGTACGTCATCCACCCGACCGGTGATCCAGTAGTAGCCGTCCTCGTCGCGACGCGCACCGTCACCGGTGAAGTACATGCCGCTGAAGGTCTTGAAGTAGGTATCGACAAAACGGTCGTGGTCACCGTACAGCGTACGGGCCTGGCCTGGCCACGAATCGAGGATCACCAGGTTGCCTTCGGCGGCGCCGTCGATCAGGTTGCCGAGGTTGTCCACCAGCGCCGGCACCACACCAAAGAACGGACGCGTGGCCGACCCCGGTTTCAGCGCCGTAGCACCCGGCAACGGGCTGATCAGCACGCCACCGGTTTCGGTCTGCCACCAGGTGTCGACGATCGGGCAACGTTCCTTGCCGACATTCTTGTAGTACCAGTCCCAGGCTTCCGGGTTGATTGGCTCACCCACCGAACCCAACAGGCGCAGGCTGCTGCCATCGGCGCCTTCGACAGCGGCGGTGCCCGAAGCCATCATCGCGCGGATAGCGGTTGGCGCGGTGTAGAGGATGTTGACCTTGTGCTTGTCGATGACCTTGGCCACCCGAGTGATATCCGGGTAGTTCGGTACGCCTTCGAACAGCAGCGTGGTCGCGCCGTTGGCCAGCGGGCCGTAGACGATATAGCTATGGCCGGTGACCCAGCCGACGTCGGCGGTGCACCAGTAGACGTCGCCTGGCTTGTAGTCGAACACGCGCTCATGGGTCAGCGCCGCATACAACAAGTAGCCGGCCGTGGTGTGCTGCACGCCCTTGGGCTTGCCGGTGGAACCGGAGGTGTAGAGGATGAACAGCGCCTCTTCGGCGCCCATTTCCTTCGGCGCACAAACGGTACCGGCGACTTTCATCAGGTCTTCGTACCAGATGTCGCGGTGCTGGTTCCACTTGATGCCGCCACCGGTGCGCTTGCACACGATGACTTTCTGGATGCTGCTGGTTTCCGGGTTGGTCAACGCATCATCGACGTTGGCCTTGAGCGGGATCTTCTTGCCGGCGCGAACGCCTTCGTCGGCGGTGATCACCACCTTGGATTTGCAGTCGATGATCCGACCGGCCAGCGCTTCTGGCGAGAAACCACCGAATACCACCGAGTGGATCGCACCGATTCGGGCACAAGCCAGCATGGCGACCACGGCCTCGGGGATCATTGGCATGTAGATCGTCACCACATCGCCGCGATGCACGTCCTGGCCGCGCAGGGCGTTGGCGAACTTGCAGACTTCTTCATGCAGCTCGCGATAGGTGATGTTGCGGCTCTCGGCAGGGTCATCGCCCTCCCAGATAATCGCCACTTGATCGCCGCGCTCGGCCAGATGACGGTCGAGGCAGTTGTAGGAAACGTTCAAGGTACCGTCGGCGAACCATTTGATATCGACATGGTGATCGTCGAAGGACGTCTGCTTCACCTTGGTGAAAGGCTGGATCCAGTCGAGGCGCTTGGCCTGCTCGCGCCAAAAGCCATCCGGGTTGACCACCGACTGTTGGTACATGGCCTTGTAGGTTGCCTCGTCAGTCAACGTACTGGCCGCAACCTCGGGGCGAACGGGATACACAGAAGCCGAACTCATCTTTCTTACCTCGGTGACATAGTTGTTTTTGTATGGTCCCGTTGTAGCCCGGGGCGGGCCTATAGAACCATTCGACGATGGTAGTAACAAGTCCCTACAAAATGTCGGTACTAACGGGCAAGGCCCTGTCCGCAGGTATTTTCCCGTGAGAGAGAGAGCTCCCTCCCACAGTTTGTCGTACGCCACAGAACCAATGTGGGAGCGAGCTTGCTCGCGATGAGGGCGACACATCCAACATAGATGCCACAGCCCCCCCACCACCTGTAGCGATTATTACCAGATCAACCAACAGTGTTTATCAAAACCGAGTCTTTTTGTGCCCACCCCTGCCCCCTAAAATCCATCTCGCCAACCGGCAAACACGATTAACGCAACACAGCCCCCACGAAGGCCGTTAATCCAACCTCCAAAACCTGCTCCACACGCAACCCCAAAAAGGTTGCGTGACCCCATTCGACCTCAAGAAAGGTGAATCAGATGAAAGCTTTATGGGTTCTGGTCCTCGGCAGCCTTTGCGCCACCGCAATGGCAGACGAAGTCCCGACCGATGTCGCACAGCAAAAACCAGCCATTGAGGAGTACACCTACTCCACCCACCTGGACATCGCCAAAGTCATCTCCATGAGCGACATCCCGAACGTCTGCGAAGTGGTCCCGGCGAAGATGGAATACGACGATTCCAAAGGCCAGCGGCACATCCTGCGTTACAGCGTCATGGGTAACGGCTGCTCCAACGGCTGATCAACGTCTAAACGAACCAGGCACCTATTATGAAAATCAAACTGTTCTTCGCCCTGATCCTGTCCGTGCTGGCTGCGCATACCTTTGCCGCCGACGGTTTTGATCGCACCGGTTCCGCCACCGTCGCTGAAGATGGCTACGACCGCACTGGCTCCGCCACTGTCGCCGCCGACGGCTTCGACCACACCGATTCAGCTCGCATCGGTTGATCATTAATGGCATTTTCCATGGCCCGGTTTCGATCGGGCCTGGTTGTGTCTGGAGCCGCCGAAAACCCTCCATAAACACAACATGTAGTGCAAAACCGTAAAAAACGCTCGTTTTTTGATCAAAAAAAACCTCCAGCCGACCCATGCAAAAAAAATCTTCAGCGGCCAAAGCCTTGTAAACCCTCGCTCCCACGCGGGAATGCCACCCACCAGCTCCTTCGTGGGCCATTTCGCCGCAGCACGTAGGCAAAAAAGTCCTTATAATGCCGCCTTAAACGGGCCTGCAATATTCCCTTACAGGGGATCACGCCAGCCTGAAGCCTACGCAGAGGCTCACCGCCTCCTTGTGTACACAGCCGCTTCAGAATGACCCGTACATTTTTCTGTTTATTGCCTGCGTCAGCTGCTGCAACAAACGATTTTTCAAGATCCACCGCGGCCAGTAGGCCTTCATCGGGCATCTGGCCCTCACGCAGGAGACGACACGTCATGCTGAGCTGGGACGAATTCGACAAAGAAGACGGCGAAGTTGCTGTAAAAGGCGCCAACGCCGGCCACGCTTCTGAAGCCAACATGGACCGCCTCGACAGCGCCGGCGGTGCCGCCGCCCTCGAAGCCCGGGCCGTGACGGCCAGCGACTCGGCCGCGATCATTCGCGCCAAGGCCGCCCTCGACAAACTCGACGTCGCCGAAGGCCTCGCCGAACTCGAAGGCGCCTCTGCCCGTGTCGCCGTCGATGAAAAGCGCATGATCAACTGCCGCGCCGACCTCAACCAGCTCGTGCCGTTCAAATACGATTGGGCCTGGCAGAAGTACCTGGACGGCTGCGCAAACCACTGGATGCCGCAAGAAGTCAACATGACCGCCGACATCGCCCTCTGGAAAACCCCGGAAGGCCTGACCGACGACGAGCGCCGCATCGTGATGCGCAACCTGGGCTTCTTCTCCACCGCCGACTCCCTGGTCGCCAACAACCTGGTCCTGGCCGTGTACCGCCTGATCACCAACCCGGAATGCCGCCAGTACATCCTGCGCCAGGCGTTCGAAGAGGCGATCCACACCCACGCCTACCAGTACTGCATCGAATCGCTGGCCATGGACGAAGGTGAAATCTTCAACATGTACCACGAGATCCCATCGGTCGCGAAAAAAGCCGCCTGGGGCCTGAAATACACCCGTTCGATCTCCGATCCGAAGTTCGAAACCGGCACCCCGGACACCGACAAAGAGTTGCTGCGCAACCTGATCGCCTACTACTGCGTCCTGGAAGGCATCTTCTTCTACTGCGGCTTCACCCAGATCCTCTCCATGGGCCGCCGCAATAAAATGACCGGCGTCGCCGAGCAGTTCCAATACATCCTGCGCGACGAATCCATGCACCTGAACTTCGGCATCGACGTGATCAACCAGATCAAAATCGAAAACCCGCACCTGTGGGATGCCGAGATGAAGGAAGAAGCGACCCAGATGATCCTGCAGGGTACGCAGCTGGAGATCGAATACGCCCGCGACACCATGCCTCGTGGGGTGTTGGGGATGAATGCGGCGATGATGGAAGACTATCTGAAGTTCATCGCTAACCGTCGTTTGTCGCAGATTGGTCTTAAAGAAGAGTATCCAGGGACGACTAACCCGTTCCCTTGGATGAGCGAGATCATGGACTTGAAGAAAGAGAAGAACTTCTTTGAGACGCGAGTGATTGAGTATCAGACGGGTGGGGCGCTGAGCTGGGATTGATTTCGAGAGAGAAATCCTGAGCTGAACCACCAGCGACTTAACTTAAAACCCCGTGAAAACGGGGTTTTTTGTGTTCCGCAGAAGCCAAGCCACGTTTAACTCTGGCGCAGGCGCGATACCTTTGCCCTACGAAAAACTCAGAATCCTTCCGCATTGACGCCGTATCGCCTCGTTACCTATCTTAGTCGCAGGTGCCTAAGAAACGCCCAACGTAGTAGCTGATCGCCAAACATAGAAGCGCGTACCGTCTTAGAAGACGTATGCAACTCTGTATTGCGAAATAGCTTGTTGGGATTTTCTTACATCCTCTACGTCGGGCTCGCGCCGCTAACTTCAAACGTAGAGGTACGGTATGCCCAAAACACTCCACGCTGCTCTCCGCTCACCTCGGAGACCCATCATTTCCGATGCTTACGTTCCCGCAGTATTCACCCGCCACAACCTCCACCTGCACGCCCTCCTCCTGGAAAACCAACCCTGGTTCTGTGCCCGCGATCTCGGACGGTTGATGGGCGTGCATCTGAACGACCGTATGGTCAGCAAACTTGATGAGGACCAGCGACACGTTTTTTTGATTCGTTACCACGGCCAGCCTGAGAAGCGGCTGATGCTCAGTGAGTCTGGTGTATATGCCCTACTGGTTTACCACTATGTGCCAGGGAATCGTTTGTTGCGTGAGTGGCTAACACATCAAGTGGTGCCGGCATTACGGGACGCGCAGTCAAGCGATACCGATCAGCCGATGCTGAGTGTTTTGGATTGGCCAGAGATGTCCCTGAGTCTGCTGCATTGGCAAAACGACGGCTGGATTCGGCTTCGGGATATGCCGTATCTACTGCTCAATCGGACTCGAGGCCGAACGAAGGCGGCTAAGCCTTGGTGGCGTAGGTTGCGTGAGGCGTTTCACGTTCCTGGGCATTCCGTTTCTTAAGAGTGTCCCAAACGAGGTCAGTACCTTCTCTGTAGGAAATTTCGTAGACAGCCGTAATAGCCAGTCAGTATCGTCCGAGGGTTTTTAACCCTCGGCGACTGTATGGATACTCGAAAGGAAAAAAGCGGCTGGAGCGATGAAGAACTTGAGGCCTCGGTTGATGCTTATCTGAAAATGCTCGACCGAGAATTAAACGGCCAGACCTTCAAGAAGTCGATTGAAAACCAGCGCCTGCGTGACGGACCGTTGGGCAAGCGCAGTGCCTCATCGGTTGAGTACCGCATGCAGAATATCTCGGCGGTGTTGGAGCAAATGGGGCTGCGGCGGATCAGCGGCTATATGCCCGCCAAGAACATTGGCGCAGGCGTGGCTCAACGAATCCGTAAGGTGCTCGCTAATAAAGCGATACCTGACGCGGGCGAATTTGCTCCGACCGCTGATCAGCAGACGTTGATCAGCCGAGCTTCCAAGCTGCAAAAGAAAGGGCTCAAGATCGAACCATCAGGGAACCCAAATCCCCAACAGGTCAGCACGACTACGATGCCCTACGTTCGAGATCCTAAAGTCCGAGCTTGGGTTGCTGCGCTAGCTAAAGGGGTCTGCGAAGGTTGCGGTCAGAACGCACCGTTCGAGGTGGACGGGTTGCCGTTTCTTGAAGTGCATCATGTGAAGCATCTGGCTCTGAATGGCTCGGACAGCATTACCAACGCGGTAGCGCTTTGCCCGAATTGCCATCGACGCTGTCATCTTGCCAGTGACAGAGAGGCTTTCACTTTGTCGCTGTATCAGAAAGTTGGTCGACTGGTCGTTGAGTGAAAAACACTCCGTTGGGGTGGGGCTGCTTCAGCCCAGCGAGGCAAGCTTCCACGCCACGGGTGTTTGGCGTTGAGGCTGGGGTTGTTGCTCACTCTCACAGGTTTTGCGATGTGTTGAAACAATATCAGTGTTCCGTCCCCCCCTTACAGTCGTACCCCTCGGGCCATACTAGACGGCGCTATCTGCAAAACTCACGCTTTTGACACCTATACCACTGAGTGGTAGCTTTGTACTCCAAAGGGAAAGCTTATGCCAATGAGGGTATTCAAAACGAAGACCTTTGCTACCGCAGCAAAGAAAGCAAAGATCACAGATGCTGATCTCTGCAAGGCGGTGCAGGAAGTCGTCAACGGACAAGCCGATGATTTGGGCGGAGGTGTTTGGAAAAAGCGCCTCAATGAGAATCGTCACCGCTCGATCATTCTTGCCAAAGGTCGTAGCTATTGGGTGTATCAGTTCCTGTTTGCTAAGAAAGACCAGGACAACATCACTAAAAATGAACTGGCCGCGTTTAAGAAGCTTGCTGATGCCTATAAAGGTTTGAGCAAGGAGCAAGTCCAGCTTCTGCTGGACGGAAAAGAATTTGTGGAGATATGCAATGGCGAAAAAATTCAAAAGTGAGGCTTTCGATTCGATTCATAGCTCGGCTGAGGCGCTGCTGAAAATCGGCGCTATCGACAAGGCCACCATGCGGGAATTCGATGAGGCCTGCATTGCTGAGGTGCCTGCTGAAATCCCGCCTGCTCAGATCAAGAAGATTCGTCTGCGCAGCCACGTCAGTCAGCCGGTTTTTGCCCGCTACCTGAACACAAGCGCATCGACAGTTAAGCAGTGGGAGGCTGGTGACAAGCGTCCTGGAGGGATGGCTCTTAAACTGCTCAGCATCGTGGAGAAACATGGCCTCGAAATACTGGCCTAAAAGGCCACGTTGTGAGATATGCCGGCGGCACTGGTTGATGATCTGTTTAGCCAGCACGAATTCTGGTGGCGGAAGTATCTCGGGTTTTGCAAGGGTTTTGAGGCTCAATCTAAAGCCGTCGTCCGTGTTCGAGCGACGGCTTTTGTTGGCTTTATGAATTGGGGGCTGCTTCGCAGCCCAGCGGGGATAAATCCCCTCGCCACAGGGTCATCATCAAGCTGGAGGAATATCAATAAAATCTCCTCGGGCTCTGTCCATGGCCGGTGCACTGCTACAAATTTTGCTCCCAGCTGAAAACAGTCAGTGCAACCCACCCCGCCTCCCGCTATTAATACCCTTCCCCACTCAAGGACCCGAGCCCGTCATGAAATTCGACCTCGCCTACTGCCGCAGCCTCGACGACAAGCTGTCGATCTATGACGTGCGCGATTTGAATTTCGACGAGACGGTGGCGTTCGATTCCGCGAAAGAACAGTTCCAGTGCCCCAACGACGCCTGTCGAATGGCGTTTGATGCGGCGAATGTGTTGGGGACGTTCAACGCCAAGAATGTGAATTACGTGCGCACCCCGCATTTCAAGAACATCCCCAGCACCCGGCACACCGAGGGTTGTCCTTATGTCAGCCTGAAGACACCGGCATCGGGCCTGGAGGCGGATGGGGCGGAATCGGATGACGGTCGGGAGGAGCATTTCCCTTCGGAGTTGTTGCTGACTCGGCGTGAGTATGTGCGCAAGCCGTCCAGCCCGGCGGTGGTGGCGGACGTGATACGCGATGAGCGCCTGCCTTCAGCCGCCAGGCATGACGAGCATCTGGGCCGTGATTCGGCGCCGGACAAGACCCATGTCTTCGCCCATCCGGTGGAGTGCTTCGTGTCGAACTTCGAGGACAAGGATCTGCTCAAGCGCATGCCGCTGAAGATTGGCGAGCACACGGCGCCCTATGGCTCGTTCTTCAAAAAGATCGAATACTTGCAGGACAACAAAGGCTTGATTTACTGGGGCAAGATCAAGGAGATCAAGGACTACACATTGAGCTTTCGCATCGATTTCGAAGCAAAGGTCTGGTTCAAGCAACCGGACGAGGCGAAGAAGAAACCTTACTCAGTCAACGTTTACCTGAACAAGAAGCTGATCGATAACTACCGCAAGCGCAAAGCGTTCCTGGAAGAGATCAAGCACGCCGCCGACAGTGATGCGCCGTTGTATTGCTTCTTTTATGGCGTGACACCGGAGTTGAAGCAGGTGCCGAGCAAGAAAAACCCCGACCAGACGTTCGGGGTGTTCAGTGCCAATATTGAGAATCTGGATCACTTCATTATTCGCGAAGCGCCGGGGTTGGCAGGTCAATAACGCCCCTACCCCAGCAACATCCCACCCATCACCAACATCAACAACACCACATACACCCGCGCATGCAGCCGATCCGGTATCCGCCCGATCCACGGTGTTGCCAGGCGGAGGCCCAATAGCGCGCCGAGCGTGAGTACAGCAAAGGCCAGCAAGTCGACATAACCGACAAACCACGGCCCAAGGTCTGTTCCGGTAAACCCGGCCAAGGCCATGTAGGTCACGGTGCCGGCCAAAGCGACAGGCAAGCTCAGTGGGTTGGCCATGGACGTGGCCTGGGACATGTTCAAGCCACATCGGCGCAGCAGCGGCACGGTCATGACACTTCCGCCAACACCCAGGAAGGTGGCAATGATTCCGACAGCAGCGCCACCCAACGTCGTCTCCATCGCCGACAGGGGTCGTGGGACAGCATCGCTGGCGCGTGTCAGAAAACCTTGTCGCAGCAGGCAATCCAAAATGGTCAGGCCCAAATAGGCAATAAAGGCGTAGCGAATAATCTCGCCGCTCATCCAGGTGGTAGCCGTTGCGCCGAGGATCGCGCCCAAGGCGATGAAGGCGCCGAACGGCCACAAGTATTGACGAAGCAACTGACCGGCGCGGTGATGTTTTCGAGTGGCGACCAGGGCGTTGACGATCATGACGCAAGTGGAAGTGGCCACGGCGATGTGCATCGCCGATTCACCGATAACGTCACCTGCGTGACGCGCCATCAACAGGCGGTAGATCAAGGGCACCACGACAAAACCGCCGCCGAACCCGAACAGCACGGCGGTCATGCCACTCAGGCAGCCGAAACAGGTGAGCAATAGGTAGAACATCCAGGGAAGTCCGTGGAATGGGGAGGCGTCCACGATAGGTAAACGAGGGTTGGCCCGCTGTAGCAAACCTGCCAATAATGTTCGCGCTTACGCCAATCGCGAGTCCCCCTTCGATGCGCAACACTTCGATCGATTTATTGGATGCAACGCCCAGGGCCATCGTCGCCATTGGCACCGATTACCCCCACGGGCATTTGCTGCCGTTGCACCATCATCGTCGGGCACAGTTGCTGTATGGCGCCACAGGCGTGATGCAGGTCAGCACGGTGGAGGGCAATTGGGTGGTGCCGCCGCAACGGGCGGTGTGGATTCCGCCGGGGGTCGCCCATGAGGTGTTGATGGTGGGCGTCAGTACACGCAGCCTTTATATCGAACCGGCCGCCGTGACGGCCATGGACGCGCATTGCCAGGTCATCAGCGTCTCGCCCCTGATGCGCCAGTTGCTGATGGAAGCCGTGGAGCTTGCCCCAGACTATGACGAGGCTGGACGGGACGGCGCATTGATCAATCTGCTGCTGCACGAACTGTTGCGCAGCGCCCATTTACCGCTGCACCTGCCACTGCCCAAGGACCCGCGCCTGCTGGGCCTGTGCCAGGCGTTCCTCAAACATCCCGACGCCCACGCCTCGCCCGCACAATGGGCCGCGCAGTTGCCGGTCAGCCTGCGTTCGTTCAATCGGCTGTTCAGCCGGCAAACCACGCTGAGTTTCAGCCAATGGCGACAACGGGCTTGCGTGATGTCGGCGCTGCCACGCTTGGCTGAGGGCCACTCGGTGACCCGCATTGCCCTCGACCTGGGCTACGACAGCCCTGCGGCGTTCTCCACCATGTTTCGCCGGGTGCTGGGTCAAGCCCCGAGCGCCTGGCAGGAAGCGGCCGCTGGTCATTGATCAAAAAAATGAGATTGATCCGGACTCAAAACAACTGTACAAAAACACAGTATATTTTGAACCCGCCGCTTTGGAGAACTCCCATGGCCTCTCTCGCAATCAAAACCACCCTGCAACGTATCGCTGTCTATCAATTCACCCCTGCCCATAGCGCGCAGGCCCGAGCCATGCTCGGTTGGAGTGTCGAGGAGTTGTCGCGGCAGTCCGGCGTCTCAGTCCAGGCCATCCGGCGCTTCGAAGCCGGGGGCGAATTGCTCGACGTGACCCGCCTGGCCCTGGCCTTTCGGCTGGAATCCGAAGGCCTGGTGTTCTTTCCCGGCTTCGCGCCGGGGCGTGGCATGAACATCAAGGGCGCCACGCCAGACCCGATGGAGCGGCCAGACTACGCCATGATCGAATGATCGATGCGTCGGGGGTCAGGCCATGTCGGGCTGGTCCTGATAAGCCGAGGGCTCCGCATCCAGCCACCAGGCCCGGCCACGTTGCGGCTGCGTCAGGGTGAATGCTTCGCCCATTTGCGGCGTGGTGATGCACACGTTGCGTTCCCAGGCCAGGGCCAGGATGCGATCGAAGGGTTCGTACCAGGCATGCATAGCCAGGTCGAACGTACCGTTGTGGATTGGCAGCAGCCAATGGCCCTTTAGATCTATATGGGCCTGCAGGGTTTGCTCAGGTTGCATGTGCACATGGGGCCAATCGACGTTATAGGCGCCGGTTTCCATCAACGTCAGGTCGAAGGGGCCGTATTGCTCGCCGATGCGTTTGAAACCATCGAAATAGCCGGTGTCGCCACTGAAGAAAATCCGGGTGGCGCCATCGATCATCACCCACGACGCCCACAAGGTGCTGTTGCTGTCGAACAAGCCGCGACCGGAAAAGTGTTGGGATGGCGTGGCAATGAACTCGATACCCTCCACCTCGGTGCCTTGCCACCAATCGAGTTGACGGACCTTGCTGGCGTCGACGCCCCATTTGATCAGGGTGTCACCGACGCCAAGGGGGGCCAGGAAATGGCGAGTCTTGGCTGCAAGCTTCAGGATGGCCTGATGATCGAGATGGTCGTAATGATCATGGGAAAGGATCACCGCTTCAATCGGCGGCAGCTCTTCCAAGCTGATGGGCGGCTGATGAAAACGCTTCGGCCCGACCCATTGCACGGGTGAAGCGCGCTCGGAGAAAACGGGATCGGTCAGCCAAAACTTGTCCCGTAGCTTGAGCAGCACGGTGGAATGACCCAGGCGCCAGACACTGTTGTTCGGCGCGGCCAGCAAAGTGGCGCGCGTCAGTGGTTGGACCTCAATGGCGCCCGCAGGCCGTGTGGCGCGCGGTTTGTGGAAGGTCATGTTCCAGATGATGCGCAAGGTGGTGCCGAACCCTTGCCGCGGGGTGAAGGTATGATTGCGATACTTGCCCTGTTCATGCCGGGACGAAGGCTGGGCAGACGGGTTGTCGGTCGAGATAGAGGGAGTGGTCATGGTGCGATAACTCCAAGGACGTCGTCGCAATTGCGCTTCGCCTTTGTGGGACGCTGGATGGCCGTTGCATGCACGCTCAGCCGCTTGAGTCATAAACTACACCGCTCGGTGTAGTTTCTAGATTGCATGAATCTTGTGAGCAAGTAAACTGCTGAGTGTAAATCCTCCCCTCTCCACCCGACGAATGCACATGACCGTACCGCAGCGCCTTACCGAGCGAAAACGCGAAGCCATCCTTCAAGCCGCGATTGCCGAATTTCGCAGCAGCGGGTTCGAGATCACCAGCATGGACAAGATCGCGGCGACCGCCGGCGTATCAAAGCGCACGGTGTACAACCACTTCCCCAGCAAGGAAGCGCTGTTTGCCGAGATTCTGAATCGGTTATGGCACAGTATTACGGCAGAACAGGACGTGTCCTACAGCTGCGAAAAACCTCTACGAGAGCAACTGCAGGCTTTGCTACAAGCCAAGCTGCGCATGCTGGCGGACGAGAATTTCCTCGACTTGGCGCGCATCGCCATTGCCGCAACGATTCATTCCCCCGAGCGAGCCCAGGACATGGTTGGGCGCATGGGCGAGCGCGAAGAAGGCCTGACTGCCTGGATTCGCCTGGCCCAAGCCGATGGCCAGTTGAAGCCCGTGGAACCGGCATTTGCTGCCCAGCAAATGCACGGATTGCTCAAGACATTCGCCTTCTGGCCACAGATTTCCATGGGCCAGCCGAGCCTGACCGAGGATGAACAGATACACGTGATCGAATCGGCCCTCGACATGTTTCTGAGCCGCTATCAGGTCTGAGCCTCAGCCGCTCCTGAACAAAGCATTCCCGCAGGACGAAGGTTTACTGCGCCGGCGGCTGCACGAATTTCTCATGCATCTCAGTCGTGAGGCTGTCGATGCGCTCGGTCAATGCCTTGGTCATTTCCGTCAGGCGGGTGTTCTGTTCCAACAATTCGAGCAACTGCGCGGTGTTTTGCGCGGCCTGGGCCTGGCGTTCACTGTTGGCGATGGCCAAGGCTTCGCGATGTTGGGCATCGGCTTCCGCCTGGGCCTTGTCCCGCGCAGCCTGGCGGGTTTGCGCCAGCAGGATCAAGGGGGCGGCATAAGCCGACTGCAGACTGAACGCCAGGTTAAGCAAAATGAACGGGTAGGCATCGAAATGAAAGACCCCCATCAGGTTCAGGCTGACCCATAACAGTACGATCAAGGTTTGCGCACCGAGGAACATCGGTGTTCCGAAAAAGCGCGCGAACGCTTCCGCACGCAGTGCAAAGCGGTCATTGCCAAAAGTCGGTGCCAAATGCGCGTGAGGGCGATGAAAACGTAAGTGATCAACGGGAGCGGTTGTGGTGGGTTGGGGGTTCGTCATCGTGATGTTCTCTGCCAGGAATGGGGCTTAAGGCACTATACCGCTGCTGGTCAAGGTCAGCGTAAATGCAAGTTGCGCCCCAACTCATCGAACAACGTCACCACCGAACGCAAGGCGCGGCAGTCCGGGCGGGTCAGGAGCCAAAGCGCGGTGTCATACCCTGCCAGCGGCTCGCCCAAAGGCATCAGGCCCTGGTTTTCATCGATCAGAAAGTCCGGCAGCGCCGCAACCCCCAAGCCGGCCCGTACCAGCTCGGAGACCGAGAGCATGCTGTTACAGCGATAGGCAGGCATCACGCCGGGTAAATGTTGGCGGCGCCAGGCCACGGTGGGGTGATCAGGGAGGAAATCGTCCGGCGCAATCCAGGCCATGGCGGCTAAATCATCTGGATTCGCCGAGCGCAGATAGGTGGCGCAAGCACATACCCGATAAGCCACATTACCCAGGTTGCGACCGACCAGGTGTTCCGGCGGCGTACGGGTCAAGCGCAACGCGATGTCGGCATCACGACGACTCAGGTTGGCGAAATCGTTCGAGGTGCTCAACTCTAGGGTCAACGCCGGGTATGCGGGCATGAACCGCGCCAGCGCGGGCAGCAACAAGGCTTGCAGGACCGCGTCAGTGCACGTCAGGCGCACCGTGCCGCTGACGACCTCGCCCCCCTGCTCTACGCCGATACGTGCTGCCTCCAGAGCCTGTTCGGCGCGCTCGGCCTGTTCGGCCAGAGCCTGGGCCAGGCTCGTAGGCAAGTAACCGGTACGGCTTTTTTCGAACAAGGGTTGGCCCAGTGCCGCCTCGAGCCGGCGTACCGAACGAAAGACCGTGGACACGTCCACTTTCAGCAACCGCGAAGCCCGAGCCAGTGAGCCGCCACGGACCAGCGCCAGGATCAGGGAAAGATCGGGGTAATCCAGACGATAGTGCGTCGATGCATTGATCACTTGGGGAAATGCCAATATTGATTGCGTGAACGCCAATCTATAGTGGCAACCAGGAATCAACAAGCGGCGAGCCTCCCATGGAAAACCAGCGTCCTTTGCACATCGCCCTGGTCGGCGATCACGACCCACACATCACCGCCCACCGGGCGATCCCCATCGCCCTGGAACAGGCCGGCAAACAAACCGGTCATGCCATTCGTTTCCAGTGGCTGGCAACCGAGCTGATCGCCGACCACTCGCTGCTGAATGACTTCAATGGCGTCTGGTGTGTGCCGGGCAGTCCTTATCGAAACGAAGACGGCGCTTTGCGTGCCATCCGTTTTGCCCGCGAACAACGCCGCCCTTTCCTCGGCACCTGCGGCGGTTTTCAGCACGCGGTGCTGGAATATGCCCGCAATGTAATGGGCTGGTCCGATGCCGCCCATGGCGAGACCGCTCCTGAAGCGGAACGGGTATTGCTGACGCCGCTGAGCTGCGCCTTGGTCGAAACCATCGACAGCCTCCAACTCGAGGCGGATTCCTTGATCGCCAGGGCCTACGGTCGCCAGACGGTATTCGAGGGCTACCATTGCCGCTTCGGGGTCAATCCACAATTTGAACGCGACTTGCTGGGCGAGCGCTTGCACGCCGTGGCCCGGGATTCGATCGGCGACTTGCGAGCCGTGGAACTGCTTGATCATCCATTCTTTGTGGCGACGCTGTTCCAGCCTGAGCGCGCAGCCCTGGAAGGTCGCGTGCCGCCGCTGGTCCGTGCATTTGTCGAAGCCTGTGCCAAGTCAATGTCATAGCACCACCCTCGGCAAAAACGCCAAACCCGTGGGAGCGAGCTTGCTCGCGATGGCGGTATGACCAGTCACGGTGATGTTGGCTGATCCACCGCTATCGCGAGCAAGCTCGCTCCCACAGGGTCTTCTGTTCAATTCAAGGGCGAGGCTCAGCCCTCCACCAATTGCCGCACCGCCACGATCTCCGGCAAATCACTGCGCGCCATGTACACCCGCAAGGGTTCGGTGAGGTTGATCCGATCGTCGATGTTCTGATCCAGCAATAACTGGATCCGCTCGCGCTTGAGGGCCATGGTGCCGTCTGTCACGGGAGTCCAGACAAATTCGCTGGTGGGGATGATGCCGTCGTCGGCCACGTCCATGCCGAAGGCGTCTTCGCTGAACCGCACGATATATTGGCCGGTCTTGCGGTTCAGACCGACAAAACCCTTGAGCTGGTCGGCGGCCTGGCAGATGAATGTCGAAGTGGTGCGCATGGTAAACCTCATGGATGCGTCCCTCGGGACGTCTGATCGATGGTTTACACACAAGGCAAGTGAACGCTGGCTTCAGGTTTCCCTCTGCCGGGGAAACTGGTGCGGCCAAGGGTACTGCAAAGCATCCTGAAAAGGCGTGGGAAAAATCTGCTTTACACACATTTATGTCGGTATAGCGATAGCGCCGGTAGCGTTCAGTTGTTAAAAGAGTGGTCTTTCAAACCTACGAAAGGATCTCGAGCATGCCTGTCACGTTCACTCGCAGCGCCTTGATGCTGAGCCTGTTGCTCGGCTTCGGTCAGACCCAGGCCGCCGAGGCCCCGAGCCCCAAGGCCCTGGCGGCCCTTCAGGGCATTCCTCATCCAGCGGTCATCGCCCACCGCGGCGCCTCGTTCGACGCGCCGGAATCCACCGCCGCTGCCTACAAGTTGGCTCGCGACCTGGGCGCCGATTACCTGGAACTGGACCTGCAACGCAGCAAGGACGGCGTGCTGTTCGTCCTGCATGACGACAGCCTGCTGCGCACCACGGATGTCGCGACGAAATTTCCCGAGCGCAAGGACAGCACCGCCAACGCGTTCACCATGGCGGAACTCAAGACGCTAGATGCCGGCAGCTGGTTCAACGCGGCCTACCCGGACCGCGCCCGCCCGTCGTTCGCGGGTCTGAAAATCCTCACCCTCGATGAAGTGATCGACATCGCCGAGGGCAACCCGCAACAAAAGCCGGGGCTGTACATTGAAACCAAGGCGCCGAAGCTGTTCCCCGGCATCGAGCGCGATCTGAAGGACAAATTGCAGGACCGCGGCTGGCTGATCCCGTCCGGATCCAAACTGGCCAAGCGCTCCACAGGGGTCGGCCAAGGCAAGGGCAAGGTGGTCTTGCAGACCTTCGAAAAGAGTAGCCTCGAACTGCTGCACAAAGAGATGCCGAAAGTGCCGAAGATCCTGCTGTTATGGGTCGGCGAAGGCAACATCGAGCCCAAGTCCAAGGTGCCGTTTGCCGAATCCGGCGAGAAGGACAAGGCGGCCTATTACGCCAAGCAAGAGCCCAAGGACAAGGCTGAATTCGAGCAATGGGTCCAGTACGCCAAGGCCCAGGGCGCCATCGGCACCGGACCGTCCGCAGCGTTGACCCATGGCGGCAGCCAGAGTTACTCGGACCTGGTCCAACCTTGGATGAACAAGTACACCCATGACCAGGGTCTGCTGGTGCATGTCTACACCGTGGACGAAGCCGTGGACTTCAAGAAAGTCATGGATGCCGGCGTCGATGGCATCTTCACCAACCGCGCCAGTGAACTGCTCAACTACTTCAAGCGTCCCGACACGGGCAGCGTGGCGCAGTTGTTGGAGAAGAACGGTTACTGACCCGAACACGCCCATGGAACAACGACGTTAGTCCCATGGGCTTTATCCTGTTTTTCAAAAGCTTTTCGAATTAAGGGTGAATTAAGTTGCCAGAGATAATCTGAACCCACTTAAACGACTCACCCCTTAATGACACCAAGGAAAGCACTTATGAAAACGTTGACTGCCCTGTTCACCGCTGCCGCATTGACCCTCACCGCTGGCTTGGCCCAGGCTGACGTTCGAATCGATCAGGTCCCTGACCTGGTCAAAAGCGGCAAGATCAAGTCTCTGGAGTCGATGAACGCAGAAGCCCTGAAGTTGCACCCGGGTGCCACCATCACCGACACCGACCTGGATAACCACTTCAACGGTTATGAGTATGAAGTCGAATTGAAAACCGCCGACGGCAAAGAGTTTGACGTTGACTTCGATGCGACGACCGGCAAAGTACTGAGCGACAAACAAGACACTTGATTCATCGGCAAAAAAGAGCCGCGCAACTTTCGAGTTGCGCGGCTTTTTGTTTGGTGCATTGAAAACCCGCTATCAAATTCCACAGCTCCAGCACCGCTACACACCTGTCACAAAACCATCAAGAAAGCCTGCGATGATGCCCCTCAAGTGAACCTGTAGCCGCACCAGGCACTTCCCGCCAGCGAGCCTTCATGAACCACAGCATCGATCAAAGCCACCGCGACCCGGACCTGTTCGGCCTGCTTTACGGGTTTCGTTTCCAACCCGGCGAACGTGGACAAGAAATCGATTCGGCCCAGGCTCTGCAAAGCCTGCAACACCCCCAAGGCACAGACGAGTTCCTCTGGCTGCACCTGAACCTGGCGCATGCCGCGTGCGAGCGCTGGATGAAAAGTCATCTGGCCCTGCCCCAGGAGTTTTTCGAAGCCTTGCACGAAGGTTCGCGCTCGACCCGCATCGAGCATGTCGACTCGGCGTTGCTGGCCGTGGTGAACGATGTCGTGTTCAACCTCAGCAACATGGTGTCCTCGGATGTCTCCACCTTGTGGGTTTGCGTTCACAGTCGATTGATTATCAGCGCACGGTTGCAGCCCCTGCACTCGGTCGACAAGCTGCGCTCATCGGTCAAGGCCGGCGAGCGCTTTCGCTCGCCGCTGGAGCTGCTCGTGCATTTGCTGCGCGACCAAGGTGAAGTGCTGACCCAGATCGTGCGCAAGACCAGCCTCAGCGTCGATCAGATCGAAGATCAGTTGCTGTCCTCGCGGCTGTCCACCAACCGCGCCGAGCTGGGCAGCAACCGCCGGGTGCTGGTGCGCCTGCAACGCCTGCTCGCCCTGGAACCGGGTTCGTTGCTGCGCCTGCTCAACCGCCCGCCGCAATGGCTGCAGAAAGAAGACGTCAAGGAGCTGCGCAAATCCACCGAGGAGTTCGCCCTGATCATCAACGACCTCACCGCGTTGGGCGAACGGATCAAGCTGCTGCAAGAAGAAATCGCCGCCAACCTCAACGAACAAAGCAACCGCACCTTGTTCACCCTGACAGTAGTCACGGTGTTGGCGTTGCCCATCAACATCATTGCCGGTTTCTTTGGCATGAACGTCGGCGGCGTGCCGCTTGCCAGCGATCCCGAAGGTTTCTGGATCCTGGTGGCGCTGGTGGCAACCTTCACGCTGATTGCTGGCCGATGGGCGTTTCGCAAGCGCCGCGACTATTGAGCATGACCTGTCCAGACAACCCCTTTTGTCGGCACAGCAGGATTTAAAAGTCTTTTTGTCATTTTTCCTGGGGTATCCTGCCCAGGCTTTTTAAAAGCGCGGATCTACCAGATCTATCCACAGACTTTGCGAGGAGCGCGATATGCACGAGATCCCTAATCTCCCCTTCCCAAGCCTGCACGACACTGAGCAGACGACCACGCTACAAGCCGGGGGGCAACCAGACGCCCAGCAACCCGAGCCGAAAGAAGCCACTGAACGCCGCCAGGCCGACAGCGAAGACTGATTCACCCGCACCACCAGACCGTGTGGAAAGCGCTAAGATGCGCTTTCCACACTGCCTGAATCCTGAGCCCCGCACCATGACCGACAACACCCCGACCTTCAGCGAAACCCAGGCCAGCGTGCTGATCGGCACCGCCGAGAAAATGGTCGAAATCTGGAGCCGTCTTTCTCCCGAGAAACAAGCCACCCTGCTGGCGCGTTTTGGCACTGAAGAAAACGCCCTCGCCGCACTGGTCACCACGCATCTGGTCGCTGGGAAAGACGACCACTGAATCACCATTTGGCAAATATTTTACTTTTCCACGCCCTGTCGCCACGCTCGCCGTTATCATAAGCAGCCTATCTATCCTGCTGCTCCGTGGACCTTTTCCCCATGTCAGATTCCCAGCGCCCCCTGGCGGTCACGCTGCAAGTCGTTTCCATCGTGTTGTTCACTTTCATTGGCTACTTGAATATCGGCATTCCCTTGGCCGTGTTGCCTGGGTACGTTCATGGCGAGCTGGGTTTCGGCGCGGTGATCGCCGGACTGGTGATCAGCGTGCAATACCTGGCCACCCTGCTCAGCCGTCCTTACTCCGGACGGATCATCGACAACCTGGGCAGCAAGCGCGCGGTCATGTTCGGCCTCGCCGGCTGCGGGTTGAGCGGTGTGTTCATGTTGGTGTCTGCCTGGACGCCGCACCTGCCGACCCTCAGCCTGATCAGTCTGTTGATCGGCCGCCTGGTGCTGGGCAGCGCGGAAAGCCTGGTGGGCTCGGGTTCGATTGGCTGGGGCATTGGCCGGGTCGGCGCGGCCAATACCGCCAAGGTGATTTCCTGGAACGGCATTGCCAGTTACGGCGCGCTGGCGATTGGTGCACCGCTGGGGGTGTGGCTGGTCAATCGCCTGGGGTTGTGGAGCATGGGCGTCAGCATTATCTTGCTGGGCTTGTTGGGGTTGGCACTGGCCTGGCGCAAGACCCCTGCGCCCATCGTCGTCGGCGAGCGCCTGCCGTTCATGCACGTGCTGGGGCGCGTCCTGCCACACGGCTGTGGCCTGGCCCTGGGCTCCATTGGTTTTGGCACCATCGCCACGTTCATCACCCTGTATTACGCCACCCAGCATTGGGACAACGCGGTGCTGTGCCTGAGCCTGTTCGGCGCCAGCTTCATCGGCGCGCGCTTGCTGTTCGGCAACCTGATCAACCGCCTGGGCGGCTTCCGCGTGGCGATTGCCTGCCTGTCGGTGGAAACCCTCGGCCTGTTGCTGCTGTGGCTCGCACCGGATGCCCATTGGGCCCTGGCCGGCGCGGCGTTGAGCGGTTTCGGCTTTTCCCTGGTGTTTCCGGCGCTGGGCGTGGAGGCGGTCAATCTGGTGCCGGCCTCCAGCCGTGGCGCGGCGGTGGGCGCTTATTCGCTGTTCATCGACTTGTCGCTGGGGATCACCGGGCCATTGGCCGGTGCAGTGGCTGCGGGCTTCGGCTTTGCCTCGATCTTTTTGTTCGCCGCACTGGCGGCCCTCGGCGGATTGGCACTGAGCGTCTATCTGTACCGGCAGGCGCCGAGGTATCGCGAGGAACGGGAGAGACGCTAGAAATCCACCTTGCCGCGCCCGGCCTTGATCGAGCCGCGCTTGGTCTTGGATTCCAGGCGACGCTTTTTCGAACCCAGGGTCGGTTTGGTCGGGCGGCGCTTCTTTTCGACCTTGGTGGCGCTGAGGATCAGTTCGACCAGGCGCTCCAAGGCATCGGCCCGATTCTGTTCCTGGGTGCGGTACTGCTGGGCCTTGATGATCAACACACCGTCGCTGGTAATGCGACTGTCGCGCAGGGCCAGCAACCGCTCCTTGTAGAACTCGGGCAAGGACGAGGCCGGAATATCGAAGCGCAAGTGCACGGCGCTGGACACCTTGTTGACGTTCTGCCCTCCGGCACCCTGGGCGCGAATAGCCGTCAGCTCGATCTCGGCGTCCGGGATGTGCACAGTGTTGGAAATCGCCAGCATGGGAAAAGGGTCCACTATCAGGACCCACAGAATACCCCGAATCCCCCAGACAACGCCCGCCCCTGTGGGAGCGGGCTTGCTCGCGATTGCAGTGTGTCAGTTACCCTTGATATTGCTGACCCATCGCCATCGCGAGCAAGCTCGCTCCCACAGGGGTTCGTGCTTACTTGGCAGCCGCAGCCACAGCCAATTCCTGCCGGGCACTGCGCTTGTTCTTGATCACGTAGCACACCCACATGAACACCACCCACACCGGAATCGCATACACCGAGATCTGGATGCCGGGGATCAGCAGCATCACGCCCAGGATGAACACCACGAACGCCAGGCAGACGTAGTTGCCATACGGATACCACAGAGCCTTGAACAGCGGCGTCTGGCGGGTCTGGTTCATGTGTTGGCGGAACTTGAAGTGCGAGTAGCTGATCATCGCCCAGTTGATCACCAGGGTCGCCACCACCAGCGACATCAGCAGCTCCAGCGCATGCTGCGGGATCAGGTAGTTCAGCAACACCGCCACCAAAGTCACGGCAGCCGAAGCAAGGATCGAACGCACCGGCACGCCGCGCTTGTCGATCTTGGCCAGGACCTGGGGCGCATCGCCCTGCTCGGCCATGCCCAGCAGCATGCGGCTGTTGCAGTAGGTGCCGCTGTTGTACACCGACAGCGCGGCGGTGAGCACCACGAAGTTGAGGATGTGCGCCGCCGTATTGCTCCCCAGCATCGAGAACACTTGCACGAACGGGCTACCGCTGTAGGCATCGCCGGAAGCGTTGAGGGTGCTCAGCAGGCTGTCCCAAGGGGTCAGGGACAACAGCACCACGAGGGCGCCGATGTAGAAAATCAGGATCCGGTAGATCACCTGATTAATGGCCTTGGGGATCACGGTTTTCGGTTTGTCCGCTTCAGCGGCAGTGAAGCCGAGCATCTCCAGGCCACCGAAGGAGAACATGATGATCGCCATGGCCATCACCAACCCGCTGACGCCGTTGGGGAAAAACCCGCCATGGGACCACAGGTTGGTCACCGAGGCTTGCGGCCCGCCGTGACCGCTGACCAGCAGGTAGCTGCCCAAGGCAATCATGCCGACAATCGCCACGACCTTGATGATCGCGAACCAGAATTCGGCCTCGCCGAAGACTTTGACGTTGGCCAGGTTGATGGCGTTGATCAGGATGAAAAACGCTGCGGCCGAGGCCCAGCTCGGAATGTCCGGCGCCCAGTAGTGGATGTACTTGCCCACCGCAGTCAGCTCGGACATGCCCACCAGGATGTAGAGAATCCAGCAGTTCCAACCCGACAGGAACCCGGCGAAACCGCCCCAGTACTTGTGGGCAAAGTGACTGAAGGAACCGGCCACCGGCTCTTCGACGATCATCTCGCCCAGCTGGCGCATGATCATGAAAGCGATGAAGCCGCAAATGGCGTAGCCGAGGATCATCGACGGGCCGGCGGATTTCAGCACCCCCGCCGAGCCGAGGAACAGGCCAGTGCCGATGGCGCCACCGAGGGCGATCAATTGAATATGGCGATTTTTCAGGCCGCGCTTCAGCTCGCCTGAATGCGAGTTTTGTCCACTCATGAAAAGGGTCTCACGCAAGGTTTGATGATGGTCGTTGGACGTTGCCGCTCGAATGGATTTCAAGCAGCGCCCATCAAACCCCAGCGCAGGCACCAGGAATTCAGCGTAGTTACAACGGTCATGCGTCACCTGTTTGTTTTTATCTGTGACGAAATCGAACCCGACACGCTTGTGACGTGGCGGAATGAGCAAGGCGGATAACCTTGAAGATGCGTGGGTACGCGAAGGGTCACAGTAAAACGCGGCGCATTGTACACCGCCGACCTTTTGCCGCCAGACCACATCACAAGGCATGGAACGCATCTGACCCTTCCCCAGGATAGGAAACAAGCCGACTGATTTCCCAGGAAGCGCCGCGCAAAGGCTCTACTGGAAGCTTTTTCTTACATTCAGGGGGACGGGTGTTCAGGATCGATGCGATGGTCGGTTTTTGTCAGGATTTCTTTACAACATGTAACGTATTTCTTCCATGTAGGAATTTTCTGTCATCTGTCCGGAAATTGACGGTAGGAAGCTAACTAATGAATAAACCTCATAGCCAGTTGTTTTTCATGGGCAAAAAATCTCACTAAAAACGGAACAAAAAGTTCATTTAAAAAAATAAAAATTATTTTTTGCATTCCAAAAAACCCTCGACTAGGTTTTCACCGACTTGCCGAGGCTGCGTTCCGACAAGTTCTGTGGTGTCGTTGCGGACAGCTTCCACTGACCGGATCGACCACTGCTTTCCGTAAAAGTCATCTAGGAGATTCACTATGCAAGCACTGGACAAAGACTTGGAAACCGAACTGCAACTGGACGAATGGTTTGAAGCACCAACCCATGAAGCCGCCGTTGAAATGATGCAAGCCGACGCCGTCGTTCCGTTCGGCACGGCGATGTGGCCTCTGTAGATATGGCCCGGCGGAGGCGATCCGGCCGGTCGACTCCGCCGCTTTTTGCCGGTTGTCAGGAAAGCTCAATCTACTTGTCAGGGAAGAATAAGCATGGACACACAACGAGCCATCTCACATTTCCTTTACTACCTTGAACACCATCCCGCCCTGGCCGGCATCCAGCCCGCCAAGGTGTTGCTCGGCCATACCGCCGACTACGAAGCACTGACCGGCGCCATCGCCGAACAGGCTGGCAGTGGCTCACCCTTCCGATTCAGCGCCATGCGCCTGGACCTTGAATCCACTGAGCGCCTGACCAAGGCCATTGCCGACAGCGATCTCTATATTTTTTTCTACGATTCCTCCACCCTGCCCAATCCGCGCCCCGACGGCCCGGACTTTGTCCGCGCGCTGCAAAGCGTAATGGCAGAGAACTGGAAGAAATCGCTGCTGTTCAAGGACTATGGCGATTATTTCTACGACACCTTCAGCGTCATTCCCCAGCGTATCGCGGGGCTCAACAGCCATTTGATCCGGCGGATGTCCCAAGCGACGACCTTGAGCTTCCAGGATGACCTGGGCTCGTATTTCGACACCGACCTCAACAGCGTCAAGAAATGGACCGACATCAACGGCCTCGGCAACCATGACTTGGCCCCTGGCGAAATCGCCACCCACAGCGACACCATCAATGGCCAGGTGAAATTCGTCGGTACGTTCCTGAGCACCATCCCGTTCGCCCGCAAGTACGGAGTGCTGCAATCGCCGCTGGAGTTGTGGATCGAAGACTCCACCATCCAGAAAATCGCCACCGACGTGCCGGGCCTGGAACACGACTTCAACAAGTACCTGGACGCCAACCCCTCCAACCGCCGCATCGAGGAGCTGGGAATCGGCACCAACGAGGGGGTCAAGAGTCTTTATGCCCGCAATGCCGGTTTCGAGGAGCGCCATTGCGGCCTGCACCTGGGGCTGGGGGGTGGGGCCAAGGGCAGCCATCACCTGGACCTGATTTTCGAGAGTGGTGTGTTGGCGCTGGATAATGAGCGGATTTTTGATGGGCGGTTTGTGCTTTAGGGGCAGCTGCAAGCGGCGAGCTTCAAGCTGCAAGGAAGAGCGGGCAGCCTCTGGATCGTGGTGTGGAGCTGCTGACCTCTTCGCGAGCAAGCCCGCTCCCACAATGAAGCGGCGCCGACACAGATCTTCTATTCACTGAAGATCAAGTGTGGGAGCGGGCTTGCTCGCGAAGACGGCCGCACCGGCACCGTATCAATAACGCCAGACACAAAAACGGCAACTTAGTGGTTGCCGTTTTTTCTTGCAGCTTGCAGCTAGAAGCTCACAGCTGCCTCACTCCGGCTTACGACGCCCAAACCCCGGACGCTGCCCGGAACCCGCCGGCGCGCCACGGCGTTTACCCGATGGGGTGTCGCGATCAACCAGCACAATACCCGGGCGCTTTTTCGGCGCCGGCTTGGCTGGGCGCTTGGTGTCGGCCGGGCGATCGGCGACTGGCGTACCACGGCCAGCCGGGGCACCGCGACCTTCACCGCGCTCAGTCCGACCGTTGGCCGGGCGTGGCGTGCGTGGGCCGCGTTCGCCGTCCTGGCGTGGCGCCGGCTTACGGGCCGGGCGTTCGCCTTCGATCTGCGGTTCGCGCGAAGGACGTGGGCCGGTCGGCGCACCTTCAGCCGCCGGACGCAGCGTACGCACGCGCTCGGTCTTGCCCATCGGCCGCGAAGACTTACGCTGCATCCGCTCCAGCTTGTCCTTGCTCTTGGCGGTCATCTGCGGCATCGCCACAGGCTTGAGGCCGACTTCGGCCGCCAGGATGTCGACTTCGTACTGGCTCATTTCGCGCCAGCGGCCCATCGGCAGGTCGGAATTGAGGAACACCGGACCGAAACGCACGCGCTTCAGGCGGCTGACCACCAACCCCTGGGACTCCCACAGACGCCGCACCTCACGGTTACGGCCTTCCATCACCACGCAGTGGTACCAGTGGTTGAAGCCTTCGCCACCCGGTGCCTGCTTGATGTCGGTGAAACGCGCCGGGCCGTCTTCCAGCACCACGCCGGCCTTCAGGCGCTCGATCATCTCGTCATCGACTTCGCCCCGCACGCGCACGGCGTATTCGCGGTCCATCTCGTAGGACGGGTGCATCAGGCGGTTGGCCAGCTCACCGTCGGTGGTGAACATCAGCAGACCGGTGGTGTTGATGTCCAGACGCCCAATGTTGATCCAGCGGCCTTCTTTCGGACGCGGCATTTTGTCGAACACGGTCGGACGGCCTTCCGGGTCGTCACGGGTGCAGATCTCGCCGTCGGGCTTGTTGTACATGATCACGCGGCGCACCGTTTCGGCGGCCTCTTCGCGCTTGATCACCTTGCCATCGATGGTGATGGCGTCGTGCATGTCGACACGCAGGCCCAAGGTGGCATCTTTGCCGTTGACCTTGATCCGGCCCTGGGTGATCCAGGCTTCCACGTCGCGGCGCGAGCCGACGCCGATCCGGGCGAGGACTTTTTGCAGCTTCTCGCCTGCTGGGCCGATTTCCTGGCTGTCGTTCTGGTCTAGGTCTTTCATTCTGGGCACCTCCCGGTGTGGTCGGGTCAGGCGCTGGGCCTGACGCTTTGAAAACGGGTCTTCGGCGAAGGCTTCGCCAAAGGGTCGCGAATCATACGCCTGTTGAGGCAATTGCGCATCAGAGACTAGCTGATCAACACAGGCTCGGCGCTTTTTCCGCCGATCGGTGGCGTAATGCAGGCGTGGAGTCCATGACGCACCGCATTCCCTGTGGGAGCGAGCTTGCTCGCGATAGCGGTTTACCATTCAACGACGATGTGGCTGTCAGACCGCTAATCGCGAGCAAGCTCGCTCCCACAGGGGGTGTGGGGCGTCAGCATTATTTCCAACACGCTGGATCAGTCGTCGAGCTGGCGCCGTTCGTTTTCAATGGCTTCGGCCAAGGCCCGGGCTTCGGCTTCTTCGTCGCTCAATTCAGGCTCGGGTTCACGCGGTTCGAGGGCGGCAACGGCGGCCAGCAGTTTTTCCCGGGCCTCGGCAACGCCGAGGATGTCCTCTTCGGGTTCGGGTTCGGGCTCGGCCAGAGATTCAACTTCGCGGTCGGCCTCGGGCGGTTCATCCGACTCGTCTTCAGGACCCACCCCCTCACGCAGCAGGTCGTCGAAATCGGTCTTCAAGCCTTCTTCCATGGTGTCCAGTTCCAGCAACAACGAGTGGAAGCTGGTCTCCTCCTTGGGCTCTTCCGGTTCGGCGCTGGCATCGGCCAGTTCCTGCAAGCCCTGGGGCACCGGCACGTCGTCGAACTCCAGCATCGGCTCGGGCTCCAGCTCTCGTAGCTCGGCCAGTGGCGGCAGGTCATCCAGGTTCTTCAGGTTGAAGTGATCGAGGAAACCCTTGGTGGTGGCGAACATCGCCGGCTTGCCGGGCACGTCGCGATAGCCGACGACACGGATCCACTCGCGCTCCAGCAGCGTCTTGACGATATGGCTGTTGACCGCCACGCCACGCACGTCTTCGATCTCGCCCCGGGTGATCGGTTGGCGATAAGCAATCAGTGCCATGGTTTCGAGCATGGCGCGGGAATAGCGCTGCGGCCGCTCCTCCCACAGGCGCCCGACCCAAGGCGCGAACTTTTCGCGGATCTGCAGGCGATAACCGGAGGCCACTTCCTTGAGTTCGAAAGCCCGCCCCTCGCAGGATTTACCCAAGAGCGTCAGGGCTTTCTTGAACACGGCCGGCTCAGGCCGTTCGCCTTCTTCGAAGAGTTCGAACAGCCGTTCCATCGATTGCGGCTTTCCCGAGGCCAACAGGAAAGCTTCAAGCAAGGGCGCCAGCTCGCGGGGTTCAGTCAGATTCATTGATTTGCTCGTTATTCGGCTCGTGCCCGCACGTGGATCGCTGCGAACGGCTCATTCTGCACCAGCTCGACCAAGGATTCCTTGACCAATTCCAGGACCGCCATAAACGTCACCACCACCCCCAGACGCCCTTCCTCGGCGGTGAACAGCTCGACGAAGGGCACAAACCCGCCGCCCTTGAGCCGTTCCAGCACATCGCTCATGCGCTCGCGGGTGGACAGCGCTTCGCGGCTGACCTGGTGACTTTCAAACATATCGCCGCGGCGCAGGACCTCGGCCATGGACATCAGCAACTCTTCCAGGCTGACATCCGGCAGCAACTTGCGCGCCCGCGCCTCCGGCGCATCGAGCTTGGGCACCACCACATCGCGTCCGACCCGGTTCAAGCCATCGAGGCCTTCGGCGGCGACCTTGAAGCGCTCGTATTCCTGCAAGCGGCGGATCAACTCGGCGCGCGGGTCGTCTTCTTCCGCTTCGACCTCCGCCGAGCGCGGCAGCAGCATCCGCGACTTGATCTCGGCCAGCATGGCCGCCATCACCAGGTATTCGGCCGCCAATTCCAGGCGCACCGACTGCATCAGCTCGACGTAACCCATGTACTGGCGGGTGATTTCCGCCACCGGGATGTCGAGGATGTTGATGTTCTGTTTGCGGATCAGGTACAGCAGCAGGTCGAGCGGGCCCTCGAAGGCCTCGAGGAACACTTCCAGCGCATCCGGCGGAATGTACAGGTCCAGGGGCATTTCCATGACCGCCTGGCCATAGACCATGGCAAACGGCAGCTCTTGTTGCGCGCCCGCCTGGCTGTCTGCGCCTTCCACGGCGGTTTCCACAACGGACATTCAGGCCTCGACCAGGAACGGCGCCGGATCGCCACACCCGACCCGCACCACTTGCGGCTCGCCGTCGGCCAGGTTGATCACCGTGGACGCGGCCATGCCGCCGAAACCGCCGTCGATGATCAGGTCCACTTGATGTTCGAGCAACTGACGCATTTCGTAAGGATCGGTCATCGGCTCGGTCTCGCCGGGCATGATCAGCGTCACGCTCATCAGCGGTTCACCCAGCTCCGCCAGCAGCGCCAGGGCAATGGGATGGCTCGGCACCCGCAGGCCGATGGTGCGTTTTTTCGGGTGCAGCAACAGCCGCGGGACTTCCCGGGTAGCGTTGAGAATAAAGGTGTACGGCCCCGGCAAATGTGCCTTGAGCAGGCGGAAGGTGCCGGTGTCGATCTTGGCGAACAGGCCCAGCTGCGACAGGTCGCTGCAGATCAATGCGAAGTTGTGCTTGTCATCCAGCTGACGCAGGCGTCTCACCCGCTCCACGGCGTTCTTGTCGCCGATCTGGCAGCCAATGGCGTAGGCGGAGTCGGTGGGATAAATCACCACACCACCGCCACGGATGATTTCAACCGCCTGTTTGATCAGGCGCGCTTGCGGGTTCTCCGGATGAATCTGGAAAAATTGACTCACATGTTCTACCTGTTCAGACGTCGGCGGTAACGGGATCATGTTTGAATCTACACCAAAGTGGTGGCAGATCTTCCGGCAACGGGCGGTATTCGCCTATCTCGGACCAGCCTCCAGGGCCATGGAAATCACTGCCGGCGGTGACCAGCAGGCCAAACTCACGGGCCAGAATGGCCAGGCTGCCGACCTGCTCGGCCGGCTGATGGCCGTTGACCACCTCAATGGCATGGCCCCCTGCTTGAATATAGTCGGCGACCAGGCGGCGGCGCTTGCTCCGGGTGAAGTCATAGTGCCACGGATGCGCCAGGCTGACCCAGGCACCGGCGGCCCGCAAGGTCTGGACGGTGTCCTCGAGTGTCGGCCAATGCTGCTTGACGTCCCCCAGCTTGCCGGCGCCCAACCACTTGCGAAACGCTTCGGCGCGGTCCTTGACGAAGCCTTCGCGCACCATCCAGTCGGCAAAGTGTGGCCGGGCCGGCGCGTTGCCGCTGTCTCCCAGTTCCTGCTGGATCTGCCGGGCGCCTTCCAGCGCCCCGGGCATGCCCTTGAGGGCCAGCTTGCGGCTGATCTCTTCGGAACGCAGCCAGCGGCCGTCGCGCAGTTGGGCGATGGCCTGGACCAGCGCCGGTGCATTCACATCAAAACCGTAGCCCAGCACGTGGATGGTCGCCCCGCCCCAGGTGCAAGACAACTCGACCCCATTGACCAGCTGCATGCCCAGCGCCGTGGCGGCGCTGCGGGCCTCGTCGAGGCCTTCGAGGGTGTCGTGATCGGTCAGGGCCAGGACTCGCACGCCGTGCTCGAACGCCCGCGCCACCAGAACCGCGGGCGCCAGGGCGCCATCGGAGGCCGTGCTATGGCAGTGCAAATCAACATTCACGAGAGTTTGTTACCTCAAATCAGCTGGCCCTATCGCGGCCAAGGATGTTTGTTATTATGCCGCCACATCCTGCTTCTGGCTGCCACTGTGAAACAATTCATCGACTTCATCCCGCTCCTGCTGTTTTTCATCGTCTACAAACTTGATCCACGGACCGTCGATATCGCCGGTCATTCCTTGACTGTAGGCGGTATCTACAGCGCCACCGCGGTGCTGATCATCAGTTCCCTGGTGGTCTATGGCGCGCTGTTCGTGTCCCAGCGCAAGCTGGAGAAGAGCCAGTGGCTGACCCTGATCGCCTGCCTCGTGTTCGGCAGCCTGACCCTGGCGTTCCACAGCGAAACCTTCCTTAAATGGAAAGCCCCGGTGGTCAACTGGCTGTTCGCCCTGGCCTTCATCGGCAGCCACTTCATCGGTGATCGCCTGCTGATCAAACGCATCATGGGCCACGCCCTGAACCTGCCCGACCTGATCTGGACCCGGCTGAACATCGCCTGGATCGCTTTTTTCCTGTTCTGTGGCGCCGCCAACCTGTTCGTCGCATTCACGTTCCAGGAGTACTGGGTCGACTTCAAGGTCTTCGGCAGCCTGGGCATGACCCTGCTGTTCCTGATTGGCCAGGGCATCTACCTGTCCCGTCATTTGCATGATGCCGACCCCACCACGCCAAATACCGAGGACTGACATGCTCTACGCAATCATTGCCACCGACGTCGCCAACTCCCTGGAAAAACGCCTGGCCAACCGCCCCGCGCACCTGGAGCGCCTGCAACAGCTCAAGGCCGAAGGCCGCATCGTGCTGGCCGGTCCGCTCCCGGCGGTCGACAGCAATGACCCGGGCGCCGCAGGTTTTACCGGCAGCCTGATCGTGGCCGAGTTCGATTCCCTGGTCGCCGCCCAGGCCTGGGCCGAGGCCGACCCGTTCGTGGCCTGTGGCGTCTATGCCAATGTCGTGGTCAAGCCGTTCAAGCAAGTCCTGCCCTGAATCCCCAGGCGCAATGAGTCTTGATGGCTCATTGCGCCCGATTGCTCATTGTTCTCGTTGGCCTGCCGACAACCTGTCTAATCTCGATTGGAATTCAGGAGTTGCAATGCGCAAAGGTCCGTTGTGCCTGTTGTTGGTCACGTTGGCGATCGGGGCTCCCGCCCATGGTGAAGAGAGCACCGAGGGCAGTCATTCGGCGCCCTTGTCCTTGAGCGCCGGCAGCCATATCGCCGAACTGCAGCAACGCTTGAAAGACAGCGAACGCCAGCGCGAAGAGCTGAGCAAACAATTGCAAAACGCCGACAGCGAACGCGAGAGCGCCTTGCTGGCCCGGTTGCGCCAGGAGAACCAGCGCCTGAAGCTGCAACTCAAGGAAGCCCAGGCCAGCCCCCTGCCACGCCTGTTGACCGATCAACAGCAGTGGTTCGTCATTGGCGGCGGGGTAGCGCTATTGGCCCTGCTCTGCGGTATCTTTGCCAGCGGTGGACGTAGACAACGTCGGCAATGGCTAAATTGAGTGAGTCATGAGCGAGCTGTTACTGATTGATGATGACCAGGAGCTGTGTGAGCTCCTCGGCAGTTGGCTGGGCCAGGAAGGTTTCCAGGTCCGCGCCTGCCACGACGGCCAGAGTGCTCGCAAAGCCTTGGCCGAAACCGCCCCGGCGGCGGTGGTACTGGATGTGATGCTGCCCGACGGCAGCGGCCTGGAACTGCTCAAGCAGTTGCGCACCGATCACCCGGAACTGCCGGTGCTGATGCTCTCGGCACGTGGCGAGCCGCTGGACCGTATCCTTGGCCTGGAACTGGGGGCCGACGATTACCTGGCCAAGCCCTGCGACCCACGGGAACTGACCGCCCGCCTGCGCGCCGTCTTGCGTCGCAGTCACCCGGCGGCGGTGTCCAGCCAGATCGAACTGGGCGACCTGACCTTCAGCCCGGTGCGTGGCGTGGTCAGCATCGATGAACAGGAACAGACCCTCACCGTATCCGAAAGCCGCTTGCTCGAAGCGCTGCTCAAACAGCCGGGCGAGCCGCTGGATAAACAGGAACTGGCGCAGATCGCCTTGGGTCGCAAACTCACCCTGTACGACCGCAGCCTCGATATGCACGTGAGCAACCTGCGCAAGAAAATCGGCCCTCACCCCGATGGCCGTCCACGCATCGTGGCGCTGCGCAGCCGGGGTTATTACTACAGCCTTTGAACACTGCACCGATTCCGTGCTTGGACCGGGGATCCTTTTGTGGCGAGGGGATTTATCCCCGCTGGGGTGCGAAGCGCCCCCAGATGTGCCTGCCACCGCGTTGCATCAGATAAAACCAAGGGGGCCGCTGCGCGGCCCAGCGGGGATAAATCCCCTCGCCACAGATAATCTCCTCGCCGCACTTTTTGCGTCTACGGTTTTGTCAGGTCCGCCCCCAAACGTCTTTACCCAAGCTTTACGCCCCGCTGACCGCCGCTGACCTTGATCTCCGTAACCTGCACACATCCGGAACTGACCGGGAATGAGACAAGGAGAGACCCCATGCGCAAGACCCTTATCGCTCTGATGTTCGCTGCCGCCCTGCCTACCGTCGCCATGGCCATGCCCGAAGGCCCCGGCCCGATGGGCCCGATGGACGGCCCGCGCCACGGCGGGATGATGCACGACAAAGGCCCCTTCAGCGAACTGGACCTGAGCCGCGAACAACGCCAGCAGATCCACAAGATCATGGGCGAACAGCGCCACGAACGCCGCGAACTGGTGGAAAAATACCTGGCCAAATTGTCGCCAGCCGATCAGAAGGCCATGAAAGACGAAATGGAAGCCCGGCGTGAGAAAGTCGACGCCCAGATCCGTGGCCTGTTGAAGCCTGAACAGCAAAAAGAGTTCGACGCGATCCAGAAGAAGCAGGCCGAGCGTCGGGCCGAGTGGGCCGAGTTCAAGGCCTGGAAAGCGCAACAACCGCAAAAAGCGCAATAATGCGTTGAAGGGTACCCAGCCCAACGGCAAATCGCCGTTGGGCTTTCTTTGTTCTCGAGGATTCAACGTGCGTTCATTGTTCTGGCGCATCCTGGCCAGTTTCTGGCTGGCCATCGCCCTCGTCGGAGGGCTTTCGATTCTTATGGGCCACATGCTGAACCAGGACGCCTGGATCCTCAGTCGCCATCCGGGTCTCAACACGCTGCCCGAAGAGTGGACGCAAATCTTCGAAAGCCAGGGCGAAGACGCGGCCCAGGACATCCTGCAACAACGCAAGCACCAGTATCACATCGACGTCCAGGTGCTCAACGAAAGCGGCGACCCGGTGGTCCGCGGCACCTTCCCGCGTCGTGCCGCCGCCTTCGAGGCGCGGCAGAACAACGACGACCGGCGCCTGCCCTGGCGACGACTGACCGACGAGTTCACCAGCGCCAAAACGGGCGACACTTACCTGTTCATCTACCGCATCCCCCATCCCGAACTGGACGCCTGGCACCGCGAAAGCCTGCTCTGGCCCTTCAGTGCATTGGGGATCGCCTTGGTGGTGCTGACCTTGTTCAGCCTGTTGGTGACCCTCTCCATTACCCGCCCGCTGAGTCGCCTGCGCGGTGCGGTGCATGATTTGGGACAGACCACGTACCAGCAGAACAGCCTCGCCAAACTGGCCAACCGTCGGGATGAATTCGGTGTGCTCGCCACCGATTTCAACCGCATGGGCGCGCGCCTGCAAAGTCTGATTGGAAGTCAACGGCAGCTATTGCGCGACGTGTCCCACGAACTGCGCTCGCCCTTGGCCCGCCTGCGCATCGCCCTGGCATTGGCTGAACGGGCCAGCCCCGAAGAGCGTGAAAAGCTCTGGCCGCGCCTGACCCGCGAATGTGATCGCCTGGAAGCACTGATCAGCGAAATCCTGGTCTTGGCCCGGGTCGATGCCGACAACGCCAGCGCCGAGGAGGTGGACCTCAACGCTCTGCTCATCACCCTGCAAAAAGATGCGCAGTTGGCTTCACCTGAACAAAACGTGCAACTGGAAACGGAGCCGAACCTGACCCTCAAGGGCTGGCCGACCATGATTGAGCGGGCGGTGGACAACTTGCTGCGCAACGCCCAGCGCTTCAATCCCGCCGGGCAACCAATCGAAATGCGCGCGATGCATCAGGGGGAACGGATCCTGATCAGCGTGCGTGACCATGGGCCGGGCGTGGAGCCCGAACACCTGGGTCAGTTGAGCGAGCCGTTCTATCGCGCCCCCGGCCAGACCGCCGCCGGCCATGGCCTGGGCCTGGCCATTGCGCGCCGTGCCGCCGAACGCCACGGCGGCGCGCTGGTGCTGGCCAACCACCCCGAGGGCGGGTTCATCGCCAGCCTGGAACTGCCACTGGTGCCGGGGGCCGTTGTCCAGCCATAACCTGCACATGAACAGTTGATCTGTTGACTCCAGGGCAATGCTGGCCCCTGTCATCGCATCAATGACAAGGAACGGTCATATCTCCTTGATCATCCATCCCGTCGCGAAGTCGGAATCCTGGGACAGTGACTCAGTGTCCCCCGTCAGAGGGTCGATGGAATACTGTCGTCTGTAATCGGGCGCTGGGGTTGAAGTCCATGAACGCAGGTTAGTCAACCCCGGATCGCCGTCATGGATTGTTCGAAGGGCTCCCCATGTCTGCAGGTCAGGAATGACACCTCCGAAACTCAGCGCAGCACTCCAGCAGTTCCAATAGGTGTGCCATGTATAGTCGTTACCCATCCCCATAAGCAGCCAAACACCGGAAGTAGTCACTGGATATTGGACATGCCCACCGAATTGATCACGAACGGTTATCGTGGCGGCCCCTGAAAACTTCGACACCACCCGTGGTTGTGTTGATGAAAAAAGCTCGGCCACATTCGGATCGCTGGAGGTATATATATAGGGAGGCACACCGCCCGACGGTATCCGCTCCACGTATGCGCCTACCGGCGGGCGCGCTGGAAACTTGGCGGTTCTATACATCCTCGTACTGAGAGTGGCGGTACTGGTATCGATGGTCAGGGGCTCCACGACTGTGAATCCCCAGGGCGGCGACACTGGATTATTACGGTAGATCCCCCGGGCAGTGAGGCTATGCTCCCCGAGATCGAGCCCGCTCAGATTGCCCTCCCACAAACCCTTGCCATCTACCTCCAAGGTGCTTTTGTATTCATCTTCGTCGAAAATTTCGACCTTCGTGTCGGGCGTTGCTTCGCCAGTCAGCTTCACGGTGGTCGCGAGGGTGTAGCCGTTATCGGAGATCGGGGTGCCGCCAGGATCCTTGACCGAGGTAATGAGCGGTGTTTCCAGCACCACGGACCTGATCGAGTAAGTGCGCAGTGGAAAGCTGATGGCCTCGGTGATATCCGGGGCTTTATTGAACGTCACCTGCAGCACGACGCTCAGGTCAGAGCGGTCGCGCAACAGTTGCAGTTGACCTCGGGGAACCGGTTTGGACAGTCCGATCCTCACTTCATCCGCCGTCAAGCTTGTGGCGGTTTGCAAGGTGATCGTATGCCTCGTCCCGTCAGTCTTGGTGCCTTCGCAGTAAAGCCATACCTTCTGGTCAATGGCAATGAGCGGCCAGGGCGTCACCGTCACATTGGCGTCACCCGCGAAACTGGCCAGGTCAAGCTCAGGTCCGGTGCCACCATTGGCCGCTTCGCGAATCAGCGGTGTCGGCAGATCGCTCTGGGCGATGTCACGCACGCTGAGCAGGAGCGGATCGGAGGGGGTGGTGGTCGCTCGATTATTACGGGTAACGGTATAGCTTACCGTCACCGTCTTGCCCAAATTGAAGGCCAGGACCGCGACCGGGATCGGCACCTCCCTGTCGCCAACGGTACCGACCTCCTCTGCGCCGGTGGTGTGGGAACCGGCGCCGGCCGTACCGGCCCAAGTCACGCTTAGCAGGTCGGTGGGCAACATGTCGTCATAGCGCACCACCACGGTCAACGTGTCTTTTGCATCAACCGGGTCGAGGTTGTTGCCAAGCGCTTCCTTGACCCTGGGCGGGGGCAGATCCAGCTGCCGGTCAAGATGAATATCAAGGCGCTTGGTTGGTGACTGGTTGGAGTTGCCCAATTGGTCTGTCACCCGATACTCGATGAGTGTATTGGGGTTGTCACCTGCCTGTTGGAACGTGGCGGTGAACAGGGTCCTTGTCACCGGTATCGATGCGTCGGCAACCTCAAAGGGAATAGTTACATTCCCCACTAAAAAGTTAATGCGGTCGTAATTTCGCGGGTTGGTGTAGGCGAAACCGAACTCCACCCCCTGCGCCGCCCGCTCGGCGCTGACCCCATTGCTGACAACATCGGAAGGGATCAGTAGATCCAGGCCATCCGGCGCAGGTTCGCCCGGTGCCCGCAGGTGATACAGGACATGTGAGTCCCTGGAGGGTGCGGCGTTTTCACCGGGACGGGTCACTTTGTAATGCAGTCTGTTGACTCCATGAATTAAATGCCCGTGGGGGATGCGCAAGGGTATGCGATCGTCCTCTTCCCCCGGATCTACAGTCTTGCCGGCGACAGGAGTGGGATCATCATTGACATAAAGGTCAGCGCGATCATAGGCCGCCATTATCCAGGATTGACGCTTGAGCTCCGTCCACGGATCAATCACGCAGAGAAGCCCCTGAGGCTGGCCGTCGTAAAGGCTTTTAGGGATGCCGCCGTCGGCGAGGTCGACCGGCTTCACCGGAGCGATCCAACCCGGGATGATCACAGAGTAAAGGACGAATAAATCGTCCAAGGTGGAGGATTGGATATCCATTGATTTCTCCTGGCATGTGACGGGACGTGAGCCGCTTTGGCACGGTTATCACATGCCAGGGCGAGGAAACTGGCTACTGTCAGAACTAACAGGTGGGGGCTGGTTTAAGACGAATGGTTGGTGTGAGGCTGGCTGATGGACACCCCGATGGGTTCGGAGCACAGGCGCCAGTGGCGAGTATTCGTATGCCTGAGTGGCGGCCTGCCACAACGCAGAGCTCACCCTGACATGCTGTCCCATATTGATCATGACGAACTCAGCACCCACCGCAAAACGCACGGGATCGCCTTCGATCACATTCGTGAGCGAGCGCCAGTCGCTGGATGCCTGGACACTGGAATCAAGCCTTGAGCAAGCAATGTTTGCGTCACCCGGGATTAAAACGACACCCACAAACCAAACGATAATTCCTCTTATTCAAACTGCCCCGCCCTGTTAGACTTTGCGCCCTCGTTTCACTCGTCTTCCAGGAAGCCCGATGCCGTCGTTGCCTCTTCGTCTATGCGCTCTGTTCATGGCCCTGGGCCTGAGTGCCTGCGATGATGCCCCGCGTTTTACCCAGGCCGAACCCGGCGAAGCCCGGTCCGGTGGCGCCGCGACGGTACGCAAGACCGATCAGAATGCCTTCTCCCTGCCTTCGGCCAACCTGCCGCCCTCGCGGCGCGTGGACTTCAGCGTCGGCAACAGTTTCTTCCGCAGCCCCTGGGTGATCGCCCCCTCGACCACCACCGCCCGGGACGGCCTCGGGCCATTGTTCAACACCAATGCCTGCCAGAACTGCCACATCAAGGACGGTCGCGGTCATCCGCCAGCGCCGGACGCCGCCAGCGCGGTGTCGATGCTGGTGCGCCTGTCGATTCCCGATACGCCGCCCTACGCCAAGGTCATCGAACAACTGGGGGTCGTGCCGGAGCCGGTCTACGGCGGACAGTTGCAGGACATGTCCGTCCCCGGTGTCGCTCCCGAAGGCAAGGTCCGGGTCGATTACAGTCCCGTCCCGGTGCGCTTCAAGGACGGCACCGTCGTGGAGCTGCGCAAGCCAAACCTGCAAATCACCCAACTGGCCTATGGGCCGATGCATCCGGACACGCGTTTTTCCGCTCGCGTCGCCCCGCCGATGATCGGCCTGGGGTTGCTGGAGGCGATCCCCGACGAAGCCATCCTGGCCAACGCCGAGGCCCAGGCGCGGGAAAACAACGGCATTGCCGGTCGTCCCAACCAGGTCTGGGACGATGCCCAACAAAAAACCGTACTTGGACGGTTTGGCTGGAAAGCCGGGCAGCCCAACCTCAACCAACAGAACGTCCATGCGTTTTCCGGCGACATGGGCCTGACGACGAGCCTGCGGCCCTTCGACGATTGCACCGAGACCCAGGTCGATTGCAAGCGCGCCCCCAGCGGCAACGGCCCGGACGGCGAGCCGGAAGTCAGCGACAACATCCTGCGATTGGTGCTGTTCTATAGCCGCAACCTCGCCGTACCAGCCCGTCGCGAGGTGAATTCACCCCAGGTGCTGGCCGGCAAGAATCTGTTTTTCCAGGCCGGTTGCCAGTCTTGCCACACACCGAAATACACCACGTCCGCCAACGCTGCCGAGCCGGAGCTGGCGAACCAGGTCATCCGCCCTTACAGCGACCTGTTGTTGCATGACATGGGTGACGGCTTGGCCGACAACCGCAGCGAATTCAAGGCCAGCGGCCGTGACTGGCGCACCCCGCCGCTGTGGGGCATCGGCCTGACCGAAACCGTCAACGGCCACACCCAGTTCTTGCACGACGGTCGCGCGCGCAATCTGCTCGAAGCCGTGCTGTGGCATGGCGGCGAAGCACAAGCGGCGCAGCGACAGGTTTTATCGTTCAACGCCGAGCAGCGTGCTGCGTTGCTGGCGTTCCTGAATTCCCTTTAAACGCATTTTCCGAAAAACGGGAGCCCGACATGTTCCGTCCCAAGCTGTTATTCACCAGCCTCGCCGCCCTCGCCCTCGGCGCCTGTTCGCCCCAGGACCCGCAAGCGGTCACCTCGGCCGCCATCGCCAAGCAAGTGATCCTGCCGACCTACAGCCGCTGGGTCGACGCCGACCGGCAACTGGCGACCAGCGCCCTGGCGTTCTGCCAAGGCAAGGAGAACCTGGAAACCGCCCGCGCCGACTTCCTCAAGGCACAAAAAGCCTGGGCCGAGTTGCAGCCACTGCTGATCGGTCCGCTGGCCGAGGGCAACCGCGCCTGGCAGGTGCAGTTCTGGCCGGACAAGAAAAACCTCGTGGGCCGTCAGGTCGAGCAATTGGTCAACAGCCAGCCGCAGATCGACGCCGCCGGCCTGGCCAAGTCCAGCGTCGTGGTCCAGGGTCTTTCGGCCTATGAGTACCTGCTGTTCGACGCCAAGATCGACATGGCCGACAGTGCGCAGAAAGCCAAGTACTGCCCACTGCTGAGCGCCATCGGTGAACGCCAGAAACAACTGGCCGAAGAGATCCTGGCGGGCTGGAACGCCAACGACGGCATGCTCGCCCAGATGAGCAAGTTCCCGAACCAGCGCTACGCCGATTCCCACGAAGCCATCGCCGATCTGCTGCGGGTCCAGGTCACCGCCCTCGACACCCTGAAGAAAAAACTCGGCACGCCGATGGGCCGCCAGAGCAAGGGCGTGCCGCAACCGTTCCAGGCCGATGCCTGGCGCAGCCAATCGTCGCTGCAAGGCCTGGAAGCGAGCCTGAGCGCAGCCAGGACCGTCTGGGCCGGCGTGGACAACAAGGGCCTGCGTGGCCTGCTGCCAAGCGACCAGAAACCGTTGGCGGACAAGATCGACGCCGCCTACGATGCCTCCTTGAAACTGTTCGCCAGCAGCCAGCGCTCATTGACCGAAATGCTCAACGACGATGCCGGGCGCCAGCAACTCAACGATTTGTACGACAGCCTCAACGTCGTCCATCGCCTGCACGAAGGCGAACTGGCCAAGGCGCTGGGCATTCAATTGGGCTTCAATGCCAACGACGGTGACTGATCATGTTTCGACGTCAGGTCCTGGCACTGGGCAGCTTGCTGCTCGGCGCCGTCACCCTGGGCGGCTGGACGCTGTTCAAGCAAAAGGACAAGCACCCACTCTTGCTTTCGGCACGGGACGATGGCGACGGCAGGCACTACGCCGTCGGCTATCGACTGGACGGCACCCGGGTGTTCGCCACCCAGGTCGGCCAACGCTGCCATGACATCATCAATCACCCGACGCAGCCAATTGCGCTGTTCGTCGCCCGTCGTCCAGGCACCGAAAGCTACTTGATCGACCTGCGCGACGGCGCGCTGCTGCAAACCATCGCCTCGTTGCCGAACCGGCATTTCTACGGCCACGCGGTGATCCACAACAGCGGCGAATGGCTGTACGCCACCGAGAACGACACCACGGATCCGGGACGCGGCCTGCTCGGCGTGTACCGTTTCGAAGGCGAGCGGCTGGTGCACAGCGGCGAGATGTCCACCCACGGCATCGGTCCTCACCAGGTGTCCTGGATGCCCGATGGCGAGACGCTGGTGGTGGCCAACGGCGGCATTCGCACCGAGGCCGAAAGCCGGGTCGAAATGAACCTCGACGCCATGGAGCCGAGCCTGGTGCTGATGCAACGCGATGGCACCCTGCTGAGCAAGGAAACCCTCGCCCAATCGATGAACAGCGTGCGCCACCTGGGCATCGCCAGCGACGGCACCATCGTCTCCGGCCAGCAGTTCATGGGCGCAGCCCACGAGTCGTCGGAACTGCTGGCGATCAAGCGGCCGGGCCAGCCGTTCCAGGCGTTCCCGGTGCCTGAAGAGCAATTGCAGGCCATGGGGCACTACACCGCCAGCGTCGCCGTGCACAGCGACCTGCGCCTGGTGGCCTTGACCGCTCCCCGTGGCAACCGCTTTTTCATCTGGGACCTGGACAGCGGTGAAGTGCGCCTGGATGCACCTTTACCGGACTGTGCTGGCGTGGGTGCGGTGGCCGAAGGTTTCGTCGTGACGTCGGGCCAGGGCCGTTGCCGTTATTACGATTGCCGGCAGGCACAACTGGTTGCAAAGCCGCTGGATCTGCCGGCAGGGCTCTGGGACAACCATTTGCATCTGGCCTGAGCCAGGGAGCGAAGCCCATCGGCGCCGAGCTCCCTGATTTTCGGAAAAATCCCACGCACCTCCAGCCCGCCAGCATCTGGAATAGCCGGCACACTCAGAGTAATGTGCCCGCCTATCTGTATTTTCTCTCAGCTCTTTTCCAAGGAAGTGGAACATGCTGCGACGCCGCATGCTGATCATGTTGGGTGTTGTCCTGCTGGTGGTGCTGTTGCTCGCCGGCTACAAGGCCTTCTCCATTTACCAGCAGATCCAGATGTTTTCTGCACCGAAACCACCGGTCAGCGTGGCCGTGGCCAAGGCCATCGAGCAGCCCTGGCAGGCGCGCCTGCCCACCGTCGGTAGCCTCAAGGCCCTGCAAGGCGTGGACCTGAGCCTGGAAATCGCCGGGACCGTGCAGAAGGTGCAGTTCCAGTCCGGGCAGAAGGTCAAGGCGGGCCAGCCGCTCCTGCAACTGGACAGTGAAGTCGAAAGCGCCCTGCTGGAAACCGCCGAGGCCGACCTTGGCCTGGCGCAACTGGATTTCGGTCGTGGCCGACAACTGGTGGGCAGCCAGGCGATCTCCAAGGGCGAATTCGACCGGCTCTCGGCACAACTGAAGAAGAACCAGGCCACGGTCAACCAGCTCAAGGCTTCGCTGGCCAAAAAACAGATTCTGGCGCCATTCAGCGGCACCATCGGCATTCGCCAGGTGGACGTCGGCGACTACCTGGCCAGCGGCACGGTGATCGCCACTCTGCAGGACCTCAGCAGCCTTTATGTGGACTTCTACGTACCTGAGCAAACCGTGCCCAGGCTCGCGGTCGCCCAACCGGTCAACGTCAGTGTCTCGGCCTATCCCGGGCAGACTTTCGTCGGCACCATCAGCGCGATCAACCCCAAGGTCGAGGACAGCACCCGCAACGTGCTGGTGCGCGCCACCCTGGCCAACCCGGACGGCAAACTGTTGCCCGGTATGTTCGCCAACCTGCAGGTGATCCTGCCGGAAGTGGCCGCCGGAATCGTCGTGCCGGAAAGCGCGGTGACCTACACCCTCTACGGCAACTCCATGTACGTGGTCACGCAGAAGAAAGCCGCCGACGGCACTGTCGAGAAAGACGACAAGGGCCAGCCGGTCCTGATCGCCGAGCGGCGCTTTGTCGAGACCGGCGAGCGACGCAACGGGCAAGTCCTGGTTTCCAAGGGCGTGCAGAGCGGCGAACAAGTCGTGATCGGCGGCCAGATCAAGCTCGATAACGGCACGCCCATCGCCATCAGCGACGACAAGACCCTGACCGAACAGAACAGCCCGCCGCGCGCGGACTGATCAAGGAACCCCCATGGCTTTTACCGATCCGTTCATCCGCCGCCCGGTGCTCGCCACCGTGGTCAGTCTGTTGATCGTACTCCTGGGCTTCCAGGCCTGGAGCAAGTTGCCCCTGCGTCAGTACCCGCAGATGGAGAACGCCCTGATCACGGTGACCACCGCCTACCCCGGGGCCAATGCCGAGACCATCCAGGGCTACATCACCCAACCGATGCAACAGAGCCTGGCCAGTGCCGAGGGCATCGACTACATGACCTCGGTCAGCCGCCAGAACTTCTCGGTGATTTCGGTCTATGCCCGCATCGGCTCCAACAGCGACCGGCTCTTTACCGAACTGCTGGCCAAGGCCAACGAGGTCAAGAACCAACTGCCCCAGGATGCCGAAGACCCGGTGCTCAGCCGCGAGGCCGCCGATGCCTCGGCGCTGATGTACATCAGCTTTTTCAGCAAGGAATTGAACAACCCGCAGATCACCGACTACCTGTCACGGGTGATCCAGCCCAAGCTGGCGACGCTGCCGGGCATGGCCGAAGCGGAGATTCTCGGCAACCAGGTCTTCGCCATGCGCCTGTGGCTGGACCCGGTCAAGCTCGCCGGTTTCGGCCTCACCGCCGCCGACGTGACCAACGCCGTGCGCCAGCACAACTTTCTCTCCGCCGCCGGTGAAGTGAAAGGCGAGTATGTGGTCACCAGCATCAATGCCAACACCGAACTCAAGTCCGCCGAGGCCTTCGCCGCCATCCCGCTCAAGACCGACGGCGACAGCCGCGTGTTGCTGCGAGACGTTGCCCGCGTGGAGATGGGCGCCGAGAACTACGACACCATCAGCTCGTTCGGCGGCACGCCCTCGGTGTACATCGGGATCAAGGCCACGCCGGGTGCGAACCCGCTGGATGTGATCAAGGAAGTGCGCAAGATCATGCCGGAGATGGAGGCCCAGCTGCCGACCAACCTCAAGGCCGAGATCGCCTACGACGCCACCCTGTTCATCCAGGCGTCCATCGACGAGGTGGTGAAAACCCTGTTCGAGGCGGTACTGATCGTCATCGTCGTGGTGTTCCTGTTCCTCGGCGCCCTGCGCTCGGTGGTCATCCCGGTGGTGACCATCCCGCTGTCGATGATCGGCGTGATGTTCTTCATGCAGTTGATGGGCTACTCGATGAACCTCCTGACGCTGCTGGCCATGGTGCTGGCCATCGGCCTGGTGGTGGACGATGCCATCGTGGTGGTGGAGAACATTCACCGCCACATCGAGGAGGGCAAGACTCCCTTCGATGCCGCGATAGAAGGTGCCCGGGAAATCGCCATGCCGGTCGTCTCGATGACCATCACCCTGGCGGCGGTGTACGCGCCGATCGGCCTGCTCGAAGGCCTGACGGGGGCCTTGTTCAAGGAGTTCGCATTGACCCTGGCCGGGGCGGTGGTGATTTCCGGGATCGTTGCCCTGACCCTGTCGCCCATGATGTGCGCCCTGCTGCTGCGCCACGACGAGAACCCCTCGGGGTTGGCCCATCGGTTGGACATGGTCTTCGAACGCTTGAAAAGCCGTTACCAGCGCCTGCTTCACGGCACGCTCAATGCCCGGCCGGTGGTTCTGGTGTTCGCTGGGATCATCCTGCTCCTGATTCCGGTGCTGATCATGTTCAGCAAGTCCGAACTGGCGCCCGACGAGGACCAGGGCATCATTTTCATGATGGCCAATGCCCCGAAGACGACCAACCTCGACTACCTGAACGCCTACACCGATCACTTCATCACGATCTTCAAGGAGTTCCCCGAGTACTACTCCTCGTTCCAGATCAACGGCTACAACGGTGTGCAGTCCGGCATCGGCGGCTTCCTGCTCAAGCCATGGAACGAGCGCAGCCGCACCCAGATGGAAATCCTGCCGGAGGTCCAGGCCAAGCTGGAGAGTATTCCCGGCTTGCAGATCTTCGGTTTCAACCTGCCTTCATTGCCAGGCACCGGCGAAGGTCTGCCATTCGCCTTTGTCATCAACTCGCCGAAGGATTACGCGACACTGCTTGAAATCGCCGAACGCGTTAAAAAACGCGCATTGGAATCAGGCAAGTTCGCCTTCATGGACATTGACCTGGCGTTCGACAAACCCGAGGTGGTGGTCGACATCGACCGCGCCAAGGCGGCCCAGATGGGGGTTTCGATGCAGGACCTGGGCGGCACCCTGGCGACCATGCTGGGTGAGGCCGAGATCAATCGCTTTACCATTGAAGGACGCAGCTACAAGGTCATTGCCCAGGTCGAACGGTCGTTTCGGGACAACCCGGACTGGCTGAACAATTACTACGTGAAAAATACCCAGGGTGAACTGCTGCCGCTGTCGACCCTGATCAAGGTCAGCGACCAGGCGCGGCCACGGCAATTGAACCAGTTCCAGCAGCTCAATGCGGTCACGATTTCCGGCTTTCCCGTCGTGAGCATGGGCGAAGCCATCGAGACTGTCCGCCAGATCGCCCGGGAGGAAGCGCCGGTAGGCTTCGCCTTCGATTACGCAGGGGCTTCGCGGCAGTTCGTGCAGGAAGGCAGTGCGCTGTGGGTCACCTTCGCCCTGGCCCTGGCGATCATCTTCCTGGTGCTGGCGGCCCAGTTCGAAAGCTTCCGGGATCCGCTGGTGATTCTGGTGACGGTGCCACTGTCCATCTGCGGAGCGTTGATCCCACTGTTCCTCGGCTGGTCGAGCATGAACATCTACACCCAGGTGGGATTGGTGACGCTGATCGGCCTGATCAGCAAGCACGGGATCCTGATCGTCGAATTCGCCAACCAGTTGCGCAAGGACCAGGGACTGACGCCACGGGACGCCGTGGAGCAAGCGGCCTCGATTCGCCTGCGACCGGTGCTGATGACCACCGCGGCGATGGTGTTTGGCATGGTGCCGCTGATCCTCGCCACCGGTGCCGGCGCGGTGAGTCGCTTCGACATCGGCATGGTGATCGCTACCGGGATGTCGATTGGTACTTTGTTCACGCTGTTCGTGCTGCCCTGCGTCTACACATTGCTGGCCAAGCCCGACAAAGCCTGAGGCATTGGACCTTGGCCACAGATTTAGTGTTTGGCTGGAGATTTGTGGCAGGTATTAGAGAACCCAAAATAAAAGCCCCGCGTATGCGAGGCTTTTATCTGGGTTTCATGATGTTCAACTCTGCGGCCTCATCCCTTGAGAAAGACTGAACATGAACAGCAACAGATCGTCATCCGGTCGGATCGCCTCACTGGCCTTGGCTACCCTTGGTAAAGGGCAGTGGGCGCCAGTATTGGAGGCACTGAGGATCTGCGAGCGTGGCTGTTCCCAGACAGCCACCGCCATCGATGCAACTGCCAGAGCTCCTACTAAAAACACACCTCTAGCAATTTCTAGTTTCATCGCTATAAACCTTTGATAGCGCTGCCAAACGCCGCCTCATAAAAATAGACGAGTTTTTTCCAGTCGGCATCGCTGAACGACGAGTGGCGCCGCAGCTGCTTCAGGTCATGGGAGGCCGCTTGCCGGGCAGTCAGGCGCTGGCGACACTTCTCGAAATCGAGCAAAGCCACTTCACCCTTGGCCGCCTCGCCTTCTCCCGTCACCCGCACAAAGACGTGCTTGATATAGATGCAGCCATGCTGCCACCGCCCCTTGTGCATGCGGGCCAGGTTTTCGGCCAGCGCCAGGAGGATTTGATCATGCACCGCTTCGCCGTGACGCTCGCGCCCACCACCGGCGTACCAGTGCTCGATTTCTCCGAAGCCGTCGAGCGACTTGGTCACCAGCAGCGCACGCCACTTATGGACCGGGTCCCGTTGGGCGCCGCAGAAAACGAGCTGAGGGACGCGGACACCAAGCCGAGTCAACGCCAGGAGCGCATCCTGCTCACGCAGTACGGTCGGTCGACCGAACGGGTGCAGCCAGTCGCGATAAATGTGTCCGGTCTGACGCTTGGCATACAGCAGCTCGCCGTCCATACCGTTAATCCGCTGCACACCGCTTTCACCGCCACGACGCACATTGGGTTCTTCCACCCATTCGCCCTGCTGACTCCAGAAGTACTCGAAGTTATCGGGAAAACTCATTGATGCTTCTGCTGCCTGCCCAACCATGCCTTTACCTCTTGCGTAATACATAAACTCGCCACATGGCATAGAGCGGTAGAAAATCCAGTCGTTCCTGAATACGGAACCCGGCCTGCCGAAACTCCTCCTCTACTGTAGCAACCGGTAACACAAATCGATTCTGGTAGCTTTTCTGCCCACGAATTCGTTCCTGGCGCTTGCGTTTCCAGGCCTTGAAATTGCCATCAACCCACAAGGAAACGATCACGCTGTCACGGCTGACACGCTCGAATTCCTTCAGAATCGCCAGTCGATGCGCGGGTTCACCGATGTGGTGCAACAGGCGCATGCAAAAAATGCTGTCGACGGCGTTATCAGGCAAGGCGATGTCGAACGCAGAAGTGTGCAAGGGTTGTACCCGTTCCACGACATCGGTCGGTTGGGCCTCGACTGCGGTCTTGATCATGGCCTCGGAGTTGTCCGCACCGATGATCACCCGGTTCGGTTTTTCGGCCAACAGCGACCAGAAACGCCCTGCCCCGCACGGCAGGTCCAGGACCAGGCTGGGGTCGCCCGCAAGCGTCAATGCGCGCCGGGCCAGTTGTTGGTCTCGCAGGTTGGACAGACGGCGACTCAAGCCGCTTCGATGCTTGTGGAAATACCTTCGAGCATGCTGCTCGTCGTACTTTTCGGAAAAATCAAGCTTGATGGGTTTGGACATTGTAGGGGGCCTCAATAACTGATCGCCCCCACCTTATGAATCGACTTGTCATCGCTTTGTGAAAAAAAAGTTATGCAGCCTACCCAATAGTTACAAAATTTTTCCAGCCCAAACATCTATCCCGTCGGATTCAGCTCCACTTCAAAACGACAACCGTTGGGCTCCATCGTGCTGAGACTCACCGTCCAGCCTTGGTTTTCGCAAATCCGTTGCACCAAGGAAAGCCCCAGCCCCAGCCCCTCGCCGCGCTGTTCATTACCGCGCACGAACGGTTCGAACATCGCCTCACGCTTCTCCTCCGGGATGCCCACACCACTGTCCTCGACCACAAATCCGGTCGTGGTCAACGAGAGGCGAATAAATCCCTGGTCGGTGTAGTGCAGGGCATTTCGCAGCAGGTTGCCCATGACGGCGGTCAGGAACGTGGCGTTATACAGCGTATCGGCGGTTTGCCCTGGCTCGAAGATCAGCGTCAGGCCTTTGGATTCGATGGGGCCGCGCCACACCCCGAGGAGATTTTCAGCCACCGGTGCCAGGGCCAGCCGCGGTGACATCGCGTTGTCTTCACGCTGGGCCCTGGCGAGCATCAAGAAGGTTTGCACCAGTTCGCGCATTTCTTCACTGGCCCGGTTGATGCGCTCGACCTGTGTGCGACCGCGCTGATCCAGTGCTGGATTTTCCAGCAGCAACTCACAGGAGGTAGCCAGGACCATCAACGGTGTACGCAACTCATGGCTCACGTCGCTGGTAAACAACCGCTCACGGGTCAAGGCCTGGCGTAACCGTCCGAGCGTGGCGTCGAACGCCACGGCCAACTCACCCACCTCATCGGCGGCATAATCCGGTGCCAGCGGCGGAGCGAGCCCCAGGAGCTGGTCGCGATGGCGCACTTGCCGGGCCAGACGAACCACAGGGGCCATCACCCGGCGAGCCAGGATCCAGCCCAGAAATACCGCCAGCGCCAGGCTGAGCACGAAGCCCACCAGCACCACGGCAAACAGCACCCGCTCGCGCTCTTCGAAGTCGCTCTGGTCTTGTAGCAGCACGTAGTGTCGACCGTCGACGACTTCGACCATGGCGTGATACGACAATTGTTCGCGAAACACCTCGTGGAAGCCGCGATCCAGATGACGCAGGTCCTTGGGCAGCTCGAAGTCACCGGGGCCACCACTGAAATAAAACAGCTGGTCGGGTTCCGGACGATGGCTCCAGTCAGAGACGCTGTCCATCAACAACAGACGTTGCAGGTCGCCCCCAAGCCCAGCGGAAATCAGCTTTTCTTCCACCAGGTGGACCGTCGCCACGATGCCCATGGCAAATGCCCCGGCGACCAACGCGCTCATCAGCGCAAAGGCGATGATGATCCGCTGGGCAAGGCTCTGCTTAAACTCCATCTCGGCCCTCGGCCAGGCGATAACCCACGCCGTGCACGGTATGCAAAAGTGGTTTGTCGAACGGTTTATCGATCACTTGGCGCAGTTGATGGACGTGGCTGCGCAGGCTGTCGCTGTCCGGGCAATCATCGCCCCACAACGCTTCCTCGAGGATTTCCCGGCGCAACACATGGGGACTTTTCTGCATCAAGACCGCCAGCAGTTTCAGGCCTACCGGGTTGAGCTTGAGCAGCTTGCCTTCACGGGTCACTTCCAGGGTGTCGAGGTCGTAACTCAGGTCGCCCACCTGCAAGGCGCGGCGGCCACCGCCCTGGGCGCGACGCATGACGGCTTCGATTCGCGCCGCCAATTCCGACAGGGCAAAGGGTTTGATCAAGTAATCATCGGCCCCGGACTTGAAGCCCTGCAGACGATCATCCAACTGATCCCGCGCGGTCAGCATGATCACTGGCGTGTCACGCCGGGCGTCTTCGCGCAGGCGCTTGCACAAGGTGTAGCCGTCGATGCCGGGCAACATGATGTCGAGCACGATCAGGTCGTAGTGTTCGGTCGCAGCCAGGTGCAAACCCGACAAACCGTCCTGGGCACAATCGACGGTGTAGCCCTTGAGCCCCAGGTAGTCGGCCAGGTTGGCCAGGATGTCGCGGTTGTCTTCAACCAACAGAATTCGCATGGGCATCTCCTCTGCGCACGTAGACAGTCGTCGTGGCCCGCGCAGCTTAAGGCCAAGTGTGGCCCACGGCTAGAGTTGTATCTGCTCATGTCGTGACGAGCAGGTGGACCAAAGCCATGTGCCCCCCGACGGGCATTGACGAGTTTTTCACCCAACATTCACACCTCTCCAACGCCGTACAGACCAGACTGCGCCATGCGCTGCTTACGAAAACCCCACCAAAGGTACTGTCATGGTTTCCACCGCCATCCGCCCTGCCTCCAAGCCGTTGAACTTGCGAGTCGCCCTGGGTCTGCCCGCCGTGGTCGCAATCATTCTGGTGCTGTTGGAACTGACCACACTGGACATGGACCTGGCCAAGCTGTTTTACGACTCGGCCGCTGGGGACTTCATAGGCCGGCACAGTTTTTTTCTGGAAGACATCCTGCATGACCGAGCCAAAGAGGTGGTCATCGTATTTTCCGTGCTGGCGGTGCCCGGGTTTATCGGCACGTTTTTCATCGCCCGGCTCAAGCCATTCAAACGGGAACTGGGTTGCCTGGTGCTGTCCCTGGCACTGGCGACGTCCTTCGTCACGCCGATGAAAGCGGTGACGGCCGTGCAATGCCCCTGGAGCCTGAAGGAATTCGGCGGCAAGGAAACCTACAGTGAACTGCTGAGCCCGCGCCCGGCCACCGACAAACCCGGTCGCTGCTGGCCCGGCGGACACGCTGCCACCGGGTTCACGCTGTTTGCGCTGTTCTTTGTGCTGCGCGACCGCCGCCCGCGCCTGGCTCGCCGGGCCCTCATCTTCGCCTTCACGTTGGGCACCGTGTTCTCCGTGGGGCGGATGATGCAAGGGGCGCACTTCTTTTCCCACAATGTGTGGACGGCGGTGTTCTGTTGGCTGATTTGCCTGGGGTGTTACTACTACATCCTGTACCGACCGGCCGCCACGGCTGAGCGCGTAGCTGTAACCAGTCCCGCCAATGCCTGAACTGAACCACATCCCAATGTGGGAGCGAGCTTGCTCGCGATAGCGGTGGGTCAGTGCCGAATATATGAGCGGACACACCGTAATTGCGAGCAAGCTCGCTCCCACAGGGGCAGCATTGGTACCGCGCTATGAATCCAAGGTAATAAAAAACCCCGCCTGCTTTCGCAGACGGGGTTTTTCGCTACAGGGGTAAGGCTGGCTTACATCATGCCGCCCATGCCACCCATGCCGCCCATGTCTGGCATGCCGCCGCCAGCTGGAGCGTCGTCCTTGATTTCAGCGATCATCGCCTCGGTGGTGATCATCAGGCTGGCAATCGACGAAGCCGCTTGCAGAGCCGAACGAGTCACTTTGGCCGGGTCCAGGATACCCATTTCGATCATGTCGCCGTATTCGCCGGTAGCAGCGTTGTAACCGTAGTTACCCGAACCCTGCTTGACCTTGTCGACCACAACGCTTGGCTCGTCGCCGGAGTTGGCAACGATCTGGCGCAGCGGTGCTTCTACAGCGCGACGCAGCAACTGGATGCCCACGTTCTGGTCATCGTTGTCGCCTTTGAGTTCGCTGATGGCTTGCAGGGCACGAACCAGTGCCACGCCGCCGCCAGGTACCACGCCTTCTTCAACGGCGGCACGGGTGGCGTGCAGCGCGTCTTCAACGCGGGCTTTCTTCTCTTTCATTTCAACTTCGGAACCGGCGCCAACCTTGATCACTGCAACGCCGCCGGACAGCTTGGCCAGGCGCTCTTGCAGTTTTTCACGGTCGTAGTCGGACGAAGTCTCGGCCACTTGTGCGCGGATCTGAGTGACGCGAGCCTGGATGTCAGCCTCAACGCCAGCGCCGTCGATGACGGTGGTGTTTTCCTTGGTCACGGTGACGCGCTTGGCATTACCCAGGTGTTCCAGGGTAGCGCTTTCCAGGCTCAGGCCGATCTCTTCGGAGATAACGGTACCGCCGGTCAGGACAGCGATGTCCTGCAGCATGGCCTTGCGACGATCGCCGAAGCCCGGTGCCTTGACGGCAACCACCTTGACGATACCGCGCATGTTGTTCACAACCAGAGTCGCCAGGGCTTCGCCTTCAACGTCTTCGCTCACGATCAACAGTGGGCGGCCGGCTTTGGCAACGGCTTCCAGCACTGGCAGCAGCTCACGGATGTTCGAGATCTTTTTGTCGACCAGCAGGATCAGCGGGCTGTCGAGCTCGGCGGTCATGGTGTCTGGCTTGTTGACGAAGTACGGGGACAGGTAGCCACGGTCGAACTGCATGCCTTCGACAACCGACAGTTCGTTTTCCAGGCCCGAGCCTTCTTCAACGGTGATCACGCCTTCTTTACCGACTTTTTCCATGGCTTCGGCAATGATGTCGCCGATGGAGTTGTCGGAGTTGGCCGAGATGGTGCCGACCTGAGCGATCGCCTTGGTGTCGGCGCATGGCTTGGACAGGGCTTTGAGCTCTTTGACAATGGCGATGGTCGCCTTGTCGATGCCACGCTTGAGGTCCATCGGGTTCATGCCGGCAGCGACGGCTTTCAGGCCTTCGTTGACGATCGACTGAGCCAGGACAGTGGCGGTGGTGGTACCGTCACCGGCGTCATCGTTGGCACGGGAGGCAACGTCTTTGACCAGTTGCGCGCCCATGTTTTCGAAGCGGTCTTTAAGCTCGATTTCCTTGGCGACGGAAACGCCGTCCTTGGTGATGGTCGGAGCGCCGAAGCTCTTCTCGATGATCACGTTGCGGCCTTTCGGGCCCAGGGTTGCTTTTACTGCGTCAGCCAGGACGTTGACACCGGCGAGCATTTTCTTACGGGCGGAATCGCCGAATTTAACTTCTTTAGCAGCCATGATCGATATTCCTTAAATACTTTGTAGTCGCGGGAAAATGAACGGGAAAATCAGCCTTCGATAACAGCGAGGATTTCGCTCTCGCCGATTACCAGCAGGTCTTCGCCATCGACTTTCACAGTGTTGCTACCGGAGTAAGGGCCGAATACAACCTTGTCACCCACTTTCACGGACAGCGCACGTACTTCACCATTTTCCAGTGCTTTGCCTGGGCCTACAGCGAGGACTTCACCCTGGTTTGGCTTCTCGGCAGCCGAACCTGGCAGGACGATACCGCCAGCGGTTTTCTTTTCTTCTTCGCTGCGACGGACGACGACGCGGTCATGCAGAGGACGAAGCTTCATTGTCGATCTCTCCTAATTGTGGTTTTCATCGGCCGGTGTAGTCCCGGCGGGTTTAACGAATCCGGCTGTGCCGGGTGCGGTTCGTCAAGCGAACCGCGGAAGTCTGTCCAGTGTTGCCACCGGAAACCTTGCGGTGACCCATACATAAGGGCGTACAAGCCGATTACAAGGGCCGGGTATGAAATTTTTTACTTCTCGGAGCCAAAAACGAACACGGCACCTTAAGGTGCCGTGCCGCTGTTTTTTACTTAGGGTCGCGATGTTCGAATTCGCCTTCGATCACGTTGGGCTCGCGGCCCAGGGGCTCTCGCGGAGCCGGCCCGCCACGGGGCTGCAGGTCATCGGCGAAGGCCCGCTGGCGGATCGCCTGTTCTTCGGCGCGCTGGCGCATTTTATTGGCCAGCAACCGACGGGTGAATGGCAACAGCATGACCAGGCCCAGCACGTCGCTGATAAAGCCAGGCAGGATCAGCAGACCGCCACCCAGGGCCAGCATCAGGCCTTCGAGCATGGTCTGGGCGGGCAGCTCGCCACGGTTCAGGCTTTCACGAGCACGCAATGCCGTGGCGAGGCCGGCGATGCGCAGCACGAACACGCCAAGCATCGTGCCGAGAATGACCAGCAGCAGCGCCGGGAAAAACCCGATCGCACCGCTGACCTTGACGAATACGAACAGCTCCAACACCGGGAACAGCAGAAAGAGCAATAAAAAAGGGCGCATCAAATGGTTCCTCAACGCAAGAATGCCTTGCTATGAAACCCTAAATGACGTCGTCCTTTCGTGAATTCAAGCACTGGCCTCTGCATTTTTTGGCCATTGCTCGGCGTGAGCCAGATAAACCAGGGCTTCGCGCACTTGTGTCGGCGTGTTGCAAGGCCCTTGAAACGCCAGCCAATGCAGACCCTGGCCAATGCGCAGGTGCATGCCTTCGCTGTCGATGCCCACCAGCTGTGCCGGTTCGGTTTTCGGCAGGCCGGCCAGTTCCACGTAATGGGCGATGGCCTTGGCGTGATCGCTGTTCATGTGCTCGATCATGCTCGCCTCGGCCTTGCCGGCGAAGGGATTGGCCAGGGTGATCTGGTCGATCCAGTGAATGGCGCCAAAACCGCCGATGTAGCGATGGCGCACTGGATTGAGCACCCAGAAATCAAAATCATGGGCCTTGTGATAGTTCTGCGAATCCGGGAAGTAGCGGTAATAACGCTCAGCCGCGGCGTCGATGGCGGCGCCGTCTTCCAGTTTCCGGGCCTCGGCCAGGTAGGTCAGGCGCCCGACTGCCTGCACATCTTCAGCGCCCCGCTCGCCCACGAGCATCGAGCACTTGGGGTCTTTTTGCAGGTTGTGGGTGTGCTGAGCAATGCGGCTGATCAAGATCAATGGCCGGCCCTGCTCGTCCAGGCAATACGGCACCACGGAGCCGAATGGGAAACCGGGCATGGACTTGGAATGAGTGGAGAGCATTCCACGGTATTCCTTGAGCAGTAATTCTCGGGCATGCTTGGCAGCTTCAACGCTCAATTTATGACTCCTTTGATGAAGGCCGTTTTAAAAACGGTCAGACAGCTGGGCTATGTCCCAGTGTACCGTCGGGCAGTTCTCGTGCAGCCGGGCTATGGCGGCGCAGATCGAGAGGCCTTAAAAAAGGACATCCTTCACCACTCCGCCATCGGGACATGAGAATGCAACTCACCGACAAAGTAATCATTATCACCGGCGGTTGCCAGGGTTTGGGCCGCTCCATGGCCGAGTATTTTGCAGGTAAAGGCGCAAAGCTGGCCCTGGTCGATCTCAACCAGGAAAAACTCGATCAAACGGTTGCCGCGTGCGTGGCCAAGGGTGTCGAGGCCCGGGCTTACCTATGCAACGTGGCCAATGAAGAACAGGTGGGCGACATGGTCGCTCGGGTGGCCGAGGATTTCGGCGCGATCCATGGCTTGATCAACAACGCCGGGATCCTGCGCGACGGCCTGCTGCTCAAGGTCAAGGACGGTGAAATGACCAAGATGAGCCTGGCCCAGTGGCAGGCGGTGATCGACGTCAACCTGACCGGTGTATTCCTGTGCACCCGTGAAGTGGCGGCGAAAATGGTCGAGCTGAAGAACAGCGGCGCGATCATCAATATTTCGTCGATCTCCCGCGCCGGCAACGTCGGCCAGACCAACTATTCGGCCGCCAAGGCCGGCGTGGCGGCCGCCACCGTAACCTGGGCCAAGGAACTGGCGCGCTACGGCATCCGTGTCGCCGGCATCGCCCCGGGCTTCATCGAAACCGAGATGACCCTGGGCATGAAGCCCGAAGCCCTGGAAAAAATGACCTCGGGGATTCCGCTCAAACGCATGGGCAAACCCGAGGAGATTGCCCATTCGGCGGCGTATATCTTTGAGAACGACTATTACACCGGTCGGATCCTGGAGATGGATGGCGGGTTGCGGATCTGAAGTCACCCTGAACAAATGTGGGAGCGGGCTTGCTCGCGAATGCGGTGTGTCATTCAACAGATAAGTTGACTGATTTACCGCATTCGCGAGCAAGCCCGCTCCCACAGGGGCCGGCGTGCGATCAATCGTCGCTGACGGTGATGTTCGGCATCACCGGTGACGCAGCCTCTTGCAACACAATCCGCGCACCCACGTGACGGGCCAGTTCCTGATAGACCATGGCGATCGGGCTGTCCGGCTCGGCGATGACCGTGGGTTTGCCACCGTCGGCCTGCTCGCGGATGTCCATCGACAGCGGCAAGGATGCCAGCAGTTCGACGCCGTACTGGGTCGCCAGTTTTTCCCCGCCCCCTTCGCCGAACAGGTGCTCGGCATGTCCGCAGTTCGAGCAGATGTGCACGGCCATGTTTTCCACCACGCCCAGCACCGGAATGTTCACCTTGCGGAACATTTCCACGCCCTTGCGTGCGTCCAACAGGGCCAGGTCCTGGGGCGTGGTGACGATCACCGCGCCAGCCACCGGGACCTTCTGCGCCAGGGTCAGCTGGATATCGCCAGTGCCGGGCGGCATGTCGATCACCAGGTAATCCAGGTCGCCCCAGGCGGTTTGCGTCACCAATTGCAGCAAGGCACCGGACACCATCGGGCCACGCCAGACCATCGGTGTGTTGTCGTCGGTGAGGAAGGCCATGGACATGACTTCCACGCCATGGGACTGGATGGGCACGAACCACTTCTGGTCCTTGATCTGCGGCCGGGTGCCCTCGGCAACGCCGAACATGATGCCCTGGCTCGGACCGTAGATGTCCGCGTCGAGAATCCCGACCTTCGCCCCTTCACGGGCCAGGGCCAGGGCCAGGTTGGCGGCGGTGGTGGACTTGCCCACGCCGCCCTTGCCCGAGGCCACGGCAATGACATTCTTGACGTTCGCCAGGCCTGGCACCTGTGCTTGGGCCTTGTGGGCGGCGATCACGCTGGTGATTTCGACCTTGGCGCCCGCCACGCCGTCCAGGGACTCGATGGCCATCTGGAGCATCTGTGCCCAACCGCTCTTGAACAGATCGGCGGCGTAGCCGATTTCCAGCTGGACGCTGACGCGATCGCCCTGGATGTCGATGGCGCGCACGCAGCCGGCGCTGACCGGATCCTGGTTCAGATAGGGGTCGGTGTATTGGCGAAGGACGGTTTCCACCGCTGCGCGGTTGACGGCGCTCATGGGCAACTCCGATAGCAAGACTTGAAAAACAGGCCGCTATCCTACGCCCCGCGCTTGCGCGTGGCGACCCGATTACAGCAGGGCGAACACCTTTTGTGGCGAGGGGATTCATCCCCGCTGGACTGCGCAGCAGTCCCAAAACATTCGAACCTGACCAGCCTGACTCACCGAGGTGCCGGGTTTTTGGGTTGCTTCGCAACCCAGCGGGGATGAATCCCCTCGCCACGAATTGTGCCTGGCTCAGGCCTTTCGCCGTTCCCAACCGTGCATGCGGAAACAGGCCGGTGGGGTGAAATATATTTCCCGGCGCTTTATAGTGGCCGACCTCCGTTTCATCAAGTAGCCGAGCCCCATGTCCGAGCCACGCAAGATTCTCGTCACCAGCGCCCTGCCCTATGCCAATGGTTCGATTCACCTCGGCCATATGCTGGAATACATCCAGACCGATATGTGGACGCGCTTCCAGAAACATCGCGGCAACCAGTGCATCTATGTCTGCGCCGACGACGCCCACGGTTCGGCCATCATGCTGCGCGCGGAAAAGGAAGGCATCACCCCGGAACAGCTGATCGCCAACGTCCAGGCCGAACACAGCGCCGACTTTGCCGATTTCCTGGTGGACTTCGACAACTTCCACTCCACCCACTCCGAAGAAAACCGCGAGCTGTCGAGCCAGATCTACCTGAAGCTGCGTGACGCCGGGCACATCGCCACCCGTTCGGTCACCCAGTATTTCGACCCAGAAAAGAACATGTTCCTGGCCGACCGCTTCATCAAGGGCACCTGCCCGAAATGCGGCACCGAAGACCAGTACGGCGACAACTGCGAAAAATGCGGCGCCACCTACGCACCGACCGACCTGAAAGACCCGAAATCGGCGATTTCCGGTGCCACCCCGGTGCTCAGGGACTCCCAGCACTTCTTCTTCAAGTTGCCGGATTTCCAGGAAATGCTGCAAACCTGGACCCGCAGCGGCACATTGCACGACGCGGTGGCCAACAAGCTCGCCGAATGGCTCGACTCCGGCCTGCAAGAGTGGGACATTTCCCGCGATGCACCGTACTTCGGCTTCGAAATTCCCGGCGAGCCCGGCAAGTATTTCTACGTGTGGCTGGACGCGCCCATCGGCTACATGGCGAGCTTCAAGAACCTTTGCGATCGCACGCCTGAGCTGGACTTCGACGCGTTCTGGGGCAAGGACTCCACGGCCGAGGTGTATCACTTCATCGGCAAGGACATCGTCAACTTCCACGCGCTGTTCTGGCCCGCCATGCTCGAAGGCGCCGGTTTCCGCAAGCCGACCGGCATCAACGTCCACGGCTACCTGACCGTCAATGGCCAGAAGATGTCCAAATCCCGCGGCACCTTCATCAAGGCCCGGACCTACCTGGACCACCTGTCGCCGGAATACCTGCGCTACTACTACGCGGCCAAGCTCGGCCGTGGCGTCGACGACCTGGACCTGAACCTCGAAGACTTCGTGCAGAAGGTCAACTCCGACCTGGTGGGCAAGGTCGTCAACATTGCCAGCCGTTGCGCCGGGTTCATCCACAAGGGCAACGCCGGGGTCCTGGTCGCCGGTAACGCCGCGCCGGAACTGACCGACGCTTTCCTGGCGGCGGCGCCCAGCATCGCCGATGCCTATGAGAGCCGCGACTTTGCCCGCGCCATGCGCGAAATCATGGCCCTGGCCGACCGCGCCAATGCCTGGATCGCCGACAAGGCGCCGTGGTCGCTGGCCAAGCAGGAAGGCAAACAGGACGAAGTCCAGGCCATCTGCGCCTTGGGCATCAACCTGTTCCGCCAATTGGTGATTTTCCTCAAGCCGGTGCTGCCGTTGCTGGCCGCCGATGCCGAGGCGTTCCTGAACGTCGCGCCGCTGACCTGGAACGACCACCAGACCCTGCTGAGCAACCATCAGTTGAACGCGTTCAAACCGTTGATGACCCGTATCGACGCCGTCAAGGTGCAAGCGATGACTGACGCCTCCAAGGAGGACCTGACCGCCAGCCAGACCGATACCGGCGGCCCGACCGGCAACGGTGAGTTGGCCAAGGACCCGCTGTCGCCGGAAATCGACTTCGACGCTTTCGCCGCCGTTGACCTGCGCGTAGCACTGATCGTCAAGGCCGAAGCCGTCGAAGGGGCCGACAAGCTGCTGCGCCTGACCCTGGACATCGGCGATGAGCAGCGCAACGTGTTCTCCGGCATCAAGAGTGCTTATCCGGACCCGGCCAAGCTCGAAGGCCGGCTGACGATGATGATCGCCAACCTCAAGCCACGCAAAATGCGCTTCGGTGTGTCTGAAGGCATGGTGATGGCGGCGGGCCCCGGCGGTGAAGAAATCTACCTGTTGAGCCCCGACAGCGGCGCCAAGCCGGGTCAGCGGATCAAGTAACGCGACCGAACGCTGCACCGATCCCACAGTCGCTTGGCAAAGCGGCTGTGGGATTTTCATATCTGGCCCACCCTCCCCGCGTGCCAGATAATGCCTAATCTTGTAACAGGCCCTTTATTGCCGGCACGCCCATGACCGAAATTGCTCTCACACTGTTCAGCGCCGCCCTGATTAACAACTTCGTGTTGCATTGGCCGCTGGGTGTCGATCCGCTGCTGGCGGTTGAGGGTAGAAGGCAAGTTCACGCCCTGGGCCTGGCGACGGTGTGTCTGATGTTGATAGTCGGCACCCTGGCTTACCTGATGGACCATTGGCTGCTGGCCCCGGCCAACCTGACATCGCTGCGCCTGTTTGCCTGGCTGCCCTTGAGCGTGCTGCTGATCAGGCCATTGCTGCGCCTGCTGGCGCGCTGGCTGCCGGCATGGCCATTCGAAGGGTTGTGGCCGCTGTTGCTCGGCAATGCCGGCATACTGGGCGTCACGCTGCTCACCAGCCAGGATGACCGGGGCCTGGGCCACGCCGTCGCCTTGAGCCTGGGGGCCGGCCTGGGATTCTGGCTGGTGCTGAGCCTGTTCGAGGATCTGCGCCAGCGCACCTTCAATAACGATATTCCCTTGCCCTTCCGGGGCCTGCCAATTCAGTTGATCAGCGCCGGACTGATGGCAGTGGCCTTTTTCGGATTGCGCGGGCTGGTCAAAACATGAGCCTGATTCAACGTATCGACGCCCTGCTGCCGCAGACCCAATGCGGCAAGTGCGGCCATCCCGGGTGCAAGCCCTACGCCGAAGGCATCGCCCAGGGCGAGCCGATCAACAAATGCCCGCCCGGCGGGCGCGAAACCATCGCCGCCCTGGCCGAGCTGATGAAAGTGCCGGTGCTGGAGCTCGATGACAGTCGCGGCTCAGCCCCGGCGCAAATTGCCTTTATCCGCGAAGCCGAATGCATCGGTTGCACCAAGTGCATCCAGGCCTGTCCGGTGGATGCGATTGTCGGCGCGGCCAAGCTGATGCACACCGTCCTCGTCGACGAATGCACAGGTTGCGACCTTTGCGTGGCGCCCTGTCCGGTCGACTGCATCGAGATGCGGCCACTGCCCATGGCGACCGTACTGCCGATCGTTGGCGGCCTGGCCTTCAGCGCTGAAGAACAGCGGGAACGAACCGCCAAGCGCAATCACGCCCGGCGGCGTTTCGAACAGCGCAATGCGCGCCTGCGTCGTGAGGAAGAACAGCGCCAGGCCGAACGTCTAGCCCGCACCCAGCGCGCTGCCCAGCCTCAGATCCAAACCCTCGATCCGGTACAAGCCGCGCTGGAACGCGTGCGCGCGCAAAAAGCCGCCAACGCCGATGCGGCGCTGAAGAAAGCCAAGGTCGACCTGGCCATGAGCCGGGCACAATTGAACAAATCCTTGAAAGCCTTCGGCCATCCACCCACCTTTGAGCAGCAGTCGCAATTGATCCTGCTGCAACGCCAGTTCGAAGCAGCGGAGCAGGCCTTGGCCCAACTGGAAAACGCCGCGCCGCCGGCCGCTCCAGCTTCGGCACCGGCACCGGCACCGGCACCGGCACAAAGCGCCGAGCTGAAGCGGGCCAAGATTCAACTGGCGATGCGCCGCGCCGAACTCAGCAAGGCCCGGACCGCCGGGGCATCGGATGAACACATGCAAGCGCTGGAGCAAGCGGTGAACGACGCCGAACGCCAGGTGGACGCCCATGGCGCGCCCTGAACCCATGGACGAACGGCTGCGCCTGGCGATGAGACGGGTGCTGCTGGCGACGCTGCCCGGCGCGCTGGCGCTGCTGTGGTTTTATGGCTGGGGCGTGGCGCTCAACCTGCTGTTGTCCGGCCTCACCGCCCTGGCGGTCGAGGCACTGGTGTTGCGGGTACGCCGCAGGCCTCTCACACCCGACCTGAACGATGGCAGCGCGCTGGTCAGCGCCACCCTGTTGGCCCTGGCCTTGCCGGCGTATTGCCCTTGGTGGCTGACCGTCACGGCGGCGGCCAGCGCCTTGTTGTTCGGCAAACACCTGTGGGGGGGCGTCGGCACTAACCCGTTCAACCCGGCAATGCTCGGATACGCGGTGGTGCTGGTGGCGTTCCCTTTACAGATGAGTCAATGGCCGGCGCTCCACGGCATGGGTTTGCTCGACGGCCTGCAACAGGTGTTCGGCATGCATCCGGCGCCCGACGCATGGACCGGCGCGACGGCGCTGGACAGTTTACGAATCAACAGAAGCCTGACCGTCGATGAACTGTTCGCCAACGATCCAGCGTTCGGCCGCTTTGGCGGCCGGGGTGTCGAATGGGTCAACCTGGCGTTCCTGGTGGGCGGCCTGTTTCTCCTGCAACAACGGGTGTTCAGCTGGCATGCGCCAGTGGGCATGTTATCCAGCCTGTTCCTCATCAGCCTGTTGTGCTGGAACGGCTCGGGCTCCGACTCCAATGGCTCGCCGCTGTTTCATCTGTTCACTGGCGCGACCATGCTTGGCGCGTTTTTCATCGTGACCGAGCCGGTCTCGGGCGCCAGGACCGCGCTCGCCCGATGGCTGTTTGGCGCGGGCGTGGGACTGTGGGTCTACCTGATCCGTACCTGGGGTGGTTACCCGGATGGCGTGGCGTTTGCGGTGCTGCTGATGAACCTCGGGGTACCGGCGCTGGATCGCTGTGTCGAGGCACGGCAAAGGCGGCAGCTGCCATGAACAATCCCGGCGGCGTTGCGATCCTGGTTATTCTGGGCAGTCTCGGCGTTGGCGCCACTTACGTCACGCAAACCGGCACTGCCGGACGCATCGAGGCCCAGCAACAAGCCATCGAGAACAGAACCTTGCTCGACGTGCTGCCAGCCGACCACTATGACAACCAGCCATTGACGCGGCCTGTCGTGGCGACTCCGGTGGCTCTGCCCCACAGCACGCTGCTGAGCGGTTACCTCGCGACCCGCAGCAACCAGCCCAGCGCCGTGTTGTTGCGCAGCCAGGCGTTGGGCTATGAAGGCAGCATCGAACTGTTGATCGCCATTGACCCGCAGGGCCGGTTGCTGGGCGTGAAAACCCTGCGTCAGTCCGAAACGCCCGGCCTGGGCGCGGCGATTGCCGGTTGGCCGAATGCCTGGATGCAAACCTTCAACGGTAAATCGCGCCAAGCCCCTGACGATAACGGTTGGGCCTTGAAAAGGGATCAGGGGCAGTTCGATCAACTGGCAGGCGCAACGATCACGTCCCGGGCGGTTATCCAGGCGGTTCACGATGCCTTGCGTTATTTCGACGAGCACAAGGCTCAGATGATCGGAGGGGCTACCGATGAATAAGCCATGGGGACTGGCCCGAGGTCTGCTGCTCGTGACGCTGGTCGGCGCAAGCGACTCGCTGGTCAACGCCCTGGGGGTGTGGCTGGCCTGGGCTTTGATCAGCCTCGGCCATGGCTTGGCCATGGGCCATTTACGGCCCCGCCTGACAGCGCCTCAGCAGTTGCTCGCCTCGATCATGCTGGCCGCCACCCTGACCGCATGCGCAGGCCTTGCCGCACAGGCCTGGGCGCTGGAACTGTATCGGCCGCTGAGTCTTTACATCGGCTGGATCGCCTTGAGCTGCGTGGTATTGGCCCACGACACTGACTTCATCGAGTCCCGCTGGCCTGGACACCTCAGGCTGGCTGGGCTGTTCGGCCTCTGGATGATGGGCCTGGGCGCCCTGCGCGAGCTGATCGGCAGCGGCATCCCCTTGGCCCGGCTCGCCCCCGGCGGGTTTATTCTGCTCGGCCTGCTGCTCGCGGCCTACCAGGCCTGGACGATCGCCAAACCCCATTCATCCCTTGAGGAAACGCCGCGCCCATGAACGCCGCAAAACGCCTGGAAATATTTCGTCGCTTTCACGAAGACAATCCCGAACCGAAAACAGAACTGGCCTATACGTCGCCGTTCGAGTTGTTGATCGCGGTGATCTTGTCGGCCCAGTCCACGGACGTCGGTGTCAACAAAGCCACGGCCAAGCTGTTTCCGGTGGCCAACACGCCGGAGGCGATCTACGCCCTGGGCGTCGAGGGGTTGTCCGAATACATCAAGACCATTGGCCTGTTCAACAGTAAGGCAAAAAACGTGATCGAAACCTGCCGCCTGCTGATCGAACGCCACGGCAGTGAAGTCCCGCAGACTCGCGAAGCGCTGGAAGCCCTTCCAGGCGTGGGCCGCAAAACCGCCAACGTCGTACTCAATACCGCTTTTCGTCAGCTAACCATGGCGGTCGACACCCATATTTTCCGCGTCAGCAACCGGACTGGGCTGGCTCCCGGTAAAAACGTGGTGGAAGTGGAAAAGAAACTGATGAAGTTCGTGCCCAAGGAATTTCTCCTGGATTCCCATCATTGGCTCATCCTTCACGGGCGCTACGTTTGCCTGGCGCGCAAGCCCCGTTGTGGTAGCTGCCGGATCGAAGATTTATGCGAATACAAGCACAAGACCTCTGACGATTGAGGCGCTATTACTTTTATCGATCCGTCGATTGAAAAAATCTTTTTTACCCGACCGTGGTTTATCGATATAAGGAGCGCCAATGGCAGTCTTAGCCTGGAGTCGAACCCATGAGCGCTGGCAAAGAACAACTGGATGTAGAAGACGAATTCATCGCCGTTGAGGCCGACGACGCAGAACCTGTGGTCGTGGAAGTGGCGAAAACCAATCTGAGCAAACGCCGCACCATTGACAACCTGCTGGAAGAGCGTCGCTTGCAGAAGCAACTGGCCGATTATGACTTTGACCTCTGACACGTAAAAGCCTCCCTGGTGGAGGCTTTTTACTGAGTACGCGTGACAAAAAGCTCACACCAACCCATTGCGTTGCGCCAGCTCGATCAGATCCACCAGCGAGCGGGCATTAAGCTTCAACAACAAGCGTGTCTTGTAAGTACTGACCGTCTTGTTGCTCAAAAACATCCCGTCTGCAATTTCCTTGTTGGTTTTTCCGCGAGCCAGTTGCTGCAGGACCATCATCTCCCGCCCGGACAAACGATCCACCATATCGGACTCGCTGGCATTACCAAGACTCGAACGCACCGTATGCAGGGCCTGGTTGGGGAAGTAGCTATAACCGGACAGTACCGCCTTTATCGCACTCAATAACTCGGTGAGGTCCTGCTGCTTGCATACATAACCAGCCGCCCCCGTTTGCATGCAGCGCATTGAGAAGTGTCCAGGTGCCTGGGAGGTCAGCACCAATACCTTCATCGACGAAGGAATTGCAGTCAGGCGGGCGATAACCTCCAAGCCATCCAGTTTCGGAATACCGATATCAAGGATGACAATATCGGGCATAAGTTCTCGGGCCAATTGCAGCGCATCGACACCATTATCTGTTTCGGCAACAACTTCATAACCATGACGCTCCATCAGTAAACGTACAGCAAGACGAATGACGGGATGATCATCCACGATCAGCACTTTATTCATGGGCAAATCCAACTTCGCTGTTCGAATTTTTAGAGCACGCACAATAGCCTAGTCATTTCTACCTTGGCATGCTGCCCCCCCCTGAGTGCTCGCACCGAGAGACGCAACCTACAAGCAATACAGAAAAATCCTACAAATTCCCCGGGAAATAATGTGCCATAAAATTTTTTCACAGCGAGCGGCCACCTCTTCTTAACGACCTGTCGCCCTCGGATGACGCGATTTTCTTCGGCTACCCGCCTCGCCGCAGAGCGATAAAAGCCACTCTCCTCATAAAAAGTAACTGAATTATCTGCCAATAAAACAGCCAGGATTTCGCCATTCAAGCTAAACCTTATATAAAAAGCGGCATTCAACTCAATAATCAAAACAGGCTATAGTCAGCCTTCAACATGACACCTATATCCAATCAATAATCACCGTTCCATTCAATCACCGAGTCTAAATAACCATGAGCATTCACCATGAACAAACCTTTGAAAACCATCACCAACCCCATGACCCTTATTGCTATATTTGCAACTTTATCTGAAACATCCGCGGCCATTTCCCTGCCTTTCCTGGATGACGATGACCGCGAATATTATCTCTGGTTCCTGATCAGTTTCCCGTTCTATCTACTGCTGCTTTTTTTTATAACGCTCAACTTCAATTATCGCTCGTTATATTCGCCGTCCGACTTTCGCAAGAGCAAACACTTTATAAAGACCATGGATGACTCGTCCTCCCGACGTCGACGAGTATTACGGCGAGCGGGCAAGGTCAAAAGATTATTGATGCGCCATCATCGGCATAAACAGGAGGGTCCACAACGGGTCATTTTTCTTGTGTACAGCCAACCGGAAGACCTGATTGAGGCCTATCGGACAAACCATTTAAAACAGGCCACCGGACACACTGAGATCGTCCTGTACGTCATCTACAGCCGCGATAGCGCTGACGGAATGCCGGACAGGCAGGAAGGATGAGGGATCGAACAATAGCGTTGCACGACAGGAGGAGCCGAAAAAAAACGGCCTGCTCAAGGCAGGCCGTTTTCATATCGCCAGGATCAGAACAGCTTGCGACCCTTGTTTGCCGCAATACGCATGCGCAGGGCGTTGAGCTTGATGAAACCGGCTGCGTCGGCCTGGTTGTAAGCGCCACCGTCTTCTTCGAAGGTCGCGATGTTGGCATCGAACAGTGACTCGTCAGACTTACGCCCGGTAACGATCACGTTGCCTTTGTACAGTTTCAGGCGTACGACGCCGTTCACGTGGGCCTGGGAGGCGTCGATCATCTGCTGCAACATCAGACGCTCAGGGCTCCACCAGTAGCCGGTGTAGATCAGGCTGGCGTACTTGGGCATAAGCTCATCCTTGAGGTGAGCCACTTCGCGGTCCAGGGTGATCGATTCGATCGCCCGGTGAGCGCGCAGCATGATGGTGCCGCCTGGGGTTTCGTAGCAACCACGGGACTTCATGCCGACATAGCGGTTCTCGACGATGTCCAGACGACCAATGCCATGTTCGCCGCCGATGCGGTTCAGGGTCGCCAGCACCGTGGCCGGGCTCATTTCCACGCCGTCCAGGGCGACGATATCGCCGTTGCGATAGGTCAACTCCAGGTATTGCGGGGTGTCGGGAGCCTTCTCCGGGGAGACGGTCCAGCGCCACATGTCTTCTTCGTGCTCGGTCCAGGTGTCTTCCAGCACGCCGCCTTCATAGGAGATGTGCAGCAGATTGGCATCCATCGAGTACGGGGATTTTTTCTTGCCGTGACGCTCGATCGGGATCGCGTGCTTCTCGGCGTAGTCCATCAGTTTTTCACGGGACAGCAAGTCCCATTCACGCCACGGGGCAATGACTTTCACGCCTGGCTTGAGGGCATAGGCACCCAGCTCGAAACGCACCTGGTCGTTGCCTTTGCCGGTGGCGCCGTGGGAAATGGCGTCGGCGCCGGTTTCGTTGGCGATTTCGATCAGACGCTTGGCGATCAATGGACGGGCAATGGACGTACCCAGCAGGTACTCGCCTTCGTAAACGGTGTTGGCACGGAACATCGGGAACACGAAGTCGCGGACGAACTCTTCGCGCAGGTCATCGATGTAGATCTCTTTGACGCCCATGGCCTGAGCCTTGGCGCGTGCAGGCTCGACTTCTTCGCCCTGTCCCAGGTCAGCGGTGAAGGTCACCACTTCGCAGTTATAAGTGTCCTGCAGCCACTTGAGGATCACCGAAGTGTCCAGGCCGCCGGAATACGCCAGAACGACCTTGTTTACGTCCGCCATGCCATCACTCCACGGGTTGTACGGAAAGCCGGGAAGTCTAACGTCCAATGCGGATAATTTACAGAGGCGCGACAGCTTATGACGACGAAGCGACAGATTATGTCGAGTGAGCGACGGTCATCGCCGAATCAGGATGTGCGCGCCGTCGCCGGGGCGGGAGTCGGTGCCGAAGTCTTGGCCGGGGCAGCGGCCGGTGCCGGGACCTTGGCCGGGGCCGCGGTAGGTACTGGCGGCGTTGTCGGCTGCGACGCTGGCGCTTCGGTTGGCGCCACGCGCTGCAGGAGCACGACCACGCGGCGGTTCTTGGCCCGGTTGGCGGCGTTGGTATTGGGTGCCAGGGGATAACGTTCGCCATGGAAACGCAGGGTGATCTGCGACTCCTGGAAGCCATTGGCCTTGAAGAAGTCCTGGACCGCCAGGGCCCGGCGACGCGACAGCTCACGGTTGGTCAAGCGGTTGCCGCTGTTATCGGAGTGACCATCGAGTTCGACATGATTGACGCTCGGGTCGGCCTTGATGAAGTCGAGCATCACCTGCAACTGGGCCTTGGCCCGCGCATCGAGCTCGACTTCTTCGCCGGGGAAGCCGATCTGGGTCTGCTTCACCTGTTCGAAGTTCTTCGGCAGCAACTTGGCCACACAGCTCTGATAATCGCTGAAGGCCTTGTTGAAACGCACCGGCAGCAACCGGACTTCCGACACTCGACCGTCCTCGGTGTTGCGCCGTACCACAGGGCTACGACCGTCCATCAGCCCGCTGATCAAGCGACCGGCCTGGACCTGGGAGCTGTTGAACAATACATCGCCACTGCCAATGCTGACCGAACCCAGGTTGATATCGCCCCGCCCCGGTTGCCAGGGTGCCGCCGCCGCCAGCAGGGTCGCCGAACCGCCGCCGAGCATCGGGTTATAGGCCTTGAGCCTGAAGGTAGCCTGCTCACCTGCCCGACGCACGAACTCGCCGCTGCCGAAGTCGGTGATCGGCTGGCTCAACCGGCACTCGAACTTATCGCCTTCGACCGTCCACTCAATGCTCTCCAGACGGGTCTGGAAAGTGAGCGCCATGGCGGGAAAGCTGGCAAACACACTGAGCAAGGCTAAATAACGCTGGCGCACGGGCGGCTCCACTGGCTTTTATACAAAGTTCGACACACGCTGAAGGCATGACACCTGTCCGGGGCACTGCACGGATTCGTGGCACACCTGTAGGAGCTATCGGTAAGTTGCGGCAGAACTTGATAGCGGGTGCCTGAATCGGTCTTTTCCGGTAGCATTCCCCAGAGTTTGACCCGCCTGGAAGCCCCCCAATGTCCGACCGCCTGACCCTGCTGCGTCCCGACGACTGGCATATTCATCTTCGCGATGGTGCTGTGTTGACCCATACCGTCGCCGATGTCGCGCGCACCTTTGGGCGCGCAATCATCATGCCTAACCTGGTTCCGCCGGTGCGCAACGCCGCCGAGGCCGAGGGCTATCGCCAGCGCATCCTGGCCGCACGCCCGGCCGGCAGCCGCTTCGAACCGCTGATGGTGCTGTACCTCACCGACCGCACCCAACCCGAAGAAATACGCGACGCCAAGGCCAGCGGTTTTGTCCATGCCGCCAAGCTGTACCCCGCCGGCGCGACCACCAACTCCGATTCCGGCGTCACCAGCATCGACAAGATCTTCCCCGCACTGGAAGCCATGGCCGAAGTCGGGATGCCTTTGTTGATCCACGGTGAAGTCACCCGGGGTGACGTCGATGTGTTCGACCGCGAGAAAATCTTCATCGACGAGCACATGCGTCGCGTCGTGGAACGGTTCCCAACGCTCAAGGTGGTGTTCGAACACATCACCACCGGCGATGCCGTGCAGTTCGTCAACGAGGCCCCGGCCAACGTTGGCGCGACCATCACCGCGCATCACCTGCTGTACAACCGCAATCACATGCTGGTGGGCGGGATCCGGCCACACTTCTATTGCCTGCCGATCCTCAAGCGCAACACCCATCAGGAAGCCTTGCTCGACGCCGCCACCAGTGGCAGCGCCAAGTTTTTCCTCGGCACGGACTCGGCGCCCCACGCCCGGCACGCCAAGGAAGCGGCCTGCGGTTGCGCCGGCTGCTATACAGCCTATGCCGCCATCGAGATGTATGCCGAGGCGTTCGAACAGCGCAACGCGCTAGACAAACTCGAAGGCTTCGCCAGCCTGCACGGCCCGCGTTTCTATGGCCTGCCGACGAACACCGATCATATTACCCTGGTCCGCGACGAGTGGACCGCCCCCGCCAGCCTGCCCTTCGGCGAGCTGACTGTCATCCCGCTGCGCGCCGGTGAAAAACTGCGCTGGCGCCTGCTGGAGGAAAACGCGTGAGTGAAGATCATTTCGACGATGAACAGGATGGCAATGGCGGTTCGGGCGGCGCCCGTCACCCCATGGCAGCCCGGTTTCGCGGCTACCTGCCAGTCGTCGTCGACGTAGAGACCGGCGGCTTCAACTCGGCCACCGATGCGCTGCTGGAAATCGCCGCGACCACCATCGGCATGGACGAAAAAGGCTTTGTGTTCCCTGACCACACCTATTTTTTCCGCGTCGAACCGTTCGAAGGCGCCAACATCGAAGCGGCGGCCCTGGAATTCACCGGGATCAAGCTCGATCACCCACTGCGCATGGCGGTGAGTGAAGAGACGGCCCTGACCGACATTTTCCGTGGCGTGCGCAAGGCGCTGAAGGCCAACGGTTGCAAGCGCGCGATCCTGGTCGGCCATAACAGCAGCTTCGACCTGGGCTTCCTCAACGCCGCCGTCGCGCGCCTGGACATGAAGCGCAACCCGTTTCACCCGTTCTCCAGCTTCGACACGGCAACCCTGGCTGGCCTGGCGTATGGCCAGACTGTCCTGGCCAAGGCCTGCCAGGCGGCCGACATCGATTTCGATGGCCGTGAAGCCCACTCGGCCCGCTATGACACCGAGAAAACCGCCGAGCTGTTCTGCGGCATCGTCAATCGGTGGAAACAGATGGGTGGCTGGCAGGATTTCGACGACTGACATCGGCGAAAGCACCCATAAAAAAACCGGCCTATCGAGGCCGGTTTTTTTATGCCTGGATGCGCTTACAGCTTGCCACCGTGCTCGGTCAGGTAAGCAGCCACGCCTTCAGGCGATGCGTCCATGCCCTTGTCGCCTTTTTTCCAGTTGGCCGGGCAGACTTCGCCGTGCTCTTCGTGGAATTGCAGTGCGTCGACCAGGCGGATCAGCTCTTCCATGTTACGGCCCAGCGGCAGGTCGTTGATGATCTGCGAACGGACAACGCCTTTGTCGTCGATCAGGAACGCGCCACGGAAGGCCACGCCGCCTTCGGACTCAACGTCATAGGCCTTGGCGATTTCGTGCTTCATGTCGGCAGCCATGGTGTATTTCACCTGGCCGATACCGCCATTGTTGATCGGGGTGTTGCGCCAGGCGTTGTGGGTGAAGTGCGAGTCGATCGAAACGGCGACCACTTCAACGTTACGGGCCTTGAAGTCGTCCATGCGGTGATCCAGTGCGATCAGCTCGGATGGGCAGACGAAGGTGAAGTCCAGCGGATAGAAGAACACCAGGCCGTATTTGCCTTTGATGGCCGAGGACAGGGTGAAGCTGTCGACGATTTCGCCGTTGCCGAGGACGGCTGGAACGGTGAAGTCAGGGGCTTGTTTGCCTACGAGTACGCTCATTGGATATCTCCTGGTGTAATAACGTGAAAAACAAGGTCCGTGCCAGCCTGCCACCTCCAGGCGACAGCCCTGTGACACGAACCCGCTTCGCAAGGACCGACCATCATACACTGCGGGTTTGGACTGTCTTCAACGGTTTTTCGACGTCATTGAAAAATCGCCGCTTGCCTCTGCGGTAACAGATAAAACCGTTCGTCAGCCAGGCGGTGCTCTGGCGCAAAGGTTTCAGAAACCACTTTGACAATCATTCTCGTTAACATTAAGATCCGTCCCAATTGAGTCACAACCAGCGACGGTTCTTACTTATGTATGTATGCCTCTGCACTGGCGTCACCGACGGGCAAATCCGCGAAGCGATCTATGAAGGTTGCTGCAGCTATCGCGAAGTCCGCCAGGCCACCGGCGTAGCCAGCCAATGCGGTAAATGTGCGTGCCTGGCCAAGGAAGTGGTTCGTGAAACCCTCGCCAAAGTGCAAACGGCCCAGGCCTCGATTCCCTATCCGGTAGAATTTACTGCCGCTTGAAACCAGCTTTTTGAAGAACCGGACTTAATGTCCGGTTTTTTTATGCCTGTAAATCAAGCGCTTAGCCTCCAGACGCGGAACATAAACATTCTTATTCCGATTAATTTTCATTTATTATTCAATAACTTAGGTTTGACACTCGGAAATACGCGGCTCAAACTCTGCCTTATACACAGCTATTACAGGGCAGGCCTCACCATGAAAGGCGACATTACAGTCATCCAGCATCTCAACAAGATCCTTGCCAATGAGCTGGTCGCGATCAACCAATACTTCCTGCATGCGCGCATGTACGAGGATTGGGGCCTGAACAAGCTGGGCAAGCACGAGTACCACGAATCCATCGATGAGATGAAGCACGCGGACAAGCTGATCAAGCGCATCCTGTTTCTCGAAGGCCTGCCGAACGTCCAGGACCTGGGCAAGCTGCACATCGGCGAGCACACCCGGGAAATGCTCGAGTGCGACCTGCGTATCGAACGCACCGGCCATGCCGACCTGAAAGCCGCCATCGCCCATTGCGAGTCCGTTGGCGACTTTGGCAGCCGTGAACTGCTGGAAGACATCCTCGAGTCCGAAGAAGAACACATCGACTGGCTGGAAACCCAATTGGGCCTGATCGACAAGGTGGGTCTGGAGAACTACCTGCAATCGCAGATGGGTGAAGAGTAACCTTCCCCGGCAGCAAGCCACTAAAAAGCCCCGCCCTCTTTCGAGAGGCGGGGCTTTTTATTACCTGTGTTTCAGGCATACCGCAATCCACTGTGGGAGCGAGCTTGCTCGCGATAGTGGTGGGTCAAGTAAAGAAAATACTACTGACACATCGCTATCGCGAGCAAGCTCACTCCCACAAGGTTCTGCTCACCACACTCTGTGTGGTGAAGAACCCCATGGATCAGGCTTCAGTTTTGTTCGCCGCAGCTTCTTCTACCGCTTTCTTGATCGTGGCTTGCAGAGAGCCGTCAGCGGCCATCTCGGTCATGATGTCGCTACCGCCGACCAGCTCACCGGCCACCCACAGTTGCGGGAAAGTCGGCCAGTTGGCGTATTTTGGCAGGTTGGCGCGGATTTCCGGGTTCTGCAGGATGTCCACGTAGGCAAACTTCTCGCCACACGCCATCACAGCCTGAGCAGCCTTGGCCGAGAAGCCGCACTGTGGCGCGTTCGGCGAGCCTTTCATGTAAAGCAGGATGGTGTTGTTGGCAATCTGGTCTTTAATCGTTTCGATGATATCCATGGAGCACCTCGGCTTAAACTTTCGCGACTTAGTTTGTCGACACGGTGGCGCATTGTAACGGAAAGCCAAGCACGCTGCTCGCTCTGGCCGAGAGACAAATTCACGCAGCCGCCACCTTCACCGGTACGCCATTGAGCGCCGCATTCCCGGACAACTCATCGAGCTGACAATCATCGGTCAGGTCATTGGCGCTGGAACCAGGCTGGCCACTGGCAATGCTCATCTGCACACCCGGCCGGGCATGACCCCAACCATGGGGCAAGCTGACCACGCCTTTCATCATGTCCAGGCTGCCCTGCACCTCCACTTCGATCATACCCACCCGCGAACTGACCTTCACCCGCTGTCCGTCGATAAGGCCGCGACTGGCGAGGTCATCCGGGTGCATCAGCAACTGATGACGCGGCTTGCCCTTCACCAGCCGATGGAAGTTGTGCATCCAGGAATTATTGCTGCGCACATGGCGCCGGCCAATCATCAGCAACTCATCGGGTGCTGGAGCCTGCAACGCGGCAAAACGCTGCAGGTCGGCGAGTATCACGGCCGGCGCGGCCTGTACCCGTTGGTTTTCGGTTTTCAAGCGCGGGGCCAGGTTGGGTTTCAGAGCGCCAAGGTCGATACCGTGGGGATGATCGAACAAAGTCGCCAGGGACAATTTGTGTGGCGAGGCATCGCCGTACGCCCCGTTGCGCAGGCCGAAATCGATCATTTGTGCCGGTGGCATGGTCGGCTTGAGCTCCTTGCCAGTCCGGGCCGCAAAGGCCTTGGCCAGGCCGACGAAGATTTCCCAGTCGTGCAATGCTCCTTCGGGCTTGGGCAGGATCGCCCGGTTGAAACGGGTCACGTTGCGCACCGCGAACAGGTTGAACGTGGTGTCGTAGTGGTCGTTTTCCAGCGCCGAGGTCGAGGGCAGGATCAGATCGGCGTAGCGCGTGGTTTCGTTGATGTACAAATCGATGCTGACCATGAACTCCAGCCCGTCCAGCGCCTGTTCCAGTTGTCGGCCGTTGGGTGTAGACAGCGCCGGGTTACCCGCCACGGTGACCAACGCACGAATCTGGCCCTCGCCCTCGGTGAGCATTTCTTCGGCCAGGGCCGACACCGGCAACTCTCCGGCGTACTCGGGACGCCCGGACACTCGGCTTTGCCAGCGGTTGAAATGCCCGCCCGAGGTGGTGGCCACCAGATCCACCGCCGGCTCGGTGCACAGCGCCCCGCCCACCCGGTCGAGATTGCCGGTCACCAGGTTGATCACTTGAATCAGCCAATGGCACAACGTGCCAAACGCCTGGGTCGAGACGCCCATGCGTCCATAGCAAACGGCAGACGGTGCGGCGGCAAAGTCCCGGGCCAATTGACGGATCTGGGTTGCCGGCACCGCACAGAGCGGGCTCATTGCTTCCGCCGTGAAGGCTGCGACAGCCTCGCGCACCTCTTCCAGGCCGTCCACCGGCAAGTGGCTGTCACGGGTCAGGCCCTCGCCGAACAGTGTATTGAGCAAGCCAAACAGCAGCGCGGCGTCGCCACCGGGGCGCACAAAGATATGTTGGTCCGCAATGACAGCCGTTTCGCTGCGACGCGGATCGACCACAACCACTTTGCCGCCACGGGCCTGGATCGCCTTGAGGCGTTTCTCCACGTCCGGCACGGTCATGATGCTGCCGTTGGACGCCAGTGGGTTGCCGCCCAGGATCAGCATGAAGTCGGTGTGGTCGATATCCGGAATCGGCAGCAGCAGGCCGTGGCCGTACATCAGGTGGCTGGTCAGGTGATGGGGCAGTTGATCCACCGAGGTCGCCGAGAAGCGGCTACGGGTTTTCAACAGGCCCAGGAAATAGTTGCTGTGGGTCATCAGCCCGTAGTTATGCACGCTGGGGTTGCCTTGGTAGACCGCCACCGCGTTCTGACCGTGGCGCGCCTGGATATCCGCCAGACGCTCGGCCACCAGCGCAAAGGCATCGTCCCAGGCGATGGGCTGCCACTCGTTGCCAATCCGCTGCATGGGCTGGCGCAGGCGGTCCGGATCGTTCTGGATATCTTGCAGGGCCACGGCCTTGGGGCAGATATGCCCGCGGCTGAAACTGTCCAGCGCATCGCCCTTGATCGAGGTGATCACCAGGCCTTGGCCTTCGGTTTCGGTGGTTTCGAGAGTCAAGCCGCAGATGGCTTCACACAGATGGCACGCACGGTGGTGGAGAGTCTTGGTCATGGCCAGTCTCTGTTTTATTCGTGGCGGGCGCTTTCGGCCGCGGGAAGAAAACTATGGCGTGTGACCGGCCCCTTTGCCAGCGACGTTCGTCCTGTGAATTGCCGGGCATCAGGCCCGCCGATGAAGTGGCGTCAAGGCTGCTCGGAAGGCGGCGCCAACAGCTGGATTTCTTCGACGGTTTCCACCTGTTCCTGGGCGATGGGCACGCCCGTCAGCTCACCGATCAGCCGCCAATGCTCGTCGAGCCCGTTGCTGATAGTGGCCATGCGATCGATCATCCGGCGGCCGGCGGCCTTGGTCACCTCGTCGTCGCTGCGCAACAACTCGAATGACATGGACGTCACCGATGCGGTCAGATGCGTCAGGGAACGTGCCGTCAGCCCCAGTAGTTCCATCAATTGTCGCTCTTTCGAATCCATTTCGGGGCTCCTGCGTCTAGAAGCTCATTTATAACCCAGCCCCTTGCAATAGGAAATGTTTCACGTCCGACCACAGACCGGCGAAGCCCCGGGATATCGGCTCACAAACGACCTTCAACCACGTCGAGCCCGCCCTGCTTGATTGCCAAGCCGAGCAACGCCAGTGTACAAATGGGGCGCTGCTGTCAGGAAACCGGCTTCATACATGCCATCACAGACCTGTGATGACCGCGCTGAAATCCCCAAAAACCGTAGCCCTATTGGTAAGACGCGACATTTCCTTATAAGATCGCGCCTTCCCCTATTTCGTCGCCCCGTGCGGCTTTTGCCGCAGGTCTCGCCCGTTTTTTGAATAAACAAGGCTTTGAGTATCTGCGGTCAGTAACAAAAGGTAGTCAATCATGAGCGCAAGGCACTTTCTCTCCCTGATGGATTTCACGTCCGATGAGTTGCTCGGCGTGATCCGTCGAGGCGTGGAGCTCAAGGACCTGCGTAACCGCGGCGTACTGTTCGAGCCCTTGAAAAACCGCGTGCTGGGGATGATCTTCGAGAAGTCATCGACCCGCACCCGTATCTCTTTCGAAGCCGGCATGATCCAGCTCGGCGGCCAGGCGATTTTCCTGTCGCCGCGCGACACCCAGCTGGGCCGTGGCGAACCGATCAGCGATTGCGCCATCGTCATGTCGAGCATGCTCGACGCCGTGATGATCCGTACCTTCGCCCACAGCACCCTGACCGAGTTCGCGGCCCATTCCCGCGTACCGGTGATCAACGGCCTGTCCGATGACCTGCACCCCTGCCAGCTGCTGGCCGACATGCAGACCTTCCTCGAGCACCGTGGCTCGATCCAGGGCAAGACCGTGACCTGGATCGGCGATGGCAACAACATGTGCAACAGCTACATAGAAGCCTCGATGCAGTTCGACTTCCAACTGCGCATCGCCTGCCCCGAAGGCTACGACCCGAACGCCGAGCTGGTTGCCAGGGCCGGGGACCGGGTGACCATCGTGCGCGATCCGAAACAGGCCATGACCGGAGCACACCTGGTGAGCACCGACGTCTGGACCTCCATGGGCCAGGAAGAAGAAACCGCCAAGCGCCTCAAGCTGTTCGCGCCGTTCCAGGTCAATCGGGCCCTGCTCGACCTGGCGGATGCCGATGTGCTGTTCATGCACTGCCTGCCAGCCCATCGTGGCGAGGAAATCAGCTTCGACTTGCTGGACGACCCACGTTCGGTGGCATGGGACCAGGCAGAAAATCGCCTGCATGCGCAAAAGGCCCTGCTCGAGTTTCTGGTCGAGCCGGCGTACCACCACGCATGAGCCATCCGCTGCTACTGAATCTGCACAACCTGGCCTGCGGTTACCAAAACCAGCGAGTCGTCCAGAACCTCAACCTGCACCTCAATGCCGGCGATATCGGCTGCCTGCTCGGTTCGTCCGGGTGCGGCAAGACCACGACGTTGCGCGCCATCGCCGGCTTCGAGCCGGTGCACGAGGGTGAGATTCAATTGGCCGGGGAAACCATCTCCCGCCCAGGCTTCACCCTCGCCCCGGAAAAACGCCGCATCGGCATGGTGTTCCAGGACTATGCGCTGTTCCCCCACCTGAGCGTGGCCGAGAACATTGCCTTCGGCATCCGCAAGCATCCCCATAAGGATCGCGTCGTCGAAGAGCTGCTGGACCTGGTCAATCTGAAAAACCTGGGCAAGCGCTTTCCCCATGAACTGTCCGGTGGCCAGCAACAGCGCGTGGCACTGGCCCGTGCACTGGCACCCGAGCCGCAATTACTGTTGCTCGATGAGCCGTTCTCCAACCTCGACGGCGAGCTGCGACGCAAACTCAGCCATGAGGTGCGGGATATTCTCAAGGCCCGCGGCACCAGCGCGATCCTGGTCACCCACGATCAGGAAGAAGCCTTCGCCGTGAGTGATCATGTCGGTGTGTTCAAGGAAGGTCGCCTGGAACAGTGGGATACGCCCTACAACCTCTATCACGAACCGCTGACACCCTTCGTCGCCAGCTTCATTGGCCAGGGTTACTTCATTCGTGGCCAACTGGACAGCCCGGAATCGGTGCAGACCGAGCTGGGCATCCTGCGGGGCAATCGAGCCTACACCTGGCCGATCGGCGGCGCGGTGGATGTGTTGTTGCGACCGGACGATATCGTCTATGCGCCGGACAGTCCGCTCACCGCCCACATCGTCGGCAAGACGTTCCTGGGCGCCTCGACCTTGTATCGCCTGCAACTGCCGACGGGTGCGCAACTGGAATCGATCTTCCCAAGCCATGCCGACCATCAGATCGGAGCCCAGGTCGGCATTCGGGTAGCGGCTGAACATCTTGTGCTGTTCCAGGCCTCGGGCAGCACGGCGGCGCACCTACCGCCGGTGGAAAGCGGCGTGCGGCGCTACAGCACCGCCAGCTAGCGCTTGGATACTGTGGTGAGGGGATTTATCCCCTCACCACAGTGCATACAATGCACAGGGAATGGTGTCAGCCCAGCATCAACGTCCCACTGGCCACCAACGTCGCATCCCCGCCGATCTTCACCCGCTCACCTTCCAAGCGACAGAACAGCGCCCCGCCCCTGGCCGAGCACTGATAAGCCGTCAGCCCGTGTTTACCCAAGCGCTTGGACCAGTACGGAATCAGGCTGCAATGGGTCGAGCCAGTCACCGGGTCTTCGTTGATGCCAATCGCCGGGGCAAAATAGCGCGAGACAAAATCATGCTTGCTCCCCGGCGCGGTCACGATAGCGCCCTGCCACGGCAGTTTCGCCAGGGCCGCCATGTCGGGTTTGCAATCGAGCACCGCCTGCTCCGACTCCAGCACCACGAACAATACGTTCGAACTCAGTACGTCCACCGCCTCGACCCCCAGGGCACTCTGCACGGCCAGGGACGCACCCAACTCACTAGGTTCCACGGTGGGAAAGTCCAACCACAACCGACCGCCTTCGCGACTGACGCTCAAAGGACCGGATCGGCAAGTGAAATCCAGGCGCTCGGCGGTTTCGTGGTAGACCTCGAACAGTACATAGGCACTGGCCAACGTGGCATGCCCACATAACGGTACTTCAGTGGTGGGAGTGAACCAGCGGATATGCCAATACTGGCCTTCGCGCACCAGAAAGGCGGTTTCAGCCAGGTTGTGTTCGGCGGCGATCCTTTGCATCAAGTCATCGGCCAGCCAGGCGTCGAGCCGATAGACCATGGCTGGATTACCGCCAAACGGTCGGTCACTGAACGCATCGACTTGATGAAACGCGAGCTGCATGGCACTTCTCCTTTTTATTGATGTGCGAGCATGAGGCGCCAGGACACTGATTTTCCAGTGACAGATCCACTGAATTTTCACCCGACAGCTCTGGGTGAAAGATGGGATAACCACTAAAGCTCAAGCCCTGCATCGGTGTGGCGAGGCGCTTGCTCCCGCTTGGCTGCGAAGCCGTCACCCGGCTCTGTCAAGCACGCCCGATATCAGCAAACACCGCCCCGGTGTGCTCCTTCAATACCGAAGGCGCCAACTCGACTTCCAACCCACGCCGCCCCGCACTGACGAACATGCTGGCGAGTGGCTGTGCGGAATTGTCGATAAACGTGCGCAAACGCTTCTTCTGCCCCAGCGGGCTGATACCGCCGAGCAAATAACCGGTCGAACGCTGCGCGGCGGCCGGGTCGGCCATCTCGACCTTCTTCACACCAGCGGCGTGGGCCAGGCCTTTCAAATCCAGGCTCCCCGCCACGGGCACCACCGCCACCAACAACTCGCCTTTTTCGCTGGCCGCCAGCAGTGTCTTGAATACCTGCGCCGGATCCAGACCGAGCTTTTCGGCCGCTTCCAGCCCATAGGAAGCGGCCTTGGGATCGTGTTCGTAACTATGGATGCGATGTTCGGCACGCACTTTCTTAAGCAGATCCAACGCCGGTGTCATGACCGCTCCTGAGAGGGAAATCGAAAAGGGTGGCCTGGATTCTAAGCCATCGCCAGGCAAAAGGCTTCGGGCGCGCTTGGCGATAGCGGTAAAGCACTGCCGATGAAAGAGCCATTCACACCACGAATAGTTGAAATGTGACCGACGGTTCACTTTCGACCTTTGACACCAGCGTTTCTTGTCTATATTTTTTCGAAACTGAAAGCCATATCACCTGTCTCAAGCAGCAACCCGAATTCAGGACGAGGATCCTGCCGCGGTGGAAACAGCGCGATCGAGCTTTTTCGAACGCGCCGCAAAACAACAAGAAACCGAGGTTTGAATGACAACTGCTTTACAACAGCCCTCCCTTTCCAGCCAATGCCTGGCCGAATTCCTGGGCACGGCCCTGTTGATCTTTTTCGGTACCGGTTGCGTTGCAGCGCTCAAGGTCGCGGGTGCGAGTTTCGGTTTATGGGAAATCAGCATCATCTGGGGCATCGGTGTCAGCATGGCGATCTATCTGAGCGCGGGGATTTCCGGCGCCCATCTCAACCCAGCCGTCAGCATCGCCCTGTGCCTGTTCGCCGACTTCGAAAAACGCAAACTGCCTTTCTATATGCTTTCCCAGGTGGCCGGCGCGTTCTGCGGCGCACTGCTGGTCTATACGCTGTATAGCAACCTATTCTTCGATTTCGAACAGTCCCGCCACATGATCCGTGGCACTGAAGCCAGCCTCGAACTGGCGTCGGTGTTCTCCACCTATCCCCACGCCGCACTGTCCACCGGCCAGGCGTTCCTCGTGGAGGTGATCATCACCGCCATCCTGATGGGGGTCATCATGTCCCTGACCGATGACAACAACGGCCTGCCCCGTGGCCCATTGGCGCCGTTGCTGATTGGCCTGCTGATTGCGGTGATCGGCAGCTCAATGGGTCCACTGACAGGCTTCGCGATGAACCCGGCACGGGACTTCGGACCTAAACTGATGACTTTCTTTGCAGGGTGGGGTGAAATTTCCCTCACGGGTGGACGCGACATTCCGTACTTCCTGGTTCCGATTTTTGCACCCATTGTGGGTGCCTGCCTCGGCGCTGCGGCCTATCGCGGGTTGATTGCCCGCCATCTACCCAGTGCCATAACGGTTACAAAGGATGCAACACCTTCCATTGACGGCAAGCCCAGAACGTCCTGAAACAGTGGGCGCATGCTCCGCCCCTTGAGCATGCGCCATGGTCTCCCCCCTTTATTACGTCCCAAGGCAATCGACATGACCGACATCCAGAACAAGAACTACATCATTGCCCTCGACCAGGGTACGACCAGCTCGCGCGCGATCATTTTCGACCGTGACGCCAACGTGGTCTGCACTGCCCAACGCGAATTCGCCCAACATTATCCCCAGGCTGGCTGGGTCGAACACGACCCGATGGAAATCTTCGCTACCCAGAGCGCCGTGATGGTCGAAGCCCTGGCCCAAGCCGGCCTGCACCATGATCAAGTCGCTGCCATCGGCATTACCAACCAGCGTGAAACCACCGTGGTCTGGGACAAGACCACCGGCCGGCCGATCTACAACGCTATCGTCTGGCAATGCCGGCGCAGCACTGAGATCTGCCAGCAGCTCAAGCGCGACGGCCACGAGCAGTACATCAGCGCAACCACCGGCCTGGTCACCGACCCGTATTTCTCCGGCACCAAGCTCAAGTGGATCCTGGATAACGTCGAAGGCAGCCGCGAACGAGCCCGCAACGGTGAACTGCTGTTCGGCACCGTCGACAGCTGGCTGATCTGGAAATTTACCGGCGGCAAGGTCCACGTCACCGACTACACCAACGCCTCGCGCACCATGCTCTTCAACATCCACTCGCTGGAGTGGGACGCGAAGATGCTCGACATTCTCGACATCCCCCGGGAAATGTTGCCGGAAGTGAAATCTTCGTCGGAAATCTATGGCCGGACCAAAAGCGGCATCGCCATCGGCGGCATTGCCGGCGACCAGCAGGCGGCCCTTTTCGGTCAGATGTGCGTAGAGCCAGGCCAAGCGAAGAACACCTACGGCACCGGCTGCTTCCTGCTGATGAACACCGGCGACAAGGCCGTCAAATCCAATCACGGCATGCTCACCACCATCGCCTGCGGCCCGCGCGGCGAAGTGGCCTACGCCCTGGAAGGCGCGGTGTTCAATGGCGGCTCCACGGTGCAGTGGTTGCGCGATGAACTGAAAATCATCAACGACGCATTGGATACCGAATACTTCGCCAACAAGGTCAAGGACAGCAACGGTGTCTACCTGGTGCCCGCCTTCACCGGCCTCGGCGCGCCGTACTGGGACCCCTACGCCCGTGGCGCGTTGTTTGGCCTGACCCGGGGCGTTCGTGTCGATCACATCATTCGCGCGGCGCTGGAGTCGATTGCCTACCAGACCCGCGATGTACTCGACGCCATGCAGCAGGATTCGGGGGAACGGCTCAAGTCGCTGCGCGTCGACGGCGGCGCGGTGGCGAACAACTTCCTGATGCAGTTCCAGGCCGACATCCTCGGTACCCAGGTCGAGCGGCCGAAAATGCGTGAAACCACGGCCCTGGGTGCGGCATACCTGGCCGGCCTGGCGTGCGGCTTCTGGGGCAGCCTGGAAGAACTGCGCGGCAAAGCGGTGATCGAGCGCGAATTCGAACCGCAACTGGACGAACAGGCGAAGGAAAAACTCTACGCCGGCTGGAAAAAAGCGGTCAGTCGCACCCGCGATTGGGAACCCCACGAAGACGCTGAATAAAACACCATAAAGGTCTGAAACTGGTCGGGAGTGGATTCCTGCGGCATCATGGGCAAATTTTGTATGGCAGCCCAAAGGAAGCCCCATGAATCTGCCTCCCCGTCAGCAGCAAATCCTCGAGCTGGTCCACGAACGCGGCTATGTCAGCATCGAGGAAATGGCGCAGTTGTTCGTCGTCACCCCGCAAACCATCCGCCGAGATATCAATCAACTGGCGGAAGTGAACCTGCTGCGCCGCTACCATGGCGGCGCCGCCTACGATTCAAGCGTGGAAAACACCGCCTACGCCATGCGCGCCGATCAAATGCGCGACGAAAAGCAACGCATCGCCGAAGCCATCGCCGCACAGATCCCCGATCACGCCTCGCTGTTCATCAACATCGGCACCACCACCGAATCCATCGCCCGGGCGCTGCTCAATCACAACCATCTCAAGGTCATCACCAATAACCTGCACGTGGCGTCGATCCTCAGCGCCAAGGACGACTTCGAAGTGCTGATCGCTGGCGGCAACGTGCGCCGTGACGGCGGTGTGGTGGGCCAGGCGAGCGTCGATTTCATCAACCAGTTCAAGGTTGACTTCGCCCTGGTGGGCATCAGCGGTATCGATGAGGACGGCAGCCTGCTGGATTTCGACTACCAGGAAGTGCGCGTCTCCCAGGCGATCATCGCCAACGCCCGGCAAGTGCTGCTGGCGGCGGACTCCAGCAAATTCGGGCGCAATGCCATGGTTCGCCTGGGCCCCATCAGCCTGATCGATTGCCTGGTGACCGACCAGCAACCGGTGCCGGCCCTGGCGCAGCTACTGAGCCAGCACAAGATTCGGCTGGAAGTGGTCTGACTGCATCCCAGTTCCCTGTGGCGAGGGGATTTATCCCCGCTGGGGTGCGCAGCCCCCCTCAATACTGTCACTCAATTTGCCTGATACACCGAGTCGTCAGAGTCTGGGGTCGCTTCGCAACCCAGCGGGGATAAATCCCCTCGCCACAAATGGCCTTCCTGTCTGCCTCAAGCCGTCTTCGTGTTCGAAAATTTTCCTTTCAGCTTCCTTTGATCAGTATTTTCAATCGAAGTCAGCTGGCTGTTGCCGTGTTTATGGGCTAGTATTTTCGCAAATGAACATTTATGTTCGAATTCAAATATTACGAAAAGAGCCCGAGGCCAGCCGATGCCCACTTCTACCTTGCCTACGCCCCCTCTTGCCGAGATCTATGACGTCGCCGTCATTGGCGGCGGTATCAATGGCGTCGGGATTGCCGCGGACGCTGCCGGTCGCGGCCTTTCGGTGTTCCTTTGCGAAAAGGACGACTTGGCCAGCCATACGTCTTCGGCCAGCAGCAAACTGATCCACGGCGGCCTGCGCTACCTCGAACATTACGAATTCCGCCTGGTGCGCGAAGCGCTGGCCGAGCGTGAAGTGCTGCTGACCAAGGCCCCGCACATCGTCAAGCAAATGCGCTTCGTGTTGCCCCACCGCCCGCACCTGCGTCCGGCCTGGATGATTCGCGCTGGTCTGTTCCTCTACGATCACTTGGGCAAGCGTGAGCAGCTCGCTGGCTCCAAAAGTTTGAAGTTCGGTGCCGACAGCGCGCTGAAAAGCGAGATCACCAAAGGCTTCGAATACTCCGACTGCTGGGTCGATGACGCACGACTGGTAGTGCTCAACGCCATGGCGGCCCGGGAAAAAGGCGCTCACGTCCATACCCGTACGCGCTGCGTGAACGCCCGCCGTAGCAAAGGCTTGTGGCATTTGCACCTGGAACGTGCCGACGGCAGCCTGTTTTCGATCCGCGCCAAAGCGCTGGTGAACGCCGCGGGCCCGTGGGTCGCCAAGTTCATTCGCGATGACCTGAAGATGGAGTCGCCTTACGGCATCCGCCTGATCCAGGGCAGCCACCTGATCGTGCCGAAACTCTACGAAGGCGAGCACGCGCACATTCTTCAGAATGAAGACCAGCGCATCGTGTTCACTATTCCGTACCTGAACCAGTTCACCTTGATCGGCACAACCGATCGGGAATACACCGGTGACCCGGCCAAGGTAGCGATTACCGAAGGTGAAACCGATTACCTGCTGAAGGTGGTCAACGCGCACTTCAAGAAGCAGATCAGCCGCGCGGACATCCTGCACAGCTATTCCGGTGTGCGTCCGCTGTGCAACGACGAATCCGACAACCCGTCGGCCGTCACCCGGGACTACACCCTGGCGCTTTCCGGTGGTGGCGAAGAAGCGCCCTTGCTGTCGGTGTTCGGCGGCAAGCTGACCACCTATCGCAAATTGGCCGAATCGGCCATGGCGCAATTGGCTCCCTACTTCACACAGATGCGCGGAAGCTGGACCGCTATAGAAGCCCTCCCCGGCGGCGAAAACATGACCACCCCGCAAGCGCTGTGCTCGGCGTTGCGTGACAAGTTCGACTGGTTGCCCACCGACATCGCCCGCCGCTGGGCCACCACCTACGGCAGCCGCACCTGGCGCATGCTTGAAGGCGTGCACAACCTCGGCGACCTGGGCGAACACATCGGTGCTGGCCTGTACACTCGGGAAGTCGACTACCTGTGCAGCGACGAGTGGGCCGTCGATGCCCAGGACATCCTGTGGCGCCGCAGCAAGCTGGGCCTGTTCACTACCCCCGCGGAACAGGAGAAGCTGCAGCAATACCTGAACAAGGTTGAGCACAACCGGCGCAAGATCGAAGCGGCCTGATCGAACGCCTGCTTGGCCAAAGCCCCTGGATCCCGCGGATCCAGGGGCTTTTTGCTATCTGGCATCCACCGAAGTCCCTGTGGGAGCGAGCTTGCTCGCGATGAGGCCAGCACATTCAACATCTGCGGGGACTGACACACCGCTATCGCGAGCAAGCTCGCTCCCACAATAGCTCGGGGCAGGTTCAAGGCATTCGGTTTTCCGAACGCGACCCGCCAGTCAATTCGGCTAACCGGATGCCCAGACCGCGAAAAACCTGAAATAAAACATTAATTTCCTTTAAAAACAATGAATTAACCAGAAGCCCCTGGCCTGGCACGAGTCATGCTCTACACTCCTGGAGACGAATGCCTGTACGCCAACACAACAGGAGCTGCAGGCATTTGAAGCACTCAAGGGCCGACGAACCGGCTAAATAAGAAAAACAATGTCGAGGAAATATCGATGCGCATCGTTCCCCATCTCCTGGGCGCAGCCATTGCTGCCGCTCTGATCAGCACTCCGGTTTTCGCAGCCGAACTGACCGGCACGCTGAAAAAAATCAAAGAGTCCGGCGTTATCACGCTTGGGCATCGCGACGCTTCCATTCCGTTTTCCTATATTGCAGACGCTTCCGGCAAACCGGTCGGCTACTCCCACGACATCCAGTTGAAAGTCGTTGAAGCGATCAAAAAAGACCTGGACCTGCCAAACCTGCAGGTCAAGTACAACCTGGTCACCTCGCAAACCCGTATTCCGCTGGTGCAGAACGGCACCGTGGACCTGGAATGCGGCTCCACCACCAACAACGTCGAGCGTCAGCAGCAGGTTGACTTCTCCGTTGGCATCTTCGAGATCGGCACCCGGCTGCTGACCAAGAAAGATTCCAAATACAAGGACTTCGACGACCTCAAGGGCAAGAACGTCGTGACCACCGCCGGTACCACGTCCGAGCGCCTCCTCAAGTCCATGAACGCCGACAAGCAAATGGGCATGAACGTCATCTCCGCCAAAGACCACGGCGAATCCTTCCAGATGCTCGAAGGCGGCCGCGCGGTTGCCTTCATGATGGACGACGCCCTGCTGGCTGGTGAAGCTGCCAAGGCCAAGAAAGCCGACGACTGGGCCGTGACCGGTACCCCACAGTCCTACGAAATCTATGGCTGCATGATGCGCAAGGGCGACGAGCCGTTCAAAAAGGCTGTGGATGACGCCATCAAGGCCACCTACGCGTCGGGCGAGATCAACAAGATCTACGAAAAATGGTTCATGCAACCCATCCCGCCGAAGGGCCTGAACCTGAACTTCCCGATGAGCGAAGAACTCAAGGCACTGATCGCCAAACCGACCGACAAAGCGGCTGACGACAAGAAATCCTGATTTCTGACTAACCTTATCTCCTGAAGGGGCCCGGCCCTTTCAGGGGATGGTCACTCCCTGCTGGCAAATTTGGAAACACTCGAACCGGTGGCAGTCGAGCCGATCGTGTGTGCCTGACCCTCAAGTCGGGCGGGAACGGAGCTTCCCCAGGCGGGCATTTGTATATCGAACGATCTGAGGGGAGACCCTAATGAATTACAACTGGGACTGGGGCGTGTTCTTCAAGTCCACCGGCGTGGGCAGCGAGATCTATCTCGACTGGTACCTGGCCGGCCTGGGCTGGACCATCGCCATCGCCGTCGTGGCCTGGATCATCGCCCTGCTGCTGGGCTCGATTCTGGGTGTGATGCGCACCGTGCCGAACCGGCTGGTGTCGGGTATCGCCACGTGCTACGTGGAACTCTTCCGTAACGTACCGCTGTTGGTTCAGCTGTTCATCTGGTACTTCCTGGTGCCCGATCTACTGCCTCCAGATTTGCAGGAATGGTACAAACAGGACCTGAACCCGACCACCTCTGCTTATCTTAGCGTCGTCGTGTGCCTGGGCCTGTTCACCGCCGCCCGGGTCTGCGAACAGGTACGCACCGGTATCCAGGCGCTGCCACGCGGCCAGGAATCCGCCGCCCGCGCCATGGGTTTCAAGCTGCCGCAGATCTACTGGAACGTGCTGCTGCCCCAGGCTTACCGGATCATTATTCCGCCGCTTACCTCGGAATTCCTCAACGTCTTCAAGAACTCCTCCGTGGCCTCGCTGATCGGCCTGATGGAGCTGCTCGCGCAGACCAAGCAGACCGCCGAGTTCTCCGCCAATCTGTTCGAAGCCTTCACCCTGGCGACGCTGATCTACTTCACCCTGAACATGAGCCTGATGTTGCTGATGCGCATGGTCGAGAAGAAAGTCGCGGTGCCCGGCCTGATCTCCGTGGGGGGTAAATGATGGAATTCGATTTCACTGGCATCATCCCGGCCATTCCCGGTTTGTGGAACGGCATGCTGATGACCCTCAAGCTGATGGTGCTCGGCGTTGTCGGCGGGGTCATCCTGGGGACGATCCTGGCGCTGATGCGCCTGTCCCATAACAAGCTGGTCTCCAACATCGCCGGGGCCTACGTCAACTATTTCCGCTCGATCCCGCTGCTGCTGGTCATCACCTGGTTCTACCTGGCGGTGCCGTTCGTGCTGCGCTGGATCACCGGCGAAGACACCCCCATCGGCGCGTTCGGCTCTTGCGTCGTGGCGTTCATGATGTTCGAGGCGGCGTACTTCTGCGAAATCGTGCGGGCCGGCGTACAGTCGATCGCCAAGGGCCAGATGGGTGCCGCCCAGGCACTGGGCATGAATTATGGCCAGACCATGCGCCTGATCATCCTGCCCCAGGCGTTTCGCAAGATGACTCCGCTGCTGCTGCAACAGAGCATCATCCTGTTTCAGGACACCTCGCTGGTCTACACCGTCGGCCTGGTGGACTTCCTCAATGCTTCGCGGGCCAATGGCGACATCATCGGCCGCTCCAATGAGTTCCTGATCATCGCAGGTCTCGTGTACTTCACAATCAGCTTTGCCGCCTCGCTGCTGGTCAAGCGTCTGCAAAAAAGGTTCGCCGTATGATCTCTATCAAGAATATCAACAAGTGGTATGGGGACTTCCAGGTACTGACCAATTGCAGCACCGAGGTCAGCAAGGGTGAAGTCGTGGTGGTGTGCGGCCCGTCCGGTTCGGGCAAGTCCACGCTGATCAAGTGCGTGAACGCCCTGGAGCCGTTCCAGAAAGGCGACGTGATCGTCGATGGCACGTCCATCGCCGACCCGAAGACCAACCTGCCGAAACTGCGCTCGCGGGTGGGCATGGTGTTCCAGCATTTCGAACTGTTCCCGCACCTGACCATCACCGAAAACCTGACCATCGCGCAGATCAAGGTGCTGGGCCGCAGCAAGGAAGAAGCCACCAAGAAAGGCCTGCAACTGCTTGAGCGGGTCGGCCTCTCGGCCCATGCCCACAAGCACCCGGGCCAACTCTCCGGCGGCCAGCAGCAGCGCGTGGCGATTGCCCGAGCCCTGGCGATGGACCCGGTGGTGATGCTGTTCGACGAACCGACCTCGGCCCTTGACCCGGAAATGGTCAACGAAGTGCTCGACGTGATGGTGCAATTGGCCCACGAAGGCATGACCATGATGTGCGTGACCCACGAAATGGGCTTCGCCCGCAAAGTGGCGAACCGGGTGATCTTCATGGACCAGGGCCAGATCATCGAAGACTGCAAGAAGGAAGAGTTCTTCGGCGACATCAGCGCCCGCTCCGAACGTGCGCAGCATTTCCTTGAGAAAATCCTGCAGCACTAAACAACACCGTTCTCCTCTGTGGGAGCGGGCTTGCTCGCGAATAGGGCAGCACATTCAACATCAATGTCGCTGACACACCGCTTTCGCGAGCAAGCCCGCTCCCACAGGGGATAGGAGTTGGCTTGTAGATTTGTGTTGTGGTTGACCCAAGGCTTCTGTGATGAAATGCGACCCCACCCTCTATCGCGCCGCGCCGCCATCACTTGCCGTGAAGCCCCGTCTGATCCGCCATCTGTTCCTGCCGCCGCTGGTCATTGCGCTGATGATCGGCCTGGGTTATCTCGGCTTCTGGATCAGTGAGCACTACGGCGTTCGCGGCCTCGCCGAAAACGGCGAGCGTCAGTTGGAGCTGCATGCCCGCGCGGTCGAGAGCGAGATCAGCAAGTACACCTACCTACCCAGCCTGCTGGAACTTGAATCCAGCGTCTCGCAATTGCTCGACGACCCCACGCCCGAGCATCGCAAGACCGTCAACGAATACCTCGAAGGCCTGAACCGGCGCAGCCGTAGCCGGGCCATCTACGTCATGGACACCACAGGCCGGGTCATGGCCACCAGCAACTGGCGCGACGTCGACAGTTACCTGGGCGAAGACCTGTCCTTCCGCGCCTACTTCCAGAACGCCGTACGTGGCCAGCCGGGGCGCTTCTACGGCATCGGCAGCACCAACGGCGAACCCGGCTACTACCTGGCCCATGGCCTGGAACAACAGGGCAAGATCATCGGTGTCGCCGTGGTCAAGGTGCGCCTCGAAGCCATGGAAGAACGCTGGCAGCGCGCGCGCCTGGAGGCTTTCGTCAGCGATGAGAACGGCATCATCATTTTGTCCAGCGACCCGGCGCGACGGCTCAAGTCCGTGCGCCCCCTGAGCGACGAAACCAAGGAACGCCTGGCTCGCAGCCTGCAGTATTATTGGTTCCCGCTCAATGAACTGGTGCCCCTGGCGCGGGAACGGCTGGCCGAAGGCATGGAGAAGCTGACCTTTCCGGCCAACACCGAGCTGGCGTCCGACGAACGCGCCATCAGCTACTTGTCACAAACCCGGCCGTTGAGCGACACGCCGTGGAATTTCACCCTGCTGACCCCACTTGAAGACCTGCGCCGCCAAGCGATCAACCAAGGCATCCTGGTGGCCGTGGCCTTTGCCCTGGTGGCGTTCCTGCTGATCGCCTGGAATGAGCGGCGCAAGGTCATTGCCACCCGCCTCGCCGCCCGCGAAGCCTTGCAGCAAGCCAACAATCAGCTCGAGCGTCGGATTACCGAACGCACCACCGACCTGCGCGCCAGCAACGAACGGCTCAAGGGCCAGATCCGCGAACGACGGCAGGCCGAAGAGACCTTGCGCCGGGCCCAGGACGAACTGGTCCAGGCCGGTAAACTGGCAGCCATCGGCCAGATGTCCACCAGCATCGCCCATGAACTCAACCAGCCGCTGGCGGCGCTGCGCACCTTGTCCGGCAACACCGTGCGCTTCCTGGAGCGCGGCCAGCTGGATATCGCCAGCACCAACCTCAAGACCATCAACGAATTGATCGACCGCATGGGGCGGATCACCGCCAGCCTGCGCTCCTTTGCCCGACGCGGGGACGACCAGGGCCAAGCCAGCCTCGGCAAGGGCGTCGAGGCCGCGCTGCAACTGCTGGGCACTCGCCTTGAAAGCCTGAAGATCCAGATCCATGCCAATTTCGACGACGTCCAGGTGCACATCGACCAGACGCGCCTGGAGCAGATCCTGGTGAACCTGATCGGCAACGCCCTGGACGCCATGCAGAGCCAACCCGAGCCGCAGCTGTGGCTCGAAGGCCAGGCGGGCGACGGCAAATATCGCCTGCGCGTACGGGATAACGGCCATGGCATTGATCCGGAAACACGCAAGCATCTGTTCGAACCCTTCTTCACCACCAAACCCGGCGAACAGGGCCTGGGCCTGGGCCTGACGCTCTCCGCCAGCCTGGCCGCCGCCACGGGCGGATACCTGGGCGTCGAGCACCCGGTCGAGGGCGGTGGAACCACGTTTGTCCTCAGTTTACCGTTGGTAAGCCTTTCACCTGCCGAGCCGCTATGAACCACGACCTGAGCGTACTGATCGTCGAAGACGACCCCCACGTCCTGCTGGGCTGCCAGCAGGCCCTGACCCTGGAAGACATTCCCTGCATCGGCGTGGGCAGCGCCGAAGAGGCCCTGGAGCGCGTCGACGATAACTTTGCCGGCATCGTCATCAGCGACATTCGCCTGCCGGGCATCGATGGCCTGGAACTGCTGACCCGCCTCAAGGCACGGGACCGCAGCCTGCCGGTGGTGTTGATCACCGGACATGGCGACATCTCCATGGCCGTCGGCGCCATGCAAAAAGGCGCCTACGACTTCATGGAGAAACCGTTCTCCCCCGAACGCCTGGTGGAGGTCGCCCGCCGCGCCCTGGAACAGCGCAGCCTGGCCCGTGAGGTTTTCTCGCTGCGTCGGCAACTGGCCGAACGCGATTCCCTGGAAGGCCGGATCATTGGTCGCTCGCCGGCCATGCAGCACCTGCGCGCGCTGATCGCCAACGTCGCCGACACCTCGGCCAACGTGCTGATCGAAGGCGAAACCGGGACCGGCAAGGAATTGGTCGCCCGCTGCCTGCATGACTTCAGCCGACGCCACGACAAACAGTTCGTCGCGCTGAACTGCGGCGGCCTGCCGGAAAACTTGTTCGAAAGCGAGATTTTCGGCCACGAGGCCAATGCCTTTACCGGCGCCGGCAAACGCCGGATCGGCAAGATCGAGCACGCCGATGGCGGCACGCTGTTCCTCGATGAAGTGGAAAGCATGCCCCTGCCCTTGCAGATCAAGTTGCTGCGCGTGTTGCAGGAACGCACCCTCGAACGCCTGGGCTCGAACCAGAGCGTGGCCGTGGACTGCCGGGTGATCGCCGCCACCAAATACGACCTGGACGAAATGGGCCGGGCCGGGCAGTTCCGCAGCGACTTGTATTACCGCCTCAACGTGGTGACCCTGGAACTGCCGCCGCTGCGCGAACGCCGCGAAGACATCCTGCAGCTGTTCGAGCACTTCCTCCAGCAATCGTCCCTGCGCTTCGACCGCACGGTGCCGGAGCTGGACAACCAGACCCTGTCGAACCTGATGAGCCACGACTGGCCGGGCAACGTGCGCGAACTGCGCAACGTCGCCGAGCGCTATGCCCTGGGCCTACCGGCTTTCAAGCGGTCTGGCGCCAGCAGCGGCGGCCAGGGCCTGGCCTTCGCCGAAGCGGTGGAGGCCTTCGAGCGCAACCTGCTGGTGGATGCCCTGCAACGCAGCGGTGGCAACCTGACCCAGGCCAGCCAGGAGCTGGGGATGGCCAAGACCACGCTGTTCGACAAGGTCAAGAAATATGGCCTGAGCCATTAATCGGCGCGCGAGCTTGCGCTGGGGTGACGTGGCTCACGGCTGAACCAGCCCGGCAGGAGCCGTCGCGGCTCCTGCACGGTGCGGGCGGGTCAGTACCCGACGGTGAACCGCGTGCGCGAAAACTGCGGCGTTTCCACTTCATCGATCATCGCAATGGCGTAATCGGCAAAGCTGATCCAGCTGCGCCCGGCATCGTCGAACAGCAGATGATTCTTGCCAAGGCGGAACTGGCCGGTGCGCTCGGTTTCGACGAACTCCGCCGAGGGCGAGAGGAAGGTCCAGTCCAGGTCCTGTTCCTTGCGCAGCACATCCAGGAACAATGCACCGGCGCTGGCTTCGGCGAGGTATTCCTCGGGAAAGCCCTCGCTGTCGATCACACGGGTGCTGTCCGGGAGCAGCAACGAACCGGCCCCGCCCACCACCAGCAAGCGCTTGACCCCGGCGGCTTTCACCGGCGCGATGACCTTGTCGGCCGGCACGGTGGCAAAGTGAGCAGCACTGATCACTACGTCATGCCCGGTGATGGCGGCGGTCAACGCCTCGCTGTCCAATACATCCAGTTGCTGGCTGACCACCCCGGCCCTTTCGCCGATTTTTGCCGTGTTGCGGGCAATGGCCGTCACGCTGTGCCCACGACGCAGGGCTTCTTCCAACAATTGGCTGCCGGCCCGGCCGGTGGCGCCGATGATTGCGATCTTGCTCATAGATGTTCTCCAGTGATTAGCGATGTTTGAGCAGCATGCTTTTGTGGCCAGGATGCCAGTGTGTGGTTCACCACTTCATCTCGCCCTTGGCCACCTTGGCACTGAGCGCCAGGGAACTGTCTTCGCCCAGGTTCGGGTAGCGCTTTTTCATGGCGGCAACCAGCGCGGTGGAATCCTTGGCCCGGGCGGTTTCCTCGTCGAAGGCCTTGATGTAATCGGCGGTGAATTTCACCGGGGCCAGGGACCGGGCGCTTTCGCCCAGGTAATGGCCCGGAATCACGGTGTTCGGTTGCAGCTTTTCAATACCCGCCAGCGTCCCCAGCCAATCCTTGTGGGACTGCGGTGTCTGGGTATCGGCCATCCAGACGTGAATGTTCTCGGCCACCACCACACCGCCGACCACCGCCTTGATCGACGGAATCCACACGAAACTGCGGTCCGGCTGCGGGCCATCGAGGCCGATAACCTGCAAGCGCTGGCCTTCCAGGGTCAGGCTGTCGCCCTTGAGGACCTGGGGCACGATGGCTTTGGCCGGTGCGTCGGTCTTCAGGATCGGCCCCCAATATTTCAGCTTGCCGTCCATGGTGTGCTTGATGTGCTCGACCGTCGGCGCGGACGCCAGGACCTTGGCCTCAGGGAACGCGGCCGTCAGGGTTTCCAGACCAAAATAGTAGTCTGGATCGCCGTGGCTGATGTAAATCGTGGTCAGTTGTTTGCCGCTGGCGCGGATTTTTTCCACCACCTGTGCGGCCTGGGACTTGCCGAACTGGGCGTCTACCAGGATCGCCTCCTTCTCGCCGCTGACCAGTACCGAGGTCACCGGAAAAATCGCCGCCGTACCCGGGTTGTAGACGTCCAGCGTCAGGTCCGCGGCCCAGGTGTGGGCGGCGAACGCCATCGATGCGGTCGCCAGCAACAGGCGCTTGAATGGGGTGAATGCGGTCATGGGTGCTCCGTTGTCCAAAAGCCCGAAAGGGAATGAGATGGAGCTTAGTCACCTGGTTCATTTCAAAAAATGCGATGATCCAACATAGTTTGTTTCTGAAATCGGGCAAATCATGGATCGTCTACAAGCAATGCGGGTCTTCGTCACGGTGGTGGACCTGGGCAGCCAGTCGGCCACGGCTGAGCACCTGGACCTGTCGCGCCCCGTGGTGTCGCGGTATCTGGCGGAGCTGGAAGACTGGGTCGGCGCCCGGTTGATGCACCGCACCACGCGCAAACTGAGCCTGACGGCCGCAGGCTCCGAGATCCTGCCGCGCTGCCGGCAGATGCTGGAGCTGTCCGGCGACATGCAAGCGGCGGTCAGCACGCCGGATGACGCGCCACGCGGCCTGCTGCGCATCAGTGCCAGCACCTCATTCGGCCAGGCCCAACTGGCAAGCGCCATGGCCGACTACGTCAAGCGATACCCCGGGGTGAGCGTCGACCTGCAAATGCTCGATCGCACCGTGAATCTGGTGGACGAGCGCATCGACCTGGCGATCCGCATGAGCAACGACCTGGACCCGAACCTGATCGCCCGGCGCCTCACGGTCTGCCGCTCGGTGATCTGCGCCTCGCCCGGTTACCTGCGCGAACACCCGACTCCGCAGCGGGTCGAGGATTTGAGTCGGCACAACTGCCTGACCCACTCCTACGTCGGCAAGAGCCTGTGGCACTTCGAGCAGGACGGCGAACAAGTCTCGGTGCCGGTGCAGGGCACTATCAGCGCCAACGAAGCCAGCACATTGCTTCAAGCCACGATCGCCGGCGCAGGCGTGGCGATGCTGCCCAGCTACCAGGCCGGCGCCCACATCAAGCGCGGCGAATTGATCCGCCTGCTGGCCCATGCCGAACCGCGCCGGATGAACATGTACGCGGTGTACGCCTCACGCAAGCACATGCCCTCGGCGCTGCGCAGTCTGCTGGATTTCCTGGTACAGAAATTTCCCGAGACGCCGGAGTGGGATGTGGGGTTGTAGAAAATACTCGCCTCACCACTGTCCCCCTGTGGGAGCGAGCTTGCTCGCTCCCACAAGGGACTCGCTGCTGCACCAGGATTTCACCAATAGCCCGCCCCAAGGCATACTTGCCACCCTCCGCACTCCAGAACCCAAAACCGCCCCATGCGTATCCACGTCAGCTTCATCGACCGCGTCGGCATTACCCAGGAAGTCCTGGCGTTGCTCGGTGGGCGCAATCTCAATCTGGATGCGGTGGAGATGGTGCCCCCCAACGTCTACATCGACGCGCCGACCCTAAGCCCTCAAGTGCTGGACGAGTTGCGCGAAGCGCTGTTCAGCGTGCGGGGCGTGCAGGCGGTGACCGTGGTGGACATCCTGCCGGGCCAGCGTCGGCACTTGCAGCTCGATGCGCTGCTGGCGGCCATGACCGACCCGGTGCTGGCCCTGGACAGCGCCGGCAAGGTGTTGCTGGCCAACCCGGCGCTGATCGCCTTGTACGGTCGTGAACCGGCCGGGGAAAGCGTCGCCGAGCTGTTCGGTGACGAAGCGCTGTTGGACGCGCTGCTGGAAAATGGTTTCCGCCTGCCGCTGCGGGAAATCACCCTCAACGGCCAGACCTTGCTGCTGGACGCCACGCCCATCACCGATGCCGGCGCCCTGCTGACGCTCTACCAACCGAACCGCATCGGCGAACGCCTGTCGGCGCTGCACCACGATCACGCCGAAGGCTTCGACGCACTGCTGGGCGAATCCCCGGCGATCCGCACCCTCAAGGCCCGGGCCCAGCGGGTCGCGACCCTGGATGCACCGCTGCTGATCCAAGGCGAAACCGGCACCGGCAAGGAGTTGGTGGCCCGGGCCTGTCACGCCATCAGTGCCCGTCACAGCGCACCGTTCCTGGCCCTGAACTGCGCCGCCTTGCCGGAGAACCTGGCTGAAAGCGAACTGTTCGGCTACGCCCCCGGCGCCTTCACTGGCGCGCAACGGGGCGGCAAGCCAGGGCTCATGGAACTGGCGAACCAGGGCACGGTGTTTCTCGATGAAATCGGCGAGATGTCGCCGTATCTGCAAGCCAAGCTGCTGCGCTTTTTGAACGATGGCAGCTTTCGCCGGGTCGGCGGCGACCGGGAAATCAAGGTCAACGTGCGGATCCTCAGCGCCACCCACCGCAACCTGGAGAAAATGGTCAGCGAAGGCTCGTTCCGCGAAGACTTGTTCTACCGCCTGAACGTACTCAACGTCGAAGTCCCGCCCCTGCGCGAGCGCGGCCAGGACATTCTGCTGCTGGCGCGCTACTTCATGCAGCAGGCCTGCGCGCAGATCCAGCGCCCGGTCTGCCGCCTGGCCCCCGGCACTTATCCGGCACTGCTGGGAAATCGCTGGCCGGGCAACGTGCGGCAATTGCAAAACGTGATCTTCCGCGCCGCCGCCATCTGCGAAAGCAGCCTGGTGGACATCGGCGACCTGGACATCGCCGGCACCTCCGTCGCGCGTCAAGGCGATGTGGACGTCGAAAGCCTGGAGCAGGCCGTGGAAACCTTCGAGAAGCACCTGCTCGAAAGCCTCTACGTCAACTACCCCTCCACCCGCCAGCTCGCCAGCCGCCTGCAAACCTCCCACACCGCGATTGCCCATCGGTTGCGCAAGTATGGGATTTCCAACAAACCATAGCCTTGCTCGGTCCCCTGTGGGAGCGGGCTTGCTCGCGAAAGCAGTGTGTCAGTCAACATCTAATTAGCTGGCACACCGTCTTCGCGAGCAAGCCCGCTCCCACAGGGGGGTTCTGCGCCGTGGTCAAAATCGCGTCAAAAACGACCTCCACCTGTACTGAAAGCGCTACAGCGGAACGATATCGATACACTTACCGCTAACCGGCACTGTACAAGGCTTTGATCCCACAACGATTTTTTCCAGGCTTACGACTGTAGCGATTTCGCTACAGTCGAATTGAATCGAGCGTTGAAAAAATCAATCAAGTCATTGATTTATAAACACTTACAAACATTGGCCGTATTCTTGCTATGGGTATAGCCATTCGGCCGAGCCAAGCCTCGCGCCTTTCTTCGCGTCCACCAGACGAATCTGGCCCCAGGAGTTTCCATGAGCGAGTTGCGTTTCACTGAAGATCACGAATGGCTGCGCACCGAAGCCGACGGCACCGTTACAGTCGGCATCACCGCGTTTGCCCAGAATGCCTTGGGCGATGTGGTCTACGTTCAGTTACCGGAACTGCAAAGCTACGACAAGGGCGCCGAAGCCTCCACCGTGGAATCGGTGAAAGCCGCCAGCGGTGTCTACATGCCACTGGACGGTGAAGTGCTCGAAACCAACCCGGCCCTGGAAAGCAATCCGGAACTGGTGAACGAAGATCCGCTGGGCGAAGGCTGGTTCTTCCGCTTTAAACCGACCGATGCCGACGCAGTGGCTAAGCTGTTGGATCAGGATGCGTACGACCGTCTGATCAAAGCCAACGCCGAAGCCTGAGGAGCGCCACATGACCGTTAATCTCGGCACCGCCAACGAATTCATCGCCCGCCACATCGGCCCGCGCGCCAGCGACGAGCAAGCCATGCTCGAGCGCCTGGGCTACGACTCCCTGGAGGCGTTGAGCGCCAGCGTCATCCCCGAAAGCATCAAGGGCACCAGCGTGCTGGACATGGGCGACGGCCAGAGCGAAGCCGACGCACTGGCCTCGATCAAGGCCATCGCCGCCAAGAACCAGCTGTTCAAGACCTACATCGGCCAGGGTTACTACAACTGCCACACGCCGGCCCCGATCCTGCGCAACCTGCTGGAAAACCCGGCCTGGTACACGGCCTACACGCCGTATCAGCCAGAAATTTCCCAGGGCCGTCTCGAAGCGCTGTTGAACTTCCAGACCCTGATCAGCGACCTCACCGGCCTGCCGATCGCTAACGCCTCGTTGCTGGACGAAGCCACCGCCGCCGCCGAAGCCATGACCTTCTGCAAGCGCCTGAGCAAGAACAAGGGCAGCAATGTCTTCTTCGCCTCTGTGCACAGCCACCCGCAAACCCTCGACGTGCTGCGCACCCGTGCCGAGCCCCTGGGCATCGACGTGGTGGTGGGCGATGAGCGCGAGCTGAGCGATGTCAGCCGCTTCTTCGGCGCGCTGCTGCAATACCCGGCCAGCAACGGCGACCTGTTCGACTACCGCGAACTGACCGAACGCTTCCACGCCGCCAACGCCCTGGTGGCGGTCGCGGCCGACCTGCTGGCCCTGACCTTGCTGACCCCGCCGGGTGAATTCGGTGCCGACGTGGCCATCGGCAGCGCCCAGCGCTTTGGCGTGCCGCTGGGTTTCGGCGGCCCGCACGCGGCGTACTTCTCCACCAAGGACGCCTTCAAGCGCGATATGCCCGGCCGTCTGGTGGGGGTTTCCGTGGACCGTTTCGGCAAGCCGGCCCTGCGCCTGGCGATGCAGACCCGCGAGCAACACATCCGCCGCGAGAAAGCCACGAGCAACATCTGCACCGCCCAGGTGCTGCTGGCCAACATCGCCAGCATGTACGCCGTGTACCACGGCCCCAAGGGCCTGACGCAAATCGCCCACCGCATCCATCACCTGACCGCGATACTGGCCAAGGGCCTGGGCGCGCTGGGCCTGAGCGTCGAACAAGACAGCTTCTTCGACACCCTGACCCTGCACACCGGCGCGCAGACCGCCGCCCTGCACGACAAGGCCCACGCCCAACGCATCAACCTGCGCGTGGTGGATGCGCAACGCCTGGGCCTGTCCCTGGACGAGACCACCAGCCAGGCAGACGTCGAGGCCCTGTGGAGCCTGTTGGCCGACGGCAAGGCCCTGCCGGACTTCGCGGCGTTGGCCGCCACCGTGCAAAGCCGCATCCCGGCCGAGCTGGTGCGCCAATCGGCGATCCTCAGCCACCCGGTGTTCAACCGCTACCATTCCGAAACCGAGCTGATGCGCTACCTGCGCAAGCTCGCCGACAAGGACCTGGCCCTGGATCGCACCATGATCCCGCTGGGTTCCTGCACCATGAAACTCAACGCCGCCAGCGAAATGATCCCGGTGACCTGGGCCGAATTCGGCGCCCTGCACCCATTCGCCCCGGCCGAGCAAAGCGCCGGTTACCAGCAACTGACTGACGAGCTGGAAGCCATGCTTTGCGCCGCCACCGGGTATGACGCGGTGTCGCTGCAACCCAACGCCGGCTCCCAGGGTGAATACGCTGGCCTGCTGGCGATCCGCGCTTTTCACCAGAGCCGTGGCGAAGAACGTCGTGACATCTGCCTGATCCCGTCGTCGGCCCACGGCACCAACCCAGCCACCGCCAACATGGCTGGTATGCGCGTGGTCGTGACCGCCTGCGATGCCCGTGGCAACGTCGACATCGAAGACCTGCGGGCCAAGGCCATCGAGCACCGCGAACACCTCGCTGCGCTGATGATCACCTACCCGTCCACCCACGGCGTGTTCGAAGAAGGCATCCGCGAAATCTGCGGCATCATTCATGACAACGGCGGCCAGGTGTACATCGACGGCGCCAACATGAACGCCATGGTCGGCCTCTGCGCCCCGGGCAAGTTCGGCGGCGACGTGTCGCACTTGAACCTGCACAAGACTTTCTGTATTCCCCACGGTGGTGGCGGCCCGGGCGTCGGCCCGATTGGTGTCAAGTCCCACCTGGCGCCGTTCCTGCCGGGCCATGCCAACATGACGCGCAAGGAAGGCGCGGTGTGCGCGGCGCCGTTCGGCAGCGCGAGCATCCTGCCGATCACCTGGATGTACATCCGCATGATGGGTGGCGCGGGCCTCAAGCGTGCCTCGCAACTGGCGATCCTCAACGCCAACTACATCGCCCGGCGCCTGGAAGAGCATTACCCCGTGCTCTACTCCGGCAGCAACGGCCTGGTGGCCCACGAGTGCATCCTCGACCTGCGCCCGCTCAAGGACAGCAGCAGCATCAGCGTCGATGACGTGGCCAAGCGCCTGATCGACTTCGGCTTCCACGCGCCGACCATGTCGTTCCCGGTGGCCGGCACGTTGATGATCGAGCCGACCGAAAGCGAATCCAAAGAAGAACTGGACCGCTTCTGCGACGCCATGATCTGCATCCGCGAAGAAATCCGCGCGGTGGAAAATGGCAGCCTGGACAAAGAGGACAACCCGCTGAAAAACGCTCCGCACACCGCGGCGGAACTCGTCGGCGAATGGACTCATCCCTACAGCCGCGAACAGGCGGTGTACCCGGTAGCGTCGTTGATCGAAGGCAAGTACTGGCCGCCGGTCGGTCGGGTCGACAACGTCTTCGGCGACCGCAACCTGGTCTGCGCCTGCCCGTCGATCGAAAGCTACGCTTGACCTGTGAGGGGCGGGCTTGCTCGCCCCTCTCAACAACACCGCGAACCTTGTGGAAGGTCACTTTCTCAAGGAAACCACATCTCCTTTGTGGGAGCGAGCTTGCTCGCGATAGAGGTGTGACAGCTGACAGAAATGTTGACTGACACTCCGCTATCGCGAGCAAGCTCGCTCCCACAAAGGAGCCTGTGCCCCATTTCATAACCGTCGATCCTCATAAAAAGAAACCGGAGAAACACCATGTCGTTAAGCGTGTTCGACCTGTTCAAGATCGGCATCGGCCCTTCCAGTTCCCATACGGTCGGCCCGATGCGTGCCGCTGCCCGTTTCGCCGAAGGGCTGCGTCGTGATGACCTGCTTGAAACCACCACCAGCGTGAAGGTCGAGCTCTACGGCTCGCTTGGCGCCACCGGCAAGGGCCATGGCAGTGACAAGGCCGTGCTGCTGGGCCTGGAAGGTGAACACCCCGATACCGTCGATACCGAAACGGTCGATACCCGCTTGCAGCAGATCCGCAGCAACGGTCGTCTGAACCTGCTCGGCCAACACTCCATTGAATTCAACGAAAAACTGCACTTGGCAATGATCCGCAAACCGTTGGCCTTTCACCCCAACGGCATGATCTTCCGCGCCTTCGATGCCGCGGGCCTGCAAGTGCGCAGCCGCGAGTACTACTCGGTAGGTGGTGGTTTTGTGGTTGACGAAGGCGCCGCCGGCGCTGACCGTATCGTCGAAGATGCCACGCCCCTGACCTTCCCGTTCAAAAGCGCCAAGGACTTGCTGGGCCATTGCACCACCTATGGTTTGTCCATTAGCCAGGTGATGCTGACCAACGAAAGCGCCTGGCGCCCCGAAGCCGAGACCCGCGCCGGCCTGCTGAAGATCTGGCAGGTGATGCAGGATTGCGTGGCGGCCGGCTGTCGCAACGAAGGGATTCTGCCGGGAGGGCTGAAGGTCAAGCGCCGGGCCGCGGCGTTGCACCGCCAGTTGTGCAAGAACCCCGAAGCTGCATTGCGCGACCCACTGTCGGTGCTGGACTGGGTCAACCTGTACGCCCTGGCGGTCAACGAAGAAAACGCCTACGGCGGTCGCGTCGTCACCGCCCCGACCAACGGGGCGGCGGGCATCGTCCCGGCCGTGCTGCATTACTACATGCGCTTCATCCCCGGGGCCAGCGAGGATGGCGTGGTGCGGTTCCTGCTGACCGCCGCCGCCATCGGCATCCTGTACAAGGAAAACGCTTCCATCTCCGGCGCCGAAGTCGGTTGCCAGGGTGAAGTCGGCGTGGCCTGTTCCATGGCTGCCGGGGCCTTGTGCGAAGTGCTCGGCGGCACCGTGCAGCAAGTGGAAAACGCCGCCGAGATCGGCATGGAACACAACCTCGGCCTGACCTGCGACCCTATCGGCGGCCTGGTCCAGGTGCCCTGCATCGAACGCAACGCCATGGGTTCGGTGAAAGCCATCAACGCAGTGCGCATGGCCATGCGCGGCGACGGGCATCACTTCGTTTCCCTCGACAAAGTCATCCGCACCATGCGCCAGACCGGCGCCGACATGAAAAGCAAATACAAGGAGACCGCCCGCGGCGGTCTGGCGGTCAACATCATCGAATGCTGATGCGCTTGCCTCACTTCCACCTTTTTTCCAGGAGCTGATATGTCCACCGAACAACTGCTGAAGACCCCACTGCACGCGCTACACCTCGAACTCGGTGCCCGCATGGTGCCGTTCGCCGGCTACGACATGCCGGTGCAGTACCCACTGGGCGTGATGAAGGAACACCAGCACACCCGCGATCAGGCCGGGCTGTTCGACGTTTCCCACATGGGCCAGATCCGCCTGAGCGGCGCAGGCGCCGCCCAGGCCCTGGAAACCCTGGTGCCGGTGGACATCATCGACCTGCCGGTGGGCATGCAGCGCTACGCCATGTTCACCAACGACAACGGCGGCATCCTCGACGACCTGATGGTCGCCAACCTGGGCAACGACGAGCTGTTCCTGGTGGTCAACGCAGCGTGCAAGGAACAGGACCTGGCCCACCTGCGTGCGCATATTGGCGATCAGTGCACTATCGAGCCGCTGTTCGAAGCCCGCGCCCTGCTCGCCCTGCAAGGCCCGGCCGCCGTCACCGTGCTCGCCCGCCTGGCGCCGGACGTGGCGAAGATGACCTTCATGCAGTTCCAGCGCGTCGCGCTGTTGGGCATCGATTGCTTTGTCAGCCGTTCGGGCTACACCGGTGAAGACGGTTTCGAAATCTCGGTACCCGCCGCCGACGCGGAAAAACTGGCCCGCGCGCTGCTGGCCGAACCGGAAGTCGCCGCCATCGGCCTCGGCGCCCGTGACTCCCTGCGCCTGGAAGCCGGCCTGTGCCTTTACGGCCATGACATGAACACCGAGACGACACCGATCGAAGCCAGCCTGCTGTGGGCCATTTCCAAGGCACGCCGTGCCGACGGTGCCCGCGCCGGTGGTTTCCCCGGGGCTGAAACCGTGTTCGCCCAGCAACAGGGCGGCGTGAAGCGCAAACGCGTGGGCTTGCTGCCCCAGGAACGCACACCGGTGCGCGAAGGCGCGGAGATCGTCAACGAAGCGGGCGACATTATTGGTGCAGTGTGCAGCGGCGGTTTCGGCCCGACCCTGGGCGGACCGTTGGCGATGGGTTATCTGGACAGTGCCTATGTCGCACTGGATACGCCAGTCTGGGCCATTGTTCGTGGGAAAAAGGTGCCTTTACTTGTAAGCAAATTGCCATTCGTCCCGCAACGCTACTACCGCGGCTGATTGACTGTTTCTATAAGTAACGCAGTTGCGTTATACGTGCACTAATGTGTAACGCAACCGCCATAAAAAGGTGCATGTTTCTGCCATTGAACTGCCCTTATAACGATCGCAAACAATCGAACTAGCCTATCGAATAAGCCCAGGCCAGCGCAGCGTGTAATTACCAGCAAGCTGAGTAAATACGGGCCCTTCAGGGGGGTTGTTTTTTCGCTCATAGTTGGCGTAGAGTTTGGTCACTGTGTTTGCATGGGTCGCTTGGAATCGTGACCTGGGCAGTAGCTTATGAAGTTCGCTACATCCCGTTCGACGTCTCTTACTTTCCTGCAACCCAGCCCCAGTACTCTTTCATGCGAAAGAGGCTGTCATTAATTTAGCGTCAAAGGAAATAAGAAAATGTCTCAACGTCAGAGCGGTACCGTCAAGTGGTTCAACGACGAAAAGGGTTTTGGTTTTATCACACCTGAAAGCGGTCCGGACCTGTTTGTGCATTTCCGTGCTATCCAGGGCAACGGCTTCAAGAGCCTGAAAGAAGGCCAGAAAGTCACTTTCGTTGCTGTGCAGGGCCAGAAAGGCATGCAGGCTGACGAAGTACAAGCCGAAGCCTAAGGCTTTCGCGAACTAAAAAGCCCCTGATTGATATCAGGGGCTTTTTTATGGGCGTAAATCCGTAAAATGGCTTCTTTTTTCGTCCGAGGCCGTCATGCCCAAACACCTGCTCACCCCCCAGGGCGACTTCCCCCCCGTCGGCCTGGGCCGTCGCCTAGCCGCGATGTTCTATGATTTTTTGCTGTGCACGGCACTGCTGATCGTCACCAGTGGCGCCTACAAGATGATCCAGATGGCGATCATCGGCGAAGAAAAAATGCGCGCACTCACCGAGGCCGGTGCCCTGGACGGCGATCCGTTGCTGTCCACCGTGCTGCTGTTCGTGCTGTTCGGCTTCTTCGCCAAATTCTGGACCCACAACGGCCAGACCCTCGGCATGCAGGTGTGGTGCATCCGTGTCCAGAACGCCGATGGCACGGCCATCAGCCTGTGGCAGGCGCTGCTGCGGTTTGTGGTGTCGATTGCGTCATTGCTGCTGGTGGGGCTGGGCTTTATCTGGGCGCTGTTCGACAAGCGCAAGCGCAGCTGGCATGACATCTACTCGGATACGCAGTTGGTGCGGATTCCCAAGAAGACCAAGTAAAGAACACCACATCAGCGGATTGAAATACATTGTGGCGAGGGGATTTATCCCCGCTGGGGCGCGAAGCGGCCCTAAAACCTGACAACGTGCAATGTCAGGAAAAACAGAGGGGGCTGCTTCGCAGCCCAACGGGGATAAATCCCCTCGCCACAGATAAAACCCCTCGCCACAAAACCTCGCAAGCCTCGAAATCTTCTTCAGCTTCAAGCATTCCCCGCCAACTTCATCCGCGCCGCCTGGGTGAAGTCCAGCATGCGCTTGAGCGGGCGAATGGCCTGGGGGATCAATGCCGGGTCGACGAAGATCTCGTTGGTGCCTTCCTGCAGGCTCTTGAGCGTACGCTCCAGGGTGTTCATCGCCATCCATGGGCAGTGTGCGCAACTGCGGCAGGCTGCGCCGTTACCGGCGGTAGGGGCTTCGATGAAGACCTTGTCCGGGCACAGCTGCTGCATCTTGTAGAAAATGCCGCGGTCGGTGGCGACGATCAGCGTCTTGTTCGGCAGGCTCTGGGCCGCGGCGATCAACTGGCTGGTAGAACCCACGGCGTCCGCCAGTTCGATGACCGAGGTCGGCGACTCCGGATGCACCAGGATCGCGGCATCCGGGTACAGCGCCTTCATGTCCTCCAACTGCTTGGACTTGAACTCTTCATGGACGATACAGGCACCGTCCCAAAGCAGCATGTCGGCGCCGGTCTTGCGCTGGATATAGGTCCCCAGGTGCTTGTCCGGCCCCCAGATGATGGTCTCGCCGTTGTCCATCAGGCTCTCGACGATCTCCAGCGCACAGCTGGACGTCACCACCCAGTCGGCCCGGGCTTTGACCGCCGCAGAGGTATTGGCGTACACCACTACGGTGCGCTCCGGATGCTGGTCGCAGAACGCCGAGAACTCGTCCACCGGGCATCCCAGGTCCAGGGAACAGGTGGCTTCCAGGGTCGGCATCAGCACGCGTTTTTCGGGGTTGAGGATCTTGGCGGTCTCGCCCATGAACTTGACCCCGGCCACCACCACGGTCTTGGCCGGATGGGCATTGCCGAAACGGGCCATTTCCAGGGAGTCGGATACACAACCACCGGTCTCTTCGGCCAGGGCCTGGATAACCGGGTCGCAATAGAAGTGCGCGACCAGCACCGCGTCCTGAGCCTTGAGCTCGGCGGCGATGGCGGCGCGGTACCAGGCTTCCTGCTCGGCGGTCAGCGGCTTGGGCTGCTTGGCGTCGAGGTGGGCCTGGACCAGAAGGCGTTCGGAAATTTGCGTCATGTTCGCAAGACCTGCAAGCGCGTTTAGCGCGAAAGTCGAGTATACACCCGGCTCCGGACCACTCGGGTACCGCCGGGAAAGTGGGGTATCAATCAGGCACGGGACTGCGTGAAGCCGGCAAGGCTACAGAATATCCCACCGTTGCAAAAGATCATTCTGACCTGTGCCCTGCCGGGTTGTGTTCGACCAGACATTGACGAGTTCCCCAACTCTCAAGCTGACTGAAATGTAATCACTCGCCGCGTCGGCTTATGTCATCTTCTTTTCAAACCGGCACCGGGCAATGCCCCTGTGCTCGCAGCGAATCGACTGACGGACTTCCATCGCATGCAATCAAAAACTTCCCGGCGAACCTTCGTCAAAGGCCTGAGCGCCGCCGGTATCCTGGGTGGCCTGGGGTTATGGCGCACGCCCGTCTGGGCGGTCACCAGCCCTGGCCAGCCCAACGTACTGACGGGCACCGAGTTCGACCTGTTCATCGGCGAAAGCCCGGTCAACTTCACCGGCCATCCGCGCACGGCCCAGACCATCAACGGTGGCATTCCCGGCCCGCTGCTGCGCTGGCGTGAAGGCGACACCGTGACCCTGCGGGTGCGCAATCGCTTGAAAGACACCACGTCCATCCACTGGCACGGCCTCTTGTTGCCGGCCAACATGGACGGCGTCCCGGGGTTGAGCTTCAAAGGCATCGAGCCCGATGGCCTGTACGTCTACCAATTCAAGGTTCGACAGAACGGCACCTACTGGTACCACAGCCACTCAGGCTTCCAGGAGCAGTCCGGGGTCTATGGCCCGTTGGTGATCGACGCCAAGGAACCCGAGCCCTTCCAGTACGAGCGGGACTACGTGGTGATGCTCACCGACTGGACCGACGAAGACCCCGGCGACATCCTGCGCAAGCTCAAGAAACAGTCGGATTACTACAACTACAACAAGCGCACCGTCGGCGACTTTATCGACGATGTGAGCAAGAACGGTTGGGCCGCCACCGTGGCGGATCGCAAGATGTGGGCCGAGATGAAGATGAACCCCACGGACCTGGCCGACGTCAGCGGCGCGACCTACACCTACCTGATGAACGGCCAGGCCCCCGACATGAACTGGACCGGCCTGTTCAAGCCCGGTGAACGCCTGCGCCTGCGCTTGATCAACGGTTCGTCCATGACCTACTTCGATGTGCGCATTCCCGGTTTGAAAATGACCGTCGTCGCCTCCGACGGCCAATACGTCAATCCCGTAAGCGTCGACGAGTTGCGCATCGCCGTGGCCGAAACCTACGACATCATCATCGAGCCCACCGCAGAGGCCTACACCGTGTTTGCCCAGTCAATGGACCGCACCGGATACGCCCGCGGCACCCTCGCGGCACGGGCCGGCCTGTCGGCGCCGGTGCCACCACTGGACCCGCGGCCGCTGGTGACCATGGACGACATGGGCATGGGCGGCATGGACCATGGGGCGATGCAGGGCATGTCGGGTATGGACGACGAGCCGATGCCAGGCATGGACCCCAGCCAGATGCAAGGCATGGGTGACATGGCCGGTATGGATCACAGCGCCATGCAAGGCATGGGCGCCATGCAATCCCATCCAGACACCGAGAACGACAACCCCTTGGTGGACATGCAAGCCATGAGCACCAAGCCCAAGCTCGACGACCCGGGCATGGGCCTGCGCAACAACGGACGCAAGGTGCTGACCTACGCCGACCTGCGCAGTACCTTTCCCGACCCTGACGGCCGCGAACCGGGCCGTACTATCGAGCTGCACCTGACCGGGCACATGGAGAAATTCGTCTGGTCGTTCAACGGCGTGAAGTTCGCCGACGCCGCGCCGCTGCTGCTCAAGTACGGCGAGCGCCTGCGCATCGTGCTGATCAACGACACCATGATGACCCACCCCATTCACCTGCATGGCATGTGGAGTGACCTGGAGGATGAGAACGGCCAGTTCATGGTGCGCAAACACACCATCGACGTCCCACCCGGTGCCCGGCGCAGTTACCGGGTCACCGCCGATGCCCTCGGGCGCTGGGCGTATCACTGTCACCTGTTGTTCCACATGGAGATGGGAATGTTCCGTGAAGTGCGGGTGCAGGAATGAGGAGTCGGACCATGACCACTGTTTTTCAATACCCCATCGCCATTATTGCCAGCCTTACCCTCGGCGTCAGCGCCTCGGCATGGGCGGCAGGCAACGATATGCAAGGCATGGATCACAGCCAGATGCCGGGCATGGACCACAGCCAGATGCAAGGCATGGACTCGATGCAGGGCATGGAACCCATGCAATCGGCGCCGACCACCAGCCGCACGCCGATCCCCGAGCTGACCGCTGCCGACCGCGCCGCCGTCTACGACGATCATGGCGGACACGCGGTGCATGACAGCGCCCTTAATTCGTTCTTCCTGATAGACCAACTGGAATGGCAAGACGCCGACGACGGCAGCGCGCTGAGTTGGGACGCCTCGGGCTGGATCGGCGGCGATATCGACCGTTTGTGGCTGCGCTCCGAAGGTGAACGCCTCAACGGCAAGACCGAAGAAGCCGAACTCCAGGCCCTGTGGGGTCACGCCATCAGCCCTTGGTGGGACGTCGTGGCCGGCGTGCGCCAGGACTTCAAGCCGGGCGATCCGCAAACCTGGGCCGCCTTCGGATTGCAAGGCATGGCCCTGTACAACTTCGAAGCCGAGGCCACGGCGTTCATCGGTGAAGGCGGCCAAAGCGCGATGCGCCTGGAAGGCGACTACGACATCCTGCTGACTAACCGGTTGATCCTGCAGCCCACCGCCGAAGCCAATTTCTATGGCAAGAACGATCCCGCCCGCGGCGTCGGCTCAGGACTGTCGGACACCGAACTCGGCCTGCGGCTGCGTTATGAAATCCGCCGCGAATTCGCCCCATACATCGGCGTCACCTGGAACCGGGCCTATGGCAACACCGCCGATTACGCCCGTGAAGAAGGTGAAGATCGCAGCGAAGCACGCCTGGTATTGGGCCTGCGCATGTGGTTCTGACCCGTTGAGCTGTTTCACTAAAACTAAAAACCAGAGCTGTAGGAGTCCTTGCATGTCATTCATCAAAACCGCTGTCATTACCGTCGCGCTGTCCACAGGTCTATTGATCAGTGGCCTGGCCCAGGCGCACCCGAAGCTGCTGTCCTCCACCCCCGCTGAAGGCGCGCAAGGTGCGGCACCGACGAAAATCGAGCTGCATTTTTCCGAAAACCTGATGACCAAATTCTCCGGTGCCAAGCTGTTGATGACCGAGATGCCTGGCATGGCGGCCCACTCGCCGATGCCCATGCCGGCCAAGGTGTCGGGCAGCGACGATCCCAAGACCATGCTCATCATCCCCAACGCTCCACTCACCGCCGGCACTTACCAGGTCCAGTGGCGCGCGGTGTCATCCGACACTCACCCGATCACCGGCAACGTCACGTTCAAGGTGAAGTGAGTTGATGAGCGACTCGATCAACATTGCCCTGCGTTTTGCGCTGTACCTGGATCTGATGTTGCTGTTCGGCCTGGCCGCTTTTGGCCTCTATGGTCTACGAGGCCAGGAGCGGGTGTCAGGCGTGCAATTGCCTTTCACCCCGCTGCTGATGTCCACGGCGGTGCTTGGCGGGTTGCTCTCCGTCGCTGCGATGACGTGCATGGTCTGGGCCATGAGCGGCGTTTCGGACTGGGCCGAGCTGTGGCCGCACATTGAAATGATGATGTTCGAGACCGATGTGGGTTTGAGCTGGAACCTGCGGATCGCGGCGCTGGTGCTGGCTGGTTTCGCCGTGACGCTCAATAGACGCTGGCCGACCGTCAGCTTGTGGCTGGTCACGCTGGGCGGTGCAGTGGCGCTGGCGACGCTGGCCTGGGCCGGGCACGGCGCCATGGACGAAGGTGAGCGCCGCAACTGGCACTTCATCACCGACTTCCTGCACTTGTGGGCAGCGGGTGGTTGGGTCGGCGCCTTGGCCGCGTTTGCCCTGTTGCTGCGCCAGACCGAACCTCGGCTGCAAGTACTGGCGCGGACACTGACCGGGTTTGAAACGGCCGGCGCGGTGATCGTGGTAATCATCAGCGTGACGGGGGTGGTGAACTATCTGTTTATCGTCGGCCCGAGTGTCGAAGGGCTGCTGGACAGCACCTATGGTCAGTTGCTGACGCTCAAACTGCTGTTCTTCGCGGCCATGCTGGTGTTCGCCGCGCTGAATCGCTTTCATCTGGGCCCGCTGTTGGAACAGGCCCGGCAGACCGGCGAGCATGGCGGGGCGGTGAATGCTCTGCGGCGCAGCATGGTGCTGGAGTTCTGTGTGGCGGTGGTCATCCTGGGGTTGGTGGCGTGGCTGGGGACGCTGAGCCCGGTGATGGAATAAGGGGTAGTGAACTACATTGTGGCGAGGGGATTTATCCCCGCTGGGCTGCGAAGCAGACCTGAAAAGTATGGACGCAACTTGCCTGACACACCGAGCGCTCAGGCTTGGGGGTTGCTTCGCAACCCAGCGGGGATAAATCCCCTCGCCACAAAAACTCTGATCCCTTCACTGATTACCATTATCTGCAGCATTTAATTTTTCAATAACCCCCGCCAGTTTTCAGTTTGCCCATGACAGGCCGCCCCAGCCTAAATGACGCTTTGTTAAACCAAGGCGCTGTCATGGAAAACGTTCGAACCTCAAGCACCCACGCCGTCTGGCTGATGGTCAGCATCGTGTTGGTGGCGCTGAACCTGCGGCCCTCGATGGCCGCCGTCGGGCCCTTGTTGTCTGCCATTCGCGGCGAGGTGCCGTTGAGCTTCAGCACTGCCTCACTGCTGACCATGCTGCCAGTCATGGCGATGGGCCTGGCGATGTTCCTGGGCATGCGCATCGCCCTGCGCATCGGCGAACACCGCACCATTGTCCTCTCACTGCTGATCATCGGCATCGCCACGGCGTCGCGCCTGTACCTGGACAGCGCCGTCGAGCTGATCATCAGCGCGGTGTTGGCCGGGCTCGGCATCGCCCTGATCCAGGCAGTGATGCCTGCGCTGATCAAGTCGCGCTACGCCGACAACGTCTCGCTGTTCATGGGCCTTTATGTCACCTCGATCATGGGCGGGGCGGCGATTGCCGCGTCGTTCTCACCTTTCGTGTTGTCGCAGACCGGCAGCTGGCGCATCGGCCTGGCAATCTGGGCACTGTTGGCGCTGGTCGCCCTGGGTTGCTGGTACGCCCAGCGTTCGACCGTCACACCATTGCCCGAAGCCCCCGTCCGAGCGAAAGAGTCGTTCTTCAGCAACTCACGGGCTTGGTTGCTGGCGATTTTCTTCGGCCTGGGCACCGCCTCCTACACCTGCGTGCTGGCCTGGCTGGCGCCGTACTACGTGGAAAAAGGCTGGAGCGAACAACACGCGGGCCTGCTACTGGGGTTCCTCACGGCCATGGAAGTGTTGTCCGGCCTCGTCACCCCGGCGATCGCCAACCGCAGCCAGGATAAACGCCTGGTTCTCGCCGTGCTGTTGGCCCTGATCATCGCCGGTTTCTGCGGCCTGATCCTCAGCCCGGAACGCTTCAGCCTGTTGTGGCCGTGCCTGTTGGGGCTGGGCATCGGCGGCCTGTTCCCGATGAGCTTGATCGTGTCCCTCGATCACCTGGACAACCCACGCCGGGCCGGTGGCCTGACGGCCTTCGTACAAGGCATCGGCTACCTGATCGCCGGGCTCTCGCCGTTGATCGCCGGGATGATTCGCGATCAGTTGGGCAGCTTCGAATGGGCCTGGTGGTCGCTCACCGCAGTCATGGCTTTGATGCTCTTGATGGTCCTGCGCTTCAATCCCAAGCAATACGCGCGGCATATCAGCTAGTCGACAAAGACAGGCCTCTCGCGCCCGGGGCTGCATTCAATGCAGTCCCGGCTTTGACAGTTCACCCATGACGGCAAACCGTTTTGCCCATCATGACGTTCCGATCCGCAACACAGGAATAAGACCTTGATGAAAAACGTCGGTTTTGCCACCGCTCACTGGGGCATGCTCATCTGGGCAATGCTCATCGCTTCGTCGTTCTTTGCCGCGGCCCAGGTCAGCCAGACGATCGACCCGATCCTGCTCACGGGCCTGCGGCTGCTGTTTTCCGCACTGATGTTCCTGCCGCTGCTGCTCCTGAAAAACACCTCGCCCATTTCCATCAGGGGTCTGCTGGCCCACGCCGTGCTCGGCCTGCTGTTGGCGACTTACTTTGGTTCGTTGTTCGAAGCGCTGCGCTACACCTCGGCGGTCAACACCGCGACGCTGTACACGCTGGTGCCCTTGATGACCTTGTTTTTCGAGGTATTCCTGCTGCCCAGTCCCAGCCTCAAGACCCGCCTGTTCCCCATGTTGGTGGCAGCAGTCGGCGCCGTGTTGCTGACGCTCAAGGGCTCGGCCCCGGGGCAAATGCCGGCGCTTTATCCGGTGCTGGTGTTCGGTGCCGGTTGCCTGGCGATGGCGTTGTATTCACCCCTGAGCCAACGCTTCAAGGCAACAGCGTTGCAGGGCCGCGATCCGGTGGCGATGACGTTCTGGAACATGCTGTTCGGTTCGCTGTTCCTGCTGGTGTTCTGCCTGCTCAGTGGCGGGTGGCGCAGCGGCCTGCAGTTGTCGACGCTGGACATCGGCTGGCTGGTGTACCTGGCCTTGTTCGGCACCCTCGCCACGTTCTGGCTGCTGCACCGGGCAATCGGGGTGATCTCGCCCTCCACGGTGATTTCCTACGTTTACCTCAACACCCTGTTCGTCACCCTGCTGAATTGGTTCTGGCTCAGGCAGCAACCGATGATGATCGAGATCATCGGCGCCGCGCTGGTGGGAGGCGGCATGCTGGCACTGGTGGTCAGCAGCCGTAACGCCAGAACCGTTACGGCTTGAACCCCCTCAGTACGTCGATACCGGGCGAGGCGAAACCGGGCTCCAGCGCTCCAGTTCCCGTTCAAGGAAAGCCGCTACCGCCAACAACCGTTCCTCTTGCCAGTGAGGCCCGACAATCTGAATGCCGATGGGCATCCCGGTGGACGGGTCGACGCCGGCGCGGATCACCACCGCGGGCGAGCCGCTGAGACTGAACGGGAACACGAAGGCATACTGATCGCGGTCTTCCAGGGATTCCCCATGGCGGAACGCGACATCCGGGAAGACCGGACAGATGAACAGATCGTGCTGCTTGAAGAACTTCGCCAACTGATAGCGGAAGGTATCGATCATGATCCAGTCGCGCTTGACTTCATCCACGCTCAATTCCACGGCCTCGCTCATGTCCAGCAACTGAGCGATCGCCGGGGTAAAGCTGCGCTTGTTCATGGACTCGAACAAACGCCGCCAGCCGCGTCCGGCATCGGCGCCCGTGATGAACACCCGCCACAGGACATCGCAGGCTTCGTCGAGCATCGGCGGCGCGACCTCGCTCACCTGCGCCACCACGGGGCTCAAGCACCGTTCGACCTGCTGCAACACCTGGCTCACCGCCGCGCTGACGGGGGTTCGGCTCGACGCCGAGAACAGCGCGATACGCAGGTCGGCCAGGGGCTCGCTGGCGGCGAACGGCACATCGACGGTGTCTGGATCATGGCCGTCGGCACCGCTGATCAGCGGACCGAGCAGCGCCAGGTCATCGACATAGCGCCCCATCACGCCAAAGGCCGAGGTCAGGTGAAACAGCCCGGAACGGTCATTGGGAAATTGGCCGGTCAACGGCACCCGTCCCTGGGTCAGTTTCAGGCCGCAGATGCCATTGAAGTGCGCCGGGATCCGCACACTGCCGCAGGCATCGGACGCCAGCCCCGCGGGTGAACACCCGGCGGCGATGGCGGCCGCTTCACCGCCACTGCTGCCGCCCGCCGAACGGAGCAGATCGTGGGGATTGAGGGTGCGCCCGTAGATCAGGTTCTCGGTCTCGAAGGCCATGCACAGTTCCGGCACATTGCTGATGCCCAGAATGATCGCGCCGGCCTGCCGAAGTCGGGCGACAGCCGTCGCGTCCTCCTGGCTGACATCCCCCATCAGCTCCCCCACGCCGCGGGACATCTTGAATCCGCGAACATGGAGGACGTCTTTGACCGTGATGGGAATGCCATGCAGCGGACCGCTGATCTGGCCGATACGCGCCATCTCGTCAGCCTCTCGGGCCTGGCGTCGCAGTTCCTCGACCGGCGCCAGTTGGATCAATGCATTGATCTGCCGGTTACGCTCGGCGATGCGCTGCAAGTAGAACTCCAGCAACGTCACGCTGGTCAGCACGCCCCGGCGCAACAGGCCGGCCATTTCCCGCAACGTCAGCGTGTCGGGGTTGAACATACTCACGACGCCTCCTTGCTGCGCAACCACTTGTTGGGCAACTGATACATATTGCGCACCACCAGGGAAAACGCCTTCACCGCCAGTGCCGGACGTTGGTCGATGGCCTCCAGGGCCTCTTCGATCATCGCCAGCACATGCCGCAACGCTTCGGGTTCGATATTCAACGGCGGATAAAAGCGCAGCACCGGACGTTCGGCCTTCTCATTCATCGAATGCCCGGCATGCACGCCACGCTTGCCCAGCTCCATGCTCATCAAGGCTTCATAAACCGAGCCACGCAGGCGCAGCCCCGTCATCAAGCCAACACCCGGCACATCTTCGACAATGTGCGGATAGCGCAGGGCCAACCGCTGCAGGCCATGGCGCAACACACCGCCGTTGACCCGGGACAGCTCCACCAGGTTGTTTTGCTCGATGTAGTCGATGGCCGCGAGCGCCGACGCGCATGCGACCGGATGCCCGCCGTTGGTGCGCGTGTCCGGCTCGATATCACTGAGGGGGTACTGGGTGGCCAGGCGCTGGCTGTACATGGCACAGGCAAACGAGGTGTAGCCGCCGGTCAAGCCCTTGGAGAGGATCATGATGTCGGGCACCACGTCATCGTATTGCACGGCGAACCATTTGCCGCAGCGACCGAAACCGGTCTGGATTTCGTCGGCCACCAACAGGGTGCCGGTGGCGTCGCACAGGGCCCGAATGTTGGCCATGTAGCCCACTGGCGGCACCTGCAAATGAGCCCCGCCCAGAATCGGCTCGACGTACACCGCACACACGCCCTCGCCCACGGCCTTCTGCAACGCGGCGAAATCACCGTAGGGCACGCAGGTTACTTCGGGAGGATCGATACCATAGCTGCCATGGTTCTGCTGCTGGCCCAGGATGCTCATCGCCGCCAGGGTCTTGCCGTGGTAGGAGCCGCTCATCACCACGATGCCACGCCGTTGGGGCTGGATCCGCAGCACATAGCGCAGGCTCTGCTCGACGGCCTCGGCCCCCGAGACCATGAATTGCACGTCGCCCCACTCCCCCGGCACCAACTGGCACAGTCGCTCGGACAAGGTGTCCTGCAGCGGATGGCGCCGGCCTTCCGGCACCCAGGCCAGTTGATTCAATTGCGCCTGCACCCGCTCACGCACCATCGGGTTGCGATGCCCGACGATAAACACCCCGTAGCTGCACGCGCAGTCGATGAAGCGCTTGCCGGTGTGGTCAGTGACATGGATGCCATCGGTCTGCTGTTCGACAGTGGTCTTGCCAAGGCGATACAGCTTGGCCGCCGACGCACTCCAGTGGCGCTGGCAATCGTCCAGCAATTGTTCATGCGGCCTGAGTAAGGACATGGCTTAACGTCTCCTTGATGATGAGTGCGGCACGTTGGATCTGCTCGGGGCGTGCAGTGATCGGGCAGCGCAAAATCACTTCGCGGCCACGGGGCGTACTGACATAGACCCCCTGCTGGTAAAGCGCCTCGCACAGCACGGCCGGTTGCAGGTCGTCGGCCAGCGGCAAGCTGACCCAGGCACCGACGGCCACAGCCCCCAATGACGCCAGGGCTTGGGCCAGGTACTGGCCGTTTTCCTGACAGTGCCGGGGCGAGTCGTGGGCTTGCACGTAATCCAGCGCGGCCAGGGCTGCCACACAGGCCATGGGATTACCGGCAGTGGTGCTGCCGTGTTTGGCCGGGCTGCTGCGCCCATAGACCTGCCAGGCCATGTGTTCGCTGCTGGTATAGGTGCCGATGGGGATTGCACTGCCGCCCAGGGGCCCACCGAGTACAACGATGTCCGGAATCGGACGATAACGCTGGAAGCCGAACAGCGAACCCAGGCTGCCAAGGCAACTGTGGGTATCGACCGCGATGACCGGTGCCGACGCCTTTGCCGCACGAGCATGCAATTGCTCGATCAAATCGGCATCAAGCAACTGCAGCCGGCCGTTTGCATCCGTGCGGGTATTGCTGTGGCACACCGCGAAGCAATCACTCCAGTCCACCGTGTCCAGGTCAGCCAGGTGACGGATCGCCACCCGCTTGAACCCCAGGAAGGCTTGGACACCCAGGTCACCTTGTGCGGCATTGAGGCAGCGCCCGTAAGTCAGCGAGCCGTAGTCGCCGCCCTGGATGAACACGATGGTGTTGCCCTTGGGCTTGAGCCCTTTGCACAACTTCAAGGCCCCCTCAAAAGCTTCGTCGCCGGAGCTGCACACGTAAGAGCTGGCCAGCGGGGCGGGCAGCAGCTCGGCCAGGCGCCGGCACAAGGCAATCAGTGGTTCGGACATCAGCACCCGATTGGACAGGCCCATGATCTGCGCCTGGCGGTTGACCGCCTCGATTACGGGCGGCACCTGGAAGCCAAACCCACCGGTCAGGTCAATGATCTCCCGCCCCTCACCGTCGAGGTAGGTCTCGTACTGCCCGCCGATAATCTGTTTGTTGTTTTTCATGAATGCTCTCAGCGATAGCTCAAGGCGTTGAAAATGCGCCGACGCTCGTCGACGATGGTTTCTCGACCGTGCATGACCCGACGGTTATCGATCATCACCATGTCGTGGTCACGCCAGCCAACCGGATAGGTGTAATAGGCGGAAACCTCAGCGATTTCAGCCAGGAACCCGGCAGGGATCGGCTGCCCGGCCACCGTATCGATGACCGGAGCCTCGTAGTTGAAGGAAGGCCCCAGAATGCTGTTGGCAAAGGCCGGACGCTGGCTGAAGGGGGACGTCAGGATCGCCGACGTGCTGAAGGCGTAATGGATCGAGTCATCGGCCGGGTTGAAGGAAATCAGGGTTTGCGGGTCGTCACCGATGATCTGCAACAGGTCCTCGATCACGACGGCCGCCGGATCCGACAACGTTGGCGAGTAATGACAGACCAGCCGGCGCCATTTCTCCCCTGCCACGGTGCGACTGTAACGAATCGGGTTTTCTTCAAAGAACGTGCGGCAGCCTGGGGACAGTTTCTCCAGCACCCGTTCGCCATCACACAGGGTGGTTTGCGACCCCTTGCGCGGCGCTTCCTGGCAATAGAACCAAGTCATGTCCGGCCAGAATGGTGAGTTGCCATTTTCGCAGTGCAGGCCAACCGCCTGGCGTCCGGCGTCCACCAATTGCGCTGCGCCACCGACCATGACCCGGGCTGGGTCAAGGCTTAACCGCGAACTGTTTTGCTTCACGTAGGCACTGAAATCCTCGGCAGTGTGAATACAGTTGCGAAACAGCACGACGCCGTAATGGCCCAGCAACTCATACAACTCGGCCTTGCCCAGGCTGGCGAAGTGGCGCGACTCAACGATGGAGATGTCCGGGTTCTCAAAGTGAAAGGCAGGTGTGCTCATTGAATGCATTCCTTTGCAGCGTGGAAAAAGTAGTAGCGATATCGGCGCGTTTCGGCCGCCCCGTAACGGTGTAGAGTTGTTCGAGCAACGGATCGTCCTGGGTCAACAACCAGAGCCGGTTCGGTCGCTCGATGTCGGAGAAGCGCCCCGCCGACCAGGCGAGCAGCTCCTCGCGCACGGGGGCCGACTCGACGCATAGCAACGCCACCAGACCGTGCTGCTCATCGAAAAACACCGCTGCGTCGCTCACGCCGGGGTATTTGCGATACTCCAGCTCAACCTGCTCGGGGCTGACGTTGCGGCCATTGGGCAGGCAGATCACGTTCTTCTTGCGCCCGTGCACATAGAGGTAGCCATCGGCATCCAGCGACCCCAGGTCACCAGTGTCCATCCAGCCGTCTTCCGACATGGAACAGGCACTCGGGTCCGTGCCTGAGTAACCGCTGAACAGCGAGCTGCTCTTGACCTCGATGGTCTGGTCGGCGCCGATGCGCACCTGGACATGGGGCAACGGCTTGCCAACGCTGCCAAGACGTTGCTGTTCGAAGGTATTCACACTGACCACCGACGCGTTCTCCGAAAGCCCATAGCCCTGGTACACCTCGATGCCTTGCTCAGCCAAGCCGCGCAGGGCATCGATACTCACCGCCGCGCCGCCGCAGGTGATATGCGCGCCCGATTGCAGGTAACGCGCCAGTCGCTCGCCCTGCTCGCCCCCTTCGTTCAATTGCTCCAGGAAACGATTGATCATGACCGGCGGCACCGTCAGGGCCGTTGGCTGGACCCGCAGGATCCAGTCGACCAGCCGCTGTGCCGACGCCCCTGGCTCGCCGAGCAACGGTTCGTCCGGCGGCAGGAAATGCACGGTGCCGCCCGCCAGCAGTGGCAGGTATGCGGCGGTGACCTGCTCAAGCAGCAGACTCAGGGGCACCAGCGACAGATAACGGCGATGAGCACCGACCGGCATGCTCTGGCGCAGCGAGGCGAGCACCGCGCCGACCGCCTGGTTGCTCAGGCGCACACCCTTTGGCCGGCTGGTGGTACCCGAGGTGTGAATGATCTTGCAGATCCAGTCACCCTCGTCGTCCGGCAGCCGCAGCAAAGGCTGTTCGATCACTGGCTCGTTGAGGCGGCGCAGGCGACTGTCGGCAAAATTCAGCTTCCAGCGCTGCGCCAGCGTTCGCTGCCCTGCCGCATCCACCAGAAATCCATCACAACGCGACGCCAGGTGTTCGGCCTGGGATTGGCTGAACGCCAGTGGCAGCGGCAGCGCGGTGATCCCGGCGAACAGACAGGCCAGGTCCGCGACCAGCCAGTCGCTGCTGTTGCGCGTCGCGATCCCCAACACCACATGATCGCCATAGGCCGGCTCAGGGAAACGTCGCTGCAGTTCGGCTGCCAGGTTAAGGACCCGGTGCTCCAGCTCGCCATAGGTCAGCGTCACCGACTCCTTGCCTGATTCCAGCCAGTCAACCGCACAGACGGCCTGGCGATTGTCTTGCAACGCCCGTTGTAGCTGAGTGATAAACCCGCCGCTCATGGCTGCGCCCTCGCCATGACGTCGCCGGGCAGTTGAGTGAATGAGGTATTGAGGGTCATGGCGGCGAAACGTGAACGTTGCGGGTCGACCCGGATGAAACCGGTGACGGGCAACTTGGCGTAATAGCTCCCCCAATTCTTGCCACCGTCGTCGGCCAGGCGCGTTGGGTCTGCGGTCAGCAGGGGCTCGAAATCGATCTGGCAACTTTCCATCATTTGCCGTACGCGAGGTGTCACGGTGCACAACAGGTAATGCCCGCCCATACACCAGGCCAACAACGGAATCATATTGACCAGGATCATTCCGGCCGTCAGGTGATGGGAGATCAGGTTGCCGATTTCGACAATGTTCGAGCGCTCGATGGTTTTCTCGAAACGCTGGGACAATATCTCGTCGATGGGTTGCGTCAGGTATTGCTCGGAAAACAATATCCGGTGATCGGCAAAAGTAATACCGGCGCAGGCAAGAATACGATCCGCCGGATCCTGAGTAACTGCAAAGTACTGCGGATTCGGTTCAACCGAGGCCGAATAAGAACTGCGAAATTTATCCCTTACAACTTCTGTGGCTTGCACCCACAACGGTGTCTTAGTTTCTGCGACACGTATTTGCATATCGTCCTCCTCCGTCCATGTACAGGATTTCTACAAAAAGCGAGGCGAGCATATTGGGGAAATTTCCTACAAGCCATTTAAAAAATAAAATGCTTCCGCTAATATATAAATAAACGTCCCTGTCATAAAAACCGGGGATGCTAGCCAACGGAATGCGCGAAAGAAGGATCTTATGCTCAATAGTAATATGCTTAGAAAGCTGGATATGCAGGACTTGATGGTGTTTGTCGCGGTGTACGAGCAGAGCAGCGTCACCGAGGTGTCCGAAGCCCTGTGTGTCAGCCAGTCAACCGTAAGCTATTGCCTGAAGAAGCTGCGCACGAGCTTCGAAGATGAACTTTTTGTTAATACCCGTAGTGGCATGTTGCCGACAAGCAAAGCCACAGCCATGTACCCTCATATACTGAGCATCCTCAAGATAATAAACACATGTCATTCTGGTATTCCGGCATTCGATCCAACCCAGAAAGAGATAACCTTCAATGTCTGTGCACCGGAATACTTTGAACTCCTCATTCTGCCAAAACTGGTTAAGCGTTTTATTGGCAGCCGTTTCCCGGTCATCATCAATATCACTAAATTCCACAGGGATATTCCAGCCAATGAGTTGATGGAGGGTCGCTTCGATTTGGTTATTTGTTTCGGCCCGAACTTCCATCGCGGCGTCAAGGGACTGCGCTCGCAAGTACTACTGGAAGATGAACTGGTTTGTGTAGTCGATAAGAACTTCACCTTGTCGGAAGAGGCGTTCAACCTGGAAACATTCGTCGCCTGCCAGCATGTTTTTCCGACACCTTGGACATCCGACACCAACATGATCGATGGATGGCTCGCCCGGCAAGGCTATAACCGTCAAATTGTCGCTCGAGCCAACAGCTACGTAGCGGCATTGAACATGATCGCCGGTACCGACTTCATCCTGACCTTGCCTCGACGCATTCAAGCGCTGACTTGCGACGAGAACACGTTCAGCCATCGTCGCCCACCGGCAGGTCTACCGAACTTCACGCTGGACATGATGTGGAGCGAAAAACCGAGCCAGGACAGCGCCAACAGCTGGTTTCGCGAACAGATCATCAAGGTCTGTGCCGAGGACGGCCTGCTTTAATCCGCCGAGAACCGCTCGAGTCGTCGAGCGGTTCAGGCTCTGACTTTTCATCAGGCAAAAAAAAATCCGGAAATCCTCACTTTCGTGGGCCTTCCAGACTTTTAAAACTGCAAAAAATGGTGGGTCGTGTGGGATTCGAACCTACGACCAATTGGTTAAAAGCCAACTGCTCTACCAACTGAGCTAACGACCCGCTGTGTGGTGGCGCGTATAATACTGATTTCTAAGGACTATTCAACACTTAATTTGAGATATTTCAAAAATAAGGGGTTGGATCGCTCACGCCCGCCGTCGCAAAGCCTTCCGCACGCAGGCGGCAGCTGTCGCATTTGCCGCAAGCGCGGCCCTGATCATCGGCCTGATAGCAGGAAACGGTGAGTCCGTAGTCCACGCCAAGCTTCACACCGGCCTTGATGATGTCAGCCTTGCTGAGATTCTGCAGCGGCGCCTGGATGCGGAAACCCTGTCCTTCAACGCCGGCCTTGGTCGCCAGATTGGCCATGCGCTCGAAGGCTTCGACAAACTCCGGACGGCAATCTGGATAGCCGGAATAATCCACGGCGTTGACGCCAATGAAAATGTCACGGGCGCCCAGCACTTCGGCCCAGCCCAGCGCCAGCGACAGAAACACGGTGTTACGGGCCGGCACATACGTTACCGGAATGCCTTCGCTCGGTGCTTCGGGTACGTCGATGGAGCTGTCGGTCAGGGCCGAGCCACCGATGCCGTTGAGGTTCAGGCCGATCACCTTGTGTTCCACCACCCCCAAATCCCGGGCAACCCGCTCAGCGGCCTGCAGTTCGACACGGTGGCGCTGGCCGTAATCGAAACTCATGGTGTAGCAGCGGTAGCCTTCGGCGCGGGCCATGGCCACGACAGTCGCCGAGTCCAAGCCACCGGACAGCAGGATAACCGCACGTTTTTCGGCAATGTTCGAGTGTTCAGTCATATCAGCGCCCCGGCTCGTCGTTCCAAAGATATTTATGCAGCTGCAATTGCAGGCGCACCGGCAGGTTATCCGCCACCACCCAGTCCGCCAGGTCCCGGGCGCTCAAGTCGTGATGGCTCGGCGACAACAATACCTCGCCAGCCCGCTGGTCGAGCCCGTACTGGATCAGCTTGGACACGGCCCAGTCGTAGTCTTCCCGCGAACAGATCACGAACTTGACCTGATCGTTAGGCGTCAGCAGTTCAATGTTCTCATAACGGTTGCGGTGCGCTTCCTTGGAGCCTGGGGTTTTCAGGTCCACGACGCGACTGACGCGGGGGTCGACGGCCGAGATATCCAGGGCGCCGCTGGTTTCCAGGGAAACCTCATAACCGGCATCACACAACTGCTTGAGCAAAGGAATGGCGTTGGGTTGCGCCAGTGGCTCGCCGCCCGTGACACAAACGTAGCGCGGGCGATAGCCGGCCACTTGCTCAAGGATATCGTCAAGGGTTCGCAGGGTGCCGCCGCTGAACGCGTAGGCACTGTCGCAGTATTGGCAACGCAATGGACAACCGGTGAGGCGCACAAAAACCGTGGGCAGCCCAGCCGTTCGCGTTTCACCCTGTAACGAGTAAAAAACTTCGGTGATTCTCAATGTGTCTTGCATAGTCGCCACGGGCGTAACAGCTAAACAGGCTGTCCGCCTCCGTCAGGCACTTCAAGGAACCCCGCCAACGCGCAGATCCCAAAAAGCGTGTTTCATAAAAAGGGCGTGAATTCTAACGAAAAAACCCGCGACAAGCGCGGGTTTCTTCAAAGCAGGTCAAACCAGCTTACATGCGTTGCAGATCACGCTGGGCCAGCTGAGCGGCGGATGTACCCGGGAATTGGGCCACCACCTGTTGCAGAATGCCCTTGACCTTGTCGGTGTGACCGAGGCGGCGTTCTACGTCAGCCAGCTTGTACAGCGAATCCGGCACCTTGGCGTGCTTGGGATACAGCTGCGAGACCTTGGCAAACGCCTGGCCGGCGCCTTGCAAGTCGCCCTTGGCCAGGTTCACTTCGCCCAGCCAGTATTGGGCGTTGCCCGCGTACTGGCTGTTCGGGTATTTGCGCAGGAAAGCGCCAAAGGCCTGGCTGGCCTTGTCGAAATCCTTGGCCTTGATCAGGTCGAAGGCAGCATCGTAGTAGAGCTTTTCCTTCGCCGGATCAGCCGGCTCGCCGCCGGACGCAGGGGCTGGAGCAGCTGCCCCCGCGCCTGCGGCTGCACCGGGGGCGTTCAAGTCGCCACCGGCAGGAGAATTCTCAGGAGTCGCGGCAGGAGCAACACCGCTTCCTATGCGCCGATCAAGATCCTGGTATCGCTCCAGGTTTTCTTGCTTCATGCGCGAAATATCATTTTGCAGTTCTTCGATCACACCCTGTTGGCGCGAGATCTGATCCTGCATTTGCTGCAGTTGGTTGAACAGCTGGCCCTGTGCCGAGACAGGGGCCGAAACCCCTCCCCCGGCATAGGCGCCGTTCGTACCGTAACCTGCAGGCGGATAACTGCTCCCGCTATTGTCATAGCCGGTTTGGTTATCGACCACAGGAACCGCAGCCCACGCCGCAAGCGGCGCGAGGCTGAGAGCCAGAACAGTTACAGCACGACGGCACGTTCGCATGTCGAATTACTTACGCAGTTCGACGCGACGGTTTTGAGCCCAGGACTGCTCGTCGTTGCCGGTAGCAACTGGACGCTCTTCGCCGTAGGAAACCAGTTCCAGCTGAGCTGGGGAAACACCTTGCAGCACCAGGTAGCGTTGAACGGCTTTCGCACGACGCTCGCCCAGTGCCATGTTGTACTCACGAGTACCACGTTCGTCGGTGTTGCCTTCCAGAACAACGCGAGCGCCGTTTGCTTTCAGGTCTTTGGCGTGAACATCCAGAGCGCGCATGGCTTCTGGCTTCAGGTCCGAGCTGTCGTATTCGAAGTAGAAGGTGGTGATTGCGCGCAGAGCAGCTTCTTCGCTCAGGGAGCCATCAACGGCACCAGTGTTAGCGCCGTAACCAGCGTTTGGATCAACAGCGCCTTCACCGGCGTTGTCGCCGCCTTTGGACGAGCAACCTACAGCTACAGCCATGGCCAGAGCCAGCGCAGCAAATTTACCAAACTTCAGCATTTCCATCGTGAAACTCCTAATGAACCCCAGTGTGTTAAGTAAAACGTATTGCGCCGCGTCAGTTCAGGTAAGGGGACCAGGACGGTTCTCTGACTTCGCCTTGTGCGGTAGGAAGCGGGAGCCTCACGCGTCCATTAATGGACACGAGCATCAAGACTCCCCGGCCCTGCTGGCGGGTGGCGTAGATTACCATGGTGCCGTTGGGCGCAACAGTAGGTGACTCGTCCAGAGTGCTATCAGTGAGGATTTTTACACTTCCGCGCTGCAAATCCTGGGCCGCTACCTTGAAATTAGTGAAACCGTCCTGGCGGTGGATCATCACCAGGGTCTTTTCGTCCGCCGACAGTTTGGGGTTGGCGTTGTAGTTACCGACGAACGTCACGCGTTCCGCACCGCCACCACCCGCGCTGGTCTTGTAGATCTGCGGCTTGCCGCCACGGTCGGAGGTGAAGTAGATGGTCGAGCCATCCTTGCCCCAGAACGGTTCGGTGTTGATGCCCGGGCCATTGGTCACGCGGGAGATCGAACGCGAAGCCAGGTTCATCACGTAGATGTCCGGGTTACCGTCCTTGGACAGCACGAATGCCAGGCGAGTACCGTCCGGCGACCAGGCTGGCGCGCCGTTGAGGCCTTCGAAGTTGGTGATCTGCTCGCGACGACCGGTGTCGATGTGCTGCATGAAGATACGCGGACGCTTCTGCTCGAACGAGACATAGGCGATGCGCTTGCCATCGGGGGCGAAACGCGGCGACAGGATGGGCTCGCGCGATTGCAGCAAGGTCACTGCACGGGCGCCGTCATAGTCGGAGCGCTGCAGGGTATAGCGGGTGTTGTTCTCGGAGAAGCGTTCGGCCGTCACGTAGAGCATACGGGTAGAGAACGCACCCTTGATACCGGTGAGTTTCTCGAACGACTGGTCGGCGATGTAGTGCGACATGTCGCGCAGCTGATCGACGCTGCCCGACACGCTGCCGGTCAGCACTTGCTGCTCGGTGGCGACGTTGAACAGGGCGTATTGCACCTGCAGGCGACCGCCGGCCGGAACGATGCTGCCGACCATGATGTACTGGGCGCCCAGGGCCTTCCAGTCACGGTAGATGACTTCGCTGGCCTGGGTTGGCAGGCTGATCATGTTCTGTTTTGGAATCGGCGCGTAGTAACCCGAGTTGCGCAGGTCGTTGCCGATGATCTCCGCCATATCGTCCGGCAGGACGCTACCGCCCTGCCAGCCGAACGGTACGACGGCGATCGGGGTAGCCCGGTCGCTGCCGCTGGTGACCAGAATGTTCTTTTCCTCTGCTACCGCTATCCCTGCCAGGCAGCAGATAACGACAAGCATTCCTCGAAGAAGGTTTCTCACAAGGCTAGATCCTCAGGTGTGAATGTCATCTTGAATGAACGATAGGGAGCAAAGTCGCTCGGTTTCATTCCTTGCATTTCCGTCAATCGTCCAATGTTCTTGACCGCTGCGACCGCCGAGGCGTCGAACGGACCGTCACCGCTGGACTTGGCGACGCTGACCGAGGTAACCGTACCGTCGGGCAACATGCCGATTTGCAATACTACCGTCATGCCTTTACGCGCCGAAGGTGGACGAGCCCAACCTTCCGCCGCTCGGGCGCGAATCAAATCATCGTAACTGCCGGCGACTTCATCGCCCTGCTCATCAGCCAATGCCTGCTGACGCTCCGGCGTGTCGGAAAGCAAATCTGCCAAGGCCTGGGCCTTTTTATCTTCGGCGGACTTACGCGCTGCGTCCTGGGCCTTTTTCTTGGCGGCGTCGGCGGCGGCTTTCTTCTTCGCTTCTTCGGCGACTTTCTTTTTCGCCTCGTCAGCTTCAGCTTTCTTCTTGGCGTCTTCGGCCGCTTTCTTCTTCGCGTCCTCGACGATCTTTTTCTTCGCTTCTTCAGCGGCCGCTTTCTTGGCCTCTTCTTCAGCGGCTTTCTTGGCTTCTTCTTCGGCTTTCTTCTTGGCTATATCAGCCAATTGTTTCTCTTCGGCCTTTTTGGCTTCGGCGGTTTTCTTCGCTTCGTCGGCTTTCTTGGCTTCGTCAGCCTTTTTCGCCTCGTCCGCTTTCTTCGCCTCATCGGCCTTCTTGGCTTCCTCGGCCTTTTGAGCCGCTTCCTCTTTCTTTTGTTCCGCGGCCTTTATCGCCTCTTGCTCGACCTTCTTCTGCTCCATCTGCTCGACTTCAGTCTGGCGCGCGGCGGATTTCTTCGCCTCGCCCGCGAGCTTCTGGTTGGTCTGGGTGGTCGCCTGGCTCTTGGACTTGAGCTGGTACAACGTCGCCTGCACGATCGGCTTGGCCGGCGGCAGCTCCGGGGTCATGGCAAAACTGACGAACAGCATGCCGAACACCAGCACATGCAGGCCGATTGCCAGGACGCTAGGCCAGAAGAAGCTTTCCGAGGCGGACGGCTCTCGCTGTTGCTGCATCAGGGCGCCTCGGTAATCAAGCCAACATTACCGACCCCGGCTTTCTGCAGACCGCCCATGGCCCCCATCACGGCACCGTAGTCGACGGTCTTGTCGCCGCGAATGAAGACCTGGGTACGCTTGCCACCATCGTTGCCGACACGAATGATCTTGGTCACCGCGTCAGTCATCTGCGGCAAGGTCATGGCCCGGTCCTGCTGCTTCTCGGTATCGACTTCGCTGCCAAGGTTCCAGTAATAGGTCTTGTCAGCCTTGATCGAAATGGTCAGGACCTGGGTGTTGTTGTCCTGCGGCAAGGCTTCGCTGGAAACCTTGGGCAGATCGACCTTCACGCCCTGATTGAGCATGGGCGCGGTCACCATGAAGATGACCAGCAGCACCAACATCACGTCGATGTAGGGCACCACGTTCATCTCGGCGACCGGCTTGCGCTTTTTTCGGGCTCGAGCGATTAAAGCCATTGGGAAATACCTGCTTATTCTTCGCTGGTGTGCACTTTGCGGTGCAGGATCGCCTGGAACTCATCGGCGAAGGTGTAGTAACGGCCGGTCAGCGTTTCGCTGCGGGCAGCGAAGCGGTTGTAGGCGATAACGGCCGGAATGGCCGCGAACAGACCGATGGCGGTGGCGATCAGTGCCTCGGCGATACCCGGGGCCACGGTGGCCAGGGTCGCTTGCTGGGCCGAAGCCAGGCCACGGAAGGAGTTCATGATCCCCCACACGGTACCGAACAGACCGATGTACGGGCTGACCGAGCCGACGGTGGCCAGGAACGACAGGCCCTGTTCAAGCTTTTCTTCCTCGCGGGAAATGGCGACGCGCATGGCCCGGGCCACACCTTCCATCACCGCTTCCGGGTCAACGCCTGGCTGCTGGCGCAGACGGGAGAATTCCTTGAAACCGGCACGGAAGATCTGCTCCACGCCCGAATCCGGATCCGGGTTGCTGCCCGCCTGGCGGTAGAGCTTGGACAGGTCGATGCCGGACCAGAAGCGCTCTTCGAAGCTCTCCAGGGCACGGCGACCGGCGCGCAGCATGTTGCTGCGCTGAAAAATCATGATCCATGAGGTCACCGATGCGGCTACCAGAATCAGCATTACCAGTTGCACCACGACGCTGGCATTGCTGACCAGGCTCCACATGGAGGAATGGTCGACGACGTTAGCTTCCACGCTTTATCTCCTGCTCTGAGTGTGTACCCGCGCCGCTCACGCCGGCAAAGGCCGCACGTAGAGCTTCGGGAATGGCCCGGGGTTTCAAACTATGGGTGCGCACACAGGCCACCAAAAACTGCCCTTCACAGAGCAGCACATTATCCGTAGCCCGCCTGACCTGCTGCTTGAAACGCAGGCTGACACGGTTCAATTCGATGACATCGGCACTTACCAGAAGCTCGTCGTCCAGTCGCGCCGGCGCGTGGTAGCGCGCTTCGCTGGAATGCACGACGAATAACAGGTCCTCCCCTGCCAGCGCGGATTGGGCAAAACCCAGTTCCCGCAGCCGTTCGGTTCGAGCCCGTTCCATAAACTTGAGGTAATTGACGTAGTAAACGATGCCGCCGGCATCGGTGTCCTCGTAATAAACGCGACAGCGATGTGCGAACGACTCCAGCCCGTATTGCGCGCGCATACTCTAGTGCTTACTCCTCAGGTTGCCAATCGGCCAGGCAACTGTTTTTTCATTCTCGAATGCATTGACGCTCCGGGTGTCGTCTGGGACAGCACCAACCGGAAAAAAGTCGACATAAAACGCTCGCTCAATCGTCTACGGCATCGAGGAATTCGTCTACCACCGGCATCTCACCCATTCGTGTCGGGATGTTTAAGCCGAAATGCAAATAAGCATGGCGGGTCACCACGCGGCCACGGGGGGTACGCATGATGTAGCCTTGCTGAATCAGGTACGGTTCCAGCACATCCTCAATGGTGTGGCGCTCTTCGCTGATCGCCGCGGCCAGGCTGTCCACGCCCACCGGGCCACCGTCGAATTTCTCGATCATGGTCAACAGCAATCGCCGGTCCTGATGGTCGAAGCCCCGCTCGTCAATGTCCAGCAGGTTCAACGCCAGGTCGGCAATCGGCTTGGTGATATGGCCCTTGGCCCGGACTTCGGCGAAATCGCGAACCCTGCGCAGCAGCCGGTTGGCGATCCGCGGCGTCCCCCGGGCCCGACGGGCGATCTCATAAGCGCCGTCCGGGTCCAGCGGCAACCCGAGGATGCTCGCCGAGCGGCTGACAATCGTCGCCAGGTCGGCGTTGTTGTAGAACTCCAGCCGCTGGACAATACCGAAACGGTCGCGCAGCGGGTTGGTCAGCATGCCGGCGCGGGTGGTGGCGCCCACCAGGGTAAAGGGCGGCAGGTCCAGCTTGATGGAGCGCGCCGCCGGCCCTTCGCCGATCATGATGTCGAGCTGGAAATCTTCCATGGCCGGGTACAGCACTTCCTCGACGATCGGCGACAAGCGATGGATTTCGTCGATGAACAGCACGTCATGGGGCTCAAGATTGGTCAGCAGCGCCGCCAGGTCGCCGGGCCGCTCAAGGACCGGCCCGGACGTGCTCTTGATCGACACGCCCATTTCCTGGGCAATGATGTTGGCCAGGGTAGTCTTGCCCAGCCCTGGAGGACCGAAGATCAAGGTGTGGTCCAACGACTCGCTGCGCCCACGGGCCGCCTGGATGAACAGCTCCATCTGCTCGCGCACGGTCGGTTGACCGATGTAGTCGGCCAGGCTGACGGGACGAATCGCCCGGTCCTGGATTTCCTCGCGGTCACGGGGCGCGCCCGTGGCGGCGATCAGACGGTCAGCTTCAATCACTTAAATCATTCCCTTCAGGGCACGACGAATCATATCTTCAGTGCTCAGGCCTTTTTCCTTGATAGAGGAAATCGCCTTGCTGGCTTCCTGCGGCTTGTAGCCCAGGGAGATCAGCGCGGTCACCGCATCGTTTTCGGCGCTGGCCGCAGGCACCGGCGCGTCCGGCTGATTCGGCACCAGCGCGAACATCGCCGGCACCGCTTCCCAGGCCTTGAAACGGTCCTTGAGCTCGACCAACAGGCGCTCGGCGGTTTTCTTGCCCACACCCGGCACCTTGGTCAGCGCCGAGGTGTCCTGGGACTGCACGCAGCGCACCAGCTCGTCGACTTCCAGGCTCGACATCAAGGCCAGGGCCAGTTTCGGGCCGACGCCATTGAGGCGGATCAACTCGCGGAAGAAATCGCGCTCGCGCTTGCCGACGAAGCCATAGAGTAACTGCGCATCCTCACGCACGACCAAATGGGTGTGCAATGTCAGCGGCTCACCGACCGACGGCAAGCGATACAGCGTGGTCATGGGCACTTCCAGCTCATAGCCGAGCCCGTTTACATCCAGAATCAGGTGCGGCGGCTGTTTTTCAGCCAGGGTGCCGCGCAAGCGTCCAATCACGTTTCAGATCCTTGGGCGTAGGCCAGCCGCTGGCTGGCGAGTAACAGCCGGAGCAGAAACGCCGACAACACAGGCGCAAAATGCTCGGGCTCACGAAAGATTGCGCTGATGCTATCAGAGACGCAGGCGCCCGCCACGACTGCGTGCAGCTCCCAGACCGTGGGGCAGCAAACTGGAACGGGTATGGGCATGGCAAATGGCGATGGCCAGGGCGTCGGAGGCGTCGATCTGCGGCTTGCTGACCAGCTTCAACAGATGCATCACCATCATCTGCACCTGTTCCTTGTTGGCCGCGCCCGTTCCGACGACCGCCTGCTTGACCTGGGTTGCCGTGTACTCGGCGATCTCCAGGCTTTCCTCGGCGCCAGCAACGATCGCCGCGCCCCGGGCCTGCCCCAGTTTCAAGGCAGAATCGGCGTTGCGCGCCATGAACACCTTTTCAATGCCCATGGTGACCGGCCCATAGGTCTGGATGACTTCGCGCACGCCGCGATAAACAATCTGCAGGCGCTCGTGCAACTCGCCGGCACCGGTGCGAATGCAGCCGGACGCAACATACACGCAGCCGCGCCCGGTATCACGAACCACGCCGTAGCCGGTGATGCGCGAACCGGGGTCGATGCCAAGGATTAAAGTCATAGCGCCTGCGGTTTGAAGAGGATTTGACCAGACCTGTGGGAGCGAGCTTGCTCGCGATGGCGTCGGGTCGGCAAGCACAGTGCTGACTGGAATATCGCTATCGCGAGCAAGCTCGCTCCCACATTGGCATTCGTGCAGTTAAATAGAAGCCATCAGCCGAGTTGTTCAGCGACAGACTCCGGAATATCGGCATTGGAATAAACGTTCTGCACGTCATCCAAATCTTCCAGCATGTCGATCAGCTTGAGGACCTTCTCGGCGCCGTCCAAGTCCAGTTCGGCGCTGGTGGTCGGTTGCATGACGATTTCCGCGTCGGCCGGCTTGAAACCGGCCGCCTCCAACGCGTTGCGCACGGCATAGAAGCTGGCGAACGAGGTGAACACATCGAACGAGCCGTCTTCATGGCTGACCACGTCGTCGGCGTCGGCTTCCAGGGCCGCTTCCGTCAGGGCATCTTCGTCGAGGCCCGGCGCGAAGCTGATTTGCCCTTTGCGCTCGAACAGGTACGCCACCGAACCGTCAGTGCCCAGGTTGCCGCCGCATTTGCTGAAGGCGTGACGCACGGCGGCGGCGGTACGGTTGCGGTTGTCGGTCATGCATTCGACCATCACCGCCACGCCGCCCGGGCCATAACCCTCGTAGGTCAGTTCTTCAACATTGTCGGCCTCGGTCGCACCCGCGCCACGGGCGATGGCCCGGTCGATGATGTCGCGACTCATGTTGGCACTCAGCGCCTTGTCCAGGGCCAGGCGCAGACGCGGGTTGGAACCCGGATCGCCGCCACCCTGGCGGGCCGCGACCGTCAGCTCACGGATCCACTTGGTGAAAATCTTGCCCCTCTTGGCATCCTGACGTTCTTTGCGGTGCTTGATGTTCGCCCACTTGGAATGACCTGCCATAACTCGCTCCGGTTTTGCCTTGGAACATTGCCCGCCCCGCGCTCGCGCGGCCGCCGGCAATCAGAAAATATCGACCCTAATGAAAAGGCGCATCCGAAGATGCGCCTTCAAGGGCCAGCCTTACTCAGCCTTAGGCTGTTCACGCAGACGGATGTGCAGCTCGCGCAGCGCCTTGGCATCCACCAGACCCGGGGCCTGGGTCATGACACAGGCCGCGCTCTGGGTTTTCGGGAACGCGATCACTTCACGGATCGACTGGGCGCCGGTCATCAGCATCACCAGGCGGTCCAGGCCGAAGGCCAAGCCACCATGGGGCGGTGCACCGTACTTCAGCGCATCGAGCAGGAAGCCGAACTTCTCTTCCTGTTCCGCTTCGCTGATGCCCAGCAGACGGAAGACCGACTGCTGCATTTCCTTGCGGTGGATACGGATCGAACCGCCACCCAGCTCGGTGCCGTTGAGCACCATGTCGTAGGCACGGGACAGGGCGGTCGCCGGGTTGGCTTCCAGTTCCTGCGGTGTGCACTTGGGTGCCGTGAACGGGTGGTGCAGCGCGGTGAAGCTGCCGTCGTCGTTCTCTTCGAACATCGGGAAGTCAACGACCCACAATGGCGCCCACTCACTGGTGAGCAGCTCCAGGTCGTGACCGACCTTGATTCGCAGCGCGCCCAGGGCTTCGCTGACGATCTTGGCCTTGTCGGCACCGAAGAACACGATGTCGCCATCGACCGCGCCGACGCGATCGAGGATCACATTCAGGTTGGCCTCAGGGATGTTCTTGACGATCGGCGATTGCAGGCCTTCGACGCCTTTGGCGCGCTCGTTGACCTTGATGTACGCCAGGCCACGGGCACCGTAGATGCCGACAAACTTGGTGTAGTCGTCGATCTTGCTGCGCGGCATGCTCGCCCCGCCCGGTACGCGCAGGGCGGCAACACGGCTTTTCGGATCGTTGGCCGGACCGCTGAAAACCTTGAATTCGACTTCCTTGAGCTGATCGGCCACGTCCACCAGTTCCAACGGGATACGCAGGTCAGGCTTGTCGGAACCGTAGCGGCGCATGGCCTCGTCCCAGGTCATGTGCGGGAATTCGCCGAATTCCAGACCCAGCACTTCCTTGAACAGGTTGCGGATCATGCCTTCGGTCAGGCCCATGATGTCTTTTTCGTCGAGGAAGCTGGTCTCGATGTCGATCTGAGTGAACTCAGGCTGACGGTCGGCACGCAGGTCTTCGTCGCGGAAGCACTTGGCGATCTGGTAGTAACGGTCGAAGCCGGCCACCATCAACAGTTGCTTGAACAGCTGCGGCGATTGCGGCAAGGCGAAGAAGCTGCCTGGGTGGGTACGGCTCGGCACCAGGTAGTCGCGAGCGCCTTCCGGGGTGGCGCGGGTCAGGATCGGCGTCTCGACGTCGAGGAAGCCGTTCTCGTCCAGGTAGCGACGAATGCTGGTGGTCATGCGCGAACGCAGACGCAGCTTCTCGGCCATTTCCGGACGACGCAGGTCGATGAAGCGATAGCGCAGGCGGGTTTCTTCGCCCACGTCGGAGTATTCGTTGAGCGGGAACGGCGGGGTTTCCGCTTCGTTCAGCACTTCCAGCTCGTAGCCCAGCACTTCGATCATGCCGGACGCCATGTTGGCGTTGCCGGCGCCGGCCGGACGCAGGCGCACCTTGCCGGTGATCTTGACGACGTATTCGCTGCGCACACGGTCGGCGGCGGCGAAGGTTTCAGCGCGGTCCGGATCGAACACCACCTGGGCCAGGCCTTCACGATCACGGATATCGAGGAAAATCACCCCGCCATGGTCACGGCGACGATGAACCCATCCGCAAAGAGTAACTTCCTGACCTTCCAGGCTTTCGTTCAGTTGGCCGCAATAATGGCTGCGCATCATGGTAGTGGTTTCACTTCTCGTAATTCGAAATTCGGTTGGAGGCCCTGCCCGTGCAAGAACTCGCGCGTGTTCAACTCAATCAGCTTTGTCGCCACCGGCCAGGTTCTTCTTGGCGCCGGTCTTGAAGTCGGTTTCATACCAGCCGGTGCCGCCGAGGCGGAAACCTGGCATGGACAGCATCTTCTTCAGTTCCGGCGCCTGGCAGGCAGGGCAGTCGACCAGCGGTGCCGCGCTGATCTTTTGAATGGCTTCCATCTGATGACCACAGGAAGCACATTGATAGTCGTACATCGGCATGGGGGTTGTCTCGGCGATCAGGTTACTCGCGCAAAGGCTGGGCTTTGCGGCAAAGAGCGGGATTATATCCATTAAATGCGGCCTGTGCAGCCGTAAGCGCACAGGCCGTTACCGGTCCGGCTCAGTCATCGACAGCGGCGCGCCACATCAATGACGATCCACGACTTCCATCGCGGTTTCCTTCAAGCTGTGTACCACGCAGACCACACGCACCAGCCCACTGAAATTGCGCACCCCGCCATGGCGCAGATGCACCTCCCGATCCACATGGGACAACAAGGTGCTGATAGAACAGCGGTTGAGCTGGGCCATGTCGCCGAGGATATCCCAATAGACCTGCTCCAACCGCAAACAGGTGGCGAACCCATTCAGGCGAATGGATCGGGCCAGGGGCCGGGCCAGTCGCATATCGAACCCCCTGACGAACGGGTCGACGTTTATGGACTGAAAACGCCCATGCACGCCCTCCCCGGGTTCTTTTCCTTGAATCATACCGTTGACACTCCTTTGCCATACGAACCTCCAGTGGGAACAACCCATCTGTGGCCCTTATGGAAGCTCAACGGCATCGTCAGATCCAGACGACTTTATGACCATCGCCGTAGGACAAGCCAACAGCAGGCAGGCGATGAATTACGCCGTCCTACACACGAGGCGCAGGCAATGATACCGACGGTCCCTTCATCACCTGCGTGACGCTTATTGGTTTTCCAGTAACGAACGCAGCATCCACGCGGTCTTTTCGTGGACCTGCATGCGCTGGGTCAGCAGATCGGCGGTCGGCTCGTCACTGACCTTGTCCAATAAAGGAAAGATACCGCGGGCCGTACGCGTCACCGCCTCCTGGCCCTCGACCAGTTGACGGATCATATCTTCAGCGCCGGGCACACCCTCCTCTTCCTTAATAGAAGACAAGCGCGCATACACCGAATAGGCACCTGGGGCCGGGAAGCCGAGGGCGCGAATGCGCTCGGCGATCAGGTCCACCGCCAACGCCAGCTCGTTGTATTGCTCCTCGAACATCAAGTGCAGGGTCCGAAACATCGGCCCGGTGACATTCCAGTGGAAATTGTGGGTCTTGAGGTACAGCACATAGGTGTCCGACAACAGGCGTGACAGCCCGTCGACGATGGACTTGCGATCTTCTTCACTGATACCGATATCAATGGCCATGTTGGTTGATCTCCTGATGGTGATGAATTTGACAGCGGCCACTCCACTCTAGTGGTTTTTGCCGCCTACAGCCTGCGACAGATCGCCAGCCCTCCTGAACCGACAAGCCCGGACACTGGACGGTTCCGCCAAACCGGGCATTCAATGCCCTTGCCAGACACCTTCAAGCGCCAGAGGGCCTTTTTCTGGCCGACGAACAGCGCGGCGCACGTCCGTAACGGGTTTGAGAAGGCCAGGGCTTTGCTGTTAAATAGGCAGTGTGTCGCTACGCCTATTTTTCCGGGCGTGACGCATAGGCTGATTCGGGTACGTGTCCAACGCCTCTCATTGTTCCGAAGCGAACCGCCCCCGACCAGCTCTTCCTTGTGATCCGTCTTAACCGTGAGCCAATCAAAATGTTGAAAATCGTCCACTTGCTAATGGGCGCAGCTGCCCTGCTGCTGTCCTTCATCCCTAGCCTGGGTTCCGAAGCCACACCTTACCTGCAACACCCCGACGCACTGTACCTGGCCTTTTTCGGCCTGCTCAACCTGACCCTCGCACCTGTTATCCCTTACTGGAACAAAGGTCCACGTCACCAACTGCAAAACCTTGTCAGTGCCCTGCTGGTACTGGCCGTCGCCCTGCAAACCCTGGCCCTGCTCGCGCCCATGCCGGAAATCGCTGGCCAACCGGCCATTGTGTTCAGCCTGGCCGCGGCACTGTTTGCGGTGGCACTGCACCTGGCGGTCAGCTTCTACAAAAAATCGTCGCCAGCTGCCGCTCCCCAAAACTACGACATGTCCAACCGCGATACCGGTACGGTAAAGTGGTTCAACACATCCAAGGGGTTCGGCTTCATCTCCCGCGATTCCGGCGATGACATTTTCGTGCATTTCCGGGCCATTCGTGGCGAAGGGCACCGCGTCCTGGTAGAAGGCCAGCGCGTGGAGTTCTCTGTCATGAATCGCGACAAGGGCCTGCAAGCCGAAGACGTGATCGCCGCGCTCCCGCGCCGCTGATCCAAGCGTAAAAAAACCGCGATGCAGCCAGGCTGCTCGCGGTTTTTTATTGCCTGCCGTCCAGCGACAGATCAGTAATGAGGGGGTGGCGCCTCTTCTTCGAAGGTTTCGAATTGCCCCGCCATCTCTTCTTGACGCCTGAGCAGCGCGGCCATCTGCAATTGCAGGCGTTCGACGATGGCCCGCTGCTCGATCAGCACATCATTCAATGCCTGGATGGTGTCATCCTGAAACGCCAGGCGGCTTTCCAGATCGGTTACACGCTCTTCAAGGTTCATGGTTCAGCCCTCCAGAAACTTGAAATCATCGGTCAAGGCCCCGCGCAATCGCTCGCGAATGGCCGTCACCTGTTCTGCATTATACGGCTTGGCCGGATGCTTGCCCCAGACCGGCGCCGGCCAGGCGGCATCATCGCGCTTGCGGACGATGACATGCATGTGCAATTGACTGACAACGTTACCCAAGGTTGCAACATTCAACTTGTCGGCGTCGAACGAATCCTTCAGGGTTTCGGCCAGCGCAGTGGTTTCTTTCCACAACTGTTGTTGATCGGCGTCATCCAACTGAAACAATTCGCTGATATCTTCCCGCCGCGGTACGAGGATGAACCACGGGTAATTCGAATCGTTGGACAGGAGCAACCGGCACAGCGGGAAATCACCGATGGGCAATGTGTCTTGTTGCAGTCGTGGATCTAAAGCGAACACCGTGCGTACTCCTTGCTCGTTATCGATTTGCCCAGCTTGGGGGCTCGCAGGCCTGAGCGGGACACAGACCCGCAGCATACCTGCGAACGTCGGCGCCATCACTGGGTAACGCCCAAGGTTCTGAGCCAAAAGCATCTTTCGAGCAGTCCTGAACTTATTAAAGTGCAATGCTGCGCACCAATACCGCGCAAAGCATGCCTCAAGGGGCTGATAGCGCCACCCAGGCCATAGGCCGAGCAGTACAGCTGTATGATTTTCGAACAGTTTGAAAATTTTTTGCACCAAAACAGCACAGTGCGTCTACGCTCAGTGCACGAAGCATCCGGGATTTACTCACCGGATGGGGTGAACCGGTAACGTTTTTGGTTGTCATGCAGCCTTTACCGCCCCCAACACCAGAGCTGCGCAGCAGTCAACCCCATTTAAAACAAGGCCTTTGGAGCCCGCTTTCATGAGGTTTCACCGCAACCGCCGCTAAAATGTGAAAAAAATGTAAACGAAATTCGGGTTTGTGCATGCTTGTTGCATTCATCCCCACATCGTCTACAGGGCATCGCCGGAAGCGGGAACCTGCAGACCTATAAATTAAGTGGCAAGGCTGCCCACAGGAGCTTCAAGCGTGGTAACTACGGACTCTTTACACCGATGCCAGAGAAAAACAACAACGTTCAAGTTGTGAACCTGAGTGCGTCGGGACAGCTGAAATACGACATGGATCGAGCCATTGGCGACATGGTCGTAAAGAAGCTGAAAGGTTGGATGGGCAAGTATCGCCAATAATGTCGTCGTGATATAAGTTTGCGCCGACACAAAAAGAAAGAGCCGCCCAGATAAAAAAACAGGTGGGACGGCAGTACTCTTCTAAAAACCAAAGGAGCAAATCACGATGCGCGTGATGAAGTGGAGCATGATCGCACTGGCTGTTTCGGCCGGTACCTCGCAGTTCGCAATGGCATCCTCCCAAGAGGAATCCAAGGGCTTTTTTGAAGATCAGAGCCTGACTGTTAAAAGTCGCATGCTGTACATGAACCGTGATTTCAAACACGGTGAAGCCAACAACCAGAATACCGGCGGCAAAGCACGTCGCACTGGCTACCGCGAAGAAACCGGTCTGGGTGTACAGGCTGTTTACGAGTCCGGCTTCACTCAAGGCACCGTTGGTGTTGGTGTGGATGCTCTGTTCAATGGCCAAGTCAAACTGGACAGCGGCCCAGGCCGTACCGGCAACAGCATCTTCGGCACAGGTGACGACGGTACCCCAGAAGACACCCAATCCGAAGTCGGTGGTGCAGTCAAGTTCCGCTTGTCCGACACCGTCCTGAAATACGGTAATCAATACACTACCAGTCCCGTGTTCTCCACGGACGACAGCCGTCTTAATCCAGAAGTGGCTACCGGTACGCTCATCACCAGTAAGGAAATCAAGGGTCTGGAGCTGACCGCGGGTCGTTTTACCGCTATGAACGCACAGAACTACACGGGCCGTGACAGCATCAATGGTCGGCACAGCAAAGGTCTGCCGTCCGCTAATATTGCCGGTGCAACCTACCAGTTCACTGACAATTTCGTAGCCGGTGTAGCCGCCTCCGACGTTGAAGATTACTTCAAGAAGAAGTATCTCAACCTGAACTACACCCTGCCGATCAACGAAGATCAGTCCCTGAACTTCGACTTCAACGGCTACGACAGCAAGAGTCAGGGCCAAGAACTGAGCGGTGACATTGATAACCGCATCTGGTCGCTGGCAGCAGCCTACAGCCTCGGCGCGCACAAATTTACCGTGGCTCACCAGCGCTCCTCCGGTGACAGCGGCTATGCGTACGGCGTTGATGGTGGCGGTACGGTCTACCTCGCCAACTCCGTGCAATATTCCGACTTTAACGGTGAAGACGAGACTTCCTGGCAGGCTCGCTACGACCTGAACATGAAGAGCTACGGCATTCCTGGCCTGAGCTTCATGACCCGTTACATTACCAGTGACAACATCGCTACCGCGACAACCGACGCCAAGGCCCACGAGTGGGACTTCGAAACTAAGTACGTTCTGCAAAGCGGTCCAGCCAAGGACCTGTCTGTGCGTCTGCGTAGCGCGGTTTATCGGACTAGTAACAATAACCCGGATTACGACGACAACAACGACTTCCGCGTAATCGTCGAATACCCACTGAGCATCTTGTAATTCAGTGCTAGTTCGATAGCTTCACTCGCAACAAACAAAAAACCGCTCACCTGGATCAGGTGAGCGGTTTTTTTATGCCTATTGTAATGTCAGCTTTAACAAGGCTCTTTAAATAGCAAGCTAACTAAACATAACCTGACCCCAACGCCAAGTTACATTCAAGTCGTTATTGCGCAGGCCCTTCCTGAACGACCCGAATCACTCGTTGCGGAAACGGAATATCAATACCCGCCTCTTTCAAACGGTCCCGAGCCTGTTCATTCAACATGAACATCACGTTCCAATAATCCGCAGTCTTGACCCATATCCGCAACGACACCGTGATCGAACTGTCGCCCAAGGTGGAAATCACCGCTTCAGGCGCCGGATCGGCCAGCACACGTTCGTCCTTGGCCAGCTCCAGCAGCACTTCCCGCGCCTTCTGCAAATCGGCCTGGTAGTCCACGCCCACGTCGAACACGACTTTGCGAGTCGGCTGGCGATTGGTGTTGGTGATGATCCCGTTCGACAGATTGCCGTTTGGCACGATGACCGTCTTGTTGTCGCCCGTACGCAATACTGTGTGGAAGATCTGGATGCTGTCGACCGTACCGGCCACGCCCTGGGCTTCGATCCAGTCGCCGATACGGAACGGACGGAACAACAGAATCAGCACGCCGCCGGCGAAGTTCGCCAGGCTGCCCTGCAACGCCAGGCCAATCGCCAGGCCTGCCGCACCAATGGCGGCGACGAATGAGGTGGTTTCCACACCGATCATCGACGCGACGCTGACGATCAGCAATATTTTCAGGATGATGTTCGCCAGGGTACTGATAAACCCCTGCAACGCCAGGTCGGCGTTACGCAGGGCCAGCAGAGCGCCCAGTTTTTGCGTCACCTTGTTGATCAGCCACCAGCCGATCGTCAGGGTAATGAGCGCCAGCAGTACCCGGCTGCCGTACTCCATGATCATCGGGACCCAGGTCTGGGAAGCCTTGACCAAGTTGTCCACTTCAGCGTTCAAGTCCATCAAATTCTCCTTTGTTCTGTTACCGCAAAAGCCCAATCGAAACACATTGTGGCGAGGGGATTTATCCCCGCTGGGCTGCGAAGCAGCCCCCAAAAGCTGATCACGTCGACCTGATACACCACGGCGCAGGCTTTAGGGCTGCTCCGCAGCCCAGCGGGGATAAATCCCCTCGCCACAGTCATGCGGACAACCAGCAGTCAGTCGCGAAAGTTATTGAACTGCAGCGGCATGCCGAATTCCTTGCCCCGCAGTGCCGCGATGGCTTCCTGCAAGTCGTCGCGCTTCTTGCCGGTGACGCGCACCTGCTCGCCTTGGATAGCCGCTTGTACCTTGAGCTTGGCGTCCTTGATGTGAGCGACGATTTTCTTCGCCAGTTCCTTGTCGATACCTTCCTTGAGCACCGCTTCCTGTTTCATCAGCTTGCCCGAGGCATAGGCGTCCTTGACCTCGAGGCACTGCACGTCGATCTTGCGCTTGACCAAGGCCAGCTTGAGGATCTCGATCATCGCTTCGAGCTGGAACTCGGCCTCGGCGGTCAGGTTGACGGTCAGGTCCTTGAACTCGAAACTGCCCTTGCCCTTGAGGTCATAACGACGGTCGAGTTCCTTGACGGCGTTTTCAACGGCGTTGGTGACTTCGTGTTTGTCCAGTTCGGATACCACGTCGAATGACGGCATGTAGTGTTCTCCAAATAAAAAGGCGCGCCAGTAACAAAGGCGCGCGCTTGGCTTGTGGTTAAAATCGGGCTCATTATAACGGGTCTTTTCTTGCCGATACCGCGAGCCCCTCAGATGCCTGCGCCAAACCGAGTAAAAAACTGATGTCCACGACCTGGCATGTCCTGGGGGCCGGCAGTCTCGGCACGTTGTGGGCCACGCGCCTGGCCCGGGCCGGCCTGCCGGTGCGCCTGGTGTTGCGCAATGAAGCCCGGCTGCAGGCGTATCGGGCGAGCGGTGGACTGACACTGGTGGAACAGGGCCAAACACAGCGCTACCCCGTGCCTGGGGAAACGGCGGACAGCCCCGAGCCCATCAAACGCCTGCTATTGGCCTGTAAAGCCTATGACGCAGAGGCCGCCGTGGCCTCGGTGGCCCATCGCCTGGGCACCGAGTCGGAACTGATCCTTCTACAGAACGGCCTCGGCAGCCAGGACGCGGTGGCCAATTGTGTTCCCCAGGCCCGTTGCATCAGTGCCTCCAGCACCGAAGGCGCGTTCCGCGACGGTGACTGGCGCGTCGTGTTCGCCGGCCACGGCTACACCTGGCTGGGCGACCCCGCTCACCCGGTGGCGCCATTCTGGCTGGACGACCTGAGTGCCGCCGGCATTCCCCACGAATGGAGCGCCGACATCCTCACTCGGCTCTGGCGCAAACTGGCACTCAACTGCGCAATCAATCCGCTGACCGTGCTGCATCACTGCAAGAATGGCGGTTTGCAGGCGCATCACTGCGAAGTGGCGACCCTCTGCGCCGAACTCACCGACTTGCTGGAGCGCTGTGGTCAGCCTGCGGCTGCCGAAGACTTGCCGACGGAGGTCGAACGGGTGATCCAGGCCACCGCCGCCAACTACTCCTCGATGTATCAGGATGTCGCCAACGGACGCCGCACCGAAATCAGCTACTTGCTCGGCTACGCCTGCAAAGTCGCCCAGCGCCATGGGCTGACAGTGCCGCACCTGGAACAGCTGCGCCAGCGACTGACTGCCCACTTGGACAACCTCGGATTGCCCGGCGACTGAGCAGCGGCTACGCTGGCCCTCGTATCCCTTTTTAGCGACGAGTCTGATGCCATTGCGCCAACGCCTTGAGAACCTCCCGGTCGGCCAGAAACTGCTGGCCGCCCTGTTGGTGTTGTTGACCACAGTCCTGTTGGTGGCCAACCTGACCTTTATCAGCGCCGCCTATTACATTTCCCAGGAAAGCATGGCGCCCCAGGCCCTGCAGACCATCGGCCGGCTGATAGCCAACCCAAGCCTGATCTCCGATGCGCTGCAATCGCCACAAAGTGCCAAACGCCTGCTCGACGAACTCAATAGTTATGCGCCACTGCGGGCGGCGGCGTTGTATGACGGCCAGGGCGACCGCCTGGCGCAATTGCAACAGGGCGAAAAACTCAAGTTGCCGGACCACTTCCGCCATATCCAGGCCTGGCAGGCCGGTGAGTTCCGCAGCAACCAGGTCATCACCCTGCCCCGTCCCGGCACCGAACCTGGCCACCTGTTGCTGGTGGCCAGCAGCGAACTGCCCACGGCGTTCTACACCGGCACCCTGACCGCCAGTCTGGGCATCCTGATTTTCAGCGTGTTGCTGTGGCTGATCATTGCCCAGCAGATCAAGCGCCTGATCACCCAACCGATTCACCAACTCGAAGAACTGTCGCGCCAGGTGACCCGCGAAGAGAACTATTCCCTGCGTGCCGCCCGTGGCAATCACGACGAGATCGGCAGCCTGGCCGAAGCGTTCAACACCATGCTGTCGCGGATCGAAGCCCGGGAGCAACAGCTCAAGCGTGCCCGGGATGACTCCCAGGCCGCCTATGACCAGGCCCAGGGCCTGGCCGAAGAAACCCGCCACACCAACCGCAAGTTGGAGCTGGAAGTCCAGGTGCGCAGCAAGATCGAGAAAAAGCTCACCGGTTTCCAGAACTACCTCAACAGCATCATCGACTCCATGCCGTCGGCGCTGATCGCCCTCGACGAACAGCTCTATGTCACCCAGTGGAACCAGGAGGCCAGCGCCCTTTCCGGCACGCGGCTGGACGAGGCCTTGAACCAGCCGATCTTCCTCGCCTTCGAGCCGCTCAAGCCCTACCTGCCGCAGCTCAAGCAGACGGTCGAGCAGCACACGGTGGCCAAGATCGAACGCGTCACCTGGACCAAGGACGATGAGGCCCGGCACTACGCCCTGACCTTCTACCCGCTGATGGGCGGCGCCGGGCGCGGGGTGGTGATCCGCATCGATGACATCACCCAGCGCCTGTCGCTGGAGGAAATGATGGTGCAATCGGAAAAGATGCTCTCGGTCGGTGGCCTCGCGGCGGGCATGGCCCATGAGATCAACAACCCGCTGGGGGCGATCCTGCACAACGTGCAGAACATCCGCCGACGCTTGTCGCCGGAATTGCCCAAGAACCTCGAACAGGCCGAGCAACTGGGTATCGAATTGCCGGTGGTCAACCGCTACCTGGAAAGCCGGGAAATCCCACAATTGCTCGACGGCATCCAGCAGGCCGGCGCCCGTGCAGCGAAAATCGTCACCCACATGCTCAGCTTCAGCCGTCGCAGCACGCGGCAGATGGCGCCATGCGACCTGCCGGCGCTGATCGACCAGGCGGTGGAAATCGCCGGTAACGACTTCGACCTGGCGATCGGTTTCGATTTCAAGGGCCAGGCGATCATCCGTCAGTTCGACCCGAACCTGGGCCCGGTGCCCGGCACGGCCAACGAGTTGGAACAAGTGCTGCTCAACCTGCTGAAAAACGCCGCCCAAGCCATCCACCAACGGCAGGACGACAGCGAACCCGGGCGCATTATCCTGCGCACGCGCTTGAATCCACCGTGGGCGGAAATCCAGGTCGAGGATAACGGCATCGGCATGAGCGAGAACGTGCGCAAGCGCACCTTCGAGCCCTTCTTCACCACCAAGGAGATCGGCCAGGGCACGGGCCTCGGGCTGTCGGTGTCGTATTTCATCATCACCAATAACCACAAGGGCCAGATGGAAGTGCAGTCGGCACCCGGCCAGGGCACCTGCTTTACCTTGCGCCTGCCGCTGGCGGGCACTTCGATGGTGGCCCAGGAACACAAGCAATTGGAGCGTTGAGCATGGGTTTTCGCCTGTCGAAGATTTACACCCGCACTGGCGACAAAGGTGAAACCGGGTTGGGCGATGGTCGTCGCGTGGCGAAGGACCACCCGCGGGTCGAGGCCATTGGCGAAGTGGATACGCTGAACAGTCAGCTGGGATTGTTGCTGGCCGGCCTGGTCGCTGAGACAGCTCAGTACCCGGCACTCAAGGAGGTCAGCGACGTGCTGGCGCCGTGTCAGCATCGACTGTTCGACCTGGGCGGTGAATTGGCCATGCCGGCGTATCAAGCACTGACCACGGCGGAAGTCGAGCGACTGGAAGCGGCAATCGACGTGTGGAACGAGGAGTTGGGGCCACTGGAAAACTTCATCCTGCCCGGTGGCTCGCCCCTGATTGCCCAGGCCCACGTCTGCCGCAGCCTGGCCCGCAGCGCCGAGCGGCGTTGCCAGCAGTTGAACGCGGTGGAACCCCTGGAAGGCCCGGGGCTGGCTTACATCAATCGCTTGTCGGACCTGCTGTTCGTGGCAGCGCGGGTCATTGCCCGGCGGCAAGGCGTGGCGGAGGTGCTTTGGGAGGCGGCGGCCAAGCCTGGGGGTTGAATCGTTCTTGAGGCCGCTATCGCGAGCAAGCTCGCTCCCACACGGGATCTTCGGCGTTCACGGAATCCCTGTGGGAGCGAGCTTGCTCGCGATGGCGTCAGCAGTCACACCCCAGAATCAAGCCCCAGGCCAAAACGCCCGAATCCCCGCCACACCCTGCGCCCCGGCTGCCCAGGCTTGTTGCCGCTCGCCCGGCCCGACCCCACCCAGTAGATAAACCGGCCGGTTGAAGCCTTCGATCAAGCGTGCCGCTTCTTCCCAGCCCAACGGCTGAGCCTCGGGATGGGTCTGGGTCGGCTGCACCGGCGAAAGCGTGACGAAATCCACGTCCATCTGCTGCGCCAGGGACAGTTCCTCGGCGTTATGACAGGAGGCCGCCAACCAGCGGTCTTTGCCGAACGGTCGACCGGCCGCCGCATGCTTGCGCAACTGTGCGGCAGTGATATGCCAGCCAGCAGAAGGGAAATCCCCCAGCCATTCGAACGGCCCCTTGAGCATCAGTTGGGCCTTGCCGGCACACAGGCCCGCCGCATCCACCGCCAGATCGCGGTATTGCGGGTCATAGCCATTGGGCGCGCGTAGCTGGAGCAATTTGATCCCGCCGGCGATCGCCTTCTGCATGCCGCGCAGCAAGGCCGGCGTTTCGAGGCCTTCGGGTGTGATCAGGTACTCGCCCGGCAAGCGGGCCGCCGCGACGATCGGCTGATTGGCCGCCGGAAATTCGTAGTTCGCCAGGTCGCGGGCCGTGACCCAGGCCAGCGGTTGCCCTTCGGCGCCATGGGGTTCGCCGGTGAACGCCGAGACTTCCCAGACATCCAGCAACACCTGTTTGTCCGGATAATCGTGGCGCACCTTGATTAACGGCCGCGCGGCGTCGACGACAATGCCCAGCTCTTCATGAAGTTCACGGGCCAGGGCGGTTTCGACGGATTCATCGGCCTCGACCTTGCCGCCAGGAAACTCCCACAGACCGCCCTGGTGCTGGGTGTCGGCCCGTCGGGCGATCAGGATCTTGCCGGCGGCGTCACGAATGACCGCCGCCGCTACGTGTACTCGTTTCACCGCGCAGTGTCCTCCAGGCCGGCCTGTTGCCACGCCTTGAATGCCGGCCATTGATAAAGGGTTTCGACGTAGGCCGCATCGACCTCGGGCAGCTCCACCTGATAAGTGCGCAAGCGCACGGCAACCGGTGCAAAAAACGCGTCAGCCAGGCTGAGGGTACCAAACAGGTAGGGACCGGGTTCAGTCGCCGCCGCACGGCATTCGGCCCACAGCGCCAGCATCCGCTCGATTTCCGCCTGGACTTCAGCGGGCATGGGCGACAGCGGCGCATCGCGGGCAATGTCGAACGGCATGTTGCTGCGAATGGCAAAGAAGCCGCTGTGCATCTGGGCACAGGCCGAACGCGCCTGGGCCCGAGCGGCTACATCCTTGGGCCAGAGACCGGCGTGCGGGAACTGTTCGGCCAGGTATTCGGCAATCGCCAGGGAATCGGCGATCACCCCGAATTCGGTCTTGAGCAACGGGACCTTGGCCGTGGGCGAATGCTTGAGCAGTTTCTCCCGAGTGTCGGGCTGATCGAGCCTGACCAGCTCTTCGGTGTATCGCTCGCCGGTCAACGCCAGGGCCAATGCGCAGCGCAGGGACCAGGAAGAAATGCGTTGGTCGCCGATGATCAGGTGCAAGCTCATGCGTGGAATCCCTTTCTTGTGGTCAATCAGAAACCTTTGCGAATGTCTGTCAGGCCGCCTTCGCGAGCAAGCCCGCTCCCACAGGGGATTTGTGGTGTGAACACTTGCTATGTCACCCCGCAAATCCCCTGTGGGAGCGGGCTTGCTCGCGAATGGGGACGACTCGGTTTAGGTCCGATACTCAGCGTTGATCTTGACGTACTCGTGGGACAGGTCGGTGGTCCAGATGGTTTCGCTGCAACCGCCACGCCCCAGTTCGATCCGGATGGTGATTTCTTCCTGTTGCATCACCGCCGCGCCTTGGGCTTCAGTGTAGGTCGCAGCACGGGCGCCCTGGCTGGCAATGCAGACTTCACCGAGGAATACGTCGATCTTGCTCACGTCCAGCTCCGGCACGCCGGCCCGGCCGACGGCGGCGAGAATGCGGCCCCAATTCGGGTCGGAGGCGAACAGTGCGGTCTTGATCAGCGGCGAGTGCGCCACGGTGTAGCCGACGTCCAGGCACTCCTGATGATTGCCGCCGCCGTTGACCTGTACGGTCACGAATTTGGTCGCGCCTTCACCGTCGCGGACGATGGCCTGGGCCACTTCCATGCACACGTCGAACACAGCCTGCTTCAGGGCCTCGAACAGTGGGCCGCTGGCCTCGGTGATTTCCGGCAGGTTGGCCTTGCCGGTGGCGATCAGCATGCAGCAGTCGTTGGTGGAGGTGTCGCCGTCGATGGTGATGCGGTTGAACGACTTGTTGGCGCCGTCGAGCATCAGGTCTTGCAGCACCTGGCGGGAAACCTTGGCGTCGGTGGCAATGTAGCCGAGCATGGTCGCCATGTTCGGGCGAATCATGCCGGCGCCTTTGCTGATCCCCGTAACGGTGACCGTCACGCCGTCATGCTGGAACTGGCGGCTCGCGCCCTTGGGCAAGGTGTCGGTGGTCATGATGCCGGTGGCAGCGGCGGCCCAGTTGTTTTCCGACAGGTCATCGAGCGCAGCCTGCAGCGCGCCTTCGATCTTCTCGACCGGCAGTGGCTCGCCGATCACCCCAGTGGAATACGGCAACACCTGGCTGGCGTCGACCCCAGTCAGCTCGGCCAGCTTGGCGCAGGTACGTTCGGCGGCAGCCAGGCCGGGCGCGCCGGTGCCGGCATTGGCATTACCGGTGTTGGTCAGCAGGTAGCGCACAGGCCCCTGCACACGTTGCTTGGCCAGGATGACCGGTGCGGCGCAAAAAGCGTTGAGGGTGAACACGCCGGCCACCGTCGAGCCTTCGGCGCAACGCATCACCACGACATCCTTGCGCCCAGGGCGCTTGATGCCCGCCGAGGCAATACCGAGTTCAAAACCGGCAACCGGGTGCAACGTTGGCAACGGACCAAGACCAACAGCCATGAATGCGCTCCTTAATAGATGTATATCGGCACCGTCTCTTCTAGACGATGGATCAAATGGCAAAACGCCGCGACGGCTGGAGGCCGGTCGCGGCGCGGGTGGTTCAGCGTTGAAACGGGGTTACTGGATCTGCCCGTGGCAATGCTTGTATTTCTTGCCCGAACCGCAATAGCACAGTTCGTTACGGCCCAGCTTCTGTTCGTTACGCACCGGCGCGGTGGCCAGGGCGACATCCACATCGACGCCCTCTTCGGCGACCACTTCCAGGCCAGGGGCTTCGGCGTGTTCGAACTGCATGCGCGCGGCCAGGGCTTCGGCTTCCTGGCGCAGGCGAGCTTCTTCCTCGGCCGGGTCTTCGCGGCGAACCTGAACGTGGGACAGCACACGGATCGAGTCGCGCTTGATCGAATCGAGCAACTCAGAGAACAGCGTGTAGGACTCGCGCTTGTATTCCTGCTTCGGGTTCTTCTGGGCGTAACCACGCAAATGGATACCGTGGCGCAGGTGATCCATGGTCGACAGGTGGTCTTTCCACAGGTCGTCCAGGACTCGCAGCACAATTTGCTTCTCAAAGGAGCGCAGCGCTTCGGCGCCCGCCTGGTCTTCTTTCTCGTTGTAGGCAGCGATCAATTCGGCCAGCAGCTTCTCGCGCAGGGTTTCTTCGTACAGGTGGTCGTCTTCGTCGAGCCATTGCTGGATCGGCAAGGCCACGCCGAAGTCGCTCTGCAAGGCGGCCTCCAGGCCGGCGACGTCCCACTGTTCCGGCAGCGATTGCGGCGGAATGTGGGCGCTGACGGTGGCGTTGAGCACGTCCTGGCGGAAATCGGCGATGGTTTCGCCAATGTTGTCGGCGGCCAACAAACTGTTACGCATGTGATAGATCACTTTACGCTGTTCGTTGTTGACGTCGTCGAACTCGAGCAGTTGCTTACGAATATCGAAGTTACGGCCTTCGACCTTGCGTTGGGCCTTCTCGATGGCGTTGGTCACCATGCGGTGCTCGATCGCCTCGCCCGGCTGCATGCCCAGGGCCTTCATGAAGTTCTTCACCCGGTCAGAGGCGAAGATGCGCATCAGGCTGTCTTCCAGGGACAGGTAGAAACGGCTGGAACCGGCGTCGCCCTGGCGACCGGCACGGCCACGCAGCTGGTTGTCGATACGGCGCGATTCGTGACGTTCGGATGCAATCACCTGCAAACCGCCGGATTCGAGCACCTGCTGGTGACGCTTCTGCCAGTCGGCCTTGATCTGCGCGATCTGCTCGGGGGTCGGGTTTTCCAGGCTGGCGACTTCCACTTCCCAGTTGCCGCCCAGCAGGATGTCGGTACCACGACCGGCCATGTTGGTGGCGATGGTCAGCGCACCCGGGCGACCGGCCTGGGCGATGATCTCGGCTTCCTTCTCGTGGAACTTGGCGTTGAGAACCTTGTGCTCGATACCTTCCTTGTTGAGCAAGGCGGACATGTGCTCGGAGGTCTCGATGGTGGCGGTACCCACCAGGATCGGACGGCCCTGGGCCATGCACTCCTTGATGTCGGCGATGATGGCCGCGTACTTCTCCTCGGCGGTCAGGAACACCAGGTCGTTGTAGTCTTTGCGAGCCAATGGCTTGTTCGGCGGAATCACCACCACTTGCAGGCCGTAGATCTGGTGGAATTCGAACGCTTCGGTGTCGGCGGTACCGGTCATGCCGGAGAGTTTGTTGTACAGGCGGAAGTAGTTCTGGAAGGTGGTCGAGGCCAGGGTCTGGCTCTCGGCCTGGATGTTCAGGTTTTCCTTGGCCTCGATGGCCTGGTGCAGGCCCTCGGACAGGCGACGCCCCGGCATGGTACGACCGGTATGCTCGTCCACCAGCACGACCTGGCCGTCCTGCACGATGTATTCGATGTTGCGATGGAACAGCTTGTGGGCACGCAGGCCAGCATAGACGTGGGTCAGCAGGCCCAGGTTATGGGCCGAGTAGAGGCTCTCGCCTTCAGCCAGCAAACCGACGCGGGTAAGCATTTCTTCGACGAACTGGTGACCGGCTTCGTTGAGCTCGACCTGGCGGGTCTTCTCGTCAACGGTGTAGTGCCCGGGCTGGGTCACTTCGCCTTCGACTTCCTCGACGTGCAACGTCAGCTGCGGGATCAGTTTGTTGATCTCGATGTACAGCTTGGAGCTGTCCTCGGCCTGACCGGAAATGATCAGCGGGGTACGGGCTTCGTCGATGAGGATGGAGTCGACTTCGTCGATCACGGCAAAGTTGAGTTCACGCTGGAATTTTTCTTCCATGCTGAACGCCATGTTGTCGCGCAGGTAGTCGAAACCGAATTCGTTGTTGGTGCCGTAGGTGATGTCGGCGGCGTAGGCGGCACGCTTCTCTTCCGGCGGCTGGAATGGCGTGACGACGCCGACGGTCAGGCCGAGGAATTCGTAGAGCGGGCGCATCCAGTTGGCGTCGCGGCGGGCCAGGTAGTCGTTGACCGTCACCACGTGCACGCCCTTGCCGGACAGTGCGTTGAGGTAGACGCCCAGGGTCGCCACGAGGGTCTTGCCCTCACCAGTGCGCATTTCGGCGATTTTACCTTCGTGCAAGGTCATGCCGCCGATCAACTGAACGTCGAAGTGGCGCATGCCCATCACCCGCTTGCCGGCCTCACGAGCGACCGCAAAGGCTTCGGGCAGGAGCTGGTCAAGGGTTTCCCCCTTGGCGATGCGGTCCTTGAATTCGGCAGTCTTGGCGCGTAACTGATCGTCCGAAAGGGCCACCATTTGCTCTTCGAAGGCATTGACAGTCTGTACCGTCTTGAGCATGCGTTTGACTTCACGCTCGTTCTTGCTTCCAAAAAGTTTCTTTAACAAAGGCGCAAACATATCGGCAGGATCTTCCACACTAAAGGGATGGAGGGCGGCCCCGTGAGTCGCCCGTGCAGCCCTCATGGCCGCATGCGAACGAGCATTCTACCCGGAAACGATGGAGAGGAAAGTGGCGTTATTCCACGATGCTGGCACAGCGCTGTGACGGGGCCTCCCTAAAATAAGGGCTTTTGCGCGAACTTCAACCCACAAAACGCAGAAGTTACTCTTTGATTGCGCAGGTAAAAAGCCGCTGGGCTGCAGGGTCGAGGCGCGCCCGGCGCTTTCTGCTACCATGGCGCCTCTGTCACTCGCGGTATTCGTTCATGGCCTTTCGCCCCCTTCCAGCCAAGGCTCCCGCCGTTCTGCTGCGCGAAGCCAAACCGCTAAAAGCCATCTTCGGCCACGCCAAACGCCTGGGTCACCTGCAGCGCTTGCTGGACAGCCAGTTGCAGCCTGCCGCCCGCGAGCATTGCCACGTGGCGTCCTGGCGCGAAGGCAGTTTGTTGCTGATCGTCACCGACGGCCACTGGGCCACGCGTTTGCGCTATCAGCAAAAGCGTCTGCTGCGTCAATTGCAGGCCTTTGAAGAGTTCGCCAGCCTGACGCGGATTTTGTTCAAGGTGCAGCCGCCTACGGTGCAGGTGGGCGTCAAGGGGCATACCCTGGACCTGTCTACCGATGCGGCCGCGACCATCCAGGCTACGGCGGATGGTATTAGCGATCCCAATCTGCGGGCGGCGTTGGAGCGGTTGGCGGCGCATGCTCGGCCTAAGGATTGACCTGGGTTTCTTGGTTGGGTGTAGGACCGCTATGGGTGGGGGTTTGTAGTTTGTGTGTATATCCGTTTTTTTTGTAACGGCGGCTGGCGGTTCCGCCCTTACGGCGGCTCACTTTTGAGAAGCGCAAAAGTAAGCAAAACGCTCTTGCCGGTATGACTCACCCACATGGGTTACAAATCAGTTCACGCACATAGGTAACAGTTTTTAACTGGCAGGGTCGATTTCGCGAGGATCTGACCATGCCCTGGAGAGAGCTGAAACCTATGGACCTGAAAGTGATGTTCATCGCGGATTATCTGTCCAAAGAGCACAGCTTAAGTCAGCTGTGCCGGGACTATGAGATCAGCCGAAAGACTGCGTACAAATGGGTTAAACGATACGAAACAGAGGGCCCCGGTGGGCTTGATGAGCGTAGCCGCCGCCGGCACAACCAAACCTATGTTGTGCCCCTGGTCGTGAAACAGGCGATCATTGAGCTTCGCTCCATTGGCGAGACGATTCCCGGCCCGAAGAAAATTCAAAACTGCCTCGTGCAGCGTTTTCCTGATCAGGATCCGCCGTCGAAAACGACCATTTATAATGTACTCAAGGCAGCTGATTTGATCACGCCTCGGCCTTTGCGCAGGCGTGTGGCTGTTTATCCCAAGCCTTTGCACAAGGCAGAGAATCCCAACCAGCTCTTCAGCGCTGATTACAAAGGTCAGTATCTGACCGGGGCAGGTGTTTGGTGCTATCCACTGACAATCATGGATCATGCCAGTCGCTTTCTACTGGCTTGCCAGAGCATGGGCAGCACCAACTTCAAGGAAACCCAGGAAACCTTCGAGCGGGTTTTTCGTGAGTATGGGCTGCCGGAACGGATTCGTACCGACAATGGCGTACCGTTTGCCAGTACGAGTCGTGCGGGGCTGTCACAGCTGTCGATCTGGTGGATGAGACTCGGGATCATCCCTGAGCGGATCGAGCCGGGCCGCCCGGATCAAAATGGGCGTCACGAGCGCATGCATCGGACGCTGAAAAGTACGTTGCCTCAACCTGCGGCTATTGCTTGGGAGGCCCAGCAACGTCATTTTGATCGTTTCAGACAGCACTACAATTACGAGCGTGGGCACGAGTCGCTGGGACAGAAAACGCCTGCTGCCTGTTATACGCCTTCAACTCGAATGTATCCCGAAACGCTGCCTGAAATGACTTATGCGAGCCATATCGAAAGTTACCTGGCCGATAGTAATGGGATCATCAATCGAGGCGGTATGAGGGTTTATGTAGGTAATTTGCTCTGTTATCAGACCATCGGCATGGAGATGATTGGTGATGGGATATGGAATGTGATCTTCGGGCCGGTGATCCTGGGTCATGTTAATGCGAGAAATGCCAAGAACGGCTACGTTTCAATCAAAGTGTCACCTATGTGAATGCACTTTTTTGTAACCCATGTGGTTGTTCCGTACATGCCCCACCACTCGGCACCTCGCCTAGGCTCGGTGTGCCCTCTCTCCGGCATTGCTCCGTGGGCCGCCGCGAAGGGCCATCCATGGCCCAGCGCGGCTATCCCGGCATCCATGCCGGGATGCCCACTGCGCAATGCCTGCGTTCGGCCAGCGTGGTTAACGGGGCGCCTAAGATCAAAAGCGACGCGAGGCGGCCTAATAGCCGGCCTGGCTTGGGGTGAACGCGTTCCTCCTGTGGGAGCGAGCTTGCTCGCGATAGCGGGTGTCACTTGAGGTAAGATGTTGACTGGGCTGGCCTCATCGCGAGCAAGCTCGCTCCCACAGGTTTTTGTGTCGTGTGCAGATGCTATGAGCACCCACAATCCCATGTGGGAGCGAGCTTGCTCGCGATAGCGGTGGTCCAGTCACATAGATGCTGGATATACCCCCCGCTCTTGCTCTGCTTTAGATCTTGATCTTGATCTCGAGCGCCCCATAAACCACGCTGGCCGAACGTAGGTATTGCGCAGTGGGCACCTCGGCATGGATGCCGAGGTAGCCGCGCTGGGCCATGGATGGCCCTTCGCGGCGGCCCACGGAGCAATGCCTGCGTTCGGGCATGCCGAGCCTAAGCGAGGCACCGAGTGGTGGGGCAAAGCGCTTTGGTTACTTTCGCGCTTTTCGAAAGTGACCCGCCGTAAGGGCGGAACCGCCAGTGGCCGTTACCGCAGAAACGGATATACACACGACCTATAACCCCCCACCCATCCCCCCGTGGAAGCGGCCTAACCCGCGAAGAGACCAACCCGGCCTTGCCTACCGACGCTTGCTCCCCCCCAACAACGACCCCATCAACCCCCGCACCAATTGCCGCCCCAACTGATTAGCCGCCTGGCGCATCGCCGATTTCAACGCCTGGCCAGCCGCCGTGCCAAGGAACTCCCCAGCCTTTTCGGTAAAACTCGGCTCTTCGCCCACCGGTTTGCCTGGGGCCACTTCAGCCTGGGGCTCCAACCCCTTACGCCCCATCAGCACCTCATAGGCCGACTCGCGATCGATCGGCTTGTCATAACGCCCTTGCAACGGCGAACTGGCGATCAGCCCCGCACGCTCGGCCTCGCTCAGCGGCCCGATGCGCGACTGCGGTGGGGCCACCAACACGCGCTGGACCATCTCCGGCGTGCCTTTTTCCTGCAAGGTGCCCACCAAGGCTTCACCGATGCCCAGTTCGGTGAGCACCGCCAGGGCATCGAATTGCGGATTCGGCCGGAAACCATCCGCCACCGCCCGCAACGATTTCTGCTCCTTGGCGGTAAAGGCCCGCAGGCCATGCTGGATGCGCAACCCCAACTGCGCCAGCACATCGTCTGGCAAATCCCCCGGCGACTGGGTCACGAAATACACCCCGACGCCCTTGGAGCGAATCAGCCGCACCACTTGTTCCAAACGTTCCTGCAAGGCCTTGGGCGTGCCGGCAAACAGCAGGTGCGCCTCATCGAAGAACAGCGCCAGCAGCGGTTTGTCCGCATCGCCGCGCTCGGGCAATTGCTCGAACAGCTCGGCCAGCAGCCACAGCAGAAACGTCGCGTAGACCTTCGGCGCTTCATGCACCAGGCGACTGGCGTCCAGCAAATGAATACGACCACGGCCGTCACTGGCCGGTTGCAGGATGTCTTCGAGCTGCAAGGCCGGCTCGCCAAACAACGCGTCCGCGCCCTGCTGCTCCAGGGTCGACAAGCGCCGCAACAAAGCCTGACTGGACCCGGTGGTCATCAACGCCGCATCGTCCCCCAGCAACTCGGGATTGTCCTTGAGGTGATTGAGCAGCGCCTTCAGGTCCTTGAGATCCAGCAGCAACAAGCCTTCGCGGTCGGCGACCTTGAAGGCGGCATACAACGCCGATTGCTGGCTGTCTGTCAGCTCAAGCAGGCTGCCGATCAGCAAGGGGCCCATTTCACTCAACGTGGTGCGCAACGGATGACCCGATTGACCGTGAATATCCCACAACGTCACGGGATAAGCCTGAGGCTTGTGGCCCAGCCAAGGCATCCCGGCGATACGCTCGGCGATCTTGCCCTGGGGATTGCCGGCGGCGCCGAGGCCGCACAGGTCGCCCTTGATGTCTGCGGCGAACACCGCCACGCCGGCATCGCTGAACATCTCGGCCAGGCGCTGCAAGGTGACGGTCTTGCCGGTACCGGTGGCACCCGCCACCAGACCGTGACGGTTCGCCAGGCGCATGGCCTGGGCGATGGGCTGGCCGGCAAGGTCGGCCCCGATAACGAGTTGCGATGAGTCAGGCATTTGGTCACCTGTGATAGTTGCGATATGACGCTATTTTGCACGCTTATATAAAAGCACGCCCGGAGCATTTAGACCCGGGCACCCGGAATAAAAGCCTGCGAGCCCGGGCCGGCCTCATCGCGAGCAAGCTCGCTCCCGCAGGATTCCGGCTGGAACATAGATCCCATTTGGGAGCGAGCTTGCTCGCGATGGGCTCTGTCAAACAAACCGATCCCCACTGGCATCCCGGTTGCCACACAACCCCAACCGAACATCTATTCTTCATAAAGGTCAACACAGGAGAACACTGACCGGAGGGATGTTCATCGTGCATATAGCGGACATAACCATGTTCTACGCCCCCGCCAGCGGAGGCGTGCGCACTTATCTGGATGCCAAGCACCGGCGCCTGGGCGATCGGCCCGGTATTCGCCACAGCCTGTTGATCCCCGGCGCGCATTTGAGCGAGCACGATGGGATCTACAAGGTGCCGGCCCCCGCCCTGCCGTTCGGCAAGGGCTATCGCTTCCCCCTTCGGCTGGCGCCCTGGCGCAATGTCCTGCGTGATCTGCAGCCGGATCTGATTGAAGTCGGTGATCCCTACCTCACCGCGTGGGCCGCCCTGGACGCCCGGCGTCAGCTCGACGTGCCCGTGATCGGTTTTTATCATTCCGACCTGCCGCTGCTGGTGAGCAACCGCATGGGCAACTGGTTCACGCCCAATATCGAAGCTTATGTCAGCAAGTTGTACGGCAATTTCGACCGGGTCCTGGCGCCGAGCCAGGTCATGGCCGACAAACTGGCCGGGCTGGGCGTCAAAAACGTCTACGTACAACCTTTGGGCGTGGACCTGCAGACTTTCAACCCTGCCGCTCGCGACCCGGAGCTGCGCGCCGAGCTGGGTATTGCCGAGGATGCGCGCCTGCTGATTTTCGCCGGGCGCGGCTCCAAGGAAAAAAACCTGCCGGTGTTGCTCAAGTGCATGAAACGCCTGGGCGAGCGCTACCACCTGCTGCTGGTGGGTTCCTCGATGCCCGCCGTAGTGCCGGACAACGTCACGGTGGTTGATGAGTTCTGCCCGGCGCCGCAAGTCGCCCGGCTCATGGCCAGTGCCGATGCCCTGCTGCACGCCGGCGACCAGGAGACCTTCGGCCTGGTGATCCTCGAGGCCATGGCCTGCGGGATTCCCGTGGTGGCGGTGGCGGCCGGGGCCTTCAACGAAATCGTCCACGAAGACTGCGGCTTGCTGTGCGCGCCCGATAACCCTCAGGCCATGGCCAATGCCGTGCGGCAACTCTTCGCCGAAGGCTGCCAGCGCCGTGGCGCGTTGGCGCGTCGTCATGTGGAGCGCCACTACGCCTGGGATTCGGTGGTCAACAGCTTGCTGGGGCACTATCACGCCGTGCTCGGCGAACAGATGCCGCTGCTGGCCAATGGTTGAGGTGAGGTCCGTGTCGATGACTCAATCGCCCAGCGTGCTACTGGTGCTGCACGACGTGGCACCGCAAACCTGGCCCGACTACCAGCCCTTCGTCGAAGCCGTCGACGCCCTTGGCCAAGTGCCGATGACTTGGCTGGTGGTACCTGACTTTCACCGCGCCAACGCCCTGGAGGCTCACCCAGGTTTTCGGCGTTTGCTCGACAGCCGGGTCGAGCGCGGCGACGAGCTGGTGTTGCACGGTTATTACCATTGCGACGACGGTCCTGCGGCCCGGCACCCCAAGGACTGGTTCATGCGCCGGGTCTATACCCATGAAGGTGAGTTCTACAATCTGTCCGAACAGGCCGCCCTCGCCCGCCTGCGCGCCGGTATCGAAACCTTTGAGCGCTACCACTGGCCGCTGGAAGGTTTCGTCGCCCCGGCCTGGCTGATGAGCGAAGGCACACGCCAGGCCTTGCGCCAGTTGCCCCTGAGCTACACCAGCGATACCCAACACCTTTATCGCCTGCCCGACTTCACTGCCATTGACGCCCCGGGACTGGTCTGGAGCGCCCGCAGTGCCTGGCGCCGTGGCCTGTCGAAAGTCATCAGCGACCAGCGTGAACAGCGCTGGCGCCAGGCCCCGGTGATTCGCCTGGGCCTGCACCCGGTGGACATGCGCCACGGGTTTTCCCGGGATTACTGGCTGCGCACCCTCGAACGCCTGCTCAATGACGGTCGCGTGCCGATGACCAAGATCGGCTGGCTGGCCACCCAGGGCCTGCGGGTCAGCAGCGCCGCATGAAACGGCTGATCTGGCTGGGCGTCGCGCTGCTCACGGCGTTGCTGGTGCCGTTGTTGATGGGCGGCGCAGAAATGTGGTCGCGGGTGCAGCGTTTCCCCCTGTCGTTGCTGCTGACCATGCTCGGCATGATCGTGCTGTGCTGGGGTTTGAACTCCGTGCGTCTGCGGTTGCTGCTGGGTGAACACCGTGGGCGCATCGGCGGGCTGAAAAGCATGGGCGTGGTGATGTCCACCGAGTTCGCCATGTGCGCCACACCCGGCGGCAGTGGCGGGCCGCTGACGCTGATGGCCCTGCTGGCACGCAACGGTGTACGTCCGGCCCATGGCAGCGCGGTGTTTGCCATGGATCAGCTGAGCGACCTGCTGTTCTTCCTCTGCGCGTTGGTAGGCATTCTGTTTTACGCGTTGTTCCAGAACCTCAGCCAGCGCATGGAATGGATGTTGGGATTGAGTGCGGTTTCAATGTTTGGCGGACTGGTCGCCTGCGCGCTGCTGGCCCGCTTCCATCGCCGGCTGATCCTGCTGGGCGCTCGGCTACTGTGCCATTTGCGGGTCAAGAGCAGCACCCGCCGACGCTGGGCGCGCAAGATCCTGCACTTTCTCGCGGCCTTTACCGACACCTTGAAACTGCCACGGCAGACGCTGTTCCAAGTCTTCGGCCTGACGTGCCTCCACTGGGTGCTGCGCTACAGCGTGTTGTTCCTGGCGTTGAAAGGGCTCGGCGCGGATTTGCAGTGGGCCTGGAGTTTCCTGATCCAGATGCTGTCCTTGAGCGCGGGGCAATTCAGCCTGTTGCCGGGCGGTGCCGGGGCGGCAGAGGTGACCTCGGCGGCGCTGTTGGCGCCCATGGTGGGCAAATCCACGGCGGCAGCGGCGATCCTGATCTGGCGCGCGGTGACCTATTACTTTTATCTGGTAGCGGGCGGGCCGGTATTTTTTTTGATGGTCGGGCGACCCTTGATCAAGAAGCTGATAAAACTCAGGCAGGCATGACCGATCAGCGTTTCTGCTCGGGCTCATCCTGGGGATGTAACTGCTCCCACAGTTGCGCGGCATCGGGGAACTCAGTGCCGTCTTCCGGCCCCAAGGCGTCAGGGTCGTAGCGGCTCAGGCAGCCCTCGCCCAGGGTCGCCGGCGCACGGGAAGTGGCTTTGTCCAACGGATCGGTCATGGCGGGCCTCATGAAAAAAGGGCCTGGCGATCGCTCGTCCAGGCCCTTTGAGTGTAGTCAGAACACCACGGTCTTGTTGCCGTGCACCAATACCCGGTCTTCCAGGTGATAGCGCAAGCCGCGGGCCAACACCATCTTCTCCACGTCGCGACCGAAACGCACCATGTCTTCGATACTGTCGCTGTGGCTGACGCGCACCACGTCCTGCTCGATGATCGGGCCGGCATCCAGCTCTTCGGTCACATAGTGGCAGGTGGCGCCGATCAGTTTCACACCGCGCATCGACGCCTGGTGGTACGGCTTGGCACCGACGAACGACGGCAGGAAACTGTGGTGGATGTTGATGACCTGGTGGGCGTATTCGCGGCACAAGGCTGGTGGCAGGATTTGCATGTAGCGCGCCAGCACCACCACTTCGGCCTCATGCTGCTTGACCAGCCGCGAGACTTCGGCAAACGCCGGCTGCTTGTCCTGCGGGTTGACGGGTACGTGGTAGTACGGGATGCCGTGCCATTCCACCATGCTGCGCAAGTCGTCATGGTTGGAGATGACACAGGCAATGTCGCAATCGAGCTCATCGCTGTGCCAGCGGTGCAACAAGTCAGCCAGGCAGTGAGACTCGCGGCTGGCCATCAGCACGACGCGTTTTTTCTGCGCGGTGTCGGTGATGCGCCAGTCCATCGAGAACTCTTCGGCAATCGGCGCAAACGCCTCACGAAAGGCTTCGATGCCGAAGGGCAACGAGTCGGCACGAATCTCGTGACGCATGAAGAACCAGCCACTGTGATTATCCGAGTGATGGCTCGCTTCAGTGATCCAGCCGTTATGGGACGCCAGAAAGTTACTGACTTTAGCAACGATGCCGACGCGGTCCGGGCAAGCAATCACCAGCCGAAAAGTGCGCATTAGGGGAACTCCAGAACTTCGCAAAGGCGGCCATTCTAGCCATTGCGCAAAAAAACTGCAGTATCGATGACGCGCCGCGCCCATCGCGACAACCCTGGGCCGCGAACGGCGTGGCCGATGGCGCCGGGCTATATGTGTAAACAGATGTGAGGCGGCTCACAGTATTTAACTGCAATGGCCATTTTTGCGGCACTGCACTAATTAATTAAATAAAACACGGCTTAAATGTTTACTTGATGAAACTGTCTGATTACTATTGTCGCACTGTCTCCTTGTCACCCGCGTCCTACATAAGGTAGTCCAAATGTCCTTGATCAATGAATACCGCGCCACTGAAGAAGCCATCAAAGAACTGCAAGCGCGTCTGAAAAACCTGTCCCAAGACGACAAACTGCAAACCGAGCTGGAATTCGAAGGCAAACTGCGTACGCTGATGGGTGAGTACTCCAAGTCCCTGCGCGACATCATTGCCCTGCTGGATCCAGAAGCCAAGTCAAGCAAAGCACCACGTGGCGCGGTAAAAACTACCGGCACCAAGCGCGCTCGCAAAGTTAAGCAATACAAAAACCCGCACAACGGCGAAGTCATCGAAACCAAGGGTGGCAACCACAAGACTCTGAAAGAGTGGAAAGCCAAGTGGGGCGGTGACGTGGTTGAAGGCTGGGCAACCCTGCTGGGTTGAGCCTCACCGGTTCGCACCGTTTCTTTGCGGACACAATAACGCCAGCGATTGCTGGCGTTTTTTTATGCCTGTCATCTTCTTACTTCTTGGCAGCGCTCAAAGGCTTAACCGTTTACGCAATTGCTGGCTGTAGCCCTGCCATTCCATGAGTACCTCTTGCTGCAATGGCGTAGAAAGGGCCATCCATTCTCCCATCGCCTCATCAAAACTTTTCAAGGTATTAGGCGCTCCCCATTCCGGGGACGACAGACGTTGTTGACAGAAAATTCTCCAGCGCCCTTGCTCTTCCGGACTCAGCGTGTCTGGAAAGTTGCGTGCGCGATATCGAAACAATAATTCCGGCAAGCGCTCATCATCAAAAGGCCAGCGTTCATGCGCCAATTGAGCCGGGTCCGCCAGGCGGACTTGTTCACATAAACGACGATCACGGTCGCCGATGAAGCCCGCGTATAACTGTTGTTCGGGATCCTCACTGGCGGTGAAATCCTCGCGGCCATAAATAGCCTGAAGTTTATCCTGCCAAACTTCCTGTGCTTCAGTTAGTCGCAATGCCCGCTGCTGATAACCGTCCATGTCCAGTTGCAGCCGCTGTTGATCCTCGGCGCGCAGCACCGACAACGGCGCAACCACCGGACACTTGTTGATATGAATGAGCTTGAGCGGCACGGGCAATTCACCTTCGAGCAGCTCTTCGCGACGCGTGTACAAACGCTGACGCAACACCTCGGCATCGTGGTCCAGCAAGCCCTGGGGATCCAGGTGCAGGTCGCAGACAATCAGGGCGTTGCGGTTTTTCGGGTGCCAGGCCAGCGGCAAGACGACGCCGATGTAACTGCGCGCCGCCGAGAAACGCCCGGAAATGTGCACCATCGGCTGCAACAGGCGGATCTGGTCCATCACCTTCTGTTTGCTGCGCAACTGGAACAGCCAGTCGTAGAGCCGGGGCTGCTGCTGGCGAATCAGGCGGGCCAGAGCGATGGTCGCGCGAACATCCGACAACGCATCGTGCGCCTGGCCGTGATCGATGCCATTGGCGGCGGTCAGGCGTTCGAGCTTGAGGGTGACGCGGCCGTCCTCCTGCGGCCAGACGATGCCTTGCGGGCGCAGCGCATAGGCGGCGCGCACCAGGTCGATCAGGTCCCAGCGACTGTTACCACCCTGCCATTCCCGCGCATAGGGGTCGAAAAAATTCCGATAAAGGCTGTAGCGGGTCATTTCATCGTCGAAGCGCAGGGTGTTGTAACCGGCGCCACACGTCCCGGGAGCGGCCAATTGTCCATGAACGCGGGTCATGAAATCGGCTTCGCTCAAGCCTTTTTCGGCCAGGCACGCCGGAGTGATGCCGGTGATCGCACAGGCCGCCGGATGGGGCAGGATGTCATCGCTGGGCTGGCAATACAGGTTCACCGGCGCGTCGATTTCATTGAGCTCGAAATCGGTACGGATACCCGCCACTTGCAAGGGCCGGTCGCAACGCGGGTTGATGCCGGTGGTTTCGTAGTCGTACCAGAAGATGGAAGTCACGGGCTGTTCCTGAACTGAAGACTGGCGAAGTCTAGGCGCTCGAACCCACCCCAGGCCAGCGGTCCTGTAACTTTTGAAACATCCAATGTGGGAGCGAGCTTGCTCGCGATAGCGGTGGGTCAGCCTGCGGTGATGCTGGCTGTGCAGCCGCCATCGCGAGCAAGCTCGCTCCCACAGGGGACCTGCTGGATGGCCCAGATCGTGTTCACACCCCCAGTCACGTTGCGACCCATGAAATGAAATGACTGGCATCGACATATCGTTTGCCCGCGCGAAGGCTGCTAGCATCGCCGACATTGAACGATCGATCCGGCCCATCACTCAGGTTGCCCATGCTCGACACACCAGCACTGCAAAGGAACGCGACGCTGCCGGCGCCCCTGGACACGCGCTATCAGGTCGAAACACCCGAAGGCATCGACCTGCCATTGCGTCCGGCGGGGTTGGTGCCCCGTTCATTGGCCTTCGCCATCGACCTGGGCATACGCGGGCTGGTCTTGGGGCTGCTCTTTCTCATCCTGGCGTTTTTCGGTGAACTGGGCATCGGCCTGGGTTCCATCCTGCTGTTCATTATCAGCTGGTGGTACATGGTGCTGTTCGAGGTGCTGAACCAGGGACGCTCTCCCGGCAAGCAGATCATGGGACTGCGCGTGGTGCAGGACGACGGTCGCCCCATCGGCTGGTCCGCCTCACTCATCCGCAACCTGTTGCGCTTCGTCGACATGCTGCCCTTCGCCTATGCCTTCGGGGCAATCAGTTGCCTGCAACATCCGACCTTCAAACGCCTGGGCGATCTGGCGGCCGGCACGCTGGTGGTGTATCGCGAACAACCGGTCAAACGCCCCACCCTGCCATTGGTACAACCATTACGCCCACCGTTTGCCCTGAGCCTGAACGAGCAACGCGCCGTGCTGAGTTTCGCCGAGCGCCAGGCCGAACTGTCGCCTGCGCGGGTCAACGAACTGGCGAGCATCCTGGCCGCGCCCTTGACCGTGCCGGCGCCCCGCGCCGTGGCCGAACTCAACGGCATTGCCCGCGGCCTGTTGGGGCCGACATGAAGCAAAGCCTGTTCGAAAGTCGCCATCAAGAAGAATGGGCACATTTGTCGGGCCTGCTCGATCAATTGGAGCGCAGCCGCAACGCCCCCCAGAGCCGCGATTTCCCGCCGGCCTATCGGCGGCTTTGTCATCATCTGGCACTGGCCCAGGCGCGCGGCTACAGCAGCTTGCTGATCGACACGCTGCAACAATTGGCGCTGCGGGGCCACCAGCAACTCTACCGGGATCGCAGCCGGCCATCGGCCAGTCTCTCGAGCTTTATCCTCGCCGGGTTTCCTCGGCTGGTCCGCGAACAATGGCGCTTCGTGCTGGTCGCCAGCGTGATGTTCCTGGGCAGCCTGGCGGGCATCGGGCTGTTGGTCTATCTGTTTCCCGAGTTGGTCTACAGCTTGCTGAGCGCCGAGGAAGTCAGCCAGATCCGCGGCATGTACGACCCGGTCGCCGGGCACTTGGGGCGCTCGATCGAGCGGGCTTCCAGTGAGGATTGGGCGATGTTCGGCTACTACATCATGCACAACATCGGCATTGCCTTTCAGACCTTCGCCAGTGGCTTGATGTTTGGCCTGGGCAGCGCGTTCTTCCTGTTTTTCAACGGCCTGACCATTGGCGCGGTGGCCGGCCACCTGACCCAGATCGGTTCGGGCGGCACGTTCTGGTCGTTCGTGATCGGCCACGGCGCTTTCGAACTCACCGCCATCACCCTGGCCGGCGCCGCTGGCCTGCAACTGGGCTGGGCCTTGATCGCGCCGGGGCGCCTGACCCGGGGCGAGGCCTTGCGGCTTGCCGCGGGCAAAAGCGTGCTGATGATCGGCGGGGTGATGCTGTTCCTGCTCATCGCCGCGTTCATCGAGGCTTACTGGTCGTCCAGTGCCGTGTCGTCGGCCACCAAGTACACGGTCGGCGCATTGTTGTGGCTGCTGGTACTCAGTTACCTGCTGTTTGCCGGACGGGTCCGCCATGCGCCTGAGTGACGCCACCGTAGTCATCCGCCCGCGCACCACCTGGGAAGCCATGGACCTCGGTGTGCTGATGAGCCAGCAGCATCGACGGTTGCTGATGACCAGTTGGGCCATCGTCACGCTGCCGGTGTATGCGCTGCTGACCCTGTTGCTGTGGGATTCGCCGTCCCTGGTCGTGCTGGTGTTCTGGTGGTTGAAACCGGCCTTTGACCGGCTGCCGCTGTACATTCTTTCCAAGGCGCTGTTTGGCGAAACGCCTACGTTGAAGCAGGCCTTGCGCCAGTGGCCCGCGCTGCTCAAGCCCCAATTGTTCGCCAGCCTGACCTGGCGACGACTGAGCCTGAACCGCAGCTTCCTGATGCCCGTGGTGCAACTTGAAGGGCTCACCGGCGACGCGCGGGAGCAGCGCTTGCGGGTCCTGCTGCAGCGCAACGGCGGCGTGGCGCAATGGCTGACCATCATCGGCGTGCACCTGGAAACCGCCTTGTGGTTCGGCCTGATGGCCCTGTTCTATCTGTTTGTGCCGCAACAGGTCGAACTGGAATGGGACTGGCAGACACTGCTCGACACTACGGAATACGGCTGGTTGTGGTTCGAACACCTAGTGAACTTTTTGTATCCTCTCGTGCTGATCGTCTGGGAGCCGATCTATGTCGCCTGCGGCTTCAGCCTCTACCTGAACCGCCGTACGATCCTCGAGGGCTGGGACATCGAACTGGCGTTCCGTCGCCTGCGCCAGCGCCTGAGCAGTGCAGCCCCGGTGCTGATACTGCTGGCACTGATGCTGCTGCCCCTGGCGCCTCCGGCCTGGGCCGCCGAAGACAGCAGCGCCCCCGACAGCCCGCGGCTGCTCAATCAACCCGTCACCAGCGAAGCGGCCCGGGACAGCATCAAGGCGATCCTCGACGCCCCGCCGTTCAAGAACCCGGAAACGGTCACCCGCTATCGTTTCGGCGAAGAAACCAGCGAGGCCCCCGAAAACAGCGAAGCCCCGGACTGGTTCAAGGCAATGTTCAAATGGATGGGCAGCCAACGCTTCGACGTCATCGCCGCGCTGATCCAGATCGCCCTGTGGGCCTGCCTGGTGGGCGCGATCGTCTGGCTGGCCTGGCGCTATCGGGAACGGCTCAAGGCCCTGGCCAATCGACGGCCGATGAAGCGGACGCCCGTCGAACGCCCGGCACCGGCCCAGATGTTCGGCCTGGATATCCGCCAAGAAAGCCTGCCGGTCGATGTCGCCGCCAGCGTCGAGCAGCTATGGGCCGACAATCCCCGCGAGGCCCTGGGGCTGCTCTACCGGGCCCTGCTCAGTCGCTTGCACCATGACTTCAAGGTCCCGTTGAAGCCGGCCGACACCGAAGGCCAGGTGTTGCAACGCGTCGAACAACTTCAACAGGCCAACCTGCTGGGCTTCAGCGAAAGCCTGACCCGGCACTGGCAGAACATTGCCTATGGGCACCGCGCACCGCCGCCTCATCTGCAGCAGGAACTGTGTGACGGCTGGCGCGGGCTGTTCGGTCCGGGAGCGTCTCGATGAGCCGGCACGCCGGGTTGCTGACCGGTGCACTGCTGGTCGCGTTGGTGGGTGCGTTGGGCATTTATCTCTACGTGAAGGCCGTGCCCTACCAGGAAACCGTCGATCACGGCCCCTCCCCCGAAGCCCAGGCCAACCCTTACCTGGCCGCCGAACACTTCTTGCGCCAGCAGGGCATCAACGTCGAGCACGCCAATAACCTGAGCGTGCTTCCCACCTTGGAGCCTCGCCAGCGCAGCCTGCTGTTGCTGGGTGAACGCACCCACATGACGCCACGGGAAGTCGACCAGTTGATGAACTGGACCCGGGCCGGTGGACGCTTGTTGTTTGTCGCCGAGGCCTTGTGGGACAACAGCACCGGTAGCAGCGGCGACTTGCTGCTGGACCGCGTACACCTGCGCCAACTCATGAGCGAAGACCTCAAGGAGCCGGCCCCCGAGCTCATCAAGGATCCTTACCCCGAACTGACCAAGTTGTACCTGGAAGACGAAGAGGCGCCCGCGTATATCGGCTTCGACACCGACTTCCACCTCGAAGACCCGCAGAACCTCGCCCAGGCCTGGGCCAACAGCGCCCTGGCGACCCATATGATGCAACTGACCCTCGGCTTGGGCACGATCACGGTCATCACCGACGCCGAGCTGTGGAAGAACGAGCACATCGACCAGTACGACAACGCCTGGCTGCTCTGGTATTTGAGCGCCGATACGGACGTCACGCTGCTGTTCGACACCGATCACGACGACCTGCTGACCCTGCTGTTGCGCTATTTCCCCCAGGCCCTGGTGGCGCTGCTGGCCCTGGTTGCCCTGTGGCTCTGGCGCTCGGCGGTACGCCATGGCCCGCTGCAACAACCGGCGCCCAAGGCACGGCGTCAGTTGGAGGAGCACTTGCAGGCCAGCGCCGGTTTTCACCTGCGCCACACCGGCCAGCAGCAGCTGTTACAGACCTTGCAACAGGACGTGCTGCGCCGGGCCCGCCATCTTCATCCCGGTTTCGAACAACTGGCCGTCGCCGAACAATGGCAGGTGCTCGCCCGCCTGACCCGCCAGCCCACGCGGGCCATCAGCCAGGCCTTGAGCCCCCGGCCGAAACAGCGGATGTCCAGCGCTGAGTTCTGCCGCCAGGTCGCCCATTTGCAAACCCTCAGGAATGCCTTATGAGTTTTCCGCAGATAAATCCGCAAAAACTCTCGAACTCATCTATCGTAAGGTACTACCAAACCTAGCAATAACGGGTGTTATAGCCCATTTTACTTTCCGCATAAATTTCCGCAGGAATCACCGAATAAATAACCGTTTATGTGCGCCGGAATCAAACGATGATTACCTCGAAAACGTACCTTGACCCAGTACTGCCAGAAAATCTGCCCGACTCGATCATTCAGGCTGCGGATCAGTTGCCGCGCAAGGCAGAATTTCTTGCCGGACGGCTCGCCGATGAGACATCGAAGCAACTGGCGGGCCTGCTGCGCATCACCAATACCTACTACTCGAATCTGATCGAAGGGCATCGAACCGAGATCGCTGACCTCCAGGCTGCTCGCACGATACCGAAACGGGAAAGAAAGGCACTCAAAGAACTCGCCGTGCAACACATGACCCAGCAGGAGGTGATGGAGCGGCTGCTTCGCATGCGGCCAGCGGACAGCTTCTCTGCCATGTTCGACCCCACGTTGATCGCTGCCCTCCATCGTCGACTGTTCAAGGACGCGTCTACGGAGGAGCTGACTCTGGGCGATGGTCGCATGATGGAGCCGGGCAGACTGCGGGCCGAAGCGAATGAACAGGTCCAGGTCGACGCGCATATCGCTCCAGCGGCTGCGGCGGTCTTGCCCATGCTTGAGCATCTGCAGTTGCACTACGGACGAATCAAGGATCCACGGCGCCAATTGATCGCGGCCCTGGCAGGCCATCACCGAGTGGCGCTTGTTCACCCCTTCCTCGATGGCAATGGTCGAGTGGTTCGGATGCTCACCCACCTGCAACTTGTTCACCTGGGGCTAAAACCTTTCCTCTGGTCACTGTCTCGTGGCCTGGCACGCAGGCAGGATGAGTACTATCGCTTCCTGGCGTTGGCTGATCGCCCTCGTGAAGGTGACTATGACGGGCGCGGCCAACTCTCACAGCGCCACTACTTCAACTTCATCGAGTTCATGCTCGACGTCTGCCACGACCAGATCGAGTACATGACGAACGCGCTAAACCCAGCCAAGCTGCGCGAGCAGGTTGTCCATGTGTTCTCAACGGATCCCGACCTTCGCCGTGCCGGCATCAGGCCCACCAGTGCAGCGGCCGTGCTGGCGCTTCTCACCCAAGGTGCGATGCCGCGTGCGGAGTTCAAGGTGTTCACAGGGTTGAAGGATCGTCTTGCAACGGAAGAGCTGAGCCGCTTGATCGAAGCGGGGATAGTGGTCAGCAGTACCCCCAGGTCCCGCACGGTGGAAGCGGGTTTGCCCGCCCGCTTCGCCGGTTTGATCTTTGCGAACCTGCATTTTCAAATGGGCTGAGTTGTACCGGTGACTCGGTCGTCAGCCGCTTGATATTCAAGAGGTCGGTATGCACCGTGGTATTAATTTATCTCGCAGTAATAGGATTTAACCGTTAGGAGAACGCCAGACCCCATGACTGAACAGAACGAACCTGCCGACGGCCAGACCCACGCCGCCCAACAGCGCCAGCGCGCCAGTCAATTGGCCCAGGCCATTCGCACCGAACTGCGCAAAGCCGTGGTCGGCCAGGGTGCGGTGATCGACGATGTGCTCACGGCGCTGATCGCCGGCGGTCACGTCCTGCTCGAAGGGGTTCCCGGGTTGGGCAAGACCTTGCTGGTGCGCGCCCTGGCCCGCTGTTTCGGCGGCGAGTTCGCGCGCATCCAGTTCACCCCCGACCTGATGCCCAGCGACGTCACCGGGCACGCGGTGTACGACCTGCAGACCGAGCAATTCAAGCTGCGCAAGGGCCCGGTGTTCACCAACCTGCTGCTGGCCGACGAGATCAATCGCGCACCGGCCAAGACCCAGGCCGCGCTGCTCGAGGCCATGCAGGAGCGCCAGGTCACCCTCGAGGGCCGCGCCCTGCCCATCGCCCAACCGTTCATGGTGCTCGCCACCCAGAACCCCATCGAACAGGAAGGCACCTACCCGCTGCCGGAAGCCGAGCTCGACCGCTTTATGCTCAAGGTGCGCATGGACTACCCCGACGCCGACCAGGAATTGAACATGGTGCGTCAGGTCAGCCGCTCGACCCGGGCCGACATGCTTGATGTACAGCCGTTGCGCACGGTGTTGCAGGCCAAGGACGTGCAGGCCCTGCAACGCATCGCCAGCGATCTACCGATGGACGACCAGGTGCTCGACTACGCCGTGCGCCTGGCCCGCACCACCCGCAGTTGGCCAGGGTTGACCCTCGGCGCCGGGCCGCGCGCCTCGATTGCCCTGGTGCGTTGCGCCCGAGCGCGGGCGTTGTTGCGCGGTGGCGAGTTCGTGGTGCCGGACGACATCAAGGGCTGCGCCCTGGCCGTGCTGCGCCATCGCGTGCGGCTGGCGCCGGAGCTGGACATCGAAGGACTCTCGGTGGATCAGGTGCTGGGGCAGTTGCTCGATCAAGTGCCGGCGCCGCGGTTGTGAATAATACCAACATGCCGAGGATACCTTCTGTGGCGAGGGGATTTATCCCCGCTGGGCTGCGAAGCGGCCCCCTGGTTCTGTCTGACACACCGCTAGGGGCCGCTGCGCGGCCAACGGGGATAAATCCCCTCGCCACAAAAGTGCGCTCTGCATTTCTTCCAATGGGAATGCAGCCATGAAACCCTCGCGCCTGCTCCTGATCTGGCTCGCGGTACTGCTGGTCCTCGGCATCGTCCTGGGCGTATTGCGGGCGCTGGGCGTGGCGGTTCCATCGACCCTGTTGTCCATCAACTGGGGCTTGCTGCTGGCGTTGCTGGCCCTGGCGCTGCTCGACGCCGTGCGCCTCAGCCGCTTGCCTTCGCCCCGGGTGCAACGGCAGATGCCGGCAAGCCTGGCCCTGGGTCGTTGGGGCGAGGTCCGTCTGGAGATCAGCCATGACTTCGAGCAGCCGCTGGAGGTCGGGCTCTTCGATCATGTCCCCGATGGCCTGGACTTCGAAAACCTGCCCCTGACGGTGGAGCTTCAACCCGGCCAACACAGTCAGGTCGGCTACCGCCTGCGCCCGCTCAAGCGCGGCCACTTCACCTTCGAACACTGCGAAGTCAACCTGCCGAGCCCGTTGGGCCTGTGGGCTCAAAAACGCCTGATGGACGCGCTCGAAGACATCCGCGTCTACCCGGATTTCGCCCGGCTCTACGAAGGTCAACTGCTGGCTGTGGACAACTGGCTCAGCCAGCTCGGCATCCGCCAGCGCCAACGGCGCGGCCAGGGGCAGGAATTCCATCAACTGCGCGAATTTCGCGAGGGCGACAGCCTGCGCCAGATCGACTGGAAGGCCACGGCCCGCCACCGCATGCCGATTGCCCGTGAATACGAGGACGAGCGCGACCAGCAGATCATCTTCATGCTCGATTGCGGTCGGCGCATGCGCAGCCAGGACGGCGAGCTGTCGCATTTCGATCACGCCCTCAACGCCTGCCTGCTGCTCAGCTACACCGCCCTGCGCCAGGGCGATGCCGTGGGCCTGAGCACCTTCGCCAGCGAGCGGCCACGCTATCTCGCCCCGGTCAAAGGCACCAACCAGCTCAACGTGCTGCTCAACACCGTGTACGACCTCGACAGCAGCCAACGCCCCGCCGACTACCAGGCCGCCGTCAACCAACTGCTGACCCGGCAAAAACGCCGGGCCCTGGTGGTGCTGGTGACCAATCTTCGGGATGAGGACGACGAAGAACTGCTCACCGCCGTCAAACGGCTCGGCCAGCAGCATCGGGTGTTGGTGGCGAGCCTGCGGGAAGAGGCCCTCGACCGCTTACGCCAGACGCCGGTGCAAACTTTGCCCGAAGCCCTGAGCTACTGTGGAACAGTGGATTATCTGAACGCCCGGGCCGAACTGCATGAGCGCCTGAGCGCCCATGGCGTGGCGGTACTGCAAGCCCGGCCCGGGGAGTTGGGGGCCGAGCTGGTGACGTTGTATTTGGGGTGGAAGAAGGCGGGGAATTTGTAGGTGATTACGCCTTGTTCATTGAGAAAGGCATTGGTTACCTAATGCAAAAGTCACTAGGGGACGATACTTCCGTCATATCGATTGACGATCGACAATCTATAAAAATCCCTCACTGAAGCTTCCCCCTTTGCGTTTGTGAAAAGCGCATTAGACGGTACGTCGTTTATGGATACTTGAACGCTAGCCGCAGGTACATTCAAATGAACGGACGTGGCGAGAATATTCGACACATAGTAGTCATCCCAGTCTGGCCATTGTTGAAATGGTCCCGATGTCCACCGTTCAGCCGTCACTAGATTATGCCCCAGAGACATCGCTAATTGCCCAGTCGCAGCTCCCGACTCCACCACCTCCAAGTGCAAGGAAAACTTTCCATTCCTGGTAGTGTTCAAGCAATTCAGTTCCCAGGTTATGCCCTCCGGCGCCATCCACTGTGCATCCTCCAATGGAGGGGTAACCACGACACCGAGCTTCTCAATGGACTCCCCACCCCACACCAGTTTTACATTGGTATTCAGAAACCGGCTGGAGGGTTTGGGCCGAGCAGAAAAAGTGTGAATTGCACCGTGACAAGGGTAGGCGGAACTCCCGAAATCAACTGAAAAATCATCGAATTTAACGTCGAACTCTGGTGCTACATAAACCATGTTTCCTGGCAACGGCGGCGACTTTGGTATTCCACTCATTGAAGGCATATCAAATTGCAACACGAAGGGGCCACCTTGCACCTGGCCCGTAGAAATCGTCCAACTCAACGACGTCGTGCCCTGCGCCATCACCACCAACTGCCCTAACGGCGGATCAAAAACCAGACCTTGTGCTTCCTCGCCCGGCTTGTATTCCAGAAGGATCTGGGCGTCCGGATCACCAATCAACCAGCTGTATTCGTAGTCGAGCGTCAACGTGCAAAGTTCGCCTGTGACCAGATTCAATTCCACGTCAGGCCACTTCACCGGTTCGCCATTGACGTAAGGCTTGAACTCCTGGAGCCAGGTCATTTCATTGGGTACCAGTTCAAACACCATAAGGGCAACCTCCCATCCCGCGTAGCCACCCGGGACAACGGCTTGCAACAGACCTTTACGAACCCCCGGCAATCTGAATTGCACATGGGCTCGCCCATCGGTTTCAGTTCTCGTTGAAGCAATCGTGATGTTGGGGTACTCCCACATCACTTCAACGTCTTGCAAAGGCTCGCCGGTCATGGCCGATACCACGGTCACGACCGCTGAAACCAGTTCCCCCAGATGACCATTGGGTTTATCGCTACCCAGAGACTGGATTTTCCGTGGCTCATTCAGGAAGTAGGTCAACGCCAACGTTTGCAGATGCTCCCCTTCCCCCACCGTCGCGGTCAGTTGGGCGGCGCCAGGCGTGGTGGGAACAAAGCGAACTCGCGCCACCCCGTAGTAGTCGGTCACCGAGGTCACTCTTCCCAAATCATCACCTCGCCACGTCACGGTCACACCGGCGATAGGCCTGCCGCTGATGGAGGACACAACGGTGACCTGTTCGACGAGCTCCTGCTCCCAATCCAGGGTTTGAGAAACACTGCTGTCAAATCTGATTTTCAGCACTTGCTCGCCTTCCCCCAACGACATCGCATTGGCGGGTGACAAGCTGGCAAGACGCTGCGATGCCAGGCGCAAGGCAAAGCTGCCATCTTTCAGATCGTCGGCCTTGAACATGTACTGCAATCCCTCTCTGGAAAACCTGCGCGGCATGCCCAGGGCCTCTGGCAAAAACCTGATTCCCAGCGCGGTCGGTCCGGTCCCGGTCATGCCCAGTGTCAAGTCGCGTTCAAACAAAGGGCTGTTCTCGGCGGCCGTCAGCTCAAACACGTGCTCGCCCTTACGGCGCGGAAAATAGGTCTTTCCCCCCCAAGGTTCGGCCGGTGCACCATCAAACTGAACCATCAACCCTGCCCAGGGATCCTCTGCCAGTGCCGTCAGCGCAAATAGCCGCTCCTCTTCATAGCCATCATAGGGACTGCTCACGGACGCCTTCACGGTCTGTTCTGCGGCGCTTGCCGGAGCCACGGCAAAACCGGACCAGCCATCGGCGTTCGTAGGCTCGGTGCTGGAACCGTCCGCAGCCCATGTCACCGGAACACCGGCGACCGCACGCCCGGTAAAGTGAGAGAGCACCTGAACCCACAGCCACGCCGGTTCCTGCCCCACCACCGGGTCCACCGGTGAGTCGCGCCAGTCATGGATCCGGACTTTGTTATGGGCCAGCGTCATCGGCTTCGCGGTGGCGACAAAATCCAGCGAGGGTATTGCCCACGCCAGGGAAAACTGGCCCGGTTGCTCGCTGGCGGTAAAATCCAGCACCCAGATCGCGCCGCCGTCGTGGACCGGTTGCGCAAGATTCAATGCGGGTCGAACCGTGGCCCCCAAATCCTCGGCGGACGTCCCCGCCCACGCCAGGGTTGACTCCAGTCCCACCAGCGGGCTCAGCGCATTAGGCAAAACGCTGAAGCGGTGCAGCGCTCCCAGGCATGGATAGAGCGTCTGCGCATCCAGCGCGGCGACTATCTGGTCGAGCCTCAGGCTGATTTCTTCGGTCAGGTCCTCGGCCACCAATCGGCCGGTCAGCTCCCTGACGACTGAAACACTCTCCAGACGTAGCTCCAGCTCAAACAGACTGCTGATACTGGTACCCACCTGTGAGGCGAGATTCCATTCGGTACCGGCTGCCACCAGAGGCTTGGGCGTGCCAAGGTCAGCGGGCACTAATCCGATATCCGGGTCGGCCCCACGCCAGTGCAAACTGATGTTTTTGCCGATCCACGCGCTGCCAGATTTCGGCACGACTTTGAGCTTATGTGTCTGACCACGCCGGCACAGCACACCGAGCCCATTGCGTTGGACTTCGACGTCATCCAGCCGAATCGTGACTTCATCTTTCCAGGGACTGGTCGCAATCGCTTTCACATCGAAAGGCTGCTCCACCGCAACGGCCTCCCCATGGGCCTTGATGCTGGCGACGACCACCTTGTCCCCCGCGCTCTGCGGCGTGTACCACACGCTGGCCCAACCACCGGAGCCCGTGGTGACGTTGGCAATCGGGTCAGCGGCGACCGTCCATTGCACCTGCGCATTAACAACGGGATCACCGTCGCCGCTGACGGTGAAGTGCACCACTTGCACCCGCAACAGCACGCTTTCGCTTTCGTCCACCACGGGAAACTTGTTGGCCTCGCGTACCTCGCCAACCTTGACCAGATTACGCGCCAGCGACATGGATTTTTTCGGTGAAGGCAGCAGCAGCTTCGAGCAGAACAACTGCAGGTCGAATTGACCGTCCAGGCGATCTTCGCTCGTCAGGGTCCAGGCCAGTTCGGCACCCGTGATCGGCACCGGTGTTTCAAGCGCCGGGCTGACCACGACGCCCAGTTGCTCATGGGAATCACCGCTCCAGTGCAACGACAGCGCCGTCCCCTGCAAAGGACTGTCTGCTGGCAGTTTCAGATCCACCGGGTAATCCGACCCTCGATTGGGATAGCCGATCTTGTCTTCCCAAGGTGCTTGCCCTCCCTCGACGACCGCCTGCACCTCCTTCCACGGATCCGTCGCCAGCACCCGGACCGCCAGGGTTTGCGTCACCACGCCCGTGGCGTAGTAAGGACTCTCGACCGACGCTTCGATCTCGAAATCCCCCGCCTGCGTCGGCAGGCAGTCAAAATAAGCCCAGCCGTCCGTGCCGGTCTCGGCGCTATCTCTTATCTGCCGAGTAGTGGAACTCCAGCTCACGGTGCGCCCGCTCAGGGGCTGGCCGGTGTAATAGGAGGTGACCTGGACCCCAAGGCGGACAGACTGGTTGTATTCAAGTACCGGGTAATACGCCGCCTCGAGCACGTCATGAAATGCCAGCCGATGATGACCGAGCGACACCTGCACCGGATAAGGATCGGCGGTGTACTGATTGAGCAGGTTCAGCGAGAACAGATAGGGGTCCTGATCGCCGATCAACGGGCAATCCAGCGTCCAGGCTGACGCCAAGGGATGATTCACGCCCCAGGCTGGTGTCGCAACAATCGCGCCCAGTGGGTTGTCGTCGCTGGTCAATGCCGCTTGGGTATCCAGCCAGGCATTGTCCGGATCGGGGACGAACTCAAGCTGATGGGCCAAGTCTCCCGAAGCCCCCAGACAGATGTACAAAGGTCCTGATGCGCTCAGCGATTGCTCGTCCAGCCTGAGCGTCCGCATCACCGCCGGTTCAAGATGCAGCTGGAGGTTGATGCGAGTGATGCAGACGCTTGAAATGAGATCCCCAGCCGCGTTGGGCGGGCTGAATACACTGACTTCAAGGGTGTCATGCGCCTCGAACGGCAGGTCCAGGTCCTCTTCATATGAGATTGGCTGGAATACCAACGGTTGCCCCTCCCTGAGCCGTGCCTGATCCTGCACCGCATCGCGAGGTTCGCCGGGCAACAGCGCAATGACCTGTTCATGGGGCTGCCCGTCCACCTTGACAACCAACCTTCCTGCTTCTGAATGCCGCATTTCACAGAGGAAGCTGAGCGCATAACGAGCATTGGCAGCCGGGGCTTTCGGCGCTGCCAACAGTTGACTGACCGAGGACCTGTTGCCGGCTTTTAAAAAGCTGATCGGCACGCCTTCATACGCTTCATCCGCAGTACCCAACCAGTTCGGATTGATCGGCCCCTTTTTCCAGTGCGTGAACGCCTGCTTGAACTCGCCGTTAAGTACCAGACTTTCGTTGGCCTGGATAATGGGCTTATTCATGACGGCCTGCCCCTACGACGGGTGTGCACTCTGCAGCACCGGGGTCAAGCTCGGTCACCCGATCTTCGACGGCCCTTGCAAACGGCGGCTCACCGGCCTTGGCGGTGTAACGGAGCCGCACGATGATGTCCGTCAACGAGCGCAGCATGTCGCACTGCGGCTTTTTGCCAGGTCGCGGGAAAGTCAGCATCCAGCGCGAGACCACGCCGGTGTTTTCAAAGGGGTTGAGCAAGCTTTCTTCGGGCTTCAGGGCCGTCATGCCTGAATTGCCAATCCCCAGCGACAAGGCAATCTGCTGGCCGCTGCGCAGGTTGATCTGCACCTCGGTGGGCGCCACCGCCTCCTCGGGACGGTGCAGGTAATCCACCGAGCGGACAGACGCCTTGGTGGCCGTCATGCTGCTGATCTGACGTAACGTCGCCCGTACATTGTCGTAAGGTCCGGTCAGTACAGGCAGGTCGACTTCGACCGAATTGATTTGCCGGCAGTAATGCCCCGGATAATCGCGATCGAACAACAGTTGCGTGAGCTTGAACTCCAGGGTGCCTTTGGTACGCAACGCTTGCAGCGCTACCTCCCAACTTTCGATGCCCGTCTGCGGATCGTTTTCATCGTCGAACAACTGGCGCAAGGAAATGGTCTTGACCAGTTCCAGCCGCCGCTCAAAACGTTGCAGATATTCACGCTCCATGCGCATCAGATGCGCACGCAGGTGCTCGCCCGCCGTCAGCCCGTGACGGTTGTCCAGCCAGACCTGGGGCAAGGGAATCTGCGTGTCGTAGTCGCCGGTTTCGGCACTCAGCGAGGCCTGGGCGCTGAGACACAGACTCACCACGGCATCGTAGGCCTGATAGTGCAAGGCCTTGAACTGGCCCAGCAACCAACCGTACAGCTCGGCATTGGTCGCCCGCTTCTTGAGGAAGTTGTAGACCGTCAGGGCCTGGCTGTTGGCGATGAGAGTCTGGTCCAGGCTGGTTTGGGCGGCCGTCACGGCATGGCTCTGCGCAGTGACTTGTGTCTTGATTGCCAGCACCTCCGCCTTCGCCTGATCGCGTTGCAACTGCCACTCTTGCCGTCGACGACGGTAACTCTCGGTAGTGGCCTGTTTCTCGGCGTCGATCTGCAGCACCGCCGCGGCGATATCCAGGGCAAAAGACGCCACGTCGTAGACTTTATCGAGACGAAACCCACCGTTGGCCACACCAAAGATATTGGCAAGCGCAGCAATCGCGGCCCCCCCGGGCCTGATGTTTGCCGAGGTCGTGGAAAGGATTTTTGAGCGGTACAGGTTGTCCATGACCTGGTATTCAACCGCCGACACATTATCCTCATACAGTCGCTTGTAAGCGTCTTCCCGCTCCTGCGCCACGGCCTGGCTCTGCTCCAGCGCGGCCTTGGTCTCTTGCAACTGCAGGAGACTCTGCTCCTGCATGGTCTGGGCATAAGCCCCGAGCTCCAACAGGTAGTTCTGCTGCATGTCTTCCTGTTCGATCTGGTCCCGCCGCTCAAGCAAACGCAGCACCTGCTCACCATGTTCCTGCAAGGTCTGCACGGCCCGCAGCGCCACTTCGAAAGTCGTGCGCCAACGGAACGCACCGACCACCAGCCGTCCGCCCATGGGTCGTGGAGCGCCGGCACCGCCAGCTGCCAGATCACGCAACAATTGGTTGGGATCCGTGGGCGGACTGAACAGCGGAATGTCCAATGGCTTGCCGTCCAGGGTGAGGTTGCTGCGCAAGTTATGCAGGCGCTGGCCGGGCAGGTCATACAGCGCCAGCACCTGTTCATTGATCGGCGGTTTGAAGGGATCGTTCGCCAACAGCCCAAGCTGCGGAGGCGCCTCGGCGGCAGCAGGGAAATCAGACAAGCTGAACGACAGGTTTCGCTCGAACTGCTCGAGCGCCGGTCGCGAAGTACTTTTGTGCATGAGACTGTTTACCGTGTCCGCTTCCCAACGGTTCACCGTCTGCACCGAGGGCGCCTTGCCCATCAGAAACTCGGCCTGGACGTAACACAACTTGGCCGCCACCAGGCTGTCACGGGTGAGTTGCCGGTAATACCAGTCCCCCCAGGCAATCAGATTTTTAACGTAATCGCAGAACACCAGAATCTGAAAATGCTTCGGCGCCGAATAAGCGATGGCATCGGGGTCAGTAGGCGCCATGGTTTCACAGCCCAGGTTGCCGGGGCCCGCCAAGGGTCGGCAGCGCCAGTACAGGGGTTTCGGATTCGGCGGTAAGGGTTGCGTGGCGTCGGCCGGCGCCTGCGGGTCGAACAGGTGGTGCAGCCAGTTCTGCGACTCCAGGAAACGGTCCTCGGCACGCAGACGCGCCGCGACCAGATGCGGGAGATGAAAAAACAGCTCCCAGAAAAACAAACCGTTGGCACCGTCGAATGCGCCGTTCGGCTCGTTGATAGGCCCGGTAGTGGGAGGCGGCTCCGGCAGGAATTGAGTATCCCAGTCGAGTACCGCATCGACGGAAACATTGGAACGTTGCACCAGCTCCGGGCCGAAGAGCGAGTTCAGGCGGGTGTATTTAAGCGTCAGTTCCGGTTGGTTGAGCGACAGGAACTGCGCCGCATCGAGGCTGTTCTTGAGCAGAGATACCGGGGGGAAAGCCGTGACGTTGCTAATGCCCAATACGAATTTTTTACGTCCATAACCGGCCTTGTTCGTCCCGAAAGAAAAGGTAGCGTCCCCCCACGACCCCTTCGACCGCCTGAAGACCAGCCAGTCGGTACTCCAGCCACCGGCAACCGGATGCTCGCCTTCATAGCGTTGATCTCCTGTTTCTGCGTGTTCCAACGTCAAATCAAATGTTTCATCTTGGCCTTCGGCTTCCCCCGAAGGCCTCAAGAAGCCCTGCACAAACAGAACATCATCGTTGCCGACGCGAAACGCCACCGCTTGCAGATCCAGGAAAGGCGTCAACCTGCCCACCGCTTCTACGGAGGGACTGACGCTCGGTTGATTCATCAGCGGATGTTGAACGGTTTCGGCATCGACAAAACGTACCTTCGCCGCCTGCTCCAGCCAGCCGCCGTCATCCCAGGCCAAGGGGCGGAACAGCACGTCGCGTACCGCAAACACCTTGAGAACACCGTCACCACCATCGTCTTCTGCCTTGTCCTTCGTCTTGTCGTTCGTCAACAGGACGCCCAACCGGCCCTTGGGGTGGGAATCATCGGCCCAGATGGTGGCGATCAACCTGGCTCCTGGCGTGAGGTCCGCCTCGCTCGCGGAACTGTGCAGGCTCAACGGGGATGACCACTGGCCGTTCTGGCTCATGAAAGCCACCTTGATCTCCAGCCGGTGCGGCAAGCTGATGTCGCTACCGTCGCTTTCAACCTTGTCCTGCCATTCGGCCCATACAAGGCACAGCCGCCCACTCCAGAACACCGGCCGGATATCCAGGATCCTTACGCCCGTGGGCGTATCGACCGGCAGCCATTCGCTCCAGGCCGCTGGGTTGATAGCCACGCAACTGGGCGACAGCTCGACCTCAGCCTTGCGCCAGAAGTATTGGAAAGGTGGCACACGTTGGCGGCCGACAAAATAATAATCGGCCCGCTCGGGCGTACCGTCCATATAGCTGCTGAGCACGTCCAGGTTGCAGGTCTGTTCGAACGTCTGCAGGTAGTCCTGCAGGGCCGCTTGCACCGAATCGATGTTCAGCCGCGCCTGGTTGAGGTTGTTTTCCAGGGTTTTGAACAGGCTGGTCTTGCGCTGCCGTACAAAAGGCGTGATGAAGTTTTCCGGGTAAAGCGTGATCAGTTGCAGCGCCGCCCAATCCGGATAATTGCTGTAGAGCTCCCACGTGGCCAGATCGCGTTTGTCGAATTCGACCGCTTCATAGCCCGGCTCCAGCTTGCGGTAGGCGGCATGGATGAACTGCTGGGCGCAGCTCGTCGCTTCGGCGACCCAGGAACTCTGGACCGGGTAACTGTCCAGCGGATCCATGCGCAACAGTTCGAACAGGTCCGCCGGGGTTCGCAGGAAGTTGTATTGGGAATCCCCGTCCCCTTTTCCAACTTGCCCGAGGCAGTACTCGATCAGGGCATTACGGCGCTTTTCGAACAGTTCGCTCATGCTGTGCAGGGTCATGATGCTGACTCCTCATCGGCAAACGTAAAGCGCTCGAAATTACTGATACTGTCACCGGCATCCGTCAGGACACCGATGACGAACGTACCGCCTGCTGAACTGGAAACAAAGGTTCGGGCCACGCCCTCCTGATCGGTGTAGGACTGATCCGGTCGAAACCTCAATGGAGAGATCTCCCTGTCTGCCGAGGTTCGATCCAACCAGCGCACGAGGCTTTGTCTAGCGATGTTTTGATAACGGTCCATCAGCGTGGCGAAGAGCTCGACTTCCTGACCATAGGGCACGGGGCCCAGCGGTACCTTCGACATGAGCGGCGGCGGAAATTGCAGGGTTGAAGCATCGACGTTGACCCGAATGGTAGGGGCATATTCGCGCTCGAACAGGTCCAGCCAGTATTGCGGGGTGTCCGTACCTATCACTTTGCCCGGATAGAAATCCACCTGAACCGTGCCATCGACGTCCGTTTCCTTGTTTACAATGGTCCCCAGCTCGACGCTCCAATAAACCATCACGCCGCTTAACGCTTTCCCGTCGCGGTCCTTGAGTGTGACGGTGAAGGTGATCTTCTCGCCCGGCTTGGCAATCACGTCGGTGTTGTCCACGGTGCAGGTCATCGTGACGAGTTGCTTGAGATCCCCGGTGAAGGCCATCGACGGCACACCGGATTCCGACAGGCTTAGCAAGGCATGTTCGGCGGCGTCTTTGTAGGCTGGTTTGTCAACGTCTTCCGGCAAAGTACCCATCAGGAAGATCGTCAAGGCATCCATGCCGGTCTGAGCCGCCAATACCCGAACCCGCATCAGCAGATCCAGTTGGGTCAGGTTTTTCAGGATCATGAACGCTGGGTCGATGCGGCTGATGCATTCGCGCACCTCTTGCACGCTCCAGTCGAAAAAGCCCGCCAGACGGATCGACGCCGCTTGTTGGGCCAGGCGCAATGCATCGCCCGTCAACGGCGAAGGCAGGGCATTGACCTCGCGTAGATAATCGAGCAGCGTCTGCGCGGGTTGTTCGCTCAACTCAAACGCACGGGTGAGCGTAGTCAGGTAGTAAAGCGTGCGCACCGTGAACTCATGACTGTCGTCCTGGCCCAGCCAGGCTTTGTACCCGTAGGCCAGGTAGTCGCGCAGCAGTTGCGCGCTGAGCTCAAGCTTGGCCACCACGGCTGCGAGACGACGCACATCGGCCAGCAGCACGAGCCAGGGATCAAGCGGTTCGTCACGCTCCTTCACAGAATCTTCGAGGTTTGAACGATCACGTTCGAGCACCAGATGCAACAGCCTGTACACCGTCGCATTGGCCCAGGCAAGGACCTCGATCGCCTGATCGGCGCTGACCCCCATGTAACCTGCCAGAGACTCCTTGGCCACCGCCACCTGAGCGTCCCTGGCCTGTAGCAACACGGTGAGCATTTTCTCGACAAAGGCCGGGCGTTCCTCGTCATATTTTTCCCCGAGGCCGTCGATCACCGCTTTATCGAGCTCCTCCCGGGCAAAGGCCAGGTACTCGGCTTCCGTTCCTGAACGAGCCACCACCAACCCGTCAATATCGACCAGGCTCCACAACAAAGTCAGCCAGCTAGCGCCCGTCAACGGCGGCACACCGGCCATCAACACAGCCGCATCGGTGAACAGCGCGCCGGGCAACAGGTTGAATATCTGATTGAACAACTGGTGTTCGACGTCTGTAGCGGCCAGCACTTGTGGCGCCGAGATGTGTTGCAGCATCCAAAGCACCGGTAGATCGCGATCAGTGCACCATTGCACACACAATTGCATGACCTGGATGAGGTTCAGCACGTCCGGGGCCTCGCCTCGGGTCGCGTCGATCCGAGGAACGCCCGCCAGCGCCTTGATCCAGGTTTCCCCGCCCAGCAGCGTCAGCATCAGCACGCCCTCGACCGGGGTGATGCCCAACAATCGCGGCAGCTTCACCAGCCGGTAAAAGCTGGAAAAAATCGCCAGGTTGCGCGGCAGACTCTCGTCCGTGATGTCGTGCGCTCCGGCGACCATCAGGGCCAGATACTGATAAGTCTGCAGATCGATGCCCAAGGCACTGCACAACTGGGTGACCGTCAGATCGGGCGCTCCGGGTTCCGGCAACAGGGGGAACGTCCCGTTGTCGAGTTTCAAGGGCTCCCGATAATCACCCTCGTCGTTGAAGACCTGATCGAATTGTGACGGCACCTCGGCGCGACCGTAGACCGACAACTGGTCGATAAACGCGGCAAAGTCGCTGACCGGGCATCCATAGCGCTCACGCAGCGACTGGAACAGCCCGAGTGCGTGCACGACGTTGTCCGTTATCCACCAGGAACCGGCCGGTGCACCGCCGCGCACTTCAGCCCTCATGGCAGCCACCAGCACTGTATCCACTTGCTCGCTCGGCAACGCCAGCCATTGGTCCAGACGCACTTTGCGGTTCATCCGGTCGTAACACTGAAGCCCGGCAGCATTATCAGGGTTCGCGGAAAGCCAGTGAAAGCTCGAGGAGTCGCCCTCCTGACTGATGATGCTGACACCCGGATGGCTATTGGCATTGATATAGACCGAACCGGAACGCCCACTTTCCGGGCCGTCTCCAGGCGTCGCAACCGGGTAGGTCACGTTGGTGGAGCGCACCGGCGCGAAGCCGCGTACTGACAACAAGGCCTCGAGTCCTGGCGTGTCGAGTTTGGTTCGTTCACCAAAGAACGGTACCTGATTGAGGTTCTGCCAACTCAGCCCTTCGGCACCGAAGTTTTGCCGGTAAAAGCTGTCCTTATCCTCGAGTTTGATCGCTGGTTCCGTGAGTAACCGACGCTGGTAAGGCCCCAGCCGCGATGCATGGGCCAGGGCGCGATCGGCGCTGGCGTCCCAGGCCTGGGCTTGCAGGAAGTAGGGAAAAGCGAGGTCCACCTGCTGGGCGAAACTGCCCACCGACAGGCCATGGCGGTGGGCAACGGTGTCCAGGGTGACCCAATGTTGATAGTAGGGAAGGCCATTGGGATAGCGCGCATCGATCATCGCCTGTTCGATATCCGCTGGCCCCTCGTGCTCGTTGATGAAGGTTTCCAGCACCGGGACGATGATGTCCACCGAGGACACTGCCCGATGCACCGCATTGAAATCGATGACCAACGGTTTCAGGTCCTTGCGCCGATCATGCAAGGGCAGCTTGAGCACATCGTTTGAGGCCGGTTCGATACGCTGAGCGATCCACCTCATCAGCTCGATCAGGTACGCCACCGGCGAGGCAAGCGATTCCAGCGCCTGGGGCGGGCAAGAACGCTCGAACTCGGGGTCGAATAGGCGCTCGAAATTGGGCCCCTGTACCATCGACAACAACCCCGTACGCTGCCACGCTTGTTTTTTTTCTGAACCGTGCAGGATGTGTTCGATGAATTGGCGCCGTAGGTAAATGGCCATGCTATTGGCCCGCCGCAGGAACCGACGGGCATCTGCCTGGCTCAAGCCATAATCCTTCATCAGCCCCCGCTCACCCTTTTCCACCAGCGGAAAGATCGAACCGCCTTGTTCGAGGTACGTCTGAAGCGCCGCGTATTGGTTGAGTTGATTGGCACTGAATACCTGGATCAGTAGCTGTACGGCAGGGCGGGAATCAGCCATGGACGAGTCCTCGAATTCGATAACGGCCTTCGATGCCTGAGCAAGCGCCCGGGCCTTGCCATTGGTCAAAGAGATTTGGCGCCGGCAGGCGCAGGCCGTCTACTGTCAGAACTGACAGTGCTCATGACCATTCATCGGGCGTCGACAGTGAGCCGTGCAGGCGGTGACAGAATTTCGAAGCGCTCGCTCTCGACCCAATCGGAAGTCGTTGCACCGTCCACAGCATCCGTGATGCTTTGCCTGAACCGGCACCAGTTGCCGCCATCGGGCAGCGCTTGCGGCGCTGCGCCCTGCCAGCCGCCGCTTGCGACGCTCAGGTCCGGCGCCCACACCCGATCCGGGTTGAACCAGCTCACCACATGACCGATCCCCGCCCGGCCCTGCCCTTCGAACCTCACCGGGTTACCGACCCAACGCCCCGCCGCTGGCACCTCGATGGACGGTTGGTACGTGCCCAACACCACCGCCCGCGCCGGTGAATCGGCGGAATCGAAACCCTCGCTCGACGCCACCGCCATCAGGCCAAAGGCACCGCCAGGCCGATCGAAGGTGACCGTCAGCGACCAGGTTCGATCCTCCAGCACCGGGCTGCTGCCCAGCACCGTTCGCCCGGCGTCGCCCAGCTTCACCGTCACGCGGTCCCCCGGTACACCGAAACCGGACACCACAACGCGCCGGCCGATGTGTTCGTCCGCGGCCGGGGTTTCAATGAACGGGGCGGCGGGGACCACGTCGTAGGTCAGCCATGGGCTTTCTTTAGAGACTTGGTCCTCAAAACGTTGCACGGCGCGAATCGTGGTTTCGCCAACCGGCAAGGTCACCTTGGCTTTCCAACGACCCTCGCTGTCGATAAAAACATCCTTGAGCAACGGTTCGCTTGCACCCTGAAGCCAGACATCAACCAACCCGCCCCGCATGCCCCTGCCGGACAACTCCGAAGTACGCGGCAGGTTGCCGCCGGGCTGCGGCTCGTCGAATTCGGGGGGCAGCAGCACCACGTCAAAAGCCAGATGTTCACTGTATTCGGAGGGTCGCCCTTCGAGGGTCTGTTGCGCGTCGATGGTGTACCGACGAAACGCCAGATCGGCGAGTTCGATGAACCACTCGCCGTCGGCGGTCAGCAACTTGGCCTGGCCTAACGGCCTTTCGAATTGAGCATCGCGCAATTGCATCGTGGCCCCGGCCATGCCGTCCCGTCCGCGGATGGTCACGTTGCGGCCGACCTCACCATTCGGCTCTGGATAGGTGAGGACCGGTTTACGCATAGGTAAGGCGACCACGAACGTTTTGATCGCAGGGAGTGACGTTTGCTGCGCGGCGAACTGGGTAAGGCTTGCAGTGTGGGTGATTTCAGGCGCAAACGGCTCGTCGCGGCGGAAGCTCCAGGAGCCGTTGTGGTTATCGACAATGTGTTCGATGGCACTGTCACTGAACGTAAGCTTCAACTCGGCCTCCGGCCAGCACGTTCCGCTGAGGTTTGGCGAAAGACCGTTCTCGACCGGCGGGTTCATGACCGGCGCCAGGGGTGGGATGGTGACCTCGATTTCAATCGCGTCCGGCGAGGCCTGCTCGCCCCAGAATTGCAGCACTTTGACCTTGCGCTTGAATGTCGGTCCCCACTCCGCCAGGGCCCTGGTACTCCACTCTCCACGATTATCCACAGGGGCGTCGGGGGCAATCTTCGAATCGTCGACAGCGTCAAAGAGCCTCACCGTGGCGCCGTTCAAACCTTTGCCCGAGAAGGTGGGTTGGTAAACGTCTGTATAGGTGACATCGCTCGGGCCTGGGAGCTTGAGGTCGACATTAAAGGTGTAGGGCTGCGATTCGATCCAGCCACCGGCATCGTCGGAGACTTTCTGTATTGCACTCAGGTTGTATAGGCCAAACGGCCAATTCGTCACCGTGGTTTCCCACCTGCCACCGTTCACGGGCGCAGCGGGCGGTGTCCCTCCACCAGGCCCGTTGACCACAGATATCTGTACGGTTGCGTTGACATAACCGGCGCCCTCGAATTTCACCGAGGTTGGGGTCGGTTGGGTGATGATGATATCGGTCAACTTGGGAGGCCGGACTCTAAACGCCCGAGCCACGCTACGATTCGATGGATTCCCACCGATTATTTGGTGTGCCGTCAGGGATATGTTGCCTGCGGACACCGTAACGGGACAGCTCCAACTGGCCCCAGTCAACGTGCCTGTTTCCCCCACTTTGTTGTCGGTCAGACCTCGCCATACCTGCACGATGGCGCCCGAACGTCCCTTATTACCCGTCACTGTAAATGACAGGTCTTGAATCGATTCGGCAGCGGGGCCGGTGATGGGGGGGGCGGGGAACAACGTCACGGTGACTACATTTGACTTCACCGAGTCGCGATCTCCAAACCACTGCTTGGCATAGAACGCCAAGGGTGCCGTCTCACTGGGCAGAGACACTGATGCCGTCCAATTGCCATTCTGGCCCATTGTGGCAGGGCTTAATTGTGCATTGTTGGCATTGTTATGAATCGTGACCCGGCCGTCGGGTTTGCCACCGCCTCCGGTGACAACGAACGGGTTGTCCTTCACATCGCCGGTAGAAGGCGAGGTAATCACCACGGGCGGGACCGCCAGCATTACCGTTCTAGAGCTTGAATTCGGGGAGGGGTAGGATCCGATTGTTTGCTTGGCGTAGAACGTCAGGGCCTGCGTCTCGCTGGGCAAGGTCACATTGGCCGTCCAGCTACCGCCCGTGGCACTGATTGTTGCTGTGCCTAAAAGTCCATTACCGGATGCATTATGCACGGTAACCGTCCCCACACCGTGCTCACCGCCATTACCGCTGACGGTAAACTGCCTGTTAGGTACATCTCCAGAGGGGGGAGCGGCGATGGTGACGGGTGTGACACGCAGGGTGACATAGTGCATTGCCGTCCCTCCTTGGGCGACTTCGACCCTGTATGGTCCGGGGGCAAATATACCGGGTAGCCGGGCGGACCATCGATTACCTGCCTGTGTTGCCCGGCCCTCGGATATTGCCGTGTTCCCTGAAAATGTATAAAGACGCGCTATCATCGTCCCCGTGGAGGATGAGGTTACGGATACGTCTATTTCGCCGTTTCTGACCTCGGAATTGTTGGCAGGCGCGTCAATAATCGGAGCCGCGCGTTCTTCCTCACTCTCTGCAGACATGATCTTATTCACCTTTTATGGCATCGATGCATGTTTTGTTGCTGGGCTGAAGCTACGTCCAACAGTCGACGTCTTCCCATACTCGTTAATTAGGAAACACAACAGTAAGTTCCGTATCTGCCGAGGGGTCCCCTCCAGTTGACCTGTCAAACGTATAATGAAAATAGAGTTTTCCTCTCTTTGAGACAACGCCTACCCATCCCCCCTTACCTCCTCCCGTAAGTTCATGCCACTCACCGTCTTGCACTGCGCTGCCAGTCAACTCTCTCTCCCAAATCTGGTCTGGACTTCTTCCGTGGACACCAAATGTTATGTTGCCGCTGTTATTTCCGTTGGACGTTACTCTGTACTGCCTTGCGTAACCATGAAGTACATCTCCATCATTGGACCACCAATATTCAACCGACAGCTCCGCTTTAAAGTGGTCGTAAGTAACCGTTAACGTTTTAATAAATGAAAGACCTGACGATTTAGCTTTTTTATAATCTTCATAAGTAACATCTTGACCCTCCACACTATGTGGAGAAAGTTTATTGCCGATTTCCGATTTAGCATCTTCATTATCCATGGTCATTCACCTTGATATGAGCGATGGCTTAACCTTCAGGCTTAGTGTTTTTCAGACATTCATCCGAAGGACTGGATACAGTTAACAAGCCTTACCACATCCTGCCAACCTGTAAGATCTGACAGTTCTGATGGATGGTAGTCTCCGTCCCATGAAGGCCTCCCCGGTTTTTCGGGGCTCGGAGGATGACTACGCCGTCTTGCGCCATTGCCTACAGATCCGCCAGAATCCGCCGGCTTGTGCGCCTTGGCCTTGCCCCGTAACTTGATTCGCGTCGCTGATATCCAGCGATCGGGTTTAGTCGCCCGGGGGCATATCACCAAGATGCATCGCGTTCCATCAGTCGGGTCTCCCTATCCCTGCTCTTGATGGTGGCTGTGCGCAGGGCGCTTCGGCGCGCCGGTTTTGGTGACATTTCCCCGGTCGACTAACCTGCGTACAGCCGCCCCCCTTCGTTTAGTCGCGAAGTGGTCAAGGCATCATTTAAGGGAAATCACCATGATCAAACCAACCCCCAATCCACCCCACACCGACCCGCTCTCCCCCCACGAAACCCTCGACCCCGAAAAGCTCGACCAAGCCGCCCAACGAGCCCTGGACTACTACCTCAAGCCCAACAACGGCCAGCCCGACCAGAAGACTGCGAAGCAACTGGACTACTTCATCGTCGCCCCCGAAGCCAATCCCGAAGGCATGCTCGCACACACTTACGAAACCTTCTGCTCGGTGAGCACGCTGATCCTGGATTTGTCCGAAGACCTGGAAGGCGCCCCGCGCAACCTGGCCCTGGCGATTCACCAGATGGGCGAGATGGGGGTGTTGTTGCTGGAGCGGTTGCTGGATAACGAGGCGAAGGTCCAGCGCTGAAGGTCGAAGGACCTCTAGAAGTACAGAATGTATGAGGACCCTGTGGGAGCGAGCTTGCTCGCGATGACGGTGGGTCAGCTGGCATCAATGCTGAATGTGCCGACGCCTTCGCGAGCAAGCTCGCTCCCACAGTTGATTGAGGTACATCCGCAAGAGCCAGGCGTTGCGCCCTGGCCCCCACAGAGAGATGGCCTCAAGCCGATTCCGGCAACGGATAAAAACTGAAATATTGCTGCAACGCACTGATCAGTTGCCCGTATTCCGGCGGCGCCTGTTTCAGGCTGAAGCCGGCATCGAAATGCATCGGCGTCACGTCTTCACGGCACCATAGACAATTGGCTGTCAGCTTGATGTTTTGTTGCGGTCCCTCATCGGAAGGGATTTTCAAATGCAGTTCAAAGTCCGCCCCCACCATCAAGGGCAAATGGCTGATCAGCATCAGGCCACTTTCAGAGACGTTACCCAAAAAACCGATGGGCCGGTCATTGACGCCGTTGAACACACGCAGAAAACACGGCAGCTGGTGCCGCTCGATTCGCCTTTTTTTGTACATGTCTTGTATCGCTTTTTCAACGACCCCGAACAGGGGTAAACGAATACTTCGGAACGAACCCAAGCCAGGCCGCTCTCCCCGATCCCGGTGCCTGACACGTGAAGTGCTTGGCTAAGACTTTCTGCCGGTCACAGGTGCTTCTCAACATTAGAGATCTAACTCTAATACGACTTGTACAAATATAGCCGAAGGTTTGGCAACAGCCAGTCCGGTCGCACACCTTTCATCTACCCCAACGGTACAAGAAGGAGGCGGCCAGGGGTTGCCCCTGGCCGGGGATCTGACCAGCGGTATCAGGACGCTGTAGGGCGCACTGCCGAGGCGCTGCGGGTGGGGTAATGACCCAGGCTCTGCAAGGTTTCGAGGCGGGCGCGGGCACGGAACGCGTATTCGCTGTTAGGGTATTGGGTGATGATGAACTGGTAGGTTTGCGCCGCATCGATGAACAGCTTCTGCCGTTCCAGGCACTGGCCACGCAACATCGAGACTTCCGGTTGCATATAGCGGCGGGCACGGCTGGCGCGGTCGACCTGCGACAACTCGAGCATCACTTGCTCGCAATTGCCGCGGTCATAGGCCTTGTAGGCCAGGTTCATGTGGTGGTTCATCGACCAACGGGTGCAGCCCGTGACGCTCAGGGCCAGGGCAACAAAAAGCACGAATCGCATGGGAGGTTCTCCTGTCTTGAGCTCTGTATCGACCTGGCTGGAAAAATCTTCAGCCTGAAAATGGTGCCGGGCTTGCTCTTGTGGCGAGGGGATTTATCCCCGTTGGGCTGCGAAGCGGCCCTGAAATCAGACGACTCGGTGTGTCAGGCTTATCGAGCGGGATGTTTTGGGTCTGCTTCGCAGCCCAGCGGGGATAAATCCCCTCGCCACAGATAATCCTCTAGCCATAAGTCGGTGTGCAGGCCAAGGAGGCGCAAAAATTTTCAAGAATGTTCATTTCGAAAAACAAACGAAAAAGTAGTGCATATGAACAATGACTACACCCAAAGAGCATAGTAGCCTTCGCTGGCGCTTGAACTTGAGGAGTCTTGCATGTCCGTCCGTCGCACCAAAATCGTCGCTACCCTTGGCCCGGCCAGTAATTCGCCGGAAGTTCTCGAACAGCTGATTCTGGCTGGCCTGGACGTTGCCCGCCTGAACTTTTCCCACGGCACCCCCGAAGAGCACAAGGCGCGTGCCAAGCTGGTACGCGACCTCGCGGCCAAGCACGGCCGTTTCGTTGCCCTGCTGGGTGACCTGCAAGGCCCGAAGATCCGTATCGCCAAATTCGCCAACAAGCGCATCGAGCTGAAGATCGGTGACACATTCACCTTCTCCACCAGCCATCCGCTGACCGAAGGCAACCAGCAAGTGGTCGGCATCGACTATCCGGACCTGGTCAAGGACTGCGGCGTGGGCGATGAGCTGCTGCTCGACGACGGCCGCGTGGTGATGCGCGTCGACACCGCCACCGCCACCGAACTGAACTGCACCGTGACCATCGGCGGCCCGCTGTCGGACCACAAAGGCATCAACCGTCGCGGCGGTGGCCTGACGGCGCCGGCCCTGACTGAAAAAGACAAGGCCGACATCAAGCTGGCCGCGGAAATGGAAGTCGACTACCTCGCCGTGTCCTTCCCCCGTGACGCCGCCGACATGGAATACGCCCGCCAACTGCGCGACGAAGCCGGCGGTACTGCCTGGCTGGTGGCCAAGATCGAACGCGCCGAAGCCGTGGCCGACGACGAAACCCTCGATGGCCTGATCAAGGCCTCCGACGCCGTGATGGTGGCCCGTGGCGACCTAGGCGTGGAAATCGGTGACGCCGAGCTGGTGGGTATCCAGAAGAAGATCATCCTGCACGCACGCCGCCACAACAAAGCGGTGATCGTCGCGACCCAGATGATGGAGTCGATGATCCAGAACCCGATGCCGACCCGCGCCGAAGTGTCCGACGTAGCCAACGCCGTGCTCGACTACACCGACGCCGTGATGCTCTCGGCCGAGAGCGCCGCCGGCCTCTACCCCCTCGAAGCGGTGCAGGCCATGGCGCGTATTTGCATCGGCGCGGAAAAGCATCCGACCAGCAAGACCTCCAGCCACCGCATCGGCAAGACCTTCGAGCGCTGCGACGAAAGCATCGCCCTGGCGACGATGTACACCGCCAACCACTTCCCGGGCGTGAAGGCGATCATCGCCCTGACCGAAAGTGGCTACACGCCGCTGATCATGTCGCGCATTCGCTCCTCGGTGCCGATCTACGCGTTCTCCCCGCACCGCGAAACCCAGGCCCGCGCCGCGATGTTCCGTGGCGTCTACACCGTGCCGTTCGACCCGGCCGCCCTGCAACCGGGCGAAGTCAGCCAGGCGGCGGTGGATGAACTGGTCAAGCGCGGCGTAGTGCAGACCGGTGACTGGGTGATCCTGACCAAAGGCGACAGCTATCACACCATCGGCGGCACCAACGGGATGAAAATCCTGCACGTAGGCGACCCGATGGTCTGAGTGACCGGCCGCTGAAAAACAAAAAGCCCTGCCATGTGAATGGCGGGGCTTTTTGGTTTCTGCCTGAGGATATGCCGGGCCTGGACTGACGCCATCGCGAGCAAGCTCGCTCCCACAGGGTTTGGCGGTGGTCACAAAGTCGGAGAACAGCACCCCATCCAATGTGGGAGCGGGCTTGCTCGCGAAAGCGGGGGTCAGCTGGCAATGATGTTGAATGTGCCGCCGTCTTCGCGAGCAAGCCCGCTCCCACACTGAGTCGGTGCTGACCTGAAACTCATCAGCCAACCCAAATCCCCCTGTGGGAGCGAGCTTGCTCGCGATAGCGGTGGGTCAGCTTGCGCTGCTCTCGCGGGTGAGGAAAACATCAGCCAGCAGTTGATTACGTGGCAGTCCGGCCAGGTACAGGCGCTTGGCAAAGGCCTCGACCCGGTCGGGATGGCCGCAGGCCAGCGCTTGGGTTTGTCGCGAAACCAGCCGTAGCTGCGCCAGCATTTGGGGCGCCTCGGCCGTGGTCAGCAGCTCAACGGTGAGGTGTTGATGCTTGGCGGCCAGCGCCGCCAACGGCTTGGCCAGGTAATGCCCGGCCTCATTGTGGGCCACGTGAATGAGCCGAATCGCGCCTTGGTGTTGCTGGCGCAGGGCTTCGCGCAGGAGACCGAACAGCGGCGCCAGGCCGGTGCCGGCGGCCAGCAACCACAGCGGCTTGTCGTGCCAGTCCGGGTTGTAATGCAGCGCTCCGCCGCGCAGTTCGCCCAGACGGATCGGGTCGCCGACCTTCATGCGCCTGGCGGCAGTGATGAACTGGCCGGGCTCGCGGCAATCGAGGTGAAACTCCAGAAAGCGGTCTTCCTCGGGCAGGCTCGCCAGGGAATACGGCCGCGCCACGTCGCCGGCCCACAGCACCAGATGCTGCCCGGCCTGGTAACGCAACGCCCGCTCAGGGATGACGCGCAAGCGCAGGACATCAGGGCCCAGCCAATCCACCGCGGCCACCTGGGCGGCCTGGCCGTCTCGCTGCGGGTCGAAGGTGTGGATCTGCACGTCCTCGACCACCTGGCACTGGCATGCCAGTCGCCAGCCTTGGGCGCGTTGCGCCGGGCTCAGGGCGTCGGGCCGGCCGTCACGCACATCGCCGCCCACGCATTGCACCAGGCATGCATGGCAACTGCCGGCGCGACAACTGTAGGGCACCGGCACACCAGACTGATTCAACGCGTCCAGCAGGTTACTGCCGGCCGCCACCGTCCAGTGCCGGCCGGCGACTGTCAGCTCAGGCATCGACGTTCTCCCAGGCGGCGGCGCAACGATTGCGCCCGTCTCGCTTGGCCCGGTACAACGCCTGGTCGGCACGCTGCAAGGCGTTGTCCAGGTCGTCCCCGATCTCCAGCAAGGTCAAACCGGCCGACAGACTGAGGGGCCCGACCTGCAGGCCGATCAGCTCGACTTCGGTAAACGCCAACCGCAAGCGCTCGCAGCAGGCCGTCAGGCGCGAAGGGTCGCAAGCGGGCAACAGCATGACGAATTCTTCGCCCCCGTAACGGGCCAACACGTCGCCTTCGCGCAGGCAGGCCGTGGCAACGGCGGCAAACGCCTGGAGCACCTGATCACCAGCCGCGTGGCCGTGCAGGTCGTTGATGCGCTTGAAATGGTCGAGGTCGATCAAGGCCAGGCCATGGGCGACGCCCGGCCTGAGGGTGTTGAGTTCACGGGACGCCAGGCGCAGGAAATGCCGGCGGTTGAACAGGCCGGTCAATTCATCAGTGGCCACCAGGTCTTCGAGCTGGCGCATCATGCCGCGCAAGGTGTCCTGGTGCGCCTGCAGGGCAAACCGTCGCTGGCGCATGCGTTGACGGGAGGTCTGGACGTAGCGGGCATAAAACACCAGCCACACCAACACCATGAACAGCACGCACACTTGCAAGCCGGCCAGCGTAGGGTCGGGCAGTCGAAAGAAGTAACCGTCCCATAGGGTAATGCCAGTGAAGCTGATGAACACCAGCGTCGCACAGCGCAAAAAGGCCCGGCGGGACAGGTGAAACAGCCCGAACAGCAGGATCAACACATAGAACACCAGGAACACGCCCCGGGCCTGGTCCAGGTGCGCCATCATCCAGGTCTGCCAGCCAAGACCGATCAACACTTGTATTTCCGTGAGGCTGGGGTCGGCGAACCGCAGGTTGCGGTCGGTGATGAACAGCGCGAACAGCCCGGCCTGGCACAGCACCACCAACACGCTGCCGATGATCACATCGCGCAACGAATCGAGGTAATGACCACTGAAAAATGCCAGCCACAACAACACCAGTGCCAGCGCGTAAGTCGCGGCTGCCAAGGCGAAGCGTTTCAGCAAAAGACGTTGGATGGCGTTATGGGTCAATCGTTGACTCACCATGGGAAAGGAAACTGACAGGAGGCGTCCTACGCTACAGGCCAGACGCCACTTTAGTGGCGTGTAGGGCAAATGACCATTCAATTCTGGAGCAGAAAAATGGCGTCAAAGCAATGGCCCAAATTGACGCATTTGTTTGAGGCTGGCGGGTCCCCAGTTTGGACTAGGGCATGGTTCCCTGTGGCGAGGGGATTTACCTGTGGCGAGGGGATTTATCCCCGTTGGGCTGCGCAGCAGCCCCATAACCAGACAACTCGGTGTGTCAGGCTGATCTCGTTCGAGCTTTCTGGGGCTGCTTCGCAGCCCAGCGGGGATAAATCCCCTCGCCACAGATAAATCCCCTCGCCACAAAGGCAGCTCGCTCCCACAGGGTGCCTGCCTGCGATATACTGCCGCGCCTTTTTAGCGTCGCGCCAGCATGACCGGCGTGCCTTAAGAGGTGCCGTCCGTCGACCGATGCACCCAAACGGCTGGCACCTTATTGAATGTTCCCGTCTTAGAGAGGAGCGCGACTCATGACCGTGATCAAGCAAGACGACCTGATTCAGAGCGTTGCCGACGCCCTGCAGTTCATTTCCTATTACCACCCCGTGGACTTCATCCAGGCGATGCACGAGGCCTACCTGCGCGAAGAATCGCCGGCGGCCCGTGACTCCATGGCGCAGATCCTGATCAACTCGCGCATGTGCGCCACCGGCCATCGGCCGATCTGCCAGGACACCGGCATCGTGACCGTGTTCGTGCGCGTGGGCATGGACGTGCGTTGGGATGGCGCGACCATGGGCCTGGACGACATGATCAACGAGGGCGTGCGTCGCGCCTACAACCTGCCGGAAAACGTCCTGCGCGCATCCATCCTCGCCGACCCGGCAGGCGCGCGTAAAAACACCAAGGACAACACTCCGGCGGTCATCCACTACTCCATCGTCCCGGGTAACACCGTGGAAGTGGACGTGGCGGCCAAGGGCGGCGGTTCCGAGAACAAGTCGAAGATGGCCATGCTCAACCCGTCCGATTCCATCGTCGACTGGGTGCTCAAGACCGTTCCGACCATGGGCGCCGGCTGGTGCCCACCGGGCATGCTCGGCATCGGCATCGGCGGCACCGCCGAAAAAGCCGCGGTCATGGCCAAGGAAGTGTTGATGGAATCCATCGACATCCACGAGCTCAAGGCCCGCGGCCCGCAGAACCGTATCGAAGAGATGCGCCTGGAGCTGTTCGAGAAGGTCAACCAACTGGGCATCGGCGCCCAGGGCCTGGGTGGCCTGACCACCGTGCTCGACGTGAAGATCATGGACTACCCGACCCACGCCGCCTCCCTGCCGGTGTGCATGATCCCCAACTGCGCCGCCACCCGTCACGCCCACTTCGTGCTCGACGGCAGCGGCCCGGCGTCGCTGGAAGCGCCACCGCTGGACGCCTACCCGGAAATCGTCTGGGAAGCCGGTCCGTCGGCTCGCCGCGTGAACCTCGACACCCTGACCCCGGAAGAAGTACAGAGCTGGAAACCGGGCGAAACCGTGCTGCTCAACGGCAAGATGCTCACCGGTCGCGACGCGGCGCACAAGCGCATGGTCGAGATGCTGAACAAAGGTGAAACCTTGCCGGTGGACCTCAAGGGTCGCTTCATCTATTACGTCGGCCCGGTCGACCCGGTGGGTGACGAAGTCGTCGGCCCGGCAGGCCCGACCACGGCCACGCGGATGGACAAGTTCACCCGCCAGATCCTCGAGCAGACCGGCCTGTTGGGCATGATCGGCAAATCCGAGCGCGGCCCGACCGCCATCGAAGCGATCAAGGACAACAAGGCGGTCTACCTGATGGCCGTCGGCGGCGCCGCTTACCTGGTGGCCCAGGCGATCAAGAAATCCAAGGTCTTGGCCTTCGCCGAGCTGGGGATGGAAGCGATCTACGAGTTCGAGGTCAAGGACATGCCGGTGACCGTGGCGGTCGATAGCCAGGGCGAGTCGGTGCACATCACCGGTCCTGCCATCTGGCAGAAGAAGATCAGTGAAAGCCTGGCGGTCGAAGTGCAGTAACACGTACATCGCCCCTCAGAAGGCCGGCGGGTGACTCACCCGTCGGCCTTTTTTCATGTCCGGCGGATTGCCGTGCAGCGAGTGCCATCCGGGCAACGTCCTCCCTGACCGGGCATCTACCACTTATCGGCCTGCCTGCGCACCTGTCGGACCTGACAGGTTACCCATCGGCGATCTCTTGGCATCCTCATGTTTTGCCGGGTCTTGGCCCTGGCGTTGCCGAACGAGATGATCCCGATGGCAGAGCAGACGCCCCTCCAGATTGTGCCCCCCACCATCACCAACAGTGCATCCATTGCCACGATCGGCAACCGGATCGGTCCTGTCGGCACGCGAGGGGCCGCTTCTTTCGAGTTGCCATTGCCCTTGTCCGGTGCCCGCCACCTGACACCCGCGCTGGCGCTGTTCTATAACAGCCAGAGTGGCAACGGCACCTTCGGTATCGGCATGCGGCTGTCCGTCGCCAGCATCGCTCGCCGAAGCAGCGAAGGCGTACCCCACTACGCCGACGACGATGTGATGATCGATGCCGACGGCGTCGAGCGTTGGCCCGAACTCGTGGACCCGCCGATCATTCGTCCCCAGGCAGGCCCAGGCGGCGCCACCTGTTCGGTGGTGCGTTATTACCCCAGGATCGAAAGCGCCTTCGATGTCTACGAACTCTGGACGCCCACGGACGGCCGCGCGCCGTTCTGGCGGGTCCAGGGCAGCAACGGCCATCTGTATTGCTATGGCAACAGCGAAGCCTCGCGCATCGCCGAACCCATCGACCCCGAAGCTGATCCTCTCCCCCCGATACGCATCGCCGAATGGCTGCTGCTGGAAGAAGTCAGTCCCTGCGGCGAGCACATCTATTACGAATACGCAGCCGATCCCGGCCCGTTCGACGGCCCTCACGACTATCGCGCCCAGCGCTACCTGCGCCGGGTGTGCTACGGCAACGCCACGGCCAGCGAAACCTTTTACTGTTTCGAAGACGTAGACCCGGCAAACCGGGACTGGCATTTTCACCTGCTGTTCGACTATGGCCAGCGCACCCTCGATCTTGAGCAAAGACCTTCCTGGCTGGCCGACGATGAGGCGCCATGGCCTCTGCGCGGCGACCCGATCCACGCTTACCGGTATGGGTTCGAAGTCGGCACGCGGCGCTTGTGTCATCAGGTCCTGATGTTCCATCACTTTCCCATCGACGCCGGTACCGAGCCCGCCCTGGTACAACGACTGCTGCTGGAATACACCCCGACGGCACTGGGCTACAGCCTGCTGACCGCCGTCCATTACCAGGCCTGGGACGTCGAGGGTCGGGTCGAATGCCGGCCCCCCATGGAACTGCAGTACAGCGGTTTCGAGCTCAACCTCACTCCTGAAACCTTCTTTGAGCTCGAGACGATGCCGGCCATCGAGGACGGTCGGCGCTATCAATGCGTCGACCTCTACGGCGAGGGCGTTCCGGGCTTTCTCTGCCGGTACACCGATGGCTGGTATTACCGCGAACCCGAGCGCGCCGAGGCCGGTGGCGACAAGATCGCCTACGGCCCGTGGTCGCGCCTGGAGAATATCCCGGTCGCCAGCGACAATCCGGCGGTGCTGCAAGTGTTGACCGACCTGACCGGCAGCGGGCGGCTCAACTGGATCATCGCCCAGCCCGGCATGAACGGCTTCTACACCCTCAACCCGGACCGCAGCTGGTCAGGTTTCCAAAGCTTCCAGCGCTTCCCGACGGAGTTCCTGCACCCGGCCGCGCAACTGGGTGACCTGGCTGGCGACGGCTTGCGTTCCCTGGCCATGATCGGGCCCAAAAGCGTGCGGCTGTACGCCAACCTCCGCGAGCAGGGGTTCGGTCCTGGCGTGAATGTGCCCCACGAACCGGACAGCGACTTGCCTCTGTTCAGCGACGTGCGCAGCGAGCTGGTGATGTTCGGCAACCTGCTGGGCAGCGACAGCACCGAGCTGTGTCGCATCCGCTTCGATGAGATCAAATGCTGGCCGAACCTGGGGCATGGGCGTTTCGGCGAAGGATTTGTCATGAGCGCCCTGCCCTTTCGTTACGGTGAGTTCGACGCCGACCGGGTACGGATCGCCGACCTGGACGGGTCCGGCGCCCCGGCGCTGATCTACCTCGACAGCGATGGTTTCGACATCTACCTCAACCACGGCGGCAATGGCCTCGAACAGACACCGGTCCGGGTGCCCTGGCCCACCGGCGTGCGGTACGACAATGTGTGCCAGGTCACCCTGGCCGATCTGCAAGGACTGGGTTGCGCCAGCCTGATCCTGAGCACGCCCCACATGACCGATATCAACAAGCCCAGGCACTGGCGCTATGATTTCGTCGCGGCCCGCCCCTATCTTCTCAACGATACGAACAACAACATGGGCTGCGGCACCTTCCTCGCTTATCGCAGCAGCGCTCAATACTGGCTGGATGAGAAACAGCAGCTCGTGGCCCAGGACAAACGCCCGGCGTGCTATCTGCCGCTGGCCCTGCCGCTGGTGGCGCGTCAACAACAGCGGGACGAGATCACCGGTAATTGCCTGACCCAACGCTTCACTTATTTCGAAGGCGACTACGATGGTCGCCTGCGTGAGTTCCGTGGTTTCGGCCGGCTGTACCAGGTCGACAGCGAAATCCCCGAAGACGAGACGCAAGAGGGCTTCACCGCACCGGTCCTGGTCAAGACCTGGTTCCATACCGGTCGCACCGTCGACCAGCCCCTCAAAGACTGTTTTGCAGGCGACACCGACGCGGTGCCGTTGGGGCCGACACTGCTGACCCGCTTCCATGAAGGCGACGAGGCCGACGAGATCATCACCCCCGACCCCGACACTGCTCGAGAAATGGCTTATGCCCTGGGCGGTCACGTATTGCGCAGTGAGACCCATCCCGCCGATCCGGACGGTCTCCCCAGGCCCTATACGGTGACGCAACAGCGTTACCTGCTGCGTCATCCTCATCCCCGTCATAAAAGCCTGCTGGTGCTGGAGCTGGAGACCCTCACCCATCAATACGACGGTTTCTCCAACGACCCACAAGGCCGGCACGACATCAACCTGAAATGGAACCTCTTCGGCCAGCTCATCCACGGGTTCGCCGTCCACTACGCCCGTCGTCTCACCGCCCTCGACGCTCCGCCTTTCGAAGATGAACTGGAAAACACCTGGTGGTGCGATGCACATGACGAACAGCAGCAGCTGTTTCATGTCATCGAGAAACGGGCCCAATACCTGCACCTGATCGACGACACCGGCTTGCGCCAGCGTCTGGGCCTGCCATGGCGCTCCAGGATCAATGGGCTGCAGCGTCCGAAAGGTGAACTGCCGCAGGGACTCAACCCCAGGCAGATCAACTACGAAACCTTCCTCGAACACCAGGGCTGCGCGCAATGGCTCGCCGCTCGGCGACTGATCGCACTCCAGGAACAGAACTATCGGGTGGACGAGCACGACGATATTGCCTTCCAGGCCTTGCGCGGCCCGCTGGAAGTGGCCGAATTCGACAAACAGGCACTGGACGCCTATGACGCGGTGCCGCCACCTTTCGACATTCGCGAGCAACTGCAGAGCGTCGGCTATGAGCCCATGAAACTGTTCCTGCCGGAAGATCCCGACCAGGACGTGGCTGAAAATCTCTGGTCGAAAAAGATCGGTTTTGCCACCTACCGGTCTCTGGAAGGGTTCTTCCAGGTCAGTGCCTTGCAGGAAACCCAGAGTCACGGTGTCACGACGGTCGAATATGACCCTTATCATCTGATGCGCACCGCCATCACCTTGCCGGACGGCTGCACGACCCGGGTGCAATACGATTACCACTCGCTGTTGCCGCAGCGGATCGTCGATGCCAACGACAATGTCCAACAAGCCCTGTACGGCCCTGGCGGGCTCCCATTGGGCGTCACGTTCCATGGCACCGAAAACGGCGTTCCGGCCGGCTTCGATGACATCGCTACGTACCGTCCGCCCGAAGACCTGACGCCAGGTCACGCCATCGCGTATCCGGAAGAAACCCTGGGCGACATCGCCAGCGCGGTACGCACCGATGCGCTCAGTTGGATGGGCTCGCTCGACGTCACGCTGGTGCTCTGGACGCAGCGCGACGAGTGGATCCGCGCGCGTTACCTGCTACCCGACGGCCATATCCGTGCTTCAGCCCGAGCCCGCCTGGCGCAACTCAAGCAACGCACAGCCGCCGAGGAACTGCTTTGGGTGCTGATCAATGCCGCGGCCCGTGAACCCGCCCACAGCGTAGTGCTGAGCGCCGATCGCTACCCGGACGATCCGTTGCGGCAGATCCGCATCGCCGTCAGCGCTGTCGATGGTTTCGGTCGGGCCCTGCAAACCAAGCAGCGGGTCGAAGCCGGCCAAGCCTTTGCCGTGGCCGAGGACGGCTCACTGATGCTGCAGGGCGGCAAGCCGCTCCAGCATCTGGCGCAAGGGCGCTGGCGGGTGAGCGAACGGGTCGAGTACAACAACAAGGGGTTGGTCACGCGGGTCTATCGGCCCTATTTCGCCGATACCTGGCGCTATATCAACGACGCCTCGCTGCGCGTGAACGGCTATCACGACCAGCAGTTCTACGACCCGCCAGGACGCCTGATCAAGGTCATCAATGCCAAGGGGCATGAGGCCTGGCATGTCTATCATCCGTGGTACCAATGCGACCACGATTACAACGACACCGAACCGGGGCCGGACGAATGAGCCAGGCCCATCGAAATACCCCCGTGCTGGCGGTGTTCGACGGACGAGCCGGGCCCGTGCGGCGAGTGGACTACTTGCGCGGCGCGACCCACGATCAGCCCCAAAGGCTGGTCACGGCCCAGGCCTATGACGTTGCCGGGCGCATCATCGCCCAATGGGACCCTCGACTGCATGGCACGCCAACGGCCAACCTGCGCAGCGTCTACAGCCTGTCGGGCACACCGCTGTGCACTGACAATGTCGACGGTGGACTGCGTCGCGAACTCTTCGGCGTGGCCGGGCAAAACCTGCGGCGCTGGGACGAACGCGGCAGCGAACAGCAAACCGACTACGACACACAGCTGCGCCCTACGCTCATCCGGGAGCGAAAGCAGGGCCAGGCGTGGGCCAGCGTCGAATACCTGCGCTACGGCGAAAACTCGGCCAGCGGCGCGTTGCACAATCAATGCTCGCGCCTGGTGGAACACTACGATACGGCGGGACGTGTATCGATTGTCGATTATTCAATGGCGGGCGCGCCCTTGCACCAGTGTCAGCGCTTTCTCGCCACGCTGGATTCGCCGCACTGGCCCCAAGACGAGGCCGAGCGCGAATCCATGCTTGAGCCCACCCACTACGACACACACTGGCGCTACAGCGCGATGATTGAAACCCTGGACCGCACGGATGCCAAGGGCCATACGCAACACATGCTTCTCGACATCGCCGGTCAGCTCAAGCGCTGCCACCTGCAATGGGCGGGCGACTCGACTTCACAAATGATCGTTGACGCCCTGCAGTACAGCGCAGACGGCAAACTCCAAAGGCATACCACCGGTAACGGCGTCACCACCTCTTATAGCCATGACCCCGCTGACGGGCGCCTGAGTGAACTCAAAGCCGTGAAGGGCAACGACGTTCATCAGCATTTCAGTTACCTGTACGACCCCGTGGGCAACGTGAGGTCCATCACCGATCACACCCACGTCACTCGCTACCACGCCAATCAGCGCATCGACGGCATTCGCACCTTCGCTTATGACAGCCTGTATCGCCTGGAAAGCGCCACGGGCCTGGAAGCATCGGGAGCAGGCATTCAACCTGAGTTGCCGGGGCTGATCCCTCCGGCGGACCTTTCGCTGCGCACGCCCTACACCCAGCATTACCACTATGACGTTGGCGGCAACCTGGAGAAACTGATCCACAGCAGCGCGACCCCGGGACGGGCGCACACGTTGTGGCTGACCCTGGCTCCGTACAGCAATCGCTGCGTCAGCTGGCGCAAGGGGGAAACGTCTCCCGGCGATGATCTCGATTTCGATGAATCGGGCAATCAATTGTCCCTGCCGGCCGCCGGGCAATCCCTGGCCTGGAACGCGCGTAATCAATTGCAAAGCGTGACCCAGGTGCACCGCCAGGACGCCGCCGACGATGCCGAGCGTTATGCCTATGACGCCCAGGGCCGCCGCGTGCGCAAACGGCAAAGCACCCAGGCGGCATCCGTTACCCACGTACGCGAGGTGCGCTACTTACCCGGCCTGGAAATCCACACCCTGGACGACAGCGAAGAACTGCACGTCTGCGCGTTGCAAGGCATGGCTTTTAACGTGCGGGGACTTTATTGGGCAAAAGGCCGACCGGATGACATCGAGCAAGGCCAACTGCGCTACAGCCTTGACGACCATCTGGGTTCCCTGCTGAAGGAACTGGATCAGGACGCCAGGCTCATCAGCCACGAAGGTTATTACCCTTTCGGCGGCACCGCGTGGTGGGCCGCGGATTCACACGTGCAGGCCAGCTATAAAACCCTTCGTTACTCCGGCAAAGAGCGCGACGCCAGCGGACTTTATTACTACGGGTTTCGTTACTACGCCCCCTGGATGATGCGCTGGCTCAACCCGGACCCGGCTGGGCCGGTGGATGGGTTGAATCTGTATGCGATGGTGGGGAATAACCCGATGTCGTTCGTGGACCTTTCCGGGTTAACCAAAGAAAATGTTTTTTATGCAAACTTGAGCAGAAGAACAGAACAGATACTGCGCGGCGCAGCGGAACACCCTTTGCCTGCCAGAAGTGGCAAAACGGACGTGTATACGCGACTGGAAGAAGAACATCTTAAACAATATCCGGATGCCATATTCACCAATGCCAAGAAGAAAAAAATGGCGGCCCATGCCGGCGTCATGTTTTCCACCAATGACGCCGCCGACACCATCATGATCATGAATGTATTCAACATGCCCCTGCCAGCCGGCGGGGTGGAGTCCGTTCCAGGCATTAGTATCTACAAGCCGCGAAATAAAGATCTGCCGAGGGAGAATCTCGCCGATCTTGGTGTACTCGAAATCGATCCAGATAAATTTCTGGGTCATTTAGCCGAGGAGTACATAACGCTCGTCAGGACAGCCGATATAAGAGTTTTCAAAGGCGAGAGCATGGATTTTACCGGCCTGAGCGGGGTGGAGTATGAAACGTCGTTGCCCCATCTGGTCAGAGATCTGGTCAAGCCTCATATAGAGCAAAGCGACAACATGACTCCCCAGGGGGCCGGGGCGCCGGGCTATCATGCGGAAGTTATTCAAGGAAACCTGATACAGCTGTTCCCGAACGTGAGAGACAATCTTGAACATGTAAGGATTGCCACCCAGAAGCTCCAGAGCGTAGACCGGGCCGAAGCCTTTCCCGCCTGCTACAACTGCGCCAACATCCTGGTAGAAAACTACAACGGCGGCGCTGGCTTCAACATCATCACGGGACGAACGAATGTCTCCCATGAAGCCTGGAGAAAAATGCTGGATGAAGCCTACCCGAGTTGACCATCCTTGCCTGGGCCTGCCTGTCGGCACGACAACACGTGTCGACAGGCAGCCTCCAATCATCCGTCAGGGTTCATTTCATGAAGGGCCTGCCGGGTCAGGCTCCTGAGCAGCTCCTTGCGTGCAAAAGCCAACGCGTTCATTTTCTGTTCGTATTCCTGCTGCGAAAGGGTTCCTGCCAGTTGCTCGTCGAGCAATGCTTCACCCCTCTGGCGATAGGTGGCGGAATTTTCTTCGAATGCCGAGGCATGACGCGTCTTCAAATATCGGCGCCAGAACCGCTGCTCGATGATCTGATTGATCAGCCCGTCGCCGGACTCCTGCTCCAGGATCGACGCATAAGCTTGCGTGATCGCCGCATCGTCCACCCCCGATAGCCCCCTGAACAACATGTCATTGGATTGCCACGGCAGTCCAAGCTTATGCGCCAACCCCGTTTGGAACGCCAGGTAGACCTCCACCTCATCGATAGTCCCGGTGATCTCACCGTCTTCATCCAGAGCGGTAAAGGTTTCCCCTGCCTGCAACCGCTTCAGGACCAGGTCACGGGCGATCTCATTGGTCCGGTCCAGTCGGGACTTACCCTTGGCCAAAGCCAACAGACTGGCCTGGACCTGGACCGGATCACCCGCTCGATAGGCCTCATGGACCATGACCTGCACACCCATCTCGTTGAATAGCTGTGTACCGGCATCCGCACAGGAATCCGGATTGATCACCCTGCGAAAGAGCTCCTCGCGCAAGGGCGTGTCCTGCGCCATTGCGTCCAGCATCCGCCAGACACGCGCCGTCAATGACGAACGAAACGCCTCGTCGACGTAATCGGCGCTTTGCGTCAACTGTTCCAGCACTTCGAAGAAACCCTGGGCACCGGGTTCGCGCTCAAGCTCATCCCAGGTACGTTGCCTGGCCGCTCGCAACTCGGTCCCTTGGCCCTCCAGCCAGTACTGACTGGTTTCCTCGCCCTTGGGCGGATAGCTACGCATCGGGTCATAGCCAACCGAACGCAGGTAATCCTGAAATTGCCGAAGGCACTCGTCCGGCAACTCGTCACGACTCAAACGGGTACGGGCGATCAACCGGGCCTGCTCGGAACCTGGCGTCACATCCGGCATGCGAGCGATGGGGTTGCCTTGCAGATCCAGTTCGAATGAGCGTGGACGGCCGATCGTCAACAAGCCCGGCGGCCAGTCAGTGGCCCCGGTGTTGTGCAGATCCAGCACGTTAAGCTCCGGCATGCGGCTGATGTCAGGTAGCAGGGTCAAGGCCGGGTTATGACTCAGTTTCAACACTTCAAGACGGCTCAGGCCGCCCAGGTCAGCGATGCTTTGGGGCGTGAGGCTCAATTGGTTATGCGCAAGGTCCAACGCCTGTAGCCCGGCAAGATTTTCCTGTAGCCGAGGGAGCGTCACCAGCTCGTTATGACTCAAGTCCAGACGCTTGAGATGGGGAAAATAACCGAGAAACCCGGTGATATCGGTGCGCAATGCGCCGTTGCGCCATTGCACGGCGTTCACATGGGGAAAACTCACGTCCAGGCTGGGAAAGTCGTCAAGAAAGTCACTTGTCCAGTGGTGATTCAAATCCAGCGTATAACCCTCGGGCAACGCATCCACGGCAGCCCGCCAACATTGCTTGAGGGTCGAGGCCAGTTTTCCCTTGTGGTAGCGCTGGTCGATAGGAAGGCTATCGCCTCGCTCGATCGCCACCCATCTCTCCAGCGCCCTGCTCAGCCCCTCGAACTCCAACTCACGCCCCCTGAGGCTGGCCAGGGCCATTTGTTCGGAGCTGAACGAGCCAACAAACCCGGCGTATGTCTGGGCCGATGCAGCGGGATACAGCGCCTTGAACCGCGCCTCCAGGTTCAACGCGCCCCCCGTGCCGAGCAGGCGCTCATCGACCCGTTCATACCCTTGCCGCCCACCCGTCAAACGCGTGACGATCGGTGGCTCCATCGCCGGCACAACCGCCGCGTCGCGCAGGATGTCGCGAAACGCGGGGCGATCCAGCGGCGTTTGCTTGATGGCCTGGCTCAACAATGGGCCTTGGCTGACGAGGTAGCCCAGCTCACGGCGCTCTGCCTCAGACAAGGCCTGCAGGATGTCGGTATAGAAATCATCGACACCGTGCACCGAGTTACCCTGCTCGCCAAAAGGCTGGGCGGTCGCCACCTCCTTGAATGCCAGGACTTTACGGGGCGATGCGGAAGTCGGCCCGATGCTGTCGAGTAACGGTCCCTCAAGCGCCCCGTCGCGGATCTCGATACGCACCTGGGCCGGCCATCCCGGCAACTGTGCCAGGCTATGCAGCGCCAGCCGCCAGGTATCGGGGTTGCCCTTCGTGGGCAGGTACAACCCTTCGTAGGCCTGGACAATGCGCCATTCCTGCAGGGCCGCGAGGGCCGCCTGGCGCAGGCGCAAGGGCAGGTGCCGTTGCTCGCTCATCTGCCGACGTTCCAGGCTCGTTGCGTCAACCAGCAGTTCGTCCACCACAGCGCCAGGCAGTTGTGGAAATTCGCCGTGCAGCAACTGAGCGTCGGCAACCATTCCAGCACCTGCCGCATCGCTATCGACCGGTTCGACGCCCTGTCGAATGTCCTGCGCGCTCTTGAAACGCTTGATCGTTTCGCTCAGCAATGCCCCGGGCCGCTCATGCTCGACATGCAGTTTGCGCAGGACATCCTCTTCGACCCCGCTGACGATACGGATCTGTTCCAGGGTCTCGTCCGAGAACGACTCGACGTGGTGCCCCAGGCGCCGCATCAGTTTTGTGCCTTGCCAGGTTTGTGGACGTTCGGCCTCATGGACCCAGGCGCCAGCATCGTTGTGGGCGAGCCTTGGGGCATAGGCATCGGCACGCGTGGGGTGCTGGATACGATACGGCCCCGGGCTGGGCATTTGCTCGACCACGAATTGCCGGCCGTCGAGCACCAGGACCTCACGCCCCTGATGAACGTAAAGACCATTGGCCTGTGTCCGTGCCTGCGTGTCGAGCGCCAACGTTCGTTCGTACGGTGCGAGGTCCGGGTGCCATAAACGCGACTGCCCGGGGCGGGTTTCGACCACCCTCATCTGCTCGACAAAGGCGGAAGGCCGGGCAGACCGCACAGCCCCTACCACCTTCCCGCCCACCGCGAAGGCCCCCAGCAGCGCCATGTTTTCAGCCACCCCGAGCAAGTGCGCGGCCGCCTCAGCCCGCCGCCCCACCGACCACGCAGCAATCCCTTCGAATGTCTCATCGAGCAATTGATAGACGGTGTAGGCCATCATCGCTTCACCGAGTACCGGCACAAAAGACACCGCCACGAAAGCGGCCATCTCCAACACGGTCTCGGCCACGTGCATGACACTGTCCCAGCGAGCCCAGCGGGATTTGAGATCCTCATCCCCCGTTGGCACTGCTATTACCCGGGCGTCCTGGACGATCCGGTTGCGCCACTGTTCGAACCCATGGTCCCAGATATCGCCCGCCACCCGACGGCAGGTCATGCGCAGTTTAGGGGCTGGCACAGGCTTGCGTCGGGGCGCTGGCGAAGCGAAAGCAGTGGAGGGCTGGCGTGGGGTGGTGAACAGCCGGGCATCCAGCGCGGCAAAAAAAAGCCCCCGGCGCGACTGGGCAACGAAGCGACTGAAGAACCGCTGATAAGGAGTCGAGCGCAATCGCCCGGTCAACGCCTCCAGGAAAGCAACCGTGGAGCTGTACTGCTTGACGGGATGCTCGGGGTCGTGGGGGATGTACACCAGGATTGGCGCGACCTGCCGGCTCTGTTCCAGGTCGGGACCGATCAGCACGATGCCCGTCAGCGGGGTGTCGAGCAGGGTCAGGTCATGGCAGTACTGGGGGGTGCCGCGCTCATCGACAGCGCGCTTGCCACCGGCCAGATCGAGTAGCACTCGATAGGCCTCCGGACCGATATCGCCCTTGACCCGCGCTAACGCCGCTGCCGCGCGCAATGCATCCTTGTCGCTGTTTTGCACGCGGTCCTGCAGCGCCGAATCGGCGACGGGGTCGTTGGGCAGCAGAAACTTCTTCAGATAGGTTTGATACTGTCCGCCGATGTCCAGCTCCCGACAAAGCGCCACGAAAACCGGCACGGTGAGCGTCTTGCCAAGGGGCAGGATATCGAATTGCCCGTTCGACGAGGGTCGGGTAATGAAGCGGGAGGCCTCGTCGAAGAACCCGGGACGAGCCTCTTTCGCCTCGAAATTTTGCAGGGCGGCATCCAGCAGGGAAATCGTCCTGATTCTGTACGCCACCGACACGCCTTCGGGAATGTAGAGCCTCAGAAAGGTTTCCCTGACATCCCATGTGATGTTGCAGCGTTTTTTCAACGCGGCAACCAACAACGGTTCGGCAAAGGTTTCGATCGGCTGCAGCCGGTCGAGCATTTCTTCCAGTTTGTTGTGGGATTTCCAGCTCGCACTCAGGGCCTCTTTCAAGGCACGCCGATCCTCGGCGTGGGCCTGGGCGAGCCCGGGGACTATCGGCCCGGCCGCCTGTATCAGCGCAGTACGTTGCTTCGATGAAAGACCCGGCACCCAGTCGGGCATCGAGTCGGCGAGCCATTCATTGGGATTGGAAAGTAATGCGTGCATCGGTGCCGTCGGCACCAACGTTCGTGTATTGGGCATGTATTCAAGTCATCCATGACAAGTGAAGCCGCTACGCTAAATGGACATGGCCATCAGAGCCAGTCGAAACCTGTGTCCAAACAAAACCTCACCCTTGGAAATTTCAGGCCCGCCGGTATCACTGGCCACCTCACCCGAGCCTGTCAGAGCGCGAAAATCCCCGGGACCGAGGCGCATCACCGCAGGCAGACGGCGTGCTATCGTGCCTGTCCCAGTCCTGCTCTTGAACTCACATGCCCGCAATGCCTCGCCCCTTGCGTCTGTTCCTTGCCATTGTGTTGATCCTCAGCGGCGCCATCGTTGCCGCCACCCTGGCCGTGCGTCACGCCGAACGCCAGGCCCTGGTGGAAGACGCCGACCGTGCCAACCAGCAGCTGGCGTTGTACGCCAACTCGCTGCATACCCTGATCGAACGCTACCGCGCCCTGCCCGCCGTGCTGGCGCTGGATCCGGAATTGCGCTCGGCGCTCAAGGGGCCGGTCACTGCGGCGCAACAGGATGCGTTGAATCGCAAACTGGAACAGATCAACGGTGCCGCGCAATCGTCCACCTTGGAGCTGCTCGACCACACCGGCCTGGCCGTCGCGGCCAGTAATTGGCGGCTGCCCAGCAGTTACGTTGGACACAACTACGGCTTTCGGCCCTATTTCCTCCAGACCCGCACCCAGGGCACCGGGCGTTTCTATGCGGTGGGCGTGACCAGCGGCATCCCGGGTTACTTCCTCTCCAGCGCGGTGACCGGCGACAACGGTGAGTTCCTTGGCGCGATGGTGGTGAAGCTGGAGTTTCCCGAGCTTGAACGCGAATGGCGCCAGGGCAGCGACACCCTGTTGGTCAGCGATGCCAAAGGGATTATCTTCATCGCCAACCGACCCGGCTGGCGTTATCGGCACCTGCGCCCCCTGGCCGACAGCGACCGCGCCGAACTCAAGGCGACCCGCCAATACGACAAGCAACCGCTGCAACCCCTAGCCTTTGAGCCCCTGCGGCACTTTGACGACAACAGTCGCCTGGCCCGGGTCGAAACCCCCGATGGCCCGGCGGATTACCTGTGGGAATCCCTGCCATTGACCGCCGAAGGCTGGACGCTGCATTTGTTGCGCCGCCCGCAGATCGCCTTCGAAGACCGTCGTAATGCCGGGCTCGCCGCCGCCGGATCCTGGCTGGCGCTGGTGTTTCTGCTGCTGTTTCTCAACCAGCGCTGGCGCCTGGCGAAACTGCGCCAGCGCAGCCGCGAAGAGCTTGAACGCCTGGTGGAAGAACGCACCCGCGACCTGCACACGGCCCAGGACGGCCTGGTGCAATCGGCCAAGCTGGCGGCGTTGGGGCAGATGTCGGCGGCCCTGGCCCATGAAATCAATCAGCCGCTGACCGCCCAACGCATGCAATTGGCAACGTTGCGTCTGCTGTTGGATCACGGTCGGGTCGACGATGCCTACAAGGCGCTCAAACCGGTGGACGAGATGCTGACCCGCATGGCCGCCCTCACCGGCCACCTGAAAACCTTCGCTCGCAAAAGCCCCAGCGGCCTGCGCGAACGCCTGGACCTGGCGACGGTGGTGGACCAGGCGCTGCAACTGCTGGACACGCGCCTGCGGGACGAACAGGTCAGCACCGTGCTGCACCTGACTCGCCCGGCGTGGGTGCGCGGCGATGCGATCCGCCTCGAACAGGTGTTGATCAACCTGCTGCGCAACGCCCTCGACGCCATGCTCGACCAGCCCCTCAAGCGCCTGGAAGTACGCCTGGAGGCGGATGACCAATTGTGGCGCCTGACCGTCAGTGACAGCGGCACCGGGATCGCCGAAGAACACCTGGCCCAGGTCTTCGACCCGTTCTTCACCACCAAGGCCGTGGGCGACGGCCTGGGCTTGGGACTGGCGGTTTCGTTTGCGATCATTCATGAATCCGGCGGGCGACTGACAGCGGACAACCATGAGAATGGCGCGGTGTTCTGCGTGACCTTGCCCATCGACCAGGAGGCGCACCTGCATGCTTAGCCACTCCACACTAAAAAAGGTCATCCTCGTCGACGACGAAGTCAGCATCCGCAGTGCCGTCGAGCAATGGTTGAGCCTGTCAGGGTTCGACGTGCAGTTATTCAGCCGCGCCGAAGAATGCCTGGCGCAATTGCCGGGGCATTTTCCCGGAGTCATCCTCAGCGATGTGCGCATGCCCGGGCTCAGTGGCCTGGAGCTGTTGGCCGAAGTGCGCCGCCGCGACCCGGACCTGCCGGTGATTCTATTGACCGGCCATGGCGACGTGCCGATGGCTGTGGAAGCCATGCGCGATGGCGCCTACGACTTCCTGGAGAAACCCTTCAGCCCCGAAGCCCTGCTGGGCAGCCTGCGTCGGGCCCTGGACAAGCGCACGCTGGTGCTGGAGAACCGTCGTTTGCATGAGCAGGCCGACGCCAGGGCCCGGCTCGACGGGACGTTGCTGGGGGTTTCGCGGGCGCTGCAAAACCTGCGGCGTCAGGTGCTGGATCTGGCGACCCTGCCGGTCAATGTGTTGATCCGTGGCGAAACCGGCAGCGGCAAGGAGTTGGTCGCCCGTTGCCTGCACGACTTCGGCCCGAGGGCGAACAAACCCTTCGTCGCGTTGAACTGCGCGGCCATCCCCGAATCGCTGTTCGAGGCTGAACTGTTCGGCCATGAAAGCGGTGCCTTCACCGGCGCCCAGGGCAAGCGCATCGGCAAGCTCGAATACGCCAACGGCGGCACGCTGTTCCTCGATGAAATCGAGAGCATGCCCCTGGCCCAGCAGGTCAAGTTGCTGCGGGTTTTGCAGGAACAGAAGCTCGAACGCCTGGGCTCCAACCAGAGCATCGACGTGGACCTGCGCATCATCGCCGCGACCAAGCCCGATCTGCTGGATGAAGCCCGGGCCGGGCGTTTTCGCGAAGACCTGGCTTATCGCCTGAACGTCGCCGAGCTGCGCCTGCCGCCACTGCGTGAACGGCGCGAAGACATTCCCCTGCTATTCGAGCATTTCACCCACAGCGCCGCCGAACGCCTGGGCCGCGCCGCCGCGCCCCTGAGCGGCCCGCAATTGAGCCATCTGCTCAGCCACGACTGGCCGGGTAACGTCCGTGAACTGGCCAATGTCGCCGAGCGCCAGGTGCTGGGGCTCGATCAACCACAGGCCCTGGAGAGCGAGCCCGGCCAGTCCCTCGCCGCTCAGCAGGAAGCCTTCGAAGCCCAATGCCTGCGCGCCGCCCTGACGCGGCACAAAGGCGATGTGAAAGCGGTGCTCGAAGAACTGCAACTGCCGCGCCGCACCTTCAATGAAAAGATGCAGCGGCATGGGTTGAGTCGGGAGATGTTTTTGTCGGGGGGCTGAATGTTCTGCGCCTGTTCCGGCCTCTTCGCGAGCAAGCTCGCGCCCACAGGGGGCCATGTGTACACAGGTCTGGATGTGCGAGCCTGCTGGCGATGAGGCCAGTCACCTGGCTAGCCCGACATCAACCCGGCGAGCAGTCGTTTCTTACCGGCCACGTCCAGGGCGCGGTATCCCTCCAATAGCATTTCCTCATCAGGCGCCAATAACGGTTTCGCGGTTTGAACGCGTTCGCCGATCAGGACGTATTGCGCATCCACGCCGATCACCGCCAGTTTCGCCACCAGATCGGCCGGGCATTTCTGCCGCCCGGACACCACTTCCTTCAAGCGTTGCGGGCTGGACTCCCCAGCGGCCCGAGATGCTGCGGCCAATGACAAACCGCAACGATCAATCTCTTCGCGCAGGCGAACGTGGATATAACCCACCAAATCTATTGACATGGTGTAAATATCCCACCAAAATAATTCGGACAAACAACACTCATCTTTGCCTCACAGGAATCCACCATGCCCGTGCCGGTGCCGTGCGCCCGAGAAGTCACCTCATTGACGGCAGCCAGCGCGTTCAGGTGCGTTGGGTCTGAATCTACTTTGGAAATTTCCTACATGAAATAGGGATGCATCTGTAGCACAAAAGGAAGTAACACAAATATAGCTCGCCCCCAGGACGAGAGATTTCTCTTCTCCGTCACGGGTCCGGGGTCGAGGGCGAGATCCTTCATCAAGCGTACTGAAAACCTTGATGTTTTCTCACTTACTTGAGGTCAGACATGCATTTGTATCAAACATTTACCATTCGATGGGCTGTCTTGAGCAAGCTGGCATTCCTGACGCTGGTGCTCGGCTTGTCGATGCCGGCGGCCGCAAACATGGTGGTTTACCCGATGACCAGCACCATCGGTGCCGAGCAGGATGGTATCGGCCAGATCCAACTGCACTCCAAATCCGACAAGGTGCAGTACATCAAGGTCAGCGTGACCCGGATCCAGCGCCCCGGCACGCCGGACGAGCATGAAAGCCCGCTGTCTCCCGCCGATAGCCAGGGCATCGTCGTATCGCCGCAACGCACCGTACTCGCCCCCGGCGCCAGTCGTACGGTGCGTATTATCGCGCAAGCGATCCCCACCGAGGAAACCGTCTACCGCGTTTATTTCGAGCCGGTGGCGGCGCCGGACCTGGAAGAAACCTTTTCCGACCAAGGCGTGCAGCCCAGGATCGGGGTCAACCTGATCTGGGGCGCGCTGGTGCGCCTGCTGCCCGACGAACGCCGTACCAGCATCAGCCTGCAACAGAACGGCGGCGCCTTGCGCAACGACGGCACCCTGCGCGTCGGCGTCTTGCAAGTCGGCCGCTGCGCCGACACCAAGGGCGAGAAGGACTGCATCTGGAACGACGTCAATCGCAGCCTGTATCCCGGCAGCACACTTCCCGTCTCGCCACCCGGCGTAAACGGCAACGTGCTGATGCGCTTCGTGACCAGTGACGACAAGCAGCCCCGCACCCTGGCCGTGCTGCCTTAAAGCCCCAACCTCCAAACCCTTTTTTAACCCTGAGCTACGTGCCTTGCACGTGGTCCGGCCCTGTTCATCCATAGCAAAGAGGCAACACCCCATGAAACTGCTCCAAATCGCTCCATTGGCACTGGCCGCCCTGGTTTCACTGCCCGCCCTGGCGGTGGAAAAAAGCATCCTGGTCTACGCCGATGTCGATCCGACGATCGAACTGCTCCAGTCCGATGGCAGCCCCCTGCCGGCATCCATGGAGATGGCCTACCTGCCGGGCGCCGGTCTGCAACCTACCCGTCTGGGCACGCGGATCTTCAGCAATGACACCGATAAGGACATGACCCTGCGGCTGATCACCAACCCGGTGCTGGCCAACATGACCAATCCCGCGGCCACCGGCGTGCCCCTGTCTGTCAGTTTCGGCGGACGGGCGCTGAACACCACCGGTGTCTCCCTGTCGGCCGCCGACCTGTTCCCCGGTGGCGACCCGAGCAGCGGCTCGATCGAGCAGTTGCTGGATATCCGCCAGACCACCGTCGGCGCCATCGCGAACGCCGGCCGCTACGAAGGCATCGTCAGCCTGGTCCTGACACAGCAGCCGTAACGACCACCGGTCCTCCCCGGAGGGGGGGTACGGCACCGTCGTACCTCCCCTTTTTCTTCGTCAAGGCCCCGTATGAAACTCCATTTCACCGCACTCTCCATTTCCCTTTCATGGGCGCTGGCCGATGCCGTAGCGGCCACGCCCGCCGACCTGACTCGGGTACCGGCCGGCTTCGAAGCCCTGGTCGAGGGGCAGGTGGAACAACTCGAGCTACAACTGTTCAACCGCAACCTCGGCCTGCACCCGGTGCTGGTACGCCCCGGTCGGATCGAATTCCAGCAACCCGAGCGCATCGCGGCCCTGCTGGTGGAGGCCGGCGCGCTGGCCACGCCTCAGGAACTGTTGCCACTGCTGTCACAGCCCTTGCCCAGCAACAGCCAACTGGCCTGCTCCTACGGTTTGGCCAGCGAGGCGAGTTGTGGCTATCTCGAAACCGAGGCCGTGGCCGTGATTCTCGACGAGGCCGGCGCCCGCCTGCAGGTGCTCCTGCGCAAGGACTGGCTGCCGACCAACGAGGCCTCGGCCCTGCGGCTGCACACACCGAGCGAAGCGCAGAACGCCCTCGTCCACCGGCAGAACATCAATATTGCCCAGTCCGACAGTTACCGCGCCCTGGGCGCCAGCGGCCTCGGCGCACTGGGCCTGGGTGAAAACAGCCACCTGGGCTTCACCTGGATCTACCAGGCCAACCAGAACAAGCGCGGCAGCGACAGCAACCTGGAATTCAACAACGCCTACTACCGGCACGACTTCGATCGCGAACACTATGCGCAGGCGGGACGCATGGACATGAGCAACCTGTCCAGCGCCGAAGGCGGTAACTTCAACTTCAGCCTGCTGCCCCTGGGCCGGATCGACGGCGCACGCGTCGGCACCACCCTGGCCTACCTCAATCGCGACGTCGTCGGACAGGGCACGCCCGTCTCCCTGATCCTGACCCAACGCGCCCGCGTCGATGCCTTTCGCGGCGAAGAATTGCTCTCCACTTCTTACCTGGATGCCGGCGTGCAGAACGTCGACACCCGGACGTTCCCCAACGGCAGCTATCCGGTGACCCTGCGCGTGATCGAAAACGGCCAGGTGACCCGTACCGAAACCGTGCCCTTCAGCCGCACTGACGGCAACGGCCTGGGGGATGACACCGTGCAATGGTTCTTGCAGGGCGGGCGCACGGCCGAGCACTCCCTGTACGAGCAGGACCCCGCCGCCGTGGCCCAGACCGGCCTGCGGGTGCCACTGCTCGATAACCTGGCACTCACCAGCGGGATCACATGGCTGGACACCGCGTTCTACAACGAAAGCCGCCTGGACTGGGCCGGCACGCTGGGCGCCAGCAGTTGGTCGCTGTCGGCCGCCATCCTGGAGGGCAATGACGGGGCGAGCGGCAACAGCCAACAGTTCACGTTCAACCATGGCCTGTCCTGGAACCTCTATCGCTACTCGCTGCGCAGCCCGTCCTGCGAGCACAGCCGCCGCACCTACCAGCAGAGTGGCTGCAACGAATCGCTGACGGCCAGCGCATCGCTGCCACTGGCCGGCGGTGCCCTCAGCGCCGGCTACAGCTACAACCGTTATGCCCAGGTGAACCCGTCCTATTACTGGAATACGTTGCCCGGCGAACCGGACCTGACCGACGGACTGACGACCGCCACCTGGGCCCGCACCCTGCAGTTGGGTTTTTCCCGCGGGCATCGCCTGGGCCCATTCCACCTCACCCACCGCGTGGGCGCGTTTCGCAATCAGAGCGGCAACCGGCCGACCGACCACGGTCTGTACTTGGCCCTCAGCCTGTCTCACAACGAGCGCTCGACCTCCGGCGGATTCCAACACACCAGCGTTGGCCTGGACGCGCGCCGCGAACAGGCGGCCAGCGACAGCGTGCGGACCAACCTGGCCCACACCCGAGTCTGGGACGGCGAGCAAGGTCGGAACGAGATCAATACCGGACTCGGTTACGACGACCTCGGCCGCTGGGACGCCGAACTGGCCGGGCGTCTCGAACGCAGCTGGGGCGAAACGAGCCTGGCGCTGTCGCAGCGCGGCGGCGACCGGCATGATTCACGCCTTGGGCTCAGCGGCAACCACGCCTCTTCCCTGGCACTGGGGCGCGAAGGCTTCTTCTGGGGCAACGGCCAAGGCGGCACAGGCCCCGGAGCCGCCGTCGGCATCGTCGCGGCGCCGGTGGAAAACGCAAGCGGTGCCGCGGCCAAGGTCAGTGGCGGCTACGGTTCCCAGACCAGCATCGGCTTCGGCGAAAAACGGCTGATTCCGGTCAACGGCTTCCAGGTCTCCCAGACCCGCATCAGCGATGCCGATGCCTCGCGCCAGAACCTGAGCTCGGTGAACGTCGGCAACGGCAGCCGCGACTGGTTCCTGCCCCCCGGCAAGCTGGCGGTGCAGCACATCGAGTCCAGCCTCAGCTACACCTACGTCGGACGCCTGGTGGACGCCCAGGGAAAACCGCTGGCGCAGGCCGCCATCCTCAACGCGGCCATGATGGAAACCGCCGAGGACGGCAGCTTCGTCGTCGATCTCAACAAGCACCCACAACCGTTGTTCGCCCTGGACCTGAACGGGGTGCATGCCTGCGCCGTGCAGTCCGCGACCGCCCACAGCAGCTTGCGCCGGGTCGGCACGCTCACCTGCCAGAGCACCACCCTGGACGCCCTGCCCAAGGACCTGCGCAACCCCGACCGACTGGAGCGCTGGACGGCGCACCGCAGCGCCGCGTTATCGCCAGACAAGAGAAACCAGCCATGACTTCGATCTTCCACCGTTGGGCTCGTCGCCTGGGCGCACTGATTGGCGCGTTCGCTGCGCTACCGGTGTTCGGGGACATCCATCCCGGCAACCACTATCAATCCGAGATGCTGCAGTTCGACCGCTCGGCTCCGCCCGCCGACCATTACGTTTGGACGCGGATGACCCATGGCTGGCACGAGCAGCCTGTGGAACATTCAAGCTATAGGACAATGCACTTTGTCTGTCTGTCCAACACCGATCCCGCGACAGGCCAGTGCCTGACCACCGCCGGAGGAAGGTATGGCACCACCGATATACGGCTGCGTTTCACGGAAAAACGCAGCCGACTCTCCGTGGTCTTGACTGTCAAAGGCAACATCACGCGCAGACACCCGCTCAACAGTCCCTGTGGAACGTGGGCGGACGCCACCTGGATGCTGACCTCGACATCATCTGATATTTGCGTGGACGACGTCTCGGTGACGGGCACGGCCTCCACCCTCTGGATTCCTCGCTCGGAACTCGCCAAATTGCCCGCCGGTGGCATCTGGACGGCACAATTGGTCATGAAGCTCAGGAGGTTCTATTCGCAGCCGATCGGAGACGCCCATATCTACACCGTGGATTTCAAGCTGGACGTCACCGATCACAATAACGTGCAGATCTACCTGCCCGCCTACGGCATCAGCACCCCGCAAGTGGACCTGAACCTGCGCACCCGGCCATTGAGCAGCGGGCCGGGCGGCGTCGTATCCGGCCAAGCGGTGGTCGATGCCTGCCTCTACGACGGCTATAACGCCAACAGCCAGCGCTACGAGGTGCGCGTCACCGGCACCAACCCCGTGCCTGGCATGGAGGGCCGCTTCTTCGTGCACCATGCCTCCGGTGGCACGGGTGAGCGAAACCGGATCGAATACCGGGTTCGCACCCGCACCGCCAACCTGGGCGAAACCCAGCATGTGTCGGGACAAACGGTGACCCATACCGGTATCGACAATGCCGATATCCGCTCCGTGCGCCTGCCCAACGTGCCCTTCCCGGTCGTTTGCACGCCATGGCCCATCACCCTGGACACACCGGCTTTCAACCAGATCGACAAGAACACCGGGCAGTATCGGGGCGAGTTGAAGCTGGAGTTCACGCCGTCGACGAGTTCGCCCTGAGGCTGGCACTGGACAGAAGCTGCGCCAAGGAGCCTCTGTTAAGTCGTTCTTCTTGCAGTGACTGGCCTGGCCTCTTCGCGAGCAAGCTCGCTCCCACATTTTGTCCGGTGTACATATCACCCTGTGGGAGCGAGCTTGCTCGCGATGAGGCCGGTCACAACAACACAGCCCCTCCAAGTAAGCGGATTCCCGCTCACGCTCAGACAAAAACAAGCGGATTTCCGCTCATTCAATGCTGCTAACCCCTCTAGACCGGCCCTCCATCCTGTGGCACGGCTCCTGCTATAGCCCTGGCAGGCTGCGTTCCCACGCGCTCCACAAAAACAATTAAACGAAGGATCCTTCAATGGACAACTCCAACGCCCTGCCCATTGGGTCGGCTGCCGTGCCCGCCCGTGAAAGAACCACCGCCAGCCGGATCAAATCGATTTTCAGCGGTTCGGTCGGCAACATGGTCGAGTGGTATGACTGGTATGTCTACGCCGCTTTCTCGTTGTACTTCGCCAAAGTCTTCTTCCCCAAGGGCGACACCACCGCCCAGTTGCTCAACACCGCCGCGATTTTCGCCGTGGGCTTCCTGATGCGCCCGATCGGCGGGTGGTTGATGGGCCTGTACGCCGACCGCGCCGGGCGTAAACGGGCGTTGATGGCCTCGGTGTACCTGATGTGCTTCGGCTCGCTGATCATCGCCCTGAGCCCCAGCTACGAAACCATCGGCGTCGGCGCGCCGATCCTGCTGGTGTTTGCCCGTTTGCTCCAAGGTCTGTCGGTGGGTGGCGAGTACGGTACCTCGGCGACCTACCTGAGCGAAATGGCGACCAAGGAACGTCGCGGCTTTTTCTCCAGCTTCCAGTACGTGACGCTGATTTCCGGCCAGCTCATCGCCCTCGGCGTGCTGATCGTGTTGCAACAGTTCCTCACCACCGAGCAGCTGTATGCCTGGGGCTGGCGCATTCCGTTCGCCATCGGCGCCCTGTGCGCGGTCGTGGCGCTGTACCTGCGGCGCGGCATGGAAGAAACCGAGTCGTTCACCAAGAAAGAAAAATCCAAGGAAAGCGCCATGCGCACCTTGCTGCGCCACCCCAAGGAACTGATGACCGTGGTCGGCCTGACCATGGGCGGCACCCTGGCGTTCTACACCTACACCACCTACATGCAGAAATACCTGGTGAACACCGTCGGCATGAGCATCTCCGATTCCACCACCATTTCCGCCGCCACACTGTTCCTGTTCATGTGCCTGCAACCGGTGATCGGCGGGCTGTCGGACAAGATCGGACGCCGGCCGATCCTGATCGCCTTCGGCATCCTGGGCACGCTGTTCACCGTGCCGATCCTCACCACCCTGCACACCATCCAGACCTGGTGGGGCGCGTTCTTCCTGATCATGGCCGCGCTGATCATCGTCAGCGGCTACACCTCGATCAACGCTGTGGTGAAAGCCGAGCTGTTCCCCACCGAAATCCGCGCCCTGGGCGTCGGCCTGCCGTACGCCTTGACCGTGTCGATCTTCGGCGGCACCGCTGAATACATCGCCCTGTGGTTCAAGAGCATCGGCATGGAAACCGGCTACTACTGGTACGTCACGGCGTGCATCGCCGTGTCGCTGCTGGTCTATATCACCATGAAAGACACCCGCAAGCATTCGCGGATCGTGACCGACTGACATCCTGATTGCAGCAAATAGAAGGGGCGGACCTGAACAGGTCCGCCCCTTCTTTCGTTGCGCATGTAGAAAGATTTATCTGACATTAATCTCTGGTTAATGCCTGCCCTCCATTCTCATTCTCAACAAAACGCAATCCTGTACTTCGGTGATGAGATTTTCGCCCGACCTGAAATGACCACAAACACATCGATTTAATCGATTTGTTTAAGCGTTTTTTTGCGCTTTTTAATCAAATTATCGAGCGTAGTATGAACTCCACACCCAAGGCACTTAACGCCAACCACTCTGGAGCACGACCATGAAAACCAAACTGATCCTCGCCCTGACCCTGTCTGTACTGGCTGCCAACACCTTCGCCGCCGATGGCTTCGACCGCACCGGTTCCGCTATCGCCGCTGATGGCTACGACCGCACTGGCACTGCCACTGTTGCTGCTGATGGTTACGACCGCACTAACGGCGCTGCCGTCGCTGAAGATGGTTTCGATCGCACCAACGGCGCTGCCGTCGCTGAAGATGGTTTCGACCGCACCAACGGCGCCGCCGTCGCTGAAGATGGTTTCGACCGCACCAATGGCGCCACCGTCGCTGAAGATGGTTTCGACCGCACCAACGGCGCCACCGTCGCTGAAGATGGTTTCGACCGCACCAATGGCGCCGCCGTCGCTGAAGATGGTTTCGACCGCACTAACACTGCTGCCATCAGCTAATCCCACAAAGTCCCCCTTACAGCCCGGCCTCGGCCGGGCTTAGTTGTTTTTTGGGTATGGAAACTGCGCAGCCTCAAGAAGCGGATGCAATTCTCTGATTCAAGAGATCAATGTGGGAGCGAGCTTGCTCGCGATAGCGTCGGATCAGCTTGCATCAATGGGTGAATGCCAGACCGCTATCGCGAGCAAGCTCGCTCCCACACTGGATCACCGGCAACCAAAAAACCGCGTTCGGCGCGGCCAGTGCTGACAAAGTCGTTGCCCCGCTGCACTATCGCCGACATCTCCTTGAATTCGACCGGACCCTCAGCCCCATGCCCGACGATATCCACTACTACGAACCCGCCAACGGCCACGGCCTGCCCCACGATCCGTTCAATGCCATCGTCGGCCCGCGTCCCATCGGCTGGATTTCCTCCCAGGACGCCGAAGGCCGCCTGAACCTGGCGCCCTACAGTTTCTTCAACGCCTTCAACTACATTCCACCGATCATTGGTTTCTCAAGCGTCGGGCGCAAAGACAGCCTGAACAACATCGAACAGACCGGCGAATTCGCCTGGAACCTGGCCACACGCCCACTGGCCGAGCAGATGAACCAGAGTTGCGCGATGGTCGCGCCAGAGGTCAATGAGTTCGAACTGGCGGGTCTGACGCCGGTGGCGTCACGGGTGATCCAGGTACCGCGCGTGGCCCAAAGCCCGGTGTCCTTCGAATGCAAGGTCACGCAGATCATTCAGTTGCAACGGGCGGACAAAGGGCTTGTGCCGAGCTGGCTGATCCTCGGCGAAGTGGTCGCCGTGCATATCGCCAAGTGGCTGTTGAAGGATGGGGTGTACGACACCGCCGCCGCCGAGCCGATTCTGCGCGGCGGCGGGCCGGCGGATTATTTTCAGCTGGGGCCTGAGGCGTTGTTCAAGATGCATCGCCCGAAGTAAGCGATCACTCCTGCCCGGATCGTTCCCACGCTCCCGCGTGGGAATACCGCCAGGGACGCTCCGCGTTCCGCTTCTGGGAATGCGGACTTACCAGACCAACCCGCCCTCATCGTCGACACCCTTGAGATGGGTCAGTTCCACGGCAGCGGCGTCATCGGCTTCGGTCGCGGTCTTGAAGGACTGGTCTTCAAGCACCTTGTTAAAGCGCGGCGCTCCGGAACCGCCGATGGCTTTCGTGGCAATGGCGGCATGGTAGCCGCCGCCTTCCTTGGGGATCACAGCGGAAACAGCTTCAAAGGTTTCAAAGGCTTTACGTGCCATGTTTGTGCATCCTGGCGGTGGGAAATGACCGCCATTAAACCTTCAACCGGCCAGTTTGTGTACCTTCGCCAGGCACGCTTCGGTCGCTTGGGCGGCGGACACGTCCCTGAAGGTGTGGAAGTCCAGGCTGCTCACCACCAGGTCTTGCACCAGCTCGGCAAATATCGCCATCGCAGGGGAATTGAAGTAGGCATCCATGGCCGCCTGATTGACCCAAAGCCCGGACACCAGCCACAAATCGGCGTCGCATTGCGAATGCTGCAAGGCGAAGTGCAGGCACCCGGGCGCCTGGCGCGAAGGCGCGATCAGCGTACTCAGGCGAGCACCCAATTGCTTCGAGCAACCGGCACGAGCACGGACAAAAGCCATGTGACTGACGGGGATCTGTGTAGACATGTTCAACCCTCCCAGGTCATCCGTTGTGCAGCCGGGGACAGGCCGCGACAGGATCAAAGGTTAAGCGCCGCACTGCCAGCTTCGTTAGTCGATTCCTGCCGACCCATTGCACAATCCTGCGCGGCGACGTAACCGAATCAGCCATCACCCGGCTGGAAACCCCGGAGGTTGAAACAAAAGATTTCAAGCAAGTTTACCCGGTACCGCGCAGTCCTGATGGCCTACGCCGTGCAGGATCAGGCAAGCTTTCGACAGGATGTGGCTACCCATGGGCCTTGCACAAACATAAGCTCAGTCCATCTGCTCTCTATTTCCCGAGGATCCCGGCATGTCGCCACTCGACCACGCCCACGTCCCGCTGGACACGCACTTGGAACAACAGCGAGCCGAGTTGGCGTCAATCATCGACCGCAATACCAGCGAAGACGGCAGCTACGCCACGGCCATCGGCTCACTGAACCTGTCGCGCCACAGCAAGCCCCAGACATTCGCCCCGGTGCTGGCGCAACCGGCACTGTGCATCATGGCCCAGGGCAGCAAACAGGTGCGCCTGGCCGACGAATTGTTCGATTACGATCCGTTGCATTACCTGGTGGTCTCGGTGTCGATGCCGTTGAGCGGCTGCATGGCCAACGTTACGCCCGAACGGCCGATCCTGGCCCTGCGCCTGGACATCGACCCGGCGGAAATCACCGCGTTGATCGCCGATGCCGGCCCGCTGGGTGTGCCGACCCGCCCCGCCGGACGTGGCCTGTATGTCGAACGCCTGGACACGCCGATGCTCGACGCCGTGCTGCGCCTGGCGCGGTTGCTGGACAGCCCGAAAGACATCGCCATGCTCGCGCCGCTGGTGCGCCGGGAGATTCTGTATCGCCTGCTGCGCAGCCCACAGGGCTATCGGCTGTACGAAATCGCCATCGCCAACAGTCAGAGCCATCGCATCAGCCAGGCGATCAAATGGCTCAATGGCCATTTCGAACAACCGTTGCGCATCGATGACCTGGCCCGGGAGGTGAATCTCAGCGTCTCGACCCTGCATCATCGCTTCAAGGCCATGACCGCCATGAGCCCGTTGCAATACCAGAAGCAACTGCGCCTGCAGGAGGCCCGGCGGCTGATGCTGGCCGAAGGACTGGAAGCCTCGGCGGCGGGGTATCGGGTCGGTTATGAAAGCCCATCGCAGTTCAGTCGCGAGTACAGCCGCTTGTTCGGCGCGCCGCCGTTGCGGGACCTGGCGCGGTTGCGGATGATCGTCTGATCCAAGGTTTGTGTGGGCTGCGCCGGCCTCATCGCGAGCAAGCTCGCTCCCACAGGGGATCTTCATTGAACACAGATTCTCTGTTCACAACAGGCCCCATGTGGGAGCGAGCTTGCTCGCGATAAGGCCAGTAAAAACACCTCAACACTTCGATGTCCAAACACCCTGGTCAATCTCAATCAACGTCGGCCCCTGCCGCTCACGGGCCGCCAGCAATGCGGCACGCAGCGACGGCACATCGTCGATGGCTTCGGCGGCGCAGCCCAGGGCCTTGGCGACCGCGATGAAATCCGGGGTGTAGATGTCCACGCCCACCGGCTCGATGGCGCGGTTGAGCATGTATTTCTTGATCTCCTCATAGCCCTGGTTATTCCACAGCAGCACGATCACGGGCGTGCGCGCCTCGACGGCGCTGGCCAGTTCCGGCAGGGTGAATTGCAACCCGCCATCGCCGATCAGGCACACCACGGGAGGGCGACCGTGGCCTCGGTCATTGCCGCCGAGCCAGGCGCCGATGGCCGCCGGCAATGCATAGCCGAGGGTGCCGTAGCCGGTGGACGAATTGAACCAGCGACGCGGCTGCTCCAGGTTGAAGGTCAGGTTGCCGGCGTACACCGGTTGGGTGGAGTCGCCGACGAAAACCGCGTCGGGCAACGCCTGCAAGACACTGTTCAAAAAGACCGTCTGGGCGCGGGTCGGCGCATCCCAGCCGCCGTCAAGATCGGCGCGCAACCGTGCCGCGCGAGCCGAGCCCCAATCAGCGCGGCGCGCGGCCAAGGTTTGCGAGTTCAATGCATCGAGCAGGGCCCGGGCGGCGCTGCGAGCGTCGGCCACCAATGCCAGTTGCGGCAGGTAGTTGCGCACGGTCTGGTCCGGATCGATGTCAATGCGCAGCAGCGCCCCGGGGATCTCGAAGCCGCCGGCGAAGGTGATGTCGTAATCGGTCTCGGCCAGTTCAGTGCCGATGGCCAGCACCACATCCGCTTCGGCCACCAACGCGCGGGTGGCGACCAGGCTCTGGGTGGAGCCGATCAATAACGGATGCCGGGACGGCAACAGGCCCTTGGCGTTGATGGTCAACGCCACCGGCGCGCCGAGGCGTTCGGCCAGCTCGGTCAATTCAGCCGCGGCCTCGATGGCGCCCCCACCGGCCAGGATCAAGGGGCGCTTGGCCGATGCCAGCTTTTCGGCCATCCGCCCCACGGCACGTGGCGCGGCACCGGCGCGGCAGATGTCGACCGGCGCGCTGGCGAGCAAGGCATCGGCGTCTTCAACCAGCACGTCCAATGGAATCTCGATGTGCACCGGCCGTGGACGCCCGGCCTGGAACAAGGCGAACGCCCGGGCCAATACGCCGGGCAGTTCAGCGGCAGACATCAGTGTGTGGGAAAACGCCGCGACCCCGCCCACCAGCGCGCTCTGGTTCGGCAGTTCATGCAACTTGCCGCGGCCGCCGCCCAATTGGCTGCGCGACTGCACGCTGGAAATCACCAGCATCGGGATCGAGTCGGCATAGGCCTGGCCCATGGCGGTGGTGATATTGGTCATGCCGGGGCCGGTAATGATGAAGCACACGCCGGGCTTGCCGCTGACGCGGGCATAGCCGTCGGCCATGAAGCCGGCGCCCTGTTCATGACGCGGGGTCACATGGCGGATGCTGGAACGGGCCAACCCGCGGTACAACTCCACGGTGTGCACGCCGGGAATGCCGAACACCTGCTCTACGCCATAGCCTTCGAGTAACTTGACCAATACTTCGCCGCACGTTGCCATTGCCACTGCCCTTTTTCTTGTCCAGGACGCGACCCCGCGCAACACGCCGCAGGGTCCTTTTGTGTTTGGGAATGGCGTTATTGGAACGGTCGGGCCATAGCGGCAACAATGGATAAAAAGTCATACTAGCCATGTCCTTACGTCATGGCTGAGCTCCACATGAAACGACTTCCTCCGCTTCCAGCGCTGCACACGTTTCTGATCACGGCCCAATGCTGCAACTTCACCCGCGCCGCCGAACAGCTGCACATCACCCAAGGCGCGGTCAGCCGACAGATTGCCGGGCTGGAAGATCATTTGGGCTATGCGCTGTTCCAGCGCCAGGCACGGGGACTGAGCCTCACCGCCGAGGGCCAGGCTTGGCTGCCTCGGGTGCAGCAGGTGTTCAGCCTGATCGGCGAGGCGGTGGAGCAGGTCGGCGAAAAGCGCCAGACCCTGCAACTCAAGGCCCCGACCTGTGTGATGCGCTGGTTGCTGCCGCGCCTGCTGCAATGGCAGAAGGAACGGCCGGACGTGCCGGTGGAACTGACCGCCACCGCCAGGCACGGCGTGGATTTCCAGCGCGAAGCCTTCGATGCCGCAGTGATCTATGGCCCGCCACCCGACGCCTCATTGGCGTGCCTGCACCTGTTCGATGAACAGCTGACGCCGGTCTGTTCCCCGCCGCTCCTGCAAGGTCCGACGCCGCTGCGCTCGCCGGTCGACCTGCAACAACACTTGCTGCTGCACCCCACCCGTGACGAACGCGACTGGAACGCCTGGCTCAATGCGGCCGACGTGCACTTGAACAACCTCAGCAAAGGCCAGCATTTCGAAACCTTGGACCTGGCGATGTCCATGGCCTCCCAAGGCACGGGCGTGGCGATTGGCGACTGGTCGCTGATCGGCGACGACCTGAACGCCGGCAGGCTGGTGATGCCGTTCGAACTGAAGGTCAAGACCGGGTTGGGTTATCACTTGGTGCACCCGCGCAAACCCGGGGCATCGGAGCCGTTGCAGGAATTGATGGGGTGGTTGGTTCAGCAGGCGCAGGCTAGAGCAGATTAGGCGCCTGCACCGGCTCGATCTGCGCCCAGTGCGAGGTGTCTTCGCGATGCTGTTGCAGGTAGGGCAACACCGCCCCCAGCAACGGCGCCTTGAACGCATCCTGAAAGCGATGGGCCAGGCCTGGGATCAGTTTCAGCTGGCTGCCCTGGATATGCGCTGCCAGGTGCACGCCATGCATGACCGGCAGCAACGGGTCAGCGGTGCCGTGGACGACCAGGGTCGGCACCCGCAGTTGGTTGAGCAGCGCCACCCGGCTCGGCTCGGCCATGATCGCCATGATCTGACGCTTCACCCCCTCGGGGTTGAAGGCCCGGTCATAGGCCAGCGCGGCCTGATGCAACAGAGCCTCGCGGTCGTCGACCACCATCGGACTGCCCAGGGCGGCCAACAGATCGGCCTGCTGTTCCAGGGCCATTTCGCGATTCGGCGCACCGCGCCGGGACAACAGTTGCACCAGTCGTTCGCTGGGGGCGGGCAGGCCTTGGGCGCTGGAACTGGTCATGATCAGGGTCAGGCTTTCGACCCGCTGCGGCGCCATGGCCGCCATGTGCTGGGCGATCATCCCACCCATGCTCGCGCCCAGTACATGGAAGCTTTGCACATGCAGCGCATCCATCAACCCCAGCCCGTCGTCAGCCATGTCGGTCAGGGTATACGGCGCGGAGACGGGCAAGCCGAGCTTGTAGCGCAAGGCTTCAAAGGTCAGGTTGGCGCTGCCGGGGGCCTGTCGCCAGGTGGACAACCCCACGTCGCGGTTGTCGTAGCGGATCACCCGGAAACCCTGCTCGCACAGGGCAACCACCACTTCGTCCGGCCAATGGATCAACTGCCCGCCCAGCCCCATCACCAACAGCAACGCCGGATCCGAGGCACGACCAATGCTCTGGTACGCCAGGCTCACCTGATCCAGATCGACCCGTTGGGTCGCAACGTTGACATCACAACGAGAGGCCGCCAACGACGGCAGGCCGCAAAACAACGCGGCCAGGAAAATGAATACACGCATGAAGAAACACCGAAACGCAGAACCCCAGTAGAGCGCGAGTCTGATGAAATTTGTTCAAGCGCGCTGCCACAGTTGCGTGACAGTTTGATGAAGTTTGCCGAGTGGTTGCCATACCGAGCTGAAACCTAAAAGAGGGCACTGTTATCGACAGCCCGCGCCACATGAGACAAACTCAACCCATTCGTAATTACCACAAGTTTTCCTCATGGAGCCTACGGTGCTTGAAATCCGTCACCTCAAGACCCTGCACGCACTGCGCGAGGCCGACAGCCTGGTCGAAGCCGCTGAACGCCTTCACCTGACCCAGTCCGCCCTCTCCCATCAGTTCAAGGAACTGGAGGAACGCCTGGGGATGCAGTTGTTCGTGCGCAAGACCAAACCGGTGCGCTTCACCAGTGCCGGCCTGCGTTTGCTGCAATTGGCCGACGCCACCCTGCCCCTGTTGCGCGGCGCCGAACGGGACATCGCTCGCTTGGCGGGCGGCACCGCCGGGCGTCTGCACATGGCGATCGAATGCCACAGTTGCTTTCAATGGTTGATGCCGACCATCGACCAGTTCCGTGACGCCTGGCCGGAAGTCGAACTGGACCTGGCCTCGGGCTTCGCTTTCGCCCCGCTACCGGCCCTGGCCCGGGGCGACCTGGACCTGGTGGTGACCTCCGACCCGCTGGAACTGGCCGGCATCACTTACGTGCCGCTGTTCACTTACGAAGCGATGCTCGCCGTGGCCAACCAGCATCGACTGGCGGGCAAACCCTACATCGTGCCCGAAGACCTGGTCAGCGAAACCCTGATCACCTATCCGGTGGAGCGGGACCGGCTGGACATCTTCACGCGATTCCTGGAGCCAGCCGACATCGAACCGGCCCAGGTACGCACCTCTGAACTGACGGTGATGATGATGCAATTGGTGGCCAGCGGCCGAGGTGTGTGCGGCATGCCGCACTGGGCGCTGCATGAATACAGCTCGCGGGGTTATGTGAAGGCCAAGCGGCTGGGGGAGAAAGGCCTGTTTGCCACGCTGTACGCGGCGGTGCGCACCGACATGCTCGACGCGCCGTACATGCGCGACTTTTTGCTGACGGCCAAGGACACTTCGTTTTCCACATTGGATGGGGTCAGTGCGGTGCGCTGAAGCGCGGTCTTCTGTGGTGAGGGGATTTATCCCCGCTGGGCTGCGCAGCAGCCCTCAAACCAGCCAACTCGGTGTGTCAGGAAGATTGAGTTCGCTGCTTTAGGGCCGCTTCGCAGCCCAACGGGGATAAATCCCCTCGCCACAAAAAAGCTCAACAGTCATGGTCGGGTGGGCTTAGAGTTCGAGCCACATGTGGATTTTGTCGAGGTATTCCTCGCCCACCCGTATCGCCATCGGCTCGAGGCCGTACAGCACGAAGCCGCAACGCTGGTAGAGCTTGATAGCCGGTTCGTTGCCCGCAGTGACGGTCAACTGCACCAGGCGCAGGAAGCGATGGCGGCGGGCTTCGTCGAGGGCCGCTTGCACCAATTGGTAGCCGAGCCCTCGATGGCAATGGGCATCGGTGACATACATGCCGAACAGCGTCACCTTGTGCCGGGCCTTTTCCCGGGGTTCCAGGGACAGCCCGACAATACCCACCAGCTCATCCTCCACAAACGCCCCCAGCAACACATCGAGCCGGCTGGTCAGGCGTGACTCCCACCAGTTGATGGGCAGCGTCGCCCGCTCATTGACGCTGGAGGTGAAGGCCTGCGGATGCAGCGCGTACGCCTGGAGCATCAAGTGGCGATACGCCTCGACATCGCCCGCCCTCAGCCGTCGAATGCTCACGCCGAACGCCTTTGCTCAAGCATCAGGCGCAGGGCCAACGCACCCAGCACAAACCCCATGAAATAACGCTGGGCCGCCAGCCAGGTGGGATTGTGGACGAACCACGAGGCAATGCCCGCCGCGAACAGGGCAATCAGCAGGTTGACGCTGAAGCTGACGCTGATCTGGGTCAGCCCCAGGATGATGCTCTGGGTGAACAGCGAACCGTGTTCCGGGCTGATGAACTGCGGGAACACCGAGAGGTAAAACACCGCGATCTTCGGGTTCAGGGCGCTGGTGAGAAATCCCATGGTGATCAACTTGCGCGTCGAGTCCGCTGGCAGCTGCTGAGCTTCGAAGGGCGAGCGCGCGCCCGGCTTCACGGCCTGCCAAGCCAACCAGAGCAAGTACAGCGCACCGGCCCATTTCAATACTTCATAGGCCATGGGCACCGCCAGGAACACCGCCGTCAGCCCCGCTGCCGCCGCGAACATGTGCACGAAAAATCCCGCCACCACCCCCAGCAAGGACGTGACACCGGCCTTGCGACCCTGGCAGATCGAGCGGGAGATCAGGTAGATCATGTTCGGGCCGGGCGTGAGCACCATCAACAACGCGGCGGCGGCGAAAATCAGCAGGTCCGGCAGTGGAATCATGGGCATCGATCCTTGAGTCAGCAGGTCACAAGAGGGGTGGCTCGATAAAACGGCAGGATCACCTCGCCTGTCAACGGCGCCAACACAAGATCGCCGTCACCGGCCGGATCGATCCAGCGGACTTCCTCAATTTCAGCGGCGGGAGACACCGGGGCGTCGATGGTCAGCAAAAACACTTCGGCCTGCACGACAAAGCCCGGCTCATTGGCGGCCGGCGCACTGAACGCGCCCAGGTAGCGGGCCTGTGCCGGGTCGATGATCAGCCCAAGTTCTTCATCCAGTTCCCGGGCCAGGGCCTGGACCGGCTGTTCATGGGCCTCGATTTTGCCGCCCGGCTGCATGAAGGACAGGGTGCCGCGCTTGCGCACCAACAAGGTTCGACCGTCCGGCCCGATCAACAGGGCGGCGGCGATACGGATGAGGGAAGTGGTCATGAGTGAGCGAAGCCTTGGGCGGGAAAATGCCGGGGAGATTACAGACCAGAGCCCGCAGGAGCAAAGCCTCGCCCCGTTTCAGCCCCCCACACATCCCCTGTGGGAGCGAGCTTGCTCGCGATAGTGTCCGGCCAATCAACAATGCAGTCACTGACATTCCGCTATCGCGAGCAAGCTCGCTCCCACAGTTCGAACGGTGACATCTCCAGAACCGCATTACCCCAACATCGGCTTCGGCGCCGAAGGGTCTGCTGCCTCCTCGGGAATTTTGACGAACACGCTGTACCGGGCCCCTTCCATCGCTTCGAAGGCGATGAGTTTTTCCACCAGCGGGCCGCTCAGGATCTTGCCGGCGTTGAGCAGCAGCATGCCGTTGTCGGCGTTGAGGTTGCGGGCCAGGATCATGCCGGAGGCCAGTTCGCGGGTGGTCTTGACCTCCACCGTCGGGTCGGAGAGGGTCACGTCCTCCAGGTATTCGCCGCAGGCCTTGATGAAGTCCTCGATCATGTCCGGATCGTACAACTTGCCGGCGTATTTGCGGATGTAGACCAACGCTTCGTCGCTGTTCATCTGCCGCTCGAGAATCAACCCGCGCTGCAACTCGATGAAGTCCACCGCCAGTTTCAACAGCCGCGAACCGAACGGAATGGCCTCGCCCTTGAGATGTTCGGGGAAACCGCTCCCGTCCCAGCGTTCCTGGTGATGGCGAATGATCCGTGCCGCGTCTTTCATCGGGTCCAGGGTCATCAGCAGCGATTCGCTCTGCTTCGGATAGGCCCGGTACAGTTCAAGCTCGCTGTGGTGCAACAGGTCGGCGGGCGTGGTCATCATGTTATCGGTCCAGCTCAGCTTGCCGATGTTGTAGAGCGCCGCGGCCATGGTCAGGTCGCGGTCGGTGGACTCGTCCAGGAAATGCAGCCGGCTGTAGACCCTGATCAGCTCGATGATCTGCCGGTTGGTCTGCTTGGCCTTGGGCAGGCGCAAGTTGGCGATCAACGAAAACACTTCGGTGCTGGTTACGTAACTGCGCTTGAGCTCGTCGTAGGCCAGGTCGAGCATGTCGGCGGTCTGTTGCAGCTCGGAAGTGCGCGAGGCCACGCGTTTTTCCAGGGTGGCGTTCAGCGTCTTGAGTTGCTGGTTCTGCTCGCGGTTCAGCGCTTCGAGGCGCTGGCGTTCGCTTTCAGAATGCTGGTGGGCCAGGGCCTGACGCAGCGCCTGCACCAATTCCTCGTCATTCCAGGGCTTGCTGAGGTAACGATAGAGCTGCCCCTCGTTGATGGCCTTGGTCATCATGTCGACATCGGCATAACCGGTGAGCAGGATGCGCAAGGTCGACGGATAGAGCTTGCGAATCTGTGCCAGCAGCGTGGCGCCATCCATGTTCGGCATGCGCGCGTCGGTCATGACCAGGTCGACCGGCCGCTCCTTGAGGATTTCCAGGGCTTTGGCACCGCTGTCGGCCAACAGAATCTCATACGGCTGACTGCGCAGTAACCGACGCAGGCTGCTGAGAATCGATTCTTCGTCATCGACCAGTAGTACCGTAGGTTTTCTGACCGGAACGTCCGGCGCTTGATCTTCCATTTCCACCCCCTCCTGTTAACGACAACCGTTCTACCGCACCCCTGAAGGACAGGCTAGTAGATTGCGTTCATTTAGTCACAATTCGCCATTGCTGGCCGAGCGCATCCCCATGAGCCGACTATGCTGTACCTCATGAAGGGCCATGTACAGGCCAGAAGACTCATGCCAGAGAAAGGGATATCAGATGTTCCCACGGTTCTATCGTCAGCATCGCCGCGGTGCACGGCCATGAGCCTGCCGACGGAGAAAGGCAATCGGCGGATCCTGATCGTCGACGACACCCCGACCATCCATGAGGATTTTCGCAAGATCCTCAGCCCCCAGACGGCCCCCGAAGACAGTCTGAGCAGCGCCGAAGAAGCCCTGTTCGGCGCGCCGGTGGCGGTCGCCCAGCAGCGTTTCGAGCTCGACTCGGCCTTCCAGGGCATGGAAGCCCTGAACAAGGTGGAATCGGCGCTGGCCGAGGGGCAGCCTTTTGCCATGGCCTTCATCGACATGCGCATGCCCCCGGGCTGGGACGGCCTGGAAACCATCGAGCGGCTGTGGCGGGTCGATCCCAAGCTGCAAGTGGCCCTGTGCACCGCTTACTCGGACTATTCCTGGGAAGACATCTCCGAGCGCCTGGACCTGGGCGACCGGCTGCTCATCCTGAAAAAACCCTTCGACGCCATCGAGATCCGCCAGATGGCCAGCGCCTTGACCGTCAAATGGCAAATGACCGAAGACGCGGCGCTGAAAATGGACATGCTCGAACGGGCGGTGGAAGAACGCACCCGGGAGCTGGCCGACGCCAACATCATCGTGCAGAACAGCCCGACCATTCTCTATCGCCTGCGCGGCGAGCCGCCGTTCCCATTGATGTACATCTCCCACAACATCACCAAGTTCGGCCATGTGGCGGCACAACTGATCAACTCGCCCGACTGGGCGCAAGTCCTGATCCACCCCGACGACCGGAGCAAGGTCGACACCGCCATGGTGCGCGTCCTTGACCGCGACACGGCGGGCGCTTCGATCGAGTTTCGCATGCGCACCGGCGACGACACATTCCGCTGGGTGGAAAACCGCTACATTCCGGTGCGCAACGAGCAAGGCCTGCTGCTGGAAATCGAAGGCATCATCCTCGACATCACCGAACGCAAACTGGCCGAGGAGAAAATCGCCCTGCTGGCCCGCACCGACGGCCTGACCGGGCTGGCCAACCGCGCCACGATGATCGAGCGCCTGCACCAAGCCTTCGCCGCGGCTCGCCGGGGGGCAGCGCCGTTTGCGATGTTTTACCTGGACCTGGACCACTTCAAGCGGATCAACGACACCCTGGGCCACCCCATCGGCGACCTGTTGTTGCAGGAAGTCGCCGCACGCATCAAGGCCTGCACCCGGGAAAACGACGTGGTGGCGCGCCTGGGCGGCGATGAATTTGCCATCTTGCAGCTGGATGTCCACGAAGCGACCCATTGCGCCGCCCTGGCGGGCAAGATCCGCGATGCGCTGGTGGCGCCCTACGCCCTGGACGGCAACGACGTGCGGATCTCCGTGAGTATCGGCATCGCCCTGTACACCCCGCAAAGCCTCAGCGCCGACAGCCTGATGGCGCAGTCCGACATGGCCCTCTACCGCTCCAAGGAAAAGGGCCGCAACCAGTACCATTTCCATAACGAGGAAATTAACCAGGAAGTGACGGATCGGGTCGCCCTGGCCAACGACCTGCGCCTGGCCATCGAACATAACGAACTGCAACTGCACTACCTGCCGGAAGTCGATCTCGGCACCGGCAAAATCCTCGGCATGGGCGTGCAGGTGCGCTGGAAACACCCCCATCGTGGCTGGTTGGAGCCGGCGGCCTTCATGCCGGCGGCCGAGAAGACCGGGATCATCATTAGCCTGGGCCATTGGGTGCTGGACCAGGCCTGCCAACAGATGCGCCAATGGCGCGACCAGGGCATGGCGCCCCCGGTGATCGCCATCGACCTGTCCCTGACCCAGCTCAAGACCGGCCCGGAGCTGATCTACGACGTGCTGCGCACCACCGCGCGCTGGGAACTGGCACCCTGGGACCTGCGTTTCGACGTCACCGAAGCCACCCTCGCCCAGACCAAGTGGACCCACAACGATGTGCTGCCGCGCCTCTGCGAATTGGGTGTGCAGATTGCAATCGATGATTTCGGCACCGAGTACTCCTCGTTCGATTACCTCAAGACCTACCGGGTCAATCACCTCAAGCTCGCCCAGCGGTTTCTCGACAGCGCCAACGACGACCCGGAGAACGCCACGACCCTGCGGGCCATCATCAACTTCGCCCGGGATGTCGGCATCGGCATCATTGCCGAAGGTGTCGAGACCCAGGAGCAACGCTCGACCCTGATGTCCAGCGGCGGAGCGATGCAGGCCCAGGGGCATTACTTCAGTACCGTGGTCGACAGCGGCCAGGCCGCCGAACTGCTCAAGGTCGGAACCATCGTTCCCGTCACCGACCACTGGACCCGGCCGCCGAGCGAGCTATCGGAGAGCACCCCATGAACCCCATGTCAGTACCTGCCAATCGGCGGATTCTGGTGGTGGACGATACACCGGCAATTCACCAGGACTTTCGCAAGATCCTCAGCCCCGGCACCAATGGTAATGATTCACTGGACGACACGGAGAGCCTGCTGTTCGGCACGTCCCATGTCAGCCAGCTGCAATTTCAGATCGACTCGGCCTATCAGGGCGAAGAGGCCCTGGAACTGGTCAAGCGCGCCCAGGCCGAAGGCCAGCCCTATGCCCTGGTGTTCGCCGACATGCGCATGCCACCGGGCTGGGACGGGCTGCAAACCATCGAGCGGTTGTGGGAAGCCGACCCGCGCCTGCAAATTGCCCTGTGCACGGCGTTCTCGGATTACTCCTGGGAAACCATGTCTGAACGGATCGAGTTCGACGATCAGTTGCTGATCCTCAAGAAACCGTTCGACACCCTGGAAATCCGCCAGATGGCCAGCGCCATGACCTGGAAATGGCAACTGGCCCAGGATGCCGCGCGGAAAATGCGCAGCCTGGAGCGCACGATCGAAGAGCGGGTCCAGGAGCTGCTCAAAGTCTCCCACCTGCTGCAATACGACGTACTCACCGAACTGCCCAACAGCATGCTGCTGGGCGATCGCCTGACCCAGGCCATGGCCCAATGCCGTCGGCATGATCGGCAACTGGCGGTGATGTTCATCGGCCTGGACCGCTTCAAGCGCATCAATAACGCGCTGGGGCACCCGGTGGGCGATGAAATGCTCAAGCGGGTGGCCCGGGCGCTGGCCACCGTGGTGCGTGAATCCGATTCGGTGTTTCGCTACGGTTCCGATGAGTTCGTGGTGCTGGTGGGGGACGTCAGCGACCCGCAGCAGACCAAAGGCGTGGCCGAAAAACTGCTGAACGCCATCAGCACTCCGCAGCCCATCGACGGCCACGACCTGACCGTCACCGCGAGCCTGGGCATCAGCCTGTACCCGGCCGACGGTTTCGATGCGGTGGCGCTGATCAAGAAAGCCGAGACGGCGATGCGCAACGTCAAGGAAACCGGCCCCAACGATTATCGCTTTTTCACCGAAGACATGAACCGTCGGGCGCGGCAGCAGCAGACCATCGAATCCGGCCTGCGCCTGGCACTGCAACGCAAGGAGTTCGTGCTGCACTACCAACCCAAGCTCGACCTGACCAACGGCAAGGTGGTCGGCGTCGAAGCGCTGGTGCGCTGGAACCGGCCGGATCAAGGCATGGTCTTCCCGTCGGACTTCATCCCCGTGGCCGAGGACAGCGGGCTGATCGTACCGCTGAGCCAATGGGTGCTCCAGGAGGCTTGCCAGCAGGCCTGCCGCTGGCAGGCGCAGGGCATGCGTCCGCTGATTCTGTCGGTCAACATCTCGGCCATCGATTTTCGTCAGCGCGGCTTCGTCGAAGGCATCGCCCGCACGCTCAAGGAAACCGGATTCTCCCCGACACAGTTAGAACTGGAGATCACCGAAAGCGTGCTGATGCAGAACATCGACACCACCGTCGCCACCCTCAAGGCTATCAAGCAACTGGGGATACGACTGGCCATCGACGATTTCGGCACCGGTTACTCGAGCCTGAGCTACCTGCAGAAATTTCCAGTGGACGTGTTGAAGATCGACCGTTCGTTCGTTGGCGACCTGAGCATTGACAGTAACGACGCCAAACTGGTGAGCACCATCATCAGCCTGGGCAAGAGCCTGAACCTGCACATCATTGCCGAAGGCGTGGAAACCCGTGAACAACTGGAATTTCTCAAGCGTCACCAATGCGAGGAGGCCCAAGGGTATTACTTCAGCAAGGCAGTGGAACCACAGGCCTTCGTTGAATGGATGACTGAATGGGAAACCCGCCAGAACCCGTTTTCGTGAATCAGAGCCCATAAACCAAGCGTTTCAAGGAAACCACCCCATGGCATCACATGGACTGATTCTGGCTTTCGGCCTGTTCGTGGGATTAAGCACGGCCGCTCATGCTGAGCCATTGGACGAACCTCTCAAACCGCTGCCTTCGGTTCCAGCACTGGACCCCAAGCGTGTCCAACTGGGCCTGCGGTTATTCAATGACCCACGCCTGTCGGTCAACAACACCCTGTCCTGCGCCAGTTGTCACCGCCTGGACAAGGGCGGTGCCGACGACAAGCCGTTTTCCCTGGGCTTTGATGGCAAACCGGTGGAGGTCAATACACCGACCGTGCTCAACGCCAGCCTGAACTTCCATCAGTTCTGGGACGGTCGCGTCGACACCCTGGAAGAACAGGTGCACGCCGTCGTGACCAGCCCCGCGGAAATGGGTAGCACCTGGGAAGCCGTGGTCAAGCGCATCGCCGACGACCCCGGCTATGCCAAGGATTTCAAGGACGCCTACCCCGACGGCGTGACCAAGCCCAATGTCCAAGGGGCCCTGGCCGATTACGAACGCACCTTGCTGACCCCCAACTCGCGCTTCGACCAATACCTGCTGGGCAATACCGACATCCTGACACCCCGGGAAAAATTCGGTTACCAGCGCTTCAAGGAATACGGCTGCATCGCTTGCCATCAGGGTGTGAACATCGGCGGCAATATGTTCCAGAAGTTTGGCGTCATGGGCGACTATTTCCAGGACCGGGGCAACCTTACCCGCGCCGATGAAGGTCGCTTCAACATCACCGGCGATGAAGCGGACCATCAAGTGTTCAAGGTGCCCAGCCTACGCAACGTGGCCGTCACCGCGCCGTATTTCCATGATGCGTCCGCGCCGACCCTGGAGCGTGCGGTGGAGGTCATGTTCAAGTACCAGTTGGGGCGTGAGCCGCTCAAGAACGATACGGCACTGATCGTCGAATTCCTCAAGACCCTCACCGGTGAATGGGAGGGCAAGCCACTATGACGATTCTCCGGCGCCTTGGCCTGGCATTTCTCGGCCTGTTGTTGGCTTCCGTCCTGCTGTTCATGTACATCCAGTCGGGCGCTCAACAGGCCGCCTCCTACATTGAATCCCGGGACCTGGTTCGCCTGCTCAAGCAGCAGGATGCCATCTGGGACAACGAAGTGCTCAAGTCCAGGGTCGCCCTGACCCACAACTACGATCCCCTGGTTTCCCCCCTGCACGAAATGTCGCGTCTCTGGCAGCGCCTCGACGCGATCGAATCGGAACCGGGTCGCCACGGGCCATCCCTCTGGGAAAACCAGCGGGACGAATACCTCAAGGCGATCAAAGAAAAAACCCGGCTGGTGGAGCAGTTCAAATCCCACAACGCGGTGCTGCGCAACTCCATGGCCTTCCTGCCCGCCGCCGAGGACGATATCCAGGCGCAATTTGCCCGGCTACCGGACGCCGACCGGTTGCAATTGCAAAACGTGGCCATCGACACCTATGACCTGTTGCTCAGCGCCATGGAATTCGCCCAGGTCAGTACCCAGGAGATCGCTGCCGAAGTGTTGCTGGGCCTGAACCGGCTGGACATCAACAAAGAACGTATGCCGGAGGGACTCCAGAACCCCGTCGACATCCTGAGCAGGCACATCGCGTTGATCCTGCGGGAACAACCGCGGGTCAATGCGTTGTTGCAGGGGATCGAAGAAGTACCCGTGGCGACTCGCCTTGACACCATCACCAACCTGCTGGAGAAAGATCAGGAGAAGGCCGCTGCCAAGTATCAGCGCAACCACATTTACCTGCTGGTGTTCGCCACGCTGCTGGTGCTGATTCTGATCTGGCTGGCGATCCGGCTGATACGCAGCTTCGCCGAGATCAAGCGGGTCAACAACGCCCTGCAAACCGCCAACGACGTCCTGGAACAACGGGTCGAAGAGCGCACCCGCCAGCTCAAGGACACACAAAGCGAATTGATGGACACCGCCCGCCAGGCCGGCATGGCGGAAATCGCCACCAACGTGCTGCATAACGTGGGGAACGTGCTCAACAGCGTGAACATCTCCGCCGACCTGGTCACACGCAAACTGCGCAGCAGCAAGGCCCTGGGGCTGGGCAAGGCGATGCAACTGATCAACGAGCATTCCCACGACCTGGGGCACTTCCTCTCCGAGGACGAAAAAGGCAAGCTCCTGCCCGGCTACCTCAACCAACTGGTGGACGCCATCGCGCTCGAGCAGCAAAGCCTGACCGACGAATTGGCCCAGTTGAGCAAGAGCGTGGACCACATCAAGGACATCGTCTCCACCCAGCAATCCTATGCCGGCGCCAGCAGCCTGCTGGAGCCGCTGATCGTCAGCGAATTGCTCGAGGATGCCCTGCGCATGAACTCCGGCGCCCTCACCCGCCACCACGTAACGGTCATCAAGGAATACGGCGACGTGCCACGCATCATGGGCGACAAGCACCGCTTGCTGCTGATTCTGATCAACCTGATCAGCAATGCCAAATACGCCATGGCGGGGGTTTCCAACCATGCGCGGAACATGACCCTCAAGGCCGCGGTCGTAGACGGCGAGACCCTGCAAATCAGCGTCAAGGACGAAGGCGAAGGCATCCCGGAGGAAAACATGACGCGCATCTTCGCCCACGGTTTTACCACCCGTAAGGAAGGCCACGGCTTTGGCCTGCACAGCTGCGCACTGGCGGCCATTGAAATGAACGGCCAACTCACCGCCCACAGCGAGGGGCCTGGCACAGGGGCGACATTCCGATTGCAAGTCCCCCTCAAACTCGCCGAAGGAGAGCCATGAACAGCTTGAGTAACCGCCGCATCCTGCTGATCGACGATACACCCGCCATTCATGACGATTTTCGCAAGATCCTCACCCCGCAGGATGAGAGCAGCGCCGATTTGCAGGACATGGAAAGCGCGCTATTCGGCGACGCGCCGAAACCTGTCGCCACCGTATTCGAGCTCGACTCGGCCTATGGCGGTCAGGAAGGCCTGAACAAATTGCTGGAGGCCGCTGCCAAGGGGCGGCCGTATGCCCTGGCCTTTGTCGACATGCGCATGCCCGAGGGTTGGGATGGCGCCAAGACCATCGAAGAACTCTGGAAGCGCGACCCGCAGCTACAGGTGGTGGTCTGCACCGCGTATTCGGATTATTCCTGGGATGAACTGCTGGACCGCCTGAACGGCCACGACCGGTTGCTGATCCTGAAAAAGCCCTTCGACAATATCGAAGTCCAGCAGATGGCTAACACCCTGACCACCAAATGGGAAATGACCTCCCGCGCGCAGCTGAAAATGAACAAGCTCGAAATCCTGGTGGAACAACGCACCTTGGCGTTCAAACAGGCCAGCGAGCTGCTGCAAATGGAAATCGACGAACGCAAGCTGCTCGAAAGCCAGTTGGTGCAGTCGGAAAAACTCGCCTCGTTGGGTCAGTTGGCGGCCGGGGTGGCCCACGAAATCAACAACCCGATCGGCTTCATCTCCTCCAACCTGGGCGCCCTGGACGGCTACTTTGGCAAACTCCAGGAAATGCTCGAAGCCTATAGCGGCGCCGAGCAATCCATCGCCTCGCAGGAACTGGTGGTGCAGTTGAAGAGCCTGCGCGACCAAGTGGAGCTGGACTTCCTCATCGAGGACATCCCGATGCTGATCAAGGAATCCAAGGATGGCATCGCCCGGGTCGGGCAGATCGTCAAGGACCTGAAGGATTTCTCTCGCGTCGACTCCAATCAGGAGTGGCAGTTGGCCAATTTGCAGCAAGGCATGGATTCGACGCTGAACATCGTCGCCAACGAAATCAAGTACAAGGCCGACGTGGTCAAGCAGTACACGCCGTTGCCGGAAGTGGAATGCCTGCCGTCGCAGATCAACCAGGTGATCATGAACCTGATCGTCAACGCCGCCCAGGCCATCGGCCCCGAACGCGGCACCATCACCCTGCGCAACGGTGTAGAAGGTGACAACGTGTGGATCGAAGTGGCCGACAACGGTTCGGGCATGCCGCCCGAAACACTGCAAAAAATCTTCGATCCCTTCTTCACCACCAAACCCGTCGGCCAGGGCACGGGGCTGGGGCTGTCACTGTCCTACGGCATCGTGAAAAAACACCACGGCGAGATCACGGTGAGTAGCGAAGTCGGCGTTGGCACCACATTCCGCATTGAATTGCCGATGCGGCAGCTGAAACAGGCGGTCTGACGGGCGCGGTGCAACAACTTCCTGTGGGAGGAGATTCATCAGTGGGAGGGGAGTTTTCCTGTGGCAGAGAGTTTCCTGTGGCAGAGAGTTTCCTGTGGCGAGGGGATTTATCCCCGCTGGGCTGCGAAGCAGCCCCCAAACCAGGCAACTCGGTGCGTCTGTAGATTGAGCTCGCTGCTTTAGGGCTGCTTCGCAGCCCAGCGGGGATAAATCCCCTCGCCACAGATAAGTGCCCTCCCCACAGGACTCGTATTCCTGAGTACCATATCCCCCCATCAAACGCTCAACCCCAAGGAAACCGCATGAGCCTGTCGCTGCTGAGCCGCTACGCCTTCTTTGCTGGCTGCGTGATCTTTACCCTTGCCAGCCTGCCGTTCCTGCAACACGACTGGCTCTGGCCGATGGCACTGGTGACAGGGCTGTTAAGCCTGCTGGGGCTGTTCGACCTGCTGCAAAGCCGCCATGCGGTGCGCCGCAACTATCCGATCCTGGGCAATATCCGCTACCTGGTCGAAGGCATCCGCCCGGAGATCCGCCAGTACCTGCTCGAATCCGACAGCGACGCCCTGCCCTTTTCCCGGGCCCAACGTTCGTTGGTGTATTCCCGGGCCAAGAACGAAAGCGCCGACAAACCGTTCGGCACCTTGATCGATGTCTACCAGACTGGCTTCGAATTCATCGGCCACTCCATGCGCCCAGCCCCGTTGAGCGACCCCAGCGGTTTTCGCGTGACGGTGGGCGGCCCGCAGTGCACCCAGCCGTACTCAGCCTCGGTGTTCAACATCTCGGCCATGAGCTTCGGCTCCCTGAGCGCCAACGCCATCCGCGCGTTGAACCAAGGCGCGAAGCTGGGCAATTTCGCCCACGACACCGGTGAAGGCAGCATCAGCCCCTACCACCGCGAACACGGCGGCGACCTGACCTGGGAGCTGGGCAGCGGCTATTTCGGCTGTCGCACCAGCGACGGGCGCTTCGACCCGGAACGCTTCGCCGCCCAGGCGCAGAACCCGCAAGTGCGGATGATTGAAATCAAGATGAGCCAGGGCGCCAAACCCGGCCACGGCGGGATCCTGCCCAAGCACAAGGTCACCCGGGAAATCGCCGAGACCCGCGGCATTCTCATGGGCGAGGACTGTGTTTCACCGTCATGCCACAGCGCGTTTTCCACACCGATCGAACTGATGCAGTTCGTCCAGCAACTGCGTGAGCTGTCCGGAGGCAAACCGGTGGGCTTCAAATTCTGCCTGGGCCATCCCTGGGAATTCATGGGCATCGCCAAGGCCATGCTGGAAACCGGAATCCTGCCCGACTTCATCGTGGTGGACGGCAAGGAAGGCGGCACGGGCGCCGCCCCCGTGGAGTTCACCGACCACATCGGCGTGCCGCTGCGCGAAGGCCTGCTGTTTGTGCACAACACCCTGGTGGGCCTGAACCTGCGGGAAAAAATCAAACTCGGCGCCAGCGGCAAAATCGTCAGCGCCTTCGACATCGCCAGCGTCCTGGCCATCGGCGCCGACTGGGCCAACGCCGCCCGTGGCTTCATGTTCGCCATCGGCTGCATCCAGTCCCAAAGCTGCCACACCAACAAATGCCCCACCGGCGTCGCCACCCAGGACACCTTGCGCCAGCGCGCCCTGGTCGTCCCGGACAAGGCCCAGCGGGTCTACAACTTCCACCGCAACACCCTCAAGGCCCTGGCCGAAATGCTCGCCGCCGCCGGGCTTGAACATCCTTCGCAATTGCAGCCCAAGCATTTGGTTCGGCGGATGTCGGCTACCGAGGTCAAGTTGTTTTCTCAGTTGCATGTGTTTTTAAAACCGGGGGAATTGCTCACGGGTGAGGTGAATGGGGCGTTTTATTCGCGGATGTGGCAGATGGCGCGGGCGGACAGTTTTGAGCCTTTGGAAGTGGGGGCTGCGTAACCGTGAGCGGAGGGCCCGAAAGCCTCGAATGACCGAAATGTCGACGCTCCCCACCTGTCAACTCTGACAGTAGACGGCTATGTCCCTTCGATTGAACATCCCCCCAGAGTTCAATGACAGGGACGATACTATGTTGACGCGCCGCGATCTGGTGAGTTTCACATCACTCTGTGCAGCATTGGCCTCGTTGCCCCTGCCTATTCCTGTATTGGCCAGCGACGTGAAGCCCGACACCCCGCTCCCCTTCAGCTTTGACACATTGATCCAGCTCGCCGACGCAACGGCGCTCAAGCCCTACGTCAAGTCGACCGCCGTCCCTGAGCACCTGCTGGCGAACATCGATTACGAGGCGCTGGGCAAGGTTCGATTCGACAGCGCACGCGCACTTTTTGCCAACGGGCCCGGCCAGTACCCCGTCACCTTCTTCCATCTGGGAAAATTCTTTCGCACCCCGGTCAAAATGCATGTCGTCACCGACGGCGTCGCCCATGACATCCCTTATGACAAAACGCTCTTCGATATGCCCGCCGACAGCCCGGCCCAGGCGCTCGCGCCCAATAGCGGCTTTGCCGGTTTGCGTCTCCAGGAAAGCCGGCTGGGCAAGCAGAAGGATCTCGACTGGAAGCAGAACGATTGGGTGGCATTTCTCGGCGCCTCTTATTTTCGAGCCATAGGAGAACAGTACCAATACGGCCTTTCTGCGCGCGGGATCGCATTGAACGTCGCACAAGCGGGCATGCCCGAAGAGTTTCCCGCCTTCACCGATTTCTGGATCGAGACACCCGCCGACAATCGCCAGCCGAGCATGACCCTGTACGCACTGCTCGACGGTCCCAGCCTGTGTGGTGCCTATCGCTTCGTGATCAACCGCACCAAAGGGGTGATCATGGACATCGAAACGGCCCTGTTCCTGCGTCAGAACGTCGATCGCTTTGGCATCGCCCCGCTGACCTCCATGTACTGGTTTAGCGAAGCGGCCAAGCGTACCGCGGTCGACTGGCGCCCAGAAATCCACGACTCCGATGGCCTGGCGTTATGGACCGGGACGGGTGAGCATATCTGGCGCCCGCTCAACAATCCTCCGCGCACCATGGCGTCGGCGTTTTCGGACAAGCAACCGCGAGGTTTCGGGCTCCTGCAGCGCGACCGCAATTTCGATCACTACCTGGACGGCGTGAATTATCAGCGTCGCCCCAGTTTGTGGGTCGAGCCGCTCGGAGACTGGGGGGAAGGCAGCGTCCAACTGGTGGAAATTCCCACTGACGATGAAATCCACGACAACATCGTCGCGATGTGGGTACCCAAGGAACCCGCCGAGGCAGGTCATCAATACCGGTTGAAATATCGCCTGCACTGGCTGGCCGACGAACCCTATCCCTCCGATCTGGCACGCTGTGTTGCGACACGGCTAGGGAACGGAGGCCAACCTGGCCTGCCACGTCCCAAGGGTGTGCGTAAATTTGTCGTGGAGTTCGCCGGCGCCCCGCTGAAAAAGCTGCCCTTCGGCGTGAAACCCGATGCCGTGCTCTGGACTTCCAGGGGAACGTTTTCAAACGTATTCACCGAACCCGTGCCGGATGATGAGGCGGGCCATTGGCGTGCTCAGTTCGATCTGAATGTCGAAGGTGGCGACCCTGTGGAGATGCGGCTGTATTTGGGTCTGCAGGGAGGAACGCTCTCAGAGACTTGGCTTTACCAATATCACCCATTCGAGCCGTCGTAAGCTGCGCTGACGCAGCCAGTGCTCAACCTGACGTGCATACGAAGGGTCTGACACCATGAATCTTACGCGCCTTGCCACAGCCGTCCTGCTCGGTACGCTGGCTGCGTTGCTCTGGCTCGAGTCTACGACCGACACCGATGGCGGCTTGGTCAGGCATAAAAACGCCTTTATAGAACAGTTGATCGGGCGGATGACCCTCGAAGAGAAAGCCGGTCAGCTGACTCAAATGGGTATGCAACCCACCCCCACCGGCCCGGTGGTGGATAACAAAAGTTCGCGACCCCTTGCCCTCACTGATGTCGGTTCTGTGCTGGGCGTGTATGGCGCCGAGGACACCCGAAAACTGCAACGCGAAGCCGTCGAAGGCTCGCGCTTGCATATCCCACTGCTGTTCTCCTTCGATGTGATCCACGGCTTCCGAACCCTTTTCCCCGTGCCGCTGGCCGAGGCATCGGCCTGGGACCCTGACTTATCACGACGCACCGCAAGGGCCGCCGCCGCCGAAGCAACGGCAGCAGGCGTACACTGGACCTACGCGCCTATGGTGGACATTGCGCGAGACCCCCGCTGGGGCCGGGTGGTAGAAGGCGCCGGGGAAGACCCGTTTCTGGGTGCGGCGCTGGCCACTTCGCGCGTCCGCGGTTTTCGCGGCGACGGAGCTCCCGACACCTCGAAGATGCTCTCTACCGCGAAACATTTCGTCGGTTACGGTGCGGCCGAAGGGGGGCGCGACTACAACACCTCTGATATGTCCGAACGCACGCTGGAGGAAGTTTATCTCACGCCATTTCGTGCAGCCGTGCAGGCCGGCGTCGATGCGATCATGCCCGGATTCAACGAAGTAAATGGTGTACCGATGCATGCTAATCAATCGTTGCTTAAAGACAAGTTACGCAACGACTGGGGGTTTCAGGGAGTTATCGTCAGTGATTTCAGCGGCATTCACGAACTGATTCTGCACGGGATCGCATCGACGTCCCGAACCGCCACGTTGCAGGCATTCGACGCGACGGTCGATATCGATATGGTGGGCGGCGACTACGCTAGCGAGCTACCGACATTGGTGCGCAACGGTCAACTTTCAGAACGCCAACTGAACGATGCAGTACGACGAATCCTCCTGGTCAAGCAGCGGCTGGGGTTGTTCGAGGATCCCTATCGCTACAGCGATCAGGCGCGTGAACGGGCGTTGCTGCTGACCCTCCCCACCCGTGCGCTGGCCCGGGAAGCCGCGCAAAAATCCATCGTTCTATTGAAAAACGACCACTCGCTGCTGCCGCTGTCCAAGCAACTGCGCAAGCTTGTCGTAGTCGGAGCCTTGGCGAACGATGCGCCATCCACATTGGGCCCCTGGTCAGGCGTGGGGCGGGCCGAAGAGTCGATCACCGTGCTGCAAGGCATAAAACGCGCCGTATCGCCCGGAACGGAGATCGTCTATCTACCTGGAGCCTCGCCCGACGATACCAACCTCGCGCATATCGACCAGATCCAACGCGCCGCCAGCGATACCGATGCGGTAGTTGCCGTACTCGGCGAAACAGCTCAGATGAGTGGCGAAGCCCGCAGCCGCGCCTCCCTTGGCTTGCCTGGTGCGCAGAACGCACTGCTCGCGCAGCTGCTCGAAACCGGCAAACCGTTGGTGGTCATTCTGATGAATGGCCGTCCACTGGCCATACCCTCCCTCGACGAACAGGTACCGGCAATCCTCGAAACCTGGTTTCTGGGTTCAGAAATGGGCCATGCGGTAGCCGATGTGCTATTTGGCGATTTCAATCCCAGCGGCAAACTTCCCATCACCTTTCCACGCTCGGTCGGACAGATCCCTCTTTACCAGGGTCACAAGAACACCGGTCGACCACCGAGCAAAACCAGTGTCTTTTCTTCCAAGTACATGGACGAACCCTGGACGCCGCTCTACCCGTTTGGTCATGGCTTGAGCTACACCACCTTCACCTATGGAACGCCAACCCTCAGTAGGCAGCGCCTGGCCTTCGACGAAACGCTGACGGTACAGGTGACGGTCCGCAACAGCGGTCAACGAGCAGGTGACGAAACAGTTCAGTTGTATTTGCGCCAGAACACCGCAAGCGTGACGCGCCCGGTGCGGACATTGCGTGGTTTTTCCAAGGTTCGACTGGCGCCCGGCGAATCGAAGACCGTCGAGTTTTTACTCGATCAGGACGACTTCGCGTTGCTGGGCACCGATTATCTGCGACTTGTCGAATCCGGGACATTCACTGTTTTCGTCGGGGGTAGCTCCACCACGGACAATCAGGCCAGTTTCGAGGTGACCAAAGGCGCCCAACTGATGGGGCGCGGCTCGGCCATTCCGCGGTGGTTACGCGACGACACGCCCATGCGTTGAGACTTCACTGCCGCTCGAAACGACCAAACCACATATCAGGTGCCGAAGCGTTGTGCCTTGAGAGCGTCGTGCGCCCCAACCGGACAGTCTGCACATCCGCACGCCTGAATTCAGCCAGGGGTTCATTGATTTCATCCCTCGCACCTGGACGACGAAAAGTTACTTGCGAGACATCGGCATTATCGGCGGCAACGTACATGGAACGGACAGCGGCGAAAGGCCCGTCCAGAGTCGATGGCCGGTTGTGGGAATAATTCAGCACGGCATGTTTTTGATTGATCTCGACTATTTTCATGCTGCCGTGGGAGCCGTCTCGATAGTCGAGTTCAAACGTCCGGGTTGCCGGTATGAACTCAACCTTTGCCAAATCGACTACAGGTCGAAGAGCCTCTTCGATCGGGCCAACGAGAAAAGACGTGCCATATGCGCCCGTTTTGAGATGAGGTGCAGCAAGCGGCTTGAGACGCCAATACCCATCCGTGGGGTAAAACACCAGGAATTCCTCGGGAGCTTGTTTCGGCCGGTGCTTGTCTTTAAGGAACACCTGAACCAGATGCACGGTGCCTTGTTGCTCGCCCAGGACATTGACATCGACGGATTGAGCACGCCAGAAACGCTCCAGCGTAATCCCGTTGACCAGGAGCTCATCCGATTCCCAAAGCACCCTGCGCCAGGGGGTGAAAGTAAATACCGGGTCCTGTGCATTGGCGCTTCCATCGAAAGAGCAACCGGAAAAATCCGGAGCCGACCGATCTGATCCCAGCGAGTCGATGTAGGCCGGATGCAACGCTTCGATTCGGAATGTCTGGATGGCGTTTCCGACCAGTTTCACATAAACGTTGTCCTCCTCGGCACAACCCGTCGGATACGTAGCGTTGATGACTGTTACCCAATCATCGCCGCTGCGTATCGTCGCACATCCGATCAACAGCGCAGCGAAGACAATCCCCCATGCTATCCGCTTCAGGGGCTTTTCCGGTACACGGGTTAAAGCGCAAAACGGCTGGCCTAATGAGAAATACATCGGGAGTTACCGTGATTTCGGAAGTATCCCCCGACCATAACCCGCATGATTTGAACGACGCTACTGTCAAACCTGACAGTAGCGTTGCCGCTACAGGGCCTGACGGACCGGAGCTATGAAACCGAACCCACCGAGCCCTGCGCCTCCCCCGTCGGTTGCAACTTGAAGGTGTAGAACAACACCGTCAGCAGTACCAGGAACGCCGGGCCTACATAAAGCGCCACGCGAGTGTCCGGGAAGTACGCCATCAGCCCCACCACCAACACCAGGAACGCCAGGGCCAGGTACGAGCTGACTGGGTAGAGCCACATGCGATATTTCAATGCCGCTCGCTCGGAAGCGCTCAGGCCTCGGCGGAATCTGAGCTGGGCCAGCAGGATCATCACCCAGGTCCAGATCGCGCCAAAGGTGGCGATGGAAGTCACCCAGACGAAGACTTTCTCTGGCACCAGATAGTTGAGCAGCACGCCCAGCAGCAGCGCGGCGATGGACAGCAGCAGCGCACGGCGCGGCACGCCGTTGGCCGAAGTGGTGGCAAAACCGGCCGGGGCCTGGCCGTTCTGCGCCAGGCTGTAGAGCATCCGCCCGGTGCTGAAGATGCCGCCGTTGCAGGACGACAGTGCGGCGGTGATCACCACGAAGTTGATGATGCCGGCGGCGGTCTTGATGCCCAGGCGCTCGAAGGTCATCACGAACGGACTGCCCTGGGTGCCGATCTCGTTCCACGGGTAGATCGACAGGATCACGAACAGCGCGCCGACGTAGAACAGCAGGATCCGCCAGAACACCGAGCCGATGGCGTTGGGGATGGTTTTCTGTGGATTCTTCGCCTCACCGGCGGTCAGGCCGATCATCTCCACGCCCAGGTAGGCGAACATCACCATTTGCAGGGACATCAACACGCCGGACACACCGTTGGGCATGAAGCCGCCGTGGGCCCAGAGGTTGGAAATACCCAGGGCCACACCGTCGTTGCCGAACCCGAAGGCGATGATGCCGACGCCGCCGATGACCATGGCGATGATGGTGACGATCTTGATCAGGGCGAACCAGAATTCGAACTCACCGAAGGCCTTGACCGCGATCAGGTTGATCGAGCCCATGCTGACCAAGGCGGCCAGGGCCCAGATCCAGCGGGGTACGTCGGGGAACCAGATGCCCATGTACACCGCCACCGCGGTGATCTCCGCCACGCAGGTCACCAGCCACAGGAACCAGTAGTTCCAACCGGTCAGGAAGCCGGCCAGCGGGCCGAGGTAGTCCTGGGCATAACGGCTGAACGAGCCGGCCACCGGGTTGTGCACGGCCATCTCGCCGAGGGCGCGCATGATCACCAGGATCGCCAGGCCGCCGATGATGTAGGACAGCATGATCGCCGGGCCGGCCATTTCAATGGCCTTGGCCGAGCCGAGGAACAGCCCGACACCGATGCAGGCGCCAAGCGCCATCAGGCGGATGTGCCGCTCACCGAGCTCACGTTTGAGCGGACCACCCTGAGCGGTCTCGCCATGGGGCAGATGATTGCCGACAGCCATAGGGATACAACCTCGTCTTGTTATTGGATTAACCACCGAGTCTCCAAAGCCGCAGGTCGATAAGCCTGCCACCTTGCCGAAACCGGTCTGTTTCGTGGACAGACCGTCCTGTAGAACAGCGCCCTCAGGATCAGCGGGCCGTGCAGTATAAAAAGCCAGGGATAGAGAGATTCACTGTAAAACCAGGAAAATTCAGGGAGAAAGCTCAGTAGAAACCGTGTTTTCGGAGATGCATTATCTGGATGACAGACCTTTCCGAAAGCGCCGCCGAGTATTGCACAGGGAGGGTGCCAGGTCACACGTCGACAGCTCTAGCACAAGGCTTTCAGACATCGACGGCCCTTTGTGATGAGGATTTAGCTGTGGCAAGAAGTACATCTGTTGCAAGGGCTTTACCACAGGTAAATCCCTTGCTACAGCTAATTCTTTTGCCACAGGGAAACCATGTTCCCGGCCCAAACAGGGAGCATGAGGTGCTTCAGTGCCAAGCAGTATCCCAAAGAGGGTAATGGCCAATACATTCCACCAGCCCAGCCCGAAGCGGATTGTCAATGATGTAGTCGGCGGAGGGTCGCAGCTCTTCATTGTCACGAATCGTGCGATCATGAAAGCCGCTTTGCCAAAGCGGGCCAGAGGTTCCAATCATGTTGTTGACGCAATGGGTGCATCGAGCTTTGGTGGCTCCGATGACACGGCTCAGATGACCGTCTTGGATTTGCAGCAACCAGTGAAAATGATCTGGCATCACCACCCAGGCTAAAGAGTTCACCAGGCCCGAATCATGGGCGCACTTGAATTCTGTAACCAACAATCGTCCAACCTTCCAGTTGGCAAAAACAGGACGTCGCTGATGAGTAACGGCGGTCACCAGATAGGCGCGCCCTTGCTCGGAGTAACGTCCTCGACGTAAGCGATGTGAATTGGGGCGTGGATGCATTCCTTGCTTCCTTTGAGAGGGTTTGGATGCAGCGTAGCCATGCTGTTGCTTGATTGATGCTGAGAAGGTTGAGCGAATATTCCGAAGTATTCGTAGTACTGTGGCGAGGGGATTTATCCCCGCTGGGCTGCGCAGCAGCCCCCTACAGTAACCCCGGCATGCCTGGATAATCGAGTGGCCTGCATTGGGGCTGCTTCGCAGCCCAGCGGGGATAAATCCCCTCGCCACAGATAAATCCCTCCTCACCACAGATAGATCTCTCCTCGCCACAAAGTCCTAGCCACAAAGGGATGCCACTGGTCATGCCAGACCGATGCCCACAATTTCCCCTCCCCCCACGCCAACCACCGTCTAAGCTTCAAGCAAGTCCGATCAATCTGCGTGAATGGATCAGTCGACTATGGGCGCTTTATGGCAAACCGATTCGAATAAACCTGTGGTCCCGACTGAACGTATGGAAGAAGCGCCTTTACCCAAAAAAACTCGCCGCGCACGGCATGGCTGGCGGGCGTTCTGGTTGTTGCTGCTGATTATCGTCGTAGTGGTCGGCCTGGCGGTGGCCAAGGAAATGCGCACGTCGCGGTTTCAGGCCCGGGAGATCAGCAAGTACGCCGCGTCCCTGGATTATTCAGTGCAACCGGGGCCCAGCGATGCCATCGTCTACCCCGGTGCAGGTCCGTTCGACCGGCGGTTGGGCTACAGCGCCCTGGGGGAATTCCTGCCGCGCCTGCTCAAGCGTGACTACGTGATCCAGGCCCAGGCGCGTTTCTCGCCGGCCTTGATGGATTACGTCGAAAGAGGCCTGTTCGTCCCCTACGCAGAAAAAATCCAGGCCGGGTTGACCATCACCGACTGCCGCGCCGCACCGGTGTATCAGTTCAAGTACCCGCAGCAGCTGTATTCGAGCTTTGACGCGATCCCGCCGGTGGTGGTGCAAAGCCTGCTGTTTATCGAAAACCGCTTTCTGCTCGACCCCAAGCACCCCGAGGCCAATCCGGCGGTGGACTGGCCGCGTTTCGGCATGGCGGCGTGGTCGCAGGTGGCCAAGCTGTTGAGCTTGCCGGGGCAGTCCGCCGGCGGCAGCACGCTGGCGACACAATTGGAAAAATACCGCCACTCCCCCGAGGGCCTCACCGTGTCGGGCGCGGAGAAAATCCGCCAGATGATCTCCGCCAGCGTGCGCGCCTACCAGGCCGGCCCGCAAACCCTCGAGGCACGCCAGCGGGTCGTGCGCGACTACCTCAACAGCGTACCGCTCTCCGCCGTGCCGGGGCATGGTGAAGTGCATGGCATGGCTGAAGGCTTGCGGGTCTGGTACGGCGCCGATTTCAACCGGGCCAACGAACGCCTGGCCAGCACCGCGACCGATCCCCAGAGCCTGGCGGCCAAAGGCCTGGCCCTGCGGGAAATGCTGTCGTTGATGATCGCCCAGCGTCGCCCATCCCATTACCTGTCCAAGGGCCGCGACGAACTGGCGCGCCTGACCGACAGCCACGTCCGCCTGTTGGCGCAAAACGGCGTCATCGATGCGCCCCTGGCCGAGGCCACCCTGGCCAGCAAGGTCAGTTATCGCGACTGGGTCCAGGACCCGACCGTGCAGCCCAACGAAACCAACAAAGGCATCAGCGCCGCCCGCAGCCGCCTCGCCACGCTGCTCAATCGCCCGCTGTACGACCTCGATCGCCTGGACCTCTCCGCCACCAGCACCCTGCAAAGTGACTTGCAGGCCCAAGCCACCGAGTACCTCAAGCGTTTGGCCGACCCGGCCTTCGCTGCCGAGATCGGCCTGATGGGCGAACGCTTGCTAACCCCCACCAGCACCACCCAGGTGCGCTACAGCTTCACCCTGCTGGAACTGACCCCCGACGGCTCGCGGGTACGGGTGCAAACCGACAGCACCGACCAGCCTTTCGACATCAACGAAGGCAGCAAACTGGAACTGGGCTCCACCGCCAAACTGCGAGTCCTCACCACGTACCTGCAGATCATTGCCGAACTGCATGATCGCTATGCCCAGCAGACCCCGGCAGCACTGAAGAAAACCGAAATCGCCGAGCCGGACCGCCTCTCGCGCTGGGCCGTCGACTACCTGATCCAGAATACCGACCGTAGCCTGCCGAAAATGCTCGAAGCCGCGCTGGACCGTACCTATTCCGCCAGCCCCGGCGAGGCGTTCTTCACCGGTGGCGGGCTGCACACCTTCCACAACTTCCGCAACGAGGACAACGGCCGCATCCCGACCTTGCGCGACTCCCTGCGTGAGTCGATCAACCTGCCGTTCATCCGCCTGATGCGCGACCTGGTGCGCTACGCCACCTACGCCGGTCCCAATAACAGCGCCGAATTGCTCAAGGACGACAAGGACCCGCGCCGCCAGGAATACCTGGCCCAGTTCGCCGACCGCGAAGGCACCTCGTTCCTGCTCAAGTTCTGGAAGAAGTACCAGAAGAAAGACACGGGCCAGCGCCTCGAAACCTTCCTCGACAGCATGCACCCCACGGCGATCCGCCTGGCCGCCGTGCACCGTTACTTCTTTCCCGGCGATAGCCAGGAGAGTTTCAATCTCTTCGTGCGCTCACACCTCAAGTCGGCCAAGAGCGCCGAAAAACTCACCGATGAACGCCTGGAACGGCTCTACCAAAGCTACGGCCCCGGCGCCTATGACCTGCCGGACCAAGGCTTCATCGCCAAGGTCCACCCGCTGGACCTGTGGCTGATGGGTTATCTGCTGAACCACCCCGACGCCAAGTTCAGCCAGATCGTCAAGGCCAGTGAGTTCGAGCGTCAGGAGGTCTACAGCTGGCTGTTCAAGAGCCGGCACAAGAGCGCCCGCGACAGCCGCATCCGCACCATGCTGGAAATCGAAGCCTTCCTCGACATCCACCAACGCTGGCAGAAAGTCGGTTACCCGTTCGATCACCTGGTGCCGTCGCTGGCCACCGCCATCGGCAGCTCCGGTGATCGCCCTGCCGCGCTTGCGGAACTGGTGGGCACCATTCTCAACGACGGCATCCGCCAACCGGCGTTGCGCGTCGACAGCCTGGATTTCGCCGTCAACACGCCCTACGAGACGCGGCTGGTGAGCAACCCGGATAACGGCAAGCGTGTGATGCCGGTGGAAGTGGCCCAGGCCTTGCGCGGCGCACTGTCCCAAGTGGTGGATGCCGGCACCGCGAAACGGGTGGCCGGCAGTTTCAAACTGGCCGACGGTACACCGCTGGCCATGGGCGGCAAGACCGGCACCGGCGACAACCGCATCGAAGCCATCGGCTCGGGCGGGCGGGTGATCAGCTCCAAATCGATCAACCGCACCGCCACCTTCGTGTTCTACATCGGCGACAGCCATTTCGGCACCCTCACCGCCTATGTCCCGGGGGTATCGGCGCAGAACTTCAAATTCACCTCGGCCCTGCCGGTGCAAGTGCTCAAGGGCATGGCGCCGTTTCTGTCGCCCTACTTGCAGCCAGGCACCCACACCCAATGCAAGCCGCTGGTGGCGGGTCAGTAAACACCGTGCACAAGGGGATTGTGGGTGGGCCGCTAAACCTCCGAGTCCCAGATCACCGTCACATTACCGCTGTAGTGCTTGGCCTCCCCCGCCAGCATTTCCTCCACCTGGCTACGGCCCACTTCGAAATGCAGGGTGCCGGGCTTGCGGTCGACGTAGTGCCCCGGCAGGAACAACTCCGTCCCGCTGCCGTCCCGATACAGCCGTCGGCGGTTGACCGGTTGGCCGGCGGCGTCCGTCAAGCCATTGGGCAGGCTCACGCTGACGTTCACCGGCACCAGTTGGCCGGAACTGGGCGCCCAGAGCAGACAGGTGTTGTTGGCCGCATCGGCGAACTGGCATTGCATGTTCATCTTGAAACGCGATGAGGCCGAGATATGGAAGGTCTGGTCACGAAACAACCGCGTCGGTTTTTGCCCCTGGTTCAACCAGGCCTGCCAGCCGCCTTGGGGCTCGAGCACGACCTTGTTGCCGCCAGGAGGCACTTCGACTTTGAGGGTGTGTTGGACGTCGAGATTGAAATTCAGTGTGATCATCGAATCGTTCGGCATCATGACATCGCCCATGTCGAAGTCCTGGCCCGGCCCGACGGTATAATTCAACGAGCCCGTGTAGTGACCAGCCGACATCTTCAGCGGGTTGGGCGTGCGCAGTTCGTAGGCAAAATCCAGGTAGTTGTACCTCAAATCCGGCACTCGGTATTTGGCCTGTTTATTACAAGCGCTTTCTTGCGGCGTCTTCCAGAAAAATGCGTACTGGTACATGGCAATGATCCCCACACCGCTATAACGGCACGGTGAAGGAACGTTTACCCAACTGCTGCCCCATAGCCTGCCATGGGCCGTAACGAGACTGATGTCTCCTCCCCCTACGAGTTCGACAGGGCTGACACTGAGGCGATATTGAGAACCGATACCCGACACACGCACTTCAACTATTTCACTCTCGCCAGTGCTCGAATTGACCACCGTGGCTGCACGCCAATTGGCGGGCACTTTGAACATGGCGCCTTGGCGACTATCTGCGTGATTGGCCTCAATCGCCCTGGACGAATTAAAAACGATGGGCATTCGAATACTGAACATGCCGGCGATTTCGCATTCCCTTGGGTATCGAGCGCAATACCCACTCACCGGTGTGGTATTGGTGAACTTGTTCTCTGTAGGCTTCGCGGGATCAGGCCGAAAACGCGCGCTGATTTCCTGGGTCAGAGCATTGGCCGTCGGCATGCCTGCAAACAACAAGGTAAAAACCGTCGTTGCCCGGCACAACAAAACTCCGCGTTCGATAATGTTTGAACGACTCATATTGACTCCAAATAAGCTGCGGGCGGCGCGATGGTATCGAAGGCCGGCCGTGGGTGCTGATCCAGCAAATCACCACATTCCCCTGTGGGAGCGAGCTTGCTCGCGATAGCGGAGGGTCAGTTGATAAAGTGTTGACTGGCCCACCGTAATCGCGAGCAAGCTCGCTCCCACAGGGTATGGGGGGTAAGTCGCTAGACCTCCGAGTCCCAGATCACCGTGACGTTGCCGCTGTAATGCTTGGCCTCCCCCGCCAGCATTTCCTCCACCTGGCTACGGCCAACCTCGAAATGCAGAGTGCCCGGCTTACGGTCGACGTAGTGCCCCGGCTGGAACAGTTCGGTACCACTGCCATCGAGATAGAGCCGGCGGCGATTGACGGGTTGGCCGGCGGCGTCCGTCAGGCCGTTGGGGAGGGTCACGCTGATGTCCACCGGTATCAAATAACCGGAGCTGGGCGCCCACAGCAGACAGGTGTTGTCGCCGGCATCGGCGAACTGGCATTCCATGCGCATCTTGAAACGCGATGAGGCCGAGATATGGAAGGTCTGGTCACGAAACAACCGCGTCGGTTTTTGCCCCTGGTTCAACCAGGCCTGCCAGCCGCCTTGGGGTTCGAGCACGACCTTGTTGCCGCCAGGAGGCACTTCGACTTTAAGCGTGTGTTGGACTTCGAGATTGAAATTCAGTGTGATCATCGAATCGTTCGGGAGCATGACATCGCCCATGTCGAAGTCCTGGCCCGGCCCGACGGTGTAGGTCAGTGATCCCGTGTAGTGACCAGCCGACATTTTCAACGGGTTGGGTGTGCGCAGTTCGTAGGCAAAATCCAGGTAGTTGTACCTCAAATCCGGCACTCGATATTTGGCCTGTTTATTACAAGCGCTTTCTTGCGGCGTCTTCCAGAAAAATGCGTACTGGTACATGGCAATGATCCCCACACCGCTATAACGGCACGGTGAAGGAGCGTTTACCCAACTGCTGCCCCATAGCCTGCCATGGGCCGTAACGAGACTGATGTCTCCTCCCCCTACGAGTTCGACAGGGCTGACACTGAGGCGATATTGAGAACCGATACCCGACACACGCACTTCAACTATTTCACTCTCGCCAGTGCTCGAATTGACCACCGTGGCTGAACGCCAATTGGCGGGCACTTTGAACATGGCGCCTTGGCGACTATCTGCGTGATTGGCCTCAATCGCCCTGGACGAATTAAAAAGGATGGGCATTCGAATACTGAACATGCCGGCGATTTCGCATTCCCTTGGGTATCGAGCGCAATACCCACTCACCGGTGTGGTATTGGTGAACTTATTCTCTGTAGGCTTCGCGGGATCAGGCCGAAAACGCGCACTGATCTCCTGGGTCAGGGCACTTGCCGTCGGCATGCCTGCAAGCAGCAAGGCAAGCACCATGATCACGCGGTACAGCGAAGCGCCCCGTTCGAAGATTGCTGGATGACTCATATAAACCCGCTCCCGTGGTTTACGGCGCAATGGCATCAAACACCATGTGCACGGTGCCGAAGTAATCCCCAGGCGCATATTCCTCAGCCGTCTTGACGGCGATGATTTCCAATCCCACGCGCCGCCCCGGCCGGGCCTCGGCGGCCGAGACCACCTGGGCCGAATCCAACGTCAGCTGGACGTTGTTGAACCTCACCTGCAGATCGATGCGCTCACGGCCGTTGGACAGGAACGCCTCTTCGCCCAAGCGGGCACCAATGGCCCCGTTGATGTTCTTCACTTCGTAATTCGCCCGCAGCGGAAGCAGCCCCGAGGTCAAGGTGCTGAACAGCATCGGCTGTTCGCGCTCGACCAGTTGCGGGTCGACCGGCAACACGTGGAATTCGGTGGTCGGGATGGTGACGAAGAGTTCGAACGTTTCCCGCTCCACCGCTCCCCACGCCGCATGACTCGGCAGCGCCAGGGTGGTGAAGATCAGGGGGTGCAGCAATGTCTTGAACATGATGATTACCTGTGGCGTCAACGACGATTCAGCGACGGCGTGCCGTCAGCCTTTGATCTCGATGGCTTTCTCGTCGCGGCCTTCGACCAGGTTGAAGCGATACTCACGGCCGGGCTCCTTGTCGAACGAGAAGGTGCGTCCGGCCATGACGTGGTGCTTCATGGTCGGCCGGCAATCGTTGTCTTTTTTCGCCGCACAGTCCTTGAACTCGTCGATCACCACCACGCTGTTGCCGTTATTGCGCAGCACATAACGACTGGCGCTGTTATCGATGGCCGTGTCGAAGCGGGTTTCCTTGGGCCGCACGAAAAACACCGTGCCAAAGCCAGCCAGCACCTTGACCCCGGCCGCGATGCGCTCCTTCTTGTATTCCTCGCGCTCCTCGGCGCTGACCGCGAATTCGTCCTCGGCCTCCGGTACTACCGGTACGAAGCGAACCCGGAAGTAACGCTCCTTGCTGCGCTCGCCCATGAACAGCAGGCGCGTACCCTGCATGCCGTTGGCCGGCACGATCATCCGCGCCGGGCTCGCCATCAGGCCGTTCTTGGCGAGCGCGCCTTCCTGGTCTTGCAGCGCCACCTCGTGATAGCTGCCGTCCTCGTTGTAGAGGATCTCCAGGATGTCGACCTTGACGAACGCGGTGGACGTCCCGCCATTGAACACCCGCTTCATGTAGGTGCTCTTGTCGCCGTCGAGGTAGTCGTAGACCACCCCGACATTAATCTGCGGCCCGGCCTGGGCCATCGTGGAAACCAGCGCCAAACCACACAGAGCCAATAAACGTTTCATAACCAAAACCTCATCTATTGAAGGCGGCCGATGGCGACCGCTTCACGCAACACTGTTGTTAAAACCGTCAGGCTCAACCCGCCGCTTCGAGCTGATGGTCGTTGCCGGCCAGGGTGTCCGGCGTGCAGCGCAAATCACCGATCATCAACACATCGCCCTCGCTGTTGGCGTTGTCCGGGTCGAGGCGGAACTGGCAGAGCAAGTCGTTGCCGTAGCGCACCTCCAGCGTCGGCGAGCTGGCGTTCATTTCCATGGAGAAGAACCCGTCCACCTCGCTGACCCCACGGCTGGCGTGGTTGATCACGTGATGGCCCTTGAGCGGCTGGCCCTGCCCATCCAGCAGGCGACCGAGCACAGTCACGCTGCGCATTACGCTGACCTTGCGGTAGTCCACGCCGCCCTTGTTCAGGTGATAGCGGGTGCGCGCAGGCTGGATGTTGGCCGCTGGCGGATGAAGACCGTCGAAGTCGAAGGTGACCAGACTGTTCTGGTAGGCGGTGATGGGCACAAAGTTGCGGCCCGGGCGCAACGTGGTGGTGCCGCCCGTGAGGTCGTCGGCGAGCAGGACGATATCGTCCAGGTCGGTTTCCACGTCGACGATCATCCCCGCACCGCCACTCTGCGGCAGGCCGGTGAAGGCGACTTTCCGGCCGCCGACCGCCACCGTGCTGCTCAGGTTCAAGCCCCCGGTGAGGTTGCCGTTGTAGGAAGAACGCTGGACGAAACCGTCGCCATACAACGAATCGGTTTCGAAACTGGCAAGGCCCGACAAACCCATGCCGTAGGTGTCGGCCAGGGCCGTGGCGGACACGCTTTGCAGCACGTGGTCCTGCAGGTCCCGGCGATAGGTCAACGATGCATTGTTGTCCCGGTCGCCGTCCCGCGAGGTGCGGGTGCCAATGCTGCCCGACCAGTATTCCCCCGGCCCGCCCAGGGCGACGCTGACGCTCAGGTCCAAGCCGCGATTACGCCGCTCGGCAGTACTCGAGGTGCCCGGGCGATCGAACACCGACAGCCGCCAGTTGGCATCGCTGCTGCCCAGCTTGCCGCGCTGGGTCCATCCCAGGTCCAGGCCGGCGCCCTCGACATTGCCTTCGCTGTAGAACAGCCGCCCATTGACCGACGACTTGTTGCTGATCCGGTGATTGACCGCCAACGACGAGTTGCTGGTCTGACCGACGAACACGTTGCGCTGACGAACTCGGGTGCCGTCCGGCAGGACTTCGTAGGTGTTGCGGGTGTCCAGCCAACTGCGGTTATGGCTGGCTACCACACTGCCCAGCCCATAGCTGTACAGCGCTTGCAAGTCCATGCCGGTGCCGTATTGCTCGGTCTGGTAGACGTTAGCAAAGAGGCTGGTGTTGTTGGCCAGGGTCCAGTCCACCGAGGTACCGTATTGCAGTTTGTCCTGCACCTGGCGCGTGGAAAGTCCCAGTACCACCCGTGGATGCAGCAGGTAATTGAGGCCCACCCCGGCGGTCATGAAGCCCGACGGTTGATCGTCCCAGTTACTCAACAACTTGCTTTCCCGTCCGGCGAACAGGTTGTAGCGCCAGCGATCATCGGCGCTGCGCCAGTTGTTGGGTTTGTAGACCAATTCCTGAGTGGTGGCGGTGGTCTGTCCGTCCTCGATCAGCCGCACCTCCACTTCATAGATGCCGCCGGGCAGCGGCCGGGTGTCCAGGCTCTGCAACCCGGCGCTGACTGCCTGGGTGTTGATCAACAGGCCATTGCGGTAAATCTCCACCGCTGCCTGACGGCTGGCGGTGACATAAATCGGGTAGACGCTGGGCTTGGGGTTGTTGATGACCAGGCTGTCGGAACTGCCGTACATCACACCCACTGCGGTGTCCGGGTTGGCGCCGAACGAACGGATCTGCCGGTTCAGGCCATCGGAACCCGGCATGAAATAACCCAGGCGAAAAAAGCTGTCTTCCATTTCACGCTGGGTGAAGAGTTCATGGACAGCGTGATAGAGCTTGTCGTCCGGGCCGCCCAAGCGTGAAAGCTGCAAGTCGAACGACTGAGTCCAGTTGCCCAGGCTGGAACTGGCGTTGAGGCCATAACGCCCGCCGGTGTCCTGCTCCTGGCCACCGTTGAGATTGAGTTGGTTATTGAAGATCAGACCGAGGCTGCCCTCTTCCGGCAGGTCGTAAAAACGCTTCTCCGCGCCACCGCGTTCCACATTTTGGGTGAGGATCGACACCAGTGAATGTTCAAGGCTGTAATGCACCGCCAGGAGTCCTGATGTGCATCGGCTTTCACAGGCCCCCAAGGGCCGCCCTTCCTTGAGCAGCTGCTCCCATTGCCCGCGATCGACGGCCGAGATCGGGCTGTCCTGGGTGTCGGTGAATTCAAGCAAGGTAATGCGATCGTCCCGCGTCAACACCACCATGGCTTCGCCGAGGTACTGTTGATCGAGTTCTACACGAACCGCCAGAGGCACATCGAAAAAGTGGGCTTCAAACTCTTCCGGCAACCCCTTGGCCTGAGACAACAGACTTCTGGGCGTTGTACCGGGGGCAGTCGGCGCAGCCAATGCACTCGCGCACAGCAATAGCGCGAGGGCACCCGCGATGGGTGTCATCGGAAACATCAACGGATTCTCATAATCAACGAACGATCAGGGCGTCTCAGGTGCGGGCCGCCCGGCGAGGGGAGCGCCGGACGGCCTGCGGCAATGCCCCGTGCAATGAGGTGAAACTCATCGGGCATCGAGGGCGATCACGGGGTGGCGCGCGGCACCGCGTCGAAGATCACGGTGAAGTCAGCGTTGTACACGCCCACTTGGTTTTCGGTAGGCACGGTGGAGGCCAGGATAAGCATGTCGGCCTGGGTGCCTGGGGTGGATGCTGCGTCGGACACTACTTCCTGAGGATACTCAGTCAAGGTGATGCTGTTGAACATGGTGGTCAGGGGAATAGCGTCCGAACCGTTGGTCAGCGAAGGCTGGCCGCCCAGGATGTAAGCGTGAACCGAACCGTCGGTGTTCTTCACGTCATAGGTCTGGCGCAAAGAGCTCAGGGTGTTGGTCACAGGGTTGTAGTTCATGACCTCATCCTTACCGAAGTCCGGATTGCGCGGCAGTACATGGAACTGCTTGGTTGGGATAGTCGCAGTGATATGAATTGAGGAACGAGCATCATCGATAGCGAACGCCGCCGAAGACCCCAGGGCAGCAGCGACCAGGGCAGTACCGGATACGAATTGTTTGAGCATGTTGTTAACACCTGTTCTTAGCATAAAGAGAAGGGTTGAAAGTTGCAGGCCAACAACCACGTGGCCTGCCCCTTCAACGCCGGGGCATGATCGACTCTCTTTAATTAAAAATAAGCAGGTACTTTCCCATAAGGGCGTAGTACCTCGCGCATACAGAACAGAGAAAAAGATGCAGTTTTTTATAAATTTGAAGTTTGACTGTCAGAAACAACCCACATAGCAGGCCTACACGCTATTCAGTCATTACAAATGTATGCAGCCTGTATCTTTGCCATCCCTGGATACACAGCATTCATGTAAGGTTTTTTTCCGAACCCGAGTAAGAGCTTGCGAATAAAGATACATCTTAGCCTTGGAAATTATCAAAGATATATCTTCGGATAAAGATATATCTAACTTCTATCTTATGCAGAATGGAGCGCGCGCATATGACAGTCACTTATTCCCTTCCCAAAAATGACGGTTTCGAACAAGCCGCGGCAGCCCGTGAGCGTGGCAGCCGTGGGCCACGGGTCTTCGCCTCCGGCGATCTGAGACTGCTGTTGCTGGCGCTGATTGCCGAACAGCCTTGCCATGGCTATGACCTGATCCGCCGGATCGGGCACATGTTCGACGGTGCCTATAGCCCCAGCCCCGGTGTGATCTACCCGACCCTGGCCTTCCTGGAAATGAGCACGTTGATCACTTGCGGCATCGAGAACGGGAAAAAATGCTACAGAGTGACCGACGCCGGACGTCTATCCCTTGAAGACCAGGCCGTGGCGCTGGAGCAGATGCGCAAGCGTATTGAAGCCAGCAAGCGCACGCTGCGCGGACAGGATCGGCCTCCGGAAATCCATGAAGCGGTGTATAACCTGCGACATGCGCTGCAAAAGCATCCTGGCCACTGGAGCCCGGAAGAAATCATGCGGGTATGCGACTTGCTCAACGACACCGCCAAAGCCATCATCGACGGCCCCGACCGTCCACCCGTTTCGGAGTCAACGCCATGACTGAAGTCGATCCCAACACCATTCACCGTGTCAATCACGAGGTCAAACGCCGTCGCCTGGAAGTCTTGCGGGTGCAGGACCTGACCCCGCGGATGCGCCGCATCACCGTCGGCGGGCCGGAACTGGCCGGGTTCGTCAGCCTGGGTACGGATGATCACGTGAAGCTGTTTTTTCCGCAGAACGCTGAGGAACGGGCAGCGCTGGAAAGCATCAATCTCGCTGCCGGCAAGGCCCAGGGCGCCTTACCGCAAATGCGCGACTACACCCCGCGCCGCTATGACCTGGACACCCTGGAGATGGACATCGACTTCGTGCTCCACGGCGACGGCCCTGCCTCGACCTGGGCGTCCCAGGCAGCCCCCGGGCAATACCTCGACATCGGTGGGCCGCGGGGCTCGATGATCGTGCCGGACATCTTCGACAGCTACCTGCTGATCGGCGACGAAACCGCCCTCCCCGCCATCGCCCGTCGCCTCGAAGGCCTGGCGCCGAACCGGCGCGCCCTGGTGGTGGTAGAAGTGGAAAACGGCGCCGAACAGCAGATGCTCCAGAGCCCGGCGCAGGTCCACGTGATCTGGGTGCTGCGCGAAGGTCGCCAGGACAACCTGTTGACCACCGTGCAACAGCTGGAAGTCCCGACTGGCAAGCTGTACGCCTGGGTCGCCACCGAAAGCAAGCTGTCGCGGCAGATTCGCAAGGTGTTGCTGGAGGAGAAAGGGTTAGAACAGGATTTCGTGAAGGCTGTGGGGTATTGGAAGGCGGAGGGGAGTGAGGAGGATTGAGATATTGGCGGCGGCTGAACTACCCTTCATCCACTGACCGAACTCAAACCTGTGGCGAGGGGATTCATCCCCGCTGGGCTGCGAAGCAGCCCCAAAACCAGACAACTCGGTGGATCAGATAGATTGAGGTGCTTGTTTTTTGGGGGGCTGCTTCGCAGCCCAACGGGGATGAATCCCCTCGCCACAGATAAATCCCCTCACCATAGGGGATATCGCCGTTCTTAATGATTAGCACGACATTTAACCAGGTACCTCCATGCTCTTCCTGATCGCCTACATCGCCAGCGTCGTGCTGATCAACTTCGCGTTTTCCGCCGCGCCGCACCTGGACATCATCTGGTCGGCCTGGGGCGGCCTGGTGTTTATCCTGCGGGACATGGTGCAAACCCGCTTCGGCCATGGCGCCATCGTGGCGATGCTGGCGGCGCTGGTGTTGTCCTACGTCACCTCGGACCCGACCATCGCCCTGGCCAGCGCCACGGCATTCGCCGTGTCCGAGTGCATCGACTGGCTGGTGTTCACGATCACCAAGCGCCCTCTCCATGACCGGTTGTGGATCAGTTCGGCCCTGAGCATTCCCCTCGACACGTTCATTTTCTTCGGCCTGATCGACGCCCTGACGCCGGCGGTGGTGATCACCGCCCTGGCCTCGAAATTCGCCGGGGTCACGGCCGTCTGGCTGATCATGGCCTGGCGTTTACGCAAGCAAACCGTCGCCACCTGAAGCCAAACCCCGCGGTTCATGTAAAATGCCGCGCTTTCTCCCTATGGGAAGCTCGCCCGGCGCGCGACCCGCGATGATCCGCTCCTGCTTGAGGACCTTCAGATGACCCGTATCGGAACTCCATTGTCGCCTACCGCGACCCGCGTTTTGTTGTGTGGCAGCGGTGAGCTGGGCAAGGAAGTGGTAATCGAACTGCAGCGCCTGGGCGTTGAGGTGATTGCCGTGGATCGCTACGCCAATGCGCCGGCCATGCAAGTGGCCCACCGCAGCCATGTGATCAACATGCTCGACGGCGCCGCCCTGCGTGCGGTGATCGAGGCCGAGAAGCCGCACTTCATCGTGCCGGAAATCGAAGCCATCGCCACTGCGACCCTGGTGGAACTGGAAGCCGAAGGCTTCACCGTGATCCCCACCGCTCGCGCCGCGCAGCTGACCATGAACCGTGAAGGCATCCGTCGCCTGGCCGCTGAAGAGCTGGGCCTGCCGACTTCGCCGTACTTCTTCGCCGACACCGTCGAAGACTACCGCAAGGCCGTGGAAACCCTGGGCTTCCCGTGCGTGGTCAAGCCGGTGATGAGCTCCTCGGGCAAGGGCCAGAGCCTGCTGCGCAGTGTTGATGACGTGCAGAAAGCCTGGGATTACGCCCAGGAAGGCGGCCGTGCCGGCAAGGGCCGGGTGATCATCGAAGGCTTTATCGATTTCGATTATGAAATCACCCTGCTCACCGTGCGCCATGTCGGCGGCACGACGTTCTGCGCGCCGGTCGGCCACCGTCAGGAAAAGGGCGACTACCAGGAATCCTGGCAGCCGCAAGCCATGAGCCCGGCGGCCCTGGCTGAATCCGAGCGCGTGGCCAAGGCAGTGACCGAGGCCCTGGGTGGCCGTGGCCTGTTTGGCGTAGAGTTGTTCATCAAAGGTGACCAGGTGTGGTTCAGCGAAGTCTCGCCACGCCCCCACGACACCGGCCTGGTGACGCTGATTTCCCAGGACCTGTCGCAATTCGCCCTGCACGCCCGCGCCATCCTTGGCCTGCCGATCCCGGCGATCCGCCAGTTCGGCCCATCGGCTTCGGCGGTGATCCTGGTGGAAGGCCAGTCGACCCAGACCGCTTTCGCCAACCTCGGCGCCGCCCTGAGCGAACCGGATACCGCGCTGCGCTTGTTCGGCAAACCGGAAGTCAACGGCCAACGCCGCCTGGGCGTGGCCCTGGCCCGCGATGAATCCATCGAAGCGGCCCGTGCCAAGGCGACCCGGGCTTCACAGGCGGTGAAGATCGAGTTGTAAAACTGGGCGGGGTACAGTCCCCTGTAGTGAGGGATTTATCTGTGGCGAGGGGATTTATCCCCGCTGGGCTGCGCAGCAGCCCTAAAACCTGACAACTCGGTGGATCAGAAAGATTGAGGCGACTGCTTTGGGGGGCCGCTTCGCAGCCCAGCGGGGATAAATCCCCTCGCCACAAAAGCCGGGGGCAGCCTCAACCTGAGTGAAATTGGCGCAAAAAAAAGGCGACACCCGCAAAGGTGTCGCCTTTTTCATTCCCGCCGGTCGGGCTTAATCTGGCAGCTTGTAGGCAATCACATAGTCACCCTGCTTGGTGCCCAGGGAGCCATGACCACCGGCAACGACCAGCACGTATTGCTTGCCGTCCTTGCCGGTGTAGGTCATCGGCGTGGTCTGGGCGCCGGCGGGCAGGCGGCCTTCCCACAGCTGCTTGCCGTTTTTCACGTCGTAGGCGCGCAGGTACTGATCCAGCGTACCGCTGAGGAACGCCAGGCCGCTGGCGGTGGTGAACGTGCCGCCCAGGCTCGGTACGCCCATGCTCAGCGGGATCGGTACTGGCGAGCTGTCACGCACGGTGCCGTTCTTGTGCTTCCACAGGATCTGGTTGTTGGTCAGGTCCACGGCGGCGACATAACCCCAGGCCGGTGCCTGGCAGGGCAAGCCCATGGGCGAGAGCAACGCTTCGAGGATCACGCCATAGGGCGCGCCTTTGTTCGGCTGCACGCCTTCGGTTTCGCTCTTGCGCCCCGGGCCGCCGGCCACTTCCGCCGCCGGCACCAGTTTCGACTTGAACGCCATGTAGCTCGGGTTGACGAAGGCGATCTGGCGCATCGGATCCACCGAAATGCCGCCCCAGTCGAACACGCCGAAGTTACCCGGGTACACGATCGAGCCTTGTAGCGACGGCGGCGTGAACATGCCCTCATAGCGCAGCGACTTGAAGTCGATCCGGCAGAGCATCTGGTCGAACGGGGTCACGCCCCACATGTCGCGTTCCTTGAGGACCGGCGGCACGAGGTTCAGGTCAGACATCGGCTGGGTTGGCGAGGTGTGATCGCCTTCCACCGCGCCTTGCGGCACCGGGATCTCCTTGATCGGGATAATCGGTTGGCCGTTGCTGCGGTCGAGTACGTAGATGCTGCCTTGTTTGGTGGAAGCCAACACCGCCGGTTTCACGCCGTCGGCGGTCTTCATGTCCATCAGGGTCGGTTGACCGCCGACGTCCATGTCCCACAGATCGTGGTGAGTGAACTGGAAGTACCAGCGCACCTTGCCGGTGGCGATGTCCAGGGCGGTCAGGCCAGCTGAATATTTTTCCGATTCCGGGGTGCGCATGCCACCGAACTGGTCAGGGGTCTGGTTGCCCATCGGCAGGTAGAGCATGCCGAGTTTTTCATCGACGCTGAACATGGACCACATGTTCGGCGAGTTGCGGGTGTAGACCTGGCCTTCGGCAATCGGCGTGGTGTCGTCCGGGTTGCCGCTGTCCCAGTTCCACACCAGCTGGCCGGTGTGTACGTCGTAGGCGCGGATCACACCGCTCGGCTCGTCGGTGGAAACGTTATCGGTGACGTGGCCGCCGATCACTACCAGGTTCTGGGTGACGGCGGGTGGCGAGGTTGAGTAGTAACCGCCGGCCGTGAAGCCGCCGATGTTGGCGGTCAGGTCGACCTGGCCTTTGTCGCCGAAGTCCTCGCACATCTTGCCGGTGTCGGCGTTGAGGGCGATCAGGCGGGTGTCGGCGGTTGGCAGGAAGATCCGACGCGGGCAGACGGTGCTGGCCGGGGTGCTGCTGGCCGCGTCGGTCGGGCTCTGCTCGGCCGAGGCGTACACCGCGTCATCGTGGTAGGTCACGCCACGGCAGGTCATGTGCGCCCACCCCTTGAAGTTCTCCGCTTTTTGCGTGGAAAGCTTCGGATCGAAACGCCAGATTTCCTTGCCGGTCTCCGGTTCCAGGGCAATCACCTGGCTGTGGGGCGTGCACACGTAGAGCATGCCGTTGACCTTCAGCGGGGTGTTTTCAGCGGTAGTCTCGCCGGGATCGTTAGGCCCGGGCAGGTCGCCCGTGCGATAGGTCCAGGCCGGCACCAGTTTGCTGACGTTCTCGGGGGTGATCTGCGCCAGCGGCGAATAACGGTCGCCATGGGCACTGCGGCCGTAAGAATTCCAGTCACCCTCCGGCATGGCCGGCGCAGTGTTGGTCATGCCCGGCACGGCGTCGCGGTCTAGTTGCCCCTTGATTTCACCCGGGTTGGTGAACTGGCTGGCGAGTGCGGCGACGCCGGCGATGACCACGGCGGCGCCCAGCGCGCGGGTCCCCGTGGGCGAGGCTTCGGCACTCAGCAACGGATGGCGGAACCACGGCAGCAACAGGACGATGCCCAGGGCGAAGAACAGCGCCAGGCGCGGCACCAACTGCCACCAATCCAGGCCTACTTCCCACAACGCCCACACGGTGCTGGCGAACAGCACCAGCGCATACAGGCCGAGGGCCGCACGACGGGCCATGATCAGCAGCACGCCAGTCAGCGCCAGGCCGATACCGGCCAGCAGGTAATACCACGAGCCGCCAAGCGTGCTCAGCTTGACTCCCCCGGCCAACAGGGCCAGGCCCATCAATAGAAGCAGAATGCCGAGCAGGCTCGGTAGCAGACGGCTTCGACTCAAAGCACCCTCAGTGCTCATAGTGTGATTCTCCGTGATGTTTTAAGGAGTCCCGCGCAAGTAGTCACTTTAGATGACGGTCTTGAGGGGGCATGGTTCAGTTGTAAAGGCAAATTCGGTTGACGCGGGTCCCTTGTGGGAGCGGGCTTGCTCGCGAATGCGGTGGATCAGTCAATACAGGGCTGAAGGTGAAATCGCTTTCGCGAGCAAGCCCGCTCCCACAGGAACTCGTTCGTCATACATGCTCGGACAGCGCTGTCTTTCAGAGTCTGGGTATCGAGCATGGAGATGGCTTTCTTTGATCTTTTAATGGGGGTGAGCTGAACGCAACGGCTCTGGCACGCCAGAAGAAGCGTTTCAGCAGGCGGCGCAAGGATAATGTCCTGTTACTCATAGAGAAAGCGCTTTTGTTGACATGGATCATTTCGGTTTTGGTAACAGTGTGCCCAGCGCGAGCCTGGCTTTGAATGCCGCGATGAAGGCTATGCTTCCACCGCAGGGGCACCTCGGCTAAGGTGCGCGGCTTTACACCCTTTTCGCGCAAAGGCCTCCCATGAACGAATCCAACAACAACCCGCTGCACGGCGTGACGCTGGAGCAGATCCTCAACGCCCTGGTGCAGCACTACGAATGGTCGGGGCTGGCCGAGCGCATCGATATCCGTTGCTTCAAGAGCGACCCGAGCATCAAGTCGAGCCTGACCTTCTTGCGCAAGACGCCATGGGCGCGGGAGAAAGTCGAGCGCCTGTACATCAAGTTGATGCGCACCAAGCGGCCGGACTGAGCCGTCGTGGGGATTGATAGAGGTCCTCGCCTCACCCTGCGCCAGCGCTTCGTGTCGGTAACGGCGCTGCTGGCCTGGGCGGGGTTGAGCATCCAGCTGTATCTGATCCTGCTGGGTCGCTGGGAACTGGGGGCGAGCCTGCTGGGCGGTTTGGTGAGTTTCTTCAGTTTCTTCACGGTGCTGACCAACCTGTGGGTGGCGGTGGTCCTGACCTGGGAGCTGACCCCTCGCCCAACCCCGGCCCGCCGCTGGTTCCTGCAGCCCAGCGTACGCAGTGGCGTCGCCGTGAGCATCGCCCTGGTCAGCCTGGCCTACAACCTGCTGCTGCGCCACCTCTGGCAACCCGAAGACTGGCAGTTCGTGGCCGACGAATTACTGCATGACGTGGTGCCTATGCTCTACATCGCCTATTGGTGGCGGTGGGTGCCCAAAGGCCGCTTGCGCCTGGGCCACATCGGGCTGTGGATGATCTATCCCTTGGTCTATTTCGCCTATGTCCTGCTGCGGGGGGATTTACTGGCGGCCTACCCCTACCCTTTCATCGACGTGGCGAGCCTGGGTTATCCACAGGTGTTCATCAATGCCGGGGGAATACTGGCGGGATTTGTCGGGATTGCGTTGGGGGTGGTGGGGTTGGGTCGGTGGGTAGAGCGGCGATCGCATTAGGCATCGCTGGAGAATCACTTGTGGCGAGGGGATTTATCCCCGTTGGGCTGCGCAGCAGCCCCTCTTGACAGCCTAAGTGTTTCCCCTGACAGACCTGGAAGCCTGATTTGGGGCTGCTTCGCAGCCCAGCGGGGATAAATCCCCTCGCCACAGGGGCTGTGTCATAAATGGGGGATTCAAGACCTGGCCGGCAACATCCACACCAACCCACTGGCCTTGGCCCGTTCATGGCACAACGCCAACACCCCGCGGCGTTCGTCGTTGTCCATCCGGCTCCACCGAGTGATCTCCGCCACGGTGCGCTGGCAGCCGGTGCAGATGTCGTCATCGTCCAGCGCGCAGACGTTTACGCAGGGCGAGCGAACCGGACGTTCGGGCGTGGTCATGGTTCTTGCTCCGCCAGGTCGCGGGCATAGCGCTGGGAATTGTGCACATAGTGCGCCGCGCTGGCCTCGAGCATGTTCTTCTGGGCTTCGGTCAATTCCCGCACCACCTTGCCAGGCGAACCCATCACCAGGGAGCCGTCGGGAATCTCTTTGTTTTCGCCGATCAGCGAGTTCGCGCCGATGATGCAATGCTTGCCGATCTTCGCGCCGTTGAGGATCACCGCATTGATGCCGATGAGGCTGTAGTCGTCCACCGTGCAGCCGTGGAGCATGGCGTTATGGCCGATGGTCACACCGGTGCCGATGGTCAACGGATAGCCCATGTCGGTGTGCATCACCGTGCCGTCCTGCACATTGCTGTTCTTGCCGATCAGGATCAATTCGTTGTCGCCGCGCAGCACGGCGTTGAACCAGACGTTGGCGCCCTCTTCGAGGCGGACCTTGCCCACCAGCGTGGCATTGGGCGCGACCCAGCTTTGTGGGTGGGTTTCGACACGGGCATCGCCCAGGCGGTATTTCATGAGGATCCTCGGGGCGTCAGGTATTGATGAAGCTCTTGGGCGGTTTGTGCAGGTCGATGCCGGCGTCGAACATCAGGTTGACCAATTCGACGATCATGATCGCCGTCAGCCCCCAGATCTTGTATTCGCCAAAGCGATAACTGGGCACGTACCAACTGTGGCCCTGGTAATCGATGCGGTGCGTGTGTTCGCGCGGGTCCTTGCGGAAGAACTCCAGCGGCACGCTGAACACCGCGGCGATCTCGGCATCGTTGGCCTGGTACTCGACGTAATCCGGAATCACCCCGACATACGGCGTGACCTTGATGCCATGCAGGGAGATCAGCGGGCTGAGGGGGCCAATCACTTCCACCAGGCCGGGAGGCAGGCCGATTTCTTCCTCGGCTTCGCGCAGGGCAGTGAAGATCAGGTCCGGGTCTTCCGGATCGCGGCGCCCGCCGGGGAACGCCACTTCCCCGCCATGGGTCGAGAGCCCGCTGGCGCGCAGGGTCAGGACCAGTTCCGGTTCGTCACTGCGGGTAATCGGCACCAGCACCGCCGCTTCAGGAAAACGTCGGTCAGTCTCCAGGGTACGCGGGGTATGGTTGCTTACTCGATGCAGTAGCTCGTCCAGCATGAGACTTCTCGATTTATTCGCTACCTTGCATCATGCACCAATCATGCAGGCGGCCCAACCCCCGGACCGCGTCGTGTCGCGAAACGACAACTTGCCGACCCCGCCCATGCACGCCAAGATAGGCGCAGCATTCAGGAATCCAAGCATGAAATTCTGCAGCCAGTGCGGTAACCCGGTGACCCAGCGCATACCCGAAGGCGACTCGCGCCTGCGCTTTGTGTGCGACACCTGCCACACCATCCATTACCAGAACCCCAACATCGTCGCCGGTTGCGTGCCCACCTGGGGCAGCAAGGTGCTGCTGTGCCGGCGCGCCATCGAACCGCGGCGTGGCTATTGGACGCTGCCGGCGGGTTTCATGGAGAACGGCGAGACGGTCGAACAGGCCGCCGTACGCGAAACCGCCGAAGAGGCCTGCGCCCGGGTGCGAAACTTAAGCATCTATACGCTGATCGACGTACCGCACATCAGCCAAGTGCATGTATTCTTCCGCGCCGAGCTGGTGGACGAAGATTTCGCCGCCGGGCCCGAGAGCCTGGAAGTGAAACTGTTCGAAGAAGCGGACATTCCCTGGGATGAACTGGCGTTCCGCACGGTGGGCCGCACCCTGGAATATTTCTATGCGGACCGCCAAGCCGAAGATTACCCGGTGCGATCCGAATCGATTCCGCCACTGGCCCAGCCTGCCAATACATAAAAACCAATATAGCCGCGACACCTCTAGGGATATCGTTTCAATGCGCTGGTTGCTTGTCCTGTTCTGCTTGTCGTTCACCGCTGTGTCCCAGGCTTCTACGCCGGGAACCTACAACGGCAAGACCATCGAAAAGGTGTTGGTGCTCAAGTCCGCCCATCAATTGCAATTGATCAACGACGGCAAGCCACTCAAGACCTATCGCATCTCCTTGGGCAAGGGTGCCAAGAAAGGCCCCAAGCTGATCGAAGGCGACAAGCGCACCCCCGAGGGCTTCTACTGGATCGACTGGCGCAAGACCAGCGACCGCTTCTACCTGTCGATGCACATTTCCTACCCCAACATCACCGACGCCGCCCGCGCCCGCCGCGAAGGCGTGGAACCGGGGGGCATGATCATGATCCACGGCACGCCTGATTCGGAAGAAAACCCTGAACAGCTGTTCCATACGCTGGACTGGACCGATGGCTGTATTGCCATGCGCAATGTGGACATGCGCGAAGTTTGGAACCTGGTGCCGGATGGGACGATGATCGAGATTCGTCCATAGCCCCGAAGCAGCGCCTGTGGCGAGGGGATTTATCCCCGCTGGGCTGCGCAGCAGCCCCAAGGCAGTCAACTCAAATTTGCCTGACACACCGCGCTGTCAGGTTTTAGGGCCGCTTCGCGCCCCAACGGGGATAAATCCCCTCACCACAGGGGACGGTGTCGATCTCACATCTTGCTACAAGTCCCGGAAGCGGAGCGCAACCGCCTCATCAACCTTGATCTACCCTCAAAACTGATGCGGTGGCGCGACGCCCCGCAGAACTCATAGTGAGACGTGTCACGTCGAAGCATAGGCAGTCATGACGTATGTGATTCGACAGGGCTTCACCGTTCCAGATGGACATCAAATCATGACAACTCATAACAGTTTTATACGGACGACCGCGGTTGCGGTGGTGGCGTTGGCGGGTGTTTGGCAGTCGGGGGCCGATGCGTGGGGGGCCGGGGCGCCTGCGGGTGGTAACGAGGAGCCGTGGTATCAAGCCTGGCGCCAGGTCACGGCGAATCCGGATGTGGACATCCACAAAACCATACCATTGTTGCAATGGCGTACCGACATGGACACGCTCTATCGGGGAGATACGACGGGTCAGGGCCTCCGTGCCTTTCAGGATGGGCTGTTGCCCAAAGCCGTAGATGTTCCTGAGAACGAATGGATATACAACTGGATCACCCATGCAGCCGGAAGCGCGGGAACGGTATTCAGCAGCACAACGCGCAGCCTGATCTGGGCCCAACACTACGCCAAAGAGTGGGTGTATGAGTTCAAAGCCCCTCACGGAATCGATCAGGTGCAATCGGGAGGCCCCTTTCCACGAGAGGAGGAAATCAGCTACCCCGGCGGGGTGAAGGGAATCTTTATCATGAGGGCCTGCCAGGCTGTCGATCCTGCCAAGTGCGTGATGAATCCAAACTATCGTGAACCCACCGGCCACGAGACGATGCAGGAGGTTGCTGCAATTTCCATCGATTGGAGCCGGGTGGGACCTCCAGAGGTGCTGCCATGGGTCACGGCCAAGCAACCCCTCTGGGCCGTCGGCTCTACAATAATCAACCCAGTGCAGGGAGCGGATGCTCTAGCCCAGGGATTACAGGCGCGCAACGCTCTGCCACCTGATTTGAGACTGGCGACCCGGCCGGAATCCTCCCGGGTTGACTCGGTCGTTGTGGCATTTCGCGACTATAGCAACGCCAAGCTCTGGGCAACCCAGGAAGCGGCAAACGGTGGCTGGGTATACGAGGTCAGGCCAGGCAGCGTGGCGGTGGATTTGTCTGTATCTACCACGGGCGCACCTGAAGGCACCTTCGCCTTCATCGGCGGCATCAAAGGCGGCCTATTGATGAACGCCCGCCGTTTCGAGAAAGGTGTGAGCCAACCGGTCGAGTGCATTGGCATCGAAAAAGAAGCGTGCCGGCTCGAGAACCTCCACCAATAGTTCTCAAGGAATGAATCCCTCGCCACAAAACACCATTCCCCTGTGGCGAGGGGATTTATCCCCACTGGGCTGCGCAGCAGCCCCAAGAAGTTAACTCAATTTGGCCTGACACACCGCGCCGTCAGGTTTTGGGGCCGCTTCGCAGCCCAGCGGGGATAAATCCCCTCGCCACAGGGGTTTGGTGTCGATGGGTATATTTGTGAACGACTCAAATCCACTGTGGGAGCGAGCCTGCTCGCGATGAGGCCGGCCCTTATTGCATCAAGTCCGAAGCTCTGCCCGGTCCAGGCACTTGTTCGCCAACAAAGCCCCCAACTCAATCATCTGCGCCACCCCCAACGCCACATGCCGCCGCGAGCCTTCCAGGTCGAAGGCAAGGTCGCTGAGCATTGCGTTGGCTGACGCCAGGGTTTCGCTGAGGTTGGCTAACAGGGCTTCGGTATCGACACTGTCCACTACGGTGAACAATTGCGCCGGGGGTTTGGCTTCTGATGCGCTGTCCTCAGGCTTGAGGTAATGGTCCATCGCGCGGTCGGCCGCTTCTTTCAGTCTTTCGGGAGCGTAATCGCCGTAGGGAAAGGTGGAGGCGGGTTTGGGAATGTCAGAGTTTTTCAATGGAAGCTCCTTTATCTAATGGAGCCCAGGACAAAACGTCCGGGCCTGTTGCCCTGTGATTTTTCGGACGGTCAAACCCGGTCGCTGAATTGGCAGCGACACCCAAAGGCTAAAGCCCGCGCTTCCGAGGGACAACCCTAAAAACATGTCGGAAACTTCGGTGCGTCTGACAGACCAGCCGCCGTATGAGGATCATTCACACAACAAAAACCCGGCCTAAGCCGGGTTTCGATCACAACATTTGGATTCAAACAAATGCTGCGCGCTGCTCAGCCTCATAATGCCGAGTCTGAAAAGGCATAAGAACCTGTACCTTCAAACCAAGACCTTCACTCACCCCCCACGAGAGGGCGAGTTCATCACGACGACTGCGAAGCGTAACAGCGGCTTGTGAAGTCACTTCGTGCTTAGGTGCCGAACGCCAGAATAGCTCAAGCGCCTTGAAGACTTCCGACACCCGGCTATCGGTTACACATGAAAAACGGGTGAATCGCTCGAGCAAATACCCTGCGCGACGAACCTCGACCTCATCAGTGTGCCGACTTAGAAAAGTCTGAGCGACACTCATCAGGTCCGAATTTGAATACCAGATAGCCTTGGCTGCACTCACAAGCGCGGCGTCATCTGCCTGCTTTAATGGGCTTTTGACCAGTGTGTCCAGAGCGGATGAGAGGACGTGGCCGTTAGCAGGCTTCGTCATCTGTATTCTCCAAATAACTTTGCAAAATATAGGTAAGGACCGAGGTTGGGGGCTCTTTGTTGCCAACATATACATCAATCGCCTGCAATGCCAGTCGGCGCAGCTCGGCGGTCAGTATGAAGCCTGCTCTCAAGAGGGACATGATATCGCCAATGTCCTGATCCGTTGCCCTACCCAGTTTTGAAATTGCAATATCCACAGGTGCAGCAATGTGAACGTGGAGAGGGGACTCTAGCGGAAACTCTTCAAGGGGGAGACTTCGAGCCCAATAGTCCTCGTGAATCGGACCAAAGCTTGTGTTGTATTGCAGGTCGTAGTTTAGCTCCATCAACCGGCCAGACCTCTCATCGACAAATCGCTCGGGTACCTCTGCGAGTAACGTTCGAAGATGGAAGTCTTCCGGGAGGCTGGCCTCATAAATTTCGGCGTCAACATCCGTGGAAACACGATGATTTGTATAGAGGTGCACTGCGCACCCACCGAACACGATGACTTTAACCGCCCCTGGTTTTGCATTTTCTACCGTCAGCTCCGCTTCGACGGACTTGAACATTGAAACCAAAGCCTGCCCCAAAGCGGTTTCCGTATTAAGACGGGGGATAATCATGTCCGGCAGTTCCATATTGACCTCAGATACTGATGTTGCTCCTTGGAGCGCAGAGCTGCCACCCTGCCTTGCCACCGGCCAGTGAGTGGCTGCTTACGCCTGGAGATGTTGGGGGCTCATGCCCGAGGGACCGCGAGTTCAGAAAGCTAGAGCCCCCACTTCCGAGGGACAACCTTAAAAACCTGTCGGAAACTTCGGTGCGTCTGACAGACCGCAATTTCTGTGGCGAGGGGATTTATCCCCGCTGGGCTGCGCAGCAGACCCAAGGTAGTTAACTCAATTTGCCTGATACACCGCGTTGTCAGGTTTTGGGGCCGCTTCGCGCCCCAGCGGGGATAAATCCCCTCGCCACAACAGCTCGTTAGCCTTGGTGGCTCGAACGACCGCCGGTCAGCATCGAAAAATAAAATCAAAAAATCGCAACGTCAGAAATTGCCTACAGATGAATACCAGTTCACTCAGTAGGCGTTGTCGCAGTTGAAGATATTTACGTTCGAACCCCCACCCTCTAATACCACTTCAATCCCACCCCACCAAAACCCTCCAACAACCTCTCTAAACCCCGGGAAAGTGGCGTTGACATGGTATTCAAGTGGTATTAGTTTCCATCTCACTTACCGAGCGACAAACAACTCAATAACCGCATCGAACACCCATATGAACGACATCCTGGCCCTGCGCCCTGACGACACCCAACCCACACCGCTGTACCTGCAATTGGCGCGTAACCTGGAGACGGCGATTCATGCCGGCCAGTGGAAAGCCGAGCAGGCGATGCCGTCCGAGCGCAGCTTGAGCGAGCAACTGGGCATTTCCCGGGTGACCGCGCGCAAGGCGTTGGAAGTGTTGTTCGAACAAGGATTGATCCGCCGTAACCAGGGTTCGGGGACGTTCATCACCCCGCGCCTGGAACAACCGCTGTCACGCCTGAGCGGCTTCAGCGAGATGCTGCGGCTCAAGGGGTTTGTGCCCGGGTCCCAATGGCTGGAACGGGACATCACCCCGCCGACCCACGAAGAATTGATCCGCCTGGGCCTGTCGCCCACCGACAAAGTCGCGCGGCTCAAGCGGCTGCGCAAGGCCGACGACACGGTCATGGCCATCGAGATGAGCACCCTGCCCGCCTCGATCATTCCCAAGCCACAGGCAGTGGGCGATTCGCTCTACGCGTTTCTCGACAGCATCGGCAAGCCGGTGGTGCGCGCCCTGCAACACATCCAGGCCATCAACGCCTCGGACGAATTCGCCGCCCTGGTGGGCATCGCCCCCGGTACCGCGATGTTGCTGATGACCCGGGTCGGCTACCTGGAAGACAACACCCCCATCGAAGTCACCGACACCTATTGCCGCAACGACTACTACGACTTTGTCGCAGAGCTGCGGCGCTAGACGACTAGAGAGTCCCCATGTCCGAAGACAATATCCTCACCGCCAATGGCTGGGTTCGCGGCCGCCTGATCCATGCACACGGCAAGGTCGTGTCCATCGAAGGCCAGCCTTGCGATCCGGCCAGCAACGACCTGCCCTACCTGCTGCCCGGTTTCATCGACCTGCACGTCCATGGCGGTGGCGGCAAGGACATCATGCAAGGCGCCTCGGCGTTCGAAACCATCGCCCGCACCCATGTGCGTTTCGGCACCACCGCGCTGCTGGCCACCACCATGACCGCGCCCAGCGAAGAAATCGCCAGCGTGCTGCAGGCCCTCGGCGAGTTCTGTGAGCAACGCCCGAACGGCAGCGCCCGAGTCCTGGGCGTGCATTTGGAAGGCCCTTACATCAACCCCGGAAAACTCGGCGCGCAACCGAATTTCGCCCACACCGCGCTAATGGCCGAGGTGGAGAGTTACCTGGCCCTGGCGCCGATCCGAGTGATTACCATCGCCCCGGAAATCGCCGGTCACGATGCCTTGATCCGCGCCCTCAGCGCCCGGGGCGTGCGCATGCAGATCGGCCATACCCTGGGCAGCTACGAAGAAGGCGTCGCGGCGTTGGCCGCCGGGGCCAGCAGTTTCACCCATTTGTATAACGCCATGAGCCCGTTGCATCACCGCGAGCCGGGCATCGTCGGCGCGGCCCTGGCCCATGCCCGTTATGCCGAGTTGATCCCGGACTTGCTTCACGTGCACCCCGGCGCCATGCGTGTGGCCCTGCGGGCGATCCCGTGCCTGTACTGCGTCACCGACTCCACCGCCGCCGCCGGCATGCCCGATGGCGAATACAAGCTGGGCAGCCACACCGTGACCAAGTGCCTGGGCGGCGTGCGCCTGGCCGATGGCACTTTGGCCGGCAGCACCCTGACCATGGACCAGGCCCTACGCAACCTGGTGAAAATCGGCTTGCCCCTCGCCGAAGCCTCCCAGCGCCTGTCGCAATTTCCCGCCGATTACCTCGGCCTGCCCGAGCGCGGCCGCCTGCAACCCGGCGCCTGGGCCGACTGCGTGCGCCTTGACCGTTCCCTGACCCTGACCGACGTGATGGTCGAAGGAGAAGCCATTGACTTCCAAAATGCTTGAAGAGGCCCTGGCCTCGTGGGAAGCCGTCGAGCGCCAGTTGCAGCAACTGGACCCGGCCCTCGAGGAAATCGCCGGACGCCTGCGCCGTCAGCCGCCGCAAGTGGCGATGACCGTCGCCCGTGGCAGTTCCGACCACGCCGCCAGCTACTTCGCCTACCTGACCATGCAGCAATTGGGCATCCCGGTGGCCTCGTTGCCGATGTCGGTGGTGACCATGCAACAGGCGCCGCTGAAGGTCAGCGGCCAGGTGGCGTTCGGTTTTTCCCAATCGGGCCAAAGCCCGGACCTGGTGAACAGCCTGCGCCTGTTGCGCAAGCGCGGCGCCTTGAGCGTGGCCCTGGTCAACGCCACCGACTCCCCTCTGGAAGCGGCGTGTGAATTCAGCGTGCCGCTGTGTGCCGGTATCGAAAGCAGTGTCGCCGCGACCAAGAGTTTCATCGCTACCCTCAGCGCCAGTGCGCGGCTGGTGGCGCACTGGAAGAACGACGTCGAGTTGCTGGAAGCCGGCAGCGCCCTGTCCGAAGGTCTGCGCGAGGCCGCCCGCCAGGATTGGCGCGTTGCCGTCGAGGCCCTGCGCGACTGCCAGCGGTTGATGGTGATCGGCCGTGGCGCCGGGTTCGCCATCGCCCAGGAAGCGGCGCTCAAGTTCAAGGAAACCTCGGCGATCCAGGCCGAAGCCTTCAGCAGCGCCGAGGTTCGTCATGGGCCGATGGCGCTGATCGATGAAAACTACCCGCTGCTGGTGTTCGCCCCTCGCGGTGCCGAGCAGGCCGGCGTGTTGAGCCTGGCCGCCGACATGCGCCAGCGCGGCGCCCGGGTGTTGCTGGCGGCGCCGGATGACATCGCCGAGCGCGACCTGACGCTGACCCGCGCCGAACACCCGTCCCTGGGCCCGATCCTGGCGATCCAGAGCTTTTATGGGATGGCCGCGAGCCTGGCCGTGGCCCGAGGCCTGGACCCGGACCAGCCACGGCATCTGAGCAAGGTCACCCGTACGCACTGAACCGACGGTTTTCTTTTATAGAGAGTCTGATGAGAGCGCCCCATGCCCAACAATAATAAAGAGCTGACCCTCAGCGCCCCGCTCAGCGGCCCGGTGCTCACCCTCGCCAATGTCCCGGACGCGGTGTTCGCCAGCGGCGCCATGGGCGACGGGATCGCCATCGACCCGCTGAACGACACCCTCTACGCGCCTTGCGACGGTGAAGTGATTCACGTCGCCCGCACCGGCCACGCCGTGACCCTACGGGCCGACAACGGCGCCGAACTGTTGCTGCACCTGGGCCTGGACACGGTCGAGCTGCAGGGCGACGGCTTTTCCATGCTGGTCAAGGAAGGCGCGCGGGTCAGCAATGGCCAGCCGCTGCTGCGTTACGACGTGGACAAAGTGGCACTGCGCTGCAAGAGCCTGGTGAGCCTGTTGGTCATCACCAATGGCGAACACTTCCAGGCGCGGCCCATCACCCTCAAAGGGGTGAAGGTCGGCGAACCGCTGCTGCATATCCTCGCCAAGGTCCCTGGCGACACTCGACACGTTGAGCAGGACATCGGCATTGAAGTGTTCGGCCAGGTCCGCATCGCCCATCGCGGCGGTCTGCATGCCCGGCCGGCGGCGCTGATTCGCCAGACCGCCCAGGGTTTCAAGAGCCGCTCGCAGCTGCATTTCCAAGGCAAGTCGGCGTCCTGCGACAGCGTGATGGGGATGATGGGCCTGGCCATTACCGAACAAGCGCAAGTGCACGTCAGTTGCCAGGGCAGCGATGCCGAGGCGGCACTGCAAGCCTTGCTGGCGATTTTATCCACAGCCCTGGCGGAAGAAGCCCATGCCGTGGCGCCGATGCTCAAACCGCAACGCCGTAGCGCCGAAGACGGTGTGCTGCACGGCGTGTGTGCCGCCCCCGGCCTGGTGACCGGGCCGCTGGTTCGACTGAATGGCATTCAATTGCCCCCGGACGCTGGCGGCCATGACGTCGAAGAGCAGCGACAACGCTTGGACAATGCCTTGGCCCAGGTCAGTGGCGAAATCCGCCTCACCCTGGAAAACGCCAAGGCCCGACGCCATCGCGACGAAGAAGCGATCTTCAGCGCTCATCTGGCACTACTGGAAGACCCGGTGTTGCTGGAAGCCGCCCACCTCTTTATCGAACAAGGCAGTGCCGCGCCCCACGCCTGGAGCCGCTCCATCGACGCCCAGTGCCAGGTGCTGCAACAGCTGGGCAGCACGCTGCTGGCCGAGCGCGCCAACGATTTGCGCGACCTGCGCCAACGGGTCCTGCGGGTGTTGTTGGGTGAGGCCTGGCAATTCGACGTCGCGGCGGGCGCCATCGTCGCCGCCCAGGAACTGACCCCGTCGGACCTGCTGCAACTCAGCGCCCAAGGCGTGGCCGGCGTGTGCATGGTCGAGGGCGGCGCAACCTCCCACGTGGCCATCCTCGCCCGAGGCAAAGGCCTGCCGTGCCTGGTGGCGCTGGGTGACGCGCTGCTTGGCCAGGCGCCGGGACAAGTGGTGGTGCTGGACGCCGACGACGGCCGCCTCGAACTCGCGCCAACGGCCGAGCGCCTGGCCCAGGTGCATCAGGAACAGGCCCGACAAACCACCCGCCGCGCCCAACAACAAAACCTCGCCCACACCCCGGCGCACACCCTTGACGGCGTAAGCGTGGAAGTGGCGGCCAACGTCGCCTCCAGCGCCGATGCCACCCAAGCCTTGGCAAACGGTGCCGACGGCGTTGGCTTGCTGCGTACGGAATTTCTGTTCGTCGACCGTCACACCGCGCCCGACGAAGAGGAACAACGCCAGGCCTATCAAGCCGTGCTCGAGGCCATGGGCGACAAGCCGGTGATCATCCGTACCATGGACGTGGGCGGCGACAAACAACTGGACTACCTGCCGCTGCCGACCGAAGCCAACCCGGTACTGGGCCTGCGCGGCATTCGCCTGGCCCAGGTGCGACCGCAGTTGCTGGACCAGCAACTGCGGGCCTTGCTGCAAGCCCGTCCGCTGCAGCGCTGCCGGATCCTGTTGCCCATGGTCACCGAGGTCGATGAGCTGCTGCACATCCGCCAACGCCTCGATGCCCTCGGCGCCGAACTGGGCCTGGGCGAACGCCCGCAATTGGGAGTGATGATCGAAGTGCCGGCCGCCGCGTTGCTGGCCGAACAATTGGCCGAGCATGCGGACTTCCTGTCCATCGGCACCAACGACCTGTCGCAATACACCCTGGCCATGGACCGCGACCACGCCGGCCTTGCCGCCCGGGTCGATGCCCTGCACCCGGCGCTGCTGCGGTTGATCGCCCAGACCTGCATCGGCGCAGCGAAACATGACCGTTGGGTTGGCGTGTGCGGCGCCCTGGCCTCCGATCCGCTGGCGACGCCGGTGCTGATCGGGCTGGGGGTCCGCGAACTGTCGGTCAGCCCGTCGCAGATCGGCGCAATCAAGGACCGCGTGCGGCACCTCGACGCCGCCCAGTGCGCCCGCCTCAGCGGCGAGCTGCTGAACCTGGGCAGTGCCGCCGCCGTGCGCCAGGCCTGCCATCAACACTGGCCCCTGGGCTGAGCCACGTCGAAGAACAATAAAGGGAGAGACGCCATGTACCAGCATTTCATCGAAGGACTGCAACGCCTCGGCCGGGCACTGATGCTGCCCATCGCGATCCTGCCCATCGCCGGCCTGTTGCTGCGCCTGGGCGACACCGACCTGTTGAACATCGCCATCATCCACGATGCCGGCCAGGCGATCTTTGCCAACCTGGCGATGATCTTCGCCATCGGCATCGCCGTGGGCTTCGCCCGGGACAACAACGGTACGGCGGGACTGGCCGGGGCTATCGGTTATCTGGTGATGATCGCCACCCTGAAGGTGCTCGATGCCAGCATCAACATGGGCATGCTTGCCGGGATCATCAGTGGCCTGTTGGCCGGTGCGCTGTACAACCGTTTCAAGGACATCAAGCTGCCGGAGTACCTGGCGTTCTTCGGTGGGCGGCGCTTCGTGCCGATTGTCACCGGCTTCAGCGCCGTGGGCCTGGGGGTGGTGTTCGGCCTGATCTGGCCGCCGATCCAGCAGGGCATCAACAGTTTCGGCGCCTTGCTGATGGAAAGCGGCAGTTTCGGTGCCTTCGTGTTCGGCGTGTTCAACCGGCTGTTGATCGTCACCGGCCTGCACCACATCCTCAATAATATGGCCTGGTTCATCTTCGGCAGCTTCACCGATCCGCAAACCGGTGCGGTGGTCACCGGCGACCTGACCCGCTACTTTGCCGGCGATCCGAATGGCGGCCAGTTCATGACCGGCATGTTCCCGGTGATGCTCTTCGGCCTGCCCGCTGCGTGCCTGGCGATGTACCGCAATGCCCTGCCCCATCGGCGCAAAGTCATGGGCGGGATCCTGCTGTCCATGGCGCTGACTTCGTTTCTCACGGGTGTCACCGAACCGATTGAGTTCGCCTTCATGTTCCTCGCGCCACTGCTGTTCCTATTGCATGCTTTGCTCACCGGGCTGTCGATGGCGATCACCGATTGGCTGAACATCCGCTTGGGCTTTACCTTCTCCGGCGGCTTCATCGACATGGTGCTCGGCTGGGGCAAGTCGAACAACGGCTGGCTGGTGGTGCCGGTGGGACTGGTCTATGCCGTGATCTATTACACGGTGTTCGACTTCTGCATCCGCCGCTTCGACCTGAAAACCCCAGGGCGTGAAGAAGTGCCCGCCGGTGACAAACCGGTCATCGCCCAGAATCAACGGGCCGCGGCCTACATCGAAGCACTCGGCGGCGCCGGCAACCTGATCACCGTCGGCGCCTGCACCACGCGGCTGCGGTTGGACATGGTGGACCGCAACAAAGCCTCCGATGCGCAGCTCAAGGCCCTGGGCGCCATGGCCGTGGTACGTCCCGGCAATGGCGGGAGTTTGCAAGTGGTGGTGGGGCCGATGGCCGACAGCATCGCCGATGAAATCCGCCTGGCCCTACCCGCCTCCGACCGCCCAGTCCCTGCGCCGGTGGCCGCGGTGGTTGAACCGGTCACAGCGACCAGCGTCTCCGGGGCCGAAGCGCAACAATGGCTGGATGCGTTGGGTGGCGGTGGCAACGTGTTGCAGCTCGATTGCGTGGCGATGAGCCGGTTGCGGGTGCGCCTGGCCGATGGCAAAAGACTGTCGGAAAGCGGCCTCAAGGCGCTGGGATGCCAGGGGGTCAGTCCGTTGGAAGGCGGTGTCTGGCACTTGTTGCTGGGGGAGAAAGCGCCGGGGTTGTGGCAGGTGTTGGAGGGGGTGGTGCTGAGCCGTCAGGCAGAGGTAAAAGCCTAGCCCCCAATCTCTGTGGCGAGGGGATTTATCCCCGCTGGGCTGCGCAGCAGCCCTAAACCCGGCGCTTCGGTGTGTCAGGTAAATTGAGTTTGTCTGCTTAGGGGCTGCTGCGCAGCCCAACGGGGATAAATCCCCTCGCCACAGGTTTGTGTATATAGGGGACTGGCTTTATCGCGCTCAATAAAAAACCCGCTGATTCAATCAGCGGGTTTTTCATTTCAACGGCCCGGGATCAGAAATCCTCCAACCGCCACACTTCATACGCCGGCGTTTCGTAGGGATGACTCTGTTTCAACGCGTCCACCACTCCACGAATCAGCTCATCGGCAACGACAAGCTCCACTTTCCATTCCTCGACCTGCTCGACCTGCCCCGCCTCGCCGATGAACGGTTGGCTGCCGTCCAACGGGCGAAACTGGCCCAGACCCAGGACTTGCCAGGCGCAGTGGTCGTAGTCGCCGATTCGCCCGCCACCGGCAGCGAATACGGCGCTCTTGACCACGTCCACATGGCTGGCCGGGACGAAGAAGCAGAGCTTGTACACCGCCTTAGTTCACCCAGACGCGCGCGTTGCGGAACATGCGCATCCATGGCGCGTCTTCGTTCCAGTCGTCCGAACGCCACGAGTTCTGCACCGCGCGGAACACCCGCTCCGGGTGCGGCATCATGATCGTGACGCGGCCGTCGCGGCTGGTCAGGCCGGTGATCCCACGCGGCGAGCCGTTCGGGTTGGCCGGGTAGGTTTCGGTGACTTTGCCGTGGTTGTCGACAAACCGCAGCGACACACAACCGGACAGATCCGCTTCAAGCAGCGCTTCTTCGCTTTCGAATTCCGCATGGCCTTCGCCGTGGGCGATGGCGATCGGCATGCGCGAACCGGCCATGCCCTGCAGGAAGATCGAGTTCGATTCCTGCACCTGGACCATCGCCACGCGCGCTTCGAACTGCTCGGAACGGTTACGCACGAAGTGCGGCCAGAACTCGCTGCCCGGGATCAGCTCGTGCAGGTTGGACATCATCTGGCAACCGTTGCACACGCCGAGGGTGAAGCTGTCGGTACGTTCGAAGAAGCCTTGGAACGCATCGCGGGCGCGGCTGTTGAACAGCGCCGACTTGGCCCAGCCTTCACCGGCACCCAGCACGTCGCCGTAGGAGAAACCGCCACACGCCACCATGCCCTTGAAGTCGTTCAGGTCGACCCGACCGGCCAGGATGTCGCTCATGTGCACGTCGATCGCGTTGAAACCGGCGCGGTCGAACGCCGCCGCCATTTCCACCTGGCCGTTGACGCCCTGCTCGCGCAGGACCGCCACTTGTGGGCGAATGCCTTTCTTGATGTAGGGCGCGGCCACGTCGTGGTTGACGTCGTAGCTCAGCTTGGCGCTCAGGCCCGGGTTGTCTTCTTCCAGCAGCGCGTCGAATTCCTGTTCGGCGCAGTCGGCGTTGTCCCGCAGGCGTTGGATCTGGTAGCTGGTTTCAGCCCACTGGCGCTGCAACAGGCGGCGCTGGCCTTCGAAGACGGTGTCGCCGTTGAAGGTGATGTTGATGTGGGCGTTGTTGATCGGCTGGCCGATCACCGAGACGCAATCGGCCAGGCCGGCTGCGCTGAACTGGGCGAGGATGTCCGGGGTAGCGTCCTGGCGCACCTGGATCACCGCACCCAGTTCTTCGTTGAACAGGATGGCCGGGATTTCAGCCGTGGACTCGGCCACGCTGTCGAGGGTCAGGCTCAGGCCGCAGTGACCGGCAAAGGCCATTTCCACCACGGTGGTCAGCAAACCACCGTCGGAACGGTCGTGGTAGGCCAGCAGATGACCGTCGGCGTTGAGGCCCTGGATGACGGCGAAGAACGCTTTCAGGTCTTCGGCATCATCGACGTCCGGCGCTTGCGAGCCGAGCTTGCCGTGCACCTGGGCCAGGATCGAGGCGCCCATGCGGTTCTGGCCACGGCCCAGGTCGATCAGGATCAGGTCGGTGGTGCCCTTGTCCATGCGCAGTTGCGGGGTCAGGGTCTGGCGGATGTCGGTGACTGGAGCAAAACCGGTCACGATCAGCGACAGCGGCGAGGTCACGCTCTTGTCCACGCCGTCGTCGTTCCAGCGCGTGGCCATGGACATGGAGTCCTTGCCCACCGGAATGGTGATGCCCAGCTCCGGGCACAGCTCCATGCCGACAGCCTTGACGGTGTCGTACAGGCGGGCGTCTTCACCCGGGTGACCGGCGGCGGACATCCAGTTGGCCGACAGCTTGATGTCGGAAATCTTGCCGATGCGCGAAGCCGCGATGTTGGTCAGGGTCTCGCCGATCGCCATGCGGCCCGAGGCCGGGGCATCCAGCAACGCCAGCGGCGTGCGCTCGCCCATGGCCATGGCTTCGCCGGTGTAGACGTCGAAGCTGGTGGCGGTCACGGCCACGTCGGCCACCGGCACTTGCCATGGGCCGACCATCTGGTCACGGGCCACGAGGCCGGTGATGGTGCGGTCGCCGATGGTGATCAGGAAACTTTTGCTGGCCACGGCCGGATGATGCAGGACGCGTTCGATGGAATCGGCGATGTCGAGGGTCGACGGATCGAAGTCGTCGCCCAACTCGGCTTCACGAACAGCCGAACGGTGCATGCGCGGGGCCTTGCCCAGCAGCACTTCCAACGGCATGTCCACCGGGCTGTTGCCGAAATGGCTGTCGGTGACGGTCAGTTGCGGCTCGGCGGTGGCTTCGCCGACCACGGCGAACGGGCAGCGCTCGCGCTCGCAAATGGCCTGGAAACGCTCGAAGTCGGCCGGGCCGACCGCCAGGACGTAACGCTCCTGGGATTCGTTGCTCCAGATTTCGTGCGGGGCCATGCCCGGCTCGTCGTTCGGAATGTTGCGCAGCTCGAAGCGGCCACCGCGGCCACCGTCGTTGACCAGTTCCGGGAAGGCGTTGGACAGGCCGCCCGCGCCGACGTCGTGGATGAAGCTGATGGGGTTGTGTTCACCCAACTGCCAGCAACGGTCGATGACTTCCTGGCAACGGCGTTCCATTTCCGGGTTTTCCCGCTGGACCGAAGCGAAGTCCAGGTCCGCCGAACTGGTGCCGGTGGCCATGGAGGAAGCAGCGCCACCGCCCAGGCCGATCAGCATGGCCGGGCCACCGAGGACGATCAGCTTGGAGCCGACCAGGATCTCGCCTTTCTGCACGTGTTCGGCGCGGATGTTGCCCATGCCGCCCGCAAGCATGATCGGCTTGTGGTAGCCGCGCACTTCTTCACCACGGGGGGTGGTGATGGATTGCTCGAAGGTACGGAAGTAACCGGTCAGGGCCGGACGGCCGAATTCGTTGTTGAACGCCGCGCCCCCCAGGGGACCTTCGATCATGATGTCGAGGGCGTTGACGATGCGCTCAGGCTTGCCGTACGGCTTTTCCCATGGCTGTTCGAAGCCCGGGATCTGCAGGTTCGACACGGTGAAACCGGTCAGGCCGGCCTTGGGCTTGGCACCGCGCCCAGTGGCGCCTTCGTCGCGGATCTCGCCACCGGAACCGGTGGATGCGCCCGGGAACGGGGCGATCGCGGTCGGGTGGTTGTGGGTCTCGACCTTCATGAGGATGTGCACCGGCTCCTGGACCGCACCGTACTGGCGGGTCTCAGGGTTCGGGTAGAAGCGACCGGCAACGCTGCCGACGATCACCGCGGCGTTGTCCTTGTAGGCCGAGAGCACACCTTCGTTGTGCATCTGGTAGGTGTTCTTGATCATGCCGAACAGGCTTTTTTCCTGGCTCTGGCCGTCAATGTCCCAACTGGCGTTGAAGATCTTGTGGCGACAGTGCTCGGAGTTGGCCTGGGCGAACATCATCAATTCGATGTCGTGAGGGTTGCGCTTCAAGCCCTGAAAGGCGGTGACCAGGTAATCGATCTCGTCTTCGGCCAGGGCCAGGCCCAGTTCGGCGTTGGCTGTTTCCAGCGCGGCACGGCCGCCGCCCAGCACGTCGATGGCGGTCAAGGGCTTGGGTTCGGCATGGCTGAACAGGCCGGCGGCCTGCTCCAGGTTGCCCAGCACGACCTGGGTCATGCGGTCGTGCAGGCCGTCGGCGATCAGTTGGGCCTCGGCCTCGCTGAACTCACCGGCGACATAAAAGGCTATGCCGCGCTCCAGGCGCTGGATTTTCGACAGGCCGCAGTTGCGGGCGATATCGCTGGCCTTGCTCGACCACGGCGAAATGGTGCCGAAACGCGGCAGCACCAGGAACAGACGACCGGTCGGCTCCTGGACGGGAACACTGGGACCGTACTTCAGAAGGCGCGCGAGCACCTGCTGTTCGTCGCCGGTCAAACCGCCGGTGACTTCGGCGAAGTGAGCGAATTCAGCATACAAGCCACTGACAGCCGGAACCTTCTGGCTCAGTTGCTCAAGGAGTTTGCTGTGGCGAAAGGCAGAAAGGGCAGGAGCGCCGCGCAGGATCAACATCTTCGGGACAGCCTCGGGAAGGGGGTGTGCTTTGAGGCCGTGCATTCTAGCCTAAACCGCTGGCAACGGCACCCGAAACGGCACGCGCGATGCTGGCCGAATGTCGGTCTTTGCACCAACGGCCCAGTCGGGCGCTCATTCCCGGGATCGCGGTGAGATATTTTTCATCGGTACAAAACCCGCCGCGCGCCGGCCCGCCTGTGTTGCGGACATGTTTTGCAATGGCTAGCAGACTGGCCTTTTGCTGTCGAGATATGGCGGCAGGGGCCGTTTGCGTATACTGCGCAGATGTTTTCCCCAACGGCTTTGCGTCCGCGGTATGCCAAATGGCTGATCGCAACCGGACTCTTCCTGGTGCTCAGTGGTTGTGTTGAGAAACCCAACACACTGGAGCGCGTAAAGGAGGATGGCGTGCTGCGGGTGATCACCCGGAACAGCCCCGCCACCTACTTTGAGGATCGCAACGGTGAAACCGGCTTCGAATACGAGCTGGTGAAGCGCTTCGCCGACGATTTGGGGGTAGAGCTGAAAATCGAGACCGCCGACAACCTCGACGACCTGTTCAGCCAGATCGGCAAGCCCAACGGCCCGGTGTTGGCGGCGGCCGGCCTGGTCAGCAGCGAACAGCGCAAAAAACAGGTGCGGTTCTCCCATCCCTACCTGGAAGTCACCCCGCAAATCATCTACCGCAACGGCCAGTCCCGCCCCACCGACGCGGCCGCCCTGGCCGGCAAGAAGATCATGGTGCTCAAGGGCAGCAGCCACGCCGAACAGCTGGCGCAGCTGAAACAGCAATATCCAGGCATTGAATACGAAGAATCCGACGCGGTTGAAGTGGTCGACCTGCTGCGCATGGTCGACGAGGGCCAGATCGACCTGACCCTGGTGGATTCCAACGAAGTGGCGATGAACCAGGTGTACTTCCCCAACGTACGCGTCGCCTTCGACCTGGGTGACGCCCGCAACCAGAGCTGGGCCGTGGGCCCCGGCGAAGACAACAGCCTGCTCAACGAAATCAACAGCTACCTCGACAAGGTACAGAAAAACGGCACGCTGCAACGCCTCAAGGACCGTTATTACGGACACGTCGATGTCCTCGGCTACATGGGCGCCACCACCTTCGCCCAGCATTTGCAGCAACGGCTGCCCAAATACGAACAACACTTCAAGGCCTACGCCAAGAAAGAGAAAGTCGACTGGCGCCTGCTGGCCGCGATCGGCTATCAGGAATCGCTGTGGCAACCGGCGGTGACGTCCAAGACCGGCGTGCGCGGGCTGATGATGCTGACCCAGAACACCGCCCAGGCCATGGGCGTATCCAACCGCCTGGATCCGAAGCAGAGCATCATGGGCGGTGCCAAGTACCTGGCCTACATGAAGGACCAACTGGACGAGAGCATTGAGGAGCCGGACCGTACCTGGTTCGCCCTCGCCGCCTATAACGTGGGCAGCGGCCACCTGGACGACGCCCGCAAACTGGCGGCCAAGGAAGGGTTGAACCCGAACAAGTGGCTGGATGTGAAGAAGATCCTGCCGCGCCTGTCCCAGAAACAGTGGTACAGCAAGACCCGCTACGGCTACGCCCGGGGCGGCGAGCCGGTGCATTTCGTGGCGAACATCCGTCGCTACTACGACATCCTGACCTGGGTCACGCAGCCGCAGCTCGAAGGCAACCAGGTGGCCGAGGGCAACCTGCACGTGCCGGGTGTCGACAAGAGCAAGCCAAACCAGGAAACCCCGCCGCTCTGACAGCTGCGCACAAACCTGATGCAGTGATGAATCTGTGGCGAGGGGATTTATCCCCGTTGGGCTGCGAAGCAGCCCCAAAGCAGTCAACTCAATCTGCCTGACACACCGAGGCGCCAGATTTTTTAGGGCTGCTTCGCAGCCCAACGGGGATAAATCCCCTCGCCACAATGAATCAAGCAGGCCTTAAATGAGCGGGCACATTGAGTTATGTGGTGGCATCAGGCTTTGGCGGCAGCCAGGATCAGCGCTTTCATTTCCGATACAGCCGACTTGAACCCGACGAACAACGCATGGGCCACCAGCGCGTGGCCGATGTTCAGCTCGTTGATGCCCTTGATCGCCGCCACGGCTTCGACGTTGTGGTAGTGCAGGCCATGGCCGGCGTTGACGATCAGGCCCTGGGCCAGGCCGAAGCTGACGCCGTCGGCCACTCGTTGCAACTCATCGGCAACGTCCGTGGGCGTTTCGGCATCGGCATAACGACCGGTGTGCAGTTCGATGGCCGGGGCGCCGACACGCTTGGCGGCTGCGATCTGCCGCTCGTCGGCGTCAATGAACAGCGACACTTCAGCGCCGGTTTTTGACAGCCTTTCTACCGCCAAGCTGATCCGCGCTTCCTGCCCGGCCACGTCCAGGCCGCCTTCGGTGGTCAATTCCTGACGCGTCTCGGGCACCAGGCAAATATGCGCCGGGCGAATGTGCTCGGCGAACGCCATCATTTCTTCGGTCACGCCCATTTCGAAGTTCATGCGGGTTTGCAGCACGTCCTTGAGCAACAGCACGTCGCGCTCCTGGATGTGGCGACGGTCTTCACGCAAATGCACGGTGATGCCGTCGGCGCCCGCCTCTTCGGCGTCCAGTGCGGCCTTGACCGGATCCGGGTAACGTGTACCGCGGGCCTGGCGCAGGGTGGCAACATGGTCGATGTTCACGCCGAGAAGAATGCGATTGCTGGTGCTCACGAAAAGGCTCCTGAATGGACAAATAGTCGGCCCACAGCATACGGGTTGATCAGGGCTTGCGAAACAGCTCGCGGCTGACCAGCGGTCGACCACCCAGATGGACCGCCAGGGCCTGGCGCATCAGGCGCTTGGCTGCCGACAACGCGCCCGGCGCACTCCAGTCGGCCTCGGCCATGGCCAGCAGCTCGGCGCCGTTGAACAGCCCGGGTTGCAGCAGGTAGACCTGCTCCAGGCCGGCATCCACCTGCAAGCGGTACAGACCGTCTGCCGCGATGGGCTCGCCGTGCAAGTCAGTGTTCAAGGCGAAACCATAGCCGAGGTCATCCAGCAGCCGCCATTCGAACGAACGCAGCAGCGGCTCCAGCGGACGGCCTTCGGCCAGGGCCGACAGCGTGGCGGCGTAGTGGTCGAAGACGGCGGGATGGGGATCTTCGGCGGGCAGCAGGCGGATCAGCAATTCATTGAGGTACAAACCGCTGAACAACGCCTCGCCGTTGAGCCATGCCGCCACGCCATTGCTTTCCATGCGCCCGACATTCTTCAACTCGCCTCGCCCGCGGAATTCGATTTCCAGCGGCACGAACGGCCGCGCCAGCGTCCCCGCCTTGCCCCGGGCCCCGCGCAACACCGCCCGCAACCGCCCTTGCGGCGTGAGGAAGTCCACCAGGGCGCTGCTTTCGCGGTAGGCGCGGCTGTGGAGGACGTAGGCGGGTTGGGCGATGGGTTGGGTTGGGGACATGGAAATCGCAGTTCTCAATGAGCGAGCACAGTTTATGAACAGCCCCAAACCAATGTGGGAGCGAGCTTGCTCGCGATGGCGGACTGTCAGTCAACATCTATGTTGAATATCAGGCCCTCATCGCGAGCAAGCTCGCTCCCACAATGGTTCTCGGTAGATCCGGTTATGCGATCAGAGGTCGCCGTAACCCAACGACCGCAGCGCGCGCTCGTCATCGGACCAGCCGCCCTTCACCTTGACCCACAGGTTGAGCATGATCTTGGAGTCGAACAACAGCTCCATGTCCTTGCGCGCCTCGGTGCCGATGCGCTTGATGCGCTCGCCCTTGTCGCCAATGATGATTTTCTTCTGGCCGTCACGTTCGACGAGGATCAAGGCATGGATATGCAGGGTCTTGCCCTGCTGCTTGAACTCTTCGATTTCCACGGTGATCTGGTACGGCAGTTCGGCGCCCATCTGGCGCATGATTTTCTCGCGCACCAGTTCCGCGGCGAGAAAACGGCTGCTGCGGTCGGTGATCTGGTCTTCGGGGAAAAAGTGATCGTTTTCCGGCAGGTGCTCGGCAATCACTCGCTCCAGCGCGTCGAGGTTGTGACCGTGCTGGGCGGAGATCGGCATGATCTGGGCGTTCGGCAACTGTTCCTGCAACCAGGACAGGTGCGGCATCAGCTCAGCCTTGTCTTCGATGCGGTCGGTCTTGTTCAGTGCCACGATCAGCGGGCCGGTGACGTACTGGACACGCTCGAGGACCATCTGGTCTTCGTCGGTCCACTTGGTGCGATCGACCACGAAGATCACCACGTCGACGTCTTTCAACGCCGCCGAAGCGGTCTTGTTCATGTAGCGGTTCAGGGCCTTTTCGCCGCCCTTGTGCATGCCCGGGGTGTCGACGTAGATCGCCTGGACGGCGCCTTCGGTCTTGATGCCCAACATGTTATGGCGAGTGGTCTGGGGCTTGCGCGAGGTGATCGCCAGCTTCTGGCCCAGGATGTGATTCAGCAGCGTGGACTTGCCCACGTTCGGCCGGCCGACAATGGCGACATAGCCGCAGCGGGTGACGGTTGTATCAGTCATTGCCATTCTCCACGCCCAAGGCAATCAGTGCTGCGGCGGCCGCTACCTGTTCGGCAATACGACGACTCACACCCTGGCCCCGGCTTTTCTCATTCAATAAGACCACTTCGCATTCCACGAAGAAGGTTCGGCAATGCGGCTCACCCTGGATATCCACGACTTCGTAGCGTGGCAGCTCGCAACTGCGTGATTGCAGGAATTCCTGCAACCGGGTTTTCGGATCCTTGTTGGTGTCCACCAGCGTCAGGCTGTCGATCTCCGACGTCAACCAGGCCAGCACGCGCTCGCGCGCCATTTCCATGCCGGCGTCCAGGTAGATCGCGCCGATCAACGCTTCCAGGGCATCGGCCAGAATCGACTCGCGCCGGAAACCGCCGCTCTTCAATTCACCGGAGCCCAGGCGCAGGTAGTCGCCCAAGTCGAAACCACGGGCCAACACGGCCAGGGTCTCACCTTTTACCAAACGCGCGCGCAGACGCGACAACTGGCCTTCGCGGGCCAGCGGGAAACGCTCGAACAGCGCCTCGCCAGCCACGAAGTTGAGGATGGCATCGCCGAGGAATTCCAGGCGTTCGTTATTGCGCCCGGCAAAACTGCGGTGAGTGAGGGCCAGGACCATCAGTTCCTGGTCCTTGAAGGTGTAACCGAGCTGACGCTCGAGACGGCTGAGAGAAGCGCTCACGGTTTACCCACGCTGAGTTCGTGGCTGGTTTCCACCGCCACGGCGGCAAGGCGCCGTTGGCTTGGGACAATTAACGCTGTGTTCAAAAATGACGTCCTGACTATCGTTGGCTTCATGCCTTCGGGCGCCTTGTGCAGGCTCCAGAAATGCATTCGGCGCTGTGTTCAACAGCGCCGTGTGTGATTACTTGATCAGGCCAACCCGCGAGAAATTCGGCAGGTGGCTGAGTTTGGGTTCCGGCCAGCTCATCCAGACGGCGAAGGCCTTGCCGACGATATTCCGGTCGGGGACCATGCCCAGCATGTCCTTGGGAATGTTTGGATCATCCCAGTAACGGCTGTCGTTGGAGTTGTCGCGGTTGTCGCCCATCATGAAATAGTGCCCGGCCGGCACGGTCCACGAACGGTCCGGCGTAGCACGGTAGCGGCTCATTTCCTTGCGGATCAAGTGCTCGGCTTCGCCGAGTTTTTCCTGGTAGAGCTCAGCGCTGCCCAGCGTGCCCGGCTCGGAGCCGATCAGCTGCTCGGCCACCGATTCGCCATTGACGAACAGGCGCTTGTCGGCAGTGTAGCGGACCTTGTCGCCCGGCAGGCCGACCACACGCTTGATGTAGTTGACGTTCGGGTCGCTCGGGAAGCGGAACACCATGACATCGCCGCGTTGCGGGTCACCGACCTCGATGACCTTTTTGTCGATCACCGGCAGGCGGATCCCGTAGGAGAACTTGTTCACCAGGATGAAATCGCCCACGTCCAGGGTCGGCTTCATCGAGCCGGACGGGATCTGGAAGGGTTCCACCAGGAACGAGCGCAGCACCAGCACGATGAACAGCACCGGGAAGAACGACTTGCCGTACTCGACCAGCAGCGGTTCCTTGTTGAGCTTTTCGACCACCACACCATCAGGCTGGCTGACGCTGCCCTGATAAGAGGCGACGGCCGCCCGGCGCCGAGGCGCCAGGAACAACAGATCAAGCAACGCCAACAGACCGCAGACAAACACGGCGATAACCAGCAACAGCGGGAAATTTAGCGACATAGGACCTAACTATCCAACCTGAGCACCGCAAGGAAGGCTTCCTGTGGAATTTCCACGTTACCGACCTGCTTCATGCGTTTTTTACCGGCCTTTTGCTTTTCCAACAGCTTGCGCTTACGGCTGACGTCGCCGCCGTAGCATTTGGCCAATACGTTCTTTCTGAGCGCCTTGACGGTTGTACGCGCCACAATCTGCCCGCCAATGGCGGCCTGGATTGCCACGTCGAACATCTGCCGCGGAATCAGTTCCTTCATCTTCTCGGTCAATGCACGACCTTTGTAGTGCGCGTTGTCACGGTGCACGATCAATGCCAAGGCATCGACCTTCTCACCGTTGATCAGCACATCCAGCTTCACCAGATTAGCCGATTGGTAACGATCGAAATGATAGTCCAGCGAAGCATAGCCGCGACTGGTGGATTTCAGGCGATCAAAGAAATCCAATACCACTTCGTTCATCGGCAGGTCGTAGGTCACTTGGACCTGCGTGCCGAGGAACAGCATGTCGTGCTGCACGCCACGCTTCTCGATGCACAGGGTAATGACGTTGCCCAGGTGTTCCTGCGGCACAAGGATGTTGGCCCGCACGATCGGCTCGCGCATGTCCTCGATGGCCGACAGGTCCGGTAGCTTGGACGGGTTGTCGACGTAGATGGTTTCACCGTTCTTGAGCAGCAGCTCGAAAATTACGGTCGGCGCCGTGGTGATCAGGTCCAGGTCGTACTCGCGCTCCAGGCGCTCCTGGATGATTTCCATGTGCAGCATGCCCAGGAACCCGCAACGGAAACCGAAGCCCAGGGCGTCGGAGCTTTCCGGAGTGTATTGCAGGGACGAGTCGTTCAGCGTCAGCTTTTGCAGGGCTTCGCGGAAGTCTTCGAAGTCGTCGGAGCTGACCGGGAACAGGCCGGCGTAGACCTGCGGCTGGATACGCTTGAAGCCGGGCAACACATCGACGTCGGGGGTGGAGCTCAAGGTCAGGGTGTCACCGACCGGCGCCCCGTGGATGTCCTTGATGCCGGCAATGATGAAGCCCACTTCACCGGCCTTCAGGTCAACGGTGGCGGAGTGTTTCGGATTGAATACACCGACGCTGTCCACCAGGTGGATCTTGCCGGTGGACTTGACCAGGATCTTGTCGCCCTTCTTCACGCGGCCATGGCGCACGCGAACCAGAGAAACCACGCCCAGGTAGTTGTCGAACCAGGAATCGATGATCAACGCTTGCAGCGGATCTTCGATGTTGCCGGTCGGCGCGGGAATGGTCTGCACCAGGCGCTCGAGCACTTCGTCCACGCCCAGGCCGGTCTTGGCGCTGCAGGTGACCGCGTCGGTGGCGTCGATGCCGATGATCTTCTCGATTTCTTCCTTCACGCGGTCCGGATCGGCCTGGGGCAGGTCGATCTTGTTCAACACCGGCATGACTTCCAGGCCCTGCTCGATGGCCGTGTAGCAGTTGGCAACCGACTGGGCCTCGACACCCTGGCCGGCATCGACCACCAGCAACGCACCCTCACAGGCCGCCAGCGACCGGCTGACTTCATAGGTGAAGTCGACGTGGCCTGGGGTATCGATGAAGTTCAGCTGATAGGTAACGCCGTCGCGAGCCTTGTAATAGAGGGTAACGCTGTGGGCCTTGATGGTGATCCCGCGTTCACGCTCCAGGTCCATGGAGTCCAGGACCTGGGCTTCCATTTCACGCTCGGCCAGGCCGCCGCACATCTGGATGAAGCGATCGGCCAGCGTCGACTTGCCATGGTCAATGTGGGCGATGATGGAGAAATTGCGGATATGACTCAAATCACTCACGGATCAACACTCAAAAAGGCTGCAGGCATGGCCCGCCGAAAAATAGCCGGGAATTGTACCTGATACAGACGCCATTGTGGCGAGGGGATTTATCCCCGTTGGGCTGCGAAGCAGTCCCACGATCCATCAGCCATCTCGATGTGTCAGGTAGGACGCGGGGGGTTGCTGCGCAAGCCGGCGGGGATAAATCCCCTCGCCACAGCAAGCTCCCTCGCCACAGAGCCTGCTCGCCACAAGATTGGGGTCAACCCGCCCGGCGTAACAACCAGAGCCCGGCCAACGCGCAGACAGCTGCGGGGACCAGCACTGCAAACAGCGGCGAGAAACCGAACACCAGGCTCGATGGCCCCAGCAAATCCTGGGCAATGCGGAATGTGAAGCCCACCAGCACGCCGGTAAACACCCGCTGGCCAAGGGTCACCGAACGCAGCGGGCCGAAGATGAAGGAAATCGCCATCAGCACCAGGGCGGCAGTGACCAGCGGTTGCAACACCTTGACCCAAAAAGCCAACCAGTAGCGGCCGTTGTTCAGCCCCTGGTCCGCCAGGTAGTGGATGTAGCCCCACAAACCGGTAATCGACAGGGACTCCGGCGCCATCACTACGGTGCTGAGCAGTTGCGGGCTGATCGACACTTCCCAGCGTTCTTCCGGAGCGGCGACCACCTCGGTGCGCTTGTCATGGAACAGGGTGGTGGTGACATCGCTCAGTTGCCAGTGATCGTCGGCGAATTTGGCGCGCTTGGCGAAGCTAGAGGACAGCATGTGCCGCTGATCGTCGAAGCGATAACGGGTCACGCCGTACAGAATGCCGTTGGGCTGGACCGAGTTGATGTGGATGAACTCATCGCCCTGGCGGTGCCACAAGCCGTGCTTGGCGCTTTGTGCATCACCGCCGCCCTGGGCCAGGGAACGGTTGGCCTGGGCGGTATTTTCAGTGGCCGGGGCGATGTATTCGCCGATCAGCACACCCACCAGCATCAGCACCAGCATCGGCTTCATCACCGCCCAGACGATCCGGCCAATGGACACGCCAGCGGCGCGCATGATGGTCAGCTCGCTGTTGCTGGCCAGGCTGCCCAGGCCGATCAGGCACCCGATCAGCGCGGCCATCGGCAGCATGTCGTACAAACGCCGCGGCGCTGTCAGCAGCACGTAGCTCAGGACGTCCGCCAGGGTATAGGTATCGCTGACGTCACTCATTTCATCAATGAAGGCAAACAGGGTCGCCAGGCCAAGAATGATCCCCAGCACCGCAAGGATCGCCATGAACACGCTGCTGCCGATGTAGCGATCGAGTTTAACCACGGGCCACCTCCAGCGCGCTGCGACGACTGGCCAGCTTCAGGCGTAGCGGCTCCCAGTAGAGCAACCCCAGGCCGATGGCCAGGAAGATCGAGTGCACCCACCATAAGCCCAGGGCCGGCGGGATCTTGCCTTTCTCCAGCGCACTACGGGCGGAAATCAGGATGGTCAGGTAAGCCATATACAGAAGAATCGCCGGCAGCAGCTTGAGGAAACGGCCCTGGCGCGGATTGACCCGCGACAGCGGGACCGCCATGAGGGTCACGATGAACACCAACAGCGGCAGCGACAGGCGCCATTGCAGCTCGGTGCGGGCTCGGATGTCGTCGTTACCCAGCAGGCTGGCCGTGGGCATGGCGTCGCGGTCGGTGACTTCGTCGCTGACCTCGGGCTTGGGCAGCAACACGCCATAGGTGTCGTACTTGATGGCCCGGTAATCGGCCTGCCCCGGCTTGCCGTCATAGCGATAGCCGTTTTCCAGGATCAGGTAGCGGTTGCCGTCGGGGTTGATTTCCTGCCGGCCCTTCTCGGCCACCAGCACGGAAATGCCGCGATCCTTTTTAGTATCGGAAGACAGGTTCTTTTGGGTGATGAAGACGCCACCCAGGTCGACCCGGTCGTCCGAGAGCTGTTCGGTATAGGTGACGCGCGTACCGTCACGTAGCGCCTGGAAACGTCCCGGCACCAGGGTATCGAATTCGGTCATGGCGTCCTGCTGGTTGATCAGCAGCTGGAACTGGTTGGCGCCCTGGGGCGCCAGGCTCAGACTCAGCCAGGCCACCACCAACGCCACCAACGCGGCCGGGAACAGCGTGATGCGAAACAGTCGCTGCTGGCTCATGCCGGTGGCCGACAGCACGGTCATTTCACTGTCGAGGTACAAGCGGCCGTAGGCCAGCAAAATACCCAGGAACAACCCCAGTGGCAGGATCAGTTGCAGGAAGCCCGGCAGGCGGAACCCCATGATCAGGAACAGGGAGCCCGGGTCCAGGGCGCCGGAGGCCGCCTGGGCGAGGTATTTGATGAAGCGCCCGCTCATGATGATGACCAGCAGTACGGCGCTGACGGCGCTTAGGGTCAACAGGACTTCGCGGGAGAGATAACGAAAGACGATCAAACCAGACACTCCAAGGTTGTCAGGCTAAGGCGGCCAAACAAGCAAACGTATCGAGCCGGCCCACCAAGGCGAACCGCCGAAAAAAGAGCCGCATTATCCTGTGATTGGAGGCGCCTGTCACTTCGCACGCTTTAAACCGGTGCTTAAAGCCAAAAGTTAGCGCCGTCGAGGGTTGTCAGGCTCGGGCGCCGGGGTTCAAACTGCGGCCTTTGTCGCCGGCAACACCGGCGCTTCTTTATATAGAAGAAGCTCGCTCAGCGCGCCATTGTGTCGGCGCCTGGCATCTTGACCATTCATTCAGGGATCCGCACATGGAACTGGTTGTAAAAAGCGTCAGCCCAGAAACGTTGAAAACCGCCACGCTGGTGGTTGCCGTCGGTGAAGACCGCAAGCTCGGCGTCGTCGCCACCCAACTCGATGCCCTGTGCGACGGCGCCATCAGCGCCGTGCTCAAGCGTGGCGACCTGGCCGGCAAGGTTGGCCAGAGCCTGTTGCTGCACAACCTGCCCAACCTCAAGGCCGACCGCGTGCTGCTGGTGGGCGTGGGCAAGGACGCCGAACTCGGCGACCGTCCGTTCCGTAAAATCATCGCGGGCGTGCTCGGCACCCTTAAAAGCCTGGGCGGCGCCGATGCCGCCCTGGCACTGGACGAATTGGTCATCAAGGGCCGCGACAGCTATGGCAAGAACCGCCTGCTGGCCGAGACCCTGGTAGACGGCGAATACCAGTTCGACCGCTTCAAGAGCCAGAAGGCCGAACGCCGCGCCTTGAAAAAAATCACCCTGCTGACCATCAAGGCCGCCCAGGCTGAAGTGCAGCGCGCCGTGACCCACGCCACCGCGATTGCCAACGGCATGGCCTTCACCCGCGACTTGGGCAACCTGCCGCCGAACATCTGCCACCCGACGTTCATGGGTGAACAGGCCAAGGCCTTGGGCAAAGAATTCAAGGGCCTGAAAGTCGAGGTCTTCGACGAGAAGAAAATCAAAGACCTGGGCATGGGTTCGTTCTATGCCGTCGGCCAGGGCAGCGCCCAGCCGCCACGCCTGATCGTCATGCAATACAACGGCGGCAAGAAATCCGAGAAGCCTTACGCACTGGTGGGCAAAGGCATTACCTTCGACACCGGCGGCATCAGCCTCAAGCCGGGCGCCGGCATGGATGAAATGAAGTACGACATGGGCGGCGCCGCGAGCGTGTTCGGCACCCTGCGCGCCGTGCTCGAACTGCAACTGCCGATCAACCTGGTGTGCATCCTGGCTTGCGCCGAGAACATGCCCAGCGGTACCGCCTCGCGTCCGGGTGACATCGTCACCACCATGAGCGGACAGACCGTGGAAATCCTCAACACCGACGCCGAAGGCCGCCTGGTGCTGTGCGACGCCCTCACCTACTCCGAGCGTTTCAAGCCACAAGCGGTGATCGACATCGCCACCCTGACCGGCGCCTGCGTCGTCGCCCTCGGTGCCCACACCTCGGGCCTGCTGGGCAACAACGACGAACTGATCGGCCAATTGCTCAGCGCCGGCCAGCAAGCCGACGACCGCGCCTGGCAATTGCCGCTGTTCGATGAATACCAGGAACAGCTGGACAGCCCGTTCGCCGACATCGCCAACATCGGCGGCCCGAAAGCCGGGACCATCACGGCGGCGTGCTTCCTGTCGCGCTTCACCAAGAACCTTAACTGGGCGCACCTGGACATCGCCGGCACGGCCTGGACCAGCGGCGGCAAGGACAAGGGCGCCACCGGCCGTCCGGTTCCCCTGCTGACCCAGTACCTGCTGGACCGCGCCAAGGCCTGACACCGATGACCGTCGTTGGCGCCACCTTCGGGGAGCGTCATCGGCGGCTCAGGAACTGCAATGACCAAAGTCGATTTCTACATCCTGCCCAGCGCCGATCCGTCGGCGCGGTTGAATTTTGCCTGCAAGCTCACCGAAAAGGCCTGGCGCATGGGCCATCGCATCTACCTGCATTGCAGCGATGCCGCCCAGCGCGATGACCTCGATGCACGCCTGTGGGCCTTCAAGGGCGAAAGCTTCGTGCCCCATGGTCCGGCCGAAAGCGAACCCGAAGGGCTGATCGTGCTTGGGCTGGGGGATGACTGCGGTCAACACCAGGACCTGCTGGTCAACCTTGATCTGAAAGTGCCGGCCTTCGCCCAGCGCTTCGCCCGCGTGGCGGAAGTGGTGGTGGAAGACCCGGCCATCCGACAAGCCGCGCGGGAGAGTTTTCGTTTCTACCGCGAACAGGGCTATCCTCTGCAAGACCACCGTTTACAGCGACTCTGAGCCTACGATGGACACTCCAAAACCGCCGCAAAAGCCCACGCACCTGCTGGATGACCTCGAATCGATCCGCCAGTTGCTCGGCGACGACAACCTGCAACCACCGCTGTTGACCGATACGGTGGAGCACGACCCCGTCCACGACGAACAGATCCCCCTGTTGTTCGAGCCGATCAACGGCCAGCCAGAACCCAAGCCCGCCGCCAAGCCCGAGACCAAGGGGCCCGACGCCCTGCTGCACCTGGACCGCGAATTGCGCGCCGCCGCGCAGCTGATCATGCAGGACGTCATCGACGACTTCGCCCCGCACATCGAGACCGAGATCAAGCGTCGGCTGGATGCACGGATGGAGCGGTTGCTCAGTCAGTACGAGTAATCGAGCCCTGCAGGATCAGTTCACACGTTTCCTGATCGCTGAACACCTTGTGGGGAGCGAGCTTGCTCGCGATAGCTGTGTGCTAATCCACCGCTATCGCGGGCAAGCTCGCTCCCGCAGTGTTCGGTTGCGCCCACAAGCCCTCAGCCCGACAAGCCGCTCGCCGCTTGTGGCTTGCATCTGCCCCGCCCGCTATACTTCCCGGCTTTTCCTGAATAAATGCCAATAGGGTCCCGCCGCGCATGGATAAGACCTACCAGCCGCACGCCATTGAAACTTCCTGGTACAACACCTGGGAGTCCGAGAATTATTTCGCTCCGCAAGGCGCGGGCGATTCCTACACCATCATGATCCCGCCGCCGAACGTCACCGGCAGCCTGCACATGGGCCACGGTTTCAACAACGCGATCATGGACGCCCTGATCCGTTTCCGCCGCATGCAAGGCCGTAACACCCTGTGGCAACCGGGTACCGACCACGCCGGTATTGCCACGCAGATGCTGGTGGAGCGCCGCCTCGAAGCCCAGGGCCAGAATCGCCATGACCTGGGTCGCGAAAAATTCCTGGAGAAAGTCTGGGAATGGAAAGACGAGTCCGGTGGCAACATCAGCCGCCAGATCCGTCGCCTCGGCTCGTCCGTTGACTGGAGCCGCGAGCGCTTCACCATGGACGATGGCCTCTCGGATGCAGTGAAAGAAGCCTTCGTGCGCCTGCATGAAGACGGGCTGATTTATCGCGGCAAGCGCCTGGTCAACTGGGACACCAAGTTGCACACGGCGATTTCCGACCTCGAAGTGGAGAACCATGACGAGAAGGGTTTCCTGTGGAACCTCAAGTACCCGTTGGCCGATGGCGCCAAGACCGCCGAAGGCAAGGACTACCTGATCGTCGCCACCACGCGTCCGGAAACCATGCTCGGTGACGCCGCCGTGGCGGTGAACCCTAACGATGAGCGCTACAAGGCCCTGATTGGCAAGTTCGTGGAACTGCCTTTGGTTGGCCGGCGCATCCCGATCATCGGCGACGATTATTGCGACCCTGAATTCGGCACCGGCTGCGTGAAGATCACCCCGGCCCACGACTTCAACGACTACGAAGTCGGCAAGCGCCACAACCTGCCGCTGCTGAACATCTTCGACAAAAACGCCAACGTGTTGCCGGCGGCCCAGGTGTTCAACCTCGACGGCACGCTGAACGAAAGCGTCGACGGCACGCTGCCGGCCGAATACGCCGGCCTCGACCGTTTCGAAGCGCGCAAGCAGATCGTCGCGGCATTCGAGGCCGCCGGCCTGCTGGTCAGCGTCGACGATCACGCCCTGAAAGTCCCGAAAGGCGACCGCTCCGGCACCATCATCGAGCCGTGGCTGACCGACCAGTGGTACGTGTCCACCAAACCGCTGGCCGAGCCGGCGATTGCCGCCGTGGAAGACGGCCGCATCCAGTTCGTGCCCAAGCAATACGAAAACATGTACTTCTCGTGGATGCGCGACATCCAGGATTGGTGCATCAGCCGTCAGCTGTGGTGGGGCCATCGCATCCCGGCCTGGTACGACGAATCGGGCAAGGTCTATGTCGGCCGCGATGAAGCCGAAGTCCGCGCCAAGCACAACCTCGGTCCGGACGTCGCCCTGACGCAGGACAACGACGTCCTCGACACCTGGTTCAGCTCGGGCCTGTGGACCTTCTCCACCCTGGGCTGGCCGCAGCAGACCGAGTTCCTGAAGAAATTCCACTCCACCGACGTGCTGGTCACCGGTTTCGACATCATTTTCTTCTGGGTCGCCCGGATGATCATGATGACCATGCACCTGATGAAGAACGAAGACGGTACCCCGCAAGTACCGTTCAAGACGGTCTACGTTCATGGCCTGGTGCGCGACGGCCAGGGCCAGAAGATGTCCAAGTCCAAGGGCAACGTCCTGGACCCGCTGGACATCATCGACGGCATCGACCTGGAAACCCTGGTGCAGAAACGCACCTCCGGCCTGATGCAGCCGAAACTGGCGAAGAAGATCGAGAAAGCCACCCGCGAAGAATTCGCCGAGGGCATCGCCAGCTACGGCACCGATGCCCTGCGTTTCACTTTCTGCTCGCTGGCGTCCACCGGTCGCGACATCAAGTTCGACATGGGTCGCGTCGAAGGCTATCGCAACTTCTGCAACAAGATCTGGAACGCCGCGCGATACGTGCTGGATAAAGGCGAAGACTGCGGCCAGAACGGCGAAGCCTACGAGCTGACCCTGGCGGATCGCTGGATCATCTCCCAGCTGCAACGCACCGAGGCCGAGGTGACTCGCCAGTTGGATCAGTTCCGTTTCGACCTGGCTGCACAAGCCTTGTACGAGTTCATCTGGAACCAGTATTGCGACTGGTACCTGGAACTGTCCAAGCCGGTGCTGTGGGACGAAAACGCACCGGTCGAACGCCAGCGCGGCACCCGCCGTACCCTGGTGCGCGTGTTGGAAGTGGCCCTGCGCCTGGCGCATCCGTTCATGCCGTTCATCACCGAGGAAATCTGGCAGCGCATCGCACCGCTGGCGGGCATCCAGGGCAAGACGATCATGCTGCAACCGTGGCCGGTGGCCAACGAGACCCGCATCGATCCGGCGGCCGAAGACGACATCGAATGGCTCAAGACCTTCATGCTGGGCCTGCGTAACATCCGCGCCGAAATGAACATCGGCCCGGGCAAGCCGCTGACCCTGTTCCTGAAGAATGCCAGCGCCGAAGACCTGCGTCGCCTCAACGAAAACGAGGCGCTGCTCAAGAAGCTGGCGAAGCTCGAATCGGTGACGGTGCTGGCCGCCGGCGAAGAAGCACCACTGTCGGCCACCGCCCTGGTCGGCGAGATGGAAGTGCTGGTGCCGATGGCCGGCCTGATCGACAAGGCCGCCGAACTGGCGCGCCTGGACAAGGAAATCCTGCGTCTGAAGGGTGAAGTGCAGCGGGTCGGCGGCAAGCTGTCCAACGCCGGTTTCGTCGACAAGGCCCCGGCCGAAGTCATCGAAAAGGAACGGGCCAAACTGGCCGAGGCCGAACAGGCCTTGGGCAAGCTGGCCGAGCAGCATGCGCGGATTGCCAGTTTGTAGGGTGATTCGCCACTGAAGAAGGAGGCCCTGGTGGCCTCCTTTTTTTCTGCCTGGCACTTTACTTACTCAAGCTGAGCCCCCTGTGGGAGCGAGCTTGCTCGCGATAGCGGAGGGTCAGCTTGCATCAATGCTGGATGGGTCGCCGCCATCGCGAGCAAGCTCGCTCCCACATTTGAATCGTGCAGTCATCACGACCAGGCTGGATGTGGGACAATACCCGCCACTTTTTGAGCCATCCCCGAATCGACCCGCCCATGACCGCCCCCCGCACACCCAGACCTGCACGCCAGAAGCCCAAACCCGCCACCGAGGCCAAAGCCGTGGCGCCGCGGGAGAAGGCCAGCCTGCATCCACGCAACCGTCACCAGGGCCGCTACGACTTCCCGGCGTTGATCAAGTCCACGCCTGAATTGGCCAAGTTCGTGATCCTCAATCCGTACGGCAAGGAAAGCATCGACTTCGCCAGCCCGGACGCGGTGCGGGTGTTCAACCGGGCGCTGCTCAAAGCCTTCTATGGCATCGCCCATTGGGACATTCCAGCCGACTACCTGTGCCCCCCAGTGCCTGGTCGCGCGGACTATGTGCACTTCCTCGCTGATTTGCTCGCCAGTCATAACGAAGGCGAGATCCCTCGGGGTGCGGCCGTGAAGGTGCTGGACATCGGCACGGGCGCCAACTGCGTCTATCCGCTGATCGGCTACAGCGACTACCGCTGGCACTTCCTCGGCTCGGAGATCGACCCGACCGCCATTGCCTCGGCCAAGGCCATCGTCCAATCCAACGGCTTGAGCAAGGCCATCCAGTTGCGCCAGCAAGCCAACCGCAAGCAGATCCTCCTGGGCCTGCTGGAGGATGGCGAACGGTTCGACCTGACGATGTGCAATCCACCGTTCCACGCGTCCCTGGAGGAAGCCACCAAGGGCAGCCAGCGCAAATGGCGGGCGCTGGGCAAGGCCGATCCGAAACGCAAACTGCCGGTGCTGAACTTTGGTGGCCAGGCAGCCGAACTATGGTGCGAGGGTGGGGAAGCTCGGTTCGTCACACAGCTGATCAGCGAAAGCGCACAGCTGGCCCGGCAAGTGCTGTGGTTCAGTACGCTGGTGTCGAAGGCTTCGAACCTGCCGGCCATTCAGGCCGCATTGAAAAAAGCCGGTGCGCTGCAGAGTCAGGTGGTGGAAATGTCCCAGGGCCAGAAGCAGAGCCGCTTCGTGGCCTGGACCTTTCAGACCGAGGCGCAGCAACAGGCCTGGCGTCAGGCGCGCTGGGTCCGCAACGACTGAAACCTGTGGCGAGGGGATTTATCCCCTCACCACAGTCCACTTTATCCCAGGCAACAAAAAACCGTGCCCGGATCACTCCGCGGCACGGTTTTTTTTGCAACGATCTTACTTGTTGACCGCGTCGGTCAGGCCTTTGGCCACAACCAGCTTGATCACTTTCTTGGCAGCGATTTCGATGGCAGCGCCAGTCGAAGGGTTACGGCCGGTACGGGCAGGACGCTCGGTGACTTTCAGCTTGCCAACACCTGGCAAGGTGATTTCGCCGCCGTTTTCCAGCTGATCGGCAACGATTTGGCCCAGTTGGTCCAGCAGTGCACGCACGGTGGTTTTCGGCGCGTCTACAGCTTCAGCCAAATCAGCGATCAATTGGTCTTTAGTAAGAGCCATGTAGTGTTCCTTCCCTATCAAATTCATATGGATTGCAGAGTGCAGTGTCAGCCATCGAGCCCGATCTCTATTGATCAGGCACCCTCGGCAATCACCACGACGGATCGGGGTAATAGATGCCGAAAACCGGGTTTGGTTCGACCTGACAGATGCTGAATGCACGCTTAACGCAGTGACTTCGCGTAAGACCGGGCAAAACTAGCACAGAGCAGGGGAAATATCCGCCTCTAGCTACCCATTTGGTCAGCTTTCTTGCGCTAAAACGGTAAAAAATTGCATATGGGGTGTCGCAAGGGTCTGAAAGAGGCTTTGCAGAGTTTCAAAACCAGTGATTGCGGTACACTGGGCCCTTTTTCGGGGAGCCCGCCCTCCTCTCTTTCACCAGCCGAGAAACCCATGCCGATCCGTCATTGCATCGTCCACCTGATCGACAAAAAACCCGACGGCACACCCGCAGTGCTCCATGCCCGCGACTCCGAACTGAGCGAGTCCACAGCCATCGAGAACATGCTCGCCGACCTCAACGAGAGCTACAACGCCAAACAAGGCAAGGCCTGGGGCTTTTTCCATGCCGAGTCCGGCGCGCACCCGTTCAGCGGCTGGTTGAAGGAATACCTCGACGGCGGCAAGGATTTCACCGCCTTCAGTCGCGTGGCGGTGGAACACCTGCAAAAGCTGATGGAAGAGTCCAACCTGTCGGTGGGTGGCCATGTGCTGTTCGCCCACTATCAACAAGGCATGACCGACTACCTGGCGATTGCCCTGCTGCACCACAGCGAAGGCGTGGCCGTCACCGACGAGCTGGACGTGACCCCGTCCCGTCACCTGGACCTGGGCCAATTGCACCTGGCGGCGCGGATCAACGTATCGGAATGGCAGAACAACAAGCAATCCAAGCAGTACATCTCTTTCATCAAGGGCAAGAACGGCAAGAAGGTCTCGGAGTACTTCCGCGACTTCATCGGCTGCCAGGAAGGCGTCGATGGCCCTGGCGAGACCCGCACCCTGCTCAAGGCCTTCAGTGACTTCGTCGAAAGCGAAGACCTGCCTGAAGACGATGCCCGGGAAAAAACCAAGACCCTGGTGGATTACGCCAGCAGCCAGGCCAAACTTGGCGAGCCGATGGGCCTGGCAGAACTGTCCGAGCTGATCGACGAAGATCGCCCGAAAGCCTTCTACGATCACATCCGCAACAAGGACTACGGCTTGTCGCCGGAAATCCCGGCGGATAAACGCACCCTCAACCAGTTCCGCCGCTTCACCGGACGAGCCGAAGGGTTGTCCATCAGCTTCGAAGCGCACCTGCTGGGCTCCAAGATCGAATATGACGAAGAAGCCGGCACGCTGATTATCAAGGGGTTGCCCACGTCGCTGACCGACCAGCTCAAGCGACGTAATTGATATTCAGTGCAGCACCCACCCTCTACGGCTCTATGAGTAACCCGAATTAGAGCTGTAGAGTGCACCGTCGTTGGCAGGGACAGCAGATAACCACTGATCAGAACTGTCAACCCTGACAGTATCCGCGCTTCAATAAATTATTAATTTTATAGACACCACTGTTTCAACCAATCAGTGGCCGAGATGAGTCCCTGACAAGGGACTTAACAGACGGAGCCTATAAAAATGAATTCAAGCCAACGGTACTGCGTGCAAAACCGGCTTATCAAAACAACCCGCCTAAGCCTAGTGTATTTTCTTATCTATGCCTACGCTGACTCAGCCGCGGCCGCAGCGTACACTTGTACATACTACTCCATGCCAGGCTACACCCCCGTAAAAACCATCCCTATCAATGCGACTGACACATCAGACGCGCTGCAACAAGCGAAAGCCAGCTTTCAAGGGGAAACGTTTTACAATGCCAACTTTAATTGGATTTTTTGCAAACTTTAATGAGGAACACCCCTGACCACATCGCCCGCGATTATGATCCTGGGCGATGTGGTCGATTTCATTCCAGTACAAAGACCTATCACGGCGAACTCAAATCGGATTACACCCAGCCGCCACAGCACTATCATGGGAAACATTGGGTCTGAACGGTTCCATATTCCATTCCGGCTTGTAACGAGAAATAACAAGATGACACACTAGTTGACGTCGCATGCCACCACCATCATTGTTCACCCAACGAGGATCATCCCCGTACCGCTTGAGCAACTCTGCATACACAGCTTCCGTACTCTCCGCTCTTGCCTCCCGCCCTTTATCCGTCGGGACAACGGACAAACTCCATTCCTCTTTCTTCGACCCTGGATCATAACGTTTAATCCACCTTGCGTACTTGATATACCCGTCCAGGGGATCGGCCATCTTGATAGCCTGATCGTCCGCACTGAAAGTAAAAGTGGCATCCTCAGCGCGCGAGCCAGGCAATGTCATAGCAATCACCGGTACGAGAACATTGGCCGCCGCAAAGTAATCTTTCTGATCATATTGAGCATCTGCCAACCCTCCGGGCAAATAAAAGAAAGCCCTTATAGGCAGCGTCGCCGGCTTGCTTGCATCCCACGAGGCCGTTGCCAGTCTCATTTCATTCTGCTGATTAAGGGACCTCGTCGCATCAAGACTCATCGCCTTGATAGACTCATTGAAGGAACTGGTCGCTTTTTCATCAGCTTCATCCCTTACATTGAATCCACACTGGTTCACATTACTGAAATTATCAGCGACCCGTTTGTCATACCACTGCTGCGCCGTGTAAATGCCTTGGCGGTGACACAAATCGCTATTTGACGTTGCACCTTGAGCCACGCCACAACCATTTTCATTGCGAATATTAGTTGCGCCATCAACAGGAAACATACACAGCACGCTCACTTTTTGCTTTCCGACGGGCGCATAGAGCGGTGGAAATATGATAAAACCGTTATTCTCGTCACGTACCAATCTCTTGAATTCAGAATCGACACGCAGGTAAGAAAAAGAAAAACCACCGCTCGCAATAGCCGGGCCGCTTGGCGCCCAGGACTTGTAGGCCGGGGAAGGAATGGTCGCTCGAAAAATCAAACCACTGCACAGGAATCCAGGCATGGAAGGGCTGCCACAATTGACAGGGGTATCATTGTAGAGGGCTTGCAACTCAAAGGCGACCTGTGCACCAGACGTCTCCAGTGCTTGCGTCGCTGGGGCGTACAAGAGCAGAAAACCACAATGAACCAACATCACGTTCACTATTAAAGTTAAAGATTTCATCTCTATCTCCAATCGCGTGCCAATAGATTACCGACGCCTCGACACGGAAAATTTGTCGATTCGCAACCGGTCTAATTCAGGCAATCAGTCAGATATAATTACAACCCGCTGCGACCGCTTTTTCGTGTGTGGTGCCAGGCCGAAATGCTTCGCGGCTCCAGGCATCTTTTGTACGAAACGTTGTAATTAAACACACCAACTGTCTACGCATACCGCCGCTGTCTCGCTCCTTCCATTGAGTTTTTCTGAGGCGCACTTACACTTTCAGTTAAGCGCGTGTCTTGATCATCGCCTACTGTCAGGAATGACAGTCCTAAAGATTTTTCAGCTATAACCAACACATGAAAAAGACAAAAACTTATCCATGCGGGCACTCGGGAGCCTGACGCCTAAAATGATTGAACAGGAGGAATTGCCGAACGATAAGTGACTGTTCTTTAACAGTCACTTATCGGTCAGCGGAGAAAGCCGTCAATGGAGGCTAAGAAAAAGAGCATAAAAGAACAACAGACGCGTCAAACCGATAGTGCAAATCCCCATCGCGGGAAGTGCACATGCATCACCCCGCCACGCGCATCTTCGCGGCGCAGGATCAGCTCCTCGCGACCGGCAAACAGCAATTCCCCGACCACGGGATCGACGCCGTAGTCAGTCGCAGCGATGCTCACTTGTTGGCCCGGCGTAAACCCGTTCGGCTCTTCGAACGACTCATCCGGCAGCGCTGCCGGTGTGGCATTGCGGGCAATCTCCAAGGCTTCTTCGGAGCTCATCGCGCTCGACGCACCATGGCCGAAACCCAGCACCCGTGCCAACCATGCAGAAACAGCCGGATACGCGTCCACCAGCGGCGAAGTCACCGGCGTGCCCTTGAGGAACCACAGCGGGTGGGCCATGGCGAAATCGGCAATCGAAGGGTCACCCAACAGGAAGTCGCCTTCCTCGCGCTGCAACTGTTGCTCGAGGCGCGCCATGATCGTCGGCCACTGGTGCTTGGCTTGCTCGGCAGCCAAGCGTGTAGTGGTGCCGCCACTGAACAGCCCGGCGCGGTCGGCGATGAACGCCTTGATCGCTTCGGGCGGTAGCTTGGCGAAACGCACCGCCACCGATTCCGGCTGGAACACCAGGCTCACCGCGTGCTGGAACACCACCGAGTCGGCCCACGCCGCAAAAGACGCCGCGAGCATTTCCCGGCCTTCGGGGAACAGCGCCGGCGAGGCCTTTTCCTGCTCCAGTCGCCGAGCGATCAAGGACGTGTCGCAATAGATATCCGCGCCGACCTGCAATACCGGGGTCTTGCGATAGCCGCCCGTCAGGGCCGTCAGGTCGGGCTTGGGCATCATTGGCGGGATGTGCACCGAACGCCAGGACAAGCCCTTGAAACCCAGCAACAGACGGGCCTTCTCCGCAAAGGGAGATGTCGGGTAATGATGAAGAATCAGCTCTGACATGAGATTCGCCACTGCAGGAAGTAAGTCCCGCAGCTTAGCGCGCCGCGAACAGACGGCCTACCCTTCTGATGGGGGCCTATCAGTCTGGTTGATGAGGCCGCGCGGCACTCGCCACCAGGCATTCCTTGGCGCTTTTCCTGAGCTTTTTGATCAGACGCTCCTGGCGCAAGGCTTCGCCCTTGTCGCGGCAAGCTTCTGTGTACACCAATGCCACCGCCGGGCTGGAGAGAAAGAAGCGCGCGCCCTTGCCACTTTGGTGCTTGGCGAAACGCCGCACCGGGTCATCGCTGATGCCGCAGTACAGCGAGCCGTTGGCGGCCCGCACCAAGTAGACGAACCAGGGCTTGGCCGGTTCGCTCGCGGCGTGCACAGGCGGATCGGCTGATAGGTTGGCGGTGGTCACGGCATGTTCAACGGGCGAAGGAAACAAGCCGCGATCTTATCAGCGACTGGCCTGGAATGCCCGCAGCCCCTTGAGGGCCTGGGCCCTGACGGCGTTGCGCACCAGCGGCGTCCAGCCCAGCAGCAACCCTTTGGTACCCAACGCCTGGCGGGACCAGCGCCACAGGTCAAAGCTGTCATGGTGCTCGCAGATCTTGTCGTCGCGAAAAACGAAACGCGCCTGAATGTCATTGATCACGATATTGCCGGTCTGGCTGAACAGATAAGTCGCCACCCAATGAGCACCACCGGTGCGCTCATCGCTGCGCACGTTATCGAAGGTCAGGGAAAAATCCTTGGCCCGGGTGGTGAGCATGCGCCACATGTCGCCGGCATCGCGCCCGCGCAGCTCGCCGAACGCCGGGTCGCTGAACACCACGTCGTCGGTGTAGCAGGCGCTCATCGCTTCGGCATCCAGGCGCTGGAAGGCCTGGTAGAACCGGGTGATCACGGCGTTGTGGGCATCACTCATGGGCAGTCTCCGAAAATTCGCTTCAATAGACCTGCACGATAATCTGCCGTCGCGGGGAACACTACTGTCATTCGCCATGAAAATGACATCAGCTAAGAGGGGGAACTCTTTCGCTGCTGACCCCAACGTACAGCGCGCGGCCGGCCCCGATGCCCGCGATGATCGCTCCCAGGCCTACCAGGCCGAAGATCCAGCCCAAGGCGTTCCAGCCGCCGGTCAAGTCGTGGACCACGCCCACCGCGAACGGCCCCAGCGACGCCAGTGTGTAGCCGAAGCCCTGGGCCATGCTGGAGAGGTTGGCGGCCACATGGGCGTCCCGCGAGCGCAGCACGATCAGCGTCAGTGCCAGGCTGAACGTTGCGCCCTGCCCCAGGCCCAGCAGCATGGCCCAACCCCACAGGCCCTCGATGGGTGCATAGAGGCAACCGAACAACCCACCAAGGGTCATGAGCATGACGATCACGATGGCCAGGCGCTGGTCCTTGCCGCGGGTTGCCAGCCAGGGCGCCGCGAGGGAACTGATCAACTGCACGATGACCGAGACGGACAGTACGAGCCCGGCTTGGGTCGGGGTGAGGCCACGTCCGATCAGGATCGAAGGCAGCCAGCCGAACACGATATAGGCCAGGGAGGATTGCAGCCCCATGTACAACGTCACCTGCCAGGCCAGAGGATCACGCAACAAACCGCGAACCCGATACGCCACCTGATGAGCACCGTGTTTCTGGCCCACTTGCGGCAACCAGAACACCGCCGCCAGCAATGCCGGAATCGCCCAGAAACCCAGGCCCAGGGCCCAGCGTTGGTCCAAGTGTTCGCTCAACGGCACCGTCGCCCCGGCCGCCATCGCCGCCCCCAGGCACAGCGCCATGGTGTAGACACCGGTCATGGTACCGGCCTGCTTGGCGAAGTCGCGCTTGACGATGCCCGGCAACAACACGCCGATCACACCAATGCTCGCCCCAGCCAGGATACTGCCGGCGAACAGGCCGACCTGGCCGAAAGAGCTGCGCAAAATGATCCCCGCGGCCAGCGTCAGCAAGATCCCCAGCACCACGCGTTCGGCACCGAAACGCCGCGCCAGCACCGGCGCCAGCGGCGCGAACAGGCCCAGGCAGAGCACAGGCAGGGTGGTCAGCAAACCGGCCTGAGCAGCCGACAGGCCAAGGCTTTTCGAGACTTCACTGAGCAGCGGCGCCATGCTCGACAGCGCTGGACGCAGGTTCAGCGCCACCAGGATCAACCCGAGCAGCAACAACCAGGGCCGACACACCAACGCAGGGCGCTGCTGGGCCTGCTCGTCGTCGGCTTCGGCGTCGATCAACAATTCTTCGAGTTCGGCGGCACGCTTGGGCGTCGTCGAGGGGGTACGGTCAAGCAAATCGCGGGACATGGAAAGCTCGGGTTCAGGGTTCATTGATCAACTGTCGGCACAGGGCCTTGGCCCGTTGCGGATCCTGTCGTTCGACGGCGTCGAGAATTTCGCCGTGCAGGTCGAACACATGTTGATGACGGGGAACGATGTTGAGGCTCTGGCGCAATTGCGCGCCGATCACACTGGAAAAATAGCGATACAACTCGCTGAGGGCCGGGTTGTGTGCGGCGTCCACAAGGAGACGGTGGAACACCAGGTCGCAGGCGATGTAGTGCTCCAGATCGCCGTGATAATGCTCGCCACTGGTTCTCAGCGCCTGGCGCAAGGCACGCAAATCATCATCGGTGCGCCGCAACGCAGCCAAGCCGATGGCCTCGACTTCGAGGATATGCCGGGTTTCACGGGCCTGATCCAATGAACAGCGAGACAGCACCTTGAGGGTGTCCAGCGGGTCCACCGTCGCTCGCACGTAACTGCCGTCACCCTGGCGGATCTCGATCAACCCGGAAAATGCCAGCACGCGCATGGCTTCGCGCACGGTATTGCGGCTGATCCCCAGCTCGGCCACCAACTCGGGCTCGGTGGGCAACCGTTGCCCCACGACCCACACGCCATCGCTGATGCGCTGGCGCAGTTGGTCCAGGGCTTGATCGACCAGGGATCGCTTAATTAATGGAGAAATGTCTGACATGGAACCCACCCTTTCATCCAATCATAGGATGAATTTTCTGACATGTTAGTCAGCTTCGCGTAGGACGGCAACCGCCTAGGGTCAACGGGAGGTAAAGAAACGAGATTTTCGATTAGTCAAAATTACCCTTTGAGGGTAATTTTAAGGACAGGGCACGCCGTTCTATGGAAAAGAACACACCCCACTACGCCTTGGCGGCGATACAGGCAGATGTCAGGCGGCTTAAAGGGAAAGCTTTCACCAGCACTGCGAAGAACACTGCTCGGACGCTCGGTTTAAACGTCTCGGACATGCAGCAGCTCATCCATGGGCTTGAGCGAAAACAGTTCTACAAATCGATGGCCACCTATGACGATCATCGAGTCTGGCATGACGTCTACCACGCCAATTCACACGGTCTGCAGATTTACCTGAAGGTGACGTACCGCCCCAGCGGAGGCCCACCGGTAATTTCCTTCAAGGAGAAAAACTCATGAAACACCAGCAATGCTTCAGCTGTGGTGCCCCGGAAGGCATGTTGCATTTCGAAGGTCGCGGCGAAACCATGAGCGTCAAGGGACTGGAACGCCGGGTCGATGACTTGTCTGGCTGGGAATGTCAGATGTGCGGCGAAGTCGAGCTCGATTCAAGCTGCTCGGATCGCTACGACCACGCAGGTGATGAGCTGGTCAACGCGGCCAGGCGAATGATCGGCGAGGAGATCAAACGTGTCCGGCGCAAACTGCATCTATCGCAAAAGGAAGCGGTACTGCTGCTATCGGGCGGTGGACACAATGCGTTTTCCCGCTACGAGCGCGGCGAGGTAGTGCCACCCAAGGCGTTGATCTTGCTGATGCGCCTGCTTGATCGCTATCCGCATTTGCTTGCCGATGTCCATGCCTTCGCTGAAGACGCAGACTTGCGGCAATTCAAAACGACGGTGCACAAGGAACACGAGACCCTCACGGCTTCCTGAGCACCGATGCACAAAAATAAACCCGGAACACGTCCGGGTTTATTTCACTGCCTAAGACTGGATCAATGCAGAATCTGGCTCAGGAACAGCTTGGTGCGGTCGTTCTGTGGGTTGTCGAAGAAGTCGTTCGGCGCGGCCTGTTCGACGATTTCACCCTTGTCCATGAAGATCACACGGTTGGCCACGGTGCGGGCAAAGCCCATTTCGTGGGTCACGCAGAGCATGGTCATGCCGTCTTCAGCCAGGCCGATCATGGTGTCGAGTACTTCCTTCACCATTTCCGGGTCGAGGGCCGAGGTTGGCTCGTCGAACAGCATGATTTTCGGCTTCATGCACAGGGCACGGGCGATGGCCACACGTTGCTGCTGACCGCCGGAGAGCTGGCCCGGGTACTTGTGCGCCTGCTCTGGAATGCGCACGCGCTCCAGGTAGTGCATGGCGATTTCCTCGGCCTTGCGCTTGGGCATCTTGCGTACCCACATCGGCGCCAGGGTGCAGTTCTGCAGGATGGTCAGGTGCGGGAACAGGTTGAAGTGCTGGAACACCATGCCGACTTCACGGCGGATCGCTTCGATCTGCTTGAGGTCGTTGGTCAGTTCCACGCCGTCAACCACGATGCGGCCCTGCTGGTGTTCTTCCAGACGGTTGAGGCAGCGGATGGTGGTGGACTTGCCGGAGCCCGACGGGCCGCACAGCACGATACGCTCGCCCTGCTTGACGTTCAGGTTGATGTCTTTCAACACATGGAACTGGCCGTACCATTTGTTCACGCCCTGCATCTGAATAATGCCTTCAGGGCTCACAGGCTGTTTGATCGCTTCACTCATAAACTACGCTCCTAACGCTTGTGGCCAGTGTCCAGCTTGCGTTCCAAATGCATGGAATAGCGGGACATACCAAAACAGAAAATCCAGAACACCAGGGCGGCGAACACATAGCCTTCGGTGGCCATGCCCAGCCATTTCGGGTCGGCGGCAGCTTGTTTTACGCTGTTGAGCAAGTCGAACAGGCCGATGATGATCACCAGGCTCGTGTCCTTGAACAACGCAATAAAGGTGTTGACGATGCCCGGGATCACCATCTTCAGGGCTTGCGGCAGAATCACCAGGCCCATGCTGCGCCAGTAGCCCAGGCCCATCGCTGCGGCTGCTTCGTACTGGCCCTTGGGAATGGCTTGCAGGCCACCACGCACCACTTCGGCAATGTAGGCCGACTGGAACAGGATGACCCCGATCAGCGCCCGCAGCAGCTTGTCGAAGTTCATGCCTTCGGGCAGGAACAGCGGCAGCATCACCGACGACATGAACAACACCGTGATCAACGGCACACCGCGCCAGAACTCGATGAAGGTTACGCAGACCACGCGGATCGCCGGCATGTTCGAACGTCGGCCCAACGCCAGGACGATACCCAGCGGCAAGGCGCCGACAATACCCACGGTAGCGATCACCAGGGTCAGCATCAAGCCGCCCCATTGGCTGGTCGCCACGGCGTCCAGGCCGAACACACCACCGTGCAGCAGGCACCAGGCAATGATCGGATACAGCACCAGGAAGCTCAGGCCGTAGATCGCCTTGCGCGGGAAGCGCGAGATGAACAGCGGCGCCACACCGATCACTGCCAGCCACACGGTCAGGTCGACGCGCCAGCGCAGGTCGGTCGGATAGTAACCGTACATGAACTGACCGAAACGCTGCTGGATGAACACCCAGCAGGCGCCTTCCTTGGTGCAGTCGGCGCGGGTGGTGCCGACCCAGTTGGCATCGAGGATCGCCCACTGCAGCAGTGGAGGCACGATCAGGTAGATCAGGTAAAACGCGAACAGCGTCAGCAGCGTGTTGATCCAGCTGGAGAACATGTTGGCGCGCATCCACGCCACCACGCCGATGCTGCTGCCCGGCGGGGGCATGTCAGGTTTGAAAGTATGAGTCGTCATGCGCGTTTCCTCACCGCTCGATCAGCGCAATGCGCTTGTTGTACCAGTTCATCAGCAAGGAAATGCTGATACTGATCGCCAGGTACACGCTCATGGTGATCGCAATCACCTCGATGGCCTGGCCCGTCTGGTTCAACACCGTGCCGGCAAACAGCGAAACCATTTCCGGGTAACCGATACCGGCCGCCAGGGAAGAGTTTTTCGCCAGGTTCAGGTATTGGCTGGTCAACGGTGGAATGATCACGCGCAGGGCCTGCGGGATGATCACTTTGCGCAGGGTCGGACCGTTGCGCAGCCCCAGGGAACGGGCGGCTTCGGTCTGGCCGTGGCTGACCGACTTGATGCCCGAACGCACGATCTCGGCGATGAACGCCGCGGTGTACACGGTCAAGGCCAGGGTCAAGGCCAGCAGCTCGGGAATCAGTACCCAACCACCGACGAAGTTGAAACCCTTGAGCTCCGGCATTTCCCAGTGCACCGGCGCACCAAAAAGCAGCGCGCTCAAGGCCGGGATCACCAGGAACAACGCCAGGCCGACCCAGAATTTATGAAACGGCTCGCCAGTCGCTTCGAAACGCTTGTTGGCCCAACGCGTCATCAGCACGATGGCGACGATCGCCAGCACAACGCTGATCACGAACGGCCAGAACCCCTCGGCCACGAGCGCGGCAGGCATGTTCAGGCCCCGGCTGCTGACAAAGAAGGTGTCGCCGAAGTTATGGGCGGCGCGCGGTCCCGGCATGCTCAGGAACACCGCGAAGTACCAGAACAGGATTTGCAGCAGTGGCGGAATGTTACGGAAGACCTCGACATAAACGGTCGCCAGCTTGGAGATGATCCAGTTCTGCGACAGCCGTGCCACGCCGATAATGAACCCCAGGATGGTGGCCAGGATCACGCCGATGAACGTGACCAGCAGCGTGTTGAGCAACCCGATGACAAATACCCGGGCATAGCTGTCCGCTTCGGTGTAGTCGATCAGGTGCTGGGCGATGCCGAAACCGGCACTGCGCTCCAGGAAGCCGAAACCGGAGGTGATGCCGCGGTGCTGGAGGTTGGTCTGTGTGTTATCGAACAGAAACCAGCCCAGCGCAATAACCGCCACGACAGTGACGATTTGAAATACCCACGCACGCACTCGTGGATCGCTGAGGCTGAGCCTCTGCTTAGGTGCGCCGATTGAATTTTGCATGAAGTGCCCCGCAAAGAATGGAACAGAACATCACCCGGTGGTTGGCCCACCGGGTGATAGAACCATCAGCGCACTGGTGGTGCGTATTGAATGCCGCCAGCGTTCCACAGAGCGTTCAAGCCGCGATCGATTTCCAGCGGAGTGCTCTTGCCGAGGTTGCGCTCGAACATCTCGCCGTAGTTACCGACTTGCTTGACGATTTGTACGACCCAGTCTTTCGGCAGTTTCAGGTCTTTGCCGTATTCACCGTCAGCGCCCAACATACGAGCGACGTCAGGGTTCTTGGTGGACTTGGCTTCGGCCTCGACGTTCTTCGAGGTCACACCGGCTTCTTCAGCGTTGAGCAAGGCGTAGCCAGTCCAACGGACAATGGCCAGCCACTCGTCGTCGCCGTTACGCACGACCGGGCCCAGAGGCTCTTTGGAAATGGTTTCCGGCAGAACCACGTAGTCCTTCGGCGCAGCCAGCTTGCTGCGCTGGGCGAACAGCTGGGATTTGTCCGAGGTCAGCACGTCGCAACGACCGGATTCCAGCGACTTGGCGCTTTCATCGGAGGTGTCGAAAGTGATCGGGGTGTACTTCAAGCCGTTGGCGCGGAAGTAGTCGGAAACGTTCAGCTCAGTGGTGGTACCGGCCTGGATGCAGATGGTTGCACCGTCCAGTTCCTTGGCGCTCTTGACGCCCAGCTTGTTGTTCGCCAGGAAACCAATGCCGTCGTAGTAGGTAATGAAACCTGGAAACTTCAGGCCCATGCCCGCATCACGGGAGCTGGTCATGGTGGAGTTGCGCGAGAGCATGTCGATTTCGCCCGATTGCAGCGCGGTGAAGCGCTCCTTGGCGTTCAACTGGCTGAATTTGACTTTGGTCGCGTCGCCGAATACCGCAGCGGCCACGGCACGGCAGAAGTCAGCGTCGATACCGACGATCTTGCCGCTTGAATCAGGCACCGAGAAACCCGGCAGGCCATCACTCACGCCACATTGCACAAAGCCTTTCTTCTGTACGGCATCCAGGGTTGCACCCGCCTGAGCGAACCCGCTGACACCGAGTACTGCTGCAGCAGTCACGACAGCCAGGGTGGATTTCAGTAACTTCATTCAAACCTCCAGTTTTGCTCTTGTTGTGTCGGAGCTCGAGTCCTGTCGCACCCTTTTGAGGCATTGCCGACCCTTGTTGGCTTTTTTTCGGGTCAACCGACGCTTTGGACCTTCGCTATGAGTCTATTAATGAGAACGCCCATAAACAGGGTCATGCCCACTTCTCACCAATCGGCCGAACGGGCTGTAGCCCTTCACGTTCGCGAAGCCCGTAGCGGCTATTGGCGAACATCCATCACCGGATTTCTGATATCCCATGCGTCGCGTCGAGCTGATAGTGTTACCGCGCAGCGTAAGAATCATCACTCAGGCATCCTCATAGCAAAGCCCGTACCACACCGCTACGCTTAGGCCTTGTGAAACACGTCAAGACAAAAAGTTGTAAGTTTGCGACATCTAATTAACTGAGACACCAAGCGCGCACTGTAATCACGCACTGATTGAGCGCGACCGCACAATTTTGGAGCACACCATGACCGACCCCTTGATTCTCGAGCCCAGCGGCACTGCCGATGCGTGTGTTATCTGGCTCCACGGCCTGGGCGCCGATCGTTATGATTTTTTGCCAGTGGCGGAAATTCTGCAGCAAAGCCTGCTCACCACGCGCTTCGTTCTGCCCCAGGCACCGACCCAGCCAGTGACGATCAACGGCGGCTACGCCATGCCCAGTTGGTACGATATTCGTGCCTTGAGCCCGGCACGGGCCATCGACGAACAACAACTCGAAGTGTCGGCGCAACGGGTCATCGACTTGCTCGAAACCCAGCGAGCCAGCGGAATAGACGCCTCGCGGATTTTCCTGGCGGGTTTCTCCCAGGGTGGCGCAGTGGTTTATCACACGGCATTCGTGAAATGGCAGGGCCCGCTGGGCGGCGTCATCGCGCTGTCTACTTATGCACCGACATTCAGCGACGAACTGCAATTGTCGGCCAGCCAACAGCGTATTCCGGTATTGGCATTGCACGGGCAATACGATGAAGTGGTACTCAACCCAATGGGACGGACCGCCAAGGAGTATTTAAAGCAGCATGGTGTCACCGTGACATGGCAGGAATACCCAATGGGCCACGAAGTGTTACCCGAAGAGATTCGTGACATCGGCACCTGGCTGACCGAGCGGTTGCGCTAAAGCGTCCGATTGCCACGTCAACGCATTGTTCATCACACTACGCCGCGCCCGTTTCTTGCATTACACTGGCCGGCGTACATTCCTTAACCAATCGATGAGATGACCGTGCTCAAAGCACTCAAGAAGATGTTCGGTAAAAGCGAGGCCGAGCAGCTCGCGCCTGGCGCAAGCGCCCCTGTCCACAGCCAGAGCCGTACCGATGCGCAACAACCGCGCCGGGCTGCCCCTGTTGCACAGGCCAAAAAAGAGCCCGCCGCCCAGCCTCTTATTGCCCCTGAACCCGAAAAACCACGCAACGAAGCCCCCAAGCCACGCCGCGAGCGCGCACCAAAACCGCCGGTCGTCGCCTGGAAGCTCGAGGACTTCGTGGTAGAACCCCAGGAAGGCAAGACCCGCTTCCACGATTTCAAGCTCGCCCCTGAACTGATGCACGCCATCCAGGACCTGGGCTTCCCGTATTGCACGCCGATCCAGGCGCAAGTACTGGGCTTCACCCTCGCCGGCAAAGACGCCATCGGCCGCGCCCAGACCGGCACCGGCAAGACCGCCGCGTTCCTGATTTCCATCATCACCCAATTGCTCCAGACCCCACCACCCAAAGAGCGCTACATGGGCGAACCGCGGGCACTGATCATCGCCCCGACCCGCGAACTGGTGGTGCAGATCGCCAAGGACGCCGCCGACCTGACCAAGTACACCGGCCTGAACGTCATGACGTTCGTGGGCGGCATGGACTTCGACAAGCAGCTCAAGCACCTCGAAGCCCGCCATTGCGACATTCTGGTGGCAACGCCAGGCCGCCTGCTGGATTTCAACCAGCGCGGCGACGTGCACCTGGACATGGTCGAAGTGATGGTGCTGGACGAAGCCGACCGCATGCTCGACATGGGCTTCATTCCCCAGGTCCGCCAGATCATTCGCCAGACGCCACCGAAAAGCGAACGCCAGACCCTGCTGTTCTCCGCCACCTTCACCGAAGACGTGATGAACCTGGCCAAGCAATGGACCACCGATCCGTCCATCGTCGAGATCGAGGCGCTGAACGTCGCCAGCGAAAACGTCGAGCAGCACATCTATGCGGTGGCCGGTGCCGACAAGTACAAGCTGCTCTACAACCTGGTCAACGACAACGGCTGGGAGCGGGTGATGGTGTTCGCCAACCGCAAGGATGAAGTGCGACGCATCGAAGAACGCCTGGTGCGCGATGGCGTCAACGCCGCCCAACTGTCGGGCGATGTGCCACAGCACAAGCGCATCAAGACACTGGAAGGTTTCCGCGAAGGCAAGATCCGCGTGCTGGTCGCCACCGACGTGGCCGGTCGCGGGATTCATATCGACGGGATCAGCCACGTGATCAACTTCACGTTGCCGGAAGTACCGGATGACTACGTACACCGGATCGGCCGGACCGGTCGTGCAGGCGCCGCGGGTGTATCCATCAGCTTCGCCGGTGAGGATGACTCCTATCAGTTGCCGTCCATCGAGGCGCTGCTGGGGAAAAAGATCAATTGCGAGACGCCGCCGACGCATCTGTTAAGACCGGTTGAGCGAAAACGCCCGTAACCGTCTCTACAGGACCAGAAAGCGCAGCCCAAAAAGCTGCGCTTTTTTTTTCGCCTGGAATATTGCTTGAATAAACTAAAAGTCCATAATAGACAAATTAGTTTACAACGGATTCTCGGAGCCCCGATGACCAGCACACCTTATGTGATGAACCAAGCCCAGGCCCGAGAACGGCTCGGACAAATCGACGTGCCGCAGATCCTGCGCAAGCTGTTCCGCGATCTCGCCGCCGGGCAAGCGGTGCAACCCGCCCAGCAACGTGTGGAATTTCCCCAAGGCGCCGGGGATTTCATCAACTACCTGGGCGTGCTGGCGCAAGACCAGGTCTACGGGGTCAAGACCTCGCCTTATATCGTGCGCGAACAAGGTCCGTTGGTGACCGCCTGGACCCTGCTGATGTCGATGCAGACCGGCCAGCCCCTGTTGCTGTGTGATGCCGCCGAGCTGACGACCGCCCGCACCGCCGCTACCACGGCCGTCGCTGTCGATGCCCTCGCCCCGCTCCAGGCCCGGCGCCTCGCGGTCATCGGCAGCGGCGCGGTGGCGCGAGCCCACGTGCAGTACGTCAAGGGCCTGCGGGACTGGCAAGGCATCAGCCTCTACTCGCCGGGCCTGAAGAACAAACCGGCGCAGGCACTTGCCTCGATCACCGACCTGGACCCACGCCTGCACATCGTCGACAGTCTTGAAACGGCGCTGTACGAGGCCGATGTAGTGATGCTCTGTACCTCGTCCGCCAAAGCGGTGCTCGACCCTCAGGTACTCGGCAAACCGGCACTGATCACTTCCATCAGCACCAACGCCCCTCGTGCACACGAAGTGCCGCCGCAGAGCCTCAACGACATGGACGTGTTCTGCGATTATCGTCAGACCACGCCGGGCTCGGCGGGTGAAATGTTGATCGCTGGCGAACAGCACGGCTGGCAGGCGTCGAGCATCGTCGGCGACTTGCCCGGGCTGCTCAGTGGACAGGTCGCACGCCCAGACTATCAACGCCATGTGTTCTTCCGCTCCATCGGCCTGGGGTTGGAAGATATTGCGTTGGCGAATGCGCTTTACCGACTTTACAACTGACACACCACATTTCCCTTGTGGGAGCGAGCTTGCTCGCGATAGCGGTGGGTCAGTCACCAGGAATGTCGACCGTCAGGCCGCCATCGCGAGCAAGCTCGCTCCCACAGTTTTTTCTAAACTCCCGGCACCGTGCTCCACAGGAGAGCTCCATGACCTCAGCAGACTTCATCATCATCGGCGGTGGCATTGCCGGGGCTTCCACCGGTTACTGGCTGGCCCCCCACGGTCGGGTCATTGTGCTCGAGCGTGAAGCCCATCCGGCCTACCACTCCACGGGACGTTCGGCGGCGCTGTACACCGCCGCCTATGGCACGCCACAGGTGCGGGCGCTGACCCAGGCCAGCCGTGACTTTTTCGACGCCCCGCCGAGCGGATTTTGCGAACACCCCTTGCTCACCCCGCGGGGCGAAATGACCGTGGATTTCACCGGCGACCCGGTCGAGTTGAACAACCAATACCTCAGCGCCAAGGCCACCGTGCCGCAGATGCAACTGCTCAGCGCCGAAGAAGCCTGTGTGCGACTGCCGATCCTGCGACGGGATAAGGTCCACGGCGCGATCTATGACCCCACGGCTTGTGACATCGATACCGACGCACTCCACCAAGGCTACCTGCGCGGTATTCGCCGCAATGGTGGTGAAGTGCACACCGACAGTGAAGTGCTCGGCCTGAGTCGCGACGAACAAGGGCTGTGGCAGGTGAAAACCGCCAGCCAGACCTTCAGCGCGCCAGTGCTGATCAACGCCGCCGGCGCCTGGGCCGACCAGGTCGCCGACATGGCCGGCGCCCGAAAACTGGGGCTGCAACCCAAGCGGCGCGCAGCCTTTATCTTCGCCGGGCCTGAGGGCGTGGATATTCATGACTGGCCGATGCTGGTGAGCTTGGACGAATCCTTCTACATGAAGCCCGACGCCGGCATGTTCCTCGGCTCGCCGGCCAACGCCGACCCGGTGGAACCGCACGATGTGCAGCCCGAAGAGCTGGACATCGCCATGGGCATCTACCAGATCGAAGAGGCCACCACCCTGACCATCCGCCGGCCGACCCGCACCTGGGCCGGCTTGCGCAGTTTCGTCCACGACGGCGACCTGCTGTCCGGTTTCGATCCGCTCGTACCCGGGCTGTTCTGGGTCGCGGCCCAGGGCGGCTATGGCATCCAGACCTCCCCGGCCATGGGCCAGGCCAGCGCGGCGCTGGTGCGGGGCGAGCCGTTGCCGGAGGCCCTGGCCCGTTTCGGCCTGAGCAGCGCCATGCTGTCACCCACGCGCCTGGGTTGAATCCACCCACGTGACGCATCGCCACGATTGCGGCACACTCCCCCGCGCCCCTGCTTCACGGGGCGCTGACGCTGCCTGGAGCCCTGTCATGAACGCCGCACAACCCGATCCGGCACTGGATAATTTCCGTGCCATCGCCGACGCCATCGCCACGCTGTTCTATCCCCACGCCGAAGTGGTGCTACACGACCTGCGCACGCAGAAAGTCGACTACATCGCCAACAACCTGTCCAAGCGCGAGATCGGTGATGATTCGTCCTTGGAGGATATGCTCAGCGACGACGTCAGCGAACGTAATATCGGGCCGTACGAAAAGCTGAATTGGGACGGACAGAAAATTCGCAGCCTCAGCAGCGTACTGCGCGACGCCCAGGGTCGCCCACTGGCGGTGCTGTGCATCAACCTGAATATTTCGCTGTTCGAAAACGCCAAGGCGGCGCTGGACCTGTTCCTGTCGCCGGGCAAATTGATCCCCCAGCCAGACTCACTGTTTCGCGATGACTGGCAGGAACGGATCAATACCTTTCTGCATGCCTGGATGCGCGAACGCCAGCTGAGCCTGAACCTGCTGACCCGTGACCACAAACGCGAGCTGGTGCTGGCGCTGCACGCTGAAGGCGCCTTCAAGGGCAAAAGCGCCTCCAACTATGTGGCCAATGTGCTGAACATGGGGCGGGCGACGGTGTACAAGCATTTGAAGGAATTGAAGGGCTGAGATTTGTATTGCCTTCGCGAGCAAGCTCGCTCCCACATTTGATCTCATTGCACACAGATATCCTGTACGACAAAAATCCCCTGTGGGAGCGAGCTTGCTCGCGATAGCGATTAATCAGTCGCCATAGATATCCGACTTGAAGTACTTGCTCTGGATCTTCTGATACTCCCCATTGGCCCGGATCCCATCAATGGCCTTGTTCAAGTCCGCCACCAGCTCGGCATTGCCCTTGCGCACCGCGATACCGGCGCCTTCACCCACGTACTTTGGGTCCTTGAGCTCCGGTCCGACAAACCCATAGCCCTTGCCACGGGGCATCGACAGGAAGTCCTCCAGCGGGATGGTATCGGCGAAAATCGCGTCCAGGCGACCGGACGCCAGGTCCATGTAGATCTCTTCGTTATTGCTGTAGCGCTTGACCGTCACCCCCTTGGGTTCGAGGACTTCAGTGGCGTAACGATCGGTGGTGGTCGCCCGCTGCACACCCACGGTCTTGCCCTTGAGGCTGGCGTACTGGTCATCGACCACCGCACCTTCCTTCATGACCAGGCGCGATGAGGTGAAGTAGTACTTGTGGGTGAAATCCACCGACTTCTTGCGCTCTTCGGTGATGGTCATGGACGACAGCGCCAGGTCGATTTTCTTCACCTTCAACGACGGAATCAGCCCGTCGAACTCACCCTCGATCCATTCGCACTTGACCTGCATCTGCGCGCACAGGGCATTGCCGATGTCGTAGTCGAACCCCTCGATCTTGCCTTCCGAGGTTTTGGAAGCAAACGGCGGATAGGCCGCTTCGATGCCGATGCGCAAGGTTTTCTCGGCGGCGAACAAGCTACTGGAGGCCAACAGACTCAAGGCCAGGCCGGTGATGAGGGGGAGTTTTTTCATGATCGATCTCTCGCGGGTTGTTGTTGGTTTGGCAGAGAAAGGTGGGGCAATGACTTTTGTGTACTTATAAATCCATACTGGACTTTAATGTACACATCGTCAATCGGTAGGCAGGGGGATGTGATGGGTGGCTGATGGCCTCATCGCGAGCAAGCTCGCTCCCACACTGGATCTTTATGCATCAAGGATCCCCTGTGGGAGCGAGCTTGCTCGCGATGACGGACTCATGGCTTGCGAAAAAACTACAGGGGGGCTTACTGCTTCCAGCGATCCGCCGCCGCATGATCACTGTCGCGCCCTTCAACCCAGCGCGGGCCGTCGGCGGTGTTCTCTTTTTTCCAGAACGGCGCGCGGGTCTTGAGGTAGTCCATGACAAAGGCACAGGCGTCGAACGCCGCCTGGCGATGAGCACTGGCGGCCGCGACGAAGACTATCGGCTCGCCCGGTTCCAGGGCACCGATACGGTGCAGCACCTCCAGCTTGAGCAACGGCCAGCGCTGCTCGGCCTCGGTGGCGATCTTGCCCAGGGCCTTTTCAGTCATGCCCGGGTAGTGCTCCAGGAACATCCCGGATACGTCGAGGCCGTCATTGAAGTCGCGCACGTAGCCGACGAAGCTCACCACCGCCCCCACGCCGACATTGGCCGCGTGCATCGCGTTGACTTCGACACCCGGGTCGAACGGTTCGACCTGCACACGAATGGCCATGACTAGCCTCCGGTCACGGTGGGGAAGAATGCCACTTCGTCGCCATCGACCAACGGCTCGTCGAGCTGGCAAAGGTCTTCATTACGAGCGCACATCAGATTTTGCTCGCGCAACACGTCAAACCCCTCGCGTGCGGCCAGCAGCGCGCGAACGTCGTCCACCGTGGCGAAATCCCCTTCGACCTTCTGCGAATCCACGCCCAAGGCCTCGCGATAACGAGCAAAGAACTTCACGGTGATGTTCATCGTACATCCGCCTGGAAATGACCACTTTTACCGCCCAGTTTTTCCAGCACCCGCACGCCTTCGATGATCATGCCCCGATCCACGGCCTTGCACATGTCGTAGATGGTCAGCGCGGCAACGCTGGCCGCCGTGAGGGCTTCCATCTCCACCCCGGTCTGCCCCGACAGTTTGCACCGGGCAACGATGCGCACCTGGTCCTCGCCTTCGGCACTGAGTTCAACCTTGACGCTGGTGAGCATCAACGGATGACAGAGCGGAATCAGATCGCTGGTTTTTTTCGCTGCTTGAATGCCGGCAATACGCGCAACAGCGAATACATCGCCCTTGGGGTGGCCGCCGCTGACAATCATCTGCAGCGTTTCGGGCAACATGCGCACAAAGGCTTCGGCGGTGGCTTCACGGAACGTCACGGCCTTGTCGGTCACGTCGACCATGTTGGCGCGACCTTGGGAATCGAGATGAGTCAGCACAGGGTTACTCCTGATCAGGAGCATCGATTGTAAACCCGCAGGTCAGATTCCGGCACGACTGATTGTCGCACCGATGGAAAACTGCAATTTTTCAGACCCTGCAAATCCTTTGTGGGAGCGGGCTTGCTCGCGAAAGCGGAGTGTCAGACAGCCTATCTGTAACTGTTACACCGCCTTCGCGAGCAAGCCCGCTCCCACAGGGTTATTGGCCGGACACAAAAAACCGGGCGATGTTGAGATCGCCCGGTTTGGCTGAGGTTACAGGTGCGATTCGGCGTATTCGGCCAGGATCGAGCGTGGCACGCCCTGCAGGGTGATGTGGACCCCGTTGGGGAAGTCTTTGAAGCGTTCGGTCAGGTAGGTCAGCCCGGAACTGGTCGCGGACAGGTAAGGGGTGTCGATCTGCGCCAGGTTACCCAGGCACACCACTTTGGAACCGGCGCCGGCACGGGTGATGATGGTTTTCATCTGGTGCGGGGTGAGGTTCTGGCATTCGTCGATCAGGATCAGGCTCTGCTGAAAGCTGCGGCCTCGAATGTAATTGAGGGATTTGAACTGCAACGGCACTTTGCTGAGGATGTAGTCGACGCTGCCATGGGTGCTTTCATCATCCATGTGCAAGGCTTCGAGGTTGTCGGTGATGGCGCCCAGCCAGGGCTCCATTTTTTCCGCTTCTGTGCCGGGCAGGAAGCCGATTTCCTGGTCCAGGCCTTGCACACTGCGGGTGGCGATGATGCGCCGGTAGCGCTTGCTGACCATGGTCTGCTCGATGGCGGCGGCCAGGGCCAGGATGGTCTTGCCGGAACCGGCGGCGCCGGACAGGTTGACCAGGTGGATATCCGGGTCGAGCAAGGCGAATAGCGCCAGGCTCTGGTAGATGTCCCGAGGCTTGAGGCCCCAGGCCTCCTGATGCAGCAAGGGCTCCTGGTGCAGGTCGAGAATCAGCAGCTTGTCGACGTGGATTTCCTTGATCCAGCCGACGAATCCTTGTTCGTCGATGATGAATTCATTGATGTGCACCGCCGGCAGGTTGTCGATCAGTTGCACCTGGTGCCAGGTGCGACCATGGTCCTGGCGGGTTTCGACTTTGCTCACACGGTCCCAGAAGGAACCGGTCATGTTGTGGTAGCCATTGGGCAACAACGAGACGTCGTCGACCAGTTGGTCGGTGCTGTAGTCCTCCGCCGCGATCCCGCAGGCGCGGGCCTTGAGGCGCATGTTGATGTCTTTGGTCACCAGCACCACGGCTTGGTCCTTGTTGCGCGCGTGCAGGTCGATCAATTGGTTGATGATGATGTTGTCGTTCAGGTGTTCAGGCAGCACCAGGTTGGGTTCGGTGCGCTTGCTCATCAGGATCGACAGCAGGCCCTTGGGGCCGCTTTTGCCGCGCTGGATCGACACCCCGAGTTCAACATCTTCAGGGGAGGCATCGCCCAGGGTCTTGTCGATCAGGCGGATTGCCTGCCGGCATTCGGCCGCAACACTGTGGTGCCCGCTCTTGAGTTTGTCGAGTTCCTCAAGCACGGTCATCGGGATGGCGACGTGGTGTTCTTCGAAGTTCAGGAGCGCGTTTGGATCGTGGATCAATACGTTGGTATCGAGTACATAGAGGATTGGCTGGTTGGAGGAAGGGCTACGTCCGTGGTCATCCATACTCGGTCACCTTTGTGGGGGCCATTCGACGCAATACCGTGACAGTGCTGCGCCTCGAAGTAGCCACCGAATTCACCCGCGACGATTCAGGTGAACTGCACACAATCTGGGTCTTGGAAGACGCCACCTGTGTTGCAGGTTTCGGCGGTCTGTCTTCTTGATACTCCAAAAACGATGACAGGAAAAAGTACTTTGACGTTTTTTTGAAGTTTATTTTTCAGAGTGACGAATAACCCTTGGCGTTGCGCCATTGCACCGTTAAAGTCGGAAGTCCGGTCGCCATGAATCTGCGCCGTTTTTTCGCCTCCCCCAGTGTTTCCGGGCCTTTCAAGGCATCAGCGAAACGCCTCCTGACAATCCTGCCAACCGATCCCGCTTTGCGCCGTTTGCGTAATGAGCCAGGGCATCGCTGTCTTCACCGCATCCTGCTTGGCGTTGAAGTTGATCACTCCGTGGCGCCACAACAGCATCAATGTCAACGCGCGCTGGGCGCTTTGCTCGGGCTTGAGCCGATTGCTGCTGTCCTGGGGGTCGATATCCCACAGCGCCACTTGCAGGCCCTGGCTGCGGAAAAAAGATCCGGCATCGCCACGGCGCTGGCCCTGGGGCGGGCGGAACAGCGGCACATAATTCTCCGGCAGCCTGCCCTTGACCAAGTCGACGCTGCGCCGTACCGAGTCCTGCCAGTCCTGCCAATAGCTGTGGGAGCGGAACTCCCAACCCTGCACGCCCACGCATTGACCCGAATATAAAACCTGGAGGCTGTTGACCGAGCTGTCCGCCAGCCGCGCCTGGATGTCTTTGCCCAGCACAAAGAAAGTGCCGCTCATGTTCGATTTGCGCAGGTATTCGGTCAACCACGGCGTATTGTCCGGCGCGACGTTGGCACCGCTGTCGAAGGTCAGCAGGAACAGCCGGTCGTTCATGTCGTCACCGTTGCGCTCGTAATCGCCGAAACGCTCGATTTCGCTGCTGCTCTGGGGAAACAGCGCAGCCTTGCGCAGCAATTCATCGCGGTACTGGGTATGGAAGATCCGGCTTGGCTCGGCCCACTTGATGTAATAGGAGTTTTCATCGAGCTGGAATCTGCCCGCTTCTTCGCGCAGGGAAGCCATGTCCTCGACCAGGTAGCAGAAGGAAGCATCCTGATCGCAGCTCTGTTGGGCAAAGTTGTAGCTGGTCAGCAACCGCTGCCACAACCGGGCACGAAGGGTGCCGATCGCCGCCATATTGACCGTGCGCAGTCCCAGGTACTGCTTGAGCGCGATTTCGTCCATGGCGTCGGTGTCCAGCAGGACACGGGCGAACATCAGGATCTCGGCCCGCGACGCCACGTCGAACAAGGTCGGGCTGGTGAGTTGCTCCGGCCAGGTGCTGCGGTCCAGGGTGGCGACGTCGTTGGGCGCGGCATAAACGCCGAGGCTCAACAGCCAGGCCGATAACAGAAGAGCGATACGCAAAAGGGATGTCTCCATAACGAAAGCCGCGCGGCATCATAGCCGATCTGTGGCGAGGGGATTTATCCCCGCTGGGCTGCGAAGCAGCCCTAAACATCTGCGGCCTCATCGATCAGATTGATTCCACTTTTGTTGGGGCTGCTGCGCAGCCCAGCGGGGATAAATCCCCTCGCCCCAATGAGTACGCCACAAAGTTCGGCACCTCACCACCGATCACCTATCGCCCCAATAGCTGGAGTCCACCCAGACAACCCCCTAGAATCGCGGCACCTTTGAAGGAGACGATTACATGCTGATGGTGATTTCCCCCGCCAAGACCCTTGATTACGAAACACCGCCGGCCACCGAACGTTTTACCCTGCCGCAATACCTGGACCACTCCCAGGAGCTGATCGAGCAGCTGCGTGAGTTCTCGCCGGCGCAGATCAGCGAACTGATGCACGTCTCCGACAAGATCGGCGGCCTTAATGCCGCGCGGTTCGGCAGTTGGACTCCAGCGTTCACCCCGGCCAATGCCAAACAGGCACTGCTGGCCTTCAAGGGTGATGTGTACACCGGCCTTGATGCACAAAGCTTTGGCGAAGCCGATTTCGATTACGCCCAACAGCACCTGCGCATGCTCTCCGGCCTTTACGGCCTACTGCGCCCGCTGGACCTGATGCAACCCTATCGCTTGGAAATGGGCACGAAGCTGGCCAATGCCCGGGGCAAGGACCTGTATGCCTTCTGGGGCACGCGCATCAGCGAATGGCTGAATGAAGCCCTGGCGGAGCAAGGGGATGACGTGTTGTTGAACCTGGCGTCCAACGAGTACTTTTCGGCGGTCAAGCGCAGCGCACTGAAAGCGCGCGTCATCGATACCGAATTCAAGGACCTGAAGAACGGCCAGTACAAGATCATCAGCTTCTACGCCAAAAAAGCCCGAGGCTTGATGAGCCGGTTTGTCATTCAAGAACGCCTCAATGATCCCGTCGCGCTCAGACAGTTCGATGTGCAGGGCTACCGCTTCAACCCAGAACAGTCGACCCCGGACAAACTGGTTTTCCTGCGAGACCATGCTCCTGAATAAAGCATAATCTTATAACGCCCCCTAATTGGGGGCCTCGATTAAACTAGTATTCGTCATCCAACTTCCCTCGCACTTCGTCAGTTCCATGACGCCAATAAATCGACCACCTCATTCGCTAACTTTTCTTTCACTCGACACTCGTCAGTTTTTTGCGTAGTGGCACAAAAATTTTTTATCAGTAGTGGCACATAAACATCTACGCCCCCTAACTCCCCATTTATAAAGGATGAAATGGTAAGTGCCATCACCCTGAGATTAGTGCCATCTCGGAAAATATTTCGAAAAATTTCGAAAATGGCGATGAGCGGATCGGAACTATGTCGAAATGCACGGCTCATACCACCCGTAACGATTCTCGCCGAGCGCGTAAGAGATGACTTACATAGGCCACCGATCCAAGTAACCGAGTTGTCATGGCAATTTAGCGAAACGGTCGCCTATTTGGATCCATCTTATAAAGGACAGGAGATAACGCACCATAACTATCCCCTACAAGGCCAAGGCTGCGCCCCTATAACGTGCTCACCCGAGCACACAAGCTTCTGATTTTGTGGGCTTTTTGCCAGGGATCAGAGGTGAAGAATATTTGCACGAGCGTTCTTGATAACGAGGACTGGCTGCATAACAGGGCAGGTCATAACAACTAGGCCGCTTTGCGCACAACTTGAGTGCACTTATTTAGACACTCGGAACTTAGTATGCCTGCACACGGCACTGTGGCGCCTGCATTCCACACTTCCGAGTGCTCGATGACCGCTGAACACTATTAACTCCGGCCATTTAATGGCGTGAAAACAGAGGTAAATGCGATGCGCATTAGCATATTTGGTTTGGGTTACGTCGGTGCAGTATGTGCCGGTTGCCTGTCTGCACGGGGCCATGATGTAGTTGGCGTGGATGTCGCCAAAGACAAAATCGACATGATCAACGCGGGTAAATCGCCGATCGTTGAACCGGGTCTTGGCGAGCTGTTGGCACAAGGCATTGAAACAGGTCGTCTGCGCGGCACCACCAACTTCGCCGAAGCCATTCGCGATACTGACCTGTCGATGATTTGCGTCGGTACTCCGAGCAAAAAGAACGGCGACCTGGAACTGAACTACATCGAAGCCGTGTGCCGCGAAATCGGTTTTGTCCTGCGCGACAAGACCACTCGCCACACCATCGTGGTTCGCAGCACCGTTCTACCGGGCACTGTGGCGAACGTGGTCATCCCGATCCTCGAAGACTGCTCCGGCAAGAAGGCCGGCGTTGATTTCGGCGTCGCGGTCAACCCTGAGTTCCTGCGCGAAAGCACCGCGATCAAAGACTACGACCAACCTCCGATGACCGTTATCGGCGAGTTCGACAAAGCCTCTGGCGACGTTCTGCAATCGCTGTACGAAGAACTCGATGCACCGATCATCCGCAAGGACATCGCCGTCGCAGAGATGATCAAGTACACCTGCAACGTGTGGCACGCCACCAAGGTGACCTTCGCCAACGAGATCGGCAACATCGCCAAGGCCGTCGGCGTCGATGGTCGCGTCGTGATGGACGTGGTCTGCCAGGACAAGGCCCTGAACCTGTCCCAGTACTACATGCGCCCAGGCTTCGCCTTCGGCGGCTCGTGCCTGCCCAAGGATGTCCGCGCCCTGACCTACCGCGCCAGCTCCCTGGACGTGGAAGCGCCTTTGCTCAACTCGCTGATGCGCAGCAACGAATCCCAGGTGCAGAACGCGTTCGACATCGTGTCCAGCCATGACAAGCGCAAGGTTGCCCTGCTGGGCCTGAGCTTCAAGGCCGGTACCGATGACCTGCGCGAAAGCCCACTGGTAGAACTGGCGGAAATGCTGATCGGCAAGGGTTTCGACCTGAAGATCTACGACAGCAACGTCGAGTACGCCCGCGTCCACGGTGCGAACAAGGATTACATCGAGTCGAAGATCCCTCACGTCTCGTCCTTGCTCAACGCCGACTTCGACTCGGTGATCGACAGCTCCGACATCATCATCCTGGGTAACCGCGACGAGAAGTTCCGCGCGCTGACCGAAAACGTACCGGAAGGCAAGCAGGTCATCGACCTGGTCGGCTTCATGTCCAAGGCCACCAACCCGAGTGGCCGGACCGAAGGCATCTGCTGGTAAGTCTGTTTGCCGGCCGGGGCATGCCTCGGCCGGCCTTTCGCCTGCCTTAACCCATCGGGCCGCCCACAAGGCCCGCCCGAGATAGAGACGGATGCAGATTATGCACAGGCTAAAGCACGGCCTGCTTCAGGCCGCCGGTTGGCTGTTTTACTTGAGTTTATTGATGGGCATCGCCATGGCGTTGCCTGCGTCCACGTTCGACGCCGAATCCAAGGACTTTATCTTCCTGATCGGCGCCGTGGGCATCTGGCGTTACTCCATGGGAGCGACGCATTTCGTGCGCGGCATGATCTTCCTGTACATCGTCTACCCGCACCTGCGCCGCAAGGTACGCAAGCTGGGCAAGGCGGCGGATCCGTCCCACGTGTACCTGATGGTCACCAGCTTCCGGATCGACGCACTGACCACCGCCCAGGTCTACAGCTCGGTGATTCGCGAGGCCATCGACTGCGGGCTGCCCACCACCATGGTCTGCTCCATCGTGGAAATGTCCGACGAACTGTTGGTCAAGAGCCTCTGGGCCCGCATGAACCCGCCAGAGCGGGTCAAGCTGGACTTCGTACGCATCCCGGGGACCGGCAAGCGTGACGGCCTGGCCTACGGTTTCCGCGCGATCTCCCGCCACTTGCCGGACGACCGTGCAGTGGTGGCCGTGATCGACGGCGACACCGTGCTCGCCGAAGGCGTGGTGCGCAAGACCGTGCCGTGGTTCCAGCTGTTCGGCAATGTCGGCGGCCTGACCACCAACGAGTTCTGCGAAGTTCGCGGCGGCTACATCATGAGCGAATGGCACAAACTGCGTTTTGCCCAGCGTCACATCAACATGTGCTCCATGGCCCTGTCCAAGCGCGTGCTGACCATGACCGGACGGATGTCGGTGTTCCGCGCCACCGTGGTGACCAACCCGGACTTCATCGCCGATGTGGAAAGCGACTCGCTGCAACACTGGCGCCTGGGTCGCTTCAAGTTTCTCACCGGTGACGACAAGTCCAGCTGGTTCAGCCTGATGCGCCTGGGCTACGACACGTTCTATGTGCCTGACGCGGCGATCAACACCGTTGAGCACCCGCCGGAAAAGAGCTTCATCAAGGCCAGTCGCAAGCTGATGTTCCGATGGTACGGCAACAACCTGCGGCAAAACTCCCGGGCACTTGGCCTGGGCATGAGGCGTTTGGGCCTGTTTACCTCGGTGGTGCTGTTCGACCAGCGCGTGTCGATGTGGACCTCGCTGCTGGGCCTGACCGTGGCACTGATCGCCAGCTTCAAGTACGGCACCGCGTTCATCCTGGTGTACCTGCTGTGGATCGGCATCACCCGGTTGCTGCTGACTTTGCTGCTGTCGTGCTCCGGACACAAGATCGGGCCTGCCTACCCGGCGATTCTCTATTACAACCAGATCGTCGGCGCGTTGGTGAAGATCTACGTGTTCTTCCGCCTTGACCAGCAGTCCTGGACCCGCCAGCCCACCTCACTGACCCGTGATCTCGCCAGCTTTCAACGTTGGTTCAACACTTGGTCGTCTCGGACCATGACCTTCTCCGCCGGTAGCATTTTTGTCGCCGTGCTGCTGACGATGGTCTGACCGGACTTGAATGAATTAACTAGGAAATCGCCCCTATGAACACCGCCGTGAATGTCAACGTAGTGCATGAATCCGAAGCCCAGCGCCAACACGCCCGAGTGAAAATCCCGGCCAAGTTGCGCTTCTTCGGCCCCGACCGTACGCCCATGGAAGTCAAGGTCCTGGACCTGTCGGCTGGTGGCCTGTGCTTCAACGCCGGTCAGATGCCACTCAAGGTCGGCGAGTCCTATAAGGGTCGCCTGCAGTTCGTGATCGACAACCTTGGCCTGGCCATGGACGTGGAACTGCAGATCCGCTCCTACGACCGCGAGACCGGTCGCACCGGTTGCCAGTTCCAGAACCTGGAGCCTCGGGACATCTCGACACTGCGCCACATCATCACTTCGCACCTGGCCGGCGACATCGTCGGCGTCGGCGACGTACTCGCGACCCTGCAGCGCGACAACTTCACCAAGGCGCGCAAGCAGAAGGACCAAACCGGCGGCATGAGCGCCCTGGGCCGCCTGCGGGCCGTGACCTTCAGCCTGGCGATTTTCCTCGTCGGCCTGGCGGCATTCGGCTTCATCTTCAAATCGGTGTACGGCATGTACTTCGTCAGCCACGCCCAGGCGGGCCTGGTGAACGTACCGGGCATGGCCATCACCATGCCGCGCGACGGCACCGTGCAGAGCCTGGTCAAGGCTGACGGCGTGGCCGCCAAGGGCGCCCCGCTGGCCACGTTCAGCACCAGCATGCTCGACGTGCTCAAGGGTCACCTGGACGACAACCAGCTGCAACCGGCCAAGGTCGAGGAACTGTTCGGCAAGCAAATGACCGGCACCCTGACCTCTCCGTGCGACTGCATCGTGGCCCAGCAGCTGGTGTCCAACGGTCAGTACGCCAGCAAGGGTGACGTGATCTTCGAACTGGTTCCCCGTGGCGCTGAAGCCAACGTCGAGGCGCGCTTCTCCTATCGCCAGTTCGGCGACGTGCGTCCAGGCACCCCGGTCAGCTTCCAGGTTGCCGGCGAAGACAACATTCGCACCGGCAAAATCGTCAGCAGCACCAGCCTGAAAAGCGCAGACCTGTCTTCCGATATCCGCGTGCTGATCAAGCCCGACGAACCGCTGGACAGCTCGCTGTCCGGCCGTCCCGTAGAAGTCAACAGCGACCGTGGCCCGAACCTGGGCTGGCTGATGGACAAAGCCATGGCCGTCGGTCGTTAAGTCGAGGATATGCCCGTGACCATTACAAAAATCCTGACCACGCCGCAGACCCTGTGGGGGCGAGCTTGCTCGCGCAATGCCCACACCGGGTTTGCGATGTGCGCACTGGCACTGGCAGTCAGCCTTAGCGGCTGCGCCGGCTTGCCCGACCAGCGCCTGGCCAACGAAGCGCTCAAGCGCGGCGATACAGCCATGGCGCAGCAGAACTATCAGCAACTGGCAGACCTGGGCTATAGCGAAGCCCAGGTCGGCCTGGCCGATATTCAGGTGGACAGCCGCGATCCCGAGCAGATGAAAAAAGCCGAGGCGACTTACCGCGCCGCGGCCGATATCTCGCCACGCGCCCAGGCTCGCCTGGGTCGCCTGCTGGTGGCCAAGCCCGGTTCCACCGAAGCTGAAAAACACGAAGCCGAAGGCCTGTTGAAAAAAGCGTTCGCCAACGGTGAAGGCGGTACCCTCATCCCATTGGCGATGCTGTACCTGCAATATCCCCACAGCTTCCCGAACGTCAATGCCCAGCAGCAGATCAGTCAATGGCGCAGCGCCGGTTATCCGGAAGCGGGCCTGGCACAGATTCTGCTCTATCGCACCCAAGGCACCTACGACCAGCACCTGGACGAAGTGGAGAAGGTCTGCAAGGCAGCCTTGGCCACCACCGACATCTGCTACGTCGAACTGGCTACGGTCTATCAGAAACGTGGTCAGGCCGACCAACAGGCCGAGCTGATCAAGCAGATGCAGGCCGGTCACAGCACTGGCGTGGTTTCCGCTCGACGCGTAGACAGCGTCGCTCGGGTGCTGGCCGATGCCAGCCTGGGCAAGACAGACGAAAAGACCGCCCAGTCGTTGCTCGAAGGGATCGCCCCCGCCTACCCCGCTGCCTGGGTCAGCCTGGCACAGCTGCTCTACGATTTCCCCGAACTGGGCGACGTCGACAAGATGATGCAGTACCTGGAAAACGGCCGCGCCGCGGACCAGCCTCGTGCTGAACTGCTGCTGGGCAAGCTCTATTACGAAGGTAAGTGGGTACCGGCTGACGCCAAGGTCGCCGAGGCGCATTTCCAGAAAGCCGTGGGCCGCGAAATCGCCGCCGACTACTACCTCGGCCAGATCTATCGCCGCGGTTACCTGGGCCAGGTGTACTCGCAAAAAGCCCTGGACCACCTGCTCAAGGCCGCCCGCAACGGCCAGAACAGTGCCGACTTTGCCATCGCCCAGCTGTTTTCCCAGGGCAAGGGCACCAAGCCAAACCCGGTCAACGCCTATGTGTTCAGCCAGTTGGCCAAGGCCCAGAACACCCCGCAGGCCACTGAGCTTGCCCAGACCCTCGAAGCACAATTACCGCCGGAACAGCTTGCACAAGCCCAGCGTCTGCTACAACAGGAGCAGGCCATTCGTGGTGCCATGAGCCCCGATACGCTGGAACTGCAAGCCCTAAAAGAAGATGACGGCGAGGAACCTCTATGAAGCCTTTGAAGCTCAATCCTTTTGTGCAGGCCGGTATTGGCCTGTCGTTTGCCCTGCTGTGGTCCTGCCCGACCCTGGCGGCCCTGACCGATGACAAGAACTTCGGCCTGGAAGTGAAAATCACCGGCCAGTCCGAAGACGACCGCGACCTCGGCACCCAGGGCGGTGGCGACGTCAACGGTGTGGGCCTGGACCTGCGCCCTTGGATCTATGGCGAAAGCGGTGCCTGGAGCGCGTATGCCATGGGCCAGGCTGTCACCTCGACCGACATCATCGAGACCGACACCCTGCAACAGTCCGATGGCAGCACCCAGCAAACCGACAGCGGCGACCGCGAAGTCAAGAAAAGCTACCTGGCGATGCGCGAATTCTGGATTGGCTACCGTGGGCTGACCCCTTACCCGGGCGAAATGTTGAAGTTCGGTCGCCAGCGCCTGCGCAACGACGACGGCCAATGGCGCGACACCAACATCGAGGCCCTGAACTGGACCTTCGATACCACGTTGCTGCGCGCCAACCTCGGCGTTGCCGAACGTTTCAGCGAGTACCGCACCGACCTCAAGGAATTGTCCCCCAAGGACAAGGATCGTATGCACGTCTACGGCGACGTGGGTTACCAGTGGATGCCAGGCCAATGGGCCGGTATCCGCGCCCACCACTCCCATGACAATGGCAGCCTCGATTACCCGACCCCGGGCGAAGCCACCGACACCCTGGACAAGACCCAGAACGGCGACATCTCCTGGCTGGGCCTGGAAGCCAACAGCGACGCCTACAACTGGCGCAACACCAACACCGTCAACTACTGGGCCAGCATCACCGGCATGAGCGGCGAGCGCGACACCGTCAACCCGCTCAACGCCGACGGCACGCGTCCAGCGCAAGCCAAGCACAGCGATGACGTGGACGGCTGGGCCACTGACCTGGGTATCCGCCTGCGTCTCGACCCGCAATGGCAAGTCGGTGCCGCCTATTCCCGCGCCAGCGACGAGTACCAACAGAACGGCCTGCAAAGCAACCGCTCAAACTTCACTGGTACCCGATCGCGCGTGCACCGTTTCGGCGAAGCCTTCCGCGGCGAAATGGCCAACACCCAGAGTGCCAGCCTGTTCGGTTCCTGGCAGCTGCGTGACGAATACGACGCCAGCCTGGTGTACCACAAGTTCTGGCGCGTGGACGGCAACAAGCCGGTGGGCAGCAACGGCATCAACGCCGTGGAAAACGACACCGACGACGTGACGGGCGCAATCCTGTCCACATCGGCCCTGCCGCTCAATGACGGCAACAAGGACCTGGGCCAGGAAGTCGACCTGGTAGTCACCAAGTACTTCAAGCAAGGCCTGCTGCCAGCCGCACTGAGCCAGTCCATCGATGAGCCGTCGGCGCTGGTGCGCTTTCGTGGCGGTGTGTTCAAGCCAGGCGACGCCTACGGCAAAGAGGTCGATTCGTACATGCATCGCGCCTTCGTCGACGTGATCTGGCGCTTCTGATGCGAATGACCATGGGAGTGCCCGATATGAACCGCTACCTCAGGAACAGCCAGGCGATGAAAGGTTCGATCAGCCTGTTGGTCGCAGCGATGCTGCTGGCTGGCACGCCGGCGTTCGCCAACGTTGAACCGGTGGTCAAGCCGGGCAACGTGGTCAAGGGACTGCAACAAGCCAAGACCTACACCGTCAGTAGTGCACCGACCGCACCGCTGGAACTGGCCAAGCCGACCCTGCCCGACCTCTCCGGCTTCACCGCCGAAGCGGTCGCGAAGAAAATCGTGCGGACCAAGCCCGGCAAGATCAGTGTGCGCCGGATGATGCAGGAAAACGCCTTGAAGGACTTCATCGGCGGCGATAACAAGATGGCCGAGTGGGTGGTGCGTCAGCACGGCATCCCACAGGCCATCTTCCTCGACGATGGCTACATGAACCTCAAGGACCTGGCCAAGAAGGTGCCCAAGTACATCATCGAGACTTCGCCAGGTGTCTACCTGGCGAAGATCCCGATCGTGGTCGGGCAGAAAGGCATCCTGGAAATCGACAAACAGACCCAGGAACTGCGCCTGTCCCAGGAAGGCGGTTCGTTCCTGGTCAACGATGGCCAGATGTTCATCCGCGACACCAAGGTCACCGGCTGGCGCGAAAAGGACAATGGCCCTGCCACGTTCCGCTCGCCCAAGGAATTCCGTCCGTTCCTGCTGTCGTGGGGCGGCACCGAGACCTACATCGTCAACACCAAGATGGCCAGCTTCGGCTACGCCAACAGTAAGTCGTACGGGGTGAGTATTTCCCAGTACACGCCAAACATGGCCAAGGTCCTCAAGCGCCCGGAACCGACCGGCTGGATCATCGGTTCCGAGTTCACGGACATGTGGTACGGCTTCTACTGCTACGAGACCCGCGACTTTGTCATCAAGGGCAACACCTACAAAGACAACATCGTCTACGGCATCGACCCCCACGACCGTTCCCATCGGCTGATCATCGCCGACAACACCGTCTACGGGACCAAGAAGAAGCACGGGATCATTATTTCCCGTGAGGTCAACGACAGCTTCATTTTCAACAACCGAAGCTACGACAACAAACTCTCGGGCCTGGTGATCGACCGGAACAGCGTGAACAACATCATCGCCTACAACGAGATCTACAAGAACCACACCGACGGCATCACGCTCTATGAGAGCGGCGACAACCTGTTGTGGGACAACAAGGTGATCAGCAACCAGCGCCACGGCATCCGGATCCGTAACAGCGTGAACATCCGCCTCTACGAAAACGTGTCCATGGCCAACGGCTTGACAGGTATCTACGGCCACATCAAGGACCTGTCCGACACCGACCGAGACATCAAGCTCGACCCGTTCGACGCCCAGGTGTCGCTGATCGTGGTCGGTGGTGAACTGGCCGCCAACGGCAGTGGTCCGCTGTCCATCGACTCGCCCCTGAGCGTTGAGCTGTACCGCGTGTCCATGCTCGCGCCGACCAAATCCAGCGGCATCAGCTTCTCGGGAATTCTCGGCGAGCGCCAGGATGAAATTCTCGACCTGCTGGTGCGCCAGCAGAAAGCCGTGCTGATCGACCCTGTCGAAAGCCAGACCGAATTGCGGGACTGAGGATGACCTTTATGAACCCACAGATGATCAAACTTCTGGGCCTGTCCGCCCTGACGGCCGGCATTCTCGCCGCCACCAGCGGCGCGCGCGCCGACGAAATCAAGGCCCCAAGCTTCACCGCCGAGCCCTGCTGCAACCTGTGCCCTGCCGCCCATGATGCAAAGAACTACACCACGCGCTACCAGCAGAACTTCACCACGTTGGTGCAGGCCCAGGGCGACTGGCTGTTCCGTACCCAGGAAGACCTGCGTACCGAGTTCAATACCACCCCGGCCGGTTATAAGCGTCTGCAACAGTTGCATGACGCGTTCAAGAGCAAGGGCGTCGAGTTGGTGCTCGTCTACCAGCCTACCCGAGGCCTGGTGAACCGCAACAAACTCAACCCGCAGGAAAAGGCCAGCTTCGACTATGAAAAAGCCTTGGCCAACTACAAGACCATGCTCGGCCGCTTCGCCCAGATGGGTTACGTGGTGCCGGACCTGTCGCCGCTGACCAACGAAAACCTGCCGGAAACCCTGCCGGCCCACGACTTCTACTTCCGCGGTGACCAACACTGGACGCCCTACGGCGCCCAGCGCACCGCCAAGATCGTCGCCGAGAAGGTCAAGCAACTCCCGGCCTTCGCCGACATTCCCAAGCGTGAGTTCGAGACCAAGAAGTCCGGCCGCATGGGCAAGACCGGTACCCTGCACAACATGGCCGGACAGCTGTGCGGCACCAGCTACGCCATCCAGTACATGGACCAATTCACCACCGAGCCGAAAGGCGAGGCGGGCGACGGCGACCTGTTCGGCGATTCCGGCAACCCACAGATCACGCTCGTGGGTACCAGTCACAGCGGCAAGAACTACAACTTCGCCGGCTTCCTGGAAGAGGCCATCGGCGCCGACATCCTCAACGTGGCCTTCCCCGGCGGCGGTTTCGAAGGCGCGATGATCCAGTACCTGGGCAGCGAAGAATTCCAGAAGAACCCACCGAAGATTCTGATCTGGGAATTCTCGCCGCTGTATCGCCTGGACCAGGAAACCATCTACCGCCAGATGATGGCGCTGCTGGATAACAACGGTTGCGAAGGCAAGCCGGCACAGATGAGCAGCAAGACTGCCCTCAAGCCGGGCAAGAACGAATTGATGGTCAATAGCAAGAATATGGACCTGCGTAACGGCAGTCACCAGATCGACATCCGCTTCGCCGACACGTCGGTGAAAACCTTGCAAGCCACCCTCTGGTACATGAATGGGCGCCACGAGGATATCAAGATCGAGAAACCGGATACCTCCGACACCGACGGACGTTTCGCCTTCCAATTGCGCACCGATGAGGACTGGGCTTCGCAGAACCTGTTGGCTATCGAAGTCCAGGGCCCCGAAGCCGGTGCAGCGCCACAGCAAGTGGAGGCGAAAGTCTGCAAACGCAATGCATCTCCGCAAGCCGAACAAACGGCTCAAATCGGACAATGAGGTCTCGTCTCATGACCAGAACCATGCGCACCCGAACGTTGAAAACGCTGCTGGCACCGTCCCTGCTGACCCTGGCGATGTTCGCCGGGGCCACGCAGGCGGCGGCGCCGTTGCGCCCGCCACAGGGTTACTTCGCACCGATCGAAAAGGTCAAGGTGGGCGAACCGGCCCAAGGCTGCGATGCGACACCGACGCCTTACACCGGCTCCCTGCAGTTTCGCAGCAAATACGAGGGCTCCGACAAGGCCCGTGCAACCCTGAACGTGCAATCGGAAAAAGCTTTCCGTGACAGCACCGCCGACATCACCAAGATCGAGCGTGGCGTCAGCAAGCAAGTGATGCAGTTCATGCGTGACGGTCGCCCCGAGCAACTGGAATGCACCCTGAACTGGCTGACCGCCTGGGCCAAGGCCGACGCGTTGATGTCCAAGGACTTCAACCATACCGGCAAGTCCATGCGCAAATGGGCCTTGGGCAGCATGGCTTCGGCCTATGTGCGCCTGAAGTTCTCCGAGTCCCAGCCACTGGCCAACCATCCGGAGCAAGCGAAACTGATCGAAGGCTGGTTCAGCCGGATGGCCGATCAGGTCGTCAGCGACTGGGACAACCTGCCGCTGGACAAGACCAACAACCACTCTTACTGGGCCGCCTGGTCGGTGATGGCCACCTCCGTGGCAACCAACCGCCGCGACCTGTTCGACTGGGCCGTCAAGGAATACAAGGTCGGTGTCAACCAGGTCGATTCCGAGGGCTATTTGCCCAACGAACTCAAGCGCAAGCAACGGGCCCTGTCCTACCACAACTATGCCCTGCCGCCACTGGCGATGATCGCCAGTTTCGCCCAGGTCAACGGTGTGGACCTGCGTCAGGAAAACAACGGTGCCCTCAAGCGATTGGGTGACCGGGTACTGGCCGGGGTGAAAGACCCGGACATCTTCGAAGAGAAGAACGGCGACGAACAGGACATGAAGGACCTGAAGATCGATTCGAAATTCGCTTGGCTCGAACCGTTCTGCAGCCTCTACACCTGTTCCGAGGATGTACTGGAGCGCAAGCATGAAATGCAACCGTTCAAGACGTTCCGCCTCGGCGGGGACTTGACCAAGGTGTACGACCCTTCGCGGGAAAAAGGTGAGAAAGGAAGCTGACACCCTTCTCCCTGCCTGGCAGGGAAACCCTGTGGGAGCGAGCTTGCTCGCGATAGCGGTCTGACATTCGCCATGGATGTCGACTGAAACACCGTCATCGCGAGCAAGCTCGCTCCCACAAGGAATGTGGTCTGTTTCGAATGTATCAACCCCCCCAATTTTCATGGGGGGGTTTGGGGGGGCTCTGGCCCTTGACTGTTGATTCAACATGGAGAGATCGGGATGGTATTTTCATCCAATGTGTTCCTGTTTCTGTTCTTGCCGATCTTTCTCGGCTTGTACTACTTGAGCGGGCAACGCTACCGCAACCTGCTGCTGCTGCTGGCCAGCTATGTGTTCTATGCCTGGTGGCGGGTTGACTTCCTGGCGCTGTTCGCCGGCGTGACCCTGTGGAACTACTGGATCGGCCTGAAAGTCGGCGCCGCCGGCGTGCGCACCAAACCGGCCCAGCGCTGGCTGTTGCTTGGCGTGGGTGTTGACCTGTGCATCCTGGGCTACTTCAAGTACGCCAACTTTGGCGTGGACAGCCTCAACGCGATCATCACCGGCTTCGGTCTGAATCCGTTCATCCTGACTCACGTACTGTTGCCGATCGGTATCTCGTTCTACATCTTCGAGTCCATCAGCTACATCATCGACGTCTATCGTGGTGACACCCCGGCGACCCACAACCTGATCGACTTCGCAGCGTTCGTGGCGATCTTCCCGCACCTGATCGCCGGCCCCGTGTTGCGTTTCCGCGACCTGGCCGATCAGTTCAACAACCGCACCCACACGCTGGACAAGTTCTCCGAAGGCTGCACGCGCTTCATGCAGGGTTTCATCAAGAAGGTGTTCATCGCCGACACCCTGGCGGTGGTGGCCGACCATTGCTTTGCCTTGCAGAACCCAACCACGGGCGATGCCTGGCTCGGCGCCCTGGCCTACACCGCGCAGCTGTACTTCGACTTCTCCGGCTACAGCGACATGGCCATCGGCCTGGGTCTGATGATGGGTTTCCGCTTCATGGAAAACTTCAAGCAGCCCTACATCAGCCAGTCGATCACCGAGTTCTGGCGGCGCTGGCACATCAGCCTGTCCACCTGGCTGCGCGATTATCTGTACATCACCCTGGGCGGTAACCGCAAAGGGACGCTGATGACTTATCGCAACCTGTTCCTGACCATGCTGCTCGGTGGCCTGTGGCACGGCGCGAACATCACCTATGTGATTTGGGGTGCCTGGCACGGTATCTGGCTGGCCATCGAAAAGGCCGTGGGCATCAACACCACGCCACGCAGTATCAACCCGATCCGCTGGGCGCTGACCTTCCTGCTGGTGGTCATGGGCTGGGTGATTTTCCGCTCCGAAAACCTGCACGTGGCCGGTCGCATGTACGGCGCCATGTTCAGCTTCGGCGACTGGTCGCTGTCGGAACTGACCCGCGCCAACCTCACCGGCCTGCAGATCGCCACGCTGGTGGTGGCCTACATCACCCTCGCCTTCTTCGGTCTGCGGGATTTCTACACCAACCGTCCGCCGGTCAAGGCCAAGCCTGAGGTCAACACCGAGGCCGACGGCCCGGCGACTGCACAACCGGGGCTGATCAAAGCCGTGCCGGGTGACAACCCGTCGAATATCCATGAACCGGGCTACACCGTGGGTGTCGAAGCCCAGGTGCAACCGGCCTACTGGACTGCGGACTGGTCACGCTACGCGATGCGCGCCCTGGTGCTCCTGCTGTTCATCGCCTCGATTCTCAAACTCTCGGCGCAAAGCTTCTCGCCGTTCCTTTACTTCCAGTTCTGAGGGATCTGAACATGACCCGCTCATTACGCATCTTTTACATCGCGCTGTTCCTGCTGCTGCTGACAGCGCTGGGCCTGTGGTCGACGCGCAGCTTCTTCGGCTTCAGTACCAATCCCGATGCGACCGTGCTCAACGGACGTTGGGCCAAGGCCGTCGAGACGCACTACGACGACCAGTTCCCGATCAAGCGCCTGGGCACCAACATCTGGGCCGCGCTGGACTACAAGCTGTTCAACGAAGGCCGCAAAGGCGTGGTACTGGGCCGCGACCAATGGCTGTACAGCGACGAAGAGTTCAATCCGATCGTCAACGAAGAGCTGAACCTGCAAGGCAACTACGCGCTGGTCGAAGGCGTGCGCCAGAAGCTCAAGGAACAAGGCATCACCCTGGTCATGGCGATCTTGCCAGCCAAGGCGCGCCTGTACCCGGAGCACCTGGGTGACGTGAAACCGTCGAGCATCCACGCCAACCTGTATCAGGATTTCCACGCTCGCGTGGCGGCAGACAAGATCCTCGCACCAGACTTGCTTGGCCCGCTGCAACAGGCCAAGCAGAGCGGCCAGCAAGTGTTCCTGCGCACCGACACCCACTGGACCCCGGAAGGCGCGCAAGTGGCCGCCGAGAACCTGGCCAAGGCCATTGCAGAGAAGGCGCCGCTCAACGGCGAGCCACAACGCTTCGTCACTGAGCCTGCGGAAAAAATCACCCACAAGGGCGACCTGCGGCAGTTCCTGCCCCTGGACCCCCTGTTCGAAAACCTGATGCCAGCCCAGGAGCCGCTGGTCAAGCGCAACACCCGCGAAGCCGACGACCAGCCGGCCGGCGACGATGCGCTGTTCGCCGATGCCCAGGTGCCCGTGGCCCTGATCGGCACCAGCTACAGCGCCAACCCCAACTGGAACTTCGTCGGTGCACTCAAGCAAGCCCTGCACAGCGACGTCGTGAACTACGCCGAAGACGGCCACGGCCCGATTCTGCCGATGCTCAGCTACCTCAAGAGCGACGCCTTCAAGAACAGCCCGCCACAGGTGCTGATCTGGGAGTTCCCTGAACGTTATCTGCCTGTAAACAACGAAATCGGCGACGCCGACCCACAGTGGGTCGCAGAGCTCAAGCAAGCCGGCGCTCGCCAACAGAACGTAGCCGCCAACACCCCATCCGAGACGCCCGAACGGGCGCAAAACTGAAAGAGAGGTCCACCATGACTTTCAACACTACTCCTCGCCGTCTCGCTGCTCGCTCCTTCAAGGCTGTTGCCCTCGTCGCCAGCATGAGCGCCCTCTCACTGTCCGCCTTTGCCGGTGACTCGGCCCTGTACGGCCCGGTCGCGCCAAAAGGCTCGAGCTTCGTACGCATCTACAACGCCAGCAACGCCGAAGTCAGCGCCACTGTCGGCAGCACCAACCTCAGCGACGTGGCTCCCCTGGCCAGCAGCGACTTCAGCTTCATGCCTGGCGGCGACTACAGCGCCAAGGTCGGCAGCCAGACCGTTCCGGTTAAACTGGCCCCGGATCACTATTACACCCTGGTCAACAACGCCACAGGCCAGCCTCAACTGATCGAAGAACCGCCGTTCAAGAACAAGCAGAAATCCCTGGTCCGCGTGCAGAACCTCACCGACAAGGCGCTGACCCTCAAGACCGCCGACGGCAAGACCGAAGTGGTGCCGAACGTGGCCGCCAAAGGCCGTGGCGAACGTGAAATCAACCCGGTGAAAGTGACCCTGGCCCTGTTCGAAGGCGACAAGAAAGTCGGCGACCTCAAGCCCGTGGCCCTGGAACGCGGCGAAGCCGCCGTGCTGTACGTCACCGGTTCGGGCAGCAGCCTGTCGCCAGTGTGGGTGAAGCGCCCGGCGTCGACCCGCTGATGAATTTTCCTGACTGACGCTGTGCCCTGTGGGAGCGAGCTTGCTCGCGATAGCTATCTGACATTCAACATGGATGTCGATTGATACACCGCCATCGCGAGCAAGCTCGCTCCCACACTGGACCCAGGGGTCATTCGGGTACGGAACAACAACAAGAGAGTGAAACGACAGAACGCAGTAGCTCTAAAACCATTTCGATTTGTAGGAGTAACAAACATGATTCCGGTGATCTTGTCAGGTGGTAGCGGCTCACGTCTTTGGCCGCTTTCGCGCAAGCAATTCCCTAAACAGTTCCTGGCCTTGACCGGCGAACACACCTTGTTCCAGCAGACCATCGAGCGCCTGGTGTTCGAGGGCATGGACACGCCGATCGTGGTCTGCAACAAAGACCACCGTTTCATCGTCAACGAACAGTTGAGCAACCGCAAACTGGAAGCCCAGCGCATCCTGATGGAACCGTTCGGACGCAACACTGCGCCGGCCGTGGCGCTGACCGCGATGATGCTGGTCAATGAAGGTCGCGACGAGCTGATGCTGGTGCTGCCGGCCGACCACGTGATCGAAGACCAGAAAGCCCTGCAACGCGCCCTGGCCCTGGCCACCGTGGCCGCCGAGCGTGGCGAAATGGTGCTGTTCGGCGTGCCGGCCACCAAGCCGGAAACCGGCTATGGCTACATCAAGTCGACCAACGATGCGCTGCTGCCCGAAGGCGTGAGCCGTGTCTCGCACTTCGTCGAAAAACCCGACGTCAAGCGCGCTACCGAGTTCGTTAACGCCGGCGGTTATTTCTGGAACAGCGGCATGTTCCTGTTCCGCGCCAGCCGTTTCCTCGAAGAGCTGAAAAAGCACGATCCGGACATCTACGACACTTGCCTGCTGACCCTGGAGCGCAGTGAACAGACGGCCGACACCATCACCCTCGACGAAGCGACCTTCGCCTGCTGCCCGGACAACTCCATCGACTACGCGGTGATGGAAAAGACCCAGCGCGCCTGCGTCGTACCGCTGTCGGCGGGCTGGAGCGATGTCGGTTGCTGGGCGTCGCTGTGGGAAGTCAACGAAAAAGACACCAACGGCAACGTCACCAAAGGCGACGTGGTGCTCCAGGACAGCCGCAACTGCATGATCCATGGCAACGGCAAACTGGTGTCGGTGATCGGCCTGGACAACATCGTGGTGGTCGAAACCAAGGACGCCATGATGATCGCCCACAAGGACAAGGTCCAAGGCGTCAAGCAGATGGTCAACACCCTCAATGCACAGGGCCGTACCGAAACCCAGAACCATTGCGAGGTCTACCGTCCGTGGGGCTCCTATGACTCGGTGGACATGGGCGGCCGCTTCCAGGTCAAGCACATCTCGGTCAAGCCGGGCGCGTGCCTGTCGCTGCAAATGCACCACCACCGCGCCGAACACTGGATCGTGGTCAGCGGCACCGCTGAAGTGACCTGCGACGAGAACGTGTTCCTGCTCTGCGAAAACCAATCGACCTACATCCCGATCGCATCGGTCCACCGCCTGCGCAACCCAGGCAAGATCCCGTTGGAAATCATCGAAGTGCAGTCCGGTAGCTACCTGGGCGAAGACGACATCGAACGCTTCGAAGACATCTACGGTCGCTCCACCCCGATCGAACGCGGCGTGTCGGTGAAAACCATCGCGCAGTAAAGATCAGCCAAACAAGAAGCCCCCGTCCAGCCCACTGCGTCCCCTATCCGCAGTGGGTTGGGTGGGGGCTTTTTCTTGCCGGTCACATCAGTAATCGTCTTGTATTCTGCTTGGCGAACGCCTGCCATTTCGATACCAACGGTTCAGGCAGCTCTTTCAACTCTCCTGTATGGAAATATCGCTTCACCAATTCCTCAGAGGTCACGTGCCCCGAGTCAATCATGAGCTTCGCCAGGTTCCCTCCCCAATGCATGAACTTGTCACCTATGTCTTTCGTAAAATAGCCGGTTTTGTAGGTCGCCCCAGGAAACATTTTATTGAAAACCTGATAGGCAAAATAATCAGTCACATATTCGTCGTAGTTGGTATTACTCACGCTCATATCCGTCATGACTTGAAAACCCGTGTAGTTTTTCGAGGAGAAGTGCAGGCTTTCATGGATGATAGTGGAGCGGATCTTGTCTTTATCAAGCTTGCCATCGACAGAGTAATCCGGTGAGTCCACCCCCATGTAAACCATCCCTTCTGGAGAGGTCCATGCGGCAGGGTTCACATTTAGATAGTCAGCATCAAATTCCATGGTCTGATTACCAGAGATGCCCTTTATTTTTTCAAAAAGCTCTTGTTGCGAAACATCCGTTATCTTGACGGTTTTTTTAGTACCGAACAGTTCACCAATCGTGCTGGACAGTTTTTCAATATTCACATAGTTCTTCGACTCCCATCGAGCAGAGGGTCTATTTTTGGGGATGCTGGGGATGGCCAATACAGTGGGCTCGAATGCTTTCCCGGCAGGCTGGTGAGAAGTCGTTCCGCTTGACGGTAATAGCCCACCTGGAGGAGGCGGGGGCGGTGGTCCTGCGGAAAGCCCCCCCGGTTTAAGGGAGGGAGGCATAGGAGGCGCGGGTAGGGGCGGGGGTGGAGGTTTCTGTCCTGTCGGGGCCCTGCCATCGGTATCGAAGAGCGTCACCGGATTATTTCTCACCATCCGATAAAGGTTTAAACCGTCCACTTCCCCGGCCGGATCCGGATTGACCCAACGCGGCAGCCACGGCGCGTAATACCTGAACCCATAGTAATAAAGCCCCGTCGCATCCCGCTCCTTGCCTGAATAACGAAGCGTCTTGTAACTGACTTCGACCTCATTATCACCAGCCAGGTACGCGGTCTCGCCAAACGGGTAGAAATGCTCCCGGCTGATGATCCGGGCGTCGTGGTCGAGCTCCAGGCTGATCGACCCCAAGTGATCGGAACAACTGTAGCGATAGTGGTCGTTCTCTCCGGAAGGCGGCGCGCTCTCCCAATGCAGTATCCGAACGCTGTCGAGTCCACCCTGGACGGTGACGACCTGCAATGACTCGCCGTTGCTACTGTCGGCACGCAGTTCTAGCCCCGGCAGATAACGCACTTCGGCGGCCAGCGTGCGACTTGAGGTTTGCAGGGTACGAAGCTTGCGTACCCGTTGGCCGTCGCCTGCGTAGACATACCGCTCGCTATCATCGAGACCCGACGCCCGGGCTATGGGGGTGACCGAACCCAGCTGGTTACGCAGGTCCCAGGCCAGGGAACGTCCCGGTTCCAGCTCCAGCCAATTGCCTCGTGCATCGAATGCCGCGTCGATCTCCTCCTCCGTCGGCGGCACACCATTACGGTACGGCAGGCAACGATTGCTATAGCGGGCCACCTTCATCTGGTGTCCATGATTCTGCGCACCGACGTGGGTCAGCTCCAGCAGGTTGCCGCTTTCATCGTAGCGATAGGTCTGCCGGTAATTGCTGACCGCCGCCGGGTCGCTACGATCAACGGACTCGGGCCCCTGGTTCAGGGCGCCCGCTTCCCATCCGGTGGCCTGGGTCAGTTGATAGAGCGTGTCGTAGATAAAACGACTGATGGGCTCGATCCGCTGGTTGGCGAAATAGCGCACCGGCAAGGCCTTGTCTTCAATGCTCAGGACATTGCCCATGAGGTCGTAGGCATAGACCAGGTCTTGCAACACCTGGTCGCCGTGTCGGGCACTTCGGCTCATCAAGCGACCGTCCTGGGGACTATAAGTGAGCCGGGTCCGCACACCGTTACCGGCCGTTTCCTCTTCGACCTGTCCCTCAGCGTTGTAGCGAATATCGCTTACCAGGGGCTGCCATTGACTCTGGCCCCGCAGCAGTAACTGGCTGCCGAAAACTCTGCCATCCAGGGTCAGCGTCTGCTGCTGTCGATTGCCCCTGGCATCGATCTGTTCCAGCGCATCGCTCTGCGGACCAAGGCGCCACGTCGACAGGAACCCATCGCCAGGTTCGAGCAGCGGCTCACGGTCGGCTTCCAGTTCCGGCCAGTCCGGGTTGGCCGCATCGAGGGTGAAACGACGCTGCTGGGCAAGGCTTTGACCAGTGAGGGAAAATGACTCCGACAGCACGGTCCCCGCCGGATCATCATGGCGGATCAGTTGGCCATGCTGGTTGTGATCCCGATCACCCTGGCCCGGGTAACCATACTTCATACGCTCGACGCACCGACGCGGTTGTCCGGCGCCCTGCTCGAACACCGCCACGGGACGCAGCGAGTTGTCGTAGGCCACCTCGCGTTGCATCCCCCGGCCATCCCAGCCCCGCAAGCCTTCGTTGGCCAGACCTGGTAAACCGATCTGAATGCCTGCGTCGACACTGACCGCATGCAGCGCGGCATCGGACAGCGAATAAATCGTCGAAAGGCTGGCGGGAGCCGACGCGTCGTCTTGTTGCAAGACCCACAACCGCGGATCCCATTGCTTTATTCCCCGTCCCGCCGCGTCAAAGAGGCTGCGGTTGACGCGCCGTTGCGCAGGTCCACGCTCGATGCTGCGGTAATAGTCGACTGAGCGGACCGCCAAGCTGCGCGAGTCGAAAGCCACGAGCCGCGGGGTTCTGTGATCCATGCCCATCGATCAAGCCTCTTGTTCCTGGCGCTGTGTCTATTCACTTGATATCTAACAAGAGGAAACACCGTTGCCTACTGTCAGATATGACAGTGACGACCGATGGAACACGATGGACGAATATCAATGGCCTTTCCCCTTCGGTAGGATGTGCCTACGGTAACGGAGGCTTCAAACATGCTTATCGGCGTCTTGCTGGTCATCACCTGGCTCATCCTGCTGCTGCGCTACCCGGCCAAAGCGTTACCGGTGTCCCTGGCAGCCTTCGTCGGGCTGGGGCTGGTGGCCGCCTGGGTGCTCTGGCAGGAAAACCGCGACACCCGGCAATTGGCGCGCCTGGAGCTGCGCATCACCTACGCCCCCGAACACTGCCCGGCCGACCGGCCACTGTCGCTGACCCTGAACAACGGCAACGACGTGCCGCTGACCGAACTGCATTGGCGCATCGCGGCCTATGCGCCGGGCGACACCATCAACCTGGCCGACACTCCCTACACCGCGCCCCGCTACCGTGGTCCGGGCGAACTGCAAGCCGGCGCCAGCTGGCAGGACTGCCTGCCCCTGCCCGCCCTGCGTCCCGGCTATCGCCCACAGAGCCTGGAATTTCGCGCCGAGCGATTGCAAGGCAGTTTCTCCAACTGATCACCTCTTCATTGTTTACATAAGGAATGGCCATGCCCGTTGCGTTGATTACCGGATGTTCCAGCGGCATTGGCCGCGCCCTCGCCGACGCCTTCAAGGCCGCCGGTTACCAGGTCTGGGCCAGCGCGCGTAAAGTCGAGGACGTGGCAATCCTCAGCGCTGCCGGGTTCACCGCCGTGCAACTGGACGTGAACGACGAACAGGCCCTGGAACAGTTGAGCGAGCGGATCAACCAGCAGCACGGAGGCCTCGATGTGTTGATCAACAATGCCGGTTATGGCGCCATGGGACCGCTGCTGGACGGCGGTGTACCGGCCATGCAGCGTCAATTCGAAACCAACGTGTTCGCGCTCGTCGGGGTGACCCGCGCGCTGTTCCCAGTGCTGCGTCGGGCCAAGGGGCTGGTGGTGAACATCGGCAGTGTTTCCGGTGTATTGGTCACGCCGTTCGCCGGCGCCTATTGCGCCTCGAAGGCGGCGGTGCATGCCCTGAGCGATGCGCTGCGCATGGAACTGGCACCGTTCGGCATCCGCGTCATGGAAGTCCAGCCCGGCGCCATTGTCTCCAGTTTCGCCAAGAATGCCGGCCATGAAGCCGAACAATTGATCAATGAACAATCGCCCTGGTGGCCCCTGCGCGAGGGCATCCGCGCCCGGGCCAAGGCCTCCCAGGACAAACCGACCCCCGCCAGCGAATTCGCCGCCGGACTGCTCAAGGCCGTGCAACAACCCAGGCCTCCCCGCTTGCTGCGCCTGGGCAATGGCAGCCGGGCGTTGCCGTTGATGGCTGGCTTACTGCCCAAGGGGTTGCTGGAGAAGGTGTTGATGAAGCGGTTTGGGTTGGGTGGGTCGTTGTAACTGAGGGGTATAGCAGGCTATGGGCGGGATATACACACGAACTAAAATCCCGCCCATAAAAGACGATCAAATACGAGCCCTTGCCCACAGCCCACAGCATTGTTCAATATCCCGTCGCTTTCGCGGGCAACCCCACAGGGGCTTAGTGGTGAATAATGGGCTAACCCTGCGGCTCGACCACCACCGTACACGTCATCCCCGCCGCCAGCAGCACGCCATCGGGCACTTCATCAAGATGAATCCGCACCGGCACCCGCTGGGCCAGGCGCACCCAGTTGAAGGTCGGGTTGACGTCGGCGATCAGTTCGCGGCTAGCCGGGTTGTCGCGGTCGTAGATGCCCCGGGAAATGCTTTCCACATGACCCTTGAGCACTTCACCGCTCATCAGCTGTAGCTGCGCCGAATCGCCGACCCGCACCTTGGGCAATTTGGTCTCTTCGAAGTAGCCGTAGACCCAGAACGAATGCATGTCCACCACGGCCATTTTCGCCTCACCGATGCGCGCATAGTCGCCGCGATGGACGTTGAGGTTGGTGACGTAGCCGTCCACCGCCGCGCGAACCTCGGTGCGCGCCAGGTTCAGCTCGGCCGCCTCCAGTTGCGCCTGGGCATGTTGGTAATCGGCCAGGGCCGAGTCGGCGAGGTTGCTGGCGTCGTCGCGGTTTTCCCGGGAGATCACCAGGCTGTCCAGGTCGGCGCGGCGATGGGCGTTGACCTTGCGCATTTCCCAGGTGGCCTTGCGCGATGCCACCAGGGAGCGCGCCTGCTTGACCGCGATGCGGTAGTGCTCGGGGTCGATGCGCATCAGCAGGTCGCCCTTGCTCACCCGTTGGTTGTCACGCACCGGCACTTCCACCACCTCGCCACTGACATCGGCGGCGACGTTGATGATGTCGGCCCGCACCCGGCCATCGCGGGTCCAGGGGGTATTCATGTAATGCACCCACAGCGTACGGCCGATCCACAGTGCCAAGGCCAATACCAACAGCGTCGCCAGCAGACTGAAAAACTTTTTCATCGCATCGATCTCAACGGTAGACCGTCAGCGCCAGCGCGCCGAACAGACAGGTAAACAGACTCAGGCGCAGCAGCGCCGGGTGCCAGAAGAAGCGGTACAGGTCCAACCCCGACAGGAAACGGTCCAGCACCCAGGCCAGGGCGGCGGCGATGAAAAACATCAGGGTCATGGTGGGCATGTACACGCCATGGAAGGCGATCTCACGGGGCATGTGCGAATTCCTGGGACAACGGTGTGGCATGCGGCATGGCATAGCCGGCCAAGGGCGATTGCGGGTCGAGCAGCGAAGTGCGGATGAAATGCAGGTAGCTTTTCACCCGGCGCAGGGCCGAGGTGTCGAAATGCGGGGCGAAGGGTTCATCGGTGGCCTGTACGCGACTGATGGCGTGGTCCACCACCACCAGGGCACGCTCCAGATTGTTCTGGCCTGGCTGGCGGAACAGACGCACCAGCGCCCGGCCCATCACACGGATCGCCTGGCGCCACGGCTGGCTTTCGGCATAAGCCGGATGCACCGGCAAAATCGCCTGTTCCTTGCGCAACTCAATGATCGCGTGCCCGACTTCCAGCACCACGAACATCCAGCGCAGCAGATCCCGTTGCACCCGGGGTTGCCCAGTCGCCAGCCCGTAGGCCTGATGCAACAGGTCGCGGGTGCGACTTTCAAAGCTCGACGCCAAGCCCTTGAGCCTGCCGCTGATGGTGAACACCACTTGTTCGCGCAGGTCCTGTTCCAGTCGGCGCCACAACCAGCGGCTGTTGGGCGGCAGGATGATCGCCCCGGCGGCGGCGCACACCAGCATGCCGAGGATCATCGCGAGGTAATCGTTGATGAAGGTGTAGGGGTTGTAGACCGTCAGGTTGTCCGGCACCGAACCGGTGCTGAAAAAAATCAGCAGTCCCAGTCCGACCCCGGCGTATTGCGGCCGGGAACTGAGGAACGAGCCGAGCATGATCACCGGCGCCAGCATCACGCAAAGCAGGGGGAAACCGTCGATCAGCGGGAAGATGAAAAACATCTCGACGAAGCCGATCAGCGCACCGAACAACGTGCCGCAGGCCATCTGGAACGCCATGCGCTTGGGGTTCGGCGTCGCGGCCGACAAGCCCACCGTGGCGGCGGCGATCATTGTCATGGTCGCGCCGCTCGGCCAGGCTGTGGCGACCCAATAACTGCCCAGCACCAGCAGGATGAAGGCGGCGCGAAACCCCGAAGCCGCAGCCGCCAACCCATTGGTCTGCGGCACGAACGGTTCGTCCCAGCGCTCGCGCTCGTGCCGATGGTCGGCCAGGGAGGCATGGGTCAGGGCGTAGCCGTGCAGGTCGTCGACGAAGCGATAGAGCAGCTCATAGGCGGTGTGGAAGTCCAACTGCTCGCCATCGCTCGGCGCCGTTTCCTGGAACAACGCGCGCAATCGTCGCACCTGGGCCGGCAAGTCGGCCTTGTAGTCGGCCAGTGCCGTCGCCAGACGCGCCGCATCGGCATCGGTCAGGGCTCGTGCGCTGAAGCCGTCCAGCAGTTCGGCAAGGTTGTGCAAACCGGGTTTGATGGCGTCCACCACGTGATTCGCCGCGCTGCTGCGCAAGCGCTCGAGCAACTGGTGCAGGGCGTTGAAGCGAGTGGTGACACCCATGAACTCACTGTTCAAGCGACTGAGTCGCCCGTTGCGCCGACGCATGTGCGGGTCTTCGAACACGGTCACGCTGCGCAGGCTCTCCAGGCCTACGGCTTCAGCGATGAAGCCCACATTGCGCGCCTCGAACGCCTCCTGTTTGCTGCGTCCACGCAAACCGTCGGTGACGAACAAGGCAAACACCCCGAAGCGCTGATACAAGGCATTGCGCATCGCAGCGCTGGCGGTTTGCGGCAGGATCGCGGCACTGACCAGGGTTGAGCAGAGAATCCCCAGGGCAATTTCCAGCACCCGCCAGACCGCCGCCATGAATGCTCCTTCCGGATGGGCCAGGGCCGGCAGGCCGATCATCGCCGCGGTGTAGCCGGCCAGCACGAAACCATAGGCCCGGAAGTTGCGATAACGCGCCGCCCCAGCCGAACAGAGGCCGACCCAGATCGCCAGGCAACCGAGAAACAGCTCGGTGTTCTGGGCGAACATAGCGATCAGCGCCACCATCACCGCCGAGCCGGCCAGGGTACCGAGCAAGCGATAGAAACTCTTGGCGAACACCTGGCCGCTCTGGGGCTGCATGACGATGAACACGGTGATCATGGCCGTGCGCGGTTGCGGCAGCTCCAGGCGCATCGCCAGCCACAACGTCAGGAACGCGGCCAACAGGACCTTGAAGATATAGACCCAGGTAACCCCGTCGCTGCGGGCCCAATCGAAGAAGCCACGGCGCCATTCGAGGCGATACAGCCAGCGTGCGGGGGCAAGTAAAGACATCACGACAGGCCTACTCAGCATTGTGGCTCAGCTCAGGGCTGTCGCTGCCGGCCTCCAGCCCACCGCCCAACGCCGTCACCAGATCGGCATGGGCACTCAACCGGGCGGCCTCCACCCGCTGTTGCACCTGTTGCTGCTTGAACAACAGGCTTTGGGCATTGAGCACATTGAGGTAGTCGGTCAGCCCGCGCTGGAACGCCACCAGCGCAATGTCGTAGGTGCGCTGCGCCGCGGCCACTGATTCAGCGGCGAAGGCTTGTTGCTTGTCCATGGACTCGCGACGGATCAACTGATCGGAAATGCTCTTGAGCGCGTTTACCAGTGTCTGGTTGTAATGGGCCACGGCCATGTCATAACCGGCTGCTGCCTCCCCCAACTGTGAGCGCAGGCGCCCACCGTCGAAAATCGGCAGCGTGATGGCCGGCCCGACGCTGTAGGTGAGTTTCTTGCCGGTCAGGAACTCCAGCGCCCCGCCACCGGTGGCCATATAGCCGAGGCTCCCCACCAGGTCGACGTTGGGATAGAAGCCGGCCCGGGCCACATCGATGCCCCGGGCCTGGGCCGCCACTTGCCAACGCCCGGCCACCACATCCGGACGCTGGCCGAGCAGTTCGGCGGGCAATGCCGACGGCAGCTTCAAAGGCGCGCCGAGGGCCAGGGTCGGGCGCCGCAACCGCGCGCCCTCTCCTGGCCCCTTGCCCGCCAGCGCCGCCAACTGATTGCGGCTCAAGGCAATGGCTTCATCAAGGGCGTCGAGTTGACGGTGAGTCTCGGGCAACGGCGCCTGGGCCTGGCTGACTTCGAAATGGGTGCCGATGCCGCCGTCCAGACGCTTTTGCGCCAGCTCGAGAATCTGCTCCTGTTGATGGAGCGTTGCGGCGACGATATCGCGCTGGGCGTAGTGCAAGGAAAACTGGATGTAGGCGCGCACGATGTTGTTCTGCAACTCCAGTTGCGCCTGCCGTGCTTCAGCCACGCTGGCATGGGCCAGGTCGACAGCCCGTTCGCTGGCGTTGCGCTCGCGGCCCCACAGATCCAAGGCATAGCTCAAGCCCAGACCCGCGTTGTTGTCCCAAGTGGTGGTGTCGGCCAGCTCGCCGGGGCCGTAGAACTGATCGGTGGGCCAGTTGTGCCGCTTGAGGGTCGCTTCACCGTTGACCTGCAGCGACTCGGCGGCCTCGACGACACCGGCCATCGCCCTGGCTTGCCGCACCCGGGCGGCGGCCATGGCCAGGCTCGGGCTGCCTTGCACGGCGAGGTCGATCCAGCGATCCAGTTGCCGATCGCCATAGGCTTGCCACCACTGGCGGGTGGGCCAGTGGGCGTCGCGGGCGGCCTCGCGGATCGCGGCATCGGTGGCCAATTGATTGGCCGACAACACCTGGCCTTGCGGCGCAATACCCCCTGTGCCGATGCAACCGCTGATGGTTAACGTCAGAACCCAAACACTGAGAGTCTTCAGCTCTCTGCTGATGCAACGCGGCACTTGCGCAAAATTCCTAGGAGAGAGAGTCGAGAACCTGTAGGAGCACCCTGTGGGAGCGGGCTTGCCCGCGAAGGCGATTGCTCAGGCAACATCATCGCCAACTGACCCACCGCTTTCGCGGGCAAGCCCGCTCCCACAGGTACTGCGCCAGACAGCAGGGCCAAACCAGCGCCACAATGGCGGCAATTCTAGGCACCCTGCCGAACGGCGATAAGCCGACCTTTCTGCGAATCTTTGTTACCGTTAGCGCGATAATCCATTAGTCGGGGTCCCGTAGCGCCGTAACTTCATGTCACAATTTGCCACCTCCCAAGAGAGCCCTTCATGGACACTTTGCAAAACATGCGCGCGTTCAGCTGTGTCGCCGAAGCCGGCAGCTTCACCGCCGCGGCCCAGCAGCTCGATACCACGACAGCCAACGTCTCGCGCGCGGTTTCCAATCTGGAAGCCCATCTGCAAACGCGCCTGCTCAACCGCACCACCCGCCGCATTGCCCTGACCGAGGCCGGAAAACGCTACTTGCTGCGCTGCGAGCAGATCCTGGCGTATGTCGAGGAAGCCGAAGCCGAGGCCAGCGATGCCCATGCACGCCCCGCCGGGCAGTTGAAGGTCCACACCATGACCGGCATCGGCCAGCATTTCGTGATCGACGCCATTGCCCGTTATCGCAAGACCCATCCGGATGTGACGTTCGACCTGACCCTGGCCAACCGGGTGCCAGATATCCTGGACGAGGGCTACGACGTCTCCATCGTGCTCGCCAGCGAGTTACCGGATTCGGGCTTCGTTTCCCAGCGCCTGGGCATCACCTACAGCATCGTCTGCGCGTCGCCGGCCTACGTGAAAGCCAGCGGCTGCCCGCAAAAACCCAGCGACCTGCTCAACCACGCCTGCCTGCGCCTGGTCAGCCCGGTCATTCCGCTGGAAAAGTGGGTGTTCGACGGCCCGGAAGGCCAGGAAATGGTCACCATCAACAGCTCACCGTTTTTGGTGAATTCCGCCGATGCCATGAAAACCGCGATCACCAGCGGCATGGGCGTGGGCGTGTTGCCGGTGTACGCCGCCATCGAAGGCCTGCGCAACGGCACGCTGGTGCGGGTCATGCCCAACTACCGCTCCCAGGAACTGAACCTCTACGCCATCTACCCTTCGCGCCAATACCTGGATGCGAAAATCAAGACCTGGGTCGAGTACCTGCGCGGCTCGCTGCCGGAAATCCTGGCGGCGCACCAGTCCGAGCTGACGGCTTATGAATTGAGTGGAAGCCTGGCGGGGGCACGGGCAGCGAACTGAGGTCGCCGCCGTGCGCCAAGGATGAGGTTCAGCGCTTGCCCATCGAGCGACGCGTGCCGGGAGGCGCGGCCCCCGGGGTCTTGGTATGACCGTTCTTCGCGCCGTTCTTGTACCACGGCTGCTGGCCGGCCTCTTTGGCCGCGGCCAATTCACCGGGTTTGAACGGGAATTTGAAGGCCGGGATCGCCGCTTTGACGCTCTCGGTACTGGAAACATCGCTGTCGGGCAGGTCGGCCTGTTCGCCGTTCGGGCGGGCGTCCGCGGGCGAGGGTGTTGGGGAAGTCATGTAAAGCTCCGGGTAATGCGGGCAAGTCGGGCCCGGAGAGCGAGCCGCGAAAGGCGGCAGTATACCTGCCCGCTACCGGCGTGCGCTGAGCAGATTCGATTGGCGCCGTCACTCGTCCGACAGCAATCCGGGACAAAACTGACACGCCTGTCAGTTCGGCGTCACCTTCCTGACCGCCTCGCAACGCTATATAAGAAGAATAGAAATCTCTCCGTCCTGAACCGGCCTCTTACATCCATGCACATCCAGAAAAAAACCGTCCTGCTCGTCGCGCTCCTGGTCGCCCTGGCGGCTCTTGCCCTCTGGTATGTCATGAAGCCCGTCACCGCTAAATCCGCTGCCCCCGCCGCTGTTCCGGTACGGGTCGTCAGCGTGGAGCAGAAGGACGTGCCGCGTTTCGCCAGTGGCATTGGCACGGTCCTGTCGCTGCACAGTGTGGTCATCCGCCCGCAGATCGACGGCATCCTCACCAAGCTGCTGGTCAAGGAAGGACAACGGGTCAAGAAGGGTGACCTGCTGGCGACCATCGACGACCGTTCCATCCGCGCCAGCCTCGACCAGGCCCGGGCCCAGCTCGGCGAGAGCCAGGCACAACTGGCAGTGGCCCAGGTCAATCTCAAGCGCTACAAACTGCTCAGTGTCGACGACGGCGTATCGAAGCAGACCTACGACCAGCAACAGGCGCTGGTCAATCAGCTCAAGGCCACCGCCCAGGGCAATCAAGCGGCCATCGACTCGGCCCAGGTGCAGTTGTCCTACACCCAGATCCGCTCCCCGGTGAGCGGTCGCGTTGGCATTCGCAACGTCGACGAAGGCAACTTCCTGCGCACCAGCGACACTGAAGGCCTGTTCACCGTAACTCAGATCGACCCGATCGCGGTGGAGTTCTCCCTGCCCCAGCAAATGCTGCCCACCTTGCAACGGTTGATCGCCGCGCCCGAGCAAGCCTTGGTCAAGGCTTATATCGGCGCCGATGGCACCACCGGGGAATTGCTCGGCGAGGGTCGGTTGAGCCTCATCGATAACCAGATCAACACCAACACCGGGACCCTGCGGGCCAAGGCTGAATTCACCAATACCGCGCAACGGCTCTGGCCAGGACAGCTGGTGACCCTGAAGATCCAGACCGCCCTCGAAAAAGACGCCCTGGTGGTGCCACCCACCGTGGTCCAACGGGGCCTGGAGCAACACTTCGTCTACCGGGTCAAGGGCGACAAGGTCGAGAGCGTGCCGGTGGTGATGGTTTACCAGGACAGCGGCATGCACATCATCAAAGGCGTGAACGCCGGTGATCTACTGGTGAGCGACGGCCAATCACGGCTCAAGCCGGGCACCCATATCCAGGTGCTCAGTGACCCACCGGCCCTGGCCAAGTCCTCGGAGCCGCAGCCATGAAGGGCCGCGGTTCGGTGTCAGCGTGGTGCATCGACCATCCCATCGCCACGGTACTGCTGACGTTTGCCTTGGTACTGCTGGGGTTTATCGCCTTTCCGAAACTGCCGGTCGCGCCATTGCCGGAGGCGGAGTTCCCGACGATCCAGGTCAACGCCCAGTTGCCCGGCGCCAGCCCCGAAACCATGGCTTCGTCGGTGGCGACGCCGTTGGAGGTGCAATTCAGCGCCATCCCCGGCGTCACCCAGATGACCTCCAGCAGCGCCTTGGGCTCGACCAACCTGATCCTGCAGTTCAGCCTCGATAAAAGCATCGACACCGCGGCCCAGGAAGTCCAGGCGGCCATCAACACCGCCGCCGGCAAACTGCCCAATGACATGCCGAACCTGCCCACCTGGCGCAAGGTCAACCCGGCCGACAGCCCCGTGTTGATCCTCAGCATCAGCTCCACGCTGATGCCCGGCACCGAACTGAGCGACTACGTCGAAACCCTGCTCTCACGCCAGATCAGCCAGATCGATGGCGTCGGGCAAATCTACATTACCGGCCAGCAACGCCCGGCGATCCGCGTCCAGGCTTCGGCCGACCGGCTCGCCGCCATCGGCCTGACCCTGGCCGACATCCGCGTGGCACTTCAGCAGGCCAGCCTCAACCTGGCCAAGGGCGCCCTGTACGGCGAATCGAGTGTTTCCACCCTGTCGACCAACGACCAGCTGTTCCAGCCTGAGGAATACGGTGATTTGATCGTGTCCTACAAGGACGGCGCACCGGTTCATCTCAGGGACATCGCCAAGGTCGTCAACGGTTCGGAAAACGCCTACGTCCAGGCCTGGTCCGACGACGAGCCGGGGGTCAACCTGGTGATCTTCAGGCAACCGGGCGCGAACATCGTCGAGACCGTCGACCGCATCCAGGCGGCCCTGCCGACCCTGCAAGCGATGCTGCCCGCCGCCGTGCAGGTCAAGGTGCTGATCGACCGTACCCAGACCATCCGCGCCTCGCTGCATGAGGTGGAAATCACCTTGCTGATCGCCGTGCTGCTGGTGGTGGCGGTAATGGCGCTGTTCCTGCGCCAGTTGTCGGCGACCCTGATTGTCTCGGCGGTACTGGGGGTGTCGCTGACCGCCAGTTTCGCCCTGATGTACGTGATGGGCTTCAGCCTGAACAACCTGACCCTGGTGGCGATCGTCATCTCGGTGGGGTTCGTGGTGGACGATGCGATTGTGGTGGTGGAGAACATCCACCGGCACCTGGAGGCCGGCGACGGCATGCGTGAGGCGGCCATCAAGGGCGCCGGCGAAATCGGGTTCACCGTGATGTCCATCAGCTTCTCGCTGATCGCCGCGTTCATTCCCTTGCTGTTCATGGGCGGCGTGGTCGGGCGCCTGTTCAAGGAGTTTGCCCTGACCGCCACCTCGACCATCCTGATTTCGGTGGTGGTGTCCCTGACCCTGGCGCCGACATTGGCCGCTCTGTTCATGCGTGCCCCAGTGCACCATGTCCACAACACGGCGGGGTTTGGTGAGCGCCTGCTGGGTGGGTATGAACGGGGCCTGCGTCGGGCCCTGGCTCATCAGAAGCTGATGATCGGCGTGTTCGGCCTGACCCTGGCGCTGGCCGTGGTGGGCTACGTGTTCATCCCCAAGGGATTCTTCCCGGTGCAGGACACCGGCCTGGTGCTGGGCACCAGCGAAGCCGCCGCCGATGTGTCCTTCCCGGACATGGTGGCCAAGCACAAGGCCCTGGCCGAAATCGTTGCCGCCGACCCGGCGGTGCAGACCTTCTCTCACTCCGTCGGCGTCTCGGGTAATAACCAGACCATCGCCAACGGCCGCTTCTGGATCGCCCTCAAGCCGCGGGGCGAGCGTGACGTGTCGGCCAGTGGGTTCATCGACCGGATCCGCCCCAAACTGCAGAAAATCCCCGGCGTGGTGCTCTACCTCAGGGCCGGGCAGGACATCAACCTCAGCTCCGGCCCCAGCCGCGCCCAGTATCAATACGTGCTCAAGAGCAACGACGGGCCGAGCCTCAACGCCTGGACGCAAAAGCTCACCGACAAGCTGCGCGGCAACCCGGCGTTCCGCGATATCTCCAATGACCTGCAACTGGGCGGCAGCATCACCCACATCAACATCGACCGCAGCGCGGCGGCGCGCTTCGGCCTCACCGCCACCGATGTCGACCAGGCCCTGTACGACGCCTTCGGTCAGCGGCAGATCAACGAATTCCAGACCGAGACCAACCAGTACAACGTGATCCTGGAGCTCGACACCGCGCAACGGGGCAAGGCCGAAAGCCTGGCGTATTTCTACCTGCGTTCGCCCCTGAGCGGAGAAATGGTGCCGCTCTCGGCCCTGGCCCGCTTCGATGCACCGAGCAACGGTCCGCTGTCGATTGCCCACGACGGGATGTTCCCGGCCGCCAACCTGTCGTTCAACCTGGCGCCGGGCGTGGCGCTGGGGGATGCGGTGCGCATGCTCGACCAGGCCAAGAACGAGATCGGCATGCCGGCGGCCATCACCGGTAATTTCCAGGGCGCCGCCCAGGCGTTCCAGAGTTCCCTGGCCAGCCAGCCATGGCTGATCCTCGCGGCCCTGGTGGCGGTGTACATCATCCTCGGCGTGCTCTACGAGAGCTTCGTGCACCCGTTGACGATCATCTCCACCCTGCCCTCGGCCGGCCTCGGCGCGCTGGTCATGCTCTGGCTGTTGGGCCAGGACTTTTCGATCATGGCGTTGATCGGGTTGGTGCTGCTGATCGGGATCGTCAAGAAAAACGGCATCCTGATGATCGACTTCGCCCTCGACGCCCAGCGCAATGGCGGGTTGGCACCCCAGGAAGCGATTTTCCAGGCGTGCCTGACAAGGTTCCGGCCCATCATGATGACGACTCTGGCCGCCCTGCTCGGCGCCCTGCCGCTGATGCTCGGCTACGGACCCGGCGCGGAGTTGCGCCAGCCCCTGGGTATCGCGGTGGTAGGCGGCCTGCTGGTGAGCCAGGCGCTGACGCTGTTCACCACACCGATCATATACTTGTGGCTCGAGCGACTGTTCCATCGGCCCGCCCATTCGCCAGAATCTGCGCCGACGATGGCACAGACGACCACAGACTGAGGCGGGGCCATGCGCGTTCTGATCATCGAAGACGAAGAGAAAACCGCGGACTACCTGCATCGCGGCCTGACCGAACAAGGCTACACCGTGGACGTCGCGCCGGACGGCATCGAGGGGCTGCACCTGGCCCTGGAAACCGACTACGCCGTGATCGTGCTCGATGTGATGCTGCCGGGCCTGGATGGTTTTGGTGTGCTGCGGGCCCTGCGTGCCCGCAAGCAGACACCGGTGATCATGCTCACGGCCCGTGAACGGGTCGAAGACCGCATCAAGGGCCTGCGCGACGGCGCCGACGACTACCTGGGCAAGCCCTTCTCCTTCCTGGAGCTGGTGGCCCGCCTGCAAGCCCTGACCCGCCGCAGCGGCGGCCATGAACCGGTGCAAGTGAGCATCGCCGACCTGTGGATCGACCTGATCAGCCGCAAGGCCACTCGCGCGGGCCAGCGCCTGGACCTGACCGCCAAGGAGTTTTCCTTGCTCAGCGTCCTGGCCCGCCGCCAAGGCGAAATTCTTTCGAAGACCGCCATCGCCGAAATGGTCTGGGACATCAACTTCGACAGCGACGCCAATGTGGTGGAAGTGGCGATCAAACGCCTGCGAGCCAAGCTCGATGGGCCGTTCGAGCAAAAGTTGCTGCACACCATCCGCGGGATGGGCTATGTGTTGGAGAGTCGCAGCGATGACCTACCCTAATAGCATCGCCCTGCGCCTGAGCGGCCTGTTCACGCTGGTGGCGGCGCTGGTGTTTTTGTTGATCGGCGGGGCGTTGTATCAGCAGGTCGACAAAGGCCTTGGCCTGTTGCCCGAAGCAGAGCTCGACGCCCGCTACAGCGTCCTGGAGTCGACGGTCGGTCGTTATGGCACGCCAGAGCACTGGGTGAAGATTCACAACAAACTGCGATTGCTGGGCGAAGAAGACAAGCGCATCCACTTCTGGATCGTCAGCGGCGATCCGCGCTTTGAATATGGCGATCCCGACCCGCAGATCCGCGCCTTTGCCGAAGGTCCGCTGGGCAAGCGCGACCTGAAGTTGCCCCAGCGGCATTACCCGATGAAAGTGCTGGTAAGCCAGTTCCCCGCCAAGGACCAACGCCCGCCGCTACGCTTCATGATCGGCATCGACACCGAGACGTTCTACCAGACCCAGCATCATCTGCTGGTGGCGCTGGTGAGCCTGGCGATTGTCGGTGTGCTGCTGGCTTCTTTGCTGGGCTATTGGGTGGCGCGCATCGGCCTCAAGCCTCTGATCAAACTGTCCGATGAAGCCCGGCGCCTGACCCCGCCCCGTCTGTCCGGACGCCTGCGGCTGTCACCGCTGCCACCGGAGCTCAGTCAGTTCGTCAGCTCCTTCAATGCCACCCTCGACCGGGTCGAACAAGCGTACTCACGGCTGGAGTCGTTCAACGCCGACGTCGCCCATGAATTACGCTCGCCCCTGACCAACCTGATCGGCCAGACCCAGGTGGCGCTGACTCGCGGACGTTCGGCCGAGCATTACTTCGAAGTGTTGCAGTCAAACCTCGAGGAGCTGGAGCGGCTGCGCTCGATCATCAACGACATGCTGTTCCTGGCCAGCGCCGATCAGGGCAGCAAGGCCACCAAGTTGACCAGCGCGTCCCTGGCCAGCGAAGTGGCGACCACTCTCGATTACCTGGACTTCATACTGGAAGATGCCCAGGTCCAGGTCCGGGTCAGCGGCGATGCCCAGGCCAACATCGAGATCGCCCACCTGCGGCGGGCGCTGATCAACCTGCTGAGCAACGCCGTGCAGCACACCGCGCCCGGGCAAGTGATCGATGTGCGCATCGAAGCCCTTGGCGACCAGATCTCCCTCGCCGTCACCAACCCCGGCGAACCGATTGCCGGCGAGCATCTGCCACGCCTGTTCGAACGTTTCTATCGCGTCGACGCCTCGCGCAGCAACAGTGGCGCCAACCACGGGCTGGGGCTGGCCATCGTCAAGGCCATTGCACTGATGCATGGTGGCGATGTGTTTGTGCACAGCGACCAGGGTGCCAACACGTTCGGGATCCGCTTGCCAGCCTGACGCCCCTCCCCCCATAAGTTCGTATGAGTCATCAGGCCTTTCCAGGCCAATGAATGCTGGGCGAAAGCCAACTGTAGCAAAATCGGAATACCGTCCGAACGCGCGCCCTGCTTTCATAAATTACCGGGTAATTGCGCAAACACTGATTGCCCGCTCCCATTGATCCAAGCACAATCAGCAAAAGGCCAGCATCTGGTTCATTGCCGGTTTGCAATCCTTTGGGACGGATCCCAACCACATGACAATGCAGACATCGGAACCATGAGCGCGCGCAGTGCGAAACCCGGCAACACCCCGCTTTCGAGACGTTCGGAACGGGTACTCGTACTGGCCAGCTCGCTGGTTGTCATTGCCATCCTGAGCATCGTGACGTTTCTGTTGATCCGCGAACATGCCGCCGCACAACAGGCTGCGACACGTGCGGCGACCAATATCGTGCAATTGATTGACGCCGATGTGCTGCGCAACGTGGAGCTCTACGATCTGTCGCTGCAAGGTTTGGTCGCCGCCGCCAAACGCGACGACCTGAAAGACGTTTCACCGACGATTCGCCATCTGGCGCTGTTCGACCGCGCCACCGCCGCCCCCTACAAAGGCGACATCCTGCTGCTCGACAAGCATGGCGAGGTAATCGCCGACTCCGCCTCGGTCGAACCGCGCAAAGGCAATTACGCCGACCGGGAATATTTCCAGTCCCATGTCCAGGACCCGAGCCTGGGCATGATGATCAGTCGCCCGTTCCGCTCCAGGAGTGCCGCCAACGATTGGCGCATCAGTTTCAGCTATCGACTGAGCGATGACCGGGGTGAGTTCATGGGCGTGGCCGAGGCCGCGATGCGTTTGAACTATTTCAACCAATTGTTCAAGAGCCTGAACATCGGTCATGGCGGCACAGTCAACCTGGTCAGCCGAGACGGCATTCTATTGGCGCAAGAGCCACCCTTGGCCGAAGACCTGACGGGCAAGGACTTCAGTAAGCGGCCGAACTTCGTGCGCATCCTGCGCGAAGGCAACGGCAGCTTCACCAGCGTGTCCGGTCAGGACCAGAAGCCGCGCCTGTACACCTTCTCCCAGGTGGGCGACTTGCCGTTGATCGTCGTGGTCGCGCTCTCCTCCCAAGAGGTCTTCGCCTCATGGCGACGCACGGCATTGTTGGTCAGCGGCGCCACCGGCGCGCTGTGCATCGGTTTGCTCTGGCTCACCTGGTTGCTGCGCCGCGAATTGCGCCGCCGTTACAGGGCTGAACGGGAGTTGGCCCAACTGGCGTCCGTCGACGCCCTCACGGGCCTGGCCAACCGACGAACACTGGACGAGACGTTGCAACAGGAATGGCTGCGCGCCCAACGTTCAGGCCAACCGTTGTCTGTGCTGATGATCGATGCCGATCATTTCAAGGCGTTCAACGATCGTCATGGTCATCAACAGGGTGACGAGGCCCTGCGCACCTTGGCGCAATTGATCGGCCAGCATGTCCGCCGTCCCGCCGACCTGGCGGCGCGCTATGGCGGTGAGGAGTTCTCGGTGGTGCTACCGGAGACCACCACCGCTGGCGCCTTCACCATGGCCCAGAATATTCGCGACGCGGTTGAACAACTGCCACCTGTGTCCGAGGGAGGAGCGCCCATGACGGTCAGTATCGGCATCGCCACTTGGGCACAAGGGCCGTATGGCGAACTCGAACAACTCCTGTTCGCTGCCGACAAGGCGCTGTACCAGGCCAAGGCCACCGGGCGTAATCGTGTGGTCTGCGCGATGTGACATCGCAACACCCAAAGGCTATGGACACTGTGCTCTCTGTGGCGAGGGGATTTATCCCCGCTGGGCTGCGAAGCAGTCCTACCCACTGCAACTCGGTGCGCCAGGCTGATTGAGTCGTCTGCATTGGGGCTGCTTCGCAGTCCAGCGGGGATAAATCCCCTCGCCACAGGGCCCATCTGATCCTCAGGAAACAGCCATAAAAAAAGGCCACCCGAAGGCAGCCCTTAAAAAACTAGAGAGGTTTTTTGCTTACACGGCCGCAACAGGGCGCATGTAAGAGATGGGTGCGGTGCTGGCGTCTTCGAACGTCACGACTTCCCAAGCGTCTTTCTGCTCAATCAACTTGCGCAGCAGCTGGTTGTTCAGTGCATGACCGGACTTGAAGCCCTTGAACTCACCAATCAGGCTATTGCCCAGCAGGTAGAGGTCGCCGATTGCATCGAGGATCTTGTGCTTGACGAATTCGTCTTCATAACGAAGACCGTCTTCGTTCAACACACCATCGGAATCGACCACGATCGCGTTTTCAACACTGCCGCCGAGTGCGAGGTTGTGCTTGCGCAGGTACTCGATATCACTCATGAAACCAAAGGTACGGGCGCGGCTGACTTCTTTTACGAACGAAGTACTGGAAAAATCCACGCTTGCACTCTGGGTGCGGTCACGGAAAACCGGGTGATCGAAATCGATCTCGAAGCTCACCTTGAAACCTTCGAAAGGGACAAAAGTGGCGCGCTTGTCGCCATCTTCCACGGTCACTTCCCGCAAGATACGGATGAACTTCTTGGCGGCGTCCTGCTCTTCCAGGCCAGCCGATTGAATCAGGAATACGAAGGGTCCGGCACTGCCATCCATGATCGGGACTTCGGACGCGGAGAGCTCGACGTAGGCGTTATCGATGCCCAGGCCAGCCATGGCCGAGAGCAAATGCTCCACCGTGTCCACTCTGGTGTCACCGTTGACCAACGTGGTCGACATAGTGGTTTCACCAACGTTTTCCGCGCGAGCAGGAATCTGCACCACAGGGTCGAGGTCGGCACGACAAAACACAATGCCGGTATCGATAGGCGCGGGCTTGAGGGTCAAGTAGACCTTCTCGCCGGAGTGCAAGCCGACACCTGTGGCACGGATAATATTCTTCAGGGTGCGTTGTTTAATCATGGCATGGGCCGCTTCAGCGCAAATTGCGAACTGGTATCAACAAAGGCTGGCGATGATAGCAGACCAGACCTTTGCTGAACACCAATCACCCGTATCCCCCTGATACATTTCATCAATCGGCCTGACGACGCAGGAATGCCGGGATGTCCAGGTAATCCAGATCGTCTTGCGGATTCATCTTCGCGGCAGTCGCAGCACCGGCCTGAGCCTGGTTGCGCATGACGGTCGGACGGTCCAGGTCACGGTAATTCACCGCAGGCGCTTCCTGACGGGCAGACGCTTGTTGTTGCGGTTGCGCAGCCATGGAGGTGTGAACGGTATTGTCGATGACCTTCACAGGCTTCTCGATTTTCGCGCCCAGACCAGTGGCAACCACGGTCACGTGCAGTTCGTCGCGCATGTCCGGATCGATAACGGTACCGACCTTGACCATCGCGTGCTCAGAAGCGAAGGCTTCGATGATGCTACCCACGTCGGAGTACTCACCCAGGGACAGGTCAGGACCGGCGGTGATGTTCACCAGGATGCCGCGTGCACCTTGCAGGTTCACGTCTTCGAGCAACGGGTTGCGAATGGCCGCTTCGGTGGCCTCGCGTGCACGGTTCGGACCGCTGGCGCAGCCAGTGCCCATCATCGCCATGCCCATTTCGCTCATGACAGTCCGTACGTCGGCAAAGTCGACGTTGATCATGCCCGGACGCTTGATGATGTCGGAGATACCGCGAACGGCACCGGCCAGTACATCGTCAGCCTTGGCGAAAGCCGACAGCAGGCTTGCGTCTTTACCGAGGATGGTCAGCAGCTTCTCGTTGGGAATGGTGATCAACGAGTCGACGCTTTCAGACAGCAGACGGATACCTTCGTCGGCGATCTGCATGCGCTTGCGACCTTCGAACGGGAACGGACGAGTCACCACCGCAACGGTGAGAATCCCCATTTCCTTGGCCACTTCGGCAATGATCGGCGCCGCACCGGTACCGGTACCGCCGCCCATGCCCGTGGTAATGAACACCATGTTGGTGCCCTGCAGGACTTCGGCAATACGCTCACGGTCTTCGAGAGCGGCCTGACGACCGACTTCAGGGTTGGCGCCGGCGCCCAGGCCTTTGGTTACGCCAGTGCCCAGTTGCAGGATGGTCCGCGCGCCGATGGATTTCAGCGCCTGGGCATCAGTGTTGGCGCAGATGAATTCAACGCCTTCAATGTTGCTCTTGACCATGTGGTTGACAGCGTTGCCGCCGCCACCGCCGACTCCGATTACCTTGATAACCGGGCTAGCGGGGATGTTGTCTACGAGTTCAAACATTTTCCCTCTCCTTACATTCTCTAGTTTTTTTCGCCTACTGCGTTTTTTACCGCCTTCCAGCGCCAAGCCTGAAACTTGCCGCGTGAAGCTTTGAACCTGTTTTAAAAATTGCCTTTCACCCAAGCCTGGAGCCGCTCGAACAGCGGCGCCTTCGGCTCGTCGTTGCTGTAGCTGTCGCGGCTGCCTATCCCTGAGAACGAAATCCCGTCGGACTGTTTCTGCAGGCCGTACATCAACAGGCCCACGCCGGTGGAATAGATCGGGTTGCGGACCACGTCATCCAGGCCCTTGACGCCATGTGGCACGCCCAGGCGCACCGGCATGTGGAAAATCTCTTCGGCCAGCTCGACCGCGCCTTCCATCTTCGACGTTCCGCCGGTCAGCACGATGCCGGCCGGAATCAGGTCTTCGTAGCCGCTGCGACGCAGTTCGGCCTGGATCAGCGTGAACAGTTCGTCGTAACGCGGCTCGACCACTTCGGCCAGGGCCTGGCGGGACAGCTCGCGTGGTGGACGGTCGCCGACGCTCGGCACCTTGATGGTTTCACCGGCACCGGCCAGTTTCGCCAGGGCGCAGGCGTAGCGGATCTTGATTTCCTCGGCGTACTGGGTCGGGGTACGCAGCGCCATGGCGATGTCGTTGGTCACCTGGTCGCCGGCAATCGGGATCACCGCGGTGTGGCGGATGGCGCCTTCGGTGAAGATCGCGATGTCGGTGGTGCCGCCGCCGATGTCCACCAGGCACACGCCCAGCTCCTTCTCGTCGTCGGTCAGCACCGAGTAGGCCGAGGCCAGTTGCTCGAGGATGATGTCGTCGATTTCCAGGCCGCAGCGGCGCACGCATTTTTCAATGTTCTGCGCTGCGTTCACGGCGCAGGTGACCACGTGGACCTTGGCTTCCAGACGCACGCCGGACATGCCCAGGGGCTCACGCACGCCTTCCTGGTTATCGATCACGTAATCCTGCGGCAGGGTGTGCAGCACACGCTGGTCGGCCGGGATCGCCACGGCCTGGGCCGCGTCGAGCACGCGTTCAAGGTCCGCGGAGCTGACTTCGCGATCACGGATCGCCACGATGCCGTGGGAGTTCAGGCTGCGGATGTGATTGCCCGCCACGCCGACGAACGCCGAGTGGATCCGGCAACCGGCCATCAGCTGCGCTTCTTCGATGGCGCGCTGGATCGATTGCACGGTGGACTCGATGTTCACCACCACGCCTTTTTTCAAGCCGCGGGACGGATGGGTACCGATCCCGACGATGACCAGCGTGCCGTCGTCCGCGACCTCGCCTACCAGCGCTACCACCTTGGAAGTGCCGATATCCAGACCGACGATCATTTTTCCGCTTTGCACGTTTGCCATGGGTCCTGCCTCTTCTTAATTCTTCGCGACGGCGGGGGCGGCCGTCGTGGGCGCTACAGGTTCCCGCCAGCCAACAGCCAGGCCGTTGGCGTAGCGCAGATCGATGCGCGCGATGTTCGTAATCTGTTCTTTAAGCGTCTTGTCATAGATGGCAATGAAACGGCGCATCTTTTCCACCAGGTTGCCGCGCCCGAGCAGCAGCTCGATGCCCGGTCCCGAGCTGCCCGCGCCAGTGGTCAGGAACCAGCTGCCGCGCTCACGCAATTCCAGGCGCGCGATGGAGAAGCCCAGGGGCCGCAACATCTGACTCAACACCTGGTATTGCTGCATCACTTGCTGCTGGGCCCGTTGAGGACCGAACAGTTGTGGCAAATGTTCGTAGTTCGCCAGTTCCCGCGGCGTGAACGCCTGGCCCTGGTTGTTCAGCAACGACTCGTCGCCCCAACGGGCCACCGGCAATTGTTCTTCCAGGCGAATAGACACCTGGTCAGGCCAAACCCGGCGCACTTCGGCATGGGCGATCCAGGGCATCTGCTCCAGTTCCGTGCGCATGCCCGCCAGGTCGATGGTGAAGAAGCTCGACGCCACGAACGGCGCGATCCGCTGCTGCACCGCTTGCTGGCTGATGTAGCTCAGGTCGCCCTGGACGTTGATCCGGGCAATCGGCCGGTCGGCATAAGGCAACAACCGTTGCGCGCCTTCATAGGTACCGAACCCCAACGCCACCAGCAGCACCGGCCAGAACAGGCTCTTGAGAAAACCAAAATTGGCTTTCGGCAAGCGCGCCGACATCGGCTCTTTAGCCACCATTCGGCTGGCACCCCGCGGCACCGGCTTGCGACCGGGTGCGGAGGGCTGATGACGAAGCGATGCGCCTTGCATGGCTTAACCTCTTGGCTCTTGAGTGCCGACACTGGCCGCCAGGATCGACAGCACCAGTTGCTGGAAATCCAGACCGGCGGCACGGGCCGCCATCGGTACCAGGCTGTGATCGGTCATGCCGGGCGCGGTGTTGACTTCCAGGAACCAGAACTGCCCATCGGCGTCCTGCATCACGTCCGCCCGGCCCCAACCGGCAATACCCAGCGCCTCACAGGCCTTGGCCGTGAGGTCCATCAGTTCTTTTTCCTTGGCAGCGTCCAGCCCGCAAGGAATGCGGTACTGGGTATCGTTGGCGACGTACTTGGCGTCGTAGTCGTAGAACGTGTGCGGTGTGCCCAGCGCAATCGGGGGCAACACCTGGTCACGCAGGGTGGCGATGGTGAACTCCGGACCAGTGATCCATTGCTCGACCAACACTTGCGAATCGTAGGAACTGGCGTCTTTCCATGCCGCGGTCAACTCAGGCAGCGAATTCACTTTCGCCATGCCGATACTTGAACCTTCATGGGCCGGTTTGACGATCAAAGGGAAGCCCAGTTCCGTGGCCGCCGAAATACAATCGGCCTCGGACGCCAGCACGGCGTGACGGGGCGTCGGAATGCCAAGGCTGTGCCAGACCTGCTTGGTGCGCAGTTTGTCCATCGCCAGGGCAGACGCCAGGATGCCGCTGCCGGTGTAGGGAATGCCCAGGCACTCGAGCAAGCCTTGCATGCTGCCGTCTTCACCGCCGCGGCCATGCAGAATGATGAACGCGCGGTCGATCTTCTCGTTCAGCAGGCGCTGCAGGAAGTCATCGCCCACGTCGATACCGAAGGCGTCGACACCGGCACTTTGCAGGGCTTGCAGCACGGCGTTGCCGGATTTGAGGGACACCTCGCGCTCGGCGCTCTTGCCGCCGAACAGCACGGCAACGCGGCCGAAGGCTTTCGGGTCAAGGGTCGAGACCAAATTGGCGTAGGCAGCAGTCATTTCAGTTTCCCCTCGCTGGGTGCCACGATTGCCCCGGCGAATAACGGACTTTTCAACAGTTTCGGGGCTAGGCCACCGATGTCACCGGCACCCTGGCACAACAGGATGTCGCCAGCGCGCAACAGCGGCTTGACCAGCGGCGCCAACTCCACGCCGCGCTCGATGTAGATCGGGTCCAACTGACCGCGCTGGCGAATGCTGTGGCACAGCTGACGGCTGTCGGCCCCCGGGATCGGCTCTTCACCGGCCGGATAGACTTCCATCAACAGCAGCACGTTGGCGTCGGCCAGCACCTGGACAAAATCGTCATACAGATCGCGGGTGCGGCTGTAGCGATGCGGTTGGTAGACCATCACCAGGCGCCGCTCCGGCCAGCCACCGCGCACGGCCTTGATCACCGCCGCGACTTCGGTCGGGTGGTGGCCGTAGTCGTCCACCAGCATTACGTTGCCGCCTTCCACCGGCAGTTCGCCGTAGACCTGGAAGCGTCGGCCCACGCCCTGGAACCCGGACAGGCCCTGGACGATGGCTTCATCGCTGACGCCTTCATCGGTGGCAATACAAATGGTCGCCAATGCGTTGAGCACGTTGTGGTTGCCGGGCATGTTCACCGACACATCCAGCGGCTCGCGGTCAGGGCGCAGCACGGTAAAGAACGTCTGCATGCCCTGCTGGCGCACGTTGATGGCGCGCACGTCGACGTCTTCGCCGAAACCGTAGGTCACGGTCGGACGCTTGATCAGCGGCAAAATCTCGCGCACCACCGGATCGTCCAGGCACACCACCGCCAGGCCGTAGAACGGCAGGTTGTGCAGGAACTCGACGAAGGTTTTCTTCAGTTTGTTGAAATCACCGTCGTAGGTCGCCATGTGGTCGGCGTCGATGTTGGTCACCACCGCCACCAGCGGTTGCAGGTGCAGGAAGCTCGCATCGCTCTCGTCGGCCTCGGCGATCAGGTAGCGGCTGGTGCCCAGTTGGGCATTGGTGCCCGCGGCATTCAGACGGCCACCGATCACGAAGGTCGGGTCCAGGCCACCGGCGGCGAACACCGAAGCGATCAGGCTGGTGGTGGTGGTCTTGCCGTGGGTACCGGCGACGGCGATGCCGTGGCGGTAGCGCATCAACTCGGCCAGCATCTCGGCCCGAGGCACCACGGGAATGCGGCGTTCCAGGGCGGTGGCGACTTCCGGGTTGGACGTGTTCACGGCGCTGGACACCACCAGCACGTCGGCATTGGCGGCGTTCTCGGCACGGTGGCCGATGAAAATCTGGGCGCCAAAGGACTCCAGGCGCTCGGTCACCGGGGACGCCTTGAGGTCCGAGCCGGAGACTTCATAGCCCAGGTTCAGCAGCACTTCGGCGATCCCGCACATGCCCACGCCGCCGATACCGACGAAGTGGATGCGGCGGATACGGCGCATTTCCGGTTGCGGCATGGCTTTGCGATTCTCAACCATGGGCCACCTCCAGGCAGGTATCGACCACTTGGGCCGTGGCATCGGGTTTGGCCAGGCGGCGGGCGGCGCGGGCCATGTCTTCAAGTCGTTGCGGCTGCATCAAAACCTCTGTCAGGCGGGCGGCAAGATCCGCGGCGCCAGTCGTTCTTTGCGGCATCAGGAAGGCTGCGCCTTCACGGGCCAAATAATCGGCATTGCGGGTCTGGTGATCGTCGATGGCGTGGGGCAAAGGCACCAGCATCGAGGGCAGACCGGCGGCAGCCAGTTCGCTGATGGTCAGCGCGCCTGCGCGGCAGACCACCAGGTCGGCCCAGCCATAGGCTTGGGCCATGTCTTTGATGAAAGGCTGCACTTGCGCCTCGACGCCGGCGGCGTGGTAGCGCTCGGCGGTCACTTCATCGTGGTTTTTGCCCGCCTGGTGAAACACTTCCGGCCGCAGTTCGGGGGCGACCTGGGACAAGGCTTCGGGCAGCAATTTGTTCAACGGTTCTGCCCCCAGGCTTCCGCCCAGGATCAGCAAACGCGCCTTGCGCCCAGCCAGGGCTGGGCGCGGTGTATCGAGGAACAGCTCGGTACGCACCGGATTACCGGTGGTACGGCGGCTGCCCGACAGGGTAAAGGTGTCGGGAAAGGCTTCACAGACCCGGGCGGCCAACGGCACCAGTAACCGATTGGCGGTACCGGCCACGGCGTTCTGCTCGTGAACGATCACCGGCACACCGGCCAGTTTTGCCGCAACCCCGCCAGGACCGGTCACATAACCACCAAACCCCACCACGCAGACCGGCCGCAGCCGGCGGATGATCGCCCGGGCCTGCCAGATCGACTTGAGCAGCATCAGCGGCGCCTTGAGCAACGACAGCTTGCCCTTGCCCCGCAGGCCGCTCGCGTCGATCCGGTGCAACTCCAGTCCGGCGCCGGGCACCAGTTCATTCTCGATGCCCCGTGGCGTACCCAGCCAGTGCACGGTGTAGCCGCGCGCCTGGAACTCGCGGGCACAGGCCAGCGCCGGGAATACATGCCCGCCGGTACCGCCCGCCATGATCAGCACGTTAGCGCCCATGGGTCGGCTCCTCGGCGAAGTCGCTCTCCTGGAATTCCATCTCTTCGCTGCCCAGATGGGTTCGACTCTCCCATTCGATGCGCAGCAACAAGCCGAGACAGGCACAGCAGATCACCAGGGAGCTGCCGCCATAACTGAGGAACGGCAACGTCAGGCCTTTGGTCGGCAACAGGCCGACGTTCACGCCGATGTTGATCAGGAACTGGCCGATCCACAGGAACGACAAGCCATAGGCCACGTAAGCGGCAAAGAATTGCTTGGCCTTCTCGGCCCACAAACCGATGTACATGCCGCGCACGCAAACGAACACGAACAAGGCAACCGTGCACAACGAGCCCACCACGCCCAGCTCTTCGGCCAGGACCGAGAACACGAAGTCGGTGTGGGCTTCGGGCAGGTAGAACTGCTTCTGCACGCTGTTGCCCAGGCCCACGCCCAGCCATTCACCGCGACCGAAGGCGATCAGTGCCTGGGTCAATTGATAGCCGGAACCGAACTGGTCGGCCCACGGGTCGGTGAAGGTAATCAGACGCGCCATCCGATAGGGTTGCGCCTGGACCAGCACGGTCACCGCGCCCACCGCCAGTGCCACCATCAAGGTGAAACGGAACAGCCCGACGCCGCCCAGGAACAGCATCGCCGCCGCCGCGCCCATCATCACCACCGTAGCACCGAAGTCCGGCTCCATCAGCAGCAGGCCCGCCATCGGCAGCAACACGATGAACGGCTTGAAGAACCCCATCCAACTTTCGCGTACTTCTTTCTGGCGACGCACCAGGTAACCGGCGAGGTAGATCACCACGAAGACCTTGGCGATTTCCGACGGCTGTACGTTGAAGAAGCTGAAGCCGATCCAGCGCATCGAACCGTTGACCTCGCGGCCAATACCCGGCAACAGCACCATCACCAACAGGCCAAAGGCACCGAGCAGCATCATCCAGCCCAAACGCTGCCAGGTGGCGATCGGCACCATCATGGTGACGATGCACGCGCCCAGGCCGATCACCAGGTAAATGAGGTGGCGGATCATGTGATAAAGCGTGTTGCCCGACTGCACGGCCGCCACTTCCGACGACGCAGAGGTGATCATCACCAGGCCCAGGCCCAGCAATGCCAGGCAACCGGCGAGCATCGGGAAATCCAGGTCGATGCCGCGCCCGGTGATCAACGGCGACGGGTACGGCTTGATGATATTCATCAGGCTCATGCCAAGTCCTCCGCAGCCCGGGCGAACAGCTGCCCGCGTTCTTCGTAGTTCTTGAACATGTCAAAACTGGCGCAGGCCGGTGACAGCAGCACCGCGTCGCCCGGTTGCGCCAGGGCACGGCATTGCTGCACCGCTTCGTCCAGCGAACCGACGCGCACCAGCGGCACGGCATCGCCGAGTGCCTGGGCGATCAACTCGCGGTCGCGCCCCATCAACACCACGGCGCGGCAGTTGGCCGCCACCGGATCGCGCAGGTCCTTGAAATCGGCGCCCTTGCCGTCGCCACCCGCGATCAGCACGAGTTTGCCTTCAATGTCTGCACCCAGCCCTTCGATAGCGGCCAGTGCGGCACCGACGTTGGTGGCCTTGGAATCGTTGTACCAGGCCACGCCATCGAGGTCGCGCACCCACTGGCAGCGGTGTTCGAGACCGGCAAAGGTACGCAGCGCCGAAAGCATGGCGTCGAATGGCAGGCCGACCGCGTGTCCCAGGGCCAGGGCCGCCAGGGCATTGGCCTGGTTATGGGCGCCACGAATCTTCAGTTCGCGCACCGGCATCAGGTTCTGGAATTCGAAGGCCAGGTATTTCTCGCCATTCTCTTCGCGCAAACCGAAGCCTTTGAAATCCGGAACGCCCAGGCCGAAGGACCAGCACGGCAGGCCTTCGCCCAGCAGCGGACGGGTCAGGGCGTCCTGGCGGTTGAACACCACTTGCCGGGCGCCACGGAAGATCCGGTGCTTGGCCAGGTGATAAGCCGGCAGGCCGCTGTAGCGGTCCATGTGGTCTTCACTGATGTTGAGCACGGTGGCCACTTCGGCGCCCAGGTGATCAGTGGTTTCGAGCTGGAAGCTCGACAACTCCATCACGTACAGCTCGACGTCGTCACTGAGCAGGTCCAGTGCCGGGGTACCGAGGTTGCCCCCCACGGCGACGCGCTTGCCGGCCGCAGCAGCCATTTCGCCCACCAGGGTGGTGACGGTGCTCTTGGCGTTGGAGCCGCTGATGGCGATGATCGGTGCCTTGGCATTACGCGCAAACAGCTCGATGTCGCCGGACAGTTTTACGCCACGGGCAGCCGCCGCCTGCAGGGCCGGCGTCGCCAGGGCCAGGCCGGGGCTCACGTAGAGCTCATCGGCGCGACACAGGAACTCGACGTCCAGCTCGCCACAACGCACGTCCACCTGGGGATAGTCACGGCGCAGCGTGGCCAGCTCAGGCGGACTTTCCCGCGTATCGGCCACGGCAAACGACACGCCCCGGTTCGCCAGGAAGCGAACCAGGGACATGCCGCTCTTGCCGAGGCCGACAACGATGCGGAAGTGGTCAGAAGCGATCAGGGACACTCGTTCTACCTCAGCTTCAGGGTGGCAAGGCCGATCAGCACCAGGATCACAGTGATGATCCAGAAACGGACGATCACACGCGGCTCGGGCCAGCCCTTGAGTTCAAAGTGGTGGTGAATCGGCGCCATGCGGAATACGCGGCGGCCGGTCAATTTAAAGGAAGCAACCTGAATGACGACTGACAGGGTCTCCATCACGAACACACCGCCCATGATGAACAGGACGATTTCCTGGCGGACGATGACGGCGATGGTGCCCAGGGCCGCGCCCAGCGCCAGCGCGCCGACATCGCCCATGAAGACTTGCGCCGGGTAGGTGTTGAACCACAAGAAGCCCAGGCCGGCACCGATCAGCGCACCGCAGAACACGATCAGCTCGCCCGCCCCCGGCACATAAGGGATCAGCAGGTATTCAGCGAATTTCACGTTACCCGACAGATAGCAGAAGATCCCCAGCGCGCCACCGACCATGACCGTCGGCATGATCGCCAGGCCGTCGAGGCCGTCGGTGAGGTTGACCGCATTGCTCGAACCGACGATAACCAGGTAGGTCAGCACAATGAAACCTGCGCCCAGCGGAATACTGTAGTCCTTGAGCATCGGCAGGATCAGGGTGGTTTCCACCGGCGAGGCGGCGGTCATATAAAGGAAGATCGCCGCACCAAGGCCGAACACTGACTGCCAGAAATATTTCCAGCGGCTCGGCAGCCCACGGGAGTTCTTCTCGATCACCTTGCGGTAGTCGTCGACCCAGCCGATGGCACCGAAGAGCAAGGTCACCAACAGCACGACCCAGACGTAACGGTTCGCCAGGTCGGCCCAGAGCAAGGTGCTGATACCAATGGACGACAGGATCAGCGCGCCGCCCATGGTCGGGGTGCCGGACTTGGACAGGTGCGACTGCGGGCCGTCGTTACGCACCGACTGGCCGATTTGCAGGTTCTGCAACGTGCGGATCATCCACGGGCCCAGGAACAGCGACAACGACAGCGCGGTCAGCACACCCAGGATCCCGCGCAGGGTCAGGTACTGGAAGACCGCGAAGCCTTTGTGGAACTGTTGCAGGTACTCCGCTAGCAGCAGCAGCATTAATGTTTCTCCATACGGGTGCCGCACAGCGCCGCAACGATGTTTTCCATCGCTGCGCTGCGTGAGCCCTTGATCAATAAGGTGGTGTTCGGGTCTTGCTCGGCGCCCAAGGCCTGGATCAGCTCGGCCTGAGTGGTGAAATGCTGTGCGTGTTCGCCAAACGCGGCGACCGCATGGGCCATCATCGGGCCGACGGCATACAGCGCGTCAACTTTGCCGCGGGCATAGGCCCCGACATCGTGATGGCCCTGCTGCGCCCACTCGCCCAGCTCGCCGATATCCCCCAGCACCAGCACGGTACGGCCGGAGAAACCGGCAAGGATATCCACCGCCGCGCACATGGACGTCGGGTTGGCGTTGTAGGTGTCGTCGATCACGCGCATGCCATTGCTGGCCAGTTGCGCGACGGAGCGCCCCTTGACCGGCTGCACCGCGTTCAGCCCGGCGACGATGCCCGGCAGCGACACGCCCAGCGCATGGGCGGCAGCCGCTGCGGCCAGGGCGTTGGCGACGTTATGGGTGCCGAGCAGGTTCAACTGGATCCGCTCGGCACCGTCGGGGCTGTGTAGGTTGAAGGCCGGGCAACCACGGGCATCGCGGTCCAGGTCGCTGGCGTAGAAATTCGCGGCAAGATTACTCAGGGCAAAGGTCAGCACCTTGCGCTCGCCCGCCCGGGCTTTCCAGATTTCGAACGCCTTGTCGTCGAGATTCAGCACGGCGACACCATCGGCATCCAGCCCTTCGATGATCTCGCCCTTGGCCTCGACGATTTTTTCCGGGCCGCCGAACTCGCCGACGTGGGCGGTCCCGGCGTTGTTGAGCACCGCCACGTGGGGTTTGGTCATGGCCACGGTGTAGGCAATTTCGCCAAGCCGCGAAGCGCCCAGTTCAATGACTGCAGCGCTGTGTTCCGGCGCCAGTTCCAACAAGGTCAGCGGGACGCCGAGGTCATTGTTCAGGTTGCCACGGGTCGCCAGCACCAGACCGCGCGTGCGCAGGATGCTTGCAAGCATTTCCTTGACGGTGGTCTTGCCGCTGGAACCGGTGATGGCCGCCACCGGCTTGTCAAACCCGGCGCGGTTCAACGCACCCAGTTGGCCCAAGGCCTGACGGGTGTCAGCGACCAGCAACTGCGGCAGTGTACTGTTGGTCACTTCCCGCTCGACCAATGCCGCGACCGCCCCTTTGGCGGCGACTTCGTTCAAGTAATCGTGGCCATCGAAACGCGGTCCGGCCAGGGCGACGAACAGCTGCCCCGGAGCAATGGCCCGGCTGTCGATGCTGACGCCGTCGAAGCTGGCGTCCGCGGCGATGAGGCGCGCATTCAGGGCGTTGGTCAGTTCGCTGAGTTTCAGGGGCTTAAGCATGGGCCACCTCCCACGCAGTCAGGGCGTGATCGGCTTCCACCAGGTCGGAGAAAGCATGGCGTTCGCCATTGATTTCCTGATAGTCCTCGTGCCCCTTGCCGGCCAGGACAATCACATCGTCCGCCGAAGCGCTCGCGATCAGCTGGGCAATCGCCTGGCCGCGACCGGCCACGAACGTGACGTTGTCCACCACCGAGAAGCCAGCGCGGATGTCGTCGAAGATCTGCAATGGGTCTTCGGTACGCGGGTTATCGTCAGTGACCAGCACACCGTCTGCCAGGCGCTCGACCACTTCGGCCATCAGCGGACGCTTGCCGCGATCACGATCGCCACCGCAGCCGAACAGGCACAGTAACTTGCCCTTGGCATGAGGACGCAGGGCCGTGAGGACTTTTTCCAACGCGTCGGGGGTATGGGCGTAATCGACCACCACCAGCGGCTGCGCCCCACCGCCCAAGCGCTGCATGCGCCCAGCCGGGCCTTCGAGCTTCGGCAGGACCTTGAGGATTTCGTCCAGCGCATAGTCCAGGCCAAGCAAGGCGCCGATGGCGGCCAATACGTTGCTCAGGTTGAAACGACCCAGCAAAGTGCTGCGCAGGTGGTGCTCGCCCTGGGGCGTGACCAACGTGGCGCGCACGCCTTCGTCGGTGAACTGCGCCTGACGTATATAAAGGTAGGCGCTGGCATCTTCCAGGCTGTAGGTGATCAACCGGGACTCGCCTTTTTCGGCGGCCAATTGCCGGCCGAAGTCGTCATCGAGGTTGATGACCCGGCATTTCAAGTCGTTCCAGGCAAACAGCTTGGCCTTGGCTTCGCCGTAGGCCTGCATGGTGCCGTGGTAATCCAGGTGATCCCGAGACAGGTTGGTCAGCACGGCGACGTCAAAGGCCAGCGCGGTCACGCGTCCCTGGTCCAAGCCGTGGGAAGACACTTCCATGGCAACGGCCTTGGCCCCGGCCTTCTTCAGGTCCGCCAGGGTCGCTTGCACGGCGATCGGGTTCGGCGTGGTGTGCAGGCCACTTTCCAGTGCGCCGTGAAAGCCGTTGCCCAGGGTCCCGACGATGCCGCAATGCTGGCCGAGCAGGTCCAGAGCCTGGGCCACCAGTTGGGTCACGCTGGTCTTGCCGTTGGTGCCGGTCACACCGATCAGGTTCAAGTGACGGCTTGGGTCGCCATAGAAACGCCCGGCGATATCCGACAACTGCGCCGCCAACCCCTTGACCGGGATCAGGGGAACGTCGGTGATCGGCAACACGGTCGCGCCCGCCACTTCATACGCCACGGCCGCCGCGCCGCGCTTCAAGGCATCGGCGATGTGGGCACGGCCATCGAACCGGGCGCCCGGCACGGCCAGGAACAGATCCCCGGCGCGGACATTGCGGCTATCCAGGGCCAGCTCGCGAATCAGCAGGTCGTGACCGGCGTGGGCAAAAATCTTGTTCAGGCTCAGGGACATCAGCCACGCCCTCCTTCGGCTTTCAAGGGCACGACCGGTGCGGTGTTCGCTTGCTGGGTCGGCGGCAGGTTGTCCGGGGTAATGTTCATCAGGCGCAGGGTGCCGGACATCACTTTGCTGAACACCGGCGCCGAGACCAAGCCACCGAAGTAACCGGCCTTGCTCGGTTCGTCGATGACCACCACGATGGCGTAGCGCGGGTCGCTCATCGGACCAAAACCGGCGAACAGCGAGCGGTAGGAGTTCTCGGCATAGCCTTTGGTGCCCACGGAGGTCTTACGGGCCGTACCCGATTTGCCTGCAACGTGATAGGCCGGCACCTGGGCGCGATAGACACCACGGGGCGCCTCGATCACCTGTTGCAACATGCCCTGCATGGTCTTGGCGACGTTTTCCGGGATCACTTGGGTGGTCTGCGGTGCCTTGTCGGTCTTGATCAGGGTCAGGGGGGCGATGCGCCCGTTGTTCGCCAGCGCGGAAAACGCGTGGACCAACTGGATCGCCGTCACCGAAACCCCGTAGCCGTAGGACAAGGTGGCCGTTTCAGCCTTGCGCCAGTCGCGGTAGTTCGGCAGGTTGCCGACACGTTCGCCCGGGAAGCCCAGGCCAGTGTCCTGACCGAGACCGATTTTCTGGGCCAGGCGATAAATCGTCTCGCCGCCGATATCGAAGGCAATCTTGCTCATGCCCACGTTACTGGAGTTGATCAGGATGCCGGTCAGGTCGAGCACCGGGCCTTCGGTCTTGGACACATCGCGAATGGTGTACTTGCCGATCTGCAAGGTACCCGGATACACCTCGACGGTGTCGCTCGGCTTCCAGCGCCCGGTTTCCAGGGCGGCGGCCATGGACACGGCCTTCATGGTCGAACCCGGTTCGAACACATCGATCATTGCGCGGTTGCGCATCATCGCCGGTTGCAGGTTGCGACGGTTGTTCGGGTTGTAGGTCGGCTGGTTGACCATGGCCAGGATCTCGCCGGTCTTCACGTCCATGATCACCAGGCTGCCGGCCTTGGCACCGTTCTCGACGATGGCATTGCGCAGCTCACGGTTGGCCAGGTATTGCAGGCGCAGATCAATGGACAACGCCAAGGGCTTGCCGGCCTTGGCGTTTTTGGTGACTTGGACATCCTTGATCAGCCTGCCGCGCCGATCCTTGATGACTTGTCGCTTGCCGGCAACCCCGGCGAGCCATTCGTCATAGGCCAGTTCGACGCCCTCTCGCCCCCGGTCATCGATGTCGGTAAACCCGACCATATGGGCCGTGACTTCACCGGCCGGATAGAAACGCCGGAACTCTTCGATGCCATAGACGCCCGGCACCTTGAGGTCGAGCACGCTCTGGCCTTGCTCAGGCGTCAAGCCGCGCACCAGATAGATGAATTCTTTATTGGCCTGGGCTTCGAGACGCTCGGCCAGGGCCTTGGGATCCTGGCCGAGGGCGGCAGCCAATGCGGGCCACTTTTCCTTGGCTTGCTGCATTTCCTTGGCGTTCGCCCACAAGGTGGTGACCGGGGTACTCACGGCCAATGGCTCGCCATTGCGGTCAGTGATCAGGCCACGGTGGGCCGGAATCGGAATATGACGCACGCTACGGGCATCGCCCTGCCCCTTGAGGAAGTCACGGTCGACGACTTGCAGGTCGATGATGCGCCACGAAATCGCCGCCACCATGATCCCGAGCAACCCCATGACCAGGCGGAACCGCCACGGGAACAGCGCCCCTTCGAGTTTCATCATGGCGTCACCATCTGCACTTCGGCAGCGCCGGGGATGCGCATTTTCAATTGCTCGGTGGCCAATACTTCGATACGGCTATGGGCAGTCCAGGTGCTCTGCTCCAGGATCAGCCGGCCCCACTCGGCCTGCGCCTTGTCGCGCACACTCAGCTCGTTGTAGAGGGAATTGAGCAACTGCCGGTTCCAGTGCGCGCTATAGGACACGGCAATGGCCGACACGAGCACGCCGATAAACAGCAGCAGCATGAAAAAGCTGCCGCCAGGCAGTGGCTTGGCGAAGAGCTTGCTCACCGCAATTTCTCCGCAACACGCATGACCGCGCTACGGGCGCGCGGATTGGCCTTGAGTTCAGCCTCGGAGGCGAACTGCGCCTTGCCATGGATCTTGATTTTTGGCACGAAGGCTTCAAAACGCACCGGCAGGTTGCGCGGCAGGTTATCGGCTTCGCCCTTGGTGAGCTTGCGCATGAACAGCTTGACGATACGATCTTCCAGGGAATGGAAGCTGATCACCACCAGCCGACCGCCGATCTCAAGCGCTTCAAGGGCCGCTTCAAGGCCGGCCTCGAGGTCACCCAGCTCGTTATTGACGTGGATGCGCAAGCCCTGGAAAGCACGGGTCGCTGGGTTCTTGCCCTTCTCCCAGGCCGGGTTGGCGACTTTCAGCACTTCGGCCAGGTCGCCGGTGCGCTCGAAAGGCTTGATGTCACGACGCTCGACCACGGCGCGGGCCATGCGGCCGGAGAAACGCTCTTCGCCGTATTCCTTGAAGACACGGGCGATTTCTTCCACCGGGGCAGTGTTGACGAATTCGGCGGCGCTAATCCCACGGGACGGATCCATGCGCATGTCCAACGGGCCGTCATTGAGAAAACTGAAACCGCGCTCCGGGTCATCCAGCTGTGGCGAAGACACGCCCAGGTCGAGCAGCACGCCACTGACCTTGCCGGCCAGGCCGCGCCCGGCGACTTCCGAGCCCAGCTCGGCGAAGCTGCGCTGCACAATGACAAAGCGGCCGTCTTCGGCCGCCAGCGCTTGCCCGGTGGCAATCGCTTGAGGATCCTTGTCGAACCCCAGCAACCGGCCGTCCGGACCGAGCTGGCTGAGGATCAACCGGCTGTGCCCGCCGCGCCCGAACGTGCCGTCCAGATAGCAGCCATCAGGACGTACGGCGAGGGCCTCGACGGCCTCGTCCAGCAGTACGGTGATGTGGTTAAAGCCGCTATCAATAGTCACAGGATCAAATCACGCAGTTCATCAGGCATGGCGCCCGGTTGTTGAATAGCAGCGAGGTCGGCGGCAGAAACCGCATTCCAGGCATCTTCGTCCCACAATTGGAACTTGTTCAGTTGGCCCACCAGCATCGCGCGCTTGTCCAGCTTGGCGTACTCGCGCAGGCGCGGTGGAACCAGGAAACGACCGCTGCCATCGAGTTCGAGGTCGACGGCATTACCGATCAGCAAGCGTTGCAAGCGGCGGTTTTCTTCTCGTAGCGAAGGCAGCGTGCGCAGTTTGGTTTCGATGATTTCCCACTCATCAAGGGGGTAAACGCACAAACATGGGTCAACGGCGTCGATCGTGACGATTAACTGCCCGGAACTTCGCGAAACGAGCTCGTCACGATACCGGCTCGGCATGGCGAGACGGCCTTTTGCATCGAGACTGATAGCGTTAGCTCCGCGAAACACGTCAGCGTTTCTCCACTTTTTGGCGTTTTACGTTCAAAAAAACCCACTTCATGCCACTTTCCGCCACTTGCGCACACTATAGGAATGCGCCCACCGCACCGTCAAGGCGCGGATTGAAGGAAAAGCCTTATAGATCGGAGATTTAGGAGCGTTTCAGGAGGAGTAACAAGAATCTGACGTAGGAAATTTCACCTCAACCCGAATGAGCACAGGAGGCTGCGCGCACAAGTTAAAGTGATTTGTTAAGAGTAAGATTTTTTTGGTATTAGGAACTGCGTCTGCCAGTGATTCCGGCAGGGGGGGAAAAAGGTGGAGAGTCGATCTGTAAGCCGGGTTCTGTCTTGAACAGTCATTCGTCTACGATGGCCATCACTGGACATCTTTAGCAACCTACCCGGTCCCAGCGCGGGCCACGCCTTGGGACCCTATTTGGTCTTGCTCCAAGTGGGGTTTACCTAGCCACGAACTGTTGCCAGACGTGCGGTGCGCTCTTACCGCACCTTTTCACCCTTACCGGCGCCGAAGCGCTTAGGCGGTTATTTTCTGTGGCACTTTCCGTAGGCTCACGCCTCCCAGGCATTACCTGGCACTTCGCCCTATGGAGCCCGGACTTTCCTCCCCCCCCTAATTCTCATAGAGGGCAGCGACTGTCCGATCGACTCTCCGCCGCGAAGGTTAACGGTAGAGCGCTCGAAGAACAAGCGCTAAAAGCCTTTGGCCAGCCCCGTGTCCCGGTTTCACTGGTCCTTCTGTTTTTCCAGCGCGACTTGATACAGCACGTTCTTGCGCTCGCCAGTGATTTGCGCCGCGAGGGCGGCGGCGCGCTTGAGGGGCATTTCCTCAAGTAGCAGGTTCAGGATGCGCATCGCTTCGCTGCTGACGGCCTCTTCGCTCTCCGGCGCCGTCCAACCCGCCACCAGTACCACGCATTCGCCGCGCTGCTGATTGCTATCGTTTTCGACAAACGCCCGCAACTCGGCCAATGGCAGCCCCTTGAGGGTTTCGAAGGTTTTGGTCAGCTCACGGGCCAGCAGCGCCGGACGCTCGGCACCGAACACCAGCTCCATGTCTTGCAGGCATTCGAGAATGCGGTGCGGCGCCTCATAAAAGATCAGCGTGCGCGGCTCTTCCTTTATAGCTTCCAGACGCGCCCGTCGCCCCACCGCCTTGGCCGGCAGAAAGCCTTCGAAGATAAAACGGTCCGACGGCAAGCCTGCCGCCGACAGCGCCGCGATCAATGCACAGGCCCCTGGCACCGGCACCACACTGATGCCAGCCGCTCGAGCCTGACGTACCAGATGATAGCCAGGGTCGGAAATCAGCGGCGTACCCGCATCGGAAATCAGCGCGACGTTATCGCCTGCCAGTAGCCGGGTAATGAAACGACTGCCTTCGTCGCGCTCATTGTGCTCATGACAGGCGGCCAACGGGGTGGAGATGCCGAAATGCTGCAGCAGGCGCAGGGAATGGCGCGTGTCTTCGGCTGCGATGAGGGCAACCTCTTGCAGGATTTTCAGCGCGCGGGCACTGATATCGTCCAGGTTGCCGATGGGCGTCGCCACCACATAAAGCGAGCCGGCAGCGGAATTCAAAGCACCTGGAGCAGTCAAAGCGCACACCTCATGATCGGTAAAAACCGCCATTGTAGCGTGTGCCGGCCGTCTCAGCTGTTCACCACAGAGGCAATACCCTGTCTTTGTTGCGCGCCGCACTCTTGGAAATACCTAAATTGATCGATTCACGCCACTAACATCGCGCCCCGGCCAGTGCTTGGGTACAATTCGACGCTTATTTGATCTCGTATCAGGAACACTTACATGATCGCTTGCCTGCGGCTGCTCTCCGCCCTCTGCCTCGCTGCCCTCCTGGCGGCCTGCGCCAGCTCGCCCTCGTCCAGCCTTGGCGAGCTTCCACGGACCCCGGATGCCAGTATCGAGCAGTTGCTCGAACAGGCCGCCCAAAGTAAAACACCGGAAAAAGCCGCCCTGTTGCGCCTGAGCGCAGCCGACCTGGCCTACCGCCAGGGCAACGCGGGCCAATCCGCGCAGATCCTGCAACAAGTGCCCATGGAGCAACTCAAGCCTGGCCAGCAGATTTTCGCCAGCACCCTGGCGGCCGAACTGGCGATGACGCGCAACCAGCCCAAGGCCGCGTTGACCGCCCTGGGCCACCCAAGCCTGCAACACCTGAGCGAGCTGCCGGTGGAACAGCAGGTCCGCACCGGCACCGTTCGCGCCCGCGCCCTCGAAGCCGACGGCCAGACCCTGGCGGCCGCCAAGGAGCGCATCTTCATCGCGCCTCTGCTTGAGAATGAAGCCGCGGCGAAAAACCACGAGGCGATCTGGTCCCTGATCGCCTCGCTGCCCACCGATCAACTGCAACCGACCACCACCGACGACCTCGGCGGCTGGCTGAGCCTGGCCCAGGCCGTGAAAACCGCCGGCACCCTGGAACAGCAACAAGCGGCTATCGACAGCTGGCGCGAACAGAACCCGAAGCACCCGGCCGCCCTCCAGCTGCCGACACCGCTGGTCAAGCTCAAGGAGCTGGCGAGCCAGCCATTGAGCAAGATCGCCGTGCTGCTGCCCCAGACCGGCCCGCTGGCCGCCGTCGCCAAAGCCTTGCGTGAAGGTTTCATGGCTGCGCACTACCAGGCCCAACAGGCCGGGCAGAAGCCACCCAGCATCCAGTTCTACGACAGCGCCAGCCTGACCTCCATGGACGAGTTCTACCGCAAGGCCCAGGCTGACGGCGTGCAACTGGTCGTCGGCCCGCTGGAAAAACCCCTGGTCAAACAGCTCAGCACTCGTCCGCAACTGCCGATCACCACCCTGGCACTCAACTACAGCGAAGGCGAACAAGGCCCGGCCCAACTGTTCCAGTTCGGCCTGGCTGCCGAGGACGAAGCACGCGAAGTCTCCCGCCGCGCCCGCGCCGATGGCCTGCATCGCGCAGCCGTCATGGTGCCGAAAAGTGAATGGGGTGATCGCGTATTGAAAGCCTTCAGCCAAGACTGGCAGGCCAACGGCGGCAGCATCGTCGCTGTGGAGCGGGTCGACCAGCCGGTGCAACTGGCCCAGCAGATCGCCGATATGTTCCAGCTGCGCCAGAGCGAAGGTCGCGCCAAGAGCCTGCAAAACACCGTGGGCAGCACGGTCGCGGCCCAGCCGTCCCGGCGCCAGGACATTGAGTTCATTTTCCTGGCCTCGACTCCGCAGCAAGCCCAGCAGATCAAGCCGACCTTGAACTTCCAGTACGCCGGCGACGTGCCGGTCTACGCGACTTCGCTGGTGTTCAGCGCCAGCGGCGATCAGAACCAGTACAACGATATGAATGGCGTTCGCTTCTGCGAAACCCCTTGGCTGCTCGATGCCAATGATCCGCTGCGCAAGCAGGTCACCGCGCAGTGGCCCCAGGCAGGTGGCAGCATGGGTCGACTGTATGCGATGGGCGCAGACGCCTATCGCCTGGCGCCGCGCCTGGGTCAGCTCAAGACGTTGCCGGACAGCCGCATCGAAGGCCTGACAGGCAGCCTGGCAGTCTCACCCTCTCAACGCGTGCAGCGTCAATTGCCTTGGGCCGAGTTCGTCAATGGCCAGGTCCAGCGCCTGCCGGACACCCAGCGCTGATGCCAGACCAGTCACGCCAGCAAAGCGGACGGGATGCCGAGGGCCAGGCCCTCGCGCATCTCCAGCAACACGGTCTACGACTGCTGGCGCAGAACTGGTTATGTAAACGCGGCGAGCTTGATCTGGTCATGCTTGATGGCGATACAGTAGTATTCGTCGAAGTCCGCTACAGAAAAAATACCCAATGGGGCGGTGCGCTCGACAGCATCGACGGGCGCAAGCGCCAGAAGCTGATTCTCGCCGCGCAGTATTTTTTGCAAAGGGAGTCTCGCTGGGCCGATCACCCCTGCCGTTTCGACGTGGTTGCCATCGACAGCAACGCCGACCAGTTGAACTGGCTGCAAAACGCCTTCGATAGCTGAACCCCTATGCCGAGCCGGACACTTTCACTTAACTTTTTTGCTCTTTGCTTTGCGGGCCGCACATATTTGTGCCGATAAGCCGCGCTACTTAAGGTCACACAGATGGACATGCAATCGCGAATTCGCCAGCTTTTTCAGGCCAGTATCGACACCAAGCAACAGGCGATGGACGTACTTGCACCGCACATCGAGCAAGCCAGCCAAGTGATGGTCAACGCCCTGCTCAACGAAGGCAAAATGCTCTCGTGTGGCAATGGCGGTTCCGCCGGAGACGCCCAGCACTTCTCGTCGGAGCTGCTCAACCGCTTCGAACGCGAGCGCCCGAGCCTGCCGGCCATTGCACTGACCACCGACAGCTCGACGATCACCTCGATCGCCAACGACTACAGCTACAACGAAATATTCTCCAAACAGATCCGCGCCCTGGGCCAACCCGGCGATGTGCTGCTGGCGATTTCCACCAGCGGCAACTCGGCCAATATTATTCAAGCGATCCAGGCCGCACATGATCGCGAAATGATTGTCGTAGCATTGACCGGTCGCGACGGCGGTGGCATGGCATCACTGTTGTTGCCTGAAGACGTCGAGATTCGCGTACCGGCCAATGTCACTGCACGTATTCAGGAAGTCCACCTGCTGGCGATCCACTGTCTTTGCGACTTGATCGACAGCCAACTGTTCGGGAGTGAAGAATGACCCCTAATCGCCTAGGCCTTCTGGCCCTGACCCTGTGCCTCGGCATCAGCGGCTGCACATCGGTGGTTAACGCCAGCCGGGAAAAGCCGATTGAAGATGACCGCGGCACCCGCACCTTCGGCAGCAAGATCGACGACTCCCTGATCGAAACCAAGGTCGGCGTGAACATTGCCAAGGCCGACCCAGACCTGGACAACAACTCGCACATCGTCGTCACCAGCTTCAACGGTGTCGTGCTGCTGGCGGGCCAGACCCCACGCGCAGACCTCAAGGCCAAGGCCGAGCAGGAAGCAAGCGCTGTGCAGCGGGTCAAGACTGTGCACAACGAGTTACAGGTCTTGCAACCTTCCTCGCTGCTGGCACGCCAGAACGATGCGTGGCTGACCACCAAGATCAAGACCCAGATGCTCACCGACGCCAGCATTCCCGGCTCGCGCATCAAGGTTGTGACCGAGAACGGCATCGTTTATCTGCTGGGCTTGCTGACCAAGAAAGAGGCCGCTCAGGCGACCAACCTGGTGCAAAGCGTTTCCGGTGTGCAGAAAATCGTTAAGCTGTTCGAATACATCGATTAAGGGTGGGGGTCGGTTGCGGGCTTTGTGAGACGCAGCTTGTTGGTCATGTTGATCACTTAAAAACGGCGCTTCTTCCAGGGTGGGAAGGCGCCGTTTTTTTTATGGGGATCGTCTTCTTTTATGGGCGAGATTTCGTGTGTATATCCGTTGCTGCGGTAACGGCTACTGGCGGTTCCGCTCTTACAGCGGGTCACTTTCGAAAATCCGGAAGCCGGCCCAGGCGAAAGTAACCAAAGCGCTCTTGCCCCACCACTCGGTGCCTCGCCTAGGCTCGGCATGCCCGAACGCAGGCATTGCTCCGTGGGCCGCCGCGAAGGGCCATCCATGGCCCAGCGCGGCTATCCCGGCATCCATGCCGGGATGCCCACTCCACAATACCTGCGTTCGGCCAGTGTGGTTAACGGGGCGCCGAGATCAACGTCCACCGCGAGGCGGCCTGATAGCCGACCTGGTTCTTGATGGGGAACGCGTTTCCCCTGTGGGAGCGAGCTTGCTCGCGAAGGCGATGTCACTGTCGATGAAGATGCTGAATGGACTGGCCCCATCGCGAGCAAGCTCGCTCCCACAGGTTTTTTGTGTTGTATGCAGATGCTGTGAACACCTGCGAATCCATGTGGGAGCGAGCTTGCTCGATAGTGGTGGCCCAGCCACATAAATGCTGGATATATACCCCGCTCTTGCTCTGCTTTAGATCTTGATCTTGATCTTGATCTTGATCTGGACGCCCCATTAACCACGCTGGCCGAACGCAGGTATTGCGCAGTGGGCACCTCGGCATGGATGCCGAGGTAGCCGCGCTGGGCCATGGATGGCCCTTCGCGGCGGCCCACGGAGCAATGCCGGAGTGAGGGCACACCGAGCCTAGGCGAGGTGCCGAGTGGTGGGGCAAGGCGCTTTTGGTTACTTTTAGGGCCCTTTCAAAAGTGACCCGCCGTAAGGGCGGAACCGCCAGTAGCCGTTACCGCAGAAACGGATATACACACCAACCCACACAATACACCCCGCAACCAGCACAACCTTGAGAGCAGCCATAACCCATAAAAAAAATGCCCATATCTTCCGATACAGGCATTTCCTTAACCAACCAGCAAATCACCAGGCCCTCAAACAACCTGCCCGCGAATCACCTTCTATTACTTCACCACCTTCAAACTCGGCCGACCGCTAGGACGCGGTGGCTCGTCATCCGGTGGCGGCAGATCATCATCCGGCTCAAGCTCGTCTTCACCATCCAGCGGCGCTTCCAACTCAAACACCATACCCTGGCCATTCTCCCGGGCATAAATCCCCAGGATCGAGGCTATGGGCACAAACAGAGTATGCGGCACACCACCAAAGCGCCCTTCAAAGCTGACGGCATCGTTATCCATGTGCAGATGACGCACGGCAGCCGGCGACACATTCAGGACAATCTGCCCGTCATTGGCAAAACCCTGCGGGACCTGCACCGACGGATACTCAGCATTGACCAGCATGTGCGGGGTGCAATCGTTGTCCACAATCCACTCGTAGAGCGCGCGGACCAGATAAGGTCGACTGGAGTTCATAGCGGCTCCTTAAGCCTTAGCGCATGTCGCGTTCGACACCAGACAGACTCGCCTGGAAAGCCTCACGCGCAAATTGGCGCTCCATATAATCAAGCAGCGGCTTGGCAGGCCGCGGCAGTTCGATACCCAGAATCGGCAAACGCCAGAGTATGGGCAATAGGCAGCAATCCACCAGACTTTGTTCCTCACTGAGGAAGAACGGCTTGTCGACGAACAACGGCGATACACCAGTCAGGCTTTCACGCAGCTCTTTACGCGCCACGACCCGTGCTGGCTCCTTGGTCCGGGAATCCAGGATCAGATCCACCAACCCACACCAGTCACGCTGGATGCGATGGATCAGCAAACGACTGTTGGCGCGCGCGACAGGGTACACCGGCAGCAAAGGCGGATGCGGATAACGCTCATCCAGGTATTCCATCACCACGGTCGACTCCCACAATGCCAGGTCACGATCGACCAGCGTGGGCAGGCTGCCGTAAGGGTTCACCTCGATCAGCTTCGGCGGCTGACGGCCCGCTTCGACGTAAATGATCTCGGCGCTGACACCCTTCTCTGCCAGTACGATGCGTACCCGGTGGGAATAGTGGTCGGCGGGGTCGGAGTAACAGGCCAACCGATTGGTCACGCCCATGGCGATCCTCCTCGCTTGTAGAAATTATCAAAAAACGGAAAAGCGAGCGCGCCCAGAGGGCGTCTCCCGTAACGCCTGGCTGACCAGGCTCGTTACACTTTCAGAGACGCCCTTGGGCGCGCACGATTAACAGCAACGGATTACAGCTTTATCAATGCACGTCTTTCCAGTATTCACGCTTGAGCAGGTAAGCGAATACGAAGAAGAACGCCAGGTACAGCAACACATAGGTACCGATGCGCTGATGCTGCAGCTTCACCGGGTTGGCCGAATAGGCCAGGAAGGTCACCAGATTCTTGACCTTCTCGTCAAACTGCTCCTCGGTCAGGCTGCCGGTGTTCGGCAATACGGTCAGTTGATCGCACGCTTCATGCGTCAAAGCGGTGCCAGTCAACGGGTCGTATTGCTTCTTGCCGTCCTCGACGATTTGAACCTGCTTGCAGCCTACCACCTGACGACCCTGGAGGCCGACCAGAACGTTGGGCATGCCGACGTTCGGGAAGACCTTGTTGTTCACGCCCCAAGGACGCGCAGGGTCTTCATAGAACGAACGCAGGTAACCATAGAGCCAGTCGGTACCCCGCACACGCGCTACCAGGGTCAGGTCGGGCGGCGCTGCGCCGAACCAGGTCTTGGCGTCTGCCGGCTGCATGCCAATGCTCATGTGGTCGCCCAGCTTGGCACCGGTGAACACCAGTTTCTCGAGCATCAGCTCATGAGGAATGCCCAGGTCATCAGCTACACGCTCGTAACGCTGGAACTTGGCACTGTGGCAACCCATGCAGTAGTTGGCGAACGTACGTGCGCCGTCCTGCATGGCCGCTTTGTCGGAAACGTCGATGTCGACTTTTTCCAGCTCCGGACCACCGTGTTCAGCCGCGAAGGACAGTACAGGCATAGCAGCAAGAATCAGTACAGCAAATAGCTTTTTCATCAGCCAGTCACCCTTTCCGGAACCGGTTTGGTCTTCTCGAGCCTGGTATAGAACGGCATCAGAATGAAGTAGGCGAAGTACAGGAAGGTGCAGACCTGCGACAGCAGCGTCCGGCCCGGTGTCGGTGCCAGCACACCCAGCACACCCAGGATCACGAACGAGATGCAGAACACCACCAGCCAGATCTTGCTCAGCCAGCCCTTGTAGCGCATCGACTTGACGGGGCTGCGGTCCAGCCACGGCAGGACGAACAACACGGCGATGGCCGCGCCCATGGCGATAACGCCCATCAGCTTGTCCGGAATCGCCCGCAGAATCGCGTAGAACGGCGTGAAGTACCAGACCGGGGCAATGTGCTCAGGGGTCTTGAAGGCGTTCGCCTGTTCGAAGTTCGGCTTCTCGAGGAAGTAGCCCCCCATTTCCGGGAAGAAGAACACGATGGAGCAGAAGATGAACAGGAAGACCACCACGCCGACGATATCTTTCACGGTGTAGTACGGATGGAAAGCGATGCCATCCAGCGGTACGCCGTTCTCGTCCTTGTGTTTCTTGATGTCCACGCCATCGGGGTTGTTCGAGCCGACTTCGTGCAGTGCCAGGATGTGCAGCACCACCAGGCCGAGGATCACGATCGGCAGGGCGACCACGTGCAGGGCGAAGAAGCGGTTCAGGGTAATGCCCGAAATCAGGTAGTCACCACGGATCCACTGGGTCAGGTCGTCACCGATGACTGGAATCGCGCCGAACAGCGAGATGATCACCTGGGCACCCCAGTAGGACATCTGGCCCCACGGCAGCAGGTAGCCCATGAAGGCTTCGGCCATCAGCGCCAGGTAGATCAGCATGCCGAAGACCCACACCAGCTCACGAGGCTTCTGGTACGAACCGTAGAGCAGGCCACGGAACATGTGCAGGTAGACCACGATGAAGAACGCCGAGGCTCCCGTGGAGTGCAGCAGGCGCAGGATCGAGCCGTACTCGACGTCGCGCATGATGTATTCGACGGAGGCAAACGCTTCTTCCGCCGACGGGGTGTAGCTCATGGTCAGCCAGACACCGGTGACGATCTGGTTGACCAGAACGAGCAGCGCCAGGGAGCCAAAGAAGTAGAAGAAGTTGAAGTTTTTCGGAGCGTAGTACTTGCTGAGATGGTCTTCCCACATTTTGGTCGCGGGAAAGCGCGCATCAACCCAATCCATGAATTTGCTCATCACGCTTTCTCCGTATCGACGCCGATGACAATGATGTCGTCGGTCTCATAGGAATGCGGGGGAACTGGCAGGTTCAAAGGTGCAGGCTGCGACTTGTAGACGCGACCGGCCAGGTCGTAGTGGGAGCCGTGGCAAGGGCAGAAATAACCACCGACCCAGTCCTTGCCCAGGTCGGCAGGTGCCACTTCAGGGCGGAACGTTGGCGAGCAACCCAGGTGCGTACAGATCCCGATCAACAGCAGGACCTCTGGCTTGATCGAACGCGTCTGCGGGTCGACATAGGTCGGTTGCGTAGAGTTCTTGGAGGACGGGTCGGACAACTGACCCTCGATCTTTTTCAGATTCCCCAGGATTTCCTCTGTACGGCGGACGATGAACACCGGCTGGCCGCGCCACTCAGCAATCATCTGCTGGCCTGGCTCGATCTTGCTGACATTCACTTTCACCGGTGCACCTGCGGCTTTCGCCTTGGCACTGGGAAACCATGACCCCACGAACGGGACCGCAGCCCCCACCGCTCCTGCAGCACCCACCACGGATGTGGCTGCTACCAAGAAGCGACGCCGGCCTGCATTCACGCCGTCATTGCTCATTCAGTCCTCTCCCATCAGCTTTGTGGCCTGTTAAATCAGGCGTCTACTAAGTAAAAATCTGAACTTATAAAAATTTTGCCGAATGGTAATGAAAAGCCCCAATATTGACAAGGTAATTACCAAGCGGCCAAACCGCCAAGCCTTGTAGTATAGGGCTTCTACGGATGTGGCAAGTTGTCACAGCATAAATATTTCGCCCATAAAAAAACGCCCAGCTCCGTAAGGAACTGGGCGCTTTTTGAACGCGAAAGCGAATTAACGCTTCGAGTACTGCGGACGCTTACGCGCTTTACGCAGACCGACTTTCTTACGTTCAACTTCACGAGCATCGCGAGTTACGAAGCCGGCTTTGCGCAGAGCACCACGCAGAGTTTCGTCGTAATCCATCAGGGCGCGAGTGATACCGTGGCGGATTGCGCCAGCTTGACCACTTACACCACCGCCGATAACAGTGACATAGATGTCGAATTTTTCGACGGTCTCGGTCAGTTCCAGCGGCTGACGAACTACCATGCGGGCAGTTTCGCGACCGAAGAAGTTATCCAGGGTGCGGTTGTTGATGGAGATGTTACCAGTGCCCGGACGCAGGAAAACGCGTGCGGTTGCAGTCTTGCGACGGCCAGTGCCGTAATTTTGAGTCGCCGACATAATGAACTATTCCGTTAAAACTTCAGTTCTTGGGGCTGCTGAGCAGTATGAGGGTGAGCAGCGCCCGCATAGACTTTCAGCTTACGATACATGTCGCGACCCAGTGGGTTCTTAGGCAGCATGCCTTTAACCGCGGTCTCGAGCACGCGCTCAGGGGCTTTGGCGATCAGCTTTTCGAAGTTGATCGACTTGATGCCGCCAGGAAAACCGGAGTGGGAGTAGTACATTTTGTCAGTGGTTTTAGCGCCAGTAACACGTACTTGCTCAGCGTTGATCACGACGATGTAGTCACCGGTGTCAACATGAGGGGTGTACTCAGGCTTGTGCTTGCCACGCAGACGGCTCGCGATTTCGGTGGCCAGACGACCCAGGGTCTGACCAGCAGCGTCGACGACAAACCAGTCGCGCTTTACTGTTTCCGGTTTAGCAGTAAAAGTTTTCATTCTTTATAGCCTCAGGGGCCGCCCTGTAAATTAGACGGCGGATCTTACTGAATAGTGCGTACTTTGACAAGTCAAAGGCAGCCGGATACAGACGCTTTCGGGGGCTCGGGTCGGCGCGTCCGTTCAACGGCAAGATTCTTCGGCGGCGGCGCATCACTTCCACTGCAGAAAGAGGTGCGCAATTATGCAGATTGCGAAAAATAATTCAACCTGCTTTTATGATTGTTTTGCCCAAGGAGTCCCCGATGGACTATCGCCAGCTAGGCCGTACCGATCTGAACGTGAGCGCCCTGTGCCTCGGAACCATGACCTGGGGCGAGCAAAACAGCGAGGCCGAGGCCTTCGCCCAGATAGAACGCGCCAAGGGCGCCGGCATCAATTTCATGGACACCGCCGAGATGTACCCGGTGCCGCCGAAGGCCGAGACCTACGCCACCACCGAGCGCTACATCGGCAATTATTTCAAGAGCCGCGGTGACCGTGCCGACTGGATCCTGGCCAGCAAGATCGCCGGCCCCGGCAACACCATCGACTACATCCGCGACAAAAACCTCAAGCACAACCGCCAGCACATCGTCGAAGCGGTGGATGCCAGCCTCAAGCGTTTGCAAACCGACTACATTGACCTCTACCAGCTGCATTGGCCGGAGCGCAGTACCAACTTCTTCGGCCAGCTCGGTTACAAGCACAAGATCGAAGCCAACCTCACGCCGCTGGAGGACACCCTCGAAGCGCTGGGCGAGCAGGTCAAGGCCGGCAAGATCCGCCACATCGGCCTGTCCAACGAAACACCGTGGGGCACCATGAAATTCCTCGCCCTGGCCGAAGCCCGTGGCTGGCCGCGCGCCGTGTCGATCCAGAACCCGTACAACCTGCTCAACCGCAGCTTCGAAGTCGGCCTGGCGGAAATCGCCATCCGCGAACAGTGCGGCCTGCTCGCCTATTCGCCGCTGGCGTTCGGTTTCCTGTCGGGCAAATACGAAGGTGGCGCGCGTCCACCTAAAGGCCGCTTGAGCCTCTATAGCCGCTTCAGCCGCTACTTCAACCCGCAATCGGAAGCGGCGTGCAGCCGTTATGTCGCATTGGCCCGCGAGCATGGCCTGGACCCGGCGCAGATGGCCCTGGCGTTCGTCACCCAACAGCCGTTCGTGACCAGCAACATCATTGGCGCCACCACGCTGGAGCAACTGGACAGCAACATCGCCAGCTTCGACCTGAAGCTATCGGACGAAGTGCTGGCGGGGATCGAGGCGATTCACAAGGATCACCCAAACCCTGCTCCTTGATTGATTCATAGACCCCATCGCGAGCAAGCTCGCTCCCACACTGGATTCATGTCTGACCACTCAATTGTGATCGACACACAACCCATGTGGGAGCGAGCTTGCTCGCGATAGTGGACCCAAGTTCACCACCGCATCAAAGCGATCGCGCAATGATCTCCTTCATGATCTCGTTAGTCCCGGCATAGATCCGCTGCACCCGCGCATCCGCCCACGCCCGGGCAATCGGGTATTCCCACATGAAGCCGTACCCGCCATGCAATTGCACGCATTCGTCGAGCACCTTGCATTGCAGGTCGGTGCCCCAGTACTTGGCCATGGCCGCCGTCGGCACGTCGAGCTTGCCTTGCAGGTGGAGTTCCAGGCAGCGGTCGACGAAAACCCGGCCGATCTGGATCTCGGTGGCCATCTCCGCCAGCTTGAAGCGGGTGTTCTGAAAGTCCGCGATGGATTTGCCGAACGCCTTGCGGTCGCGGGTGTAGTCCAGGGTCCATTGCAGCGCCGCGTCGGCCGAGGCCAGGCCGCCAATGGCGACGGTCAGGCGTTCCTGGGGTAGCTCCTGCATCAGGTAGGCGAAACCCGCCCCGGCCTGCCCAAGCAGGTTTTCCTTGGGCACGCGGACATCCTGGAAAAACAACTCCGACGTGTCCTGGGCCTTCATTCCGACTTTTTCCAGGCGCTTGCCCTTTTCAAATCCAGGCGTGCCCGCCTCCACCAGGAACAGGCTGGTGCCCTTGGCGCCGGCCTTCGGATCGGTCTTGGCAACCACGATCACCAGGTCGGCCAGGAAGCCATTGGTGATAAAGGTTTTCGAGCCATTGATGACGTATTCATCACCGTCCAACACCGCCGTCGTCTTCACGCCTTGCAAGTCGGAACCGGCACCCGGCTCGGTCATCGCGATGGCCGTGACCATTTCGCCGGACACCAGTTTGGGCAGGTATTTGTGCTTCAGCGCTTCGCTGCCGTAATGCAGGATGTACGGGGCGACGATGTCGGAATGCAGCGAGAAACCGATCCCCGTCAACCCCAGGCGGCCGATCTCCTCGATCACCACCGTGCTGTAGAGAAAGTCTGCGTCCAGCCCGCCATAGGCCTCTGGAAGGTGCGAGCACAACATGCCCGCCTCCCCCGCTTTATTCCAGAGCTGGCGATCGACATGACCCTGCTTTTCCCACTGGCCGTGGTACGGCACCGCTTCTTTTTCGAGGAAGGTTCGTACGCTGTCGCGAAACAACTCATGCTCGGGGGCGAACAGGGTTCTGGGGATCATGGCGCACCTTTCGTTATGGTTGGATGGGGTTATCCAACAGAGCCTAAGCCTGGGATGAACGACAGGACACTGGACACATCCGACAAAAAATAAGACGATCCAGCCGTTTGGTGACCACTTTCCCCTATAAAAACAAGATGAATATGTCTATGCACGTCTCCACGCCTTTGCGGCGCGTCAGCATCCTGGCAATTGACCGGGTTTTCGCTTCTACCCTCATGCAAGCCAAGGATTTTTTCCATCTGGCCAGCCTGCGCTATGGCAAACAACTGGGCCACGGCCTGACACCGGCGTTCGAAACCCGGCTGGTCAGCCCCGACGGCAAGCCGGTGAACAGCTTCAGCGACGTGATCATGCCGGTGGATGGCGGCCTGGAAAATACCGATGTGATCATCCTGCCCGCGTTCTGGGATGATTTCGCCAACCTTTGCCAACGTTATCCCCAGGTCCTGCCCTGGTTGCGCGAGCAACATGCTCGCGGTGCGGTGCTCTGCGGTGAAGCCACCGGGGTGTTCTGGCTGGCCGAAGCCGGGCTGCTCGATGGCAAGGAAGCCACCACTTACTGGCGTTTCTTCAATGCCTTCAAGGAGCGCTTTCCCCACGTGCACCTGAACCAGGACAAACACCTGACCGACGCCGACAATCTGTTCTGCGCCGGCGGCACGACCTCGGCCTGCGACCTTTACATTTATCTCATTGAACGTTTCTGCGGCGCCAACGTGGCCCAGGCCGTGGCGAGGGATATTCTGTACGAAGTGCAACGCAATTATTCGCCAGGAAGAATTGGCTTCGGCGGGCAGAAGCTGCACCAGGATGTGATCATCCTGCAGATCCAGCAATGGCTCGAAGAGCACTTCGCCGATAAATTCCGCTTCGAGGATGTTGCCCGGGAGCATGGCATGAGCATCCGCAATTTCATGCGCCGCTTCCAGACCGCCACGGGTGACAAACCGCTGCATTACCTGCAACGGCTGCGGATAGAAACCGCCAAGGGCCTACTGTCCGGCAGCCGCAAGAGCATCAAGACCATCAGCTATGAAGTTGGCTACGACGACGCGAGCTTCTTCGCACGGCTGTTCCGGCAACATACCGACCTGTCGCCGAACCAGTATCGGCAGCAGTTTCAGCAAGCGGCGTGAATCAGAGCTGAATGCAATCCAATGTGGGAGCGGGCTTGCTCGCGAAAGCGGTGGGTCAGCTTGCATCTATGCTGAACATACCGCCCCCTTCGCGAGCAAGCCCGCTCCCACAGGGTTATGCAGTGAACTGCTAAATCTCGCACGCAAAAAAGGCCTGCAATCGCAGGCCTTTTTTTGTTTTCCGAATCACCCTACGGCTTATGCGCCCGCGCCAGGAACTCGTGGGATTGCATTTCCAGCAGGCGACTCAGGGTCCGCTGGAATTCGAAAGTCAGGCGACCGCCGGTGTAGAGGTCCTTGAGCTCGACTTCCGCCGAGATGATCAGCTTCACGTTACGGTCGTAGAACTCGTCGACCATGTTGATGAAGCGGCGGGCGATGTCGTCGGTGGTGACGCTCATCTGTTCGACGCCACTGAGCAGCACGGCGTGGAAAATCTTGCCCAGCTCGATGTAGTCGTTCTGGCTGCGAGGGCCGTCGCACAGTTCGCGGAAGTCGAACCAGGCCACGTCGTCGCAAGTGCGAATGGCGCGAATCTCGCGATTCTCGATGATCAGGACGTCGTTCTCGACCGCCTGGGTGCACTCCGGCGTCAGGGCGCGGAAGCTCTTGCGCAGGCTCTCTTCGGCGGCGGCATCCAGGGGGAAGTGGAACAGCTCCGCTTGCTCGAGGTGACGCAGGCGATAATCCACGCCGCTGTCGACGTTGACGATTTCGGTGTGTTCCTTGATCAGCGCGATGGCCGGCAGGAAGCGTGCCCGTTGCAGGCCATCCTTGTAGAGACCGTCCGGCACGATGTTCGAGGTGGCGACCAGGGTCACGCCGTTCTTGAACAGTTCCTCCATCAAGGTGCCGAGGATCATGGCGTCGGTGATGTCGGAGACGAAAAACTCATCGAAGCAGATTACCCGGGTCTCGTCGGAGAAACGCTTGGCGATGAGGGTCAGTGGGTTTTTCTCGCCACCCAGGGTTTTCATTTCCTCGTGCACGCGCTTCATGAAGCGGTGGAAGTGCGTCCGCGTTTTTTCCTTGAACGGCAGCGCCTCGAAGAAGGTGTCCACCAGGTAAGTCTTGCCACGGCCCACGCCGCCCCAGAAATACAGGCCCTTGACGGGTGTCTGGTCTTTCTTGCCGAACAGTTTGCCCAAAAACCCTGGCTTGTTGTTCGACGCGGCGACCAGGTCGTCGTACAGGCGCTGCAAATGCCGCACCGCCGTTTCCTGGGCTGCGTCGTGGAAGAACTCCGGGCGTTTCAGATCAGCTTGATATCGTTCTAGGGGCGTCATATTCGTTAGCAAGGCAACAAAAACGGGCCGTCACTGTAGCGACGGCCCAGAGGAATGGCAATCGGCCCTTATTCGAGCCGATGGTCGGGTGACGCGTTGGATCAGTCCTGGGCAGGCGTCAGGGCGATGCGCAACGCATCGATGGCGGCATCCCGGGCGGCGCTATCCGCGAAGGCCGGGCTGTCCGCCACGCATTCGCCGTCGAGCCAAACGCTGAAACTCAGGTCGTCGTTGCGCACGTCCAGTGGCTGGCCGGCTTGCAATTGCTTGGTGACCTGGCCGGCGGTCTTGCCATCGGCAAAATGACGAGACAGCAACAGCTGCTCGCCGTCAGCGGCCAGCAGGCGGAAGCGGAAACTGCCGTCGTCTTCGCGAAAGCTGACGAAGCGTGCGGCCTTGGCGGCTTTCTTCTTGGTGCTGGTCGCCACTTGGACCTGGCTGACAAACGAACGCAGACCAACGGCTTCGCGCAGTTCGTTGAGGAACGGCGTCGCGACGGCCCGGGCTTTCTTCGCGCCCAGTTGCAGGATGTCTTCAAGATCCGACGGCCGCTCGATGAACTGGTGATAACGCTCGCGGGCTTCACCCAGCTCGCTGTCGAGCAACTGGAACAGACGATTCTTGGCTTCGCCCCAACCCAGGCCTTGCAGCAGTTCGCTGCGGAACTCGGCGGACTGTTCGGCAGTGGCGAAGGCCTGGAACAGGGTGAACAGGTGCGAATTGTCCGGATCCTTGGCTTCGCCCGGGGCACGGGAGTCGGTGACGATCCGCGAGATCGCGTCCTTCATGTCCTTGGCGCTGCTGAACAACGGGATGGTGTTGTCGTAGCTCTTGGACATCTTGCGGCCATCGAGGCCCGGCAGCGTGGCGACGCTTTCTTCGATCAGCGCCTCGGGCATGACGAAGAACTCCTTGCCCTGGCCGAACAGATGATTGAAGCGCTGGCCAATGTCACGGGCCATTTCCACGTGCTGGATCTGGTCGCGACCGACCGGCACCTTGTGGGCGTTGAACATCAGGATGTCCGCGGCCATCAGGATCGGATAGCTGTACAGGCCCATGGTGATGCCGGCGTCCGGGTCTTCACCGGTCTCGACATTCTTGTCCACCGAGGCCTTGTAGGCATGGGCGCGATTGAGCAGGCCCTTGGCGGCGACGCAGGTCAGCAGCCAGGTCAGCTCGGGAATCTCGGGAATGTCGGACTGGCGATAGAACGTCACGCGGTCCACATCCAGGCCACCGGCCAGCCAGGTCGCGGCGATTTCCAGGCGCGAGCGCTGGATTCGCAGCGGATCATCGCACTTGATCAGGGCGTGGTAGTCAGCCAGGAAGTAGAACGAATCGGCATTGCTGTCGCGGCTGGCGAGGATCGCCGGACGGATGGCGCCGGCGTAGTTGCCCAGGTGCGGAGTGCCGGTGGTGGTGATGCCGGTCAGGATACGGGTACGAGTCGTCATGGGTTATCGCTTGTCAGACTGCTGTCAATTCGAGAGGCGCGGCAGGAGCAGATCCTTGAGATCGGTCAGCTTGCCATGGAAAAAGTGTCCGCATTCTGCCACTTTCAGCAGCTCATGGGGGCGCTGGAGCGTGTCGGACCATTGGTAAACGAGCTGGGGATCGACGACTTCGTCGGTTTCCGGCTGGATCACGGTCAACTCGCCGCTCATCGGCAAGGGTGATTGTGCGTCCAGGCGCATCACCGCCGGGGCGACCATGAACAGGTGCTTGAGCGCCTGGCCCTGGGCTTCCAGGCGTCCACCAAGGCTGGCGGCGACGAATCCACCGAACGAGAAGCCGAACAGGCTAAGCGGCAGTTGCGGGTATTTTTCCCGCAGCCAATCGGCCGCAGCCTGAGCATCATCCACTTCGCCGGTGCCCATGTCATGGCTGCCGGCACTGGCGCCGACGCCGCGATAATTGAAACGTAACGTAACCAGGCCAGCATCCCGGGCAGTGCGTTGCAGGGTCGAGACCACTTTGTTGAGCATGGTCCCACCCTGCACCGGGTTCGGGTGGCAGATCAGCGCCAGGCCACGGGGCGCTTCGCTGTCCAGGTACAAGGCTTCCAGTTGGCCCACGGGGCCATCGATGAATACAGGGGTTTCGCGCATAAGCAAGGGAAAGAACTCCGTGACCCCGAATAGGGTCGACTCGTCTAGCTAAAAGTCTGTGCCTGGCATGATTGCGATGTTCTTCGCGGTATACAGCGCAGGTCCGAGCCGTTAACGTAAAGCAAAGCCGTTTATAGAGGAAGGACTCGTGGAACACTCGCTCTTAGTTTGGTTGTTGCCGACTCTTGCCCTGGTTGCCGGTGTCGCCATTGGATTCCTGCTTGCCCGACTGCTGCCCAACGCGGTGCCCAACAGCACGCAACGTCAGCTGGACGACATTCAGGAACGTTTCGACAGTTATCAGAATGAAGTGGTCACTCACTTCAACAGCACCGCTTCTCTGGTGAAGAAACTCACCCAGAGCTACCAGGACGTCCAGGATCATTTGTCCGAGGGTGCCAATCGCCTGGCCCTCGACGAGCAGACTCGCCAACGCCTGCTGGCCGCCTTGCACGCCGACGCGGCGCAGGCGCCACGGGAACGCCTGACCCCGCCAAAGGATCAGGAACCGCCCCGGGACTACGCCCCCAAGGCCCCCAATTCGCCCGGCATGCTCGATGAGCATTACGGTCTGAAGAAGTAATTCCAAGCGACACGAAAAGCCCGTCCGATCCCATGATCGGACGGGTTTTTTATTGTATGGGGTTCACCGGCAGGCTCAGAACGCCAGTTGCAGGGTCTGCTGGCCTTCAAGGCTGAGCAGGAACTGTTTGGCCGCCAGGCCGCCGGCAAAACCGGTGAGGCTGCCAGAGGTGCCGATGACGCGGTGACAGGGGGCAATGATCGAGATGGGGTTTCGGCCGTTGGCCGCGCCCACTGCGCGCACCGCTGTGGGTTGGCCGATCTGGATGGCGATGTCGCGGTAGCTGCGGGTTTCGCCGAAGGGAATGGCCAACAGCGCCTGCCACACCCGGACCTGGAAGTCGGTGCCGGCAAAGTCCAGTTCCAACTCGAAACGGCTGCGCTGACCGGCAAAATATTCCATCAACTGGTGCTCGGTTTCCTTGAGGACCGGATGGTGGATATCTTCTTCCAACGGCCCCAGGCGTACCCGGTTTAGGCGTTCGTTCTCCCACAGGATGGCCGCCAGTTTTGTCTCCCGAGCGACGAGGATCAGCTGGCCCACGGGGGATTGGATGGTTTTGTATCGGGGTAGCATCGAGCGTTTCCTTCACTGGCTCTGACTGGCTTGGTTCAAGTAAACCTCACTCAGCCCAACAATCCCAACACCTTCGCCCGTGCCACGGCCTGGGTGCGGCGCTCCACGCCGAGTTTGCTGTTGATGTGACTGGCGTGGGTCTTGACGGTGTGCAGCGAGATGAACAATTGCTCGCTGATTTCCTGATTCGAACAGCCTTGGGCAATCAGCTGCAGCACCGCTCGCTCGCGGCTGCTGAGGGTTTCGACAGGTGCCAATGGGTCGCCAGGTTGAATCGCCACCAACGGCAGACGCTCAAGCAGATGCTCGCGCAGGGGGCTGGACGGTGCATGCAGCAGTTGCTCGCGCAGCCATTCACGATGTTCTTCGCCCAGCAACCACTCGAAGGGCTGCAGCACACCGCCGGTGGCGGCTTCGAATGCCTGGGTCAGTGTTCTGCGGGCTTCGGGTTCGCGCCCGAGGCTCAGCAGCAAGGCGACTTTCTGGTTGAGCGCCATTACGTAGAGCAACTGCCGGTTGGTCTGCTGGCTGTGTTCAAGCAAGGCATTGAGCCGCCCCTCAGCCAACATCGGTTGGCCCCGGATAGACTCCAGCAGCGCCTGCTGCAATTCGACATGCAGCGGCAGGTGCGGGTGAAATTCCGGTGGCGCGGCAGCCTGTTCGCCGGTGTAGGTCTGCCCCAGGCGCAACAACCAGGCTTCGGCCAGGTCAGTACGGCCTTGGGTCAGCCAAAGTTCGCATTTGACCAGCGTGATCATCGCCAGGTAGTAGATCGGCGGAACATCCCAGATGTGCATCAGGCGCTCGGCTTCGGCCAGTTCGGCAAAGGCCCGGGCGAATTCGCCGTTATAACCTTCGATACGGGCGATCACGCAATGGCCAATCAACACACTGATATCGCGGCAGGCCCGGGCCTCGGTAAGACCGGCCTGCAGCCGCGCCAACCCGGCCTGGGGTTGCATGCGCAAGGTCAGCAGGAAACCCTCGTACAGGATCAACCGCGCCCGTACCGCGTAAAGCCGTTGGGGCGACAGCTTGTGCAAGCGTTGCAACCCCTGATGGACTTCATCCAGCGCCCGCAGGATCTCTCCCCGGGCCTGCAAGACCCGGGCACGATCGTAATGGGCCAAGGCCTCGAACAGCGGATTGCCGACCCGCTGGGCCAACTCCAGGGAATCACGGTTCAAGCTGCGGGCGCGCCACAAGTCGCCGTCGGCTATCGCCAGGTTCGACAGCGTGGACAGGCACATCAAGCGCTGGCCGTAGCGTTTGTGCGGCAAGCTCTCCAGGGCTTCGGTGCAGTAACGCACGGTGGCTTCACGGTCGCCGCGACCACGGGCGACGATGCCGCTGAGGGCCAGCCATTGGGCAAGCATGGATTTTTGCGCGGTGGCCGAGGGTGCCGGCAGGAAGCGACTCAAGTGGGCGGCCAGTTCTTCAGCGGCATCCAGCTGACAAGCCAGCCCCAGTGCCCAGCTGTAGAGCACGATCAAGCGCGGAGTGCTGATGAGCAGGCTGTCGGGCAGGTCCATTTTCCAGCGCAGCAGCATGCCGACGTTCTGCTCGGCCAGCAGTTGCTCCTCCGAGAGGTTCTGCACCAGGTTCGCCGCCACGTCCAGGTGCCCGGCCCGCAGCGCCTGTTCCACGGCTTCGTCGATCAGGCCCTGGGCGTTGAACCAGCGACAAGCCCGCAGGTGCAGGGTCGCGGCCGGTACCATGGCCGGCGCACTGGGCCGGCTGCGCAGCAGATCGGAAAACAGGTGGTGGTACCGGTACCAGTGGCCATGCTCGTCCAGTGGCACCAGGAACACTTGATGAGCTGCCAGAAAACCCAAGATCTCGGCGCTGTCATGGGCTTCACGCACGGCGTCGCACAGTTCGCTGCAAAAGCGTTCCTGAGAGGCGGTATCGTAAAGAAACGCCTGCACCTCGGCGGGCAGGCAATCGATGACTTCTTCAAGCAGGTAATCGCGAATCAACCCTTCCCCACCGTGCAGGGCCTGGGGTAGCAAACCTTCGGTACCGGCTTCGGCGGCGGCCAGCAACCAGAAGCGCAACCCGGCCACCCAGCCTTCGCTGCGTCGGATCAGGTTTTCCACGGCTTCCCCACGCAACGAGCTGCTGTGATGCTGGAGCAGGGTCAAAGCCTCGTCATGGGTCAGGCGCAGGTCTTGCTCGTTCAGCTCGAGCAATTGCCGTGACAGGCGCAGGCGCGCCAGATGCCAATCCGGACGCTGGCGGCTGGTGACCAACACCAACAGACCTTCGGGCAGGTGATTGAGGAAAAACTGCAGGCAGCGATCCAGCACCGGACTTTGGGCCAGGTGGTAATCGTCGAGCACCAGCAGCAAGGGTTTATGGGGTGACAGATGGGTAGACAGTTCATCCAGCAGACCGTCGAGCCATTCTTCGAAAGCAAAGGGTTGGTGGCGCTGGCGCATTTTCAGCAACCCCAACGCCCGGCCTCCCAATTGTGGGAAAAAGGCCTGGAGCCCGTCGAGCAGCCGCTCCAGAAAACGTCCCGGATCGTTGTCTCTGGCACTGAGTCCCAACCAGAGGCTTTGCCAGTGGGCCGGCAGACCCTGGCAGAACTCCACCGCCAGGGAGCTTTTGCCGAACCCCGCCGGCGCACTCACCAACAACAGCCGGCCGCCAAGCCCCGCGCCCAAACGCTCACACAACCGCGGACGCACAACGTGACCGTCGGGCAAGGGCGGGCGATAGAAGCGCCCGTCCTGGACCGCTATGGCTGCGCGGGCAGAATCCGGAAGTGAAGACAGATCAGTCATGGCCGGCTCTTGTTGGAATGCGGGTGGCGGCGTTGCGGATGTCCGCAGACTAGCTGTAAACGAGGAGGTATTGAAGGGAGTACTACAAATGGCTACAAAAAGGCTACAAGCTGAATGCCGCTTTTTGTGGTGAGGGGATTTATCCCCGTTGGGCCACGAAGCAGCCCCAAAAGCTTGAAGATAATCTCCCAGACACTGCGAGGTGGATGGCTAAGGGGCCGCTTCGCAGCCCAGCGGGGATAAATCCCCTCGCCACAGGATCGGTTTTCGGCGGATAAAAAACGCCCCGAACCAGGTCGGGGCGTTTCTTCGAGGATGCGGCCTCGGGTAAAGCGCTCTAGCGGATACCGTCCTGACGCAGTGCGTTCGGCGTGAAGTCGGCGGTGGTGGCGGTGAAGCCGAAGTCGTAGGCCGACTTCTCCTCGTTCTTCATGCCCAGGGCCAAATAGCGGCCGGACTGCAGGTCGTAGAGGGTCTCCAGGGCATACCAAGGCACTTGCTTGTCGTAGTAGTTCTCGGCATGGGCCTCAGCCACGCGCCACAGCTGGCCACGGCCGTCGTAATGATCGATCACCGCCGCTTGCCAGGTGTCTTCGTCGATGTAGAAGTCACGCTTGGCATAGATGTGGCGCTGGCCTTCCTTCAGGGTCGCAGTCACATGCCAGACGCGACGCAACTCGTAGCGAGCCAGGTCCTGGTTGATGTGGCCAGCCTTGATGATGTCATCGTACTTGAGCTGCGGCGAATCGATCTTGTAGCTGTTGGAGGCGATGTACAGCTCCTTCTTGCCCTCCAGCTTCCAGTCGTAGCGATCCGGCGCACCGTTGTACATGTCCAGGTTGTCGGAGGTACGCAGGCCGTCGGCGGCAGTACCCGGGCCGTCATAGGACACCTGCGGTGCCCGGCGCACGCGACGCTGGCCGGCGTTGTAGACCCAAGCCGAACGAGGCTCCTTTACCTGGTCGAGGGTTTCGTGCACCAGCAGTACGCCCCCGGCCAGACGCGCCGGCGCGGTCACTTGCTGCTTGAAGTAAAACAGGATGTTGCCAGGGTTGGCCGGATCGAAATCCTTCATCTTGTCGCGGAACACGAACTGGTCGCGGAAGTACACCAGGCTATAGGAACCGTTGGGTTGCGGCGTGGCCTGGGTCACCAGGCGCGTCACGCTGCCGCCGCGATAGCGGGTGATGTGGTTCCAGATGACTTCGACGCCGCTCTGGGGAATCGGGAACGGCACGGCTGTCTGGAAGTTCTCCAGGCCGTTGCCCCCCGACACCAGCTTGGTATTGACCGCGTTATTCTTGATGGCGGCGAACACGTCATCCGGCACGGTGGCGCCGCGATGGGTCGGGTAGACCGGCATCTTGAAGGTTTCCGGGTAGCGCTTGAACATCGCGTACTGGCCCGGCGCGAGCTTGGCCTTGTACTGCTCGACGTTCTGCGCGGTGATGGTGAACAACGGTTTCTCGCTGGCATACGGGTCGGCCAGGAAGCCCTTGCTGTCCACGGAGCCGGCGTTCTTGGCCATGGGTTTCCAGGCCGAAATCGAACCATCGGCATTACCCGCCATCTCGGCGCCCATCGGCGTCAGACTCTTGCCCAGTTTGTCGGCTTCGGCGGCAGGCACCGCCGCCATGACGCTGGCGGCCAGCAGGGATAGCCCCAAAACACCGGCCTGCATCAGACTCTTTGTTATTTTCATAATGTGTCGTCCTGAAATACTGTGCTTAGAAGGTCACGCCGACGCTGAGCGCCAGGAAGTCGCGATCGTCCACGGTGCTGAAGTCACCACCAAAGAAGTTGGTGTAGGCCAGGCTCGCGTTGTAGGTGTTCTGGTAGTCGGCATCCAGCCCGAGGCTGACGGCCTTGCGACCTTCCTCGAAGTTGCCGCCAGGGCCTGGCGAGTAGCCTTTGACGTCATGGGACCAGGCCACGTTGGGCTTGAGGTTCACGCCAGCGAAGACGTCCGGGTATTCCCAGATGGCGCGAGCGCGGTAGCCCCAGGACGTGGAGGTGGTGAAACCGTCGTTGTTGCAATTGCTGTTCACCCCGCTGCTGGCCTTGCCGCCACCTGCGGCAGTCGAGGCGTTGAGCGTGTTACAGAAACCACTGGGCAGCTCGCCCGGACCGAACACCGGGTCGCGACCATAGCGAGCGTCAGATCTGCTCTCCAAACCGCCCACGTGTGTCACACCAATTTCACCCACCAGGGTCAGACGACTGGCGCCCATGACTTGATCGAGGAAGTGAGTAAAGGTGGTCTGGAACTGGGTGATTTCCTTGCGACGATAGCCGTGCAGGTCCTGGCCTGGGACACCATCGAGCACCGAGGCGTTACCAAAACCCGGAATGGGAGTGACACCCGCAAAGAGAATATCGGTGGTGCTCAATTGTACTGGCGCGTTCGGTCGGTAACTCAGCTCACCGCTCCAGGCCGTCCCGGTGGGTAAGGTGGTGGAGAAGCTCAGGCCATAGAGCCGGATGTCTTCCGGGTACTCAACGAAGTAATTGGAGTTACCCGCCACGACCAAGGGACGCAATGCCGCCAATGCCCCCAATGGTGTGGAGTAGAATCGCTGTGCGGCTCCCGTGGCACTGAAAATCGGCGCACGGCTGTGGTAGTTCATGAAGTAGGCACCGAATTCGGTGTCCAGTGGCTCGAACATGTATTTCAAGGACGCGCCCCACTGGCCGCTGTCTCGGGCGTCTCGATCAGGACCACGGCGAACCAGGACCCCCTCCTCGTTCACATCCACACCAAATGCACCCAAGGCCGGCAAGGCTGCGCCTGGAATCCTGGAGCGCTTATTCAACACCCTCAGGTTATCGTCGCAGCCATCGGCAATCACATCCGGTTGGGAAAAGAACGTCCCGCAGTTATCCGTAACGGTCTGGTCCCACTCCAATTGGTAAAAGGCTTCAGCCGACAAATTGTCGGTCAGGCTCTGGGACACGTAGAACATGTTCACCGGGATCAAGCCTTCCTTGACCTCGGCACCGGGGCGACGGAACGCAGACACATCGACCGGGTTGATGGAGTTGATGCCGCCCTGAATGAAGGTACTTTCCCCCCAACTGACCACCTGCTTGCCCAAACGCACCGAGCCCGGCTGATCGGCAATGGAATAGTTGTGATAAACGAACGCATCGAGAATCTGCCCGCCGGACGACTTGGCGCCTTCCTTGCGGTTGCTGTCGCTGATGTCCTTGTACAGACGGTTTTCGTCCTTGAGTTCAAAGTCGTACCAATATTTGCCGCGCACAAACACGCCGGTATCGCCGTACTTCAGTTCCAGGTCGTGAATACCCTTGAAGATCTTCGAGAAGGTTTCCCCGCGCTTGAAGTTCAAGTGACCGTCATCGGAGGTTTGCGACAGCCCCCGGCCGCCGTTGTTGACGCCGATCAGGTCCCTGTTGGCCTTGGCCGTCGACCAGCTCGCTCCCACCGACAGGGAAGAGTCGAATTGGCCTTCGATTTCACCGATGTTGAAACTGACGCCGAATGCTGGGCCGGCCAGCGAAGAGGCAAGACTGACCGCCAAAGGCAGTTTCGCCCGGCGCCAGAACGTGTGTGCTGTGGTCATCGACGCTACTCCATGTGCTTATTGTTATGGCAGACAGATTTTCAAGAACCCTTTCAACGGCTGGAAGCGGCATGTCCCGCCCTCCGTTCAAAGTCGCAGCGCCCGTTTAGTACGTGCGTTCCGTTTTTGAAAATTCTTACGCGGACTATAGCCAGCAGGGAGTACCGCTTGATCCCTCTAAAGTGTGATTTGTAGCCTCGACCACTCTGGAACAGTCCTTATGCCAGGCCGACAGGTGTCGACACGGCAAGGATGGCTGAAATTTCCGTTTTGACAAGACAAGCGCTTGCTTGGCGGGGCTGCCGTGCCCTTTCGGGCACGGCAAAAGCATTTAAAGCGTCGAGAGGAAGGTGCTGTTGTTGCTCTGCCATTCGGTGATGTCGACGCGGATACGTTTCTTGTCGAGCTTGCCAACGCTGGTCTTGGGAATTTCCGTAACAAGGGCGATCTGGCTCGGGATCGCCCACTTGCTCAGGTGCCCCAGCTCGACGAACGGCTTGAGATGTTCCTTGAGCTCCCGAGCCCCAATCTGATGCCCTTCATGGATCACCAGCAAGGCAAACGGCCGCTCGCCCCACTGCGGATCGGGAATGCCGACCACTGCTACTTCGCGTACCGCCACGTGACGGCTGATGAGGTCTTCCAGGTCCAGGGACGAAATCCATTCGCCACCGGTCTTGATCACGTCCTTGATCCGGTCACGGATGTCGATAAAGCCCATGCTGTCGAGCGTGGCGACATCGCCGGTGTGCAACCAGCCGCCGTTCCACAGTTCGGCGCCCTTCTGTGGCTCGTTGAAATAGCCTTCGGTGAGCCAAGGCGCGCGCAGCACCAGTTCGCCTTGGGTCTCGCCATCGGCGGGCAGGAAACGGCCCTCGGCATCGATGATCGCCGCCTCCACCAGTGGCCCCGGCACGCCGGCCTTGATCCGGTAGGTGGTGCGCTCGTCTTCGCTGCCGGCCATCAGCTCGTCATTGAGGTGGGCGCAGGACACCAGCGGGCCGGTTTCCGACATGCCGTAGGCGGCGGTGAGCTGGATGCCCCGGGCCTTGGCCGCTTCGTAGAGGCTGCGGTTCAGGGCACTGCCGCCAATGACGATTTTCCAGCCGCCGAAATCGGTGCCCTGGGCGCCCTTGGCGTTGAGCAGCATCTGCAGGATGGTCGGCACACAATGGGAAAAAGTGACCTTTTCCTTGCGCCACAGCTGGACCAGGAACTCGGGATCGTAACGGCCGGGGTAGACCTGCTTGAGCCCGAGCATGGTCGCCACGTAGGGCAAACCCCAGGCGTGCACATGGAACATCGGCGTAATCGGCATGTACACGTCGTTGGTGCCCAGTAGCCGCACACTGTCGATGGAGCCCATGATGGTCGCCACGCCCATGGTGTGCAGCACCAGTTGCCGATGGGTGAAGTACACGCCCTTGGGATTGCCCGTGGTGCCGGTGGTGTAGAACGTGGTGGCGACGGAATTTTCGTCGAAGTCCTGGAAGTCGTAGGTCGGGCCGGCAGCGGCGAGCAGTTGTTCGTATTCACCCACGAGGTTCGGCAGGTCGGCGGTTTTTTCCGGCAGGTCGGTCAGCAGCAGCGTCTTCTGCACGGTGGTCAGGTGCCCCGCGATCGCCTGGTACAAGCCGACGAACTCGCTGTTGACCAGCACGAAGCGGTCCTCGGCGTGGTTCATGGTGTAGAGGATCTGTTCCGGTGACAGGCGCACGTTGATGGTGTGGATCACCGCGCCGATCATCGGGATCGCGAACATGCATTCCAGGTAACGATGGCTGTCCCAGTCCATCACCGCCACGGTGTCACCGGCCTTGACCCCTGCCTCGGTCAGCACATTGGCCAGCCGCGCGACCCGTTCGATCAGCGTTGGATAGCTGTAGCGCAACTGGTCGCGGTAAATGATCTCGCGGGTTTTCTCGTAACGCGCCCCGGACATCAGCAGCCGCTTGATCAGCAGCGGGTATTGATAAACGCCTTCGGCTGGAGGAATAACGCGAGTCTGCAACATAAAGTGTCCCTTTTCTGACTGCACGGTCTTGGCTGGAGGTAAGCACTCTAGAGCGCTTATACACGGATCAAATCAGCCAAAGGAATGATTTGATCCCCGCGTAAATACTAGCCTTGAGCCATCCCCGTGCAGCGACAGGGTCCGGTCAATGCATCTCGGTAAAGGCCAGTTTCACGCCAATAGCGACCAGTACCGCGCCCATGGTCCGGTCGAACCAGTGGCCCATGCGCGCAAAACCGGCGCGTACCCGCTGCTGGCTGAACAGCATGGCCACCAGGCAGAACCAGATCGCCGTCGCGACCGCCAGGTACACACCGTAACCGGCCTGGATCGCCAAAGGTGTATGCGGGTTGATCACCACGGTGAACAGCGAAAGGAAAAACAGCGTCGCCTTGGGGTTCAGGCCATTGGTGACGAAGCCCGAGGTGAACGCGCCGCGGGCGGTACGCTCGCCGACCTCTTTGTGCAGGTTTTCCGCCGTCGGCTTGGCTGGTCTTGCGCGCAACGCCTTGAAGCCGATGTACAGCAGATACGCGGCGGCGGCCCATTTCAGCGCGTTGAACAGCACGATCGACTGGGACACGATCAGGCCGATACCCAACAGCGAATAGCCGACATGCAGGAAAATCGCCGTGCCAACGCCCAGCGCCGTCCAGGTCCCGGCACGGCGGCCATGGGTCACGCTTTCACGCACCACCACGGCAAAGTCCGGCCCGGGACTGGCGACGGCCAGCAGGTGGATCAGGGCGACGGTGAGGAATTCGGTGAGGTACATGGGGGCTCCTGAAGGGCAGGCCTTGTTAAGTGAATGCAGCGGCGCCTGGGCCGCAATTCATCTGATAGGCTCGCCACATTACGCCTTCGGTTCATGACAGAAAAGGTACAGCTGATGACAAACAACGCCCGCGCAGTTTTTCTAGACCACCCTTCCCTGGACCTTGGCGATCTGGACCTGGAGCCGCTGCGCAGGTGCTTTGGCGAACTGCAATTGTTCGATCGGACCACACCGGAGCAGGTGACCGAACGGCTCATGGGTGCCACGGTGGCGATCACCAACAAAGTCGTGATCGATGCGGCGGCCATGGCCGCCAGCCCCGAGCTGAAACTGATTCTGATCAGTGCTACCGGCACGAACAATGTCGACCTGGCCGCCGCACGCCAACAGGGCATTACGGTGTGCAATTGCCAGGGCTACGGCACGCCATCGGTGGCCCAGCACACGATCATGCTGTTACTGAACCTGGCGACACGCCTGAGCGATTATCAAAAAGCGGTGGGGGACGGTCGTTGGCAACAGGCCACGCAGTTCTGCCTGCTGGACTATCCAATCGTCGAACTGCAAGGCAAGACCCTCGGGTTATTGGGCCACGGTGAACTGGGCAGCGCCGTCGGGCGGCTGGCCGAAGCCTTTGGCATGCGCGTGTTGCTGGGGCAGATTCCCGGGCGCCCTGCCCGCCCCGACCGCTTGCCGCTGGATCAACTGCTGCCGCAAGTCGATGCCCTGACCTTGCACTGCCCGCTCAACGAGCACACCCGACACTTCATCGGCGCCCGGGAACTGGCGCTGCTCAAGCCGGGAGCCTTCGTGATCAACACCGCCCGCGGTGGCCTGATCGACGAACAGGCCCTGGCCGAGGCACTGCGCAACGGCCACCTGGGCGGGGCCGCCACCGACGTGCTCAGCGTCGAGCCGCCGACCCAAGGCAACCCACTGCTGGCCGGCGACATTCCCCGGCTGATCGTCACGCCCCACAACGCCTGGGGCAGCCGCGAGGCGCGGCAACGGATCGTCGGTCAAATGACCGAAAACGCCCAAGGCTTTTTCAGCGGTGCAGCACAGCGGGTCGTCAGTTGATAAACTGCCGCACTTTTTTTTACCCGCTTTATCAAGGAGCAGACCATGGATCCGCGCAGTGAAGTACTGCTTCGTCAGCCCGAGTTATTCCAGGGCTCGGTCCTGCTCGCCGGGCTGCCCGCCGACGATCTGCTCGGCCGTTTGCCCGAAGCCCATGGCTGGTGCTGGCATGCCGGCGATCAGGCCGCGCTGGATGCCCGTTTCCCCGAGCGCAGCCACTTTGGTGTAAACGTGCCCGAGCGTGCGTTCGACACCGCCGTGGTGTTCCTGCCCAAGGCCAAGGACCTGACCGATTACATCCTCAATGCCGTGGCGGCACGCCTGGCCGGTCGCGAGGTGTACCTGGTGGGGGAAAAGCGCAGCGGCATCGAAGGCGCGTCCAAGCAGCTCAACCCGTTCGGCAAGCCGCGCAAGCTCGATAGCGCACGGCATTGCCAACTGTGGCAGGTCACCGTCGCCAACGCGCCCGAGGCCAAGCCCCTGGAAAGCCTGGCCCAGACCTACGAGTTGCCCCTGGACGAAGGCCCGCTGAAGGTCATCAGCCTGCCGGGGGTGTTCAGCCATGGTCGCCTGGATCGCGGCAGTGCGCTGCTGTTGGAACACCTGGACAAACTGCCCAGCGGCCATTTGCTGGACTTCGGCTGCGGGGCCGGTGTACTGGGGGCGGCGGTCAAGCGGCGCTATCCGCACAACACGGTCACGCTGCTGGACGTGGATGCGTTCGCCGCCGCCAGCAGTCGCCTGACCCTGGCCGCCAACGGCCTGGAAGCCGAGGTGCTGACCGGTGACGGGATCGACGCCGCGCCGATGGGTTTGAGCGCGATCCTGAGCAACCCGCCGTTCCATGTCGGCGTGCACACCGATTACCACGCCACGGAAAACCTGCTGCGAAAAGCGGCCAAACATCTGAAAAACGGCGGCGAACTGCGCTTGGTCGCGAACAGTTTCCTCAAGTACCAGCCGCTGATCGAAGAGCATTTGGGCGTGTGTGCGATCAAGGCCGAGGGCCAGGGTTTTCGCATCTACCGGGCCAAGCGCGGCTGAAGCCTTTTTAAAAAACAGCACTTGCCCAATCGGATTTGCCTAGGCAGAATCCGCTCCGTCCTAGGGGAGTAGTCTCCCGCGAGCGCCATGCTCGCCCGGCATACGTCAACATACTTGGTCAGCAGACCATGGCGTATGCGGCCCAAGCGTCCACGCAGATGGTCGCTGGGTTTGACAAGACCTATGACACGCACACCTTACCCGGGGCGGGAAGGCTGTACGTGTCATAGCCGTGTCGACCCGCCCCTCTAGGAATCACCTGATGCTGGACTCTCTCCTCGTACCTACCGCTATCGTTGCGCTGGCCGAAATCGGCGACAAGACGCAATTGCTCGCACTCATTCTTGCGGCTCGCTTTCGCAAACCCTGGCCGATCATCGCCGGCATCGTTGCGGCGACGCTCGCCAACCATGCGGCGGCCGGTGCGGTGGGGGCCTGGGTCGGGAGCATATTCTCGGATGCGGTCTTGCACTGGATCCTGGCTGCGAGCTTCGCGGCCACGGCGCTGTGGACCCTGGTCCCGGACAAGTTGGACGACGAAGAAGCCAACACGGCCCGCAAATTCGGACCGTTCCTGACCACACTGATTGCGTTTTTCCTGGCGGAAATCGGTGACAAGACGCAGATCGCCACGGTGATGCTCGCCGCGCAGTACCCGGAACTGTGGCTGGTGATCATCGGCACCACCGTGGGCATGCTGATTGCCAACGTGCCAGTGGTAGTGGCGGGCAATTTCGCCGCCGAGAAACTGCCCCTGACGCTGATCCGCCGCCTGGCCGCCTCGGCATTTTTCGTCCTGGCGATCGTGGCGGTGTACAAGGCGATGCAGAGCAGTGGGTGGGTTTGATACTTCTCGACTGATGGGGGACGCGGAGCGTCCCGGGCGGCATTCCCACGCAGAGCGTGGGAATGATCAGTGCGGTTACTTCTTGGCCTGCTGATACAGCGGCATCACCTTCGGAATCGCCGCCTGCAGGGAAGCGATCCGGCTGTCCGATGACGGGTGGGTGCTCATGAACTCCGGCGGTGCCCCTTCCGATGCCTTGGCCATTTTGTTCCACAAGGTAATCGCCGCATTCGGGTTGTAGCCGGCGCGGGCGGCCAGTTCGAGGCCGATCAGGTCGGCTTCGTTTTCGTTGCCGCGGCTGTTGGGCAGGGTCATGCCATAGTTGGCCACGGTATCGGCCAATGCCAGGCTGTCCTGGCCCAGGCCGAATATGGCACCGGCGCCCTGCTTAGCCATCTCGATGCCATAGGCCTTGGACATCGCTTCACGCCCGTGCTCGCGCAGAGCGTGGGCGATTTCGTGGCCGATGATCGCGGCGATTTCATCGTCGGTGAGCTTCAGCTTGTTGATCAAACCCGTGTAGAAAATGATTTTCCCGCCGGGACCGCAGCTGGCGTTGAGTTCATCGCTCTTGATCAGGTTCACTTCCCAGTTCCATTGCGCCGAATCCGGACGGAACACCGGAGCCTGGTTGATCAGCCGGCTGGAAATGGCCTGGACGCGCTTGGCATCGCTGCTGGTCTTGTCCAGTACCCCCTGGGCGCTCGCCTCGCCCATGGTCTTTTGATAGGACTGGGCGTACATCTGGTTGACCTCATCGGTCGACAGCATGCTGAACATGTACTGCTTGCGCTCCACGCCCACAGCACCGCCGCTGGTGGTGTTGACCGACTGACAACCGGCGAGCAGCAAAGCCGCGCTCAGAGCACTCACCATCAATGTCTTGTTCATACTTAAGAAGCTCCCTGGAAACGTGGGCGTATCGTAGGCGTTGATTTGTATCGGCGCCAGATACACCGCGCAGGTTTGGCGTTTTTTCAGACAAGTCCCATCCTGTCCATTTGCGACAACCACGAAGCCAAAACAGTCACTCGACGAACAGCGCCTCATGCCGTTGCACAGAAATGCCGATACAGGCTCCAGCGTCATCTTCGCGTCCGGAGCCTTTATGAAGTTCAAATCGATCCAGTTTTCCGTGGCCGCCCTGGCCGGTGCCATCGTGCTCAGCGTGGTCGGCGCCCTGGTGCTGTACGCGTTGTTTGCCGGCGCTCGCACCCAGGAGATGGTGCAACAGCGGACCAAGGCACAGTTCGAGCAACTCATCGAACAACGCCTCAGCGCCCTGGCCCGCACCCAGGCCAGCCTGATCCAGCGGGAACTGGAAGCGCCGCTGTTGCTCGCCCGTGGCCTGGCCACCAGCAACGCCTTGATGGGCATGAACGGCGCGGACGGCAACCCGCAACTGAAGGTACCGCGCGAGCAACTGATCAGCCTGCTGCGGGAAACCGTGGTGCGCAACCCGAAAATTCTCGGCGCCTACATCGCCTGGGAGCCGAACGCCATCGACCACGACGACGCCAATTATGTGAACAGCCCGGTGGTGGGCATGGAAGCCAATGGACGTTTCCTGCCGTGGTGGTTCCGCAATCAGGACGGTACCCTCGGGCTGGAAAAACTCGCCGACGTGACCGACCAGAAACTGCTTTCCACCGGCATTCGCGCCAGTGAGTATTACCTGTGCTCCCAGGACAGCAAGAAAGCCTGCGTGATCGACCCGGCGCCCTATCGCGTCGGCAGCACGATGACCATGCTCGCCTCGTTCATCGAACCGATCCTGATCGACGGCAAGTTCCAGGGCATTGTCGGCGCCGACCTGTCGGTGAACTTCATCCAGGACATGCTCGTGGCCGCCGACGGCAAGCTGTACGACGGCGCCGGGGAAATGGCCTTGCTCTCGAGTAACAACCGGCTGGTGGCCTTCACCAAGGACCCGAGCAAACTCGGGGAAAAAGCCAGCGACCTGCTGGATGCCAGCGAATTGGACAACCTGGCCAAGCTGGGCGTCGGCGAGGTGCGCTACGACATCGACGAAGAACACGGGCATATCGAGGTGTACATGCCGTTCGGCATCGGCGAAACCAACGCCCGTTGGACCCTGATGCTGCAATTGCCGCTGAATGCGGTCATGGCTGACCTGCAAGCCTTGCAGAAAGATCTCGACCACCAGCGCCAGGCCGACATTTTCGGCATGGCGATGGTGGGCCTGGTGATTGCCGGTATTGGCCTGCTGGTGATCTGGCTGGTGGGCCACGGCATTGCCCGACCGCTCAAGCAAATGGTGGCAATGCTCGATGACATCGCCCAGGGCGAAGGTGACTTGACCCGTCGCCTGGTCAGCGATCGCGCCGATGAACTCGGGGCGATTGCCAGGGGCTTCAATACCTTCCTGAGCAAGTTGCAAGGGATGATCACCCAGGTGGTGACCTCGGTGCAGAGTGTCAGCGATTCGTCGGAGCATACCGCCGACATCGCGATCCGCACCAACCAGGGCGTGCACAAGCAAATGTCGGAGATCGATCAGGTCGCCACCGCCGTGCACGAAATGACCGCCACCGCCCAGGACGTGGCGCGCAACGCGACCCAGGCCGCCCAAGCCGCCAGTCACGCCGACCAGGCCGCCAGCCAGGGCATGCAGATCGTGCGGGACACCTCCACTTCCATCGGCGCCCTCGCCGTTGAGATCGGCAGGGCTGTTGGCGTGGTGCAAACCCTGGCCAAGGACAGCGAGAACATCAACGCGATCCTGACCGCGATTCGCGGGATCGCCGAACAGACCAACCTGCTGGCCCTCAACGCCGCCATCGAGGCCGCCCGGGCCGGTGAGCAAGGTCGTGGTTTCGCGGTGGTGGCCGATGAAGTGCGCAACCTGGCGCAGAAGACCCAGCATGCCACGGGAGAAATCCAGACGATGATCCAGCAGCTGCAACAAGGCACCCGGGACGTGGTGCGGGTGATGGAGGACAGCCAGCAGCGCACCGATGAAAGTGTGCAGCACGCGGCAAAAGCGGCCCTGGCCCTGGAAACGATCACTCAGGCCGTGTCGGTGATCAACGACATGAACACCCAGATCGCCAGCGCCGCCGAGGAACAGAGCGCCGTGGCCGATGACATCAACCGCAACGTGATCAACATCGGGCAAGTGGCGAACGAAGTGGCCAGCGGCGCCGACGAGTCCAGCGCCGCCAGTGCCGGGTTGACCAAACTGGCGGAGCAGCAGCGGCGCTTGATCAACCAATTCAGGGTTTGATCCAGAGGCCTCATCGCGAACAAGCTCGCTCCCACAAGGGATTGCGGTTATCCACAAATCCTGTGAGAGGGGCTTGCTCGCGAAGGTGGTGTGTCAGGCGATGCACCGGTGTCGGGTGTACCGCTTTCGCGAGCAAGCTCGCTCCCACAGGGATTGGCGGTGAACACAGTTGCTGTAAACACCCGCAGCCCACTGTGGGAGCGAGCTTGCTCGCGATGAGGCCAGCACAGGCTTCACCCAACTCAAGCCGGAGTCAGGCACTCCGGCCCATTGAGCTTCGGATCATTGACCATGTTGGCCAACACCCGCTCGCGCAATTGCGCCGGCTCGCTGGCCAGCAACCCCTGCAGCGCGTGCAGCGGCGTCTCGGGGTCGAGCCACAGGCGCTGGCCCTCTTCGTCCAGGATCAACGGCCGACGCTGGCCCGCCGCCGGCTGGGTAATGACCGCCGTACTCAGCCATACCTGCTCCTGCACCGGATACGCCTCCCAGATCGCAGCAAAGAACAACGACGAACCCTCTCCCGGCGTCAGCCAGTAAGGACGCTTGCGCGTACCGCCGCGCCATTCGTAGAAGCCGTTGGCCGGCAAAAGACAGCGACGCTGGCGCAAGGCTTCACGGAACATCGGTTGCTCGGCCACGGTTTCGGCCCGGGCGTGGGCGGGCGTGCGGGACAGGTCGGTCAGCCACGGCGGCGTCAGGCCCCAGCGCGCCCGGGCCAGTTCGCGCTGCCCTTCGGCGCCGACACGCAGCATCAGCACCGAATCATTGGGCGAGATATTCCACTGGGCCTTCTGATCGGCAGGAAAGCCGGGCAAGGCCGCGAAGGTGGGGTTCCAGCGAAACAGGGCATAACGTCCACACATGGGGCAACACGACTCTTGATCAACCGGCCGCCAGCCTAGCAGACCAGCGTGCCGGGGTAACTGTCCGGTTCATCGCCGAGCAGTGGCAGCGCGGCATTGTAGGCTGCGATCAACTCCCGGGCGGATTGCGCCCTGTCGTCCTCCACCGCCAGCCCCAACAAGCCCTGCATCGGCAATTCCCCCGCACCGCCCATCAGATCGCGGCCCACCAGGTGCGCCGTGATGCCTTCGCTGGCGAGCATGCCTTGGAGCAATTCGCCTTCCATCAGGTTCTCCAGTTCGTAGATTCGCTGCATGGACGCCCCCATCACTCGTTTTCGCTCAAGACCTCGAGATGCCACTCTTCACCATGCACCTGCAGGACAAAGGTGATTGGCTTGCAACAAACCTGACAGTCCTCAATATAGGTCTGGTCGCCGCCGGACAGATCCGCGAGAGTCTCAACCCCTTCGCCACAATACGGACATTCATAATGCGCGGTTTCCAGCATCGCGGTCTCCCAGGTGACTTGTGCGTATAATCGCCGGTCTATTTGCAGGGCTATTAGTGTCCGGCTGATGTTTCAGCCCCTGCCCTGTCGGTTTTTCGAACACACTTTTACTTACCCTAGCCGTTTCCAACAAGAGAGCATGATGGGCGAATTCGATGCCATCCGACCTTACGACGACAGCGAAGTCCCAGCGGTGCTGGCACGGCTGCTCGGCGACAAGGCGTTTCTAGATATCCTCACCCACTTCCGCTTCCCACGCCTGGCCGGCGCCTTCGGCTGGATGCTCAAACCTCTTATAGCGCAAAGATTGCGTCGTGAGTTCGCTGGCGTGACATCGGTCGCCACTTTGCAGGATAAAGTGGAGTTCTATGTCGACCACACCATCGAGCGGGCCACCGATGGCGTGACCTACACCGGGGTGGAGCAATTCAAGTCCGGCAGTGCGTACCTGTTCATCGCCAACCACCGCGACATCGTCATGGACCCGGCCTTCGTCAACTATGCCGTGTACCACGCCGGTCTGCCGACCCCGCGCATCGCCATTGGCGATAACCTGCTGCAAAAGCCATTCGTCAGCGACCTGATGCGCTTGAACAAGAGTTTCATCGTGCACCGCTCCATCACCGGACGGCGGGAGAAAATGGCGGCGTACCAATTGCTGTCGGCGTACATCAACCACTCGATTCGCAACGATTGTGCTTCCATCTGGATCGCCCAGGCCGAGGGTCGGGCCAAGGACGGCGACGACCGTACCGAATCGGCAATCCTCAAGATGTTCCACATGAGCCGCAAGGACGAGCCGTTCGGCGAAGTGATCCAGTCACTGAACCTCACGCCAGTGTCCATCAGCTACGAATACGACCCGTGCGACCAGGCCAAGGCCCGCGAGCTGTACATCCGCGCCACCACAGGCACCTACACCAAGGTCCCGGGCGAGGACGACGTGAGCATCGCCAAGGGCATCACCGGCTACAAGGGCCGGGTCCACGTGAACTTCGCCGCGCCGATCACCGAACTGTTCGAGGACACCAAGCAATTGGCCTTGGAGATGGACCGGCAGATTCTCGGTGGCTATCGGCTGTTCCCGGTGCATTACCTGGCCTACGCCCAATGGGCCGACGCCGACCCGCAGTTGCAGGTGCCTGAGGCGGCCGAGGTGTTTGGTGCCGAAGAACTGGCCAAGGCCGAGGAAGAATGGCAACGCCGACTGGAGGCTTGTCCGGAAGAACACCGGCCGTTCCTGGTGCAGCAGTATGCGACGCCAGTGCGTAATCAGTATCGGGTCAAGGCGGGGCTGGCGCTGTAAGGCTGTGGCGAGGGGATTTATCCCCGCTCGATTGCGCAGCAATCGCAAAAAACAGGTTTGCGCTTAAATCTGGGGTTGGATTGGCCTTTTCAAGAGGGGCTGCTTCGCAGCCCAGCGGGAACAAGCTCCCTCGCCACGGGCTTTCATCAGAACTGCGTGCTGATCCAAGACATCAGCAGCGCCAGCGCCAGGCAGGCAAAACCGAAACGATAGAAAAACCGGTTCATGCGCTGAGTGGCCAGGTCCAGCAGCGCTTCGAATCGCTCGTTGCCTGCGCGATTACGTGCTTCCAGGCAAGCCCGCGCCCGTTGTTCGCGGCGGCGCGTAGCGTGCAGTACCCAGCCGCCCGGGCAGGCAAGCAGCAACGCCAGCAGGTTGATCAGTTTGGCGGGGTGGGCAGCGAACAACGAAAGCACATGCAGCGACATCACAAACCTCAAGCGAAAAACGAACAGGACGCGCCCGGGACCTACGAGCAGGGCGCGGATTCTACCGAAAGCCTTCCATCCTGCGCCGTTTTTTCCGACCAGTAACGATCCCGCCGCAGCGTTTGGTTCTTTTGTGACGAGGGGATTGCGCCTTGGGTTAATTTCGTCCGTCACGGTTTCGTCATCTGATTAGGCCACTCTGTCGCCCTTCAAACCTGCACGGAATCCGTCATGCTTCACGCCGAGAACCAGGATCGTCTCTATCTCATCAGCCCGAGCGAAGAACAACAGAACCTTGTTGGCAGTCTGTCCTTTAATGTGCAGGATCGACATTGGCTGGTGTATTGCGCCCTCGGTGGTCATCAACATGCTGACTTGCCGGAGACTGATCTGCTGACTGGGATTAGTGTTTTGGAGCTGTATTCCCAGGCGGCATGAAGTCCGCGCTTACGGATGCCAGCGGGGAGTTGATCTTCCCGCTCCTGGACTGGATATCTCTTTGCGGTTGGGGTTTCTTGGTTTGTGTGTATATCCGTTGCTGCGGTAACGGCTACTTATGGTTCCGCCCTTACGGCGGGTCACTTTCGAAAAGCGCGAAAGTAACCAAAGCGCTTTGCCCGGTATGACTCACCCACATGGGTTACAAATCAGTTCACGCACATAGGTAACAGTTTTTAACTGGCAGGGTCGATTTCGCGAGGATCTGACCATGCCCTGGAGAGAGCTGAAACCTATGGACCTGAAAGTGATGTTCATCGCGGATTATCTGTCCAAAGAGCACAGCTTAAGTCAGCTGTGCCGGGACTATGAGATCAGCCGAAAGACTGCGTACAAATGGGTTAAACGATACGAAACAGAGGGCCCCGGTGGGCTTGATGAGCGTAGCCGCCGCCGGCACAACCAAACCTATGTTGTGCCCCTGGTCGTGAAACAGGCGATCATTGAGCTTCGCTCCATTGGCGAGACGATTCCCGGCCCGAAGAAAATTCAAAACTGCCTCGTGCAGCGTTTTCCTGATCAGGATCCGCCGTCGAAAACGACCATTTATAATGTACTCAAGGCAGCTGATTTGATCACGCCTCGGCCTTTGCGCAGGCGTGTGGCTGTTTATCCCAAGCCTTTGCACAAGGCAGAGAATCCCAACCAGCTCTTCAGCGCTGATTACAAAGGTCAGTATCTGACCGGGGCAGGTGTTTGGTGCTATCCACTGACAATCATGGATCATGCCAGTCGCTTTCTACTGGCTTGCCAGAGCATGGGCAGCACCAACTTCAAGGAAACCCAGGAAACCTTCGAGCGGGTTTTTCGTGAGTATGGGCTGCCGGAACGGATTCGTACCGACAATGGCGTACCGTTTGCCAGTACGAGTCGTGCGGGGCTGTCACAGCTGTCGATCTGGTGGATGAGACTCGGGATCATCCCTGAGCGGATCGAGCCGGGCCGCCCGGATCAAAATGGGCGTCACGAGCGCATGCATCGGACGCTGAAAAGTACGTTGCCTCAACCTGCGGCTATTGCTTGGGAGGCCCAGCAACGTCATTTTGATCGTTTCAGACAGCACTACAATTACGAGCGTGGGCACGAGTCGCTGGGACAGAAAACGCCTGCTGCCTGTTATACGCCTTCAACTCGAATGTATCCCGAAACGCTGCCTGAAATGACTTATGCGAGCCATATCGAAAGTTACCTGGCCGATAGTAATGGGATCATCAATCGAGGCGGTATGAGGGTTTATGTAGGTAATTTGCTCTGTTATCAGACCATCGGCATGGAGATGATTGGTGATGGGATATGGAATGTGATCTTCGGGCCGGTGATCCTGGGTCATGTTAATGCGAGAAATGCCAAGAACGGCTACGTTTCAATCAAAGTGTCACCTATGTGAATGCACTTTTTTGTAACCCATGTGGTTGTTCCGTACAGCCCCACCACTCGGTGCCTCGCCTAGGCTCGGCATGCCCGAACGCAGGCATCGCTCCGTGGGCCGCCGCGAAGGGCCATCCATGGCCCAGCGCGGCTACCTCGGCATCCATGCCGAGGTGCCCACTGCGCAATGCCTACGTTCGGCCAGCGTGGTTAATGGGGCGTCCAGATCAAGATCAAGATCAAGATCTAAAGCAGAGCAAGAGCGGGGGGTATATCCAGCATCTATGTGACTGGACCACCGCTATCGCGAGCAAGCTCGCTCCCACATGGGGTTGTGGGCGTTCATGGCATCTGCAAACAAACACAAAAAAACTGTGGGAGCGAGCTTGCTCGCGATGAGGCCAGCAAACGCAACATCCTCATCGACAATGACATCGCCTTCGCGAGCAAGCCCGCTCCCACAGGAGGAACGCGTTCATCCCAAACCAGGTCGGCTATAAGGCCGCCTCGCTTTAGCTTTTGATTTTGATCTGGGGCGCCCCATTAACCACGCTGGCCGAACGCAGGCATTGTGGAGTGGGCATCCCGGCATGGATGCCGGGATAGCCGCGCTGGGCCATGGATGGCCCTTCGCGGCGGGCCCACGGAACAATGCCTGCGTTCGGGCATGCCGAGCCTAGGCGAGGCACCGAGTGGTGGGGCAAAAGCGCTTTGGTTACTTTCGCGCTTTTCGAAAGTGACCCGCTGTAAGAGCGGAACCATAAGTAGCCGTTACCGCAGCAACGGATATACACACGAACTAAAATCCCAAAAAGCCGAGCAAAAAAAAACGGCGCTTCCTCATCCCAGAAGAAGCACCGTTTTCCTTGAATCACAATCTCTACATACAAACCGAAACGTTACTCAGCCAGAACCTGCCCAATGGTCGGGTCCTTGAACAACCGGGTCAACGCATCGCTCAACACATCGCTAACCAACTTGGTATTGGTGTCCTGATTGGGCGCCATACCAAAGCGCTGATCCAGCGAAGCACCGTAACGACCACTGTAGCGACGGTTGGCATTCTGCACATCGGAGCGGAAAGTCGCGCCAATGGTAGCTTCAGTCACATACATGCCTTCCTTGGGCGACTGGTACTTGAGCTCGGCCAGGGTCACCGTCAGTTGCGGGGCATTCATGGCGTTGGCGGTGGGAGTGAAGCCCAGCAAACGCACCGCGGCTTCAGCCTGGGCCTGCAACTTGGGCAGGATCTGCGCGCCCTGCACCGTGATCACGCTGGTTTCCGGATACAGCCCGCCACGGGTGCCGAGCGTCGGCGACGGGCGACCATCCACAACCCGCACCACCACCGGCTGGCCGCGACCTACAGGCGCCAGCTGGGCATTGAGCGTGGGCTCCGGGTTAAGTTGTTGCGGGCTGTGGGCGCAGCCGACGAGGGTCAGACTGGTCACGGCGATCAAACCGAACAACAGGCGTTGCAACATGCTCTTCTCTCCAGAATCGGGCACAAACAGGCCGGCAGTATAGCGGTGCGCCATCGCAGTGAACTAGCGCCTTACGATGAATACTGAAATGTCTGACACGGGGCGTGATTGCCGGTTCCTGTCACCCCATTGTCACGGTCCTTACACTGGCCTGTCATGGCTCGCTGTCAGGCTTCTCACAAGCTCCCCGAACCGGTATCCGACCATGCGCTTTCTTATTTCCCTGTTCACCCCGCGCCCGCATCACCGCAGTTTCGCCCTGCTGGATCGCAACGGCTGCTGCCAGGCCTTCAAGCAGTGCAGCCTGCAGCCCATGGGCGAAGGCTGGGTGGAAATCGAAGAGATCCGGCTCAACTGGCTGCACCAGCCATTGCCCGCCAGTGCCCGTGTGCAACCGCTTCGTGCCCAGGCACGTAACCGGCAACTGTTGGTCATCTGACCGGACGGCTAATAAAAGTCATTAAACACGACCATTTCCCTGCGTTTCTTCGATACAATCTCCCCCCGATTATAAGGACGTCTCCTGATCGGGCCTCGCAACACCGCTGATGCGCTGGTATTGGCACCCCGCAACGCCCACAGAGAGCCGCCCACACAGATCGAGTGAAGCTGGCGCGCTTGCTGTTCTTCAGGCAAATCCCCCACTTTTCGCGAATCTGCAGAGCTGTCATTACGCTCGGTCACTGAGCTGTCTGCCCGTTTTGCCTGTCATGTATTACATGGAGGCAACCAATCCGGGCGCGGTGCCAGGCTGGGACAGCCCTTTTTTGAGGTTCACGTCTTCAAAAGAGCGTGAAAAAACGGGTTTTCACAACTTCACGAGAGTGTGGCGAGCAAATGAAGAGTTTTGCGTCTGAACAAGCACCATTAGCGTCTGAAACAGCCCAACGACACAGGACCGGATATCGCTCAAGAACCGGCGCCTGAAGCCTGTCCGCTACGGATTTGGTTGCACGAACGGATGTCTCGGCCATAAGTCGAATTGCCTGCCCGGCGCTTAAATGAGTTCATGTGACTCCTGAGGCCAGGCTGCATGCATCCGCAGTAGGTGCGAAAAATTGCGAAGATTCGGACATGGCGATCCTGGCCATGGATACCTGGGGCGCAACTGACCTGCCCCGCCAATCCTGGCCGCTATGCCGACAATTTGGTGCTGCAGATTTTGGAGACGCGTTAAATGGCGCATAACGAAGCAGTCGATGTAGTACTGGTAGGGGCCGGCATCATGAGTGCCACCTTGGCCGTGCTGCTCAAGGAGCTCGACCCCGCGATCTCGCTGGAAGTCGTCGAGCTGATGGATTCCGGTGCCGCGGAGAGTTCCAATCCGTGGAACAACGCCGGTACCGGCCACGCCGGGCTGTGTGAGCTCAATTACACGCCCCAGGCAGCCGATGGCAGTGTCGACATCAAGAAAGCCGTGCACATCAACACCCAGTTCGAGGTGTCGAAGCAGTTCTGGACGTACCTGACTCAAAAAGGCACGTTCGGCTCCTCCAAATCGTTCATTGCTCCAGTGCCACACCTGAGTTTCGTGCAGGGCGAGAAAGGCGTGGAATTCCTGAAGAAGCGCTTCGAACTGATGCGCCAGCACCACGCCTTCGCCGACATGGAATACACCGAGGACAAGGCCAAGATGGCCGAGTGGATGCCGTTGATGATGCCAGGCCGCCCGGCTGATGAAGTCATTGCCGCCACCCGAGTCATGAACGGTACCGACGTCAACTTCGGGGCCCTGACCAATCAGTTGCTCAAGCACCTGACCAGCGCCCCGGACACCCAGGTCAAATACTGCAAGCGCGTCACAGGCCTCAAGCGCAATGGCAGTGGCTGGACCGTGAGCATCAAGGACGTCAATTCCGGCAGCACTCGCGAAGTCGACGCCAAGTTTGTGTTCCTCGGTGCCGGCGGCGCGGCCTTGCCGCTGCTGCAAGCCTCGGGCATCGAAGAGAGCAAGGGCTTCGGCGGTTTCCCGGTCAGTGGCCAGTGGCTGCGGTGCGACAATCCGGAAGTGGTCAAGCACCACCAGGCCAAGGTCTACAGCCAGGCCGCCGTGGGCTCGCCGCCAATGTCGGTGCCGCACCTGGACACCCGCGTGGTCGATGGCAAGAAATCCCTGCTATTCGGACCTTACGCCGGTTTCACCACCAAGTTCCTCAAGCACGGTTCGATCATGGACCTGCCGCTGTCGGTACGCGCCGGCAACATCGGCCCGATGCTGGCCGTGGCCCGGGACAACATGGACCTGACCAAGTACCTGATCAGCGAAGTGATGCAGTCCATGGAGCAGCGCCTGGAATCCCTGCGCCGCTTCTATCCCGAAGCGAAAGCCGAGGACTGGCGCCTGGAAGTGGCTGGCCAACGGGTGCAGATCATCAAGAAAGACCCGAAGAAAGGTGGCGTCCTGCAGTTCGGCACCGAACTGGTGGCGGCCAAGGACGGCAGCCTCGCCGCCCTGCTCGGCGCATCGCCGGGTGCTTCGGTGACTGTATCGATCATGCTTGAACTGATCGAACGCTGCTTCCCGGATAAGGCCAAGGGAGAGTGGGCGGCCAAGCTCGCGCAAATCTTCCCGGCCCGGGAAAAAGTGTTGGAGACCGACGCGGCGCTGTATCGCAAGATAAATGCACAGAACAACATCGCCCTGGAACTGGTTGAAGACAACAAGGCTCAAAGTTACGCCTGACACTGCGCTTATAAAAAAACCTCCCGCACACACGGGAGGTTTTTTTATTGTCCGCGTTATTAGTTCATGCTGAACTTGATGCGTGTTCCGCCATGACGAACGTAATCATCGTCATCTTCAACTTCCAGCAACTCCGCGACACAGGCACCTGCTGGTTTCGCTTCAACCCAGCGACGATAAGGCATTGCCTGTTCATCACTCACCGACGCTTTAGCGATATGCCCGAAACTGAAATGACAGGTGCGAGCTCCTTGCGTGTAGGTAAATGACTCCCGCTCGGCGCGCGACTGGGGCAGATAGTAGGTTAATTCCTGGCTTTCACCGGGGTTTACCGAAAAGCTGTGGCCTGCATTTTCCGGGGCCAGAGACCAGGTGAAATCGCTGCCCGGAACGATGACCGCTGACGTTGCGTTGAATATTTCCACATTGACGATCTCATCGAACGCATTGGAAACCGAACTTGCCAGACAGCCGATCAGGGCCAATAAAACCCCGGCGATACATTTGTTTTTATCTTCCATGATAAATACAACTCCATTTAAACGATTGGACTGAAACCACTTGGCTTCAACGCAAAAGTAATGGAAACCGAGACAAAACAAAATAGCCCGAATAGTGACATAACCTTTCAGGCACTTTTAAATAATTAACTGGAATATGGATAAGAGCATTCAAACGCCCCGAAGGGCGTTGATATAGCTTTAACGCGCTCAGCCGCGCGCCTTATTGATCAACTCAATGTAATCCTCGGCGTTACGCTGGTCCTGGATCAGCGTCACGAAATCGTGGCCCTGCTCATCCTTGCCATTAAGGTCGTAACCGGCCTCGACAAAAAACGTCAGGAAGCGCTCGAAGTCGTCGACCCGCAAGCCACGGTAGGCCTTGATCAGTTTGTGCAACGACGGCGAAGTGGCATCGACCGGCTCGAAATTGAGGAACAGCTTGATCTGTTCATCGCCAATCTCGTCACCAATCACTTGTTTCTTGTCTTTACGCATTGCCGGCTCCAGCTCGCAAAGTTCACGGGGCGGGCAGTTTACCCCCGGCAGGCCCCGAGGCTCAACGCGGGCGTTCGGCGCCGGTGTGCAGGTCGGCCCAGATATGGCCGTTGGCGTAGCTGAGAAATTGCACATACACCGTGTCGTTGCGCAGCAGATCGATGACGACCCGGTACTGAGCCTGTGGATAAGACAGGGTCAGGGTCTTGCTCGCTTCGTCAAACACCGGTTTTTTCAGGCTCTTGCTCTCGCCATCAAAGTTAAGGATCACCTGGTTGAGGGTGGCGCCTTTATTCATGGGCTTGCCCTTGAGGCGCACCAGCAGCGGCGAAGTCACGGGAATCGGTTGTTGGTTGGACTGGCGCTGATTACCCAGCACCACCGAGTACTCGGTAACTTGCAGCAATTGCTGTTGTTGCGGCTGCTCCTGCCGCACCATCAGGTCATCGGGCGGCAGGAACTGGCTGTGCATCGGCGCGGCCACGGCGGCCAGGGGCAGGCTGGACATCAGCAACAGAGCGGCGCAACGGCGGATCAATACACTCATGACAGGCTCCAGGGTCTTGGACCGGCACTCTAGCATGAGCAAGAACGTTGGAAATAAACGATCCAGGTCAATACTTCCGGAGGCCGGGCGCGGCATACTCAAAGAGCCATCAGCCCTGGCATCAGATGATGCCCCTCCTTGTGGCGAGGGGATTTATCCCCGCTGAGCTGCGAAGCAGACCTAAACCGGATACTCGATGAATCAGACAGAACACCCCAACCCGATGGGGGCCGCTTCGCAGCCCAACGGGGATAAATCCCCTCGCCACAGGTTGGGTGTTTGCCGGTCATTCGGTATCGTCCCATTCATTTAGTGGAGTGCCCATGTCTTTCTCCGCCCCACCGCTATTCGCCGCCTGGCGCCAAGCCTGGCGCGCCGGTTATACCCTTGAGCGCCTGCGTGGCGATCTCGTGGCCGGGCTGACCGTTGGCATTATTGCTATCCCCCTTGCGATGGCCCTGGCCATTGCCGTTGGGGTTCCTCCGCAACATGGCTTGTACACGGTGCTGGTGGCCGCGCCGCTGATTGCCCTCACCGGCGGCTCGCGCTTCAACGTCAGCGGGCCGACAGCGGCCTTCGTCGTGATCCTGCTGCCCATCACCCAACAATACGGCCTGGGCGGCCTGCTGCTGTGCACGATGCTCGCCGGCCTGATCCTGATCGCCCTGGGACTGATGCGGGCCGGGCGACTGATCCAATACATTCCCTATCCAGTCATCCTTGGCTTTACCGCCGGTATCGGCGTGGTCATCGCCACGTTGCAATTGAAGGATCTACTGGGCTTGACCACTGTCGGCCAGGCCCAGCACTACATCGAACAGTTGGGCGCGCTGATCGTAGCGCTGCCCAGCGCTCGACTGGGCGACGGCATCGTCGGCATCACCTGCCTGGCAGTGCTGGTGATCTGGCCGCGCTGGGTCCCGCGCGTTCCGGGCCATTTGGTCGCCCTGCTCATCGGCGCGCTCTTGGGACTGGTGCTGGAGCTCAGTGGCTGGCCCATTGCGACGCTAGGCGAACGCTTCAGCTATGTAGTCGACGGCATCAGCCATCCCGGTATCCCGCCATTTCTCCCCACCTTCGACTGGCCGTGGAATCTGGCGGACGGCAATGGCCAACGACTGAATCTTTCCTACGACCTGATCCGCCAACTGCTGGCACCCGCCTTCGCCATTGCCATGCTTGGGGCGATCGAATCGCTGTTGTGCGCCGTCGTGGCCGATGGCATGACCGGCAGTAAGCATGATCCCAACGCCGAGCTGATTGGCCAGGGCCTGGGCAATCTGGTCGCGCCGCTGTTCGGCGGCATCACCGCCACTGCGGCGATTGCCCGTAGCGCCACCAATGTACGCAGCGGGGCGTTTTCGCCGATGGCGGCCATCATCCACAGCCTCGTGGTGCTGCTGGCCATGTTGCTGTTGGCGCCATTGTTCAGCTACCTGCCCATGGCCGCGCTGGCAGCGCTGCTGGTGATGGTGGCCTGGAACATGAGCGAAGCCGGGCACGTGCTGCACACCTTGCGCATCGCCCCGCGCAGCGACGTGCTGGTGCTGCTGACCTGTCTCAGCCTGACGGTCTTGTTCGACATGGTCATGGCCGTCGCCGTCGGCCTGTTACTGGCCGCCGGACTGTTCATCAAGCGCATGAGTGAGCTGACAGACAGCGCCGAACTGCCGCGCCACTTCCATCAAGCCTTGCTGGACATGCCTGAACATGTCCGTTGCTACGGGATTCGCGGGCCGCTGTTTTTCGGCGCGGCAGAAAAGGCCCTGGATGTGCTGCGCAAATTCGATCCGGGCGTTCGGGTGGTGGTGGTGGAAATGAGCGCCGTGCCGATGCTGGACATGACCGCGCTGGCGGCTTTTGAGAACATCCTGAAGGACTACCGCAAGCAGGGCATCGGCTTGATTCTGGTGGCAACCGCGCCACGGGTGCGCCTGAAATTGCGCCGCGCCGGGATTCATCGCGAGCAGCGGCAATTGGCGTATGTACAAACCCTGGAGCAGGCGCGGGTCAAGAGTGAGCAATGGCTGGCCAGCGGCAGCACGGCTCATCCAAGACTGGCTTGAACTGTGGCGAGGGAGCTTGCTCCCGCTTGGGTGCGTACCCCATCCATTTGGGAGCCGAGCTTGCTCGCGATGGCGCCCTGACAGTCGACCTGTCTCTTGCGGATGTACACAGATCTCCTGCTGAGCTGCCGCAGGCTGTGGTCTTTTGATCTTGCTCTTCGGCATATCCGAAACCGCCAAAAGATCAGGCTGCGTCAGCCCGCCGATCGCGTATCCCTGCAATAACCTGGTAAGCGCGAAGCCCTTTACCTGAAAGTTCAGGTGATCACTCCAAGCATCGCCTGACCACAGAAACATAGCTTAGGTGAGAAAGTTAATTCAGAGAGCCCCCTAGGTAATTGTCAGATCAAGTCTGAATTTCTACGTCCAAGGGAAACACTCGGTGACAATCGGGCTAGCGCTCGTCGAAAACCTTCCACTTTGGACATATCTCCCCGGGTTCTGTGGGTAATGACGTCATAGGCGTAAGGGAATAAACCCTCCAGCCAGTCTTGTGGGTGGATCTCGACGCTGTTCTCCAGTGTAGCTACGACCCAGTCGGGGAGCCATGACATATCGCGGTCCGAGAAATTGACTTCGCCTGAGATCAGCAACGCCAGGGTGGTGCGCAGCGACGACTTGTCCTTCAATAGTCGCTCTTGCAGCGCTTGGCAAGCGTCCGGGTCATCCAGTAACACACGAAGATCGTTGGGCTTGCTCAGCTTCAGCGAGGTCGGAAGCAGCGCAGACAAGGCCGGTAACGAGTCCATCCAGCGTTTTTGCGCCTCCAGATCAATCCCGACGAAGTCCAGCGCAGGGGGCACAATCGGAGCGTGACGGGTAACCGTGGGTGTCAGGTAGCGCAGGCGAAGGCTCATGATGTCCATAAAGAGCCGGTCACTGGCGTATAAAAACTCCACGCTAGGCGCGGTGCCCTTTATGGCTGATGGCGGTGGGCCGATAATGAACGTCGCATTGCGTCGATGGGGCAGGTGGTGAATGTCGCCCCAGCTGTCGTTCAGGCAGTGGGCGAGCCAAGCCTGGGGTGTAGGGCCGTTGAACGGGTCCAGGTTCATGGGAACGCCAAAACCGTTGAACACCACGTGACCGAGGGGATTGAGGCGGCTCTTCAATAGTTGGTGGAATCCGTGATCAAACATGATCGGGGCATAAGCGGTCTGGGTGTAGAGGTCGACAATAATCACGTCGTACCGGTCGGGAGTGACGTCCAGGAAATGCGTGGCATCGGCTACCACGGTGTCAAAATCGATATGCGCTGCAAGTCGGTTCCGGTTGTCGAGGCTGCGCACGAGTGAGGTCTCGTCCAGATCAACGGCCAACAAACTGGCCACTCTGGTGCTGGCTGCGATCGGCGCCAGCGCCACACCATCCGAAAGCCCCAGCATCAGAACCGAGATTTGATCCTTGGACGGATGCCCCAGAAAACCGGTACAGCCCATGTCGTCATAATATTGGCCGCAGAAGATCTGTTCATGTCGAGCAGATTCAGGTCGATCCTTGATGTCCGGCATGATGAAAGGCAACTCCGGTTATAAGAGGTGGGTACGGCGTGGCACGTCAATGCGCAAACGCTTTAGGATATTTGTCCAGATAGGCATCAGTGAGCTGCGTATCCTGGGAACGCATGAAAGTTTTGAAGTCGGGTACCAGGAAGACCAGCAGAGACAACAACAGCACCATGACGCCCAGCAGCGTAATTGTCAGTGCGACCCCCAGATAGGCGATCAGGGTGTTCATCGCGAAACTGCCCAAGGGGCTGGCCGCCGCAGACAGAAATGAAACCGTGGCAAAAATCCGGTTGCGATGGAGCTTTGGCGTTGCCAGCAACCTCACAGCGGAGGTGGGGATGTTAATCAACATCAGGCCGACGCCGCCGCAGAAAAAGGCCGCGGGCACGATGAGCGACGATGAAACGATCCCGACCACCACTAGGTTGCCCCCCAGTAGTGCAAAACCTGCGGACACACATATGTCACGGGGAACCCGGTCGGATAGCCAGCCGATGATCTTGTAACTGCCCGCCAGAATGCCCAGCCCGAAGCACGAATCCAGAAGACCTATGTAGGTGACCGGATACTGGATGACGTCCTTTACGTACAGTGGGATCAGGATGGTGAAGAACGGAAACAAGGCAAAGTTGATCAGCATTGAAATGATGGCTAGGTAAAACTCGACTTTCACTCCGTAAACCACTTTGAAGCCGGAATAGATCATGCTGACGCCGCTGGCACACTGGGTTTTTTCGCCTTGGCCAGTGGCGCCGATTTGGCACGGGATGGTGGCGATCAACGCCCCAGCGATGAGAATCGCAAAAAAATCGGCGGCAAAGGCGAACGTGATACCGAACCCGTAAATCAACCCGCTGGCCAGTACCGGCCCTAGCAGAATGGAGAAGGACGACATCACGCTTTTGGTCCGAAAGGCCAAGGAGACTTTATCGTCGTCTGCAAACAAAGGAATGATCGAGGCCTGGAGAGGATCGCGTACGCCGACGATCGCACTGCTGATCATCATCAGCGCGCCCACCGTCCAGGGGTTGAACGCCCCCGTGGCAGACAGCACCACCATTAACAGCGCTGTCAGCAGGCTGATCCATGACGCCAGCTTGATGATCAGAATTTTGTTGTACTTGTCCCCCAGCCATCCCAGCAGAGGTTTGGCTAACACTTCCGCCGCGATGGAACAGGCAATCATGTTGGCGAAATAGAACGCAGAGCCTGTTTCTTGCAAGGCCCACCAAGCCACCGCTAGTTGATTGCACCGTCCACCCAGAACCATCAGTAAAAAGCTGAATTGCACTTTCAGCAGACGCCGGTCGATGCCGGGAAAGCCCCACGTTATGCCTGAAGAACTTGCACTCATTGACTTACCTTTGATCCGAATAGGGTGACCGTGCAATCAGGGGCGTTCAAGAAACTACGGGGCGGCGCTCATCAGGATAAATCGCCAGATATCGCTCGATTCCACCCTCAAGGCTATAGAGTTCCGCTTCCTGGCTGAAGCTGCGAACTGCCAGCAGGGCCGCCTTGCTCCTGAGGCCGGATTTGCAATAGAAAACGATACGGCGGGTGGTATCGAGTTCTTCCTGGCGCTTGATGATGTCTTTGAGCGGAATCAGACTGCCGCCCAGCGAACCTTGCTGATGCTCGTCGACGTCGCGCACATCGACCAATTGAAATGCGAAGAGCAACACACCGAGCCGGCCCCTGAGCACCAGCAAGGTTTCAGCCTTGTCAGCACTCAGATGGCGATGAGGCGGGATGTAGGTCGAAGGTTGCAAGCCCACCGCCATGCGGTGGCAAGGTTCGTCCATCTGATGAAAATTGTGGTGCTGCCGCCCGCGAGGGTTGGCCGCGGCTTTGTCGGCCAACTCATCGAACAGCGCTTGATCCAGAAAGCCCGGCCGCGTCATCCATTACATTCCCTTGACGGCGAAAATCCCATTGGCGTTGCGCCAGTAACCTTTGTAGTCCATGCCGTAGCCAAAGATGTAGCGGTCGATGCACGGCAGGCCAACGAAGTCGGCCTTGAGGTCAGGACGAGCCTTGCGGTCGTGGTCCTTGTCGATCAGCACGGCGGTGTGCACGGCGCGGGCACCGGCGTGTTTGCAGAAATCGATGATGGCGCCCAGGGTGTGCCCTTCGTCAAGGATGTCGTCGATGATCAGCACGTCGCGGTCGATGAACGAGACTTCCGGCTTGGCTTTCCAGAACAGGTCACCGCCGCTGGTTTCGTTGCGATAACGGGTGGCGTGCAGGTAGGACGCCTCCAGTGGGAAGTCCAGATAGGTCAGCAGCTTGCCAGAGAAGATCAGCCCGCCGTTCATGACGCAGAACACCACCGGGTTGGAATCGGCCAGTTGCTCGTTGATTTGGGCACCGACACGGGCGATCGCCGCTTCGACTTCGGCTTCGGTGTACAGGCAGTCAGCCTCTCGCATGATTTGACGGATATGCTCGAGATCAGCGGACATGGCGCTCTCCAGGGGAGGTTGAGGGGAGGGACGGGTTCGGAAAAACGGGCAAAGGTACGCATCCCGCCCGGCCAGATCAAGCGTTTGTGGACTAACGTTCTGTATTGTCTATAGGACAACACCCTCGGATAGATTAATCTAGGCCGGTTTTTTTGCCCGCCGCCGGAGCCTTTCCCATGCCCATCCTCGAGATCCGCCATCCGCTGATCAGACACAAACTCGGCCTGATGCGCCGCGCCGACATTAGCACGAAGAACTTCCGCGAACTCGCCCAGGAAGTCGGTGCACTGCTCACCTACGAAGCCACCAAGGACCTGCCGCTGGAGTCCTACGAGATCGACGGTTGGGCCGGTACGGTCCAGGTGGAAAAAATCGCCGGCAAGAAGATCACCGTGGTGCCGATCCTGCGCGCCGGCATCGGCATGCTCGAAGGCGTGCTGAGCCTGATCCCGGGCGCCAAGGTCAGCGCCGTGGGCGTGGCCCGCAACGAGCAGACCCTGCAGGCTCACACTTACCTGGAAAAACTGGTGCCGGAAATCGACGAGCGCCTGGCCATGATCATCGACCCGATGCTCGCCACCGGCGGCTCCATGGTCGCGACCATCGACCTGTTGAAAAAGGCCGGCTGCCGGGACATCCGCGCCATGGTGCTGGTCGCCGCTCCCGAAGGCATCAAGGCGGTGCACGACGCTCACCCTGATGTGACCATCTATACCGCGTCCATCGACCAGAAACTCAACGAGCACGGCTACATCATCCCGGGCCTGGGCGACGCCGGCGACAAGATCTTCGGCACCAAGCAGAAGGACGCGTGAGCATGCCGGACGAGTTCAACGATCCGCTCTGGCGCCAGGTGCTGTCCGGCGCACAGATGTTGTTCGTCGCCTTCGGCGCATTGGTATTGATGCCGCTGATCACTGGGTTGGACCCGAACGTAGCGCTATTCACCGCCGGCCTGGGAACGATCCTGTTCCAGATCGTCACCGGGCGCCAGGTGCCGGTATTCCTGGCCTCGAGCTTTGCCTTCATCACCCCGATCATCCTCGCCAAGGGCCAGTTCGGCCTGGCGGCGACCATGGGCGGCGTGATGGCGGCCGGTTTCGTCTACACCTTCCTGGGCCTGGCGGTGAAGATCAAGGGCACCGGGTTTATTGATCGGTTGCTGCCGCCGGTGGTCATCGGCCCGGTGATCATTTCCATCGGCCTGGCGATGGCGCCGATTGCCGCGAACATGGCCATGGGCAAGGCTGGCGACGGTACCGAGCTGATCCCTTATCAAACCGCGATGCTGATTTCGATGCCGGCGTTGCTCACCACCTTGATCGTCGCGGTGTTCGGCAAAGGCATCTTCCGCCTGGTGCCGATCATTTCCGGCGTGCTGGTGGGCTTTGCCATGGCGTTTTTCTTCGGGGTCGTGGACACCGCGAAAATCGCCGCCGCACCGTGGTTCGCCCTGCCTAACTTCACCGCACCGGAATTCAACTGGCAGGCGATCCTGTTCATCGTGCCGGTGGCGTTGGCGCCGGCCATCGAGCACATCGGCGGCGTGATTGCCGTGGGCAGCGTGACCGGTCGCGATTACCTGAAGAAACCCGGCCTGCACCGCACCCTGTTCGGTGACGGCATCGCCACCACCGCCGCCGGCCTGTTTGGCGGCCCGCCCAACACCACCTACGCCGAGGTGACTGGCGCGGTGATGCTGACCAAGAACTACAACCCGAAAATCATGACCTGGGCGGCGATCTTCGCCATCAGCCTGGCGTTCATCGGCAAGTTCGGTGCGCTGTTGCAAAGCATCCCGGTACCGGTGATGGGCGGCATTCTGTGCCTGTTGTTCGGTTCGATTGCCGCGGTGGGCATGAACACCCTGATCCGCCACAAGATCGACCTGGGCGAAGCACGCAACCTGGTGATCGTCTCGGTGACGCTGGTGTTCGGCATCGGCGGCGTGCTGGTGGGTACCGGCACGGGCCCGGACGACTTCGGCCTCAAGGGCATCGCGCTGTGCGCGGTGGTGGCGATCGCGCTGAATCTGCTGCTGCCGGGTAATGACAGTTGGAAGCACAAGAAGGCGGATGAGCCGCTGATTTGATTGGAACTTGATCGTTCCCACGCGGAGCGTGGGAACGATCAGCTACAACGCGATCGGCGCCCGCCCACACAGCGTGCTCAACGCCTTGGCCCACTGCGGCTGGTCATTGAGACACGGCACCAGCACCAACTCCTCCCCACCTGCCTCGCGGAACTGTTCGCGCCCGCGATCACCGATTTCCTCCAGGGTTTCGATGCAGTCGGCGACGAAGGCCGGGCACATCACCAGCACTTTCTTCACACCACTTTTGGCCAATTCATCCAGGCGCGCCTCGGTGTAGGGTTCGATCCACTTGGCCCGACCCAGTCGCGATTGGAACGACACCGACCACTGGCCATCCTTGAGGCCCATGCGCTGGGCGAACAGTTCAGCGGTGCGAATGCATTGCGCGCGGTAACACGTGGCCATGACTTCTGGCGGCGCGTTCTTGCAGCAATCGGCATCCTTGAAGCAATGAAAACCGGTCGGGTCGAGCTTGGTCAGGTGCCGTTCCGGCAAGCCGTGGAAACTCAGCAGCAGATGATCGTAATCCTGCATCAGATAAGGCTTGGCGCTGGCGACCAGGGCGTCGAGGTATTCCGGCTGATCGTAGAACGGCTGGAGAATCGAGAGCTGCACATTGAGTTTCCTGGCACGCACCACCCGCCTGGCTTCCTCGATCACGGTGGTCACGGTGCTGTCGGCAAACTGCGGATACAGCGGCGCCAGCGTGATGTTCTTGTGACCCTGGCTCGCCAGGCGCACCAATGTCGATTCAATGGACGGCTCGCCATAACGCATGGCCAGCTCCACCGGGCCCTGGGTCCATTGCGCGGTCATGGCCTGTTGCAGCCGACGGCTGAGCACCACCAGCGGCGAGCCCTCGTCCCACCAGATCGAGGCATAGGCATGGGCCGATTGCGCAGGCCGCTTGATCAGGATCAGCGACACCAGCAGGCGCCGCACCGGCCATGGCAAGTCGATGACGTACGGATCCATCAGAAATTGATTCAAGTAGCGGCGCACATCGGCCACCGAGGTGGAAGCAGGCGAACCCAGATTCACCAGAAGCAACGCGTGATCGGTCATGCAACATCCTATTTCAAAGGCGGCCCGACAAGTCGTCCAGGGCCGCGGGCAATTCAGTGAAGCGGAAAGTAAAACCCGCGGCCTGCAATCGGGCTGGCGTAGCCCGCTGGCCGCCCAGCAACAGTAATGACAGCTCCCCCAGGGCAACCTTCAGCGCCAGCTCCGGCATCGGCACCACCGCCGGCCGATGCAAAACGCTCCCCAGCGCCTTGGCAAAATCGCGGTTACGCACAGGGTTCGGCGCGCAGGCATTATAAGGACCGCTGGCATCAAAGCGGTGCAGAAGAAAATCAATCAAGGCGATTTGATCGTCAATGTGAATCCACGGCATCCATTGCCGACCATTGCCGATACGCCCGCCCAGCGCCAGTTTGAACGGCAGCAACAGGCGCGACAAAAAGCCGCCCTCGGCGGACAGGACCAGGCCGGTGCGCACCAACACCACGCGGATGCCCATGGCCTCGGCCCGTTGCGCGGTTTCTTCCCAGGCAATGCACAACTGGCTGGCGAAATCCTCACTGACCGGCCCCGACTCCTCAGTCAACTCACGCTCGCCACCATCGCCGTACCAACCCACTGCGGAACCTGAAATCAGCACCTGCGGTTTCGGCTCACAACGCTCCATCCACGCCAGCAAGACCTCAGTCAGGGTGATGCGGCTGCTCCACAGCAACAATTTGCGCTTGTGGGTCCAGGGCCGGTCGCCAATCGGCGCGCCAGCGAGGTTGACCACCGCGTCCACCGGCTCGCTAATCTCGTCGAGCTTGGCAACGCCGCGTACCTGCGCGCCGCAGATTCTCATCACCTCTTCAGGCCGACGACTCCATACCGTCAAGCGATGCCCCTGCTCCAACCAGAGGCGGCAAAGCTGACGTCCGATCAAACCAGTACCGCCGGTCAGCAATATGTGCATGAGATGTTCCTCGCATCGCGTTTTAATCGGCCCACTAGTCTATTTTTATAAGCAGGGATTTTTCGTATCGGACAGGGTCTGTGTTTAACAATAGGACAACCTGTCCAAACGCGAACGGTAAAACTTATACCAAAAACCAGAATTGTACAGGTTTAAACGACGGCGTAGCCTGTACAGAAAGGTAAACGAGGCCCTCATGACTGTACCTATCGCAATCATCGGCACCGGCATCGCCGGACTCTCAGCCGCCCAGGCCCTGACGGAGGCCGGGCATGTCGTTCAACTCTTCGATAAAAGCCATGGCAGCGGCGGACGCATGTCAAGCAAACGCAGCGATGCCGGCGCGCTGGACATGGGCGCGCAATACTTCACCGCCCGGGATCGTCGTTTTGTCATGGAGGTCCAGCGTTGGCAAGCCAACGGCTGGGCGGCGGAATGGAACCCACAACTTTATAATTTCCAGGGTGGGCAACTGAGCCCTTCACCGGATGAGCAGACCCGCTGGGTCGGTACTCCGCGCATGAGCGCCATCACTCGCGCCCTGCTCGGCAAGTTGCAGGTGCAGTTCTCTTGCCGGATCACCGAGGTGTACCGTGGCCAGGAACACTGGCATCTGCAAGACGCAGAAGGTTTCACCCATGGCCCCTTTGGCCAGGTGGTGATCGCCACGCCCGCACCCCAGGCCACCGCCTTGCTGGCCGCCGTACCGAAGCTGGCCGGCGTGGCAGCCGGGGTGAAAATGGACCCGACCTGGGCGGTGGCGCTGGCCTTCGAAACAGCGCTGGATACGCCCATGGAAGGCTGCTTCGTCCAGGACAGCCCGCTCGACTGGCTGGCCCGCAACCGCAGCAAACCGGGGCGCGACAGTCAGCTCGACACCTGGGTGCTGCACGCCACGAGCGAATGGAGTCGGCAACACATCGACCTGTCCAAGGAAGCGGTGATCGAACAACTTCACGGCGCCTTTGCCGAACTGCTGCATAGCGCGATGCCCGCCCCGAGCTTCAGCGTGGCCCATCGCTGGCTCTACGCCCGCCCTGCCGGCAGCCATGAATGGGGTGCCCTGGCCGATGCCGACCTGGGTCTGTATGTCTGCGGCGACTGGTGCCTGTCCGGACGGGTCGAAGGGGCATGGCTCAGCGGCCAGGAGGCCGCGCGTCGTTTGCACGCCAGCCTGCAGTAAATCGCATCACCCTGCGCCATCCGCTGCTGTCGAAAGAGACAGCAGCCCATCTGCGAAAAGACTCATAGCGCTTTCCCTGCACAAAACCGATTGACTTAGGCAGGTTCGGATCTATGATGAAAATATTGTACAAGAATAGTTTTATGTACAATATTGAACAATCAGAGGTCCCCATGCCCAGCGAAACCGCCACCAAACCGAAAATCGCCATCAGCGCCTGCCTGATGGGGGCTGAAGTTCGCTTTAACGGCGGGCACAAGCAATCGCAGCTGTGCAGCCGTACCCTGATCGATTATTTCGATTTTGTGCCGGTGTGCCCTGAAGTCGCGATTGGACTGGGCATCCCTCGGGAGCCGATCCGGCTGGTGGGCGACCCCGCACATCCCCAGGCGCTCGGCACGGTGGACCGTGACCTCGACGTGACCCGGCCACTGACCGATTACGGGCAGCAGATGGCGCAGGAACTGGATGACCTCTGCGGCTACATCTTCATGCAAAAATCGCCATCCTGCGGATTGGAGCGGGTGAAAGTCTACGACCACAACGGCATGCCCCAGGACGGCGGTGGACGCGGCATTTATGCCCAGGCGTTTTGCGAGCGCCATCCCGATCTGCCGGTGGAGGAAGATGGCCGCCTCAATGATCCGGTGTTGCGGGAGAACTTCCTGACCCGGGTGTTCGCCTATGCCGCCTGGCAGTCTTTGCGCCGCCAGGGCCTGACCCGACGCGGCCTGATCGAATTCCACTCGCGCTACAAATATCTGCTGATGGCCCATAACCCGGTGCAATACAAGACACTGGGACACTTGCTGGGCAGCATGGGCAAGGTCGATGCCGGTGAACTGGGCTCGCGTTATTTCAGCGCGCTGATGGCGGCCCTGAAAAAATGCGCCACCCGCCGCACGCACACCAACGTGCTGCAGCACCTGAGCGGTTACCTCAAGCGCGCCATCAACGCTGAAGACAAAATGGAAGTGCAGCACCTCATCGGGCAATACCGCCTCGGCATCGTGCCATTGGTGGTGCCGCTGACCTTGCTCAAGCATCACTTGCGCCAGCACCCCGATCCTTATCTGACGCAGCAGGTCTACCTGCAACCGCACCCGGAAAACCTCAGCTTGCGCAACGCCATCTGATGAACCGCGATCCCGATTCCAGTGCCAGCGAAGACCTGGGGGCCGACTTCGCCAAAGCCGTGGCAGAGGGCTGGCTCCCCATACGCGAAGTCGCCCGGCAAACCGGCGTCAACGCCGTCACCCTGCGGGCCTGGGAGCGCCGTTACGGATTGATCGTGCCGCACCGCACGCCCAAGGGCCACCGGCTGTTCAATGCCGAGCATGTGCAACGAATCCAGAGCATCCTCACCTGGATCAATCGCGGAATGGCGGTGAGCAAGATCAAGCCCTTGCTCGACACCCCACAGCCATTGGCCGAACCGCTGGAAGACGACTGGCAGCGTCAGCGTCACGCCCTTGTGCTGGCAGTGAGGGAACTGGCCGAGCGCCAGGTCGATGAGCGGATCAACCAGGCGATAGCGCTGTACCCGCCCCGGACCGTGTGCGAGCAATTGCTGCTGCCGTTACTGGCCGAGCTGCAATTGCGTTGGCAGGGCCAGTTCGGTGCGCAGTTGGAACGGGTGTTCCTGTACTCCTGGCTGCGCAGCAAATTCGGTAGCCGGATCTACCACAATAACCGTCAGCTGCGCGGCGCACCGTTGCTATTGGTCAACCATTCGGACCTTCCCATGGAACCGCACCTGTGGCTCACCGCCTGGCTGAGCAGCAGCGCCGATTGCCCGGTCGAAGTGTTCGACGCCCCCCTACCCGCGGGTGAACTGGCCCTGGCGGTCGAGCGCCTCAAGGCGCGCGGCGTGCTGCTGTATTCCAGCAACGCCCTGAACCTGTCCCAACTGCCCAAACTGCTGGGTGGAATCGATTGCCCGATCATCATTGCCGGCCCGGCCGCGTCCATTCATCAGGCCAAGTTATCCACAAGTGTCTCGATGAAGAACCTCACCTGGGCTGAAGATCCGTTATCGGCTCACCGCGAACTGAGTCGCAGAAAACTCCTTTAAATGGAAAACACCATGCAACTGATCTGGCTGCGCAGCGACTTGCGCCTGCACGACAACACCGCCCTCGCGGCCGCCGCAGCCCGGGGGCCATGTGTGGCGGTGTACCTGCCCAGCCCGGAGCAATGGCGTGCCCATGACGATGCGCCGTGCAAGATCGATTTCTGGCTGCGCAACCTCGCATCCCTGGGCGCAGCCCTGGACGAACTGAACATCCCGCTGCTGATCCGCCATGCGTCGCGCTGGGATCAGGCCCCACAGGTACTCCTCACGGTGTGCCACGAACTGAAGATCAGCGCCGTTCACGTCAACGAAGAATACGGCCTGAACGAAACCCGCCGCGACGCCGAAGTCGCCCAGGTCTTGGGAGGCCAGGGCATCGAGTTTCACAGTCACCTCGACCAGTTGCTGTTCAAGCCCGGCAGCGTGCTGACCAAGACCGGCACCTACTTCCAGGTGTTCAGCCAGTTCCGCAAGGTTTGCTACAACCGCCTGCATGTCTCGCTGCCAAGCCTGGTCGCCACACCCATCCGCCAAGCGCCCACGGGGATCGTCAGTGATCCGCTACCGACGCAAGTCGAAGGGTTCGCGCTTCCCGGCGAAGCGTTAAGGGCGCTCTGGCCTGCCGGTGAAAACGAAGCCCGACGGCGCCTGGACACCTTTGTCGATCAACACCTCGGCGATTACCAGAGCGAACGGGATTTTCCGGCCAAACCGGGCACCAGCCAGCTTTCGGCTTATCTGGTGGCCGGCGTGGTCTCGCCGCGCCAGTGCCTGCACGCTGCGCTGCACGCCAACCAGGGTGAATTCGAAAGCGGAAGTGTCGGTACCGTGACCTGGATCAATGAATTGCTATGGCGTGAGTTTTATAAACATATTCTGGTGGGCTATCCACGCGTGTCGCGCCATCGCGCGTTCCGCCCGGAAACCGAGGCATTGGCCTGGCGCCAGGCCCCAGAAGAACTGGAGGCCTGGAAGCAAGCCCGCACTGGCCTGCCTATTATCGATGCGGCCATGCGTCAATTGCTGGAGACCGGCTGGATGCACAACCGTTTGCGGATGGTGGTGGCGATGTTTCTCACCAAGAACCTGCTGATCGACTGGCGCGAGGGCGAGCGTTTTTTCATGCGGCACCTGATCGACGGCGATCTGGCCGCCAACAACGGCGGTTGGCAGTGGAGTGCCTCCACCGGCACGGACGCGGCGCCCTGGTTCCGGATATTCAACCCGTTGAGCCAGTCGGAGAAATTTGATCGCGAGGGTTTGTTCATCAAACGCTGGTTACCCGAGCTGAACGATCTCGACAAACAACAGGTCCATAACCCAAATACCCAGGGCGGATTGTTTGACGCAGTGGATTACCCGCCTGCAATCGTCAATTTGAGCGAATCCCGGGTACGTGCGTTGGAGGCATTCCGAAACCTGCCAGCGCGACAGGACGTTGCCGTTGAAAAGATGGGCGGTGAGCGAACATGAAATTGTTAACCCAGGGGATGCATTACCCCTTCCCTGGCATATAGTCTTACTAATCAAAGGGTCTTCCTCAAAGCCACTGACCAAACACTGCATCGAAAGGAGTATGGAATGGGTCTAAAGCCTCCACGGCGATATTGGCTGACCGGTGCGGGTCACGGCGTTGGTGCGGCGTTGGCCCAAGCGATACTTAACACCGGTGCGCACCTGGCCGTGAGTTCACGCTCGGCTCAATCCTGTGAGGCCCTTTCGGCACGTTATCCAGGACAAGTACTGACGCTGCCCGGCGATTTGACTGACAGCCAGAGCGTGCGTGAGATCGGCGAGCAGATCGCCCAACAGTGGGGCTACCTGGATACTGTGATTCTCAATGCCGGAACCGCTGAATACACCAGCGGCCAGCCCGACGACCACACGATCATCGAACACATCGTACGCAGCAATCTACTGGCCGCCAGTCTCTGCATCGAAACAGCCTTGCCGCTATTACGCGCGGGGACCGAGCCTCATCTGGTGGGTATCGCCAGCCCGGCGACTTACCTGCCGCCCTCGCAAACGAAAGACGGTGGCAGAGGGATGCGTTATCTGTTTGAGTCGGCCCGGCTTGACTCCGCCTGCGACAACATCGACGTGACACTGGTCCACCCTGGCTTCGACAGCCCGTCGCTGAGCCACGACGACTGTTTTCCAAACCCGGTCCAGTGGTCGGCTGAAACGGCGGCGAATCACATATTGTCGCAATTGATCGAGCGCCCCCAGGAAATGGCTCTCCCTGCCGCATCCATGACGGTGCTCTGGCCATTGCCGTCATCGGCCGAGACAGAGCAAACAGACGTGCCCCCCTGTCAGGCGAGTGTCTGGTCACCGATCAAGGGTCGACCCTGAGCGGCCCGGTTGCCTTACACTGCGCGCCATGAAAATCATCCCCCTCCATGAAATCGCTGCACCGGCCGTCACTTGCTCGACGTGCGCGGCATGCTGCTGCCAGTTGGAAGTGATGCTGATCACCGACACTGGCGTCCCGGAACGTTTTATCGACACAGATGATTGGGGTGGGGAAGTGATGCTGCGGCTCGACGACGGCTGGTGCGCGGCCCTGGATCGCGACAGCATGATGTGCACGATCTACGAGAAACGCCCGCTGATCTGCCGCGAATTCGAAATGGGCGCGCCGGAATGCATTGAAGAACGCCTGGGGATTGCGACGGCGTATCGGTAGGCATGGATTCGATGGGGAATCTGAATTTCTGTGGGAGCGAGCTTGCTCGCGATAGCGATAGACCTTTCAACATGAAGTTGTCTGACCCACCGCTATCGCGAGCAAGCTCGCTCCCACAGTGTCTGAACGTTACAGCGGCATCGTGTAATGCAGCGCGTAGCTTTCTACACCGTCGTTGGTCGACTTGATGCCGGCATTGGAATAGTGAGTGGCGCGAATGCCCACTTCATGTCCGCCGTTGAAGCGCAGGCCGAAACCGATGCGATCTTCGAACTGGAACGCCGTACCCAACTTGTTGCTTTCCACTTCGGTATTGGCAAACAGCGCAACACCTACACCCGCCTCGATGTAAGGCTTCACGTTCTGGCCGGAAAACTCATACACAAAGACCGGCGAGAACGACAGGCTGTGGTTGCTGGAGGTCTCATCCCCTTCCCAGTAGGTATAGGCACCGCTCCAGTAGCCGGTCAGGCGACCGACATCGCTCTGCCACCAACTCTTGTCCCAGTCGAACTGCATGCCTAGGCGATAGGTCATGGTCGAATCGCTAGTCTGGCCAACCCCAAACTCCACACCTGCCGCCTGAGCGGTGTAAGTGTGCCCCAGCAATGCAGCCGCAAACGCGGCAAAGCAGAATAAGCGCTTCATTAAAAACATCCTTTGCGAACAGACTTAGTTAGTTTAGTTACAAACAGACAAAGCTATAGAAATCCGCGGTAAAACAGAAGTTCAGCCCGTTTCACATAATTTTCACGTTTTTCTTACAGATCGAAGCTTCGCACAACGCCAGACGAATGCCATAGCAACGGTAGGATTTTTCTTAAATGCATCGGATCTGCACTTGTCCAGAACTCGGTCTCGCGGGCCGGCCCTTTGGCCAATAGGGCTCGCTCGGCCAATAGCCGTTGAAGTTGGCGTGCCACGGCGGCCCCCGTGTCGATCAGGCTGATGTCGGCCGGAATCATTTGCTTGAGCAATGGCTTGAGGAACGGATAGTGCGTGCAGCCGAGGATCAACGTGTCGCAGCCGGCGGCGAGCAACGGGTCGACGTAATGCTGCAGCAATTGATGCAAGGCCGGGCTGTGCAAGTCACCCGCCTCAATCAGCTCCACCAGCCCCGGACACGGTTGAGTGATAACCCGCACATCGGTGGCGAAACGGTCGAGCAAGGCGGCGAACTTGGCGCTTTGCAAGGTGCCGGTGGTCGCCAGTACACCGACGATACCACTGCGGGTCGCGGCGGCCGCTGGCTTGACCGCCGGCTCCATGCCGACAATGGGCCAGTGGGGGAAGTCGCGCCGCAGATCGGCCACTGCGGCGACCGTTGCGGTATTGCAGGCCACCACCAGCGCCTTGGCGCCCTGCCCCATGAGAAAGTCGGCGATGATCGCGCTGCGCTGTCGGATGTATTCCGGGGTTTTCTCACCGTAGGGAATATGCCCACAGTCAGCCACGTACAGCAGCGACTCATTGGGCAGCAACTGACGGATCTCTTCCAGCACCGACAGCCCGCCGACACCCGAGTCAAGCACACCGATCGGCGCTTCACTCATGCTGGCCACCGCAGACGCTGCAACCCGGGTCGCGCTTGACTCGCAATTCGCGAAAACGTGTGCCCAAGGCATCGATCAACAGCAGGCGCCCCACCAGCGGCTCACCGAAACCGGCCAACAACTTCAAGGCTTCAAGGGCTTGCAGGCTACCGACCAATCCCACCAGCGGCCCAAGCACACCGGCTTCGCTGCAGGTCAACTCGGCTTCGCTGCCATGGCCGTAGAGGCAGTGGTAGCAAGGGCTTTCGGGGCGGCGCGGATCGAACACCGATAGCTGCCCTTCCAGGCGAATCGCCGCACCGCTGACCAGCGGTTTACCCCCAATGACACACGCCGCATTCACCGCTTCGCGGGTCGAGAAATTGTCGGAGCAGTCCAGCACCACATCCACCGTCGCAACCACGGCGGCCAGGCTGTCTTCGTCCATGGCCTTCGGATGAGGCACCAGGCGAATCCCGGGATTGATCGCCGCCAGGCGACGCATCGCCGAATCGACCTTGCTCAGGCCGACGCTGTCGGTGTCGTGAATGATCTGGCGTTGCAGGTTGGTCAGATCGACAGTGTCGAAATCCGCCAGGTGCAACTCGCCGACGCCAGCGGCAGCCAGGTACAACGCCACCGGAGCGCCGAGACCACCGAGACCGACGATCAACACGCGGCTTTGCTTGAGGCGCAATTGGCCGTCGATGTCGACGTGCTGCAACAGAATCTGCCGACTGTAGCGCAACAACTCCTGATCGTTCAGCACGGCAGGCACCCCAGGCTGATACGCTCGTGACCGCCCAGGTCCTTGCGGCTGTGGACCTGCGCGAAGCCTTGGCAGCCCAGCAAATCACGCACCGCCCCGGCCTGGTCGTAACCGTGTTCGAGCATCAGCCAGCCGCCCGGTTCAAGGTGACCGGGTGCCTGCTCAATGATCTGGCGCAGGTCATCGAGCCCATCTTGTCCCGCAACCAGCGCACTGGCCGGCTCGAAACGCACGTCGCCCTCGGCCAGATGCGGATCGGCGGCGGCGATATAAGGCGGGTTGCTGATGATCAACTCAAAACGCTCGCCGTCCAGAGCGCTGAACCAGTGACTGCTCAACACCGTGACGTTGCGCAGGTCCAGGCGTTGACGATTGCGCTCGGCCAGGGCCACGGCTTCCAGCACACGGTCGACCGCAGTGACCTTCCAGGCTGGGCGCTCGCTGGCCAATGCCAGGGCAATCGCGCCACTGCCCGTGCCCAGGTCCAGGACCCGGGCCGGCGTGGCCGGCAACAAGGCCAGCGCGGTTTCCACCAGCAGCTCGGTGTCAGGACGCGGGATCAGCGTATGGGGCGCGACTTCCAGGTCGAGTTTCCAGAAACCTTGCTGCCCGAGGATGTAGGCCACCGGCTCGCCGGAACGACGGCGCCGCAGGTACTCGGAAAACAGCAACGCCGCCTCGCTCGGTACGATCCGCTCGGGCCAGGTGTGCAGGAAGCTGCGGGACTTGCCCAGCGCAGCGGCCAGCAACAACTCGGCATCCAGCCGGGGCGAGGGCGAATCCGGCAGCTCGGCGGCACGTAACAGACTGGCGATGATGGTCATTGATTCACCTGTGCTTACTCGCCAATCGCAGCCAATTGGTCAGCCTGGTATTCGGCCAGCAACGGCTCGATGACCGCGTCGACACCACCGGCAAGAATTTCGTCGAGGGAATAAAGGGTCAGGTTGACGCGATGGTCGGTGACCCGGCCTTGGGCGAAGTTGTAGGTACGGATCCGCTCGGAACGATCGCCCGAACCCACCAGCAGTTTGCGCTCACTGGCGATAGCGTTGGCCGCAGCACTGGTCTGCTGGTCGTTGAGCTTGGCCGACAACCAGGCCATGGCTCGCGCGCGGTTCTTGTGCTGGGAGCGTTCTTCCTGGCACTCGACCACAATGCCCGAGGGCAAGTGAGTGATGCGAATCGCCGAGTCGGTCTTGTTGACGTGCTGGCCGCCCGCGCCGGAGGAGCGGTAGGTGTCAACCCGCAGGTCCGCCGGGTTGATCTCGATGGCTTCCTGTTCGTCCGGCTCGGGCAATACCGCCACGGTGCAGGCCGAGGTGTGGATGCGCCCCTGGGATTCGGTGGCCGGTACACGCTGCACACGGTGGGCGCCGGATTCGAATTTCAGCTTGCCATAGACGTTGTCACCCTCGACGCGGGCGATGACTTCTTTATAGCCACCGTGTTCGCCTTCGTTCTCCGACAGGATCTCCACGCGCCAACCACGACGTTCGGCGTAGCGCGAATACATGCGAAACAGGTCGCCGGAAAAAATCGCCGCCTCATCGCCACCGGTGCCGGCCCGGATCTCAAGAAACACGTTACGCCCGTCGTTCGGGTCCTTGGGCAGCAGCATTCGTTGCAGATTGTCTTCCAGTTCGAGCAACCGCTCCTTGGCTTCGCGGACTTCCTCCACCGCCATTTCGCGCATGTCCGGGTCGCTGTCCTTGAGCAGCGCCTGGGCGCCTTCGAGGTCGCCCTGCACTTTGAGCAGCTGTTTATATGTGGCGACAATCGGCTCGACTTCCGCGTATTCCTTGGAGTAAGTGCGGAATTTGTTCTGGTCGGAAATGACTTCGCCGTCGCCCAGCAAGGCGGTCAGTTCTTCGAAACGGTCCTGGAGGATGTCCAGCTTATTAAGCAGTGACGCTTTCATTGCGGTTTTTTATCCGAAAAGCTATCCGGTGAACCCTCACCGAGGGCAAAGAGCTCCTGGGCCATGGCCAGCGCATCAAGGCGGCCTTCGGCGGTCAGCTTCTTGAGCTGGACACTGGGAGCGTGGAGCAATTTGTTGGTCAGGCCGCGGGCCAGCTGCACCAGCACCTCTTCGGCACTGCCGCCGTTGGCCAGCAGGCGCTGGGCCTTTTGCAGCTCCTCGTCGCGCAGGCGTTCGCTCTGTTGACGATAGGCCTTGAGCACATCCACCGCCGCCAGCTCGCGCAGGCGCACCATGAAGTCCTCGGCACCGACGCTGATCATCTCTTCCGCCGCCTGGGCTGCGCCCTGCCGGCTCTTGAGGTTCTCGGCCACCACCTCGTGCAGGTCGTCGACGCTATAGAGGTAAACGTCGTCCAGTTCGCCGACTTCCGGCTCGATGTCCCGGGGGACGGCAATGTCCACCATGAAAATCGGCTTGTGCTTGCGCAGCTTCAGGGCACTTTCCACCGCACCCTTGCCCAGGATCGGCAACTGGCTGGCGGTGGAACTGATGACGATATCGCTGTGCACCAGTTCGGCAGGAATGTCCGACAGCAGCACCGCATGGGCACCGAACTGTTCGGCCAGGGTGCTGGCCCGCTCCAGGGTCCGGTTGGCGACGACAATGCGCTTCACACCCAGGTCGTGGAGATGGCGAGCGACCAGGGTGATGGTCTCGCCGGCGCCGATCAACAGCGCCTGGCTGCGTTGCAAATCACTGAAAATCTGTTTCGCCAGGCTGACGGCGGCAAACGCCACGGACACCGGGTTCTCGCCGATGGCGGTGTCGGTACGCACCTGCTTGGCGGCGTTGAAGGTGGCCTGGAACAGACGACCCAGCAGCGGACCGACGGTGCCGGCCTCCCGCGCCACGGCGTAGGCCGACTTCATCTGGCCGAGGATCTGCGGCTCACCCAACACCAGCGAATCGAGGCCCGAAGCGACGCGCATCATGTGACGAACGGCCGCATCATCCTCGTGCACATAAGCACTGGCACGCAGCTCTTCAAGGCTCAGATCGTGATATTCGGCCAGCCAGCGCAGCACCGAATCCGGCGAAACGTGATCCTGCTCTATATAAAGCTCGCTGCGATTGCAGGTGGAGAGGATCGCAGCTTCGCGACTGTCGGTCAGTCGGCAGAGCTGCTGCAGGGCCTCAACCAGCTGCTCAGGCGTAAAGGCCACGCGCTCGCGAACGTCTACTGAAGCAGTCTTGTGGTTAATACCAAGTGCAAGGAAGGCCATTCAAGGTCGCTGATGGTGACGTGAAGCCGGCAATTGTCCTACTTCGCCAGATTCAGAACAACCACTCGATCTCTATCGCCCCGAGCCGCGCCGTAAATCGACGGGGCGGTTATGTTTGACCCAAGGCTTGTGTCATGATGATCCGACCGCAGGTTAGTCGTCCTCTTCCTATATGAATAGATCTTCCGCGTTGCTCCTCGCTCTTGCCTTGCTCAGCGGCTGCCAGTCCATGGCCCCCGTTTCGACGGACGGTACGCCGCCGGTCGAAGACAGCACTCCGGCGCCTGAAAAACCCAAGGTCTACGGCTCGTTCAGCGAAGAAACCATCTTCAGCCTGTTGAGCGCCGAACTGGCAGGCCAGCGCAATCGTTTCGACATTGCGCTGGACAACTACGTGACCCAGGCCATCAACACTCAGGACCCAGGCATCTCCGAGCGTGCGTTTCGCATCGCCGAGTACCTGGGGGCCGACCAGGCCGCGCTGGATACCGCGCTGATCTGGGCCAGGAATGCCCCCGATGACCTGGAAGCGCAGCGCGCCGCCGCCGTGCAACTGGCCCGGGCCGGGCGCTACGACGACTCCATGGTCTATATGGAGAAAGTCCTGCAGGGCAAGGGCGACACCCACTTCGATTTTCTGGCGCTGTCGGCAGCCGATACCGACCAGGAAACCCGCAACGGCCTGATGAAAAGCTTCGATCGCCTATTGCAGCGTCATCCGAACAACGGCCAGCTGATTTTCGGCAAAGCCCTGCTGCTGCAACAGGACGGCGACACCCAGGGCGCCCTCACCCTGCTGGAAGACAACCCGCCCGAAGCCGGCGAAGTGGCGCCGATCCTGCTGCGCGCACGCCTGCTGCAAGGCTTGGACCGTGGTGACGAAGCGCTGCCGCTGCTGGAAAAAAGCATCAAGAAGTATCCGGACGACAAACGCCTGCGCCTCACCTATGCCCGCATGCTGGTGGAAAACAACCGCATGGACGAGGCCAAGGTGGAGTTCTCCAGCCTGGTCCAGCAATACCCGGAAGACGACGAGCTGCGTTACTCCCTGGCGCTGGTTTGCCTGGAAGCCAAGGCCTGGGATGAGGCCAAGGGTTATCTGGAGGACCTGATCGCACGGGAGAGCCATGTCGATTCGGCCCACCTGAACCTGGGACGCATCGCCGAAGAACGCAACGACCCGGAAAGCGCACTGATCGAATACGCCCAGGTCGGCCCGGGCAACGATTATCTGCCAGCACAGTTGCGCCAGGCCGACATCCTGATGGGCAACGGCAAGACGGCCGAGGCCCAGAGCCGCCTCGCCGTCCAGCGCGACTCCCAACCGGACTACGGCATCCAGCTGTACCTGATCGAAGCCGAAACCCTGTCGGCCAACAATCAGGGCGACAAAGCCTGGAATGTGCTGCAAAAAGCGTTGAAGCAGTACCCGGACGATCTGAACCTGCTGTACACCCGCGCCATGCTGGCGGAAAAACGCAATGACCTGGCCCAGATGGAGAAAGACCTGCGCCTGATCATCCAGCGTGATCCGGACAATGCCATGGCTCTCAATGCCCTCGGCTACACCTTGTCGGATCGCACCACCCGCTACGACGAGGCCAAGGTGCTGATCGAACAGGCCCATCAGATCAATCCCGAAGACCCGGCGGTACTCGACAGCCTCGGCTGGGTGAATTTCCGCCTGGGCAACCTCGATGAAGCCGAGCGCTTGCTGCGTCAGGCCCTGGAGCGCTTTCCCGACCAGGAAGTCGCCGCTCACCTGGGCGAAGTCCTGTGGGCCAACGGCAAACAGCGCGAAGCCCGGCAGATCTGGAGCCGGTTCCTCAAGGACCAGCCCGACAGCCCCATTTTGCGCAGCACCATCAAACGCCTGACCGGATCAGAGACCCTTTAAGATTATGTTTTTGCGCCATTTCATCGTGTTCAGCTTCATTGCCTTGCTCGCCGGTTGCGCGGGCTTCGGCGCCCGTGAATCCGTCCAGGGCCAGGGCAACCAGGCCCAGTGGCGCGAGCACAAGCAACAACTGAGTAGCCTCGACGGCTGGCAGATCGACGGCAAGATCGGCATCCGCGCCCCGAAAGACTCGGGCAGCGGCACGCTGTTCTGGCTGCAACGCCAGGACTACTACGACATTCGCCTGTCGGGCCCACTGGGTCGCGGCGCGGCCCGCCTGACTGGCCGGCCGGGCCAGGTTTCCCTGGAAGTCGCCAATCAGGGACGCTACGAGGCCCCGACCCCCGAAGCGCTGCTGGAAGAACAGCTGGGCTGGAAACTGCCGGTCTCCCACCTGACCTGGTGGGTCCGCGGGCTGCCGGCACCGGACAGCAAAAGCCGCCTGACCCTCGATGCCGACAGCCGCCTGTCCAACCTGGAACAGGATGACTGGCAGATCGAATACCTCAGCTATGCCCAGCAGAACGGCTACTGGCTGCCCGAACGCATCAAACTGCACGGCAGCAACCTCGATGTCACGCTGGTGATCAAGCAATGGCAGCCGCGCAAGCTGGGGCAATGACATGACCGCTGCACGCCTGACCCTGCCCTCCCCGGCCAAGCTCAACCTGATGTTGCACATCCTGGGTCGTCGACCGGACGGCTATCACGAGTTGCAGACGATTTTTCAGTTCCTGGACTACGGCGATGAAATCACCTTTGCCGTGCGCGACGATGGCGTGATACGCCTGCACACCGAATTCGAAGGCGTGCCCCACGACAGCAACCTGATCGTCAAGGCCGCGAAACAACTCCAGGCGCAATCCGGTTGTACGCTGGGCATCGATATCTGGATCGACAAAATCCTGCCCATGGGCGGCGGCATCGGTGGCGGCAGCTCGAATGCGGCAACGACCTTGCTCGGCCTCAACCACTTGTGGCAGCTGGGCTGGGACCTGGATCGACTGGCCGCACTGGGCCTGACGCTGGGCGCCGACGTGCCGGTTTTCGTGCGTGGCCACGCTGCTTTTGCCGAGGGCGTCGGGGAAAAACTCACGCCGGTTGAGCCTGAGGAACCCTGGTACTTGGTACTGGTGCCGCAAGTATCTGTAAGTACAGCAGAAATTTTTTCAGATCCGCTGTTGACACGTAACTCTCCTCCCATTAAAGTGCGCCCCGTTCCCAAGGGAAACAGTCGAAATGACTGCTTACCGGTGGTAGCAAGGCGTTATCCAGATGTTCGTAACGCTTTGAATTTGTTAGGTAAATTTACCGAAGCAAAACTCACCGGAACTGGAAGTTGTGTGTTTGGGGGCTTCCCAAGCAAAGCTGAAGCTGATAAAGTCTCGGCCCTTCTGACAGAGACCCTTACGGGGTTTGTAGCAAAAGGAAGCAACGTTTCGATGTTGCATCGCAAGCTGCAAGACCTGCTCTAAAAGGAATCGAGTGCTGGGCACTCGCAGCAACAGATACAGGGGCGTCGCCAAGCGGTAAGGCAGCAGGTTTTGATCCTGCCATGCGTTGGTTCGAATCCAGCCGCCCCTGCCATTTTCCTATACTCATCCAGGTATACCCTCAGCCTTCAGGTACTGCGCGTGTCCAAGATGATGGTCTTTACGGGGAACGCCAACCCCGATCTGGCTCGGCGTGTCGTACGTCAGCTGCATATCCCTCTCGGTGACATTTCTGTCGGTAAGTTTTCCGACGGCGAAATCACTGCCGAGATCAATGAAAACGTTCGCGGTAAAGACGTCTTCATTATTCAGCCGACTTGCGCTCCGACCAACGATAACCTGATGGAACTCGTCGTGATGGCTGATGCCTTCCGCCGTTCCTCGGCTACTCGTATCACTGCTGTTATTCCTTACTTTGGTTATGCCCGTCAGGATCGCCGTCCGCGTTCCGCACGTGTGGCGATCAGCGCGAAAGTCGTGGCTGATATGCTCACCGTAGTCGGTATCGACCGTGTCCTCACGGTTGATCTGCATGCTGACCAGATCCAGGGCTTCTTCGATATTCCCGTGGATAACATCTACGGCTCCCCCGTTCTGGTGGATGACATTGAAGATCAGCGCTTCGAAAACCTGATGATCGTGTCCCCGGACATTGGTGGTGTCGTGCGTGCACGGGCCGTTGCCAAATCCCTGGGCGTGGATCTGGGTATCATCGACAAACGTCGTGAGAAGGCCAATCACTCTGAAGTGATGCACATCATCGGCGATGTCGAAGGGCGTACCTGTATTCTGGTCGATGACATGGTCGATACCGCCGGCACCCTGTGCCACGCGGCCAAGGCCTTGAAAGAGCATGGCGCTGCCAAGGTCTTTGCCTACTGCACACACCCTGTGCTGTCGGGTCGAGCGATCGAAAACATTGAAAATTCCGTGCTGGACGAACTGGTGGTGACCAACACCATCCCGTTGTCCGCTGCTGCACAGGCCTGTGCGCGTATCCGTCAACTGGATATCGCACCGGTGGTTGCCGAAGCGGTTCGCCGCATCAGCAATGAAGAATCGATCAGCGCGATGTTCCGCTAAGGGCTCTGCCCTTGTCGTAACATCTCGTTGACGAAAAGCGCCCCGCCCCGGCATTCACTGTCGGGGCGGGGCTTTTTTGCCCATATCGCCTTTAGCGCTGGTCGCAAGCGCTGGGGTGAATGTGGTTACTTTGGAGATACAACATGAACGAATTTACCCTGAATGCTGAACTGCGTTCCGACCTGGGGAAAGGTGCGAGCCGCCGCCTGCGTCGTCTCGCAAGCCTGGTTCCAGCTGTAGTCTACGGTGGCGAGAAAGCCCCTGAGTCCATCAGCATGCTGGCCAAAGAAGTTGCCAAACTGCTCGAAAACGAAGCGGCCTACAGCCACATCATCGAGCTGAACGTTGGCGGTACCAAGCAGAACGTCGTGATCAAAGCCCTGCAGCGTCACCCGGCCAAAGGCCACGTGATGCACGCTGACTTCGTACGCGTAGTCGCTGGCCAGAAACTGACCGCTATCGTGCCTGTACACTTCGTTGGCGAAGCTGCACCGATCAAGAAAGGCGGCGAAATTTCCCACGTTGTTTCGGAAATCGAAGTGACCTGCCTGCCGAAAGACCTGCCTGAATTCATCGAAGTCGACCTGGCTGACGCCGAAGTCGGCACGATCATTCACCTGTCCGACCTCAAGGCTCCTAAGGGCGTTGAGTTTGTTGCCCTGGCACACGGCGATGACAAGGCTGTTGCCAACGTCCACGCTCCACGTGTTGCTCCGGAAGCAACTGAAGAAGGCGCTGCAGAGTAATTTCACTCTGTCGCCGGAGTGACCGGAAACATCGCGGACTGGAACGTAGCGAGACAACGGGCGAGAACGCGAAGTTTACTTAACGGTAGATCCGCACTTTTCGTCCATTGTCGCCACACCGTTTGAGCGCGACGTTGTTATCCACACTCCAGGAAGGGCCCCTATCGTGACTGCCATTAAACTGATCGTTGGCCTGGGAAATCCAGGTGCCGAATACGAACAGACCCGGCATAACGCAGGGGCCCTTTTTGTTGAGCGCATCGCGCACGCACAAGGCGTCAGCCTGGCGGTCGATCGCAAATATTTCGGCCTGACCGGGCGTTTTTCGCATCAGGGTCAGGATGTTCGCCTATTGATTCCCACCACCTACATGAACCGCAGCGGCCAGGCCGTGGCGGCATTGGCCGGTTTCTTCCGTATCAAGCCTGAAGAAATCCTGGTGGCCCACGACGAACTCGACCTGCCTCCGGGTGTTGCCAAGCTCAAGCAAGGCGGCGGCCATGGCGGTCACAACGGATTGCGCGACATCATTGCGCAACTGGGTAATCAGAATACCTTTCACCGCTTGCGGCTTGGCATCGGCCACCCGGGCGTTGCCAGTATGGTTTCAAACTTTGTCCTGGGTCGTGCGCCTCGCGCCGAACAGGAAAAACTCGATGCCAGCATCGACTTTGCCCTCGGCGTGCTGCCGGATATCCTCGCCGGTGAATGGAACCGCGCGATGAAAAACCTGCACAGCCAGAAGGCCTGACACTTATCCGAGGGGAAACACCATGGGATTCAATTGCGGCATCGTCGGCCTGCCTAACGTCGGCAAGTCCACCCTGTTCAACGCCCTGACCAAATCCGGTATCGCGGCCGAGAACTTCCCCTTCTGCACCATCGAGCCGAACACCGGCATCGTGCCGATGCCCGATCCGCGCCTGGACGCCCTGGCGGCCATCGTGATCCCGGAGCGCGTACTGCCGACCACCATGGAGTTCGTCGACATCGCCGGCCTGGTGGCCGGCGCCTCGAAAGGTGAAGGCCTGGGCAACAAGTTCCTGGCCAACATCCGCGAAACCGATGCCATCGCCCACGTGGTCCGCTGCTTCGAAGACGAGAACGTGATTCACGTTTCCAACAGCGTCGACCCGAAACGCGATATCGAGATCATCGACCTGGAACTGATCTTCGCCGACCTCGACAGCTGCGAGAAGCAACTGCAAAAAGTCGCTCGCAACGCCAAGGGCGGCGACAAAGACGCCGTCGCCCAGAAAGCCTTGCTCGAGCAACTGATCGCCCACTTCACCCTGGGCAAACCGGCACGCAGCCTGATCAAGAACATGGGCGCCGATGAGAAACAGATCATTCGAGGCTTCCACCTGCTGACGACCAAACCGGTCATGTACATCGCCAACGTTGCCGAAGATGGTTTTGAGAACAACCCGCTGCTGGACGTGGTGAAAGCCATCGCCGAAGAAGAAGGCGCGATGGTCGTACCGGTCTGCAACAAGATCGAAGCGGAAATCGCCGAGCTTGAAGACGGCGAAGAAAAGGACATGTTCCTGGAGGCCCTGGGCCTGGAAGAACCTGGTCTGAACCGCGTGATCCGCGCCGGCTATGAAATGCTCAACCTGCAGACCTACTTCACCGCCGGCGTAAAAGAAGTGCGCGCCTGGACCGTACGCGTCGGCGCCACCGCGCCACAAGCGGCGGCCGTGATCCACACCGACTTCGAAAAAGGCTTCATTCGCGCCGAAGTCATCGCCTACGACGACTTCATCCAGTACAAGGGCGAAGCCGGCGCCAAGGAAGCGGGTAAATGGCGTCTGGAAGGCAAGGAATACATCGTCAAGGATGGCGACGTGATGCACTTCCGCTTTAACGTCTAACCCGCCACGCCGCTTCCACGTAGCATCAAAAAGCCCCGTTATCGCCCCGCGATGCGGGGCTTTCGCGTTGCGGCACCTCATTGCAATTCAGAATCGTCCGATATCAATCCGTCGCCCGATCCCCCTAGCCGTCGTTTGCTGGAAATCAGCGACGTGTACCGTGTTGTCCTGCCCAAATAACCTGTAACAGCCCATTCGAGGCGTGCTCAAATGACCAGCCGCCGGTTTGCCGTCCCATCAGTTTGTGTCACAGGCAGCGGGTTATTCATCAGTGTCACATGATAAAGGAAGCATCATGGCCAACCCCTACCGCGAACTTTTCTCCGCCCCGGGCGCCATCGGGCTAGTGATTACGAGCGCCATTGCCCGTCTGCCACAGGCAATGATCGGCATTGGCATCATCACCATGTTGGTGCAGCAGACACGACTTTATTGGCTGGCAGGCGCGGTCGCCGGTACTTATACCCTGGCGACTGCGCTTATCGGTCCGCAAGTATCGAAACTTGTCGACCGGCGGGGGCAACGCCGGGTTCTGCCCCCTTTGGCGGCCTTCAGCACCAGTATGCTGCTGGCGCTGATCATTGCCGTGTATATGAGCGCTCCGGTCACACTACTGTTTATTCTCGCGGCGTTGGCGGGCACGATGCCAAGCATGCCCGCCATGATCAGGGCACGCTGGATACAGCTTTTCCGTGGCAAGCCACAGCTACACACAGCCTTTTCCCTGGATACAGTTATCACTGAACTAGCCTTTGTCATCGGCCCACCACTTGCCATTGGTTTGAGCATCAGCTTTTTCGCCCAAGCCGGGCCCCTTGCTGCGGTCTTGTTGTTGGTGGTCGGCGTGACGGCGTTTCTTATGCAGCGGCAGACGGAACCGAAGGTGGTCGTGGGCACGGCAAGGAGCACAGGGTCGACCTTGCTTATCCCCGGCGTTCCTACCATCGTGCTCGCACTGTTGGCGATGGGCGTAATTGGAGGTTCCGTTGACGTGGCGGTTGTCGCCTTCGCCAACGCACAGGGCTGGCCGGCGTCTGCCAGCTTCATCCTGGCAACCTATGCCCTCGGCTCATTGATCGCAGGCCTGACGTTCGGCGCCTTAAGGATTTCCATGCCGATTGATCAGCAGTTTTTTATCGGGTCGCTGATAACGGCAGTCACTGCCGTGTTGCCCATTCTTTCACCGAACGTCTATGTCCTTTCCGGAATGCTATTTTTGGCAGGCATCTCCTTTGCGCCAACGATGGTCATCATCATGAATCTCGGTACGATGATTGTTCCGCCTTCCAGGATCACCGAAGGGTTTACGTGGATGTCGACCGGCGTCAGCATCGGCGTAGCGCTCGGCGGCGTATTGGCGGGCTTGGTCATCGACGTCTGCGGCGCGCAGGCAGGGTTCGGCGTCGCGATTGTCGCGGGCCTGGCCATGGTGCTGATAGTGCTTCTAGGGCTGCGTACACTGCGCACTTCGTCTGCAACTGGTCACGAAATCACCCTCCAGTGATGTGCATGACTGGACTTGATGCCTGCCTCGATTTCCAGAATCCATTCAGCGTGGAGGCGCCAGCTGGCGGGGCGTGGCAGCAATCACTGCCACGCGACTTCTCAGGTGGCCAATCAAGTCAATAGATGCCCTGGATCGATCTGCGGGGCTACCCCAATCAGTCCTACCTCCGCGTCGGGCGCAAAGATCATGTCATCTTCGTCAAGGCTTTCCCGCCAGTCCCCGACAAGCGCGATCTGGAACCAGTGGCCTTGTGCGTCCGCTTCCGCATCCTTCAGATAAGTGCGGTCCAGCTCCTTGTTGTAAACCATCTCCAGGGTAGTGCCCGTTCCATCTCCGAAGGCGGTATAGCCCAGGGTCGATACATCGATCTTGTCGTCGACCGTGAAGCCTTCGATAAGGTCGGCAAAGCTCTGGCTGCCAGTGCGATAGCTGTCCTCGGTAGAGGTATAGCGGAACACGTCGTCGTTTTGGTGGTTATCTGTCCACAACGAGATGTCGCTCCTATCCCCGCCGTTGAGGCGGTCGGCGCCCGCCCCGCCAATGATGACATCAGCTCCAGCACCACCGTTGATACGGTCATTGCCGCCCAGGCCATAGATGATTTCCGACAAGGCGGAACCGGTAATCGTATCGTTGGCCGACGTACCTTCAACCGTGGGCGCGGTGAACACCAGGTTGGTGCTGTCCAGTTGCCCCACCAGGTTGCCGTCCAAGGCCAGTTCGAACCGTTGCCCGGAGGCATCCGCGTCGTAGCTCTTGAGGTAGGTGCGGGTGCCGTCTGCGCTGGCCGTGATGGCCAAGGTGCCGTCATGGCCGTTGCCAATGCCGGTGAAGCCCAGGGCAATCAGGTCGATGCGGTCCTCAGAGGCGTCGAAGTCCTGGACCCGGTCGCTGTTGTTTTGCGTGGCAGTGCGGAAACTGTCGTTCAATTCGGAAAAACGGAAGATGTCAGCACCAGCGCCACCTTGCAAAAAGTCGCGTCCGCCGTTGCCTTGAAGCACATCATCACCCGCCAAGCCGTGGATGATTTCGGCGGCATCGGTCCCCTGCAAGATTTCTTCACCCGCATACCCGTCCACATGGAGCTTGCCGTCCTGGCTGCCGAAACGGGTATCCATACTGCCATCCGCGTTCAAGCGGATGACGCTGAAGTCCCCATTGCTCGTGCCGGCAGCCAGGATCTTGCCATCGCCCTGTACCGTCAGAGCCACAGGCGTATCGGCCTCGAAGGTCACCGTACCATTGGAGCCAAAGCCGGTATCAAAGGAGCCGTCAGCGTTAAGCCGCGCTAGAGTCGCCAAGGTGCTGCCTTGGCCATGCCCCATCACGATGATCTTGCCATCCGCCTGCACGGTGACCACTGAATCCTCGCCAAACCCCATGGCGCTGCTCAAGTAGAGGACACCGTCATCACCGAAATGGGTATCTGGCTGGCCGTCGGGGTTGAAGCGCTGCAGGGCGTACGTTGGATCGCCCACACCAGCGGCATTGTAAGCAGCCCCGATCACAACACCTCCATCTGCCTGCACCGCAGTGGAAATCCCGCCGTTGTAGTAGGCGTCTTCGGGAATGTTGACGGTCAGCACGCCATGGTTGCCAAAGCCATCGACGTACGTGCCGTCATTGCCGATCCTGGTCACTGTGGCCTGGTCAAACCCGCGGGCACTGACCTGGAACGTGCCATCGGTATTGGCCGTCAGGTCGATGTCCTTGAAGGCATGGTTGATGTCGACCGAGATAGCGCCGTTTTGGCCGAAGGTGGCATCGCGTGTCCCGTCGCTGTTGAAGCGCTCCACCTGTAGGCCGGTTTCCAGCGCTATGGCGATAAGCACCTTGCCATCGGGCTGCACCGCCGTCAGCTCGTAGCGCGACGCCGGGGCTATGGCGGCAGGTATGCTGTCCACGCCACCCTCATGGAAGCTGGTGTCCAGGCTACCGTCCGCGTTCAGGCGGATAACGGAATGGTTCTGTTCGTAGCCATAGCTTTCCTCGCCCGGTGCCCCGGGGTATCCCCATGCCAGGTACTCGGTATAGCCGCCGACCAGTATCTTGCCGTCGGGCTGGATAACGATGCTCTGGTTATCATCGAACTGGCCGGTGAGGTCGACCTGGACAGTGCCTGGGCCGGTTCTCACGGTATGGGTATTTGCCATCGTGCTGTCGGTGGTTGCCATGGGTTAGTCCTTTAACGGGTGCTGGATCCGTCACTCTAGTAGAGCGATAAGGATTCGCACGCCGCCCCATCGTTGGCACGAGCAGAGTCCGACCGGTGGTTTGTCAGGGGTTTAGGTTTATGTGTATATCCGTTTTTTTGGTAACGGCGACTTAGGGTTCCGCCCTGACGGCGGGTCACTTTCGAAAAGCGCGAAAGTAACCAAAGCGCTTTAGCCGGTATGACTCACCCACATGGGTTACAAATCAGTTCACGCACATAGGTAACAGTTTTTAACTGGCAGGGTCGATTTCGCGAGGATCTGACCATGCCCTGGAGAGAGCTGAAACCTATGGACCTGAAAGTGATGTTCATCGCGGATTATCTGTCCAAAGAGCACAGCTTAAGTCAGCTGTGCCGGGACTATGAGATCAGCCGAAAGACTGCGTACAAATGGGTTAAACGATACGAAACAGAGGGCCCCGGTGGGCTTGATGAGCGTAGCCGCCGCCGGCACAACCAAACCTATGTTGTGCCCCTGGTCGTGAAACAGGCGATCATTGAGCTTCGCTCCATTGGCGAGACGATTCCCGGCCCGAAGAAAATTCAAAACTGCCTCGTGCAGCGTTTTCCTGATCAGGATCCGCCGTCGAAAACGACCATTTATAATGTACTCAAGGCAGCTGATTTGATCACGCCTCGGCCTTTGCGCAGGCGTGTGGCTGTTTATCCCAAGCCTTTGCACAAGGCAGAGAATCCCAACCAGCTCTTCAGCGCTGATTACAAAGGTCAGTATCTGACCGGGGCAGGTGTTTGGTGCTATCCACTGACAATCATGGATCATGCCAGTCGCTTTCTACTGGCTTGCCAGAGCATGGGCAGCACCAACTTCAAGGAAACCCAGGAAACCTTCGAGCGGGTTTTTCGTGGGTATGGGCTGCCGGAACGGATTCGTACCGACAATGGCGTACCGTTTGCCAGTACGAGTCGTGCGGGGCTGTCACAGCTGTCGATCTGGTGGATGAGACTCGGGATCATCCCTGAGCGGATCGAGCCGGGCCGCCCGGATCAAAATGGGCGTCACGAGCGCATGCATCGGACGCTGAAAAGTACGTTGCCTCAACCTGCGGCTATTGCTTGGGAGGCCCAGCAACGTCATTTTGATCGTTTCAGACAGCACTACAATTACGAGCGTGGGCACGAGTCGCTGGGACAGAAAACGCCTGCTGCCTGTTATACGCCTTCAACTCGAATGTATCCCGAAACGCTGCCTGAAATGACTTATGCGAGCCATATCGAAAGTTACCTGGCCGATAGTAATGGGATCATCAATCGAGGCGGTATGAGGGTTTATGTAGGTAATTTGCTCTGTTATCAGACCATCGGCATGGAGATGATTGGTGATGGGATATGGAATGTGATCTTCGGGCCGGTGATCCTGGGTCATGTTAATGCGAGAAATGCCAAGAACGGCTACGTTTCAATCAAAGTGTCACCTATGTGAATGCACTTTTTTGTAACCCATGTGGTTGTTCCGTACAGCCCCACCACTCGGTGCCTCGCCTAGGCTCGGCATGCCCGAACGTAGGCATTGCTCCGTGGGCCGCCGCGAAGGGCCATCCATGGCCCAGCGCGGCTACCTCGGCATCCATGCCGAGGTGCCCACTGCGCAATACCTACGTTCGGCCAGCGTGGTTAATGGGGCGCCGAGATCGAGATCAAGATCCAAAGCAAAGCAAAGCAAAGCAAGAACGGGGGCACATCCGGCATCTTTGTAACTGAACTACCGCTATCGCGAGCAAGCTCGCTCCCACATGGATTCGCAGGTGTTCACAGCATCTGCACACAACACAAAAAACCTGTGGGAGCGAGCTTGCTCGCGATGAGGCCAGCCCGTTCAACATCTTCATCGACAGTGACATCGCCTTCGCGAGCAAGCCCGCTCCCACAGGAGAAGCGCGGTCCCCATCAAGAACCAGGTCGGCTATAAGGCCGCCTCGCGGTGGACGTTGATCTCGGCGCCCCGTTAACCACGCTGGCCGAACGCAGGCATTGTGGAGTGGGCATCCCGGCATGGATGCCGGGATAGCCGCGCTGGGCCATGGATGGCCCTTCGCGGCGGGCCCACGGAGCAATGCCGGAGAGAGGGCATGCCGAGCCTAGGCGAGGCACCGAGTGGTGGGGCTAAAGCGTTTTGCTTACTTTTGCGCTTCTCAAAAGTGAGCCGCCGTAAGGGCGGAACCATAAGTAGCCGTTACCGCAGAAACGGATATACACACAAACCAAAAAATCCAAAACAAGCCCCAAAAAAACAGCGCTTCCCCTCAGGAAGAAGCACAGTTTTTTCTAATCGGCACCATGGCCTCGCCCGACAATCCGACTAGAACAGATAGCCTATGTAAATCGCAGCGCCACCACCGGCCTGCAAGCCAGCGTTCATCCCGGCCATGACCACCGCCCCCTTGGCCGACTTCGCCAACCGCTGGTTGACCAAGGTAGAAGCGATGAGCGAGGTCGCCGGGTTGGCACTCAGTGCCATCGACAACGCCAGCAACTTGGGATCAAGCCCGAACAACAGCGCCGTGGCCGAACCACCGATTCCCAGGCCCACCCCTACTTCGGTGTACATGCAAGGCCCGGTGATGTCATCACTGGTCAGGTCGCGACTGACCAACGCATCGCTGACAAACACCTTGCCGGTGCTGGGAAAAGCCTCCGCGGCCCCCGCTCCACCGACGCTCTTCCCCTTGATCTGGATATTGATCTTGCCGAAACGCGGCAGCCGCGCGCCAAATCCGACACCCACCCCGACGCCGCCGTAGCGGTAGCTGATGTCCTCGCCCTCGGGCGAACGCAGGATGATCGAACCGCCACTGCCCGCCACCATGACCACAGTCAGGCCACCGCCGCTGGCGGTCTGATACTGCCAGCGACTTTCGTTGACCGGGATCGGGATGTTGTTGCTCATACCTTAAAGTCCTTTATGTGAATGAACCGCACCGCGACCGCGCTGCCGGATAGCCTTTGCCAGACCGACAAGCGTGAACACCAGACCGATAAGCCCCAGGACTCCGGAAGTGCCCCACAGCGCGGCCGAGTCATCGACGATGGCGCTGTTGGCCGGCTGCTCGGGCAGGTAATGCACCCGCACCGGCTGACCCTGCTGATAGCCGAAGATGAAGCCGCCCTGGGGGTAGGAGATTTTTTCACCACTGCTCGTGGTGAAGGCGATTTCAGGATGCGAACCGCCGGCATTCAAGTGGCTGACGATGCCATCGGCGGTCTGTGCGCTGTCGAGAAACTCGCGTCGCTCAAGCGTGAGATTGATGGCAATGCTCAACAAGCCGATACCAATCAGGGCGAACAGCAGGCCCAGCAATATCTTCCCGATGTGTGATGGGGTGTCGTTGGCCATGGCTTGTCTCAGTGTTCGTCCGTGAAGAGGGCCGTCAGGATAGCAAGAAGCGGCACGATGCCGCATCTTCAGAAAATCATTCCCGCAATCGTACGACGCCAGGAGAAGGCCTCTTAGCGGTGAGTGGTGATAAACACCCTGATCGACTACCATGCCGACCGTCGGTTCCCCCACGGGACTAATAGGGAATCCGAGATGCCTCGCACGGCATCAAACGGAACTGCCCCCGCAACTGTAGGTGCTGAGCCTGCTCCTCAATGGCCACTGGGATCACCCCGGGAAGGCTGGAGCCAGGCGCTGACGCATCAGTCAGGAGACCTGCCGGCCAAGTCTATCACTAACCGGCGGGGTGTCCGGGAAGGACATCCTTGCGCTGCTCGTCACTGGGCCGATCGGCACTTCAGTGCTTTAGCGGCAGCGTTCAACGATGTGTTTCCAGTCCGTCCCCTGCCCCGTGTACGGTCAACTGGAGATTGCATCATGCTGCTGCCCCGCCTTGCTCCCCTCGTCATTGCCCTGGGTGTGCCGAGCCTCGCCCATGCGGCCCCGACTCACTATCCCCTGACCCTCGAGAATTGCGGCAGCACGCTGACCTTTGAGCAATCACCCAGCCGTGCCGTGACCATCGGCCAGGCCGGCACTGAAATGCTCTATGCCATGGGGTTGAGCGACAAGGTGGTCGGCACTTCGCTCTGGTTCAACGATGTGCAGATGAAATACCAGGCGCAGAACGACAAGATCGAACGCCTGGCCGATAACGAGCCGAGCTTCGAGGGGGTGATCGGCAAACGTCCGCAGCTGGTGGTGGCGGAACTGGAATGGACGGTCGGACCGCAAGGCGTGGTCGGTACCCGCCAGCAGTTTCACGAACTGAAGATCCCGACCTACTTGATGCCCTCCGATTGCGAGGCCAAGGATAATCTGGTCGGTGCGGATGGCACGCGGCTGGAGGCGTTTCGCATCGACAGCATCTACAAGAGCATCAGCCAGCTGGCTGAAATCTTCGACGTACAAGAGCGCGGCCAGCAGTTGAACGCTCAACTCAAGGACAGCCTGGCGAAGTCTATCGCTACGGTGCAGGCCAAGGATCTGAAGCAGACGAGCGCGCTGTTCTGGTTCTCCAGCGCCAGTCTGGATATCGATCCCTATGTGGCTGGGCACAAGGGCGTTCCTGACTTCATGCTCAGTACCCTGGGCGTGCGCAACGTGATCGAGTCCGACGAGGAATGGCCGACTGTCGGCTGGGAAACCATCGCCAAGGCCAACCCGACCTTCCTGGTCATTGCCCGCATGGACCGCCGACGCTTTCCGGCTGACGACCATGAAAAGAAGCTGCAATTCCTGCGCAGTGACCCGGTGACCCGCAATATGGACGCGGTGAAAAACAACCGCATCATCATTCTCGATGCGATGGCCATGCAAGCCAGCATCACGATGTTCGACGGCCTGGAAACCCTCGCAACGGCCATCAGCGGCTACGACCTGCCGAAATGACTTCGACGCTGATTCGAACGTTGCTGGCATTGGTCACGCTGCTCCTGGCGGTGATTGCCGGTGTGACCATCGGTGAAACGAGCATTGAGCCTAGTGTGGTGTTCCAGGTGTTGGCCAATAAACTGTGGGCCGCCGGTTATGCCCTCGACCCGATAGATGAAGGCATCGTCTGGAACTACCGCCTGACCCGTGCGCTGGTAGCGGCGGCTTGCGGTGCGGGCCTGGCGACCTGCGGGGTGATCTTGCAATCGCTATTGCGTAACCCGTTGGCCGATCCTTACCTGCTCGGCATCTCCGCCGGCGCCTCGACAGGCGCGGTACTGGTGGCGCTGCTGGGCATTGGCGCGGGGCTGATTTCGTTGTCGGTCGGGGCCTTTATCGGGGCCGTTGCCGCGTTCGCCTTGGTCGTTTTGCTGGCCCGTGCCAGCCGCTCACCCGCTGGCACCGGGCAGATCATCCTGGCCGGGATTGCCGGCTCGCAGTTGTTCAATGCGCTCACCGCGTTTCTGATTACCAAGTCCGCCAGCTCCGAACAAGCTCGCGGCATCATGTTCTGGTTGCTGGGAAATCTCAGTGGGGTCCGTTGGCCGTCGGTGTGGCTGTCGGTGCCCGTGGCATTGATCGGTCTTGCGGTGTGCCTGTGGCATCGGCGGGCGCTGGACGCCTTTACCTTTGGCGCCGACTCGGCCGCCTCCCTTGGCATTCCGGTACGCCGGGTGCAATTTCTGCTGATCAGTTGCGCGGCACTGGTGACAGCGGTGATGGTATCGATCGTTGGCTCCATCGGTTTCGTCGGGTTGGTCATTCCCCATGCCGTGCGTTTGTTGCTGGGTACCCGGCATGCGCGCTTGTTGCCGGCGAGTGCGCTGGGTGGCGCGGTGTTTCTGATCGCCGCCGACGTCTTCTCGCGAACGCTGATCAAAGGCCAAGTGATCCCGGTCGGCGTCATCACGGCATTGGTGGGCGCTCCAGTGTTCGCGTTGATCCTGATCGGTCGGAGAAATGCCCGATGAATGCCGTCACCTCTGTCATTGGCGAATCCGTGCTGAGTTGTTCCGGCCTCGGGTTCCATGTGCGCGACGCCGAGCTGTTGCACGATATCCACCTGGACATCCGTCGGGGCGAAACCCTGGGCCTCGTCGGGCCCAACGGTTCGGGAAAATCCACACTGCTCAAACTGCTGGCGGGCGTGCGTACGCCCAGCCGGGGCGACATTCAGCTCAACAACCAGCCCCTCAAGACGCTGGCACGGCGAACCGTCGCGCAGACCCTGGCCGTGGTTGAGCAACAGGCCGACACACTGGATGCGATCAGCGTGTTCGACGCCGTTGCGTTGGGCCGAACGCCATGGTTATCGGCCTTGAGTCCGTGGTCACACGAAGACGCGGCCATCGTCCAGCAGGCGCTGTGGGACGTCGATGCGGCGCACTTGAAAAACCGCACCTGGCACAGTCTGTCCGGCGGTGAACGCCAACGTGTTCACATCGCTCGGGCCCTGGCCCAACGTCCGCAGATTCTATTGCTGGACGAACCGACCAATCACTTGGATATCCAGCATCAGCTCGCCATTCTAAAAGTGGTGCAAGCGCTACCTGTCACGACGGTCATCGCCCTGCATGACCTGAACCAGGCGTTGACCTGTGACCGCCTGGCGGTACTGGAACGGGGTCGGCTGGTGGCCCTCGGCAAACCTCTCGAGGTACTGACCCCGCAACGCTTGCAGGATACGTTCGGCGTGCACGCCCATTACCTGATCGACCCTTTCGACGGTGCGCAGATCCTGCGATTTCGTTCCGTTTGAGTGAATCTCAGGGTTCGGAAAAAACCGAACCCCAGGCAAGTGCAGGGATTCAGCCAAGCGACGGGGCGAGCCCGGAAGATAAAGCCGACACATTGGCCCGCGCCGCGTGCAGTTTTTTGTAGCTGTCGATCAGGCGCAGGTGTCTATCGAGGCCCTCCAGTTTCATGCTGGTCGGCGTCAAGCCATGGAAGCGTACGCTGCCGTCCACCGAGCCGATCGCGGCATCCATCCGTTCGTTGCCAAACATCCGGCGGAAATTGGCCTCGTAGTCTTCCAGTTCCAGGTCTTCGTCCAGCTTCATCTCCAGCACCACATTCACGGCCTGGTAGAACAACCCGCGCTCCACCGTGTTGTCGTTGTACTGCAAGAAGGTTTCCACCGCTTCCTTCGCCTCTTCGAACTGCTGCAAGGCCAGATAGATCAGCAGCTTCAACTCCAGGATCGTTAGCTGGCCCCAAGCCGTGTTGTCATCGAACTCGATGCCGATCAAGGTGGTGATGTCGGTGTAGTCGTCCAGCTCGCTTTCCACCAGACGCTCGACCAGCGCTTGCAGTTCGTCTTCGTCCAGGCGATGCAGATTCAGGATGTCGGCGCGGAAAAACAGCGCTTTGTTGGTGTTATCCCAGACCAGATCGTCCACGGGATAGATTTCCGAATAGCCCGGCACCAGGATACGGCACGCTTTCGCGCCGATGTGCTCGTAGACCGCCATGTACACTTGCTTGCCCATGCCTTCGAGAATGCCGAACAAGGTCGCGGCTTCCTCGGCATTCGAGTTTTCACCCTGGCCGGAGAAGTCCCACTCCACGAACTCGTAATCTGACTTGGCGCTGAAAAAACGCCACGACACCACGCCGCTGGAGTCGATGAAGTGCTCGACGAAGTTATTCGGCTCGGTCACCGCATGACCTTCGAACGTCGGCTGGGGCAAGTCGTTGAGGCCTTCGAAACTGCGGCCCTGCAACAATTCGGTCAGGCTGCGTTCCAGCGCCACTTCCAGGCTCGGGTGTGCGCCGAACGAGGCAAACACACCGCCGGTCCGCGGGTTCATCAACGTGACGCACATCACCGGGAATTCGCCCCCCAGGGAGGCATCCTTCACCAGGACGGGGAACCCCTGCTCTTCCAGCGCCTGAATACCGGCCATTATCCCCGGGTACTTCGCCAGCACGTTGGCCGGTACATCGGGCAGTGCAAATTCACCTTCGATGATCTCGCGTTTGACCGCACGCTCGAAAATCTCCGACAGACACTGCACCTGAGCTTCGGCCAGGGTGTTACCCGCACTCATGCCATTGCTCAGGAACAGGTTTTCAATCAGGTTGGACGGAAAATACACCACCTCGCCGTCCGACTGGCGCACGTACGGCAGCGAGCAGATGCCGCGCTCTTCATTACCCGAATTGGTGTCGATCAGGTGGGAGCCGCGCAGTTCGCCGTCGCGGTTGTAGATTTTCAGGCAGTACTCGTCGAGGATTTCCGCCGGCAGCGCATCTTTACGGCCAGGCTTGAACCAGCGTTCGTCCGGGTAATGCACAAACGCCGCATTGGCGATGTCTTCGCCCCAGAACTGATCGTTGTAGAAAAAGTTGCAGTTGAGCCGCTCGATAAACTCGCCCAACGCCGACGCCAGTGCGCTCTCTTTGGTCGCACCCTTGCCATTGGTAAAACACATCGGCGAGTGGGCGTCGCGAATATGCAGAGACCACACATTGGGCACGATATTGCGCCACGAAGCGATCTCGATCTTCATGCCCAGGTCCGCCAGAATGCCCGACATATTGGCGATGGTTTGCTCCAGCGGCAGGTCCTTGCCGGCGATATAGGTGCCGGTTTGGGAAACCGAATTGGGCATCAGCAATGCCTGGGCATCGGCGTCGAGGTTTTCCACCTCTTCAATGACAAACTCAGGCCCGGCTTGCACGACCTTCTTCACCGTGCAACGGTCGATGGAACGCAAAATGCCTTGGCGGTCTTTGTCGCTGATATCTGCCGGGAGCTCGACCTGGATCTTGAAGATCTGGTTGTAGCGATTTTCCGGATCGACAATATTGTTCTGCGACAGGCGAATGTTATCGGTGGGAATATTGCGCGTCTGGCAATACAACTTCACAAAGTAAGCCGCGCACAACGCCGATGAAGCCAAAAAGTAATCGAACGGCCCGGGGGCCGAGCCATCGCCTTTGTAGCGGATAGGTTGATCGGCCACCACCGTAAAGTCATCAAACTTGGCTTCAAGTCGAAGGTTGTCGAGAAAGTTGACCTTGATTTCCATACGGGATTACCAGAATAGCGAGCAAAAAATAGGCGGCCATTATCCGCCTTTTCAATCGGAAGTCTTGTGCTTTAGCCCGCCATCGCCAAGCGGGTTGCCCTCACGCGCCATGCCTGGTGCTCAATGAAAAAAAACCGAAGCACAGTGAAGGGCTTCGGTTGGGTGTCATGCCGCTAAAGCATCAAGCCAATTCTTTACGCAGACGCCGTGCCGCGCTGACCATGTGCACCAGCGCCGCTTCGGTTTCCTGCCAGCCACGGGTTTTCAGGCCGCAGTCGGGATTGACCCATAGACGCTCGGCGGGAATACGCTTGGCGGCTTTACGCAACAAGTTGGCCATTTCCGAGGCATCCGGAACCCGTGGCGAATGGATGTCGTAGACTCCGGGGCCTATGTCATTCGGGTAGTCGAAGGCCTCGAACGCATCCAGCAATTCCATGTCCGAACGCGAAGTCTCGATGGTGATGACGTCGGCATCCATGTCCGCGATGGACTTGATGACGTCGTTGAACTCGCTGTAGCACATGTGTGTATGGATCTGCGTTTCGTCACGCACGCCAGATGCGCTCAGGCGGAACGCCTCCACTGCCCAGTCCAGGTAAGCCTGCCATTGCGCCCGGCGCAGAGGCAGACCTTCGCGGAACGCTGCTTCGTCGATCTGCACGATCTTGATGCCGGCCGTTTCCAGGTCGAGCACTTCATCTCGCAGGGCCAAGGCCAGTTGTCGGGCCTGGACTTTGCGCGATACATCTTCGCGCGGGAACGACCACATCAGCATGGTCACCGGCCCGGTCAGCATGCCTTTCATGACCTTGTCAGTCAGGCCTTGCGCATAGCGAATCCACTCCACCGTCATGGCTTTCGGACGACTCAGGTCACCGACAATCACCGCGGGCTTGACACAACGCGAACCGTAGCTTTGCACCCAACCGAAACGGGTGAACGCATAGCCGTCCAGTTGCTCGGCGAAGTATTCGACCATGTCGTTACGCTCGGCTTCGCCGTGTACCAGCACATCCAGCCCCAAGCGTTCCTGGACCAGGACCGCGTGACGGATCTCACTGTGCATCGCGTCGGTGTATTGCGCTTCGCTCAACTTGCCTTGTTTAAACGACTGGCGAGCGAGGCGAATAGAGGCGGTTTGCGGGAACGATCCGATGGTGGTGGTCGGGAATAACGGCAGGTTCAAACCCGCGCGTTGCTTCTCGATTCGTTGGGCAAACAGGGAATGGCGCTGGCTGTCCCTGGCGGTGATCGCGGCAACACGCGCCTGCACAGCCGGCTTATGAATACGTGGCGAGGCCGCACGGTCAGCCTGGACGGCGCGACTTTGTGCCAGTGCCTGAAGCACCTTCGCAGCTTCCGGCTCATTCACGGCCTGGGCCAGCACCGCGACTTCTTCGCACTTCTGCACGGCAAAGGCCAGCCAGCTTTTCAGTTCGGTATCGAGCTTATCTTCACGGTCCAGGTCGACCGGGCTGTGCAACAACGAGCAGGACGGTGCGACCCACAAGCGATCACCCAGACGCTCATTGGCATGTTGCAGCGTGGCCAATGCGGCTTCCAGGTCGCAACGCCATACGTTACGGCCGTTGACCAAGCCCAGCGACAGCACTTTGTAGGCGGGCAGGCGATCCAGAATCGTCGGGTACTGTTCCGGGGCACGCACCAGGTCGATGTGCAAACCATCGACCGGCAGGTTGGCGGCCAGGCCCAGGTTCTCCTCCAGACCACCGAAGTAGGTGGCGACCAGCTTTTTCAACGGATCACGCTGAATCAAGTTGTAGGCACGCTCAAAAGCGTTTTTCCATTCTTGCGGCAGATCGAGGACCAGGATCGGCTCGTCGATTTGCACCCACTCGACGCCCTGTGCGGCCAGGCGCTGGAAGATCTGGCCGTACAGCGGTAGCAGACGATCCAGCAGTTCAAGCTTGTCGAAGTCGGCCCCCTTGGCCTTGCCCAGCCACAGGTAAGTCAGCGGACCAATGATCACTGGCTTGACGGTGTGACCCAGTGCCAGGGCTTCTTCGACTTCTTCGAACAGTTGATCCCAGCCGAGCTGGAACTGCTGGTCCGCGCTGAATTCAGGGACGAGGTAATGGTAGTTCGTGTCGAACCACTTGGTCATTTCCTGGGCATGCGCACCGCCACAGCAGCTGTCGCTGACGCCGCGCGCCATGCCGAACAGGGTGTGCAACGAAGCCTGGCCATCCGCTGGACGGAAGCGCTCAGGGATCACACCGAACATCAGGGAATGGGTGAGGACCTGGTCATACCAGGCAAAGTCGCCGACCGGCAACAGCTCAATGCCAGCGTTCTTCTGCAAGTCCCAGTGGGTTTTGCGCAGCTCACGACCAACGGCACGCAAACCCTCTTCGTTTAGCTCGCCCTTCCAGAAAGCCTCTTGTGCTTTCTTCAGTTCGCGGTCGCGGCCAATGCGCGGAAATCCAAGGGAATGGGCCAATGCCATGACAAATATCTCCAATGTGCTTGATTGGCGCCATTGTCGACAGTTACCACCTAGTGAGACAAACTCAATTTAATCCTGATGATCACAAGTTTCCTTCATGATCATAAAGTCGATACTCGCCACATGAAAACTCGTTTAGCCGCTATGGGCTCAGGTGGTTTGACTCACCAACGGCAACCTCACCACGAACTCGCTCCCCTGACCATCGCCCGCGCTCTTGCCAATCACCGTGCCACCGTGGCTTTCGACCAATTCGCGCACCACCGTCAGGCCAATGCCCAGGCCCGCACCGTTGAAACCGATGGCGTGAACGTCCTGCACAAACGGCTCGAAGATGAACGGCAGCGCCTTGGCCGAGATGCCTATGCCGGTATCGCGGATGCTTATTTCCACTGCGTCGACTTCGACGGTGACCGAAAGTGTGACGGTCCCGCCTGCGGGGGTGTACTTGGCCGCGTTGCCCAACAGATTGCCGAGAACCTGCGCGAGCCGTACCGGATCGCCGTTCATCGACAAGACGCACTCCGGCAGTTTGGCGCTGAAGTGCAAATCCCCAGAGATCATGACCGGCCCAAAAATCTCCATGGCCTCATGAATGACCTGAAGCATATCGACCCTGTGACAATCGAGGCGAAGCTTGCCGGTCTTGACGCGAGAGACGTCAAGCAAGTCTTCGATTAATCGGGACATGTGCCGCACTTGGCCTTCAATTAACTTCTGCATGCGGGGTAGCTCCTCACTGGGCACCCGCACCAGTCGACCGGCAATCATCCTGATGGGGTTCAGCGGGTTGCGCAGCTCATGGGCCACCAAGGCAAGGACGTTCCGCTGGCGCTCCAACGCGCGTTCGGCCGAGGTTCTCAGGTGTTGCGCACTGAGGGCGGCGATGACCAAGAGCTCATTGGCTTCGCGCATATCCAGGTACAGCTGTTGTTCTACCGGCGTGTTTTTTGGCTTTTCCGCCTCGGACTGGGCCGACAGAATCGCCAGGACCAACTGTTGGTTGGCCTCGATCAATTGCTCGATCTGTCGCTTATCGGCGATTTGGGTGTTGGCATCGCTCAGTTCCTTGTGCAACGCCGCCAGCACCGCCCGCGCCTCGACGGTTTTCTGGCCAAGCAGGAACAGTTCGCGAGCGACCGTGGCCATCGCTTGCTCGTTCTTGTCATTGGCCTCATCCATGATTTTGACTCATCCACTGCCTTTGACAGCAAGCTGCCGGGTTGGCCGGCCGCCGAGCAATCCTTCTTGATCGGGCAACATTTCACCGATCTGTAAGCCGTCATCGTCGATACGATACAGGCGTAGCTCATCGGAATGGGCGCTGGCCCGTACCTTGACCACGGCCATGATGCGCAATAGACGACTCTGCACTTCAATGTAGCGCTGAACGATGATGGCGTCGGTGAGAAAAGCCGTGCCGTAAGGACTGAAGCGCAGGTCAGTGTAGCGGTCTTCCAGCTCCGAGGTCAGCAAGACACTGACGCCAGCGCTGGTCAACGCGGTGACCATGCGCGACAGCGACTCGCGGAAGTCCTCGCGAAAGGTCGGCGCCAGCGCCAGTTCGAAGCCCGACAGCGAATCAATGACTACCCGAGTCGCTTTCAGGCGGGCGATTTCGCCCAGCAGCAGGTGCACGATTTCGTCGATGGACAGGTCCGGTGCCCGGCTATCCACCAGCCCGACTTTTCCACATTGAATCAAGTTGGCCAGGGTGGCGTTCTGGGAGTGATTAGGACGTTGTTCAAACACCGCGATCACGCCGGTTTCGCCGTTTCGCGCGCCTTCGGCGAGGAAGGACGCCGCCAGGATGCTCTTGCCCGAACCGGACGGGCCCGCCACTAACAAGGAATAACCGCACGGCAACCCACCGCCGAGCATCTCATCGAGCTGCGGCACGCCCATGGCCAGGCGCTTGATGGGGAATTCCAGCGGGGCTTCGACCGGATTGAAGGGCGCGGGGGCAAAGACCTTGATCCCCGACGAGGCGATACGGAAAGTGTGCAGACCTGGCAACGTCGGCTGGCCGCGCATCTTCATGATTTCCATCTTGCGCACCATGGAATTGCGCTGAACGCTCTGGCGCAGCCAGATCAGCCCATCGGCCACGGTGAAAATCGGGTTGGTATCGGTTTCGGTGAAATATTCGCCGATCAGGAACGTCGTGGCCTGCCAGGTGGTCATCAGCATGCCCAGTTGCTGGACGAACTGCGGCAGGTTGTTATTCGGGTTGTCCTGGGTCTGGCTGGCCAGCACCACCGAACGGAACGAATCAACGAACACCAGCGCCGGGGAGTGAGCCTCCACCTCGCTGACAATGCGTCGCAGCACTTCGTCCAGGTCCCCGGCCAGGGTGTCGTCAGCCAGGTTGACGTAGCGGATCGACTGATTGATCGCCTCGCTGTCGAAGAAATCGAACTGCTGCTGGTAGCGCAGCATCTTCAGCGGCGGCTCGCCCAGTACAGTAAAAAATAGCGCGGGACGCTCAGGGGTGGCCAGGGCAAACATCATCTGGTGCGCGAGGGTGGTCTTGCCACAACCGGGCGGACCGGCGATCAGGTTGAACGAAAACTCTGGCAACCCTCCGCCCAAGACCTCGTCCAGTCCTGGCACGCCGGTGGCCAAGCGGTTGATAGTCACTTTGGTGCTCATGGCGAATTTTCCTGCGAAGGGGTGTCGCTCAAGGAAGGTTCCCACACGCCACGAAGCAAACGTGCGGTGAGCGAAGGCCCGATCAACGTGGTCAGCAACTCGTAGAAGATGGTCAGCAGCATTTCACCGAAAAACAGCGCATCGGCTTCACTTTGCTCGACGAGTACGGATTTAAGGGCCGTCAGGACCTGGCCGGCCTGCACCCTGTCGCAGGGGCCGGTCAGACGCGGATGAGTGGACCCACACAGATGCAAGCTGCGGCGATAGAGCGCGGCAACTCCTTGTTGACCAATGACGGGCGTGAGGGCCGCCTCTATATCCTGCAGAATTGAAATGATCGCGTGGGCGGTCTTTGCAATGTCAGCGTTGGGGCCAACGCGGTGCGTCAGAGAAGCTACGATCTGACGGCTCTCTTCGCTTAGCGTGGACATGGCTAACTGATATCCGATGGGCAGGTATGGATAGTACACCCTCAGGAGCGTTATCGAGGCCCTATGGGACAAAGCATTGCAATTGCGATCAGTTACGGTCAGTCAGTCAAACCGCCCCGGCCAAGCGCAGAAACAGAAAATCCCCGTCAACATTGGCTGATGCGGGGATTTTGTGTCATTACATTACAGATTCCCTTGGAGCCGGCAGGAAAATCCACTAACCCCTTTTGACTTTGAAGCGACCCAGCACACGCTGCATCAGTGAGGCCCGCTCCGAAAGGTCCTTGGCGGCTACCGCACATTCTTGTGAGTTGGACTGGTTTTTCTGCGTCACTTCATCGATCTGTTCCAAGCCGATGCTGGCCTGCTGCAAACCGGAAGCCTGCTCGCTGGAGGCCTGGTAGATCAGCGAAACCAGGTTGGAAACCGCGCTGGTTCCATGAACGATGTTTTTCAGCGATTCGGCGGTCCGCCCCGCGATAATCATGCCGCGCTGGGTCTTGCTCGAGGAGTCGGCGATCAACGCGGCTGTCTGCTGGGCGGCTTCGGCGCTGCGGGCGGCCAGGCTACGCACTTCATCGGCGACCACGGCAAAACCGCGCCCAAGCTCACCAGCCCGGGCCGCTTCGATAGCCGCGTTCAAGGCCAGCAGATTGGTTTGTGCGGCAATGTTGTCGATGGTGGTGATGATCGCGGTGATGTCCTTGCCCGAATTGTCGATTTCGGCCATGGCGGCAATCAGCTCACTCATCAGTTTGTCGCTTTCTCCCGCATCGGCACGCGAGGCCTGGGACTGCTCATCGGCTTTCTTGGCGTTGGCGGCGTTGTCCCGGGTCTGCGCGGCCATCTGTGTCATCACCGCGCTGATCTCGGTGATGGACGACGCCGAGTTGGACGCGCCATCGGACAATGACTGGCTCAGATCGGTGACCTGCGCCGAGCTGCCGGTGATCTGGGTGGCACTGGTCTGGACCTCGGAAATCAGCTGGTTCAGGTTACTGACCATCTTCTCCAATGACTTGCCGAGGGTATCGTGGGGCGACGACAAGCGGACCTCCAGGTCCAGATCCCCTTCGGAAATACGCTCGGCCACCCTGACCTGCCGTTGCAGGCTTTCGGACATGTCATTGAGTGCGGCAGACAGTTGCCCGACTTCATCCTCGGATTGCTGCACCAGGCGGCGCGAGAAATCGCCCAGGCTGATGTTGGCGGCCAACGCCGCGGCCTCGCGAATCGGCCCGACGATTTTCGCCGTGGCGAACCAGAGGGCGACCAACGCCAACAGGGAAATGCCCAGCCCTACCGACACTTGCCAGATGCTGTTGTTGATACTGCGCGCTTGCAACTCCTGCTCCAGGGCAATGGCCTGGGCCATGACCACGGCCTTGGGCAAGCGAATCAGCACCGCCCAGGGCTTGCCTGTGCGACCGAGCGCAATGGGCATCAGCACTTCGATGTTCTGAGTTTGCGGATTGAGCAAGCCGTTACCACGACCACCTTGGATATCGCTGAGCACTTTTTCCCAGGCGTCAGGCAGCAAGGCCTTGATCGGCTGGCCGATCAGGTCGGTCCGCTGGCTGTCCGCGACCACCAAGCCCTGGTTACTCAAGATCGAAACCGTGCCTTTGCCGCCGTAGAGCTCGGCAGACATCTGTTCGCTGAGTTTCTGGATAAAGGCGATATCGAAGTCAGCCCCGACCACACCGTAGAACTTGCCGTTGGCCACGATTGGCACCGACAAGGTGGTCAGCCAGACGTTTTTACCCTGGACCACATAAGGAATAGGGTCCAGCACGCTTTCCTTCAGGGTGTCGCGCGGACCACTGTACCAGCCACCCTTGGGCACACCATTAGGATGCCGGTCTGGAGAGTCGTACTCGACCAACGGCTGCACCGCGACATGGCCACCGGCGCTGCGCGTCCAGTAAGGCGTGAAACGCCCTGTCAGCGGATTATTGCCATCTTGAGCATTACGGAACGCGAGATCCTGTCCGTCCAGCGCATCCGGTTCCCAGCAGGAATAGGTGCCGTTGAAGTCGGGGTTGTCCTTGAGGACGCTGAGCAACACGGTGTTGATCTGTTCACGCCCCAATGCCAGAGGGCTTTGCGCAACCTTGCTGGCGGCAAAGGCATTGGCCATGGTGCGAGCGGCGTCCAGCGCATTCTGCAACTTGGCCTGGATGACGTTGGCACGGGACTCGGCCAGGTTCTGGATTTCCCGGATCGTTGATTTTTCAACCAGCGCCGAGACTTCGGAAGCGACGTATTGCTCGTTGGTCCGAGCGGTAAAGAGCCCGTAGACAACCAGGCTGATGGATGAAACAAACAGGCAAATGCCTGCCGTGACACAAATGCGTGCCTGCAATGACTTGAACTTCATATCATCCCCTGCCTGATTCTATTTATTGCCAACGTTAAAGACGACGGCCTCTAACTTTTGCACGACGCGGCGAATAACAATCAATCACGGCTGTTTACGCCGGCCACAAGACAATCGCCTTGGAAGGCACGGCGATACAACGCTTTATAAGTATTTGAAACGTGGCAGGTGGGGGCGTAAACCTACCTCTATCCGCCTGAAAAGCAGGAGAGGTATTCAAGTCAAGAACCGAGGGCCTTAGTGCCAGGGCAATAAAAGCGATAGGTGGAAAGAATGCGCGATCCCTGCTTTTCCAGTAACCCTAGGGTCACTCTTGAACGATCTCGCAGAATCCATTCAGACCAATAACCACAACCGCAAATTAACACGATCGTTTTTTATGCAACATCGAACTTAGGCGTTATACAAAACAGTACTTTGGTCGTAATTCACCAGAAGCGCGACATGCCGGTGAGCAGCACCGTCGCGTTACCGGCTGTAGGAAGGCGTCGTTAATGGCAATGGTTGCGGGTTGGCGATGACCCAACGCACAGCCAACTCACAGAGACGATCGGTCTGCTCGGCGTTATCGTTGCCACCCCGCAGAACGGCAGCCAATGCCCGGGCTTCAGCGAGGTCGGCCGCAGGCAAGGGCACGGCGCTGCCCAGATGGTCAACCAGAGCCACCAACATCGCTTTGAAATCGGCGTCCCAGTTGGCCGATCCGTTGTGGTGAATCTCTCGGGAGATGCGGCCACTGATGCGGATCACCTCACCCTGCGCCGTCGCGGCGGCGCCAGAGGAAGGCACCAGCAGCTCCCACAATTGCTGATGCTGGTCTGGCCAGCCACTGGCCGTCACGACGATGGCAGCCTGTCCGTCGTGAACCTTGCGAGAGGCAACGGGCGCGACATCGAAAAGGCGATAAAGACGGGTCAGGGCAGCGTCCGTTGCCTCGAGGTAGTCCGGGTTGAAGGCGGCCCGGTGAAACTCGAACTCACGGCCGATGCGCTGCACTTCAGCGAGCATGCCCTCATCGCGTTGCAGCCCTGCTGCCAACAGGGTCTGGGCGATGTTCGCGGTGGCCTCGATATCGGCATTGCGGGTGGTGGCCAGGGCAATATGCAGCACGCCATGCCCCTGCCGGCTCTTGGCATCGACATTGGCGCCACGGCGGATCAGGGCCGCGATGGCCTCGGCTTTGTGGCTGTTGGCCGCGGCATGCAAGGGCGTGTAGCCCTGGTAGTCCTGCGCCTCGATATCGGCGCCCAAATCCAGCAGCAGATCGATACCCCCGATCCAACTCGAACTACGATGGTGCAGTGGCGTTCGTTGGTAAGTGTCACGGGCATTAATGTCAGCGCCCTGCTCCACCAGCCAGCGCACCAGTTCATCGGGACAGTTGTAGAAGCCCAGCGCCGTGCTCTTGCTGTAACCGCCGGTGGCTTCAAGCTCGCACGCATCGAACACGGCGACCAGTTCGGCAAACGAGGCCTGGTCCAGCAACTGGCCGAAATCCTTCGGCAGCGTCTTGCGTTTACGCTTACCCATGGCGGCGTTCACCATCCTGATCAAAAAGGGTTTCATCATAAATCCTATATTTCATGGGTAACGGCCATTTGGATTCGAATCAGACTTTTTTAGTCCTTGGCAGGAAAATCGCCAACACCCCAAACAGCGGCAGGAACGAGCACAACCAATACACGTACTCGATGCCACGGATGTCCGCCAGATGCCCCAGCAGCGCGGCACCAATCCCGCCGAAACCGAACATCAGACCAAAGAACACCCCGGCGATCATCCCGACATTGCCCGGCACCAGTTCCTGGGCGTACACCACGATGGCCGAGAACGCCGAAGCGAGGATGAAGCCGATCACCACGCTGAGGATGCTGGTCCACAGCAGGTCGACGTGAGGCAGGATCAGGGTGAACGGCGCCACGCCGAGGATCGAGAACCAGATCACCGCCTTGCGGCCGATCCGGTCGCCGATCGGACCGCCAAAGAACGTCCCCGCCGCCACCGCGCCGAGGAACAGGAACAGGTGCAACTGCGAGGAGGCCACCGTCAGGTCGAACTTTTCGATCAGGTAGAAGGTGAAGTAACTGGTGAAACTGGCCATGTAGAAATACTTGGAGAACACCAGCAGCCCCAGTACCACCAGCGCGCTCAAGACCCGGCCCTTGGATAGACCGTGGGTGGCCGCCTGGCCTTGCTTGAGCTTGAACAGGTTCAGGTGATTGGCGTACCAGCGGCTGATGCGGTACAGCACGAACAACGCAAACAGGGCGAACAACCCGAACCAAGCCACATTGCCCTGCCCGTAGGGAATGATGATCGCCGCCGCCAGCAACGGGCCGAAGGCCGAACCGGCATTACCGCCGACCTGGAACGTCGATTGCGCCAACCCATAACGCCCACCCGAAGCCAGTCGTGCCACCCGCGATGCTTCCGGGTGGAAGGTCGACGAACCGATACCGATCAATGCCGCCGCCAATAGAATCAAGGCAAAACTGCCGACCATGGACATCATCACAATGCCGATCAGCGTGCACACCGTCCCGGCCGGCAGCAACCAGGGCTTGGGATATCGATCCGTGTGATAGCCGACCCAGGGCTGCAACAAAGATGCGGTCAACTGGAACGTCAGCGTGATCAGGCCAACCTGGGTGAAGGTCAGGCCATAGCTGTCCTTGAGCATCGGGTAGATCGAGGGCAGCACTGCCTGGATCAAATCGTTGATCAGGTGCGCCAGTGCCACGGCGCCGATGATGCGCATGACCAACGGGCTGCTTTGCGCCGGGGCGGCAACGGATGGGGTGGCGGCTTGGGTATTGCTGATAGCCATGGGAGTTTCCATACGACAGAGGGTGCACATGGGCAGGTGCGTCAAAGTGCCATTTTTCGGTGCAACAAGGCTATCCCCTTAGCTTGCTATCGACCTTGGAAAAATTGTCGAATTCCAAGGTGATAGCTCAACGCCATGGTCTGAATCTTGCCTTGTTAATGAGCTACAACGCGGCTCCTTACAAAGGAGACCGAGAATGGGAAGTTTCGCTACAGAGCTGGCCTACCAAGCCGATTTGGACAAACTTTCGAGGCCTTTTAAAAGGGCACCCGTTTCGGCACTGTGTCGAAACGCACAATAATAGTGCGCGGGTGTTCAGGGGAGTATGGGCATGCAGGCTTTTCTATCACCGGGAATCGGCTTGCTGGGACGTTTCGGCTTCGCCCGTAAATTCCAGCTGTTATTCCTGCTTTTCATCCTGCCGCTCATGGGCAGCCTATGGCTCATTGGCCAGGACTATCGCGACAAACTCAGCCTGATTTCCGGGGAACGCGCCGGCGTGCGCCAGTTGCTGGCCCTGGATAACCTGGACAATCTGCTCACCGCCCAACGCAACCGTGCGGCCCGTTGGCGCGCCACGGAAACCAATCGCCAGCCAACCCCCGCGACGCTGGCGGCGATGGCCGCTTTCGATGCCGTGCAACCAGCCCTCAACCAGGCCGCCAATGACCTGGGCACGACCTTGCAAACCGAAGGTGCCGAAGCCGCTACCCTCGCCCGCTATCAAACCCTGCAGACCAGCCTCAATGGCCTGGACTCAAAAAGCCTGGGCGCCGTGGGCTGGTGGCCAGACGGTTACGACCGTTTCACCGCCGCCCTGAGCGCGCTGCAAGCCTTGCGCGAACAGATCGTCATGGACAATCGCCTGACCCTCGCTTCCTGGCTGGAAACCTACCTGCTGACCCAGATATCCACCCAGCAGACACCGGACCTGATCGAACGGGTCGGTCGCCTGGCCAGTGTCGGCCAGGCCTCCGTGGTATCGGGCCAGTTCACCCTGCAGAGCCGCCTGCAATTGCGGGACCTGCGCAGCCGTATTGGTGATGCCCGGGATCAACTGGTCAAGACCGGTGCGCTGCTGAAAACGCGCCTGCCCAATGAACTGCAAACCTGGGCCGGGCAATTCCAAGGCAGCCTCGATCATCTGGATGCCGGCCTTAAAGTGCTGGATGACGGCGTGTTCGGCGGCTCCATCAATCTCAAGCCGCAAGATTTCGAAACCCACCTCGATGCCCTCCTGAGCAACCTGGCCACGCTGCGCCAACAATCCCTGGTGGCCTTGGATACGCGACTGGACCACTACCATGGTTCGGCGATCCGCCAGTTCACGCTGGTGGCGACGGTGCTCGGCTGCCTGGTATTGGCCGCGCTGTACCTCTTCATCTGCCTGCAAGCGTCCATCCGCCGCAGCGCCAGCGGTATCACCCTGCTGGCCGAGGCCTTGCGTGACGGGAACCTGAGCTTGCAAGTGCCGGTTCATGGGCGCGACGAGCTGGCGGCCATCAGTACCGCCCTCAACGTCGCCGTGGTGCAGCTGCGCAACAGCCTGCTGGGGGTGGACCACGAAACACTGCAACTGAGCAATGCCGTGCGCACCCTCAATACGCATTCCAACGGCGCCCTGGGCGAAGTCGAAGCCCAGCAGATTCAGATCAGCCAGATCGCGGCCGCCGCGACGCAACTGGCGGCCACGTCCCAAGGCGTCGCGAGAAGCTGTGAGCAGGCATCCGACAGCGCCCAGCAAACCCGGCGCATCGCCGCCGACAGCAGCCGCGATAGCCAGCGCACCACGGCGAGCATCCAGCAACTCAACCAGCGGCTCAACGAGACCGCCGCCGCGTTGGGCCGGGTCAGCGAACAGGGGCAACAGATCCAACTGGTGGTCGACACCATCCGTGGCGTGGCCGAACAGACCAACCTGCTGGCCCTCAACGCCGCCATCGAAGCCGCTCGCGCCGGGGAGCAGGGGCGTGGTTTCGCGGTAGTGGCCGATGAAGTACGCAGCCTGTCGCAACGCACCCAGTCCTCCACCCAACAGATTGCCGGCACCGTCGACAGCCTGCGCGCCACGGTCAATGAAGCGGTCAGCCTGATGGAAGCCGCCTGCGGCCAGGCCCAGACCGACGCCCAAGCCGTCACCGGTCTGGGCGAACGGCTGGGAGAAATTGCCAGCGCCGTGCAAAGCGTCACCGACACCCTGGCGCAAATCGCCACTGCCGTGGATGAACAAGCCAGTACAGCCGATGAGGTCAGCGGCAATATCCAGCAGGTCGATCAAGCGGCCATGCGCTTGCTCGATGGCGCACGGGCCGTGAACCTAGCGGCCGATACCCTGAGCAAGGGCAGCGAGGCCTTGAGTGCCAATACCGGGAGATTTCAACTCGGTTGAAGGGCATTTGCAGCGAGGATGGATAAGCGGTTGAAAGCGCAGAGAAATATTTCAGATTTACGCTTGACACATCTTCGCTACCGGCGAATAATGCGCGCCACTTGGCTACATAGCTCAGTTGGTTAGAGCATAGCATTCATAATGCTGGGGTCCGGGGTTCAAGTCCCTGTGTAGCCACCAAGTACCGATCCATAGATGTCTACAGCAGTCTATGAATCACCTCAAGAAGCCCGCCTAGTGCGGGCTTTCTTGTTTCTGGCTGTCCACCTCTCTCCCCCTATCCTTCCCCGCCGTATGCCCAGCGCACTGTGCGTCGGCAACCATCGTTTGACGTTCGTCGTCAGCGTGGCTTTTGCTGGACCAATGCTGAACATGCTCGGTCACGAGTCGGGAGGATTTCACCTCTACGGCGACAGCTCCGGTGGCAAGACCACCCACCTGCAAGTGGCCGCCTCGATCTATGGCGGGCCACGTGTAGTGCGTTCCTGACGCTCGACAGACAACGCCCTGGAATCCATCGCCGCCGCGCATTCGGACGGGCTCCTGGTGCTGGATGAAATCGGCATGTGCGACCCGCGCATCATCGGCGAAACGGTGTACATGCTTGGCAATGGCACCGGTAAGGCTCGCGCCAATGATCGAGGACAAGCGGGCCGGCAGGTACAGGAATGGCGCTTGCTGTTTCTCTCGACGGGCGAGAAGACGTTGGCGCAGCACATGGCCGAAGCCAACAAGGAACTGAAAGCCGGCATGGAAGTGCGCATGCTCGCCGTGCCAGCGGACGCCAGTAAAGGCCTTGGCATGTTTGATGTATTGAGCGGCTTCGATGACGCAGCGGCCCTCTCTGACGCGCTCAAGGCTCGGGTTGCCAAATACTACGGCACGCCACTCACCGCGTTCCTGGCGGCACTCTGCGAGCCCGGCAAGATGCACGGATGGTCAACCATCCTCCGCCGGACTCTGGAAGGCTTCGTCGCCAAAGCCCTCCCCGCATCGGCCAGTGGGCAAGCACACCGAGCCGCTGCACACTTTGGGCTGGCCGCAGCAGCCGGAGAGCTGGCCACCGCGCTCGGTATCACTGGCTGGCCTGACGGCACCGCAACCACGGCGGCACGTATGTGCCTGAGCGCGTGGCTGAATGAGCGTGGCGGCGCTGGAAACCTTGAAGGTGATGCGATCTTGGCCCGCCTACGCCAGATCATCGAGCGCTTTGGGGAAAGCCGCTTCATCCGCTGGGAAACCGCCGCCGCGAAGATCGATGAGCACGGGCCACGCACCATCGACCGCCTGGGCTTTCGCAAAACGCTGGAGCACGGCATGGGCGACACCATGCACACCACCCACACCTACTACGTGCTGCCCGAGGCATGGCGATCCGAGATATTTCGGGGCATGAACATTAATGCCGTGAACAAGGAACTGCTGCACCGGGGTGTGCTGGAACCTGGTAGCGATGGCAAGGCATCGAGTTTGGTCCGGTTGCCCGGCCTCGGCCCGCAACGCTGCTACATCGTGAAGACGATTCCGGGAACGGATGAGAGCGAGGCTCGGGCTGCCTGACGGCATCCCTGCTGATCGAGGTAGCGCCGGCTGATTCCCGGCCTCGCCAGCCGCTCAACCCAATCGAATTGCACAGAGACAAGACAATGAATCAACTCAAAGAACTGACAGATCGCCGCGAACAATTAATCCTCGAAATGGAAAATGTCAAAACCGAAATGCTTCCGCTCAAGACTGCGATGGAAAGTGCCGAGGTCGTTGACCAGCGCAGGAAACAAGAAGTACAGCATCAGTATGAAGAGCGAAAAAGGAAGTTTGATTCTCTGGACTTTGAGATCTATAGGTTGAATCAAAAAATCAATCGTCGTGAAAAGCTCGCGAATCACGAAACCCTGATGGCGGGCTACGTTGATGCAATGGCGACTTGGAAAGCCGACGAGCAGGAACTCAACGAAAAACGCCAGAGCCTTAGCACCCGGCTGAACCAGATTCGCCAGCAAGCGACAGATGAAATGGCAAAGGCTCGCCAAGCTGAGACAGAAGCGGCGACGGCCTATGCCCAAGCCGTAGCTTGGGGCGACGCCGAAGGTGAGAAGACAGCCAATGTCGACGCCCAAAAGGCCGCGAAAAACCTTACGACTGTAGCCGAGCAAAACCGTCGTCAGCAGCTGATTATCGCGGCTCTGGAACAAGAGTTGACCACAGTCGACCAACACATCTCAGAAGCCCAACAAGAGCACACAAAAATTCAGAATGACTCGCTGTACCTCGCGACCTTGGTTCTCGAGGAGAGATGGAATGAGGCAGCTCAAGCGTTGCTTGATATCGGCGGAAAGCTTTGGGCGGCCCACCGCATGATTAACCGAGATCCTGTCGTCCTGAGAAAGCTGGACGTTCCAGAGCAAGGCGAGAACTTTGGCAGTTGGACCTCGCATGACCTTTCGGAGCGCGCGGGGCAGTACAGCGTGCAAGACGTGCTGGCCATGTAACGACCTGCCCACCTGAAACAGCCCACGTGTGTGGGCTGTTTAAACGATGCCCAAGGATTAGCACTATGCACACTGTCATGCAGAACAGCCCCAGTCGTACCGAAACGCTGAAGGCAAGAAAAACCCATCTGAGCGCCCTGCTTAAGCTCATGGGCTCTCGCTGGGGGAAAAACACAGCAATACAAAATCTGACCGCCAACGCGATCAAAGCAGAGCTGAGCCTCATCGATCAGCATTTGAAACGCCGAAGCTAAGATGCAGTGGAAGCCTATTCGGCTTCCATTTCCAACCTTATAAAGTTGACTGAGTCGGCACGGGCTAGCCGTTCTGCAGCACCACCCTAACACTGATCAGAGAAAGCGATTCCCGTCATAGCTGCCGCTCCATGGTGTCTGTCGAGTCAGGGCGACTCAACCAGCAAAATCCAACTAGATATCGGTGATGCGGAGCTGCGCACCATCACTGTGCTACCATCCTTGACTGGCAGCTGACGTCAACAACGTTCGGCATTCATAGTCACTACGGACGAACATGGCATGGATGATCAAACTCAAACTACACTTCATCAAGATAATGACCCCGAGATAAAAAAATCCGAGGTAAAGACACTCATTGTATTGAATGCCTGTGCCGCGAAGTTTTTCAAAAAAACGCTTGGTGGCCTGACATTCTACGATAGCAATAAAGGCAACGACTGGAATCTCAAGTCGCCGGTATGCGTTGACTTTGTAAATCTCATTGGCAAAAAATTCTCCAAGAGTGGGAGAGTCTATGGATATGTAGACCCTAACATGCTTGCCGCTGCTGATAATTTTTCCAAGTACTCTAGCAATCTCGATTTTAATGCGTTTGTCATCGGAGTTATGGAGAGGTTATGCCATGAGGCAAACGACCCGGCCCGCCGCTCTCTCAATGAGGGCTATGTTGTATTTTCACACTACCAAGATTACCGGCAGATAGACCATCTCTTGATTGTTATGCTTGGCAAAAGAGGTGGATATGATTTTGACGATGATAACAACCTTAACCCAAAAGGAACGGAAAGCCTAAACCTTCAAGATTTTCGTCAGGCAGCCTGTATGGACTTGACCGAGTTCAAAAAAGGATTTCCGCATAACACAGGAGACTCCTATCTTTACTTTATTAAAGGGAACTCTAAAAGCGAATTTTTTAATGTCGCATTAGGCTGCTCCGATTCAATACCGGGAAAGGTCTGTGTCGAAAACTTGAAAAACGCGCTGAGCGCGTACTTTATAGAAGAGGCAACTACCCTTTCCTTGTCAGAGCGGCGAACAATTCACACGCGGGTTGTTAGCTATATTGAAAACAAAGCAGGCGAGCGGGTGCATCTTTCAGAAATTCAACACGTAATTAACAAATGTCTGAAAGAAGATTCACCCCATCTCGGCGGCCTAATAAAATTTATCTCAGAAAATTCAGAGCGCTTTAAAGTAAGTGAAGAGTTTCAGCCTTCGGGTGCCACTGCTAAAAACATGGGATACATAGATCTTAAGCTTCCCTCCGGAGAATTCGCGGGACGTTTGAAACTAGACGCCGTTGCCGTTGGCGACAGCAATGCTGATCTTAGCGTCGATAAGAATTTCGTGTACCTGAAGGTGAAACTGCCAAGCGACGTATCAAACAGGCTGAAGGGGATAAACGCTGACAATCCATCGTCAGGATCCCAAGATGCTTGATCGAATCTCGCTGGATGATAACCAGCTCATATTTGATACGCAATCGCTGGAAATGACAGATGTCTATGAGTTCCTCAAAACCTATGGCTGCCATAGTCCCGAAAATCTGGATCTGATTGGAAATGATCTTTTCCTGTTAGAGCCCTCCGCGTGGGACGGAGGCTATGTACCCTTCTTCGCCAATGCGGAGGCAATGTGGCATACAGTACGGACTCGCAGCAAAAAGCCCGAACACATGCACATCATCGGCATGGAGGAGGTTCAGCATGTTTCAATTTCCCGGCTAACTGATCTGTATTTTTTGCTTAGAGAAATGCTCCAAACGCTCTGTCATAACAACGGGGACGAAAGCCAAACTCTCAAATATGTGTTCTACAGCTCGAAAGAATCGTTTCTTACAAAAATAGAAATCTCGTACCTAATAACGTATGAGGAACTACTGACCATCGATGTAGATGCAAAAGGGATTAAGCACGCTCAAGCAATGCATGCAGCAGTGATGGCAGATGAGGACGTTCATTGCGAAGAACGGCGTCACGTTATGCGAGAAGCGCTGACAGATTTTTTTAAGGACAAAAACGACGATAGCATCCGATTAATAATGGCATCTATTTCGAACCTCTACAAAAAGTACAATGAGCGCTATAAAGTTTATGTAAGCAAATTTTCGGTGAACAAGATCCTCACTGAAATCGAAAGTGACTGCGTTAGTTTTCTGGGAAAGGTCCAAGACGCAATTATGGCCCAGCAGACAAAAGCGTTTGCTGTTCCAGGTGGTATCGTGGCGGCGGGCGCAGTCTTGAAACCTGCTACCACCGCATGGGATCTCCTCGTAATACTCGTGGGGCTAACCATTTCTACCTGGATGATAATTTCCTTAAATAACAACGTATCTACTCACATAAAACTACTTGCCAACGAATTCGAGCGCTCTACAAAAAAATACGACGACATTGTCGTAGGTGTAGAAGAAATTCAAGAAAAAATAGAAGACTCCCGAAAAAAACTCTTAAGCTCATCTAAGACCGCCGAGTCCAAACTTAACACGCTAACCCGCATATGCTGGCTAGTACTGATACTGGTAAGCCTGATTCTGCTCAAACGTTTCTTAGAGACTTAGTGGCGTTCTTCTGTTCAAGCAACATGCTGGAGCGCTCCTTTTGTTTATAGCCAAAGCAGACTTGATTTGATCGGCTGCTTTCGAGCGATTCTGTTGTAAACAGTCGGCCATGATTCCGCAGTGAAAAAAGTACGCGTTTGAGATTGAAATCTTGCTAAGATCCGTCTTCATAAGAGCACATCCATCGCTGCTCATATCGTAGATAATTCTTGAGACAGGCGGAAGCCCGACCAAAGGTACTTGCCGCACAAATCAGAAACTATAGACGGCGAACAATAATTAATTATTGGACAGACGTTACTTGAATCAGTTGCGTGAAAACAAATCGTCAATTTCATCGACTGATCGATCTGGCCAAACGGCGGTCCGCTCATTACGAGAGTAATTCTCATACTCATGATCATGGTCTCCCCCATAGAAAAAATCATCTACCTTTCGATCAATATTAAATGACCCAACAATAGACTCCACCAATCCAGAAACATCACTTACACCCAATTCATTAGCACGCTCATTAATAAAATCTTTAAAGTTAGCATGAGCTTGGCCTGTACTTGAGCACTCATGAAAGACCTGCTCGTCAGGAAACTCGTCATTAATTTCAGAAATCAAATACTCTGACACAACCTCATCATAGCTCTCGGTTAGTGCGTTATTTCCGGAGCGCCTTAAGCATTCCACGATCTGCCCTAGCTGAATTAGCTCATCGTTCGAAGGATTAGACGCACAAGCCTCCTCAACAAAACTCTCAACCTGCTCAAGATTAGAAACATTGTTCTCTATCGCCCATAAAATTAACGTTGCAGAGGCTAAAAATGAAGAATTACATTCGGAACTGGAAACAAATTCTATAGCATCTAACAGTCCAGGATCTGCGACGCTAAAAGGCAACCCAAAATCAACCCGCGCAGTACACAATCGAGCCACGTACTCCGCTTGAACGCCGACGAACCTCATCCCACGTATTCTCTCGAAAATATATCCTGCTATCTCGGCGGCGACCTCCAGAGTAATAAATTTATTGTCGGTCATATTTTTTATAGTGCTTAGGGAAGATATAGTCAAAAGGCTATCAAAGCACGCACGCAAAGCTGGGACATTCCCTGAGTAACGGTGAAGTACAAAATCACCTAACGAGGGATTGAATAAGCGAAGATAGGGTTCAGTGCCACCTATCAAAAATCTCGTGAGCATCGAACCCGCAAGATGACGTATATTCAGCAAAAAATCCTTCTTCCCCGTCAGGCTGCCGATCCCTGGGGCACATATATATCTCGCGAATGCCTCAGCAAGGTCCTCTTGAGAGATAAAGCGTCCGTTGAGCGCTACCAAAAACACAAGTGCACGGCCACAATCATCTAATTGCGCCTCAAACGGATTCTCCCACACCTTAGTTGGATTATTTAAAAGGCCTTGGATATAACCCCAATATTTCTCGGCAGTTACACCATCTAAGCGCTGCTCGTCGGTAATGAAGCGAATCAAACGCGGATTGAAATTGGCGTGATCTATTATCTTTCGATAACGCTTATGCTCATAGAGCTGTTCTATAAGCTCCTGATCCAAACTTGAGTGCCATATATGATTATAAAGGATGCGAGCCTTATCTATACCCGTCAACGACTGGAGTGTAATTTCGAACTCCGTGCGATCTATATTAGAGTTTTCAAAAACATCATTAAGAATTTTTCCTTGATTCAAAATAGTAGTCCTAGACGTCAAAATAAAACGCTTTGTTTTATCCTTAACGATGCGTTTCATGAACTGAACTATCTGAGCGCCTTCATGACCGGAAAGCGCCTCCAAGTAATTCCGACCGAGAAAATCATCAAAGTAAAAAATCTGCTTCGTCTCAAGTGTAAGTATATTTTCTGCCTCTCTTATATCGTTAGAAATACACGCTAGAGAAAAACCGTCACAGACGTAGTGCAAAATTAATTGCTCAGCCAGCGTGGTCTTTCCGATACCAGCTGGACCAGTAATGATTACAACACCCATTGCTTCAAGTTTTGCTATAGCGGCTCCATGATTGACCGTAGGGACATATATTTTGGAATTTTCTAATATTTCTTCAAATGCAAAATCGCTCCTATCCATAATCGGCTTATCAAAAAGATAGCGTAGGATATTCGCACTGGCTAGCCAAAGCTTATAATGTCTTCCCTCAACTTCTGGATGCTGAGCGAGAAGATCGTTCAAGTCCTCACGACCTAGAATGTCGTTTGAACTCAGCACAAATGGGGCAAGAACCTCCATAAGATTCTTCTTGTCATTTCGCGACAGCGAATGTGAAACCGCGAGAAAATAACGCTCTGGAGCAAGTTTGCGGACTTTTGGACTCTCGCTTTCTCCGACGTATTTCACTAGCCTCTCTAAGGGTGTTGATACCCAATGTTTACACTGGAGTATCCACTCATTGCCATTAGGTTTAAAATAGCGACCATCAACCCCACCATCTCTCCCCGATTTAAACCGTTCAAAACGCACGCCTTCCCGCGCACTCAGCAGATCGGTGCAGAATACTTCAAATTCCTTATCGTTTAGCCTTGAAAAATCGTACTCGTTCACAGAAAGCTCCGGTATCCGATAAGGACGTATCAATGATTGTCAGTGTTAACGAGCATACTCGCTGCACAACGAGTATTTCTGGAATTGGTTGAGCCGATTTGTCTGTCATAAGTCAGGTATGAATATTTGGGTTGAAATTGAGTGGGTGATGGCTCTATAGCATGATTCACCACAATTATAAAAATTTCTCGTCAAATTCAGCTTCGCAGCCACTATACATCCAGTAGTACTAGCCTGGGATGACGCAGTGGCTTACCGAAAGCAGGCGTTCTCGAAGGGTTCGCTTCTGGCCCACAGTTACCAAGCGGAAAATATTCATCAGGTGTAACACATAACGTTTGCGTAACACTCGACAAAGCTTCGCTGCCAGCGTGATGTAACAAACAATATCCCCTTTAAAACCAAATGGTTAGATACACTCGTTACACCTGCAACCTCTGTAACACTCCTTTATTGGTCTCCCCTGCACCCCAGACAGGGGAATGCCGCCAGCGAGCAAACATCTTTGTGGCTCTTGGGTTAGGTGATTGATCCTCGCAACGGAAGAAGGCAGATACTAATAGGGCCCCTGACAATGCCGAGGAGACAAGGGGTCGGAAACCCGCGTGATCGTGTTAGCGAAAAAGTGCACAGCTTAGTGAACAGGTGAACCTGGTGAACTGGTGGTTCACCTCTGCATTTGCCCTATCGCTTGGTAGCTTGCCGGGGACCCTGGGCATTTCGAATGGGTAAGGGGCAAAGAACCCGCAGCATCTTGTTAGCGACTGAGTTTTCTACGTCGGTTGACAGGTTGACGTGGTTGACACCATCCCCAAGGTTGACCGGGTTCAACCGTTCGCTATCAACAACACAATGGCTCACCTTTACCGTTGCGGTAACGATCCCCTTTTTTCGTCAGGATCCTTTCAATTTCGACGTTGAAATTTCAGTAAGCTGCAATCTCTGTCGCTACCAAGATCCCGCGGGTTTCATGCCCCGTATACTCAGGATATCGACAGGGTCCCCAGCACCTTTTTCTGCCGCCCACCCGAGATCTCAGATGAGTAGCCTTCAGAAGCTGATCGTAAATGCCCGAGCCGGCTTAGCTCTCCACGAAAAAATCTCTGATGACGATTGGCAGGCGATCGCTAGGCAATGCGGTGCCGCTGAAGTCGAAGAAATCGAACAGCGTATCGTCAGTTTACGAGCTGAGTTAGAGACGGTTGAGGAGTGGGACGGGGATACGCTAGATGAGATACACGTCGCGATTTACCGCTTCACCCAATTACTGAGGTTAGCGAAAGCACGGTCTCCCAGCGGGTTTTAGACCTCTGAAGCAAACACCCGGCGGATTGGCTTAGTATCGAGTGATCGAGCTACCAACCTGGAGCTCGTCGCTGCTAGGGAAAGTGATATGGATATGGTTGCTGTTCGATCTGATGCAATGACCTCTGTTGGCTACGATGCTGCCACCAAGAGAATGAGAATCCGCTTTCAGCAAGGGCACTCCTACGACTTCTGTAACGTCCCCCCGACGATCCACCAAGGGTTGATGTCAGCTAGCTCAAAGGGCTCTTACTACAACCGGTACATTCGTGATCGCTACCAGTGCTGAGGGCATGGTTGAGAGGTAGCAAGGAGGGGCATGTATGCCCACATGTATGCCTAACTCACAACACACCAGAAAAACCTATATATAACAGCACTATACAGACCCAGTTCAAATGACTGTGTACCAAGTACTAAAAACGGCTTATCGAAAGATAAGCCGTTTTTTTATGCCTCGAGGAAAGGACTCCGCCCTTTGGCAGCCGACCAGCCTGCCCGCCGGGTTTTGCTAAGCCTCGTGTTGATTTGCGCCAGGCGTCTCGCATCGCTACAGTCGGTCTCTACAGCCCAGACCCACGGATGGAGCGACCCATGCTTGCAGATCTGAAACCGAATCTTCATCGCCTGTCAGCCGTTTCGCTACTGGCTGTCGCCCTAACGCTCGCTGCCTGTAAGGCACCACCCTCCTCTACAGCTACACCGGCATTGCCCGCCCCACCGGAGGTCGTCTCCGGCTTCCGTACCGATCTGCAGACCCGCTACGCCGACAAACACATGGCCGCTGCGGCCAATCCTTTGGCGGCCGAGGCCGGGCGGGAGATGTTGCGGCGCGGAGGCTCGGCCATCGACGCGGCCATTGCGATGCAGGCCGTGCTGACCCTGGTGGAGCCGCAATCTTCCGGCATCGGTGGCGGTGCATTTATTGTGTTGTGGGATGGCAAGGCTGTGCGCACCTATGACGGACGCGAAACGGCACCGGCTGGCGCCACCGAAAGACTTTTCCTGCAAGCTGACGGCAAACCCATGCCCTTTACGGCGGCGCAGATCGGCGGTCGCTCCGTGGGGACACCGGGAGTGTTGCGCGGGCTGGAACTGGCCCATCGCAAACATGGCCGTCTCAAATGGGCAACGCTGTTCGAGCCGGCCATCGCGCTGGCGGAACAAGGCTTTGCGATTTCACCCCGCCTGCACACGTTGATCGCTACCGACCCGTCCTTGCCGGGCTCGCCAGATATGGCGGCCTACTTTCTCAATGCCGATGGCAGCCCCAAGGCAGTTGGCACGGTGCTGAAGAATCCAGCCTTGGCCGGTGTGCTCAAGCGCATCGCCAACGAAGGCCCCGATGCGCTGTACAAAGGCCCGATCGCCGAAGAGATCGTCGCCAAGGTGCAAAGCCACGCCAACCCCGGCAGTCTTTCGCTCAATGACCTCCAAGGCTACACCGCACGAGAGCGACCAGCGTTGTGCACCGACTACAAGCGCTGGCAAGTGTGCGGCATGCCACCACCGTCTTCGGGTGGAGTTGCCGTGGCGCAGATCCTCGGGACGTTGCAGGCCCTGGAACAGCGCGATAGCCACGCGGCCCTCGCGCCTTTGAAACCGGTCAGGACCGCCAAGCCCGCCGGCATTGAACCCACCCCCGAAGCGGTGCACCTGATCGCCGAAGCCGAGCGCCTGGCCTATGCTGACCGCGCCCAATACATTGCCGACCCCAATTTTGTCGCCGTGCCGCTCAAAGGTTTGGTCGATGCCGGGTACCTGGCCAGCCGCGCCAGCCTGATTGGCCCTCGTAGCATGGGCGTCGCCAAGCCCGGCACACCACCGGGCATCCAGGTGGCCTACGCCCCGGACCGCTCACCCCTGCGTATTTCCACCTCGCAAGTGGTGGCCGTGGACGATCAGGGGGGCGCCGTGTCCATGACCACGACGGTGGAGTCGGCGTTCGGCTCACACTTGATGGTCCAGGGCTTCATGCTCAACAACCAGATGACCGACTTCTCGTTCATCCCCGAAGAGAATGGGCAAAAAGTCGCCAACCGCGTCGAACCCGGCAAACGCCCACGCTCGTCCATGGCACCGACGCTGATCTTCGATCGCCGGGGTGAACTGGTGGCTGCTGTTGGCTCCCCCGGCGGCTCTCAGATCATCGAATACGTCGCCAAGTCAGTGATTGGCCTGCTGGATTGGGATCTGGACCCGCAAACCGCCATCAACCTTCCCAACTTCGGCAGCCGCAACGGCCCCACCGAACTGGAGCGCGGCCAGTTCAGCCCGGTGCTGATCCAGGCGCTGAAAGACAAAGGCCACGAGGTGAGCGAGATCGATATGACCAGCGGCACCCAGGCGATTGTCCGGGTGCGTGACGCGCAAGGGAAAACCTCGTTGGCCGGCGGTGCGGATCCAAGGCGCGAGGGTCAAGCGCTGGGCGACTGATCGCCCTCGCCCTGCGGTTGATAGACCAGCAAATCCGCGGGCTGACAGTGCAGATAGCTGCAGATGGCTTCAAGGGTCGCCAGGCGTATGCCCTTGACCTTTCCTTGTTTCAACAAGGAAAGGTTGGCTTCAGTAATGCCGATTGCAGCAGCAAGGTCCTTGGATTTGACCTTGCGCAGGGCCAGCATCACATCGAGTTGAATAACGATGGGCATGGGAATCTCAAACGAATGTTCTGTTTTCTGAATCGATTTCACTGGCCTGGGACAATATCCGGGCAATGATCGCAATACAGGCGGCAAGAAATAAAGCGACGAAAGACGGCGCGGTAATACTGAAGGTCAGCAATCGCTGGCCGACCGGCGCATTGATCGTCACCAGCAGGCTGAGAAACGGCTCACAGATGAAGTCCAGCAGCACCCACAACGCCACCGCGCGCCCCGCATTTCCCAGGTAAACCGCTGCTGCAGTGGAAAAGTATTGCCCTTGGGCGTAGTGCTTGAAGAGCCTGCGCAAGTTGGTGAGCCCGACCGCCAGGGCCAGCAAGGGAATGCTCGTCAGCAGTATCCCGCCCAGGCACTGCCACCCCGTCAAGTGCATCGCCTCTTCAGGCAAGCTCGACAGCTGCCGCTCGGTCAGGGCAAACCCCAGGCCGTATCGGGAGGCCGCTTCAGGATACAGCCAGGCCACGGCGTTGACGACCATCATCGCGACCATGAAAACAAGGGTGACGGCGGCCATCCGCTGGCTGTACAGGGCAAGACGATTCGAGTGCATGTGAGGCTCCAATAGAATAAGGGAGCCCAAAACATAGCCATTAAATTATCGCAAAACAATAATTAATATGTAAAAAACAATAATACTTTCTCTACGTGGACAACTGATTGGCAAACTGGCTCACGGCATCGACCACCTTCTTCGCCCCGTCCTGGATCTCGACGATCACCGTCCCCGCCTCGGCGGCCAGGGCCAGGCCATGTTCGGCCTGGTGCTGGCCGTCGGTCATCAACGCCACGGCGTTGCGGGCCATGTCCTGGTTCTGGCGGACCACGCCGACGATTTCCTCGGTCGCCTGGCTGGTACGCGATGCCAGTTGGCGCACCTCATCGGCCACCACCGCAAAACCCCGTCCTTGCTCGCCGGCCCGGGCCGCTTCGATGGCGGCGTTGAGCGCCAGCAGGTTGGTCTGTTCGGCGATGCCGCTGATGGTCTTGACGATGGTACCGATCACTTGGGATTGCTCGTTCAACGCCTCGATGCCTTCGCCAGCGGTTTGCATGTGCCGGGCCAGGTCGCGCATCACGTCCACGGCCTGGGTCACCACAGTTGTGCCGCGCTGGGCGCTGTTGTCGGTCTGCAACGAGGTGCTGTAGGCAATGTTGGCCGCCTCGGCGACGGCTTTTTCCTGGTTGACCTGGTCCGTGATGTTGGTGGCGAACTTGACGACTTTGTACAGGCGTTCGTTGGCATCGAGCACCGGATTGTAGGAGGCCTCCAGCCAGACCTCGCGGCCGTTGCTGTCGATGCGCTTGAAGCGCCCGGCCACGAACTCGCCACTGTTCAGCCGCTTCCAGAATTGTTGGTATTCCGCGCTGTTGTACTCCTCGGGTTCACAAAACATGCGGTGATGCTTGCCCTTGATCTGCGCCAGGTTATAGCCCATGGCACCGAGGAAGCGATCGTTGGCCGTCAGTACGTGACCGCCCAGATCGAACTCGATCACCGCCGTTGAACGCACCAAGGCACCGATCAGGTTTTCATGCTCACGGGAAGCCTCGATGGTGCGGGTCAGGTCACTGGCATACATCGAAAAAAAGCGGATTCGCCCGTCGGCATTCCGTACAGGCTGAAGGATCGAACGCAGCCAGGCTTCCTGGCCATTGCCCCGCAGCAGGCGCACGGCACCGGAGAAGTGTTCGCCGCGGGTCAGCGCCGCCTTGAAGCGAACCTGGAATTCATTGGATTTCAAATACGCGGGACCCAACTCATCCACAGGCCGGCCGATCAGGTCCTGGCTCTTGTAGCGCATCTCGTCGAGAAAATTCTGATTGACCGATTGAATCCGTCCATCGGCATCCAGGGTGAGACCAAGCATTTCACGGTCCAGGCTTTCCTTGACTTGCACAAGGCTGGACAGTTCTTGGCGAAGAGCCAGTAGCTCCTGCTTCAGGCGGTTGTAGAACATGGGCAGCTCCAAGAACAGCGGATGAATAAATAGGCTGTTTCCTTGCCATCGGCCCGGCATTTTTTTTCTAAAGAGCGCCACGAGCCCGTTGAAAATATTCCCCGGTGACCTCGAACCCGATAAACCTCCCATGGTCACTGGATTGTTCTACTGTTGCCCTGACCTTTGAAGCCTTGCCGCCATCAATAACCCATAACCATAAAAACGAGGTAATTGTCCGTGACCACCGACATCGAAGACAGCCGTTCCGCCCGCTTCGCCTTGCGCTGCTCCAGTTTTGCCGAGCGCTGGTTTCCCGACTCCTGGGTCTTTGCCGCGCTGGCCGTGCTGGTGGTCGCGCTGGCAACGCAATTCATCGGCGCCACGCCCACGGCGGCGGCCATGGCATTTGGCGATGGCTTCTGGAGCCTGATCCCGTTCACCATGCAAATGGCCTTCGTGGTGATTGGCGGTTACGTGGTCGCCAGCTCGCCGCCCGCCGTCAAGTTGATCGATCGCCTGGCGCGTTTTCCGACCAACGGCCGCTCCGCGGTGGCGTGGGTGGCACTGATTTCCATGGTCGCGTCGTTGCTCAACTGGGGCCTGTCGTTGGTGTTTGGCGGCTTGCTGGTGCGCGCCCTCGCCCGCCGCACCGATCTGAAGATGGATTACCGCGCCGCCGGTGCCGCTGCCTACTTGGGCCTGGGCGCGGTGTGGGCGCTGGGGTTGTCTTCGTCGGCGGCGCAACTGCAGGCCAATCCGGCCAGCCTGCCGCCTTCGATCCTGTCGATTACCGGCGTCATTCCGTTCACCCAGACGATTTTCCTCTGGCAGTCGGGCGTGATGCTGCTGGCGTTGATCGTGATCTCGTTGATTGTCGCCTACGCCACCGCTCCCGGCCCCAACAGCGCCCGTGACGCCGCCGCTTGCGGGATCGACCCGAGTTTCAGCATGCCAGCGTTGCAGCCCCGTACCCGGCCGGGAGAATGGCTGGAGCACAGTCCACTGCTGACCATTGCCCTGGTACTGCTGGCCGCCGGCTGGCTGTTCCATGAGTTTTCGACCAAGCCTGCGATCAGTGCCATTTCCGGCCTCAACACTTACAACTTCCTGTTCATCATGCTGGGCGCCTTGCTGCACTGGCGGCCGCGCAGCTTCCTCGACGCCGTGGCCCGCGCGGTGCCGACCACCACGGGGGTGCTGATCCAGTTTCCGTTGTACGGCTCGATCGCCGCGCTGTTGACCACGGTCAAGGGCAGCGATGCCCAGACCCTGGCCCACCATATCTCGACCTTTTTCGTCCAGATCGCCTCCCATGACACCTACGCCTTGCTGATGGGTGTCTATTCGGCGGTGCTGGGCTTTTTCATTCCTTCCGGCGGCGGCAAGTGGATCATCGAGGCGCCCTACGTCATGCAGGTAGCCAATGACCTGAACTATCACCTGGGCTGGGCCGTGCAGATCTACAACGCCGCCGAAGCGCTGCCCAATCTCATCAACCCGTTCTACATGCTGCCGTTGTTGGGGGTGTTGGGGTTGAAGGCGAGGGACTTGATCGGTTTTTCCTTCGTGCAGTTGCTGGTGCATACACCACTGGTGCTGGCGTTGCTATGGGCGCTGGGAACGACATTGAGTTACTTGCCGCCAGTGATGCCATAAAGCCACAAAAAGGGCCGATATTTCCATCGGCCCACTTCTTCTTCGGCTCGGACTGTTTCAGTATGGCAACACCCTGTTTCGAGGGGCCCACACGCTGAAAAGGATCTGAGCATGTCCAAACTTGCCGTACTTTCTCTAGCCGCCCTGGCCTTCAGTGCCACCGCCCAAGCCGCCGATATCGACGTACAGCTGGGCAACACCGAACGCGTCACCCGTCTCTTCGCCTATCCCAACAACTGCAACGTCATTTGCTTTCGCGACTGGACCCTGGAACAGACCGTCGAACATTACCTGACCCAAAGTGTGCAGCGCGACGGCTACAGCGCGGCTAAGGTCCGCGTCAAAAACAACAAAGGTATCGTCTATGCCCACATCAGCGGCGTGCCAAAGAGCTATGGCCAACCGCTGACCGCACTGCTCAACGCCGGGGACCTGGCGTACAACGGAGCCTCGAAACTCAACAGCGACAAGAAATGGTCCTACAACTGGTACCTGTTCCTGCCGCTGGGCATGGCCCTGGAAAACCGCAAGAGTGTCGAGTTGCTGCACTTCCCGCCGGACTACTCCCTGACCCAGGCCCAGGATTACCTGGAGTCGGCGACCACTGATCGCTGGGCCACGCTGCTGACCGTCAACGGCATTGCCGCTGACCAGACACCGGCCTACCAGACCATCATCGACATCGCGCCCATCGCCGCGCCGTCCAATGCTGGCAGCACATTGGAGGGGCTCTACAGCTACTTCAACGATTACCAGACCACCATGGTCACCCAGGTCACCCAAACCGCCAGCGGCGCCGCATTGCCGATGGTGGCCTTCGGAGCGCCCGTTCGGAACTGGATCAAGACCCAGTACGGCCAGACGGTGGGCGTGCTCGGCCTGGCGACCATCACGCCGACCGCGGGGGTCAAGGTCCCAGTCCTGGGCTCCAACCACCCGAGCTATATCTGGTATGCCGCTGACAAGGAAAACTACGACGGTGACGAAGCCAAGGCGGATGCCGCCGGCTTGAAAGTCATGGGCCAGGACCTGAGCGCCGCCTGCTGGCAAGCCGGCATGGGCAGCAAGCCGGGCACCAACCCGAGCACCCTGTTGAACCAGTGCACGCAGACCTGGCAGGTCACGCAGAAGGAAAAGACCTGCGAGTTGTTCTATACCTCGGTGCGCAAACTGAGCGAGGCAGATGCAACGAAAAAATGCGAAACGCCGGCGATCAAGTCGCAACTTCCGCAACTTAAAGTGCCCATGCCGCTGCCTGCCGAGGCGGTGTAAACCTTGAGGCGTCTTCCCGCGTAAGCTTGTGCTGACACGGGAAAGCGCCTTTGGCTCCTGTCAGACTCGACAGTAGATACGACCCTCGACTTGGGTGAAGCTATCAAAAGCTTTTCAACGACCGCCGGCAGGATCGCCAGCGCCAGCAAGTCGAGTGTCTATCACCGACAAGGACTGTCATGAGCCTGTTCATCCGCGATGACACCTGTTCCCAACGCCGGGACTGCATCTACCCGGAAAAACAACTCAGCACCCGCCTGGGCTACCCCTCTGTGCGCGATTTCGAAGTGCACCAGACGACCGACGGGCGCGGCCACGGCATCATCGCCCGCAAGTCTTTCGCGCCCATGACAAGGATGTGCAGGGTGTCGGGATTGCTGGTGAGCCGACGGCGCCTGCACACGTTGCAGATCCTGCCGGACGTGCACATGTACGACCCACGCTTCGCCGGATTGCTGCTGCACTCCTGCAACCCGAATGTGTTCCTCGATATGAGCGAACTGTGGCTGTGGTCACTGGCCCGTATCGATGAAGGCGACTGCCTGACGATGGACTACGCCAGTACCGAACAGAAACTGTACCGACAATTCGCCTGCCGGTGCGGTTCGTACAACTGCCATGGCTGGATTACCGGCTATGACGAACCGCCCAATGCGCAGGGAATGACATTTCTACGGCACTGGCGTCGTCAGTGTCACCGCGACTGACGAGCCAGCGTCAGGGCGCGTCGACCGGACGCAACCGATACTGCGGCGGCAATTGCTCAAAACCGCTGATAGTGGTGTCCAGGCTCTTCCAGCGTCCGTCCTTGATGCCGTAGATGCAGCCATGAATCGACAGTTTCTGCCCACGGTGCCAGGCGTTCTGCACGATGCTGGTATGGCCGACGTTGGCTACCTGCTGGATCACGTTGAGTTCGCACAGGCGGTCGACGCGCTCTTCTTCGGTCGGAAATTGGGCCAACGCCTCGCGGTGCTCGTAGTACAGGTCGCGAATCGAGCGCAGCCAGCCGTCGATCAGGCCCAGTTGCCGGTCCTGCATCGAGGCACGCACGCCACCACAGCCGTAGTGGCCGGTGACCAGGATGTGTTTGACTTTGAGCACGTCAACGGCGTACTGGATCACCGACAGGCAGTTGAGGTCAGTGTGCAGCACCACGTTGGCCACGTTGCGGTGTACGAACAGATCACCCGGCAGCATGCCGACGATCTCGTTGGCCGGCACTCGCGCATCGGAACAGCCAATCCACAGGTACTCCGGGGTTTGCTGACGAGCCAGCTTGGCGAAGAAGTCAGGATCCTCCTGCTTGATCGCATCGGCCCAGCGCGCGTTGTTATCAATCAGATCTTGTAATTCGTTCATGCTGTCTAGCCCTCGAGAATAGTGCGCAACTTTGACAGTCGACCGCCCGTCGAGGTCACTTCATGATGCCGTTGGAATTCTCGGCACGGCTGCGGGTCCACCCAGTAAGGCCCACAGTATGAGGAATTGCCATGAATGATTCACGACGTCCTTTCGATGCGGTGCAACCGGAACCCATCGACGACAACGAAGACCGTATGGGCTCGATGCATGAACTGGAATTCGACGAAGAAGAACCCAGCGCGAAAATCGGCGATGAACTGCCGGACAATGAGCGCGAGCAACTGATGCCCCGTGAGCGCGTTCGTGAAGCCGGCCTGACGGGGGCTTCGACCGACGATCACCAACCGACCGACGACGACATGAGCCCGGAAACACTCATTCGCGAAGATGGCGCCCGGGACGCCCACGAAGCCGGAGCCGACGAGCGGGCGGACTGGGACCTGAGCGTGGTGGATGAAAACGATATTGGCGGAGGCGACGGGTTGGACGAGGCGGAAATGGCGGATATCGATCCGCTGGATGGAAAGCCTTGACCAGAACCGTCGAATACATCTGTGGGAGCGGGCTTGCTCGCGAAAGCGGTGGATCAGCTTGCATCAATGTTGAACGTACCGCCGCCTTCGCGAGCAAGCCCGCTCCCACATGATTATGCGCTTGCCTCAAGCTTGCTCGCGAGAGCGGTAGTCCCGTTCAATCCACCAAGGTACACGCCATGACTACCGCGTCTTCACGCCCACCCACCGCAGGGTAGTAGTCCCGGCGCCGGCCAATTTCATTGAAGCCATAGCGCTCATACAGCCGGAACGCGGTGCGGTTGCTGTCGCGCACTTCCAGGAAGCACTCCCGGGCTTCGGCCTTGTAGGCGATGGACATGAGGTGTTCCAGCAGGCGCAAGCCCAGGCCGCGGCCCTGGTTTTCCGGCTTCACCGTGATGTTGAGCAGGTGCGCCTCGTCCAGGATGATCTGCACCACGCCGTGGCCCACTTGCTGCTGGCCTTCGAACATCAACCAGATCTGGTATTTGCCCAGGCCGTCGAGAAAGATTCCTCGGGTCCAGGGGTGGCTGTAGGCCGCGTATTCGATTTTCAGCACAGCGTCGAGGTCCGCCTCGGTCATCGGGCGGAACGATACAGCGTCACTCATTCGATTCTTTCCAGCGCGCCATCAGCCGGCGCATGGCTTGCCAGGCATCAGCCTTGTGCTGTGGCGTTTCCATTAACAGTTCCAGCCCGGGCAACGCCCAGGCCGAGCCCAGGCCTTCGACCTGCAGTTCGCGATTGAACGCATCAACGTCCGCCTCGCCAGCAAACTTCACCGCCGGCAGGCCGATCAGCCACAGGCACACACAGGGTTCGTCTTCGAGCCGCGCCGAAACAAAACCCTGGACGAAATCCCGTGCCGCTTCAGGCCCCTGGTCCATGGTCCCGCGCGACAACAGCGGCCAGCGCACCGGTTCGCCGATGATCTGCGGGCTGTCCGGCAGACCGGCGGCGCGCAGCATGTCCTTGAGCAGCAAGTAGGCCGGATCGCGGCTTTGGAACGGCTCGCCCGTGGGCAACTCCACCAACAGCAGGCAACGCCCGGCCCGCAGCAGTTGCAGGGCGAAACGCGGCGGGGCGACGTAGGGCGCCTTGGGCGGCGCTTCGACCACCTCTTCCACCGGCTTGGCATTGGTGCGGGTCGAGGCCAGGCTCGGGCGCGGCACTTCGACTTTTGGTCGCTCGGGGGCTGGCGCTGGCGGCTCGGCGACTGTCTTGGCCACAGGCGCCGTCACGGCCGGCGCGATGTACTCGGGCTCGGGCGCCTCCAACAGCTCGGGCCGCGACGGGGCGGCGAACGGCAATTCGGTACGCGGCAGCCAGCTGACCACCTGCATGGCGGTCAGATAGGCGCGGCGACGGGACTCGATAAGCAAGGGTCGGCCACTTGTGGATAACTGAAAGTGGGAGGGATTCTACCGCCCTTCGGCGCGGATCGCTTCCCTGTTGAACCAATAGTTGATCAATACAAAGCGACAGTCCGTCCAAGGGGTGAATCGCAACCGGCCCGATGCAGTACAATTGCCGCTTTTAATTGCCAACCCGACGGCCATTGCGATGATCGAACCCAAGCGCGTCTTGCGCGCCCTCGCTGAACACTGGGCATTGCTGGAACCTTTGTGCGAGCACTTCGACCAGGGCACCCTGAGCCTCAACGAATTGCGTTCACAGCTGGCCGCCCAACAACTGGACAGCACGCCCCAGGACATCACCCACCTGCTGGACGTGTGGATCCGCCTGGACATTCTCGTGCCGGTGGCGAAAAGCCCGAACCGCTTCGAGCTCAACGCCCAGATCCACGATTTCCTCGCCTACCTGCGCCGCGAACACCGCCTGGGCCTGTGCCTGGAGATCGAAGCCTACCTGCGCCACCTCGAGCGTTTGGCCGGCTATATCCAGGACGCCTTCGACATTCGCGACGGCAACGACCTGGCCCGCCAGCTGCGCCTGCTGGACATGCGTGTGCGCGACGTCCTCAAGAAACTCGCCAATGACGAACAGGCCCTGGTGGCCGTGGCCGAACGGGCCAAGACCAGCGATCGGCAGATCCCGCTGCGCCAGCGCTATGCCGAAGTGTTGGCGACCTGGGACGAATACGTCGAACCGATGATCCAACTGGTGAACGCCGACGGCGCCTTCGAGCAAGGCGTGCGCAAGGTCGAGAACGTGCTGTTGCGCATGCTCACCGAACAGCAGCGCCTCGGCCACCTGGTGGACGACGACATGCTGCTGCGCACCCACGCGCGCATCCTTGAGATGCAGACCAGCGCCCAGTTGACCCTGCGCCACGCCCGGGAACTGCTCCTGCCGCTGCGCGAGGAGGCTCGCCGCCACAACGCCGTGACCCGTGGCGCCGCCCTGGCCCTGGCCGCCATTCGCCGCAAAGGCATCGATGCCGTGCCGCAAGCTGCCATGCCGCTGTTCACCCGCCCGCAAAGCACCTTCCTGGGCAGTGCCAGCCAAGTCGAAGCCTATGTCTATGCCCTGGCTCGCTTCGAACCGAAACCGGCGCGTTTCCCCAAGTCCCACAAGACCCACAAGGGTGGCGAGGCACCGCGTGCTCCACGCACCGTGCGCGAGATGGTCGAGCGCTGCGAAGACGCGCTGCCGATGCCGGACCTGATGACCTGGCTGTTGGAGCAGGAGCCGGACGGCGCCACCGACGAATTGCTGTACTGGTTCTCGCGCCTGTCGCGGGAAAAACGCTTCAAGCGCGAGCGTCTGGAACGCCGCGATTACCACACTCACGAGCATCAGGTCAGCCTGCGCTCCTTCGCCCTGCTCTCGGCCCGCGACACCGCCGCCGAGGATTCTGCGAGCATCCCCCATGCATCTTGATCTATCCGAACTGTCCCAGCTGGCGCCAATCTTTCGCGAGCTGTTCAAGGGTTACCACGTCAGCCGCCGCGACCCGGAGCTGTACGCGCAACTGTCGAACTTCCAGGACCAGTACCGCACGCTGTTCAAGGCCCTGGGCTTCGAACTGGTCTGCGACACCCGTGGCTTCTACTATTTCGTGCCGGACCTGGCCGCCGCTGCGGTGAACAAGACCGCCCAGCGCCTGGCGTTGTTCACCTTCATCCTCGTCGAGCATTTGGCCGATCAGGGCCGCGATCCGATCGCCGTGCTCGACGGTGGCAGCCTGGGCCGCGATGAATTGCCTTCGTTGCTGGAAAAATACCGCGACCTGTTCATCCAGGCCGAAGTGCAGACCCAGGAAGAGCTGGAAGAAAAAATCATGCGCCGCATGACCCAATTGGGCTTTGCCGGCGAAGAAAACGGCGTCTACCGCTTCCTGCCGCCGATGCACCGCTTCCTCGACGTCTGCCTGTCGGTCCAGCAGGACCGCGACCTGGCCGCCAGCCTGCACAGCGTGCTGCCGTTGCCGGTGCCGGTACTGATCGACGACGACAGCGACGAGAAACTGCTGCAGACCGATGATCCGCTGGACCTCAGCGAGTTTGAAGGCGAAAGCGAAGAAGACGCACTGGCCCGCGCCATTGCCGAAGAACAGGAGACCGACGCATGAGCAAGGAACGCTACGGCATCCGCCGCTTTGCCCTTTTGAACACCGCCGGCTACAGCCTCGGCCTGTTCCCGCTGGAAGAACCGCTGTCGGTGTACGGCGCGAACAACCTCGGTAAATCCGCCTCGATCAACGCCTTGCAGTTCCCGATCCTGGCGCGCATGTCGGACATGAGCTTCGGCAAGTACAGCCTGGAGCAATCCCGGCGTTTCTACTTTGCCTCGGACACCAGCTACATCCTGGTGGAAGTCGCCCTGCCCCACGGCCCGCACGTGATTGGCGTGGTCGGTCGCGGCCCCGGCGGCGGTTTTGGGCACCAGTTCTTTGCCTACGCCGGCAAACTGGACTTGGCTCATTATCAGAAAAATGACACTTGTCTACGTCAGAAAGAGCTGTTCACCAACCTGGAACGCGAAGGCCTCAAGGCCTACGAGCTCAAACCGGATGAACTGCGGCGCCTGCTGGTGGGTGGGCACACCTCGATCCCGCTGGACTTGACGCTGATCCCGCTGCGCTCCACCAGCGAGCAAAGCCTCAAGACCTTCCGCGCGCTGTTCATCAACCTGCTGCATATGCGCGAAATCACGGCGGCCAAGCTCAAGCAACTGTTCCTCGACGCGTTCGAACACAGCCTGCGCTCCGGTAGCGTGGACTACATCGCCGCGTGCGAAGAAGCCTTCCGCGACGTACGACGCATGGAGCAGGACTACAACGCCCTGGTGGCGGCCGGCCCGTTGGTGGAAGCCTTGGCCAATGGCGTGAAGCAGCGCGATATTCTGCGCGGCAAACTGCATCGCCTCTCGCCACTGCTCGACTCGTTGCTCGGCACCTGGTCGGACTACGCCAGTGCGCGCAAGGAAGAGCTGACCATCCAGGCCGAACATTACCGCAACGAACAGGATTCGTTGCAGAACGACCAGCGCGGCGGCACTCAGGAACTGATGCGCCTGGAACGGGAAATCAGCGGCATCCAGCGCTGGATCGGCGAACTGTCGGTGCTCAAGAACCGCTTCGCCCTGGTGGATGACGTCAAGGTCCTGGAGCAACAACTGCTCGCCGCCAAGGACGCCCACGACGAACTGGCCGGCGCCCTGGCCCAGTCCCGGCAATTCAGCGCCGAAGACCTGGAAGAGCGCCTGCGGGATCTGGAAAAACGCCTGAAGTCGGTCAAGCAGCAACTCGATCACGCCGACAACAACAGCTACGCCCGCCTGCGCGAAGAATTCTCGCAGCAGGACGTCGAGCGCCTGATGCGCCTGTTCAACAGCGCCTTGTTCAGCCTGCCGCTGGGCGAGCATGGCATCGCGCTGGACGAGAACGGTGAGTGGGTCAAATCCATGGAGCTGATCCTCGACGGCTTCAAGGGTGAGCGTTTCGAAGTGCCGGGCCTGTCCATCGACCTGTCCCACATCGAGCCGCCAGCCCTGCAAGCCCTGGCCGACCGAGCCGCGCTGCGGGACCAGAAAGAGCGCCTGGAAAAAGAACTCAAGCAGCTCAAGACCCAGCAAGCCGTGGCGGCCGACCGTGCGGCGAGCAAGACCCAGACTGAAGCGCTGTACCAGCAGGTACTGGATGCGCAAAAAGCCTTGGAAGACTTCCGTCGTACCCAGACGTTGAGTGCCGAAGAAGGCGAGAAGCTCGAACAGCTGGCGCAAATGGAAGCCGCCCAGGACGAACTCAAACGCTCCAGCGACGCCTTCACCGAGCGCGTCCAGCAGTTGTCCGCCAAGCTGCAACTGGTGGGCCGGCAGATCGCCGACATGGAAGCCAAGCAACGCACCCTCGACGATGCCTTGCGCCGTCGCCAATTGCTGCCGGCGGACCTGCCGTTCGGCACGCCGTTCATGGATCCGGTCGACGATTCCATGGACAACCTGCTGCCACTGCTCAACGACTATCAGGACAGCTGGCAAGGCCTGTTGCGGGTCGACGGCCAGATCGAAGCGCTGTATGCCCAGGTGCGCCTCAAGGGCGTGGCCAAATTCGACAGCGAAGACGACATGGAACGCCGCCTGCAACTGCTGATCAACGCCTATGCCCACCGCACCGACGAAGCCCTGACCCTGGGCAAGGCGCGCCGTGCAGCCGTGACCGACATCGCCCGGACCTTGCGCAACATCCGCAGCGACTATGACAGCCTCGAGCATCAACTGGCGCTGTTCAACCGTGAGATCAACAAGCGCCAGGTGTCCAACCTGCAGAGCTTCCGCATCGTCCTGGCGCCGAACAAGGAAGCGCTCAAGCACATCGACCAGATCATCCACAGCGCCGGGCAGTACGAAGAAGGCGAGACGCTGTCGGTGTTCGATCTCAGCCAGAGCGCCGAGCAGGACAACAAGAACGAAGAAGCCAAGGAATACCTGGCGCGGCTGGTGGCGGCGAACCACAACCAGCTCGGCCTCAAGGACCTGTTCGAACTGGCGTTCGAGATCACCAAGGTCAATGGCCAGCCAGTGATCCACACCGACATCGACGGCGCGGCGTCCAACGGCACCACCATGACCATCAAGGCGCTGACCAACATGTACTTGTTGCTGCACCTGATGGACCGCGAACAGGCCGGCCGCGTGCGCCTGCCTTACTACCTGGACGAAGCAGCCGACATCGACGAGAAAAACCAGGCAGCGCTGCTGGAAACCAGCCTGCAATTGGGCTTCGTGCCGATCCTGGCCAGTGTGAAGCCGCAGGTCTGCGCGAGTGTCGCCATCGACCTGGAAGGCGGCAGCGGGCCGAACGGTATCTACATCGACGAAGCGGACTGGAAATACATCCGTCGTCACGATGCGGTGAAAGCCACGGTGAATGTACAAGCCGATGAGCCGGAGCTGGATCCGGTGTGAAGTGAATAGCCGGGCATGAAAAAGGCCGCGATCCAAATGGACCGCGGCCTTTTTTATTGCGCCAGTTTTGAGTCTTCAGTGCGACGGAAGCCCTCATCGCGAGCAAGCTCGCTCCCACATTGGAATGCTTCTGGATGAACGATCCTGCATCCCTGTGGGAGCGAGCTTGCTCGCAATGGGCGTCAGCACAGACAACGCCGGTGTTGTTACTTGCCGAGACTGATCTTCGGCGCCCAGGTCAGCCATTCATCTTCGAATTTATCGAACAGCGGGAAGGTCTGCTCCGGTCGCGCCGGGCTGCCCATTTTTTCCCCATCCGGCGTCGCGAAAGCAATGCCCCCCTGGATCAGCGTTTCCAAAGACTCGGTCCGCACCGTCGCTCCTTTGAACAAACCGAAGTCCAGACCAAACCCGCTGGTATTCCAAAAGCGCGTGCCGCTGCGCACCAATGGCGCGTATTTAGGCTCGATCAAGATATGGATCAGCACCCGGTCCGCCGTCTGGCCCAGCTCATAACCGGTGACCTTGCCTACGGTGATCTCGCGGTAGGTCACCGGCACGCCAGTCTTTAACGACCCACGGCGCGCCGCACTCAACACCAGGCTCAAACCTGCTTCGGGCACGGCGCTTTCCGGAGGATTGGCCAGGGCCACGAAGCTTTTCTGCGGCCCGAGGTTTTTCGCCGAAGGTTGCACTTCGATGTATTGGCCGGTCACCAGCGTCTCCAGGTTGGAGGTCTTGATCAACCCCAGCTCGGGCTTGACCACCCAAAACTGTGAACCGACCCGGGCAATGCGCTCCGGCACTTCGGTGATCCGCGCCGTGAGCAGTACCGATTGCAGATCGCCGCTGAGGTCCACATCCTCGATCTTGCCCACATCCAGCCCTTTGAAGCGGATCGGCGTACCGCTGCGCAGACCGTCGGCGCGATCGACTTTGATCGTCACCACGGCGCCCTTCTGTTGCGCGGCTTCGCGGTCTTCAAACAAACGGAACCGCGGGACACGCCTTTTCAACGGCACATTGGGTTCCGGTGTCTCAAAGGAAATGCCTCCGGCCATAAGACTTTGCAACGACTCACTCTTGACCTGGATCCCGCCTGTCAAACCGCCAGTGAGGGTAATCCCACTGGCGTTCCAGAAGCGTGTCGAGCCGTTGACCAACCCTTCGTATTCCTTCTCGATGTGCACACCAATGATCAACTGCTTTTTCTTGCGGGAGAACTGATAGCTCTGCACCGAGCCGACCTTGACCTGCTTGTAGAGAATCGGACTGCCGACCTCCAGCGATCCGAGTTTTTCGGTCAGCAAGACCAAGTGAAGCCCCGGCGAACGCAAGTCCAGCGGTGGTGCCTTCGCCCTGGCTTCGAATTCCCGCTGTGGCGCACCGCCCTTATCGCCTGGACGTATGGCAATGTAATTACCCTTGACCAGCGCTTCCAGGCCGGTAATCCCCGCCAGGGAGATCGACGGCTTGACGACCCAGAACTGCGTGCCGGTCACCAGGTAATCTTCAGCCAACGGATCCAGGGTCAGTTCAGCCGTGGCACTGGACAGGTCCGGGTCGACCTTGAGGTTCTTCAGGCTGCCGACCTGGATGCCTTTGTACATCACCGGCGTACGACCAGCCTGTAACCCTTCGAAGTCACTGAGTTTGACTTTCACCCGGATACCCGCGGCAGCCGCGTCAAAGTCTTCATAGAGACGAAACGGCAGGCTCGGATCCGTTGGAGGACTGTCTTTGCGGCTCTCCGGCGTGGCGAACGCAATGCCACCGGCCACGATGCTGGACAAGGACTCGCTGCGCACTTTGACGCCCGACAGGTTGGCATCGATGCTGATGCCGCTGGCGTTCCAGAAACGCGTGTGCTTGCGTACCAGGCTGGCATAGGTCGGCTCGATGAAGACTTTGACCTCGACCTTGCTCTGGTCTTCGGACAGCAAGTAACTCTTCACTTGGCCGACCTGAATCTGTTTATAGAACACCGGGCTACCGCGGTTGAGCGAGCCCAGTCGGTCGGCCTTTAGGGTCAGGTGCAAACCCGGCTTGGCGTCCGACAGCGGCGGCTCTTCGGCCAGGGCTTTGAATTTACGGGTCGGTTCCCCTTCACCTGGGTTGATCGCCACATAGTTGCCCGATACCAGGGTTTCCAGACCAGTAATCCCGGCCAGGCTCACACTCGGCTTGACCAGCCAGAAGCGCGTTCCGGTCTTGAGGTACTGCTCGACCTCCTTGTTCATCTCGATGGTTACGAGCACCCCTTTTGAGCTGCCTTCGTCATCAAGCGTGAGGGTCTTCACTTTGCCGACCGGCATGCCTTTGTAGACGACTTCGGTCTTGTTGACCTGAATGCCTTCGCCGCTCTCAAAACGCACAGTGATCTCGATTCCGGTTGCGGTATAAGCGCGCCAGCCGAGCCAACCACCGATGATCAAGGCAATCAGCGGCAGGACCCAGATGGCTGACCAGTTCGAAGCCGGTCGGGTTTTAGCGGTAGGCAAATCAGTCATGGTCGTCATCCGACTCCGTGTTATCCCAAATCAGTCGGGGATCGAAGGTTACTGCGGCAATCATTGTCAAAATCACTACGCTGGCAAATGCAATCGCGCCGAGACCGGCTTCGACACTGGCCAGCCGTCCGAAATTCACCACGGCCACCAAAATGGCGATCACGAAAATATCCAACATCGACCAGCGGCCGATGAACTCAATGAAGCGGTACATGAGGATGCGTTGCCGGGCAGACATGGGCTGGTGCCGCTGCACGGAAAACAGTAACAAGGCGATGCCCACCAGTTTGAAAGTGGGCACAACAATACTGGCGATGAACACCACGGCGGCGATAGGGATCATGCCGTGTTGTACCAATTCGATAACCCCGGACATGATGGTACTCGGAGCGCCCTGGCCCAGCGAGCTGACGGTCATGATCGGCAACGTGTTGGCCGGAATGTAGAGAATCGCCGCAGTGATCAACAACGCCCAGGTCCGCATCAAGCTGTTCGGGCGACGGGGATGGATCAGCGCGCCGCAACGGGTACAGGTTTGTTTATCGGCGTCAGCGTCCTGCCGATTCAACTCATGGCATTCGGTACAGATCAGAATGCCTGCATCAATCGCCCGCATGGGCATCCTCTCCTGATAACGCTTGCCAGATCTGGTGCGGCGACATGACCACCTCCAGCCAGACTTGGACCAGCAACAAACTGATGAAGCACACCAGGCCAAGGCCTACGGTGATGGCCGCCATGTCTGCCAACTTGACGATGGCCACCAGGACACCCATGAGGTAGACCTCGAGCATTCCCCAGTCTCGTAAATGGTGATAAATGCGGTACAGCAATAACCCGTAACTACGGCCGATGTTCCAGCGAATGGTCAGCAACACCACTAGCTGACAAAGCAGCTTGAGCAGCGGAATGCCCATGCTGCATAGGAACACCACTGCCGATACGCCTTGCATGCCGCTGTCGAACAGCCCTACCACGCCACTCCAGACGGTGTCCTGGGAGGACTGTCCGAGCAGATTGAGTTGCATGATGGGTAAAAAGTTTGCCGGCACATATAACAGCAGAGCGGCGATGACCAAGGCAAGACTGCGCTCGACCACGTTATGCCGGTGGGCATAGAGCTCATAGCCGCAACGGGGGCATTCGGCTTTTTCACCATGGGCAAGTTGGGGCTTGCGCATCAACAGGTCGCACTCATGGCATGCCAACAGATCGTTCAGGGGTAGATCTGACAACCGATGAGTGTCTGACGGATCAGGCATAAAGAGCTCTGGCTCAGCTAAGTTGGGGCTATTCTAGTGCTCCGGCTCGAAAATAACTGTGCAAATTTATCACGGGCTTTCGACACGCTTTTATTGCGGGCAAAACAAAACCCCTACCTGCGTCAGCAGATAGGGGTTTCGGAATTTAATCTTGACGATGACCTACTCTCACATGGGGAAACCCCACACTACCATCGGCGATGCATCGTTTCACTGCTGAGTTCGGGATGGGATCAGGTGGTTCCAATGCTCTATGGTCGTCAAGAAATTCGGTAGCCAGTGCGTGCCTTGCGGTCACGTTCCAGCGAATGGGTATGCGATAGGTGGGTGTTTTGTGAGCAGCGTTGAACTTTCGGTTCATCTCGTCTTCACACACCGCGATCTGGCCTTTCGACTCAAATTGCTTGGGTGTTATATGGTCAAGCCTCACGGGCAATTAGTACAGGTTAGCTCAACGCCTCACAGCGCTTACACACCCTGCCTATCAACGTCGTAGTCTTCGACGGCCCTTCAGGGGACTCAAGGTCCCAGTGAGATCTCATCTTGAGGCAAGTTTCCCGCTTAGATGCTTTCAGCGGTTATCTTTCCCGAACATAGCTACCCGGCAATGCCACTGGCGTGACAACCGGAACACCAGAGGTTCGTCCACTCCGGTCCTCTCGTACTAGGAGCAGCCCCTCTCAAATCTCAAACGTCCACGGCAGATAGGGACCGAACTGTCTCACGACGTTCTAAACCCAGCTCGCGTACCACTTTAAATGGCGAACAGCCATACCCTTGGGACCGGCTTCAGCCCCAGGATGTGATGAGCCGACATCGAGGTGCCAAACACCGCCGTCGATATGAACTCTTGGGCGGTATCAGCCTGTTATCCCCGGAGTACCTTTTATCCGTTGAGCGATGGCCCTTCCATACAGAACCACCGGATCACTAAGACCTACTTTCGTACCTGCTCGACGTGTCTGTCTCGCAGTCAAGCGCGCTTTTGCCTTTATACTCTACGACCGATTTCCGACCGGTCTGAGCGCACCTTCGTACTCCTCCGTTACTCTTTAGGAGGAGACCGCCCCAGTCAAACTACCCACCATACACTGTCCTCGATCCGGATAACGGACCTGAGTTAGAACCTCAAAGTTGCCAGGGTGGTATTTCAAGGTTGGCTCCACGCGAACTGGCGTCCACGCTTCAAAGCCTCCCACCTATCCTACACAAGCAAATTCAAAGTCCAGTGCAAAGCTATAGTAAAGGTTCACGGGGTCTTTCCGTCTAGCCGCGGATACACTGCATCTTCACAGCGATTTCAATTTCACTGAGTCTCGGGTGGAGACAGCGCCGCCATCGTTACGCCATTCGTGCAGGTCGGAACTTACCCGACAAGGAATTTCGCTACCTTAGGACCGTTATAGTTACGGCCGCCGTTTACCGGGGCTTCGATCAAGAGCTTCGCGTTAGCTAACCCCATCAATTAACCTTCCGGCACCGGGCAGGCGTCACACCCTATACGTCCACTTTCGTGTTTGCAGAGTGCTGTGTTTTTAATAAACAGTCGCAGCGGCCTGGTATCTTCGACCGGCGTGGGCTTACGCAGTAAATGCTTCACCCTCACCGGCGCACCTTCTCCCGAAGTTACGGTGCCATTTTGCCTAGTTCCTTCACCCGAGTTCTCTCAAGCGCCTTGGTATTCTCTACCCAACCACCTGTGTCGGTTTGGGGTACGGTTCCTGGTTACCTGAAGCTTAGAAGCTTTTCTTGGAAGCATGGCATCAACCACTTCGTCACCCAGAGGGTAACTCGTCATCAGCTCTCGGCCTTAGAATCCCGGATTTACCTAAGATTCCAGCCTACCACCTTAAACTTGGACAACCAACGCCAAGCTGGCCTAGCCTTCTCCGTCCCTCCATCGCAATAACCAGAAGTACAGGAATATTAACCTGTTTTCCATCGACTACGCTTTTCAGCCTCGCCTTAGGGACCGACTAACCCTGCGTCGATTAACGTTGCGCAGGAAACCTTGGTCTTTCGGCGTGGGTGTTTTTCACACCCATTGTCGTTACTCATGTCAGCATTCGCACTTCTGATACCTCCAGCAAGCTTCTCAACTCACCTTCACAGGCTTACAGAACGCTCCTCTACCGCATCACCTAAGTGATACCCGTAGCTTCGGTGTATGGTTTGAGCCCCGTTACATCTTCCGCGCAGGCCGACTCGACTAGTGAGCTATTACGCTTTCTTTAAAGGGTGGCTGCTTCTAAGCCAACCTCCTAGCTGTCTAAGCCTTCCCACATCGTTTCCCACTTAACCATAACTTTGGGACCTTAGCTGACGGTCTGGGTTGTTTCCCTTTTCACGACGGACGTTAGCACCCGCCGTGTGTCTCCCATGCTCGGCACTTGTAGGTATTCGGAGTTTGCATCGGTTTGGTAAGTCGGGATGACCCCCTAGCCGAAACAGTGCTCTACCCCCTACAGTGATACATGAGGCGCTACCTAAATAGCTTTCGAGGAGAACCAGCTATCTCCGAGCTTGATTAGCCTTTCACTCCGATCCACAGGTCATCCGCTAACTTTTCAACGGTAGTCGGTTCGGTCCTCCAGTTAGTGTTACCCAACCTTCAACCTGCCCATGGATAGATCGCCCGGTTTCGGGTCTATTCCCAGCGACTAGACGCCCTATTAAGACTCGCTTTCGCTACGCCTCCCCTATTCGGTTAAGCTCGCCACTGAAAATAAGTCGCTGACCCATTATACAAAAGGTACGCAGTCACCCAACAAAGTGGGCTCCCACTGCTTGTACGCATACGGTTTCAGGATCTATTTCACTCCCCTCTCCGGGGTTCTTTTCGCCTTTCCCTCACGGTACTAGTTCACTATCGGTCAGTCAGTAGTATTTAGCCTTGGAGGATGGTCCCCCCATATTCAGACAAAGTTTCTCGTGCTCCGTCCTACTCGATTTCACTTCTAAGATCCTTTCGCGTACAGGGCTATCACCCACTATGGCCGCACTTTCCAGAGCGTTCCGCTAAAATCAAAGAAGCTTAAGGGCTAGTCCCCGTTCGCTCGCCACTACTAAGGGAATCTCGGTTGATTTCTTTTCCTCAGGGTACTTAGATGTTTCAGTTCCCCTGGTTCGCCTCTTGCACCTATGTATTCAGTACAAGATAACCATCTTATGATGGCTGGGTTCCCCCATTCAGACATCTCCGGATCAAAGTCTGTTTGCCGACTCCCCGAAGCTTTTCGCAGGCTACCACGTCTTTCATCGCCTCTGACTGCCAAGGCATCCACCGTATGCGCTTCTTCACTTGACCATATAACCCCAAGCAATCTGGTTATACTGTGAAGACGACATTCGCCGAAAATTCGTACGCTTGCTCACTTAAGAGCAACTCACAAATTTTACCTTAGCCTGAGCCGTTACCAGTGAAAGTAACGTCCAGTCTATCTTTCTATCACATACCCAAATTTTTAAAGAACGATCTAATCAAAAGACTAGAAATCAACATTCAGGCACCGTGCGGTGGAATGCTCATTTCTAAGCTTTAAACGTTGGTACCAATCTGTAATGGTGGAGCCAAGCGGGATCGAACCGCTGACCTCCTGCGTGCAAGGCAGGCGCTCTCCCAGCTGAGCTATGGCCCCGTATCGCTACAGGGGACACCATGAAATTGGTGGGTCTGGGCAGATTCGAACTGCCGACCTCACCCTTATCAGGGGTGCGCTCTAACCAACTGAGCTACAGACCCAATCGTCTTCTTCAATGAATCAAGCAATTCGTGTGGGAGCTCATGGAGCAGCTGCGGTCGTCGATTAAGGAGGTGATCCAGCCGCAGGTTCCCCTACGGCTACCTTGTTACGACTTCACCCCAGTCATGAATCACACCGTGGTAACCGTCCTCCCGAAGGTTAGACTAGCTACTTCTGGTGCAACCCACTCCCATGGTGTGACGGGCGGTGTGTACAAGGCCCGGGAACGTATTCACCGCGACATTCTGATTCGCGATTACTAGCGATTCCGACTTCACGCAGTCGAGTTGCAGACTGCGATCCGGACTACGATCGGTTTTGTGGGATTAGCTCCACCTCGCGGCTTGGCAACCCTCTGTACCGACCATTGTAGCACGTGTGTAGCCCAGGCCGTAAGGGCCATGATGACTTGACGTCATCCCCACCTTCCTCCGGTTTGTCACCGGCAGTCTCCTTAGAGTGCCCACCATAACGTGCTGGTAACTAAGGACAAGGGTTGCGCTCGTTACGGGACTTAACCCAACATCTCACGACACGAGCTGACGACAGCCATGCAGCACCTGTCTCAATGTTCCCGAAGGCACCAATCTATCTCTAGAAAGTTCATTGGATGTCAAGGCCTGGTAAGGTTCTTCGCGTTGCTTCGAATTAAACCACATGCTCCACCGCTTGTGCGGGCCCCCGTCAATTCATTTGAGTTTTAACCTTGCGGCCGTACTCCCCAGGCGGTCAACTTAATGCGTTAGCTGCGCCACTAAGAGCTCAAGGCTCCCAACGGCTAGTTGACATCGTTTACGGCGTGGACTACCAGGGTATCTAATCCTGTTTGCTCCCCACGCTTTCGCACCTCAGTGTCAGTATCAGTCCAGGTGGTCGCCTTCGCCACTGGTGTTCCTTCCTATATCTACGCATTTCACCGCTACACAGGAAATTCCACCACCCTCTACCATACTCTAGCTTGTCAGTTTTGAATGCAGTTCCCAGGTTGAGCCCGGGGATTTCACATCCAACTTAACAAACCACCTACGCGCGCTTTACGCCCAGTAATTCCGATTAACGCTTGCACCCTCTGTATTACCGCGGCTGCTGGCACAGAGTTAGCCGGTGCTTATTCTGTCGGTAACGTCAAGACAGTTACGTATTAAGCAACTGCCCTTCCTCCCAACTTAAAGTGCTTTACAATCCGAAGACCTTCTTCACACACGCGGCATGGCTGGATCAGGCTTTCGCCCATTGTCCAATATTCCCCACTGCTGCCTCCCGTAGGAGTCTGGACCGTGTCTCAGTTCCAGTGTGACTGATCATCCTCTCAGACCAGTTACGGATCGTCGCCTTGGTGAGCCATTACCCCACCAACTAGCTAATCCGACCTAGGCTCATCTGATAGCGCAAGGCCCGAAGGTCCCCTGCTTTCTCCCGTAGGACGTATGCGGTATTAGCGTCCGTTTCCGAGCGTTATCCCCCACTACCAGGCAGATTCCTAGGCATTACTCACCCGTCCGCCGCTCTCAAGAGAAGCAAGCTTCTCTCTACCGCTCGACTTGCATGTGTTAGGCCTGCCGCCAGCGTTCAATCTGAGCCATGATCAAACTCTTCAGTTCAAACATCTTTGGGTTTTGAGAAAACCCTAAACTTGGCTCAGCAATCGTTGGTTACATCTTTGATTTCTCGCGGAGTAACTTGTGATGCTGATAATCTGTTGACTAGCAGTCTGACTCCACAAGCACCCACACGAATTGCTTGATTCAGTTGTTAAAGAGCGGTGGGTTGAGCCTTTCGTCTCAACCGAGGCGCGCATTCTACAGCGCCCGGTGTATCTGTCAAGCGGTTATTTTCAACAACTTCAACCACTTGCGCTTCCGATCTCTCGTTAGCGGGAGGCGAATTCTACAGCGTTACTCGCTGCTGTCAACACCTCTTTTTCTCCGCTTTCGACCGAGAAGATCGAATCGTCAATAAGGCCAAACAAACCACCTTATCAACTGCTTCCCAGGCTTCGATGAACTGAAGCCCGACACTCTCAAAACAAGGATAACTCATTGAATTCAAGGAGTTTTCCGTTTCGACTGCGCCGGAAGTGGGGCGAATTATAGACGTCCAGAATCTGCCGTCAACCCTTAATTCACGCTTTTGTTGCAGAAGGGGCTTTCCCGCCCCTCAAGCGTGGGATCCGGCGCGCAACTGGAGGAATCCTGAGCATCAACAGCGCACCACCTATAAAGGCATAAATCGACCATTCCTTCAGATCCGCCCGCACGATCCACAGCATGTGCAATAGCCCAAGCCCCAGAATCAGATAAACCAGGCGATGCAGCTTCTTCCAACGCGCGCCCAGTCTCCGCTGACTGTAGCGATTGGATGTAACCGCCAGCGCCAGCAAACCGAGGAACCCAAGCGCCCCGACAATAATGTAAGGCCGCTTGCTCAGCTCGACGCCCATCTGCGACCAATCGAACCCCAGGATGAACGCGGCATACCCACTCAAATGCAGCACAACATAAGCAAAGCACCACAACCCCAATTGGCGCCTGACCGCGATCCACCCCGCCCACCCCGTCAGCTTCTGCAGCGGCGTCATGCTCAAGGTGATCAGCAGCAAGGTCAGCGTCCCCAACCCGAGACGATCCACCAGCACCTTACCCGGGTCAGGGCCCAGTGAGTTCATCAAGGCCTCGTACAGCCAGAACAACGGCCAGATCGCCGCCGCGATGAAGACGCCAATCCGCCATATCGGGAAACGCATCAGTAGTCCTTCCTCAAGTCCATCCCTGCATAAAGAGAAGCGACTTCATCCTGATAGCCGTTGAACATCAACGTATCGCGAACGTTGGGACTGAACAGCCCATTCGGTAAACGACGCTCATGGGCCTGGGTCCAGCGCGGGTGATCGACCGTCGGATTAACGTTGGCATAAAAACCGTATTCATCAGACGCGATGCTTTGCCAAGTCGTCTTCGGCTGCTCGCTCACCAGGCTGATGCGCACAATGGACTTCACACTTTTGAAACCGTACTTCCACGGCACCACCAGCCGCAACGGTGCACCGTTCTGGTTGGGCAGCTCTCGCCCGTACATCCCTACCGCCAGGATTGCCAGCGGGTTCATTGCCTCATCCAATCGCAAGCCTTCCACGTAAGGCCAGTCGATCAAAGCGAAGCCGGAGCGCTGTCCTGGCATGACCTTGGGATCCTGCAGGGTTTCGAAGCGAATGTACTTAGCCTTGGAAGTCGGCTCGACCTGCTTGAGCAAAGCCGAGATGGGAAAACCAATCCACGGGATGACCATGGACCAGGCTTCGACACAGCGCAGGCGATAGATGCGCTCTTCCAACTGATAGGGCTTCATGAAGTCTTCCAGGCCATAGCGGCCCGGTTTGCCCACCTCCCCGTCCACCACCACGCTCCAGGGCTCGGTTTTCAAGGATCCGGCATTCGCCGCCGGATCGCCCTTGTCGGTCCCGAACTCATAGAAATTGTTGTAATGGGTGGCGTCTTTGAATGGCGTGATTGACTCATCCTTGACCGTGACCGCCCCCCATTGGGTGGACGGCAGCTTTTCGGCAAACCAGGACGGCGCCTTGCCAGGCTCGACATCGGCATAACGCGCAGCGTCGGCGGCACTGGCCCAACCCGGCAAACCAGACATGGCAAGCCCTGCCACGGTTGCACCCAGCATTTGGCGACGGGACAGATAAAGGGATTCAGGCGTGACGTCCGATTCACGGCAGTCGGACACCTTGGGGATCTTGATCAGCATGACAACTCCGCAGTATTTGGAGGCAGATGCACCAATAGACTGCGGAGTATGGGGGAAATTACATTAAGGCAACGTTTAGCGTCGACGAAGACGCAATAAGTATTGCACCGGTCCGGAAGCCGCATAGGCGAGGAAGACCAACAGCAGAATACGTGGCGGATCACTGAAGACCACCGCGAACACCAGCACCACCGCCAGAATCGCAACGAACGGCACGCGCCCCTTCAAATCCAGCTCCTTGAAGCTGTTGTACTTGATGTTGCTGACCATCAACATCCCGGCCGCCGCGACCAACAGCGCCACCAGGAACGACATTTTCGACCCCTGGATGCCATAGTCGCTGAATGCCCAGACAACACCCGCCACCACACCTGCCGCAGCCGGACTGGCCAGGCCGATGAAGTAGCGCTTGTCCGCCTTGCCGACTTGCGTGTTGAAGCGCGCCAGGCGCAGCGCCGCACCCGCCACATAGATAAAGGCGACCATCCAGCCGACCTTGCCCATGTCTCCCAGCGCCCAGCCGAACGCCAGCAAGGCCGGGGCCACGCCAAAGGCGACCATGTCGGACAGCGAATCGTATTCGGCGCCGAATGCGCTCTGGGTATTGGTCATGCGGGCCACGCGCCCATCCAGGCCGTCGAGCACCATGGCGACAAAGATCGCAATGGCGGCGAAGGCGAAGTAACGACTCGCCCCCGCACTATCACCGGCGCTCAACGCGGCCTGGGCGCTCATGGAACTGATGATGGAATAGAAACCGGCGAACAGGTTCGCGGTGGTGAACAGGTTCGGCAGCAGATAGATGCCACGATGCCGGACCTTACGGCCTTCAGCGTCATGGCCTTCCTCGACGTGTTCATCGATGGGTAGCAGGCTTTCGGCGTCAGGAGCCTGATTTGGCTCGTCGGGACGTTCACTCATGGACAGTACCTTGCAACGGTGTGAAAAAATTCGACAGGTGTCTGGGACGACGGTTCGGCCGCAAACGATGCAGCTTTATACCAGAAGCCACCGCCCAAACGAAAAAACGCGGCCAGGGCCGCGTTTTCCGATCAAGCTCGCGACTTAGTTCTTGGCTTTGTCGACGATCTTGTTGGCACCGATCCACGGCATCATCGAGCGCAGTTGCTCACCGATGATTTCGATACCGTGGGCGGCGTTGTTACGACGCTTGGCGGTCATCGAAGGATAGCCGGTGGCGCCCTCGCTGATGAACATCTTGGCGTATTCGCCGTCCTGGATACGTTTCAGGGCGTTGCGCATGGCCTGACGAGACTCGGCGTTGATCACTTCCGGACCGGTCACGTACTCGCCGTATTCAGCGTTGTTGGAGATCGAGTAGTTCATGTTGGCGATACCGCCTTCGTACATGAGGTCAACGATCAGCTTCAGTTCGTGCAAGCACTCGAAGTAAGCCATTTCTGGCGCGTAGCCCGCTTCGACCAGGGTTTCGAAACCGGCTTTCACCAGCTCGACGGTACCACCGCAGAGAACGGCTTGTTCGCCGAACAGGTCGGTTTCGGTCTCGTCCTTGAAGGTGGTTTCGATGATGCCGGTACGACCGCCACCCACACCGGCAGCGTAGGACAGAGCCACGTTCTTGGCATTGCCGGACGCATCCTGGTAGATCGCGATCAGGTCAGGGATACCGCCGCCCTTCACGAATTCGGAACGTACGGTGTGACCCGGAGCCTTCGGCGCGATCATGATCACGTCGAGGTCGGCGCGCGGCACAACCTGGTTGTAGTGGATCGCGAAGCCGTGGGAGAAGGCCAGGGTGGCGCCTTTCTTGATGTTCGGCTCGATTTCGTTCTTGTACAGGGCAGACTGGAACTCGTCCGGGGTCAGGATCATGACCAGGTCAGCCGCGGCAACGGCAGAAGCCACGTCGGTGACTTTCAGGCCATGGGCCTCGGCCTTGGCAACGGTGGCCGAGCCTTTACGCAGGCCGACGGTCACGTCAACGCCGGAGTCTTTCAGGTTGCACGCCTGGGCGTGACCTTGGGAACCGTAGCCGATGATGGCGACTTTCTTGCCCTGGATGATCGACAGGTCGCAGTCTTTATCGTAGAAAACTTTCATGAATTTCCCCTATATCCCGGCCGTTCAGGCCATTCGCTAATTTGGTTTAGATGCTCAGTACTTTGTCGCCACGGGCAATCCCGGTGACGCCACTGCGTACGGTTTCCAGAATCGAGGCAGTGCCGATCGATTGAATGAAGCTGTCGAGCTTGTCGCTGGTACCGGTCAACTGAACGGTATAGACGCTGGCGCTGACATCGACGATCTGTCCACGATAAATATCGGTAGTGCGTTTGATCTCGGCGCGCTGGGCGCCGGTGGCCTTGACCTTGACCAGCATCAGCTCGCGCTCGATGTGAGCGCTTTCCGACAGGTCCACCAGCTTGACCACCTCGATCAGCTTGTTCAGGTTTTTGGTGATCTGCTCGATGACTTCATCGTGGCCAACAGTGGTCAGCGTCAGACGCGACAGGGTCGGGTCTTCGGTTGGCGCCACGGTCAGGCTTTCGATGTTGTAGTTGCGCTGCGAGAACAGGCCCACAACACGAGACAGCGCACCCGGTTCGTTTTCCAGAAGCAGGGAAATAATATGTCGCATGATTAGGTACGCTCCGTCTTGCTCAGCCACATATCGCGCATGGAGCCGTCTTTGATCTGCATCGGGTAGACGTGCTCACTGGTGTCGACCGAAATATCGATGACCACCAGACGGTCCTTCATGGCGAACGCTTCCTCCATCTTCGACTTCAAATCCTTCGATTCGGTGATGCGCATGCCGACGTGACCATAGGCCTCTGCGAGCTTGACGAAATCAGGCAGCGATTCCATGTAGGAGTGCGAGTGACGACTGCCGTAGCTCATGTCCTGCCACTGGCGAACCATACCCAGCACACCGTTGTTCAGGATCACGATCTTCACCGGCAGACCGTATTGCAGACAGGTGGACAGCTCCTGGATGTTCATCTGGATGCTGCCCTCGCCCGTGACGCAGGCAACGTCGGCATCCGGAAAGCTCAACTGGATACCCATGGCCGCCGGGAAACCGAAGCCCATGGTGCCCAGGCCACCGGAGTTGATCCAGCGGTTGGGCTTGTTGAACTTGTAGTACTGCGCGGCGAACATCTGGTGCTGGCCCACGTCGGAGGTCACAAAGGCATCGCCCTTGGTCACTTCGCACAGGGTCTCGATCACGGTCTGCGGCTTAATCACGCTGCCGTCGCCCTTGTCGTAAGGGAACAGGCCACGGTCGCCGCGCCATTCATCCACTTGCTTCCACCAACTGGCCACGGACTCCTTGTTCGGTGTCTCGCCAATTTCCTTGAGGATGGCGACCATTTCGGTCAGCACGCTTTCTACAGGACCGACAATTGGCACGTCTGCCTTGATGGTCTTGGAGATGGAAGCCGGATCGATGTCGATGTGGATGATCTTGGCGTTCGGGCAGAACTTCGCCGGGCCGTTGATGACACGGTCGTCGAAACGCGCGCCGACTGCCAGGATCACATCGGCATGGTGCATCGCCAGGTTGGCGGTGTAGCTGCCGTGCATGCCGAGCATACCGATAAACTGACGGTCGGTGCCCGGGTAGGCGCCCAGCCCCATCAAGGTATTGGTGACAGGCAGGTTGAGCATTTTCGCCAGCTCGGTCAGCGGCGCGGAGCCATTACCGAGGATCACGCCACCACCCGAGTACAGCACTGGGCGCTTGGCCGCCAGCAGCATTTCGGCGGCCTTGCGGATTTGCCCGGAGTGCCCGCGTACGGCCGGGCTGTAGGAACGCAGCTTGGCTTTTTTCGGGAAGATGTATTCGAACTTCTCGGCCGGGTTGGTCATGTCTTTCGGAACATCGACCACGACCGGGCCCGGACGACCGGACTCGGCCAGGTAGAAGGCCTTCTTCATGACTTCCGGGATCTCCGACGCGTGCTTGATCATGAAGCTGTGCTTCACGATCGGCCGGGAGATACCGATCATGTCGGTTTCCTGGAATGCATCGGTGCCAACCAGGGTGCTGGGCACCTGGCCGGAGATGATCACCATCGGGATGGAGTCCATGTACGCCGTGGCGATCCCGGTGATGGCGTTCGTGGCGCCTGGACCGGAAGTCACCAGTACCACGCCGGCCTTGCCGGTGGCACGGGCATAGCCGTCAGCCATATGGGTCGCCGCTTGCTCGTGACGAACCAGGATGTGGGTCACTTCCGGCTCTTTGAACAGGGCATCATAGACATGAAGAAGAGCACCACCAGGGTACCCGTAGATATACTTGACGCCTTCGTCACGCAAAAAGCGGACGAGCATCTCACCGCCAGATAAAAGCTCCACGTTGTTCACCTCTAAAACGCCAGAATACCGACCCTCAAAAGGGGACGGGTCTTAATAGGTTTACTTCTCGGCAGAGCATGAGCGACGGTGGTCGCCGACTACGTCAGCACTGACTGAGCAAGTATTGGGATCGTCCCAAGTGTTGCGGGCCTTTCCCACCCAGCGCGAGGTAACGCGTTGCGGGTGTAACAGGTCGGCGCGGATGTGCGCCTCATGATCTGCCGAGTGGGTCTGCTTCTGGCAGTCCCTCTACAGCGGACTTTGGATTCTTCTGTTTCGCCTTCTGCAAGTCAAGTCGTCAATGTACTTTATTCGAACTAAGCACATGAGAACGCAAGAAAAAACCTTTAAACGGCAACTGTGTTAGCTTCAATTGCGCAACCCATGACAAGGAAACAGCATGCGAATGTTCTTCTTGACGGCCAGCCTGCTGGTTGGCCTGAGCCCGATGTGCATGGCCGGTCAGGTCTACAAATGGGTCGATGCCCAGGGGGTCACCCACTTCGGATCCCAGCCGCCCCAAGACGCGGAGGCCACGACCGTGATCAAGTCCTCGCCGTCCGTCGCCAAACCGCCCGCACCGCCTTCCGGCGGCGCCATTGGCGACCAGAAGGCGATCGATAAAGAGGTCAAGAAACAGATTGCCGAGCAGCAGACCCAACTCAAGGCTTTCTGCGAACAGGCCCGGACCAACCTGGCGCAGTTACAGAACAACCCGCGGGTACGTGAAGACGTAGAAGGGGAAATGCGCCGCCTCACTGACGAAGAGCGGCGCCAGCGCATCGAGGAAACCCGCAAGCAGATCGATGAGCATTGCCAGTAAGGTCGGTCAGCCGACGTTGCTGATCATCTGATCGAACTGCGCCAACAGCCGCTGCAACTCCACGCCCTGCCCGGGGCGCTGGGCATAGACCATTTCCGCCATGGCGAGGATGCCCGAGGCGTTGGGCAGCGGCAGGTCATTTTCCAGGATGGCTTTCATCCGCGGCAGGAAAATCCATTGCAGCCATTGCTCGAAGTCCAGGGTGTCGACCGCGAACGGTTCGACACTGGCCAACGCCTCGGCCGAAGGCGAAACGTCGCTCCACCAGCCCTGGACCCGCAACTCCCGTTCGATCAGCAGCAACTGATCGGCAATCTGGGGAAAACGTGCATCCATCAGAGCGATACCTTGGCCTTCTGACGGGCCAACGCGGCACCAGCCGAGTCGCCCTGTTTCTCACGAGCCTGGGCAATCAATTCCCACAGGCTGGCCTGAAGCGCCGGACGACCACTGCTGAAGGTCAGGCCACGACGGGCGAGTTGTTCAGCTTGCGGCGCATCACCCTGGGCCATGCGCACTTGGGCCAGGCGATAAAGCACCTGCGGTTCCCGCGGCGCTACACGCTGGGCACGCTCCAGACTGGAAGACGCACCGTTGAGGTCGCCCCCGGCCTGCTGCTGTTGCGCAGTGGTGAGCAGGGCCAGTACCGGACCGTCCAATTGTTCATCGGCGGACAAACCGCCCGAACGGGTGGACGGAATGCTGCTCGGCGTCGAAGGCATGCTGTAGCTGCCCTGATCGACCGGCGAGGTCTCGATAGGGCCCGGCGTGATGGGGCCCGGCGTGATCGGTGTGCTGCTGATCGGCGCCGAGGTCACGGCACCGCCACCCGGCACCATCACCACGACACCGGTGTCGCCCTGGGGGATCGCCTGGGGCTGGCCTTGCACTGGCCGCTTCACGGTCGTTTGCCGGAAACCGCCGTTGGCCGAGACCCGCTCACTGTTGGAAACCGCCGTGCCGGAGTCGACCACCGGAATCGAACCGCGCTGTACGGTAGAGCAACCACTGAGCAAAGCCACGGCCGTTACCGCTGGAATCAACCACTTGTTCACTTGAAACCCTCTTTGCTTAATTCATCCAGTCCTTGACCCAATCCATCACCGACTCGGCGGGATTCGTGCCGCCACAGGCAGCACCGGGTGGCGGCTCGCTGCCGCGAATATACGGCATCTGTACGGCGCCCGGGCAATTGGCGTCGGAACCTTGTCCGGTGCGCGAATCGACCCAGGCCTGAACGATGTTGTCCGGTTGCGGCATGTCCAGGGGCAACGGGTCGGCCTTGCGCATGAAACTGGTCCAGACCTGCAACGCGCCGGTGGCACCGGTGAACGGGGTCTTGCCGTTGTCATCCCGTCCGAGCCAGACCACCGCCAGCAGATCCTGGCTGAAACCGGCGAACCAACTGTCGCGCGAGTCATTACTGGTACCGGTCTTGCCCGCCAGGTTCAGGGTCCGAGGCAACACGTTATAAACCGAACTGCCGGTGCCTTCACGCATGACCCGCTGCATGGCGCTCTGGATCAGATAAATAGAAGCCGGATCAAACCGCTGCTGGATCTGGAACGGATAACGCTTGAGCGGTTCGCCATCGGCGGTCAGCACACTGCGGATCCCACGCATCGGCGTATTGAAACCACCGTTGGCCAGCGTCTGGTACATGGCCGCCACCTCGATTGGCGTGAGGCCACCGGCCCCCAGCAGCATCGACGGGAATGCCGGGAACTCGCGACTTACCCCGAGGCGCGCCAGAGTCTTGAGTACGTTCGGCACACCAACTTCCAGGCCGAGGCGAGCCGTCGAGAGGTTGTAGGAATGCGCCAGCCCCTGGTACAGGAACACCGTGCCGTGGGAGCGACGATCATAGTTCTGTGGCTTCCAGACTTGGCCGTCCGCGCCCTTGACCGAGAACGTCTCGTCCGACAGCCAACTGGTCAGCGTGTACTGGCTCGGTTTCTCCAACGCGGTGAGGTACACCGCTGGCTTGATCAGGGAACCGATCGGACGCACAGCGTCCAGGGCCCGGTTGAAGCCGGCGAAGCTGGCCTGGCGACTGCCGATCATGGCCTGGACTTCACCGGTTTCCGGGTTGGTCACCACCATGGCGGCTTCGACCTCATCGGCGCCCTTGCGCCCGCCCAGTCGCTTGAAGGTGTCCTCGACCGACGCTTCGGCCTTCATTTGCAGGATCGGGTCGAAACTGGTGAAGATCCGCAGGCCTTCTTCGGTCAAGTCTTCGTCACGGTAATCTTGACGCAGTTGGCGCTTGACCAGGTCCATGAAGCCGGGGAACGAGCTGTCCGCCAGGCTGCCGCGCTTGGTCACGCCCAGTGGCATTTTCTTTGCCGCTTCGACTTGTTCGGCCGTCGCCACGCCTTGTTGTTGCAGCAGGTCGAGCACCAGGTTGCGCCGCTCGAGGGCACGTTCCGGATTACGCCGCGGGTTGTAGGAAGACGGCCCCTTGACCATGCCCACCAGCAACGCCACCTGATGCAACTTGAGTTCGGACAACGGCTGGCTGAAGAAGAACTGGCTGGCGAGGCCGAAACCGTGCACCGCCCGCTGGCCGTCCTGACCGACAAATACCTCGTTGAGGTACGCCTCCAGGATCTCCTGCTTGTCGTAGTGCAGCTCCAGCAACAGCGCCATCATGGCTTCGGTGAGCTTGCGAGTCAGGCTGCGCTCGTTGGTCAGGTAGAAGTTCTTGACCAACTGCTGGGTCAGGGTACTGCCGCCCTGGCGCATATGGCCCGAGGACGTGTTGACCCAGACGGCCCGGGCAATCGACTTGGGCGAGACACCGAAGTGATGATAGAAGTCGCGGTCTTCAACGGCGATCAGCGTATCGAGCAGGAACGGCGGTACCTGATCGATCTTGATCAGGATCCGATCCTCGAGGTTCTTGGGATACAGCCCGCCAATCAGCAGCGGCTCCAGGCGCACCACCGACAGGCTGGCATTGTTGGCACCGGTCAGCGCCGCCACGTAGTCGCCGGAGAAACGCACCCGCACCGGTTGCGCCTGCTCCAGGCCCTCATAGAACTGGAAGCCGCGGGTATTGAGGTCGACGGTATTGCCATTGACCGAGGCCGCGCCTGGGCCATTGGCCACGCTTTCACGGCGATAGCCCAAGGCATCGAGTTCGGTCAGGAAATCTTCCTTACTCAGCTTTTGTCCGACGAACAGCTCCAACGGCCGGGCGTAGACCTTGGCCGGAATGGTCCAGCGCTTGCCGGAGAACTTCTCCTGGACCACGGCATCGAGGTAGACCGCAAAACCGGCGAGCACGACGAGGCCAACCAGGCTGAGTTTAAGGGCCCAGCCCAGCCAGGGCCGCAGGCGGCTGGCGGGTGGTTTCTTGGGGGTGCGGGGGGATCGGGTACGAGTCATGGCGGCGGATTATACGCACTTTGCGGCGGTTCAACATGAGGCCGACGAGGTTTGCGTTAGCGCGGCTTGCCGCCATAATGACGGCCTTGAATTTTCCCAGACTCTGAAGGATCGCCCGTGAGCCAATCCCTGATCGCCGCCCTGCAAAACCCGGCCCTCTACCCACATCCCGTCGAAGCGTTCCAGGTCATCGAAACCCACATTTCCTGGGTATTGCTCACCGGGCCCTACGCCTACAAATTCAAAAAACCGGTCAATTTCGGCTTCCTCGACTTCACCAGCCTGCAAGCGCGCAAGCATTTCTGCGGTGAAGAATTGCGCCTGAACCAGCGCTTGACCCAGGACCTGTACCTGGAAGTCCTGCCAATCACCGGCAGCGCCGAAGCACCGCAATTGGGCGGCGACGGTCCAGCCATCGAATACGCCCTGAAGATGCGTCAGTTCCCGCAAAGCCAACTGCTCAGCACCTTGCAAGCCAACGGCGAACTGACCACCACGCACATCGACGAGATGGCCGCGCAGATCGCTCAATTTCACCTCAGCACGCCCAAAGTGCCCGCAGAAAACGCTGCCGGCACCCCGGACAGCGTGATGGCGCCCGTGCGGCAGAACTTCGAACAGATTCGCCCGTTCCTCAGCGACAAGGCTGACCTGCTACAACTCGAAGCGCTGCAAGCCTGGGCCGAAAGCAGCTTCGAACGCCTCAAGCCGCTGCTCACCGAGCGCAAGACCGACGGTTTCATCCGTGAATGCCATGGCGATATCCACTTGGGCAACATCACATTGATCGACGGCAACGTGGTGATTTTCGACTGCATCGAGTTCAACGAGCCGTTCCGCTTCACCGACGTCTACGCCGACACGGCGTTCCTGGCGATGGACCTGGAAGACCGTGGCCTCAAGTCCCTGGCACGGCGCTTTGTCAGCCAATATCTGGAGTTGACCGGTGATTACCGGGGCCTGGAACTGCTGAACTTCTATAAAGCCTACCGTGCCCTGGTCCGCGCCAAGGTCGCACTGTTCAGCATGCCCGCCGAAGCCGATCCGGTGCAGCGCGCCACCACCCTTCGCCAATACCGCAACTATGCCAACCTGGCCGAAAGCTACAGCACCATCCCGTCACGTTTCCTCGCCATTACCCACGGCGTTTCCGCCGTTGGCAAAAGCCACGTCGCCATGCGCCTGGTGGAAGCACTGGGGGCGATTCGCTTGCGTTCGGACGTGGAGCGCAAGCGCCTGTTCGGTGAGCAACAAGTCCCCAACGATCCACAAGCCGGCATCTATAGCAGCGATGCCAGCAGCGCCACCTATGCCCGCCTGCATGAAATCGCCGACGTGATTCTGCGCGCCGGTTTCCCGGTGGTGGTCGATGCCACTTACCTCAAGTGCGATCAGCGCGACGCGGCAGCGAAAGTCGCCGAAGCCACGGGTGCTCCATTCCTGATCCTTGATTGCAATGCGCCGCAAGCCGTCATCGAAAGCCGGCTGGCGCAGCGTCAAGCCGACCAGAAAGACCCTTCAGACGCGAACCTGGCCGTCATCGCTGCACAACAAGCCAGCCGTGAAGCCCTCACCCCGGCGGAAATCCTCTGCAGCAAACGGGTCCAAACCAACGAAAGCGGCACGCTCGATGTTGTAGTCGCGCAGATCCGTCAGCGCCTGCCAGGCCTGTAAGTCACTATTTCTTCGGTCGTGAGGCGATACCCGGCTTCACGGCCGTCAAATAGTGGCACTATACTGGCGTCATAAAACCAACAGGTGATATGAAATGAGCCTACCCAAGCTTCTCAATACCCCGCTTTATGCCTTGCTGCGCAAAGACGATATCGCAGGTTTCAACAGTGAACGCCCTCAAGGTCCGATCGACATGCGTGGCGGCGATTTTCGTGGCCTTGATCTGCGGGAACTGAACGCGGACGACATTGATTTCAGCGACGCTTACTTTCGTTCCGCCGATTTGCGCGGCATCGATTTTCGTAAGTCGTCACTGGAAGGCGCGAGCCTGGCCCATGCGCAAATATCCGGTGCCTACTTCCCGCCTGAGTTGTCTGCCGATGAAATCCTGATGTCGATGAACTTCGGCACCCGGCTGCGTTACCGCACCCGCTGACACTGTGGAAACCGGGTAGGCCGATACGCGGCAGACCTGCCACAGAACGGACTGAGCTCCAGCGCCCCCGCTCGCGCTGGACGATGTACCTTGCTGCGCCTTCCCCCTCCATCGTGCGTAATGCATTAGAAGCTTTTGCGTTGAATCCCACCAAAGAATCACGCTTTTCCTACTGACCGCTACACTGCTCAGAAGCTTGCCCAATGCACCAGTCGGCCGTCGCAAGGAGGCTCGATGAATGATGAACTGCAACACCTGAAGAATCTGGGCAAGACATCAGCCCAGTGGCTGCATGCCGTGGGCATTCATAGCGCCTCGGATCTACGCCGGCTTGGCGCGGTGGATGCCTATCGGGCCGTGCGCACTCGCGGCTTCCGGGCTTCCAAGGTGTTGCTGTATGCCATCGAGGGCGCGTTGATGGATGTGCATTGGAACGATATTCCTGCCGAGCGCAAGGAAGCCCTTAATCAGCAGTTGGATGCTCTTTCGACGCGTCATAAGGCCTGATTTCCTTTTTGTATGGGTGATTGGCGTGGTCGTTGATCAGGTTTTTTTGGCGATTCGGAAAACAATGTTTGACATGGTAATGAGAATCGCTATGATTAGCACATCCGGTCGCGAGACTGGTCGATATTTGAACAGCCCTTGGTTCGGACTCTCAGATATCTCCTCATCAGGCTAATCACGGTTATTTGACCCGGCTCTTGCCGGGTCTTTTTTTTGTCTGCTCAAAAGCCACTTTTTTTTTCGGGGTGGGTTTGGGTTTGGGTTTGTGTGTATATCCATTTCTTCGGTAACGGCTGCTTATGGTTCCGCCCTGACGGCGGGTCACTTTCGAAAAGCGCGAAAGTAACCAAAGCGCTTTTGCCCCACCACTCGGTGCCTCGCCTAGGCTCGGCATGCCCTCACTCCGGCATTGCTCCGTGGGCCGCCGCGAAGGACCATCCATGGTCCTGCGCGGCTAACCCGGCATCCATGCCGGGTTGCCCACTGCGCAATGCCTGCGTTCGGCCAGCGTGGTTAATGGGGCGCCGAGATCAACGTCCACAGCAAAAGCAAAAGCAACGGCAACGGCAACGGCAACGGCGGCTTTCGGCGAATTGGCTCGCGGAAAAGTGTCCACTATGTCCCCGCACACCCGTCAACCCTGTGTCCGGTCCGCGCAAGCCTATTCAGTTCTTCGGTTCTCACGCATCTGCGCGCAGTAATCCTGGGGTGGTGTGGCGGGGGTGTACCAGACGTAATCGGCCAAGGCCGATGTCACCTCGCTGCCCTCCTCGGCCAGCATCAGGACGATTGGCGCTTCGCGGGCGCCGAGGTCCAAGGTATGTAACGGCACGCCAACATCCTTGCGTCCATGCCAGGCGCCAGCGAATAGCAATGCGGGTGTCGGTGCACTCAATAGGCGTTCCGCCATGCGCCGGTCACGCTGTTGCTGGACGGCCAGCATCGCCGGCATTTGTGATTCAGGCAGCAGGCCGCAGTGGGATTCGCGGATTTGGCCCAATAGCGCGTTCTTTACCGCAACCGCATTGGCGCGAGTGCCGCTCAAGTCTGGCGCTTGGCGATAGGCGCGTTGGATCTCGGCGGCGTCCAGGTTGGCCGCCAGTAAAGGATAATGTTGTGCCAAGGCGAACTCGACGACGGGCCCGTACAGGTTCCAGTCCCAGCCCGGCGACCAATCCAGTGCGCCAGGCAGATCCTTTGGCAAGGCGGGTAGCCGGCGGACCGCGTCCACCCGTGGCTGTTGGGACGGCGTGAGCATTTCCAGCAGCAGGCTGCCCTGGGCCCGCTGCCCGGCCAAGGCTTGGAGCAGCCATAGCTGCAAGGCGTGGTGATCTCGATTGTCGTGCTGCTCACCCACGACCACCCGGGGTGCCTTCGCCAGGCGCTCGACCAGCGCCTGGGACGTCAGGGCCTGGCCAGTGTGTAAATCACGGATCCGCCCGTCGACCGGGGGCGGCGTGAGGCTCTGACACGCCGTCAATAGAGTCAATGCCAGCATCAGGATCAGGCGCACATCTACATCCTCAAGGTACCCTCAACGGGCGATGATCAATGGATGGCCGCGCTCCGGATGGGGTTGCACCAGCACCTCCAGGCCAAACACCGCTTTGAGCGGCTCCGGGCGCAGCACTTGTTGGGGCGTGTCCAGGGCCATCGGGCGACCGGACGCGAGCAGCAACAGGCGGTCACAGTAACGCGCCGCCAGGTTCAGGTCATGCAGGATCACCAGCACCGCGGCGCCGCGATCAGCGAATTCACGCACCGCCTGCAGGATGGTGTGCTGATGCAGCGGATCGAGCATCGAGGTCGGCTCGTCCAGTAACAAGGTTTGCCCGGCCTCGCCCGGCCACAACTGCGCGAGTACCCGCGCCAAATGCACGCGTTGACGCTCGCCCCCCGATAAAGCCAGGTAACTGCGCCCGTGCAGGTGCGCCGCATCTGCGGTTTGCAACGCCGACGCGACGATTTGTTCATCGCGCGCCCGTCCGCTCTGATGAGGCAGGCGCCCCATGCCGACCACCTCCTCGACACGGAAGGCAAAATCCAGGGTCGAAGACTGCGGCAACACCGCCAGGCGACGGGCGCGCTCGGCACCATTCCATTGCGCCAGCGGCCGATCATCGAGCCAGACCTCTCCCTGGGCCGGGCGCAACTCGCCGCACAGGCCCGCCAACAAGGTACTTTTACCGGCACCATTGGGCCCAAGCACCCCAAGCACTTCGCCGGGTTGGAGCACCAGATCGACATCCGCCAGCACGGTTTGGCGGCCACGGTGAATGTGCAGGTTCTGCGCTCGCAACATCAGGCGCGCCCTCGCAGCAACAGATAAAGAAAGAACGGCGCCCCGATAAAGGCCGTGATGATGCCGATCGGCAGCTCCGCCGGCGCCATTGCCAGGCGTGCCACCAGGTCGGCGAACAGCAGCAGGCTCGCCCCCGCCAGCACTGAAGCTGGCAGCAGGACACGATGGTCGGGGCCCGCCACCAGCCGCACCAGATGGGGTACCACCAGCCCGACAAAACCAATCATGCCCGCTGCCGCCACCGCCGCGCCAACGCCCAAGGCCGTGCACAGCACCAACTCCCGCTTGAGGCCTTCGACGTCGATGCCCAGATGGGCCGCCTCGGACTCTCCCAACAACAATGCATTGAGCGCCCGGCCTCGTCGTGGCAACCAGAGCGCCACCCCGGCGCTGACCAGCAACAGCGGCCACAACCGCGCATAGCTGGCGCCGTTGAGACTGCCCAGGTTCCAGAACGTCAGGGTGCGCAAGGTTGCATCGTCCGCCAGGTAAGTGAGCAGGCCGACGGCCGAGCCGGACAACGCAGTCAGGGCAATACCGGCCAGGAGCATGGTCGCGACATGGGTCTGGCCGTTGCGTCGACCGAGGCGATAGACCAGCGCCGCGACCCCGAGCCCACCGAGAAATGCACACAACGACAGCACATAGGGACCAAAGGCTTCGGGCAATCCACCCAACGCCGAACCGCCCACAATGGCGAAGGCCGCGCCCAACGCCGCGCCAGCGGAAACCCCCACCAGGCCCGGATCGGCCAGGGGGTTGCGGAACAGCCCCTGCATCGCCACGCCAGACAACGCCAACACCCCGCCCACCGCCAGCCCCAGCAAGGTGCGCGGCAGACGAATCTGGCCAAGGATCAGTTCGGCCTGCTCCAGGCCATCGGCGGCCACCGGCAGGCCCAACAGGCGCAACGCGGCGCGCAGGGTATCGAACAACGGCAAGCTCACCGGCCCCAGGGCCAGGGACAGCCAGATCGCCAGCAGACACAGCACACTCAGGCCGATGAACAAGCTGCGCGGCTTGACCAACCGGGTCATGGTGCCTTGGCCGACGGGGTCGGATAGAACCCGGCCGTCAATTGCGCCAGGCTTTGCGGCAACCGCGGGCCCAAGCCGCCTACCAGCAGCGTCGGGTCGAGTTCGATGACACGCCCAGCAGTGGCGGCCCGGGTCGATGAGAGGATCGGATTTTCCTTGAACAAGGCCGCCCGCGCTTCCTCACCGCTTAAGGCGCGGTCGGCGAAGACCAATACTTCGGGATTCAGGCTCGCCAGGGTCTCCACTGAAAACGGCTTGTAACCGCTGTGGGTCGCCAGGTTGTGACCACCGGCCTGCTGCAACAGCCAGTCGGCGGCAGTGCCCTTGCCCGCGACCAGTGACTTGCCGCCAGAGCTGCCCACCAACAGCAGTACGCCGGGCGCCTTTTGTTTGCGCTGGGCCTCGGTCACCCGGGCATTTTGCTCGGCGAGCTGTTTTTGATAGCGGTCGAACAACTGCGCCGCCTCGGCCTCGGCTCCCAGCAACTGCCCCAGGTGCCGTAAATTGCCCTGGAGGGTCAGCAGATCCGGTGTGGCCGAGAACAATTCAACCTGCACCCCGGCGCTGCGGATCTGCGACAACACCGGCGGCGGCCCCATTTCTTCAGTGCCCACCAGGATCTGCGGGCGCAGGCTCAGCACACCCTCCGCCGACAGCTGTCGCTGATAACCGATACTGGGCAGGGCTCGCAAGGATTGTGGATGCTGGCTGGTGGTGTCCACGCCCACCAGTTTCGACTCGCCACCCAAGGCGCTGACCCATTCCGATATTGCGCCGCCGGCACTGACCCAGCGTTGTGGCAAATCGGCCGCAGTGGCCCCTTGGTTCGTCAGCAGTGCGACACAGAACGCAACAACGCGGATATTCAGGCGCATCAGGCAGCTTCCTCGAAGAAGTTTTCCACAGGGTCGAGCATGGACCCGCCTGGCCAAGTATCCTCAACCCCTGCGAAGGTGGCGCCATTTGATAATTGTTTTCATTTAGCCGTCAAGCATGAACCTTCAGCCACACGAAACCCTGTGGAGCGAGCTTGCTCGCGATAGCGACGTGTCAGTCACCGAGATGTTGAAGGTACCCTCGTCATCGCGAGCAAGCTCGCTCCCACAGTGGATTGACTCCGACCAATATCGAGACACACATGAAGTTCCTTTGTACCGCCGCCCAATTGCCCGACAACGGCAGTCGCGGTTTCGACATCGATGGGCGCAAGGTGCTGGCGGTGCGTCGCGCGGGCCAGGTTTATGCCTACCTCAACCGTTGCCCGCACCGCGGCGTGCCATTGGAATGGCAACCCGACCAATTTCTCGACCCCAGCGCCAGCCTGATCCAGTGCGCCACCCACGGCGCACTGTTTCTGATCGAAAGCGGCGAATGCGTGGCCGGCCCCTGCGCCGGTCAGTTCCTGGCGGCGTTAGACAGCCGGGAGGACGAACAAGGGATCTGGGTGCAGCTGTAGTGGTTCGAGCAACACCGGCAACGGACGATCCACCCACATCTGCTCGGCCGTCAGCGTGACGCCATAGGCCAGCACCTCCACCCCCGCCGCCACCGCATCGCGCAAGGCCGCCGCGTACAACGGGTCGATTTCCTGCGCCGGGCGCACCGCCTCGATGCCGCTCAGATTCACGCAATACAGCTGCACCGCCCGCACACCTTCCCGGGCCAGGCAGGCGAGTTCGCGCAGATGCTTGGCCCCGCGCAGGGTCACGGCATCGGGAAATGCCGCCACATCCGTGCCATCAAAACCCAGCGTGACGCTTTTGACTTCGACCCAGGCCGAGCTGTTTTCGTAGTCCAGCCTGAAATCGATACGGCTGTTTTCCTGACCATAGGCCACTTCACGCTTGAGCCCGGTAAACCCGTTCAATTCGCTGATGACCCCGGCGCGCAGAGCCTCTTCGATCAGGGCATTGGCCCGCGCGGTATTGATGCAGGCGAGCCGTCCCTGCGGGGTTTCGCCGATTTCCCAGGTGCCGGGTAGCTTGCGCTTGGGGTCGCTGGAGCGACTGAACCAGACGCGTGCGCCTTCGGCCATGCAATTGAGCATCGAACCGGTGTTCGGGCAGTGAATAGTCAGCAATTCGCCATGAACGGTTTCGATATCGGCGAGAAAACGCTTGTAGCGTCGAATCAGCCGACCTTCTTCCAAAGCAGGGGAGAAAAGCATCAGCCTTGCCAGCTCCGCAGTCCGCGCTCGATTCGCTCCACCGCTTGCTGAAGCCGCGGCAGGCTCTGGGTATAGGCAAACCGCACATGGTGGCCGGCCTGGTAGCGCCCGAAATCCAAACCCGGCGTGAAAGCCACGTGTTCGGTTTCCAGGAAATGCTGGCAGAACGCAAAGGCATCGCCGCCGAAGGCGCTGATATCGGCGTAGAGGTAAAACGCCCCTTCCGGCTCTACCGCGATACCGAAGCCCAACTCACGCAGGGCAGGCAGCAGAAAGTCGCGCCGCAGCGCGAACTCGGCCCGACGTTGCTCGAAGATTTCGATGGTGGCGGGTTCGAAACAGGCCAGGGCCGCGTACTGGGCCATGCTCGGCGCACTGATGTAGAGGTTCTGCGCGAGTTTTTCCAGCTCGCCCACGGCCGCAGAAGGGGCCACCAGCCAGCCAAGCCGCCAGCCGGTCATGCCGAAATACTTGGAAAAACTGTTAAGGACAAAGGCATCGTCGTCGACTTCCAGCACGCTGGCGGCGTCGGTGCCGTAGGTCAAGCCGTGGTAGATCTCATCCACCACCAGATGGCCGTTGTGCCGCTTGATGGCCTTGGACAATCCGGCCAACTCGTCCCGGGTGAGGATTGTCCCGGTCGGGTTGGCCGGCGACGCCACCAATGCGCCGACGCTGTCCTGGTCCCAATGGCGGTCCACCAGGTCCGGCGTCAGTTGATAGCGCACGTCAGGGCCCACTGGTACCAATTGCGCCGCGCCCTCTACCAAGCGCAGGAAGTGACGGTTACACGGATAGCCAGGGTCGGCCAACAACCAGTGCTTGCCCGGGTCCACCAGCAAGGCGCTGGCCAGCAGCAACGCGCCGGATCCACCCGGGGTGACCAGGATACGCCGTGGATCGAGGTCCACCCCGTAGCGCTGGGCATAAAAGCCGGCGATGGCTTCGCGCAATTCGGGAATGCCACGGGCGGCGGTGTAGCGGGTCTTGCCCGCCGCCAGCGCCGCCTGGCCGGCCTGGATGATCGGCTCGGCCGTGGTGAAGTCCGGCTCGCCGATCTCCAGGTGGATGACGTCATGCCCCGCGGCCTGCAATTCATTGGCACGGGCCAGCAGCGCCATCACATGGAAAGGTTCGATGGCGCGGCTGCGCGCACTGTAGGGCTGAGCCATTGGCCTTCCTTCAGGTGAAAAAGAACCGATTCTACCCAACTCTGCGCCCAAGTCAGAAACAACTGCGGAACGAGCGCGAACCTCAAGCGGTCAGAGCCCTCGGATTACTGGAAATGACTCCAGCGATTGGCCCAGGCTTGACTAGAATCAAGCATTGAGCAGGATTACATCTGCACCGAACCGAACCCGACCACGCTTTACAAAGCCCCGGCCGCCGCAGGCTCGACAACCGGGAGTAGCGCGGCCCGATTTGATCTGGTAAGTTCGCCCGCTTGCAGCCGCAGGGCCGGCAGGTGTCGGTGATGGAGCAATCCTGCGTAGTGGATTACAAGAGTAGAGGCGGTCCATTCATGCCCACCCAAGCAAAGCAGAATCAAAATCAGACGCTCAGCGGGTTTGAGCCTTACGTCCCGAAAGCTGGCGAAGAGTACATGGGCGCCCCCATGCGCGCGCACTTCACCAAGATCCTGAATAAGTGGAAACAGGACTTGATGCAGGAAGTCGACCGCACCGTGGATCACATGAAAGACGACGCGGCCAACTTCCCTGACCCGGCCGACCGTGCCAGCCAGGAAGAAGAATTCAGCCTGGAACTGCGCGCCCGTGACCGTGAGCGCAAGCTCATCAAGAAAATCGACAAGACCTTGCAACTGATCGAAGACGAAGAATACGGTTGGTGCGAGTCCTGCGGCGTCGAGATCGGCATCAAGCGACTGGAAGCACGTCCAACCGCCGATATGTGTGTCGACTGCAAGACCCTGGCGGAAATCAAGGAAAAACAGGTCGGCAAGTAACGGCCTGGGCTGTCACAAAAACGGAGCGTTCACACGCTCCGTTTTTTGTTTCTGAAACTTCCTCCAAGCCTGACAAAACCCTGTGGGAGCGGGCTTGCTCGCGAAGGCGATGAAACATTCAACCTATATCTCAGCTGACACACCGCTTTCGTGAGCAAGCCCGCTCCCACAAGGGGCATAGTGATCGCCCCATATATGTTCCCGCCAGACCGGACCCAGTAACATTCTTCCCATGACGCCCACCACCCCCTACATCGGCCGCTTCGCCCCCACGCCCAGCGGCCACCTGCACTTCGGCTCGCTGGTCGCCGCGCTGGCGTCGTACCTGGATGCCCGGGCCGTGGGCGGGCGCTGGTTGCTGCGCATGGAAGACCTCGACCCGCCACGGGAAGAACCCGGCGCACAAGCAGCGATCCTCCGGGCGCTGGAAAGCTACGGGTTTGAATGGGACGGCGAAATGGTCCGCCAGAGCGAGCGCCATGAGGCCTACGACCAGGTCATCAACCGGCTGCTCAGCCAGGGCCTGGCCTATGCGTGCACCTGCTCGCGTAAACAATTGGAGACGTACCAGGGCATTTACCCCGGATTGTGTCGCAACGCCGGGCATGGCATTGAAAACGCCGCCATTCGCCTGCGCGTTCCTGAGCTGGTGTACCACTTTGCCGATCGGGTCCAGGGCGAGTTTCGCCAGCACCTGGGCCGTGAAGTCGGTGACTTTGTGATTCGCCGTCGCGACGGGCTCCACGCTTATCAACTGGCCGTGGTGCTGGACGACGCCTGGCAAGGGGTCACCGATATCGTGCGCGGCGCCGACCTGCTGGACTCCACGCCGCGCCAGCTCTACCTGCAAGAGCTGCTCGGATTGCCACAACCGCGTTACCTGCACGTGCCGTTGATCACCCAGCCCGACGGGCACAAACTGGGCAAATCCTATCGCTCGCCACCGCTGGCGGCCGAGCAGGCCACGCCGCTGTTGTTGCGGGCGCTGCGCGCCTTGGGCCAGCAACCAGGCTTCGAGTTGGTCGACGCCAGCCCGCGAGAATTGCTGGATTGGGGGATTCGCCACTGGGAGGCGGCCAAGATCCCGCGCACACTGACCCTGCCTGAAGCGCAAATACGTTGACGGCCCTTGCAGCTTGGCGCCCATCCGTTACCATCGCCGCACGTTTTCGGGCACGCGCTTAATTAAAGAGAGACCGGGATGTACATCTATCGCTTGGTCCTGCTCCTGGTAGTGGGGATTTACCTGTTCTCCCCGGCCATCATGGATTGGTGGATCGACGCCACGGGTGCCTGGTATCGGCCGTATCTGCTCTGGCTGATCCTGATCGTCGTGACCTTCATCCTGCAGAGCCAAAAAGATGCCGATGAGCTTTAGCCTGACCCAGATGATCCTGATCAGCGCCGCCTACCTGGCGGTGCTGTTCGGCGTGGCCTGGATCAGCGAACGAGGCATGATCCCCCGGGCGATCATCCGCCACCCGCTGACCTACACCCTCTCGCTGGGCGTCTATGCCAGCGCGTGGGCGTTCTATGGCACGGTCGGGCTGGCCTATCAGTACGGCTATGGTTTCCTGTCCAGTTACCTCGGTGTCTCGGGCGCGTTCCTGCTGGCGCCGGTATTGCTCTACCCGATCCTGAAAATCACCCGCACCTACCAACTGTCGTCCCTGGCCGACCTGTTCGCCTTTCGTTTCCGCAGCACCTGGGCCGGCGCACTGACCACCATCTTCATGCTGGTCGGCGTATTGCCGTTGCTGGCCCTGCAAATCCAGGCCGTGGCCGATTCCATCAGCATCCTGACCCGAGAACCCGTGCAGCACCGGGTGGCGCTGAGTTTCTGCGTGCTGATCATCCTCTTCACGATTTTTTTTGGTTCCCGGCACATCGCCACGCGGGAAAAACACGAAGGCCTGGTGTTCGCCATCGCCTTCGAATCGGTGATCAAGCTGATCGCCATCGGCGGAGTCGGCCTCTATGCCCTTTACGGGGTGTTCGATGGTCCGCAACAGTTGGAAGTGTGGTTGCTGCAGAACCAGACCGCCCTCGCCGCCCTGCACACGCCCTTGCAGGAAGGCCCGTGGCGCACACTGTTGCTGGTGTTCTTCGCCTCGGCGATCGTGATGCCGCACATGTACCACATGACCTTTACCGAAAACCTCAACCCGCGTTCGCTGGTCAGCGCGAGCTGGGGCCTGCCGCTGTTCCTGTTGCTGATGAGCCTGGCGGTGCCGCTGATCCTGTGGGCGGGTTTGAAACTGGGGGCCAGCACCAATCCGGAATACTTCACCCTGGGCATCGGCATCGCCGCCAACAGCAAAGCCTTGGCGTTGCTGGCTTATGTCGGTGGCCTGTCGGCGGCCAGCGGGCTGATCATCGTCACCACGTTGGCGCTGTCGGGCATGGCGCTCAACCATTTGGTGCTGCCGCTCTACCAGCCGCCGGCCGAGGGCAATATCTATCGCTGGCTGAAATGGACCCGGCGGGCGCTGATCGTCGCCATCATCATGGCTGGCTACGGCTTCTACTTGATGCTGGGCGAGGGCCAGGACCTGGCCAACCTGGGCATCGTCGCCTTCGTCGCTACCCTGCAGTTCCTGCCCGGCGTGTTGTCGGTGCTGTATTGGCCGACCGCCAACCGCCGCGGTTTCATCGCTGGCCTGCTGGCAGGGATCCTGGTGTGGCTGGTCGCCATGCTGTTGCCGCTGGTGGGCAACTTGCAGGGCTTCTACATTCCGCTGCTCAACATGATTTACGTGCTCGACGACACCAGTTGGCACATGGCAGCCATCGCCTCCCTGGCGGCGAACGTGTTGATGTTCACCCTGATTTCGCTCTTCACCAACGCCAGCAGCGAGGAGGTCAGCGCCGCCGAAGCCTGTGCGGTAGACAACGTCCGCCGCCCGCAGCGCCGCGAGCTGCACGCCGCCTCGCCCCAGGAGTTCGCCACGCAACTGGCCAAGCCCCTGGGCGCCAAGGCCGCGCAAAAGGAAGTCGAACAGGCCCTGCGCGACCTTTATCTACCTTTCGATGAGCGCCGCCCCTACGCCTTGCGCCGCCTGCGGGACCGGATCGAAGCCAACCTGTCGGGCTTGATGGGCCCCAGCGTGGCCCAGGACATGGTCGAGACATTCCTGCCCTACAAGGCCGGCGGCGAGAACTATGTCACCGAAGACATCCACTTCATCGAAAGCCGCCTCGAGGACTACCACTCGCGCCTCACTGGCCTGGCCGCCGAACTGGACGCCCTGCGCCGTTATCACCGCCAGACCCTGCAAGAACTCCCGATGGGCGTGTGTTCCCTGGCCAAGGATCAGGAAATCCTGATGTGGAACAAGGCCATGGAAGAGCTGACCGGCATCGCCGCCCAACGGGTGGTCGGCTCACGCCTGAGCACATTGGGCGAACCGTGGAAAGGCTTGCTGCAAGGCTTCATCGACCTGCCGGACGAGCACTTGCACAAGCAACACCTGGCCCTCGACGGCCAGACGCGCTGGTTGAACCTGCACAAGGCGGCGATCGACGAGCCACTGGCGCCGGGTAACAGTGGCCTGGTGTTATTGGTGGAAGACCTGACCGACACCCAGATGCTCGAAGACAAACTGGTCCACTCCGAACGCCTGGCGAGCATCGGCCGGCTGGCCGCCGGGGTGGCCCACGAAATCGGCAACCCGATCACCGGCATCGCCTGCCTGGCGCAGAACCTGCGCGAAGAGCGCGAAGATGACGGCGAGCTGACCGAAATCAGCGGCCAGATCCTCGAACAGACCAAGCGCGTGTCGCGCATTGTCCAGTCGCTGATGAGCTTCGCCCATGCTGGCGGTCATCAACATAACGATGAGCCCGTCTGTCTGGCCGAAGTCGCCCAGGATGCCATTGGTCTGCTGGCACTCAACCGGCGCAATTTCGAAGTGCAATTTTTCAACCTGTGCGATCCGGATCACTGGGTCGACGGCGATCCCCAGCGGCTCGCCCAGGTGTTGATCAACTTGTTGTCCAACGCGCGTGACGCCTCACCGGCCGGCAGCGCGGTGCGAGTCAAGAGCGAAGCCTTCGAGCACACGATCGACCTGATCGTCGAAGACGAAGGCAGCGGTATCCCACAGAACATCATGGATCGATTGTTCGAACCCTTCTTCACCACCAAGGATCCTGGCGAAGGCACCGGTCTGGGCCTCGCACTGGTCTATTCCATCGTTGAAGAGCATTATGGACAAATCACCATCGACAGCCCGGCCGATGTACAAAGCCAACGCGGCACCCGTATCCGGGTCACCTTGCCGCGTCATGTCGAAGCGACGTCCGCTGTGAACTGAGACCGTCGAGAGAATCGAATCAATGCCGCACATTTTGATCGTCGAAGACGAAACAATTATCCGCTCCGCCTTGCGCCGCCTGCTGGAACGCAACCAGTACCAGGTCAGCGAAGCCGGTTCAGTGCAGGAAGCACAAGAGCGTTTCAGCATCCCCACGTTTGACCTCATCGTCAGCGACCTGCGTCTGCCCGGCGCCCCCGGCACCGAGCTGATCAAGCTCGGCCAGGGCACGCCGGTGCTGATCATGACCAGTTACGCCAGCCTGCGTTCGGCGGTCGACTCCATGAAAATGGGCGCCGTGGACTACATCGCCAAACCCTTCGATCACGACGAGATGCTCCAGGCCGTGGCCCGCATCCTGCGCGACCGACAGACGGCGACTGGCAACGCCGTGGAACCCGTCGGCAAGGCTTCGGCCGCGGCAAAAGCCGGCGCCAGCAACCATAACGGGGAAATCGGCATCATCGGCTCCTGCCCGCCCATGCAGGATCTGTACAGCAAGATCCGCAAAGTGGCGCCAACCGACTCCAATGTCCTGGTCCAGGGCGAGTCCGGTACCGGTAAGGAACTGGTGGCCCGGGCGCTGCATAACCTCTCTCGCCGGGCCAAGGCGCCGATGATCTCGGTGAACTGTGCGGCAATCCCGGAAAGCCTGATCGAGTCCGAGCTGTTCGGCCACGAGAAAGGCGCATTTACTGGCGCCAGCGCCGGGCGCGCCGGGCTGGTGGAAGCGGCGGACGGTGGCACGCTGTTCCTCGATGAAATCGGCGAACTGCCGCTGGAAGCCCAGGCACGCTTGCTGCGCGTGCTTCAGGAAGGCGAAATCCGCCGCGTCGGCTCGGTGCAGTCACAGAAGGTCGACGTACGCCTGATCGCGGCCACCCACCGTGACCTCAAGAGCCTGGCGAAGATCGGCCAGTTCCGTGAAGACTTGTATTACCGCCTGCACGTCATCGCCTTGAAGCTGCCGGCCCTGCGCGAACGTGGCGCGGACGTCAACGAAATCGCCAACGCCTTCCTCGCTCGCCAGAGCGCTCGGGTCAACCGCACCGACCTGAAATTCGCCCCGGACGCCGAGCAGGCGATTCGTCATTACGCCTGGCCGGGGAACGTCCGCGAGCTGGAAAACGCAGTCGAGCGGGCGGTGATCCTGTGCGAGAGCCCGGAAATCTCCGCCGACCTGCTGGGCATCGACATCGAGCTCAGCGAGCTTGACGATGAGGAATTCATCGGCCTGGCCCCGCAACAGGGCGCGGCCAACAACACCAGCCACGAGCCCACCGAAGACCTGTCACTGGAAGACTACTTCCAGCATTTCGTCCTCGAACACCAGGACCACATGACCGAGACCGAACTGGCGCGCAAGCTGGGTGTGAGCCGCAAATGCCTGTGGGAACGCCGCCAGCGCCTGGGCATTCCGCGACGCAAGACCGGCGTGGCCAGCGAAAGCTGAGAGGTGCGCGGGTAACACCGCCCAATGTGAAAAAACTGTTACCTCAGCTTTTTCACGTAACAGAGGCCGGGGTTTACGGTAACGAAACCCCGGCTTTTTTTCGCCCCGAAAAAACCGCTATAAGCTTAGAAGCCCCGGTTTTCCGGGGATTTGCAAAAGTTGGCACGCACCCTGCTATAGCTTTGGTACAAGAACAATAACAAGCAATGCACAAGACAATAAAAATAAGACGAATCGACTCACGCACAATAAAAACAAGACGGCGAGAGGCGCAGCTAACTGATTCTTTTGGAGAGGCGTTGTATTTGGGGCTTGCCCCACAACCAGGCCGAGAACAATAAAAAACTGTCTCAAGACAGGTGCCTGAACTGGTTGGATCGATTGATCACTGCAACACAGCGACCAAAGCAATCCGTTTGCTCTTGGCTCCCGATTGGGAGGGTCACGAAGGGAAAACCTCGTGGCGCGGGCACTCAACAAAAACAAGAAGCCCGAAACCAATAATAAAAATAGAGCACGTAACTAATTCTGGGGGAGCTTCGGCTCCCCTTGTGGTTTCTGTCGTTTCCCTTCCTTGAAGCCTACAAAGCTTGTCGCTTGCGGCTTGCAGCTCAAAAGTGCTGCGTCCTACACCATCCCTCGACTAAATGCTAGAATCCCCGCCCATCATGCGGTCATTCTTCGTTTTTGGCCGAATATTCCTTCAAACAGTGCATCCCATGCTGAAGAAGCTGTTCCAGTCATTCCGTTCTCCCTTGCGTCGTACGCAACACATTCGCAGCACGCCTGAAGTGCTCAACAGCGGCCAGCATTCCCTGCAAAAGGCCCAGTTCAGCCGTTATGCGGTGAACATCGTCGAACGCCTGCAGAACGCCGGTTACCAGGCTTACCTGGTCGGTGGCTGCGTGCGCGACATGCTGCTCAACATCACGCCCAAGGATTTCGACGTCGCCACCAGCGCCACGCCGGAACAGATACGGGCCGAATTTCGCAATGCGCGGATCATTGGTCGGCGCTTCAAGCTGGTCCACATCCACTTCGGTCGCGAAATCATCGAAGTGGCGACATTCCGCGCCAACCACCCGCAAAACGATGAAGAAGAAGACAGCAACCAGTCTTCTCGCAACGAAAGCGGGCGCATCCTGCGCGATAACGTCTACGGCACGCTGGAAGAAGACGCGCAACGCCGCGACTTCACCATCAACGCCCTGTATTACGATCCGGTCAGCGAGCGCATCCTCGATTACGCCAACGGCGTGCATGACATCCGCAATCGCCTGATCCGCCTGATTGGCGATCCAAAGCAGCGCTATCAGGAAGACCCGGTGCGGATGCTGCGGGCCGTACGGTTCGCGGCCAAGCTGGATTTCGGCATCGAAAAACACAGCGCCGCGCCGATTCGCGAACTGGCGCCGATGCTGCGGGAAATTCCTTCGGCGCGCCTGTTCGAAGAAGTGCTCAAGCTGTTCCTGTCGGGCAACGCGGCGGACACCTTCGAGATGCTGGTGGACCTGCAACTGTTCGACCCGCTGTTCCCGGCCAGCGCCGAGGCGCTGGAGCACAACCCGACCTACACCCACACCCTGATCAGCGATGCGCTGATCAACACCGACCTGCGCATCAAGCAGAACAAGCCGGTGACCCCGGCCTTCCTGTTCGCCGCCCTGCTCTGGCCTGCCCTGCCGGCCCGGGTCCTGCGTCTGCAAGAACGTGGCATGCCGCCGATCCCGGCGATGCAGGAAGCCGCCCACGAGCTGATCAGCGAACAGTGCCAGCGCATCGCCATTCCAAAACGCTTCACGATGCCGATCCGCGAGATCTGGGACATGCAGGAGCGCCTGCCACGGCGCAGCGGCAAACGGGCCGACCTGTTGCTGGACAACCCACGTTTTCGCGCCGGCTACGACTTCCTGCTGTTGCGCGAAGGCGCTGGCGAGCAGACCGATGGCCTGGGTGAATGGTGGACTGATTATCAGGACGCCAACGAGAGCGAGCGCCGCGACATGATTCGTGAGCTCAGCGGCAAGGACGACGGCGCCAGTGGCCCGCGCAAGCGTCGCCGTAGCAGCGGCGCCAAGCGTAAACGCGCGGGTGTACCGAGCGCTTCGGGCGAGTAATCGATGGAGCGCATCTACATCGGCCTGGGCAGCAACCTGGCCGAACCCGCCGAACAATTGCGCAGTGCCGTCCAGGCGCTGGCGCAACTGCCCGACACCCAGCTGGCGGGCGTTTCAGCGTTCTATCAAAGCGATTCCCTGCTACCCGGCCAGCCGCGCTACACCAACGCGGTCGCGGCATTGGACAGCCGACTGGCGCCGCTGGACCTGCTCGATGCGCTGCAAGCCATCGAGACCGGGCAAGGTCGCGAACGCCTGGAGCGTTGGGGCCCGCGCACCTTGGACCTGGACATCCTGCTGTTCGGCGATCGCCTGATCGACGAGCCCCGCCTCAAGGTCCCCCACTACCACATGCAGGCCCGGGCCTTCGTGCTGTATCCCCTGGCGGAACTGGCACCCAGCGACCTGCGCCTGGCCGACGGACGCTTGCTCAAGGACCTGCTTGCCGCGTGCCCGTTTGCCGGCCTGGAACGCCTGCCTCCCCACTGACGAAAACCATCCCCTGTGGGAGCGAGCTTGCTCGCGATAGCGGTGGATCAGTCAATGTAAATGTTGACTGATAAACCGCTATCGCGAGCAAGCTCGCTCCCACAAGGGTTCAGCGCCAGGCAACGGCCCCCAAGCTGAAACGCATCAGTAACCGCGGTAACACCCGCCGGTAACACATCCAATTGACTTCCCGGCAGCGCCTCACGACTATAGGCGTCCCGTAGCCGCCAACGCGGCGTTAAAGGGCGCAATCCAGGCCTTACAAGCACCACGCATAGAGGGTGCGCCTGTATAGATGACGATTCATGCGCGTTACTCGCAGTAGCTCTAGAGCGCCTAATGAGGACTTTTTCATGCCAGCTATTACCCTGACCACGCTGCAAGGTCTCAAGCAAAAAGGTGAGAAAATCGCCATGCTGACCTGCTATGACGCAACCTTCGCCCATGCCTGCAACGAGGCCGGTGTCGAAGTGCTGCTGGTGGGCGATTCCCTCGGCATGGTGCTGCAAGGTCACGACAGCACGCTGCCGGTGACCACCGCCGAGATGGCCTACCATGTGGCCGCCGTCAAACGCGGAAACACCGATGCGCTGATCCTCGCCGACCTGCCGTTCATGGCCTACGCCACCCTCGAACAAACCATGACCAACAGCGCCATGCTGATGCAGGCCGGCGCCCACATGGTCAAGGTCGAAGGCGCATTGTGGCTGGCCGATTCGATTCGGCTGCTGGCCGAGCGCGGTATCCCGGTATGCGCGCACCTGGGCCTTACGCCCCAGGCGGTGAACATTCTCGGGGGCTACAAGGTTCAGGGCCGCAATGAGAACCAGGCCCGGCAGATGCGCGCCGATGCCATTGCCTTGGAACAGGCTGGCGCCGCGATGTTGCTGCTCGAATGCGTACCCAGCGAGCTGGCGGAAGAAATCACCCAGGCGGTGAAGATCCCGGTGATCGGGATCGGCGCCGGCCACGCCACCGACGGTCAGGTGCTGGTCCTGCACGACATGCTCGGACTGTCGATCACCGGTCGCGTGCCCAAGTTCGTGAAAAACTTCATGGTTGGGCAAACCTCCATCCAGGCGGCCCTGAGCGCCTACGTCGCGCAAGTCAAGGCGGCAACTTTCCCAGGCGTTGAACACGGATTCTCGGCATGAACACCGTCAAAACCGTACGTGAACTGCGGGCCGCCGTGGCCCGTGCCCGCGGCGAAGGCAAACGCATCGCCTTCGTGCCGACCATGGGCAACCTGCACAGCGGTCATGTGGCGCTGGTGACCAAGGCGGCGCAGCGGGCCGACTTCGTGGTCACCAGCATTTTCGTCAATCCGCTGCAATTCGGCGCCGGCGAAGACCTGGACAAATACCCTCGCACCCTCGCGGCCGACCAGGAGAAACTGCTTCAGGCCGGCTGCCACCTGCTGTTCGCCCCCAGCGTCGAAGAGATGTACCCCGACGGCATGGCCGGGCAGACGCGGGTCAGCGTCCCGCAGTTGTCCGAAGGCCTGTGCGGCGCCAGTCGCCCCGGGCATTTCGAGGGCGTGGCAACGGTGGTCAGCAAGTTGTTCAACATGGTCCAGCCCGACTTGGCGGTGTTTGGCCAGAAAGACTTCCAGCAACTGGCGGTGATTCGCGCGCTGGTCCATGACCTGAACATGCCGATCCAGATCATCGGCGAACCCACCGTGCGCGCCGAGGATGGCCTGGCGCTGTCGTCGCGCAACGGCTTCCTCAGCCCAGAGCAACGCGCTATCGCGCCCGTGGTCTACCGCAGCCTGAGCCAGATTGCCGAGGCGATCCGCCAGGGGCAACGGGATTTCCCCGCGTTGGTTGCCGAGCAGATCAAGCAACTCGAGGCCGCCGGCCTGCGTCCTGATTACCTGGAAGTCCGTCACGCCAAGACCTTGCGCCCGGCGTCGAGCGAGGACCGCGACCTGGTGATTCTGATAGCAGCATTCCTGGGCACCACGCGGTTGATCGACAACCTGCACCTGGACCTCGACGCCCCCGTCTGAACGTCGCCAATCAAGCTGAAGGAACCCCCCATGCACGCCATCATGCTCAAGGCCAAGCTGCACCGCGCCGAAGTCACTCACGCCGTCCTCGATTACGAAGGTTCCTGCGCCATCGATGGTGAATGGCTGGACCTGTCGGGGATCCGTGAGTACGAACAAATCCAGATCTACAACGTCGACAACGGCGAGCGCTTCACCACCTATGCCATCCGTGGCGAAGAAGGTTCGCGGATGATCTCGGTCAATGGTGCCGCAGCGCACAAGGCCAAGGTCGGTGACCGTGTCATTATCTGCGCCTACGCCCATTACAGCGAAGCCGAACTGCTCAACTTCAAGCCCCGCATGCTGTACATGGCCCCGGGCAACGAGCTGAGCCACACCAGCAACGCCATCCCGGTTCAGGTTGCCTGATCGATACACTTCCATTGTAGGAGCGAGCTTGCTCGCGAGGGTGGTAAGTCAGTTGATAGCGTTTTCGACGGACACACCGCTATCGCGAGCAAGCTCGCTCCCACAATGAGTAAATTCGTGTAAGGAAGATGCCTTTACTCTTCCGTCTGTCGGACCATTCCCGGCCTGTGTGTATAAAAAAGTACCGGGAACCGGTCTGACAAAGTCAAGACAGATCGCAACGCGAGGTTTACTGTAGTCGCCCTGCGCCCAAAGATCGTGTCGACGCAGTTGTCCGGACGCCCACCGTGGGTCGGGCCGGAGTTTTTAGTGTACAAAAGGTCGTTCAAGTAAAAAGGAAACCCGCAGCGATGGCGTATTACCGAACCCCTCATGACGTGACCGCTCTGCCTGCCTGGCAAGCGCTGAATGACCACCGCAAAGCCATGCAGGATTTCAGCATGCGCGAAGCGTTCAATGCCGATCCACAGCGTTTCAGCCAATTCACCCTGTCGAGCTGCGGCTTGTTTCTCGACTATTCAAAAAACCTGATCAACGCCCAGACCCGCGACCTGCTGGTGAGCCTGGCCAATGAAGTCGACCTCAAGGGCGCCATCAAGTCGCTGTTCGAAGGCGAAATCGTCAACGCCTCCGAAGGCCGCCCAGCGTTGCACACCGCCCTGCGTCGACCGGTGGGCGATAAACTGCAGGTCAATGGCGTCAACGTGATGCCGGACGTGCACAAAGTGCTGAACCAGATCACCGATCTGGTGGGCCGCATTCATGACGGCCTGTGGCGCGGCTACACCGAGAAACCGATCACCGACGTGGTGAACATCGGCATCGGCGGTTCCTTCCTCGGCCCGGAGCTGGTGTCCGAAGCGCTGTTGTCCTACGCGCATAAAGGCGTTCGCTGCCATTACCTGGCGAACATCGATGGCAGTGAGTTCCACGAACTGACCATGAAGCTGCGCGCCGAGACCACGCTGTTCATCGTCTCGTCGAAATCCTTCAACACCCTCGAAACCCTGAAGAACGCCCAGGCCGCTCGCGCTTGGTACCTGGCCCAGGGCGGTTCCGAGGCAGAGCTGTATCGCCATTTCATCGCGGTATCGAGCAACAACGCCGCCGCCGTGGCCTTCGGCATCCGCGAAGAAAACATCTTCCCGATGTGGGACTGGGTTGGCGGGCGTTACTCGCTGTGGTCGGCCATCGGCTTGCCGATTGCCCTGGCCATCGGCATGTCGAACTTCAAGGAATTGCTCTCCGGCGCCTATTCCATGGACCAGCACTTCCAGAGCGCACCGTTCGAACAGAACATGCCGGTGCTGCTGGCGCTGCTGGGCGTGTGGTACGGCAACTTCTGGGGTGCGCAAAGCCACGCGATCCTGCCGTACGACCATTACCTGCGTAACATCACCAAGCATTTGCAGCAGCTGGACATGGAATCCAATGGCAAGAGCGTGCGCCAGGACGGCACCCCGGTGTCGACCGACACGGGTCCAGTGATCTGGGGCGGCGTCGGTTGCAACGGCCAGCACGCTTACCATCAGTTGCTGCACCAAGGCACCCAGTTGATCCCGGCCGACTTCATCGTGCCGATTGTCAGCTTCAACCCGGTGTCCGATCACCACCAGTGGCTGTACGCCAACTGCCTGTCCCAGAGCCAGGCGCTGATGCTGGGCAAGACCCGCGTCGAAGCCGAAGCCGAGCTGCGGGAGAAGGGCGCGAGCGAAGAAGAGGTGCAGAAACTGGCGTCTCACAAGGTGATCCCGGGTAATCGTCCGAGCAACACCCTGGTGGTCGAGCGCATCAGCCCGCGTCGCCTTGGCGCACTGGTGGCGCTGTATGAACACAAGGTGTTCGTGCAAAGCGTGGTCTGGGGCATCAACGCCTTCGACCAATGGGGCGTGGAGCTGGGCAAGGAGCTGGGCAAAGGTGTCTACAACCGTCTGGTGGGCAGCGAAGAAAGCCCGGCCGAAGATGCCTCGACCCAGGGTTTGATCAACTACTTCCGCGGGCGTCATCGCGGCTGATCGCAGGTCGCACTTCAGGTACTGACCTTTGTGGGAGCGAGCTTGCTCGCGAGGGCGGTGGATCAGTTGACACTCATGTTGACTGACACACCGCCCTCGCGAGCAAGCTCGCTCCCACAGTTGTTTGTGCATGACTTGAACCCTCCCGCTACTCGGCGCATCTTTATGACTTGTCGCAAAAACAAGAATAAGGAACCGTCATGTTCGATATCAGCCAGTACCCCCAAGCCGATGCCGTCCGCCGGGCGGCGCAACTGAGTCAGGACGAGTACAAGCGGCTCTACAAGGAATCCATCGAACACCCCAGTGCCTTCTGGGGCGAGCAGGCCACGCGCTTTCTCGACTGGATGACGCCCTGGCAAACCGTCCAGCGCTATGACCTCAGGACCGGCGACGCCAAGTGGTTCGCGGGCGGCAAGCTGAACGTCAGCGCCAATTGCATCGACCGGCACCTGGAAACACGTGGCGACCAGACGGCAATCATCTGGGAAGGCGATGACCCCGCCGAATCGGCAGAAATCACTTACAAAAAACTTCACGATCATGTCTGCCGCCTGGCCAACGTGCTGAAAAGCCGTGGGGTGAAGAAAGGCGAGCGGGTCTGTATCTACATGCCGATGATTCCGGAAGCGGCCTACGCCATGCTCGCCTGCACCCGTATTGGCGCGGTGCATTCGGTGGTGTTTGGCGGTTTTTCACCGGACTCCCTGCGCGACCGGATTCTCGACGCCGATTGCCGCACCGTGATCACGGCCGACGAAGGCGTGCGTGGCGGGCGCTTCATACCGCTCAAGCGCAACGTCGACAAGGCGCTGGAAGGCTGCCCGAACGTCAGCACCGTGCTGGTGGTCGAGCGTACCCAGGGCGAAGTGAACTGGGTCGAGGGTCGTGACCTGTGGTACCACCAGGCCATGCACGACATGAGCAACGACTGCCCCCCTGAGCCGATGGACGCCGAAGACCCGCTGTTCATCCTCTACACCTCCGGCAGCACCGGCAAACCCAAGGGCGTGCTGCACACCACGGGCGGTTATCTGCTGCAAGCGGCGATGACGTTCAAGTACGTACTGGATTACCGCGACAACGAAGTGTTCTGGTGCACGGCCGACGTTGGCTGGGTCACCGGCCACAGTTACATCGTCTACGGCCCGTTGGCCAACGGCGCCACCACGCTGATCTTCGAAGGCGTACCGAGCCACCCCAGTAGTTCGCGCTTCTGGCAAGTGATCGACAAGCACCAGGTCAACATCTTCTACACCGCCCCCACCGCCCTGCGCGCGTTGATGCGCGAAGGCGCCGGACCGCTGCAGGAAACGTCCCGCAAAAGCCTGCGATTGCTTGGCAGTGTCGGTGAGCCGATCAACCCGGAGGCGTGGGAATGGTATTTCAACGTGGTGGGCGAACAGCGCTGCCCGATTGTCGATACCTGGTGGCAGACCGAAACCGGCGGCATCATGCTCAGCCCGCTGGTGAGTGCCCCGAGGCTCAAACCCGGCTGCGCGACCCGGCCGATGTTCGGCGTGCAACCGGTGTTGCTGGATGAAGTCGGCAAGGAAATCCACGGTGCCGGCAGCGGCGTGCTGGCGATCAAATCCAGCTGGCCGGCGCAGATTCGCAGCGTCTACGGCGATCATCAGCGAATGATCGATACCTACTTCAAGCCCTACCCCGGCTATTACTTCACCGGCGACGGCGCTCGCCGCGACGAAGATGGCGACTACTGGATCACCGGGCGCATTGACGATGTGATCAACGTCTCCGGGCACCGTATCGGTACCGCCGAGGTGGAAAGTGCCCTGGTCCTGCATGACAACATCGCCGAAGCAGCGGTCGTCGGTTACCCCCACGACCTCAAGGGCCAGGGCATCTATGCCTTTGTCACGCCCATGAACGGTGTGGAGGCCAACGACGAGTTGAAGAAAGAATTGCTGGCCCACGTCAGCAAGGAAATCGGCAGCTTCGCCAAGCCGGAACTGATCCAGTGGGCACCGGCGTTGCCCAAGACCCGTTCGGGCAAGATCATGCGGCGGATCCTGCGCAAGATCGCCTGCAACGAGCTCGACAGCCTGGGCGACACCTCGACCCTGGCCGATCCGAGCGTGGTGGAGGGGCTGATCGACAAGCGCCTGAATCGCTGATGCTTCCTGTGGGAGCGAGCTTGCTCGCGAGTGATCGCTCCCACGCTCCGCGTGGGAATGCCTCTACGGACGCTCAGCGTTCGGCTCTTGAGTGGACGCAGAGCGTCCATGGCTGCATTCCCACGCAGAGCATGGGAACGATCAGGAATCCCCCAACCCGGGTTTGCAGAACTGCTAAACTCCCGCGCCTCATTTCTCTAAGGCGCGCCCGGCATGTCTTCCTTGAATCAGGCGCTGCGCGCCGCCCTCGACCAGCGTCAGGACCTGCTCGGCCAATTGCACCTGCAAGGCACCGATTGCTATCGCCTGTTCCATGGCAGCCAGGAAGGCGCACCGGGCCTGACCGTCGACCGCTACGGCCCGCAACTGCTGGTGCAGAGCTTCCACCAATCGCTGGAGCGCGAAGCCTTGTTGCAATTGCATGGCATCGTCAACGAGCGCCTGGGCCTGGACACCCTGCTGGTCTACAACGACCGTGCCCGGGGCAATTCGCGCATAGACCGCCAGGACACTGTCTATCAAGCCGACGAAGCCGCCCTGCAAGACTTGGTCGGCCATGAATGGGGCCTGAATTACCGCGTTCGCGGACGCCATGCCGGGCAGGACCCACTGCTGTTCCTCGACCTGCGCAACGCCCGGGGCTGGGTCAAGGCACACAGCCGCAACAAAAGCGTGCTGAACCTGTTCGCCTACACCTGCGGCGTCGGCCTGAGCGCTGCGGCCGGTGGCGCGCGGGAGGTGTGCAACCTGGACTTCGCCGAAGGCAACCTGGCGGTGGGTCGCGAAAACGGCCTGTTGAACCCCGATTTGCCAGCCATGGAATTCGTGCAGTCGGATTACTTCCCGGCAATCCGCCAACTGGCCGGCCTGCCCATCAGCCAGCGGCGCGGGCAGAAACTGCCCAGCTACGTGCGCCTGGAACAACGCCAGTACGACCTGGTATTGCTCGACCCGCCGGCCTGGGCCAAGAGCGCTTTCGGCACCGTCGACCTGTTGCGCGACTACCAAAGCCTGCTCAAACCGGCGCTGCTGACCACCGCCGACGATGGCGTACTGATTTGCTGCAACAACCTGGCAAAGGTCTCCATGGACGACTGGCGCGAGCAGGTGTTGCGTTGCGCCGAAAAGGCCGGCCGCCCGGTACGCGAATGGAGCGTGCTGACCCCCGGCAGCGATTTCCCCTCCCAGGACCAACAACCGCCGCTCAAGACGCTGGTCCTCCAGCTCTAAGCCAGGCTCAGAATTCTTACGCAAAAAACGGACAAATCTCTTAAATCACAGTGGCTTCGGAACCGTAAACGCATGCCATACTCCAAGGCACTCCGAATTCACACTAGATGAAGCCGCACATGCCCAAAGGATTGATACGCGCTTTCGGCGCCCTGTTGACCGTACTGGCCCTCTACAGCCTGTTGGGTTTTCTGATTTTGCCGGGCATCGCCTTGCGGATCGCCAATCAGCAATTGGCCACGCATGCGACGATGCCGGCCCAGATCCAACGCATCGAACTCAATCCTTTCAGCCTTGAAGTCACCCTTTGGGGCCTGAATATAGGCGAACCGGGCAAGGAACAGGTCGGCTTCGAACGGCTCTACGCCAACCTGCAACTCGACAGCCTATGGTCCGGCGCCCTGCACCTGGTCGACATCGAGCTGGACAAGCCCAAGACCGAAGTCGTCTTCGCCAAGAACGGTCAGTTGAACCTGCTGAGCCTCTTCAAGTTGCCCCCCAGCGAACCGAAGCCCGCCGATCCCGAAGCCCAACCGTTTCCGCTACGGGTCGATCGCATCAAGTTGGCCGGCGGTTATGTGCATTTCCAGGACTTGCGCCCCAGCGAGCCCATCGAATTTCTCTACGACACCCTCGATTTCGAGCTGAAGAACCTCAGCACCCTGCCCGACGACAACGCCGACATGACCCTGGTGGCCGCGGGTCCCGAAGGCGGGCAGATCGATTGGACCGGTAATTTCAGCCTCACGCCAATCGCCTCCGAAGGCACCCTCAAGGTGACCGGCGGCCAGATGAAAGCCTGGTGGCCCTACGTGCGCGATGCGGTACCGTTGGCATTGGAAAACGGCGTCCTGAACCTCAGCACCGACTACAAGCTCAACCTGGCCAAGGGCACCGAACTGCTGCTCAGCAACGCCGCGATCAGTGTCGCGCCCTTCTCCATCAAGGCGCCCGATGGCCGTCCACTGGTAAAACTCGAACGCCTGGATGTCAGTGACACCACCGTGGACCTGGCCAAGCAGCAAGTCATCGTGGGCAAGATCCGCAGCCAGAAGCTGGAGACCTGGGCCGCTCGCGAAGCGGACGGGCAACTGGATTGGCAGAAGCTCTTCGCCAGCCAACCGGCCAAGCCGCAGGTCAAGGCCGAACCGGCATCCGCCCCGGCGGCGGCCGATTCGCCAAAACCTGAACCGGCGCCTCCCAGCAAACCGTGGCAGGTGCTGTTGAAAGACGTGCAACTGCGTGACTACCAAGTGCACCTGGCCGACCGTCAGGCGCAGCCCGCCGTGGCCCTGGAGGTCGGCCCGCTGAACCTCGACCTGCAGAACTACGACACCCTCAACGGCTCGCCCTTCAGCCTCAAGCTGGACACCGGGCTGGGCAAGCAAGGCAAGATCCTGGCCGACGGCGAGGTCAACCTGAACCCGATCAGCGCCCGGCTCAAGGTCAAGACCCAGGACATCGACCTGCGGGTTGCCCAGTCGTATATCAACCCGTTCATTCGCCTGGAACTGCGCTCCGGGATGCTCGGCAGCGACCTGGCGGTAGACCTCAAGAGCACCGAGCCGCTGGCGTTCGCGGTTACCGGTCGCGCCCAGGTCGATCAGTTGCACACCCTCGACACCCTCAAGACCCGCGACTTCCTCAAGTGGCAGCGCCTGGTGCTCGAAGGCCTCAATTATCAGCACGGCGACAGCCTGTCCATCGACAAGGTCAACCTGTTCCAGCCTTACGCGCGCTTCATGATCAACGACGACCGCACCACCAACGTCGATGACCTGCTGATCCCACAACCGGCCGACAGTGGCGCAAAGAGCACTGCGGCAAAACCGAAGTCCCAGGAAAAACCGCTGGGCATCCACATCGGCGGCATCGCCATCAACGACGGTTCGGCCAACTTCGCCGACTTCAGCCTGACACCCAACTTCGCCACGGCTATCCAGCAGCTCAACGGTGAGATCGGCACCATCGACAGCCGCCAGGCCAAGCCGGCGACCGTGGACGTCAAGGGCAAGGTCGACCGCTACGCGCCGGTCACCATCAAGGGCGCGCTGAACCCCTTCGATCCGATGGCCAGCCTCGACATCGCCACCAGTTTCAAACGGGTCGAGCTGACCACCCTGACGCCCTACTCCGGCAAGTTCGCCGGTTATCGCATCCGCAAGGGTCGGCTCAATCTCGACCTGCACTACCGCATCACCAAGGGCCAGCTCCAGGCGGAAAACAAAGTGGTGGTCGAACAACTGCAACTGGGAGAAAAAGTCGACAGCCCGGATGCCGTGAGCCTGCCACTCAAACTGGCGGTGGCATTGCTGAAGGATTCCGAAGGCAAGATTTCCATCGAACTGCCGGTCTCCGGCAACCTCAACGATCCGCAATTCAGTGTCATGCCGATTGTCTGGCAGACCCTGCGCAACCTGGTGGTCCGAGCGGCCCAGGCACCGTTCAAACTCATCGGCGGGCTGGTGGCCGGTGGCGGCTCGGAGGACCTGGGCAGCGTGTCGTTCGCGGCGGGCTCCAGCGAGCTGAGCAAGGAAAACGAAGGCACGCTGCTGAAACTGTCCGAAGCCCTCGGCAAGCGTCCGGAGCTGCGCCTGGAGATCGAAGGCACCGCCGCCGAAGGCAGCGACGGCCCGCTGCTCGCCGCCCAGCGTTTAGAGCGCGAATACCAGTACAACTATTACAAGATGCTCCAGCGCCGAGGCGACAAAGTGCCAGCCCAGGCCTCGTTGCTGGAAGTGCCCGAGGATGAAAAACCACCGCTGCTCGAAGGCATCTATCGCACGCGCCTCAAGACCCAGCCGCCGGCCGAATGGACGCAATTGGATAAAAAGGCGCGTATCGAGAAACTGCGCGAAGGCGTGATCAAGTTCTGGAGCGGCAGCGACGTGCTCTTGCGCCAACTGGGGCAAGAACGGGCCAGCAGCATCAAGGACTTCCTGGTGGACAAAGGCCGCCTGGCCGACGACCGCGTGTACTTCATCGACGCCAGCCTAGGCCAGGCCGAAAGCGACGGTCGCGTGATTACCCCACTGCATCTGGATGCTGAATGACATGAAGCGTTTGTATGGGCTCAGCCTGGGTCTACTGCTCGCCGCAGGCCAAGCGACGGCGCCGATACGCTGCGTTGCGGCAGCCAGTTGATCAGCGTCGGCGACCGCTCGAGCGAAGTGCTGCAAAAGTGCGGGCAGCCTGTGGCGCAGGATGATCTGGGCTATAAACGCAGTGTCAATCGCCGGGAAGAATACCCGGTGGAAGAATGGACCTACGGGCCCAACAACGGCATGTACCAGTACTTGCGTTTCGAAGGGAACCGGCTGGTGCAGATCACCAGCAAGCGGGGGCGCTGAGCTTGTCCTTACAGAGGCGTTGAATGTGCTGCCGCCATTGCGAGCAAGCTCGCTCCCACATTGTTTTGGGTGACCGCAACATCAATATTGACCGCCATCCTCCTGTGGGAGCGAGCTTGCTCGCGATGGCGGCAACTCGATCCTACAGACTAATCCGCAACCGCTGACCCACAGATTGATCCACCCCAGAATAGAACAGGCCCCCGGCACGAATGCCGGGGGCCTGTAATGGCCACGTCCGTGTGGCCTTTCGCATGAACTCCAAAGCGACGGCAAACGTATATCTAGGCCCGCTTGCCGCGCCTTCTCCCAGTCCAGGCGAGAAGTCTTAAGCCTTATTCGGCTTTCAGGCCGTCAGCCGATACGGCTTTGACGCCTTTGATTTTCTTGGCGATCGCCACAGCGGTGTCCTTTTGTGCCTCCGTGACTTTGGTCATCGAAGATAGGGACACAACACCTTTGTTGGTTTCGACTTTGATATCAGTGCCTGGAATGCCTTTTTCGGTGACCAGGTCAGCTTTGACCTTGGTGGTGATCCAGGTGTCGGAGGTAGCTTCCTTGGCCTCTGTCACTTCGCCAGCAGCCAGCATCATTGGAGCCTGAGTTGCTTGAGTGGTCTCGGCGAATGCGCTAGCCATGGTCAGGGTCAGTGCGGTAGCAGCGGCGGCAGTGATAGCGAACTTCTTCATACGAGTAACTCCTGTTTTTCTCAAAAACTGCCGGAGGTGCATCCCGGCAGGGTTATCAGGAGTAGTGCGAAGGCTGTGCCAGTTTTGAAAAATTAATTAAATCGTTTTAAATCAATAAGTTAAGCGAAGCGGCAATTTTCATAATCATGCAAAATGCATGAACCGTTGATTCTGGACATGCAAGTTGCGGGTTTGGGTCAAATTCTAAGCTTATGAATTGCAGAGGGTTTTCAGTAAAGCCCGAAATCGTTCCCGCCGAAGTTCCCAGCAGCCATAAAAAGGGCCGCTACGCAGCCCAGATCAAATCAAATCAAGTTCGAATTCCTTAACCTCCGGTAGGAGCCGCAGCGCCACCGGTACAGCCGGCCGGCAAGAATTCCTGATCGGCATTAGAACCACACGTCCAGGCGCCTGCCGTCGAGCGGGAGAGCGTGATCGTCTTACCTGCCACGGCGGCAGGCGACTTAACCAGCTTACAAATGATAGTACCTGATCCGGCCGAAGCGGTACCCGTAACTGTAAGTTCACAATTGCTGGTAGGCGAGGTTATGTTCATGTTAGTCGTGGACGGATCAGTGCCTTGATTCATGGCGTCCTCATACGGCACCTTTAACGCAGAAATTTCCGCCAACCCCGCCGTCGCCTTGGCCCGCGCCTGATACTTGGAATATTGCGGCAACGCAAAGGTCGCCAGAATACCGATGATCGCCACAACGATCAGCAGCTCGATCAGGGTAAAACCACTCTGCTTATTCATAGACATCTCCAATGCATGAGGCGAAATCTCATGACCTGAAACGGCCGTTGCATGGCACATGCCAACCCTTTGCAACCCGGCCCACAAGGGGCCGCACCCCGTACAACACCTACGTCCTACCCCAACAACCGCACTATCTGACGTTTTTTGTCACCCTGCCCCGCTGGTTTGGCGTCGATGCTTGACTAGGCTATAAGTCATGAACTGTTCACCGCCGGTATCCCCATGACTGACATCGCCCTCAGCGGCCTGACCAAGCAATTGGTGCTGGCCGAACTGATCACCGAGCAAAGTGCGCAGCAGGCGTACCAACAGGCCCAGCGCAGTCGCATGCCCTTGGTCAGTTATCTGGTGCAAAACAAACTGGTGCAGAGCCGCCGGGTTGCCGAAATTGCCTCGGAGCATTTCGGCGTCGCCCTGCTGGACCTCAACAGCCTGGACAAGGACACCCAGCCCATCGGCCTGGTCAGCGAGAAACTGGTGCGCCAACATCACGCCCTGCCCCTATGGCGGCGCGGCAACAAGTTGTTCGTGGGCATCTCCGACCCGACCAATCACCAGGCTATCAATGACATTCAATTCAGTACCGGCCTGACCACCGAAGCCATCCTGGTGGAGGACGACAAGCTCAGCGACGCCATCGAAAAGTTTTTCGAATCCAGCAGCACGGGCCTGGAAGGCATGGGCGATGTCGACCTCGATGGTCTGGACATCGAAGCGATCGACGATTCCAAGCAGGACGCCATCGGCGGCCAGGACACCGACGACGCCCCGGTGGTGCGCTTCGTCAACAAGATGTTGCTGGACGCGATCAAGGGCGGCTCTTCCGACCTGCATTTCGAGCCCTATGAAAAAACCTACCGAGTGCGGGTGCGCACCGATGGCATGCTGCGGGAAGTGGCCAAGCCACCGATCCAGTTGGCCACCCGCATCGCCGCACGCCTGAAGGTCATGGCCAGCCTCGATATCTCCGAACGGCGCAAACCCCAGGACGGGCGGCTGAAAATGCGCCTGTCGAAAAACAAATCCATCGACTTCCGGGTCAACACCCTGCCCACGCTCTGGGGCGAGAAAGTGGTGATCCGGATCCTCGATCCGTCCAGTGCGCAAATGGGCATCGATGCCCTGGGCTACGAGCCGGATCAGAAAGACCTGTACATGGCGGCCCTCAAACAGCCACAAGGGCTGATCCTGGTGACCGGGCCGACCGGTTCGGGCAAGACCGTGTCGCTGTACACCGGGCTGAATATCCTCAACACCGTGGACATCAACATTTCCACCGCCGAAGACCCGGTGGAAATCAACATGGAAGGCATCAACCAGGTCAACGTGAACCCACGCCAGGGGCTGGATTTTGCCCAGGCCCTGCGCTCGTTCCTGCGCCAGGACCCGGATGTGATCATGGTCGGCGAGATCCGCGACCTGGAAACCGCCGAAATCGCCATCAAGGCCGCCCAGACCGGGCATTTGGTACTCTCTACGCTGCACACCAACAGCGCCGCCGAGACCCTGATCCGCCTGCAGAACATGGGCATCCCGGGCTTCAACATTGCCACGGCGGTGCACCTGATCATCGCCCAACGGCTGGCGCGCAAGCTGTGTACCCACTGTAAGAAAGCCATCGAGATTCCCGAGGAAACCCTGCTCAAGGAAGGTTTCCCCCGGGAACGCATCGGCACATTCACAATCTATGAGCCGGTCGGTTGTGAACAGTGCAACCACGGTTACAAAGGGCGCGTGGGGGTCTACGAAGTGGTCAAGAACACGCCTGACCTGCAACGGTTGATCATGGCCGAGGGCAACTCGCTGGAAATCGACCTGCAAATGCGTAAAGACGGTTTCAACGACCTACGTACCTCGGGGTTGCAAAAAGTGATGCAGGGCGTCACCAGCCTCGAGGAAATCAACCGGGTCACCAAGGATTGAACATGGCGGTCAAAGCAGTCAAAACCGATGTCTACACGTGGGAAGGCAAAGACCGCAAAGGCACGAAAATGAGCGGTGAACTGACCGGTCAGAGCCCAGCCCTGATCAAGGCTCAGTTACGCAAACAGGGCATCAACCCGGAGAAGGTACGCAAGAAATCCACCTCGATATTCAGCAAGGGCAAGCGCATCAAGCCGTTGGACATCGCCCTGTTCACCCGCCAGATGGCAACGATGCTCAAGGCAGGCGTGCCCCTGTTGCAAGCGTTCGACATCATTGGCGAAGGCTTCGACAACGCCAATATGCGCAAGCTGGTGGACGAGGTGAAACAGGAAGTCGCCGCCGGCAACAGCTTCGCGGCGTCGTTGCGCAAATGCCCGCAGTATTTCGACGATTTGTACTGCAACCTGGTGGATGCCGGGGAACAGGCCGGCGCCCTCGACACGCTGCTGGATCGGGTCGCGACCTACAAGGAAAAGAGCGAAGCACTCAAGGCCAAGATCAAGAAAGCCATGACCTACCCGGCGGCCGTGGTGGTGGTCGCGGCCGTGGTCACCGGCATCCTGCTGGTCAAGGTCGTGCCGCAATTCGAATCGGTCTTTTCAGGGTTCGGCGCACAGCTACCGGCCTTCACGGTGATGGTCATCGGCCTGTCGGAATTCCTGCAGCAATGGTGGTGGGTGGTGCTTGGCGGGTTTGTGGGGACGTTTTTTGGCGTGAAATACGCCCTCAGGCGTTCCGAGGCCTTTCGTGACTGGCGGGATAAATGGCTGCTCAAGCTGCCGCTGATAGGCACCTTGATGTACAAGTCCGCCGTGGCCCGCTACGCCCGTACGCTCTCCACCACCTTCGCCGCCGGCGTACCGCTGGTAGAGGCACTGGATTCGGTCTCGGGCGCCACCGGCAACGTGGTGTTCAAACGCGCGGTGCAGCGCATCCGCCAGGATGTCTCGACCGGCATGCAGTTGAATTTTTCCATGCGCGCCTCAGGCATCTTTCCCAACCTGGCGATCCAGATGACCGCTATCGGCGAGGAGTCCGGTGCACTGGACGACATGCTCGACAAAGTGGCGAGTTTTTATGAGGCCGAGGTAGACAATCTGGTGGACAACCTCACCAGCCTGATGGAACCCTTCATCATGGTGGTCCTGGGGGTGGTCGTCGGTGGCCTGGTGGTTGCCATGTACCTGCCCATCTTTCAACTCGGCTCTGCGATCTGACATGCCCCTGACTGATTTCTTCGTGCTCTATCCCCTGGCCTTCGTGCTCACTGCGTTATTGCTCGGATTGATCGTCGGCAGCTTCCTCAATGTACTGGTGTGGCGCCTGCCGAAGATGCTCACCCGGGAATGGCGCGTGCAAGCCCACGACCTGCTGGGCCTGCCGGCCGAAGCGCCCGGCCCGGTCTACAACCTGATGCTGCCGCACTCCCAGTGCCCTCACTGTGGTCATCGTATCCGCGCCTGGGAAAATATCCCGGTGTTGAGCTACCTGATGTTGCGTGGTCGCTGTTCCAGCTGCGCCGCGCCCATCGGCAGGCGCTACCCGTTGACCGAACTGGCCTGCGGCGCCGTGTCAGCGTTCGTTGCCTGGCACTTCGGCTTTGGCTGGCAGGCCGCGATGGTGATGGTGTTGAGCTGGGGCCTGCTGGGCATGAGCCTGATCGACGCCGAGCATCAATTACTGCCCGATACCCTGGTGCTACCGTTGTTGTGGCTGGGCTTGATCGTCAACAGCTTCGAGCTGTTCGTCCCCTTGAACCAGGCGATGTGGGGCGCGGTGGCCGGTTACCTGGCGCTGTGGTCAGTGTTCTGGGTGTTCAAGCTGATCACCGGCAAGGAAGGCATGGGCTATGGGGATTTCAAGCTCCTGGCGATGCTGGGAGCCTGGGGTGGCTGGCAGATCCTGCCGCTGACATTGCTGCTGTCTTCGCTGGTGGGCGCCGTTGTCGGCGTGATTGTGCTGCGCCTGCGTGATGCCCCGGGGTCGACGCAGATCCCCTTCGGACCCTATCTGGCCATTGCCGGCTGGATTGCCTTGCTCTGGGGTGGTCAAATAACCGCCTTCTATTGGCAGTCTGTCGGTCTCTAATGTCGATCTTTTATGAATAACCCTGTGGAAAAACCCTGGATTCTCGGCCTGACCGGTGGCATCGGCAGCGGCAAAAGCGCGGCGGCCCAGCACTTCATCGACTTGGGCGTGCATGTCATCGACGCCGATCACGCGGCGCGCTGGGTGGTTGAACCCGGCCGTCCGGCATTGGCTAAAATTGCCGAACACTTCGGCCCTGGCGTATTGCAGGCCGACGGCACACTGGACCGAGCAGCCCTGCGCAAACTGATCTTCGAAAATGCCGAGCAGCGCCGCTGGCTCGAGGCGCTGCTGCATCCACTGATCGCCGACGAGATCGCTCATCATCTGGCCCAGGCACAATCGCCCTACGCGATTCTGGTCTCGCCGCTGCTGATCGAATCGGGCCAGTACGCCATGACCCAGCGGATCCTGGTGATCGACGCGCCGGAACAGTTGCAGATCGAACGCACCTTGCAGCGTGACCAGACCAGTGAGCAGCAGGTCCAGGCCATCCTCAAGGCCCAATCCAGCCGCCAGGATCGCCTGAGCCATGCCGACGACGTGGTGGTCAACGACCGCGACCTCGCCTGGCTACACAGCGAGGTCGAGCGCCTGCATCACTTTTACCTTACTTTGCGTGGAGGCCAATCATGAGCCAAATCCCAACCGTTGATTGCCCAACCTGTGGCGCCCCTGTGGAATGGAGCCCGGAGAGCAAATTCCGACCGTTCTGTTCTGATCGTTGCAAACTGATCGACCTGGGCGCCTGGGCCTCGGAAGAACACAAGATTCCGGTCAGCCCCGATGCCGAGGATGAGCTGTTCAGCGAAGATTTCGAGCCCCGCTCACATCATTAAGGCCGCATGAACCCGTAGTCCCGTTCATCGTCGAGATTTTCCGCCAGGAAACTCAACTCATCGGCCAAATCTTCAACGCTGCGCACTGTCTTGCTCTGCTGCACGATTGCACTGAGCAAGGCACGCAGACTCAAGCCCGGATCGAAACCGATCTCCATGGCCGCATCGTGGCTACGCCTGATCTCTTGTCTCGCCCACTCATAAACACTCATGGTTGTACTCCTGGAAGTTTTTCCAGAGCATGAAGGGCGCCTGCCTGCACAGCCTTGATGTGAATCAAGGCTTGTCGTCATCGTTCCACGGCGCCGACAGGTAGCGCGTGCGGTTGAACGTCTCCAGCCATTCAGGGCTGAACACCACCAGCGCACTGATCACCATGCCGTTGATGAAGGCCTCGGGAAAGATGATCAGCCAGAGGTAGCCGATGAAATCCTCAAGCCAGTAAGGCATGGCAAAAATGCCGTCGTACCAGAGCAAACCGAGCCCCAGCAGCAGGCACAACAATGCCGAAAGCGCGGCGGCGAGGAATCCCGAACAAAAGATGTACACGAAAAGATTGCGCGGCTGGGCGCGCTCCACCAGGATCGCGCAACACTCGGTAACCAGCACGGGTAACAGGATCAGCAACGCCCCGTTGACGCCCACCGCCGCCATGTCCTGGCGGCCCAGCAGCACCAGCGCAAGTTGGGCAAAGAGGCCGCCGAGGATCGCCAGCGGCCAGTCCAGCAGCAGGGTCACGGCGGTCATGCCGATAAAGTGATACGAGACGCCCGTATCGAAATCCCGTCGCACCAGCCACAACAGGAACAGCGCCAGCACCGTGCCGAACAGCAAGTGCTGGCGACGGCTGTCGGTGAATAGTTCGACCCACGGCGCGCGCGACACGGCCCAGAGCAACACCGGCACATAAATCAGCCAGCCGCCCGCCAGGGTCTGCGGTGAGAGCAGCTCGGCACCGATCATGGGAATACTCCTTTCGCTGACCCTTGCATCAAACAGGCTGTTGCGGCGAGGGAGCTTGCTCCCGCTCGAGCGCGAAGCGGTCGCAAATTCTTCTGGGTCTGCTTCGCAGTCCGACAGGAGCAAGCTCCCTCGCCACGGTTACTTCAAGCCAGCAGTCTACACCCCACCCGCAATGTCCATTAATCAACGCAACGCTTTCAGCTTGTCGCAATTGAACGCTAAGCTTGGGCTCATGGATGATTCCGATTATTTACGCCTGCTGACCATCGCGGCCGAGCAAGCCAACGCCTTTCTCTCCAATGCCCGCAAATGGGAGCGTGAGCGTTGGGTCTGCCAGCGTCTGCTGCAAGGGCTGAACGTGCCCTATCGCGCCGACGAGTTCGCTCCCGCGGGAGAGCCGCCGGACGTGTTGTTTCGGGATGCCAACTTCGAAGTGTTTTTCGTGCTCGACGAAGGCCGGCGCCTCAATGACGAGTGGCGCGACGAACTGCAACGCCGCCGCAGCGCCTTCTCCCTGAGCCAACTGGTGCGCCGCGAAGCCAAGCCCCGGCGGATTCCGGCCAATGAGTTCCTGATGCGGCTGGCTCCAACCCTGCGCAAGAAGGCCCACAACTACACCGAGCGCGGCATGGACCTGGGGGACCTGGATATCATTGCCTTCGCCAGCCTCAAGCGCGAAGTGCTGGACCTTAACAGCCACTTCCCACCGCCCACCGAATACCTGCGCCAGGGTTGGCGCTCGTTGTCGCTGGTGGGGCCGACGTTCGCCCGGGTGCTGTTCGCCCACCCTGACGCGCCGGATTTCCTACGGGGCAACCTGGGGCGCAGCATTGTGTTCGATGTCGGGATCAGCCTATGAGCCCGTTACAGGAACTGATCGCCGCCGTGCCCCAGCAAGGCCGCGTACGCTGGATTGGCGTGCGCCCCCAAGGCCATGCGCCCATGCTCGAGCTGGACGCCGTGGAGGCACGCCTGGAGGCCGGCCTGACGGGCGACCATGCCCGTCCCGGCGTGCGCAATGCGCGGCAAGTCACTTTGATTCAATGGGAACACCTGGCCGTGATCGCTTCGCTAATGGGACGCCCGGCGGATCGCCCCGTGTTACCGCAAGAACTGCGCCGCAACATCGTAGTCAGCGGTATCAATCTGTTCAGCCTCAAGGGCCGGCGCTTCCGCATCGGCCAGGCCCTCTTCGAAACCACCGGCTGGTGCCAACCGTGCGCGCGACTGGAGCGCAACCTTGGGGAGGGTACGTTCCAGGCTGTACGCGGCCATGGCGGAATCACCGCACGGGTGATAAAAAGTGGAATCATTCGCCTGGACGACCGCTTGAGTGTCGAACCCGTTCCAGCGAGCGGCTACGCTGCTTTCAATGCCGGATAGCCAGACGCTGTAGCGTCTACACCTTTCGCAACGTCTACCTGACGAGGCCTTTATGACCAGCCGCCTGAACCCAGATGACCAGAAGCATGTCGAAGAGTACCTGCAACTGTCCCAGCATCGAGTCGAGCGCCGGCCTTTCCGGCCTTGGATGCTCCTGGTGGTGGTACTGGCCGTGACCATCGGCCTGGGCCTGTTGAGCCGACTGATCAGTTACCTGACGCTATGAAGCGCATCGCGCTCGCTCGGGTAACGGCACCGATTTCCTTTAGCCTTGCGAGATATCCCCATGACTCATCGTATTGTCATCGTTGGCGGCGGCGCCGGCGGCCTGGAGTTGGCTACCCGTCTGGGTAAGACTCTGGGCAAGCGTGGCACGGCCAGTGTGATGCTGGTCGACGCGAACCTGACCCACATCTGGAAACCGCTGCTGCACGAAGTGGCCGCCGGGTCCCTGAACTCCTCCGAAGACGAACTCAACTACGTCGCCCAGGCAAAATGGAACCACTTCGAGTTCCAGCTTGGACGCATGAGCGGCCTGGATCGCGAGCGCAAGCGAATCCAGCTGGCCGCCACCTATGACGAGGCGGGCGTCGAGCTGTTGCCGGCTCGGGAATTGGGCTACGACAGCCTGGTGATTGCCGTCGGCAGCACCACCAATGACTTCGGTACCGAAGGCGCGGCGCAGCACTGCCTGTTCTTGGATACCCGCAAGCAGGCCGAGCGCTTCCATCAGCAATTGCTCCACCACTATCTGCGTGCCCATGCCGGACAGACCGATATTGTCGAGCGCATCAGCGTCGCCATCGTCGGCGCCGGTGCGACCGGTGTCGAACTGGCGGCCGAGCTGCACAATGCCGCTCACGAACTGCACGCCTATGGCCTGGACCGGATCAAACCGGAGAACATGCACATCACCCTGATCGAGGCGGGTCCACGGGTCTTGCCGGCGCTGCCGGAGCGTATCGGCGGACCGGTGCACAAGACTCTGGAGAAACTCGGGGTCAACGTCATGACCAACGCGTCCGTCAGCCAGGTGACCGCCGACAGCCTGATTACCACGGACGGCCAGGTGATCGACGCGAGCCTGAAAGTCTGGGCCGCCGGGATTCGCGCACCGGACTTCCTCAAGGACATCGACGGACTGGAGACCAACCGGATCAACCAGTTGCAAGTGCTGCCGACGCTACAGACCACCCGCGACGAGAACATCTTCGCCTTCGGCGACTGCGCCGCCTGCCCGCAACCCGGCAGCGACCGCAATGTTCCGCCCCGCGCCCAGGCCGCGCACCAGCAGGCATCGCTGCTGGCCAAGTCGTTGAAGCTGCGTATCGAAGGCAAGACCCTGCCGCACTACAAATACACCGACTACGGCTCGCTGATCTCGCTGTCGCGTTTCTCGGCGGTGGGCAACCTGATGGGTAACCTGACCGGCAGCGTGATGCTTGAAGGCTGGCTGGCGCGGATGTTCTACGTGTCGCTGTACCGCATGCACCAGATGGCGCTGTACGGCCTGTTCCGCACGGCGATGTTGATGCTGGGCAGCAAGATCGGACGCGGGACTGAGCCACGGCTGAAGTTGCACTGAGACCTTACTGACGATTGCGCTGGATCAGCAATATGGATGCTGAATGATCCACCGCAATCGCGAGCAAGCTCGCTCCCACAGGATGACCGCGATCAACAGTGGGAGCGAGCTCGCTCGCGATGAGGGCAGAACAGTCAATGCTCAACCTCGGGCGGAATCTCCGTCCGAGCTATCCATCAATCAAACCTGAAACCGCTGCACCATCGTGCGCAACGAATTCGCCAGTTGCGACAACTCATGGCTGGAGGCACTGGTCTGGCCCGCGCCGGAAGCCGAGCGCACGGACAAATCACGAATATTCACCAGATTGCGATCCACCTCGCGAGCCACTTGTGCCTGTTCTTCGGCGGCGCTGGCGATCACCAGGTTGCGTTCGTGGATTTCATTGACCGACGTGGTGATGGTCTGTAGCGCTTCGCCCGCCCGCTCCGCCATCGCCAGGGTACTGGCGGCACGACTGGAACTGGCCTGCATGGAATCCAGCGCCTGGGTGGCGCCGCTGCGCATGCCCTGAACCATTTGCTCGATTTCCTGGGTCGATTGCTGCGTGCGATAAGCCAGCGCCCGCACCTCATCGGCCACTACCGCAAACCCACGACCGCTTTCGCCGGCCCGGGCCGCTTCAATGGCCGCATTGAGGGCCAACAGGTTGGTCTGCTCGGCGATGGCCCGGATCACGTCCAGCACCTTGCCAATGTCCTGCGATTGGTTGGCCAGGGACTGCACCAGGCCGCCGGTCACCTGCACATCGCTGGCGAGGGCGCCGATGGCGCCGACCGTGTCGCTGACCCGCTGCTGCCCAAGGGACGCCGACTCACTGGACTGGCGCGTGGCGTCAGAGGTGGAAACCGCATTGCGCGCGACCTCTTCCACCGCCGTGGTCATTTCGGTGACAGCCGTGGCGGCCTGTTCGATTTCGTTATTCTGTTGTTGCAGGCTCTGGGTGCTGTCGAGCGTGACGGCGTTCAGCTCATCAGCGGCGGTGGCCAATTGCGCCGCCGAGCCGCTGATACCCTGCAGGGTTTCCCGCAGGTTCTGCTGCATGGTCGCCAGCGCCTTGAGCAAGCGGCTCACTTCGTCGTTGCCGTGGGTCTCGATCGGTCGCGTCAGGTCGCCTCGGGCTACGTTCTCGGCGGCATTCAGCGCCTCGCCCAAAGGCCTGACGATGCTACGGGTGAGCAGCATGGCCAGCACGACCGTGGCCAGGGCCGCGAGCACCACGAACAGGCTGACGATCATCCGGGAATTGGCATAGTGCTCCTGGGACTTCTGGCTCTCGATGGACACCTGCTTGGAGAACAACTCCGCCAAATCATTGAGCTGTTTACCGGAACCATCCACCACGGTCTTCATGTCCACCAGCAACAGCTTGATCAGCTCGTCCCGACGCCCCTGCTCTGCCAGGGTGAAGGATTGGGCGATGCCCGTGCGGTAAGCGGCGAAGGTTTGCTTGAACTGGTCATAGAGCGCCTTGCCTTCAGGCGTGACGACGAGCTTTTCGTAACTGGCGATTTTTTCGCTCAGCTCTTTGTCGCGCGTGTCCATTTGCCCGCGGTACACCGGGATGTTCTTCGGGTCCTGGTCCAGGGCCATGCGCAGGGAGATCGTGCGGATACGCAACATCCATTCTCGGATCTCGTCACCACCACGGATGCTGGGCAGCCATTGGGTTTCCACCGCGACTTCACTGTCGCGGATACTCGACATCTGCCCCAGCGCAAACACCCCGAGCAACGCCACCAGCACGGCGATCAAGGCAAACCCCAGCGCCGCACGGGGGGCGATATTCAGCTGACGAAGAAACATAACGAGGTGCCTTTTTTTATTGTTTGGCCTGAAATAGGGCAGACGTCCGTGCCCCTGTCGGCGGGTTATCGGCAGGTCGTACGACGACTTGAGGCACTACGCTTTTTCGCAGGCAAAAAAAATCCCCGTATCTTTCGATACGAGGATTTTCAATATGGTCGGGGTAAGGGGATTCGAACTCCTGACATCCTGCTCCCAAAGCAGGCGCGCTACCGGACTGCGCTATACCCCGGTAAAAAAAAGGCGACCTTCGCAAGTCGCCTTCTCGATCAGCGCTTTTGGCCTCTGATCTTAAGATTCGATTCCAGCGAACTGGTTTCAAAAATGGTGGGTCGTGTGGGATTCGAACCTACGACCAATTGGTTAAAAGCCAACTGCTCTACCAACTGAGCTAACGACCCAAAAATGGTCGGGGTAAGGGGATTCGAACTCCTGACATCCTGCTCCCAAAGCAGGCGCGCTACCGGACTGCGCTATACCCCGATTGAAATGGCTCCGTGACCAGGACTCGAACCTGGGACCCAATGATTAACAGTCATTTGCTCTACCGACTGAGCTATCACGGAACTGATATTTCAAGTTGAAACGTTGAAGCTAGCCTCAACCTCTTCTACCCTTACGCATCGCTGCGTTCGTGTGTCTGAGGCGCGCTATTCTACAATCTTAAAAACCTCTGTCAACCCCTTAAATTGCTTTCAAGACAATGATTTGCAACTTATTTCGGGTTCTTTCTCAGGGAGAAGTAACCCTTGGGGGTGACGTACTGCGGGGCGCACTTTACAAGCCTTTTCCTTTGAGTTCAACGGCCTGATGAAAAAAATGGCCTCGCGGTGCGAGGCCATTCCAATCACCTTTCAGTTGAAGACGATTTCGTCGTTCTCCACAGTGCCCGTCACGGTTTCGCCTGGCATGAAGCGACCGGACAGAATCAACTGCGCCAGCGGGTTCTCGATCCAGCGCTGGATCGCCCGCTTCAGCGGCCGTGCGCCGTAGACCGGGTCGTAACCCACGGCGATCAACTTGTCCAAGGCCTCGCTGCTCAATTGCAGCTTCAGCTCGCGCTCGGTGAGACGGCTGCGCAGGCGACCGAGCTGGATCTCAGTGATGCCGGCGATCTGATCACGGGCCAGTGGCTCGAAGATCACCACTTCATCCACCCGGTTGATGAATTCCGGCCGGAAGTGGGTGGAAATCGCATCCATCACCGCAGCGCGTTGCGCCTCGCGGTCCCCCACCAACTCCTGGATCTGCGCCGAGCCCAGGTTGGAGGTCATCACAATCACCGTGTTGCGAAAGTCCACCGTGCGCCCGTGACTATCGGTCAGGCGACCATCCTCGAGCACTTGCAGCAGAATGTTGAACACGTCCGGATGGGCCTTCTCGACCTCATCGAGCAGAATCACCGAGTACGGCTTGCGACGCACAGCCTCGGTCAGGTAACCGCCCTCTTCATAGCCGACATAACCCGGTGGAGCACCAATCAGCCGGGCCACGGAATGCTTCTCCATGAACTCGGACATATCGATGCGCACCATGGCCTCTTCCGTGTCGAAGAGGAACTCGGCCAGCGCCTTGCACAACTCGGTTTTACCGACACCGGTCGGGCCGAGGAACATGAACGAACCGCTCGGACGGTTAGGGTCCGACAGCCCGGCACGGGACCGGCGCACAGCGTTGGAGACCGCCACTACCGCTTCTTCCTGGCCGATCACGCGCTGGTGCAGCAGGCTTTCCATCTTCAGCAGCTTGTCGCGCTCGCCCTCGAGCATTTTCGAGACCGGAATGCCGGTCCACTTGGAGACCACTTCGGCAATCTCTTCCTCGGTGACCTTGCTGCGCAGCAACTGGTTTTCGCTCTTGCCGTGCTGGTCGACCATTTGCAGGCTGCGCTCCAGATCGGGGATCACCCCGTACTGCAGCTCGGCCATGCGGTTGAGATCGCCTTTGCGGCGGGCCGCTTCCAATTCCTGGCGGGACTGCTCGATTTTTTGCTGGATCTGCGCCGAACCCTGGACTTCGGCTTTCTCCGAGTTCCAGATCTCTTCGAGATCGGAATATTCGCGCTCGTGACGAACGATTTCCTCCTGCAACTTCTCCAGGCGCTTCTTCGCCGCTTCGTCGCTTTCTTTCTTCAAGGCCTGGGATTCGACCTTGAGCTGAATCAGGCGCCGCTCCAACCGATCCAGCACTTCGGGCTTGGAGTCGATTTCCATGCGGATGCGGCTGGCCGCCTCGTCGATCAGGTCGATGGCCTTGTCCGGCAATTGCCGGTCGGTGATGTAGCGGTGGCTGAGCTTGGCCGCCGCGATGATCGCGCCATCGGTGATCGCCACCTTGTGGTGAACTTCGTAGCGTTCTTTAAGCCCACGCAGGATGGCAATGGTGTCTTCTTCGCTCGGCTCTTCCACCAGCACTTTCTGGAAACGCCGCTCCAGGGCCGCGTCCTTTTCTATGTACTGGCGGTACTCGTTGAGCGTGGTCGCGCCGACGCAGTGCAACTCGCCACGGGCCAACGCCGGCTTGAGCATGTTGCCAGCGTCCATCGAGCCTTCACCCTTGCCCGCACCGACCATGGTGTGCAATTCGTCGATGAACAGAATGATCTGTCCTTCCTGCTTCGACAGTTCATTGAGCAGGGACTTGAGCCGTTCTTCGAATTCGCCACGGTACTTGGCACCGGCGATCAATGCCCCCATGTCCAGGGACAGCAGGCGCTTGCCCTTGAGGCCATCCGGCACTTCGCCGTTGATGATGCGCTGGGCCAGGCCCTCGGCGATGGCGGTTTTACCCACGCCAGGCTCACCGATCAGCACCGGGTTGTTCTTGGTGCGGCGCTGCAGCACCTGGATCGTGCGGCGGATTTCGTCGTCGCGACCAATCACCGGGTCGAGCTTGCCTTCTTCGGCGCGCTTGGTCAGGTCGACGGTGTATTTGTCCAGCGCCTGGCGGGACTCCTCGTGGTTGGCGTCGTTCACCGCTTCGCCGCCACGCAGGTTGTTGATGGCATTTTCCAGGGCTTTCTTGCTCACGCCCTGGCCCAGCAGCAATTTGCCGAGCTTGCTGTTCTCGTCCATGGCGGCGAGCAGCACCAGCTCGCTGGAAATGAACTGATCGCCCTTCTGCTGGGCCAGGCGATCCGCCTGGTTGAGCAGCCGCGCCAGATCCTGGGACATGTTCACGTCCCCTGTCGGATTCTGGATCTTGGGCAACTGGTCGAGTTCTTTGGTCAACTCTTTACGCAGGCTGCTCACGTCAAAGCCTACCTGCATCAGCAATGGCTTGATGGAGCCGCCCTGCTGCTCGAGCATGGCCTGCATCAAGTGTGCCGGTTCGATACCGGGATGGTCCAACCCGACGGCCAACGATTGGGCATCGGACAGGGCCAGTTGTAACTTACTGGTCAAACGATCAATACGCATGGGTCACCTTCCTTTTGAGCAGGCCGGACCTAAAAACATCCTGAATGAAGAAACCTGCCAGATACCGTTATAGATGTGGTCGATTCTGGAAGATTCAAGCAGTGCACTGTTGATGCAGATCAGAGAAGTCTAGCGTTCGATCCATATCAGCGAGGCAAAGCGACCGGTGCGCGCTGCGCGGCGGTAGGAAAAGAAGCGCGGATCGGTCACGGTGCACAGGCCGCCACCGTAAACCGTCGTGACACCCCGCGCCGCCAGCCGTAAACGTGCCAGGGCATAGATGTCGGCCAGGAACTTGCCGGCGTTGCGGCTGGGGACGAAGGCTTGTGCCGCCTGTGGCAACTGCGCGATGAAGGCTTCACGCACCTCGGGCCCGACTTCGAACGCTTGCGGGCCGATGGCCGGGCCGAGCCAGGCAAGGATTTCATCGGCGGGGTCTTCGAGGCTGTCCAGGGTGGCCTCCAGCACGCCATTCGCCAATCCGCGCCAACCGGCATGGGCCGCCGCGACGCGGGTGCCGGCACGGTTGCAGAACAGCACGGGCAAGCAGTCCGCCGTCATCGCCGCGCACGCGATACCCGGCGTGGTGGTCCAGCTGGCATCGGCGGTCGCCACCTGGGTCGGGTCAGCCTCGACCACGGCAATGCCATGGACCTGCTGCAACCAGGCCGGCGTGATGGCGAAGTGTTCGGTGAGACGGCGACGGTTTTCGGCGACGGCCGACGGGTCGTCGCCCACATGATCGCCCAGGTTGAGGCTGTCGAACGGCGACAGGCTGACGCCGCCCTCACGGGTGGTGACGCAGGCCTTTACCCGGGCCGGCGCGGGCCAGTCGGGTATCAGCCAGTCACTCATCCGATGAACGCCTCGCGGTCCTGCTTGAGCAAGGTCAGCAGCCAGACGAAGTCATCCGGCAACGGCGACTCCCAGCTCATGCGTTTACCGGTGGTCGGATGATCCAGTTCCAGGAAACGCGCGTGCAGCGCCTGGCGCGGGAAGTTTTTCAGCGATTCGACCATGGTCTGGCTAGCGGCCGGCGGAATGCGGAAACGTCCACCGTAGGCTGGGTCGCCCACCAGCGGGAAGTTGATGTGGGCCATGTGCACGCGAATCTGGTGGGTACGGCCGGTTTCCAACTTGACCCGCACATGCGTGTGGGAGCGGAAGCGTTCGAGCACGCGGTAATGACTCACCGCCTGCTTGCCACCCTCCATCACCGCCATGCGCTGGCGCTGTTGGCCGTGACGGCCGATGGGGGCGTTGATCTTGCCACCGGCGGTGACCACGCCGATCACGATGCATTCATAGATACGGCTGACACTGCGGCTTTGCAGCTGTGTGACCAGTTGTGTCTGCGCCTGGATGGTCTTGGCCACCACCATCAGACCGGTGGTGTCCTTGTCCAGGCGGTGCACGATGCCGGCACGGGGCACATTGACGATGTCCGGTACGTGATGCAGCAAGGCGTTGAGCAGCGTGCCGTCGGCATGACCGGCCGCCGGGTGCACCACCAGGCCCGCAGGCTTGTTGATCACCAGGATGTCATCGTCTTCATAGACGATGTCCAGGGCGATGTCCTGGGCGACCCATTCTCCCTGGGCCTCCTGTTCGGCAGTCAGCTCGAGGATGGCACCGCCATGGACAATGTCGCGCGGGCGGATCACCGCCCCGTCCACAGTCAGGCGGCCGTCCTTGATCCAGGCGGAAAGGCGCGAGCGAGAGTGCTCGGCGAAGAGTTGTGCGGCGACTTGATCGAGGCGTTGGCCGCCCAATTCGGACGGCACCTCTGCGCGAAGTTCTATTTTATCGGACATGCTCGGACTGGGCGTCGGCACAGCCTTTGGTTTCGGCTGCGCGCTTGTGGTTAAATACGGCGTCTTTTGCCCCGAGGCTTTTCAACGGGGCGCTCATCATAACAGGACGGCCCCGCCCAAGACAGCGGCCGTCATAGGGACGCAAGCCGCCATGCAAGTGAAACACCTGCTGCTGATCGCCATCCTCGCATTGACTGCTGCTTGCTCGTCGAAGGAAGTCGTAGACGAAAACCTGAGCGAAGTCGAGCTGTACCAACAGGCGCAGACCGACCTGGACAACAACAGCTACACCAGCGCCACGGCCAAGCTCAAGGCGCTGGAGTCGCGGTATCCGTTCGGGCGCTACGCCGATCAGGCTCAACTGGAGCTGATCTACGCCAACTACAAGAACGCCGAGCCGGAAGCTGCAAAGTCCGCCGCCGAGCGCTTCATTCGTCTGCACCCGCAGCACCCGAACGTCGATTACGCCTATTACCTCAAGGGCCTGACCTCCTTCGACCAGGACGTCGGCCTGCTGGCGCGCTTCCTGCCGCTGGACATGACCAAGCGTGATCCGGGCGCCGCGCGCGACTCCTACAATGAGTTCGCCCAACTGACCAGCCGCTTCCCCAACAGCCGCTACTCGCCGGACGCCAAGCAGCGCATGATCTACCTGCGCAACCTGCTGGCCTCCTACGAAATCCACGTGGCCGACTACTACCTGACCCGTCAGGCCTACGTCGCCGCCGCCAACCGTGGCCGCTACGTGGTGGAGAACTTCCAGGAAACCCCATCGGTGGGCGACGGCCTGGCGGTGATGACCGAAGCGTACCAGCGCCTGCACCTGGACGACCTGGCGGCCACCAGCCTGGAAACCCTCAAGCTGAACTACCCGGATCACCCTTCGCTGGTCGATGGCCAGTTCACCCCACGGGTTGACGAAGCCGACAACCGTTCGTGGCTGAGCAAGGCGACCTTGGGCCTGATCGAGTCCCGTCCACCGCTGCCACCGGGTGAAACCCGCGCCAACCAGGACGTACAGCGTCAATTCCAGGATGCCAAGGAAGCCATTCCGAACGAGCTCAAGCCCAAGGACGAAAATGGCGACGTGATCGAGGAAGAAGAGCCTGAGAGCGAGTCCAGCGACCGTTCCTGGTTCAGCTACATGACCTTCGGCGTGTTCGACTGATCAATCGAAAAACACCTGACGATGATGGCTCCCACGCTCCGTGTGGGAGCGATCAACTCAAAAAGGGAGACCCACGGGTCTCCCTTTTTTGTGCCTGGCCTTTATTGCGCTGTGCGCCGTTCCAGTCCTTTGGCTAAACTGCCGGATCACTCGCCAGAAAGCCGCCCATCATGCTTCGTTTATTGATCTTGTTCGCTGTCGTTGCCGCCGCCATATGGATCTTTCGCGGGATGAAATCCGGCCCCCGCGCGTCGCGTTCCACCCCGGAGCAAGACGCCCCCCCAATGGTTCGTTGCGCCCATTGCGGCGTACACCTGCCTCGTGACCGGGCGCTGGCCCTCGAACAACAGTGGTATTGCAGCCAGGCTCATCTCGAGCAAGGCCCGGGCACTCGTGAGCGCTGAGGCCTCAAGCCCGCGCGTCAAACAGGCGCAGCGCTTGCTGCGTCTCTACCACCTGTACCGCCTGAGCATCGGCATCACCCTGGTGTTGCTGATCTCCAGCAACATGGACAATCGCCTGCTGGAGTTCGCCAACGACGACCTGCTGCGCAGCGGCATCTGGTTGTACCTGGTGCTGAACATCCTGCTGGTGGTGTTCCTGGAAAACACCCGCCGCCCTGCCCGGCTGTTCGGTCTCGCCCTTACCGACGTGCTGTTGCTTTCGTGGCTGTTCTTCGCCGCTGGCGGCGCCCCCAGTGCTATCGGCAACCTGCTCATCGTCTCGGTCGCCATCGGCAACACGCTGTTGCGCGGTCGAATCGGCCTGTTGATCGCCGCCGTCGCTACGATTGGTATCGTCAGCTCGACGTTCTTCCTCGGCCTGAGCGATTCAAACCGTCCCAGCAGTTACTTGCAGGCCGGCACCCTGGGGGCGCTGTGTTTCGCCGCCGCCCTGCTGGTACAAGGCCTGACCCGGCGACTGGAAGCCAGCGAAACCCTGGCCGAGCAACGCGCCAGCGAAGTGATCGGCCTCGAAGCGCTCAATGCCCTCATCCTGCAACGCATGCGCACCGGCATCCTGGTGCTTGATCGCGAGCGCCGGGTACAACTGGCCAACGAAAGCGCGCTGAACCTGTTGGGCATGCACGATCTGGTCGGCCAGCCCATCGACGATTACTCCACGGCCCTGGTCGAGCGCCTGCAATTGTGGCTGAACAACCCCAGCCTGCGCCCGCCAAGCCTGACCGTTTCCAGCACGGGATTGAGCCTGCAACCGAGCTTCATCGCCCTGGGGCACAATGACCAGCATCAGACCCTGGTATTCCTCGAAGACCTGGCCCAGGTCGCCCAGCACGCCCAGCAACTCAAACTTGCCTCTCTCGGGCGCCTGACCGCCGGTATCGCCCATGAAATCCGCAACCCCTTGGGGGCGATCAGTCATGCGGCGCAATTGCTGCGCGAATCCGAGGAACTGAACGACGCGGATCGACGTCTGACGCAGATTATTCAAGACCACTCTCAACGAATGAATCGCGTCATTGAAAACGTCCTGCAACTGTCCCGCCGCCAGCAAACCACGCCCCAACGCCTGGATCTGCGGGCTTGGCTTGAGCAGTTCGTCCGCCAGTCCCGCGAAAACGCAACCGAGCCCCAGCAATTGCACCTGAGCATCGACCCGGGCGACTACACCACGCTGATGGATCCCGACCAGTTGACCCAAGTGCTCGACAACCTGTTGCGCAACGCCTGGCGCCACAGCGCCATGCTCCATGAACAGGCCGAGGCCTGGCTGAAACTGTTCATCGACCCCGACAGTCAGTTATCCACACTGGATATCTTCGACAACGGCCCCGGCGTCCCAGCGGAGCAGCAAGCGCATCTGTTCGAGCCCTTCTTCACCACCAGCAACCAGGGCACTGGCCTTGGGCTCTATCTGTCCCGTGAGCTGTGCGAAAGCAACCAGGCCCGCCTAGACTTCAAACCACGCCAAGGCGGCGGCTGCTTTCGCATCACCTTTGCTCACGGACGGAAACAGATTTGAATATTCGCTCACGGCAACGAATCCTGATCGTCGACGACGAACCGGACATCCGCGAACTCCTGGACATCACCCTGGGAAGGATGAAACTCGACACCCGCAGCGCCAAGAACCTCGCCGAGGCCCAAAGCCTGCTGATGGACGAAACCTTCGACCTGTGCCTGACCGACATGCGCCTGCCCGATGGTACCGGCCTGGAACTGGTACAGCACATCCAGCAGCGTTACCCCCAACTCCCCGTGGCGATGATCACCGCCTACGGCAGCCTGGAAACCGCCATCGACGCGCTCAAGGCCGGGGCCTTCGACTTCCTGACCAAACCGGTCGACCTGGGCCGCCTGCGGGAACTGGTCACCAGCGCCTTGCGCCTGCCATCCGTCACCACACCTGCCGCCACCATCGAGCGCTGCCTGCTGGGCGACTCCCCTCCGATGCGCAGCGTGCGCAAACAGATCGAAAAACTCGCCCGCAGCCAGGCACCGGTATACATCAGCGGGGAGTCAGGCTGCGGTAAGGAACTGGTTGCCCGGTTGATCCACGAACAAGGTCCCCGCACCAACCAGCGTTTTGTACCGGTCAACTGTGGGGCCATTCCCAGCGAGTTGATGGAAAGCGAGTTTTTCGGTCATCGAAAAGGCAGCTTCAGCGGCGCCATCGAAGACAAACCTGGGTTGTTCCAGGCCGCCCATGGAGGGACCTTGTTCCTCGATGAAGTGGCCGACCTGCCCCTGGCCATGCAGGTCAAACTGCTGCGGGCGATCCAGGAAAAAGCCGTGCGTGCCGTCGGCGGCCAGCAGGAAGAAGTGGTGGATGTGCGAATCCTCTGCGCGACCCACAAGGACCTGGACGGCGAAGTGGCCGCCGGGCGCTTTCGCCAGGACCTTTACTATCGGCTGAACGTCATCGAACTGCGCGTGCCGCCATTGCGTGAACGCCGCGAAGACATTGGGCTGCTGGCCGAGCACATGCTCCAGCGCCTGGCGGCCAACGCCGGCAGCCCTACGGTCAAGCTTCATCCCCAAGCGCTGGACGCCCTGCGCAACTACCGTTTCCCGGGCAATGTGCGGGAACTGGAGAATATGCTCGAACGGGCCTACACCCTTTGCGAACATCAACAGATCGAAGCCGACGACCTGCGCCTGGCCGAGGGTAATGGCAGCTCTGAGGCGGGCAACCCCGATTTGATGCAGGTTGATAACCTGGAAGACTACCTGGAAGACGTCGAGCGCAAACTCATCCTCCAGGCCCTGGAGGAAACCCGCTGGAACCGCACGGCGGCGGCGCAGCGGTTGAAGTTGTCGTTTCGGTCGATGCGGTATCGGTTGAAGAAGTTGGGGTTGGATTGAGCGTGTGGCCGGTTCAGCTCAATCAAATGGCTGGGTCTACACCGAAGTGTGTGGCGAGGGGATTTATCCCCGCTGGGCTGCGCAGCAGCCCCGAACCTGGCACCTCGGTGTATCAGGTTGTTTGAGTCGCTGCTTTTTGGGGCTGCTTCGCAGCCCAACGGGGATAAATCCCCTCACCACAGGTGCTGTGTTCGCCTTGGCAGCTTTTCTAGCCCTTCGCCACCGGCACCTGCTCGTCCAGCACCCGATTGGCCAGCAACTCGCTCAGCTCGATCAGCTGTTGCACACCCAATGCAACATACCTTCGCGAGCCGTCGAGTTCGAAGGCCAGGTCGCTGATTGTTGCGTTGGCTGAGGCAAGGGTTTCGCTGAGGTTGGCGAGGAGGCATTCGGTGTCGATGCCGTCCACGACAGTGAATAGCTGGTTTGAGGGTGGTTTCTTTTTGGCTTCAGGCTTTGGGGCTAGGTAATAGTCGAGGGCGCGTTTGGCGGCTTCGTCGAGTTTTTTGGGGTTGAGGCTGGAGTTGGGCGATGCGTTATTGGTTTCTGAAGGTGATGGAGGTTTGTTACACATTGCGGTACTCCAAAAGGGGAATGGATTACCAAGTTTTGCGGGCCGCGACGCCCGGACGCTGAATTGGCAGCGACGGGAGAAGGTTAGCTAGAGCCCTTCCCACCCGGCAACCGCCAGAACTCGTCGGAAATGTCTGCTTAAATTAGAAGGTTGTCCGACCATTCCCACAAATTCTGGTTTGGCTGTCAGGACATCGGGAGTGTGTATATCCATTTCTGCGGTAACGGCTACTTAGGGTTCCGCCCTGACGGCGGGTCACTTTCGAAAAAGCGCGAAAGTAACCAAAGCGCTTATGCCCCACCACTCGGCACCTCGCCTAGGCTCGGTGTGCCCGAACGAAGGCATTGCTCCGTGGGCCCGCCGCGAAGGGCCATCCATGGCCCAGCGCGGCTATCCCGGCATCCATGCCGGGATGCCCACTGCGCAATGCCTGCGTTCGGCCAGCGTGGTTAATGGGGCGCCGAGATCAACGTCCACTGCGAGGCGGCCTGATAGCCGGCCTGGTTTGGGTGGGATCGCGTTCCTCCTGTGGGAGCAGGCTTGCTCGCGAAGGCGATGTCACTGTCGATGAGGATGTTGCGTTTGCTGACTTCATCGCGAGCAAGCTCGCTCCCACAAGGGATGTGTGGCGTATACAAAATTTGTGGCTGTTGAAGGTCTAAATGTGGGAGCGAGCTTGCTCGCGATGACGGTAGGAAATCCAACCGCGATGTCACGGAATTACCATTATCGTGAACAGGCTGAGGCTATGAAGACGCGACCGCAGTCAACCAGGATGTCGTTTGTACTGGCCTCTTCGCGAGCAAGCCCGCTCCCACAATTGGGTCGGAGTACGACAAAAGAGACAGGTCGGCTATAAGGCCGCCTCGCGTCGGACGTTGATCTCGACGCCCCATTAACCACGATGGCCGAACGTAGGTATTGCGCAGTGGGCATCTCGGCATGGATGCCGAGGTAGCCGCGCTGGGCCATGGATGGCCCTTCGCGGCGGCCCACGGAGCGATGCCTGCGTTCGGGCATGCCGAGCCTAGGCGAGGCACCGAGTGGTGGGGCACAAGCGTTTTGCTTACTTTTGCGCTTCTCAAAAGTGAGCCGCCGTAAGGGCGGAACCCTAAGTAGCCGTTACCGCAGCAACGGATATGTACTCAGTAAAAAAATCCCCGAACCTACAACCGCCCCGCCGGCGCATAAGGCACAGGATCAATCACCGCCTCCCGCCCCAACATCAGATCCGTAAACAACCGACACGACGCAGGCGCCAACACCAACCCATTGCGATAATGCCCACAATTCAACCACAGCCCCGCAACCCCCGGCACTTCGCCAATATAGGGAATACCCTCCGGAGACCCAGGCCGCAGCCCAGCCCAATGCCCAACCACCTCAGCCCCCGCCAGCGCCGGAATCAACTGCTGCGCCGAAGCCTTCAAACTGTCCAAAGCAGCCTCAGTCGGCGTTTTGTCGAAGCCCTCACGCTCCAGCGTACTGCCAACCAGAATATGCCCATCACGACGCGGAATCGCATAACGCCCCTTGGCCAACACCATGCTCGATAAAAAATCCGACGCACACTTGTACAAAATCATCTGGCCCTTGACCGGCTCGACCGGCAACTTCAGCCCCAGCGTCTTGAGCAATTCACCGCTCCAGGCACCTGCGGCCAGCACCACCTGATCGCCATGCATCGGCCCTACCGAGCTGTCCACCCCGACGACACGCTCACCCTCGCGAATAAACCCACTGACTTCACAGTGCTCATGAATCGTGACATTGGGCAGCGCCAGCAAGGCAGCCTTGAGGGATTTCACCAAGCGCGGATTACGCACGTTGGCCACATCGGCCATGTAGATCGCCCGGGAAAAACCAGGACCCAGTACCGGCACGGCATCATGAACAGAGGAGATATCCACAGCCCGCAGCGGACGCCCTTCCCGCTCCGCCCAGGCCAGCGCCTCATCCTGATCGTCCAGGTCCAGCCAATACAGGCCGGTGACATGCACTTGTGGATCGATCCCGGTGGCGGCGAACAGACGCTGGCCCAACTGTGGATAAAAATCCTGCGACCAATGGGCCAACGCGGTGACCGCCGGGCTATAGCGCCACGGGTACAGCGGCGAAACGATACCGCCGCCGGCCCAGGACGATTCCTGGCCGAGACTGGAACGGTCCAGCAGCACCACTCGCTGCCCTTCGGACGCCAGATTGAACGCCGTCAGCAGGCCGATGACTCCGCCGCCGACAATCACCACTTGCTGTTGCCTGGTCATGTTCTGATTCGACTCATAAGACAGAGGGCGCGAGACAGCACCCGAATGAAAGAAACTCAGCGGCCCCAGCAATCCTTGGTGGTCACCCCGGCGGCGGCGTTTTCAACGGTTCGTGCACCCGTATTGGTGATCTTGAAGTCACCGCATTTGTCCGTCGCCATGGACGAGCCACTCTTGCGCACGGCGGTCAGGGTGAAACTCTGCTCCGTCAGCGCCCGGTTGATGGTGTAGAAATCATTCCCGCCGCTCAGGCCGGGCGTCTCATTGCTGTAGACATTGTTCTTCGAATAATAACGCTCGAGAATCTGCACCTGCTGCGACAACAGCCCGGCGATTTCAGTGCGTCGGCCTTTCTTCATGTATTCGGTCAGGCTTGGATAGCCGACGGTGATCACGATACCGATGATCGCAATCACGATCATGATTTCGATCAAGGTGAAACCCCGGTTGGATCTGCGCATACCTTATCTCTCACTGTATTTGACGCCACATGATGCGACGGCTGCCGCCCACGGTTTTTTCCAGCAACTCGGTGATGTTGCCGCTGGAGTCGTTGACGATCATGTTGGTGGCCCCGCTGGCGCTGACGACGGCACTCAAGGTCGGGATACCGCCGGTGAAGACCACCCCGCTGGAAATCGTGTCGAGGGTATTGAGCGCACCGTCACCGTTGGTATCGAGCACCGCGTAGTTGAGCATCTTACCGTTGAACGCATCCACTTCGATCAGTTTGCCGGTACCGAAGCTGGCGCACGGGTCGGTGGTGTCCACGGCGGCCGTGGTAAAGACCACGCGCCCGCTCACCAGATTGGCCGGGTTGATCACCCGCTCCCCAGTCAGCACGTTGTTGTACACCAGGGGCAGGTACCAGCCCTTTTTCGAAGGATAAGCCACGTCGTTCTGGCTGGTGGTTACGAACTGCCCCGTGGTGCCTGAGAACACCCCGGTGATGGACTGCGCCTGCAGGCTCGACACAGTGATTTGCCCGGCGCCGCCGGTGGCGTCCCAGATCGAGTAGAACCCTTGCAGGTCCTTGTTGAGTTTGTCCGCCGTTTCGTTGAACTTGCCGGTGCCGAAAAATACCTGGGTACCGCCCTGCGGATTGGCTGCCAGCAACGGTTGAACGGTGATCGGCTGGGTCGCGCCACCGGACGTGGTGAACAACGGCTGGCCGGAAAACGCGACGCCCCATGTGGTCGGGGAAGTACCACTGAGGTCGAACTTCCACATCCGCCCTCTCAAGTCGCCCCCGTACGCTGCCTGAACCACGTTCTGGGAGTTGACCCGCAGCTTGACCGACGACAGGCCGTTATTGGTCTCGCTGCTGTTGATGACGATTTTGCGGATCAACGAACCGTCGCGGATATCCACCACGTACAGCGCCGCCACACCGCTGTTGCTGCCATAGCCATTGGAGATGAACGCCGCCCAGCGTCCATCCGCCAGGCGGGCGACTTCGGGGCGGGCGTAGGCGTAGCCCAGATCATTGAAGGCGTTGGCCGTATTGGCAACGGTCGGTGCGCTGATTTCCCACAGCGCCCGAAGTGCATTGCCCGCCGCCGCATCGAACAACTGGACCGCGAAGAACGTCTTGCCTCCGGCGCCAGTGCCGCCCACGGCCACCGTCTTCCAGGCACTTCCCGACTGCGTATCGAATACGCCAATCTGGCCATCCACCAGAAACTTGTGGCTCACGCCATTGACGTAATTGGTGTCGGCAATGTTCACCAGCGAGGGCAGCACGCTCGACGGCATGTAGGCGTAACGCCGCGTACCGTTGGCGCTGTTGATGACACTGAAAAAACCGTCGTTGGCGTTCACCACCAGGTTGGCGCTCATGTTCGTCGCCTTGGTCGTCAGATACGTGCTGTAGCTGGTGTCGTTGAGCAAATCCGCGGCGGTCTGCTCATTAGGCGATGCCAGCACCAGTGGCGAGTTGATGATGTCCCCCAGCAATACACTGCGCACCTTCAAGCCGGTTTTATTGACGCCCTTGCTCCATTCCACCAGATCGTTGCCGGTGATTCCCGTGGGCAGATTCTGGCTGAGGCTGGTTTGCTGGATGGGTGAAAAGTTAGCGTAGGCCAGGGTGACCGGCACGTTGGTTGCGGTATTCCACGACTGATAAATCGGTGCCGTGGCACCGGGCACGATGGCCGTGTCGGTGGTCCATTGCGCTGCGGCCCTATTGACCGTGCCGGCCGAGGTAAAACCGAACGCCCGGATGGTCCCGCGCCAGTCCTTGGGGTCATACGTGGTCTGGTAGTAGCTGGAGGTACTGGACAACGTGGCGGCATTGGTCGTGCCAGCGCCCCCGGATCCAGCCTTGGAGGTGATGTCGCTCAGGGCAGAGGCCAACGCAGAGTTGAGACCTTCGCTGTCGGTCGCCGGATAGTATTTACCCGCGCCGTAACGGGCGGCGTCGGACAGCATCGGGTTGGTAACGGCAAACCCCACGGTGTAGGTATTGAGGTACTGCCGGGGAAAATCCGTGGCGTTCCAGCTCTGGCCGGTGGCATCGGTGCCGGTGGACCGCATGTCGATGTCGAAGGCGAACTTGGCGATGTCGTCCAGGTACAGCGTGTCGCCCTCGCTGTCACCACTGGGGTTGTCGCCATCGTTGGTGCTGATGCCATCCCAGTTGGGCAGCCGGGCGCCACCCGTTGGGGTACCCTGCGGGTCGTTGGTGGGGAACGTCCGGTCATAGGTGGGCAAGCCGTCGGTGATCACCACGCCGAAGTTTTTCTGGCAACGGTACTGGATCGGGCTGGTGTAGGTGCTCGGCGTGCCGTTGTAGTACGGCGCCATGCCCCTGAAGTAACGGGTGACTTCGTAATAACTCTCGGCCAGCGGCGTATTCGCGACAGCGCCCAGCGCGTTGATGGCGTTGATCAGGGCGCTGTAGTTGGTGTTGGCCTGGGTCTGGGTCACGCTGCCGGTGACCGGTGACAGGTCGCTGATAGCGCGGGCGATGTAGCCCCCCGGACCGGAATTGCTGCTGTTGGGCGGGTTGAAGGTGGCAAGACCAATGCGCAAGGCGCGGTTAGCGGCGACCAAGTCGTTGGAGACCTCCCGTGCCACGTTGATTCGATAGTCGTTGGGAATCGTGCCGGTGGTGAAATCCCGGCTTGAACCGTTGGCCAGGGTCACCAGATACGCCAGGTACTTGGCCGTGTAACGGGTATTGCCGCTCCCCACTGGGTCAGGTAGCCGCAGACAGACCCGGCCAACGCTGGGTCGATAGAAACCGTACCAGCCAGACGAGCAACCGCCACGCAACAGACCTACCAACAGGATGTTCGAATCCTCCAAGTCGAGCTCATACCTGTCGTTACAGTTGTTACTGGCGCTGCAGGCATAAGTGCGCGTCTGTGTCGCCGCCGGATCAAACCCCGCCGCCCAGATGATGTTATTCATACTCCCCGAATCATCGATCAGCAGCATCACGTTCGGCGTAACCGCAGCCGCACTCAACAGCGGCGAATCCGAGGGTGTGAACGCATACGCCGGGGCCGCCAGGTAAAGGCTGAGCAGCGCGCCCCACAGCGCCTGCGTCCAATGGCGGCGTACCTTAGTACTTCGCATAAATGCTCTCCACCACGCTGCGCTGGTTATTCCCCACCACAGCCACCGCCGTGATCCTGTAAAGCGTCGCCGACGTATTGCTGGGCACATTGACCGCCGCGAGCGTGGTGCCGATGTTCTGCACCCCATAAAACCCGCCAGCGGCGGCGACCCAGGTCACTCCCGAAGAAGAATAACGTCCCGCCGCGTTAACGGTGGCCGACTCAGGCGGCGGCGCGCATTGGCTAGTGGAGGTACAGACTGGCAAGGAATAGGTCTCGACCTGCACCGCACTCTCGCCCATCCTCAGCGCCGCTTCGGCGATCTGGAAAGACTGGTTGCGCAGCATGACGCTGCTGGTCATCTTTTCCTGGAGGGTGGCGCTCTGCATCGACGACAGGCCGATCAGCGTCAGCAGCAGCAGGAAGACCAAACTGACCAGCAAGGCCATGCCGCGCTGGCGGTGCTGGATGGACGTCGTATTCATCAAGCGCCCCTCACAAGAGCCGGTTGCGCAAAGCGGCAACCACGTTGAAGGTCTGCTCGCGCACGGCGTTCTTCGGATCGAAGAGCGTCAGGGTCAGGCGCACGCTGCGAATCAGGGCCGGATCCGTTGGGTTGCTGCTGTAACTCGACGCCGCGGTATCCGACGCGCTAGCGGCCATGCCGAACGTCACGTTGAACGTTCGCACGTTGTCTACCAGCACCGCCTGGGTCGGGTTGCCGGCACCGGTGCCCATCAGCAACTGGTTGTTGCTGAAGCTGTAGACCAGGCGCCGTATCGGGAACGCCAGCTGCCCGCTCGCGGGTGCCCGCACGCCGGTGTAGGCGGTGGCCGAGGTGCGGCAATCGGAGACGACGGTCCAGGTCGGCGCACCACCGCCACTGCCGACATCCGTCGTCACCAGGGTCAGCTTCAGGTTGGCGTTGTCCCAACGGATCGGCGTGATCTGGCTGGCGTTGAAATCTCCCGCCGTGGAAGCATCGGTAATGGCTCCCAGGCAACCGAACATGCCCACCATGCGCAGCTCCTGGACCATTTTGCTCAGGGCGAACCGGGCATCCTCCTGTATCACCGCCGCGGCACCCTGGCTGACGTAGGTGTTTTTGGCCGCAATGAAAATCTGCACGACGCCCAGCACGACGATCAGGCTGAGCACCAGCGCGATCATCAATTCAATCAGACCGAATCCCCGGCAATGCCTGCTCATGGCGGCGTCCCCAGCGGGTCGACGGCGGCACGACTGGTCAGTACAAAGCTGCGTCGCGCCTCGGCCGCGTCGGTCGTGTTGGCGGCCCGGGTGTCGTCCCAGGAAATGGTGATGGTGTAGACCCGCTGGTTCAGCGCAACGGTGCCAGTGGCCGTGGCTCCGCCGAAGGCAACGATGTTGGTCTTGAAATCGTAGAGATCCTGGTCCCGCGCCACGTTGAGATTGGGTGAATTGGGCGGCGTGATGGTGTAGTCGGCGCCGGAGTTGGCGCGGATGCGGTCCAGCATGTCATAGGCGATGAAGCTGGCCTGGCTGGTCATGCGCGAGCTGTCGGTGTACTTGAGGGCATTGAGCTGGATCATCGCCGCCCCCAGCATGCCCACGCCGAGGATCAGCACCGCCACCAGCACCTCGATCAGCGTCATGCCTGCCTGTGCCCTGTTACTGCAACCCTTCATCCGCACCCACCACCCAATACGATTCGTCCATTGAGGCAAACACTCAGCGTCCTGCTCTGCGCCCCCCTTACATAATTGAAACTCACCGGCATGGCCAGGGCCGACAACCCGCCAAAACTGTTGAAATCGATGCTGGTCACCTCCAAGCTTAGTGTCAGAGTGACGCCGCTGCCCATCGCTGGAATAACCCGCAACACAGTGGGCGACGAGCCAGTACTGTCGTACACCGTGAGTTCGCTGCTCCAGGCCCCGCCCTCGGCCGTGGGGCGAATTCGAATGGTGGTGCCCCGATCGATCGCCTCCATCCGGGCGAAGTTCAGTGCCCGACGCAGATCGCCGATCTCGGTATCGGCCTTGGTGCTTTGCATCGATCCGGTAAACGCCGGTACCGCCATCGTGATCAGGATCAGCAGCACACCCAAGGCCACCAACACCTCGATCAGCGTGAAACCTTTTGTACGAGGATCCATCGGTGCCCTCCGTTGCCGTCGGCTATACCTGCTTCTACACGCTAGAACAAACCACCGCCGTGTGCGTAACACCACAATGAGCCATTAATCTTGAATCCGCTTCACATTCTCCAGGGAGGAGAGGTCATGCACCAACAGGGCTTCAGCCTGATCGAGCTGCTTATGGGACTGGCGATTGCGGCAATTGTTCTGCCGTGGGCCTGCGCAAGCTATACAGCGCTGGTCGAAGCCAGCGAACGCAAAGACGCCGCGCAGTTGCTGGCCAGTGGTTTGCGTAGCGCCCGCAGCGAAGCCATCACGCGCAACCGGACCGTCGTGATCAGGGGGATAGACAACGATTGGGGCCGAGGCTGGCGGATCACCCTGGACGACAAGGAAAAGACATTGCTGATGGAGCACAGCGGCCGCGCGCGAGTGATTGGCAACTGGCCGGTGAAGCGTTCGGTGAGGTTCGGCAGCCAAGGGCAAGCGCTGCTGCCCAGCGACGCATTCCAGGCCGGCACGCTGCATGTCTGCGCCAGACGCGAGCCGATCAGTCACCATCAGGTGGTGCTGGCGCGTAGCGGACGCATCAGCCTGCGCAGCGAGAAAGCCGAACAGGCCTTGTGCGAAAAAGGCTTAAAGCAGGGAACGAACGCGTAGTTCCTTGGGCATGGAGAAGGTGATGTTCTCCTCGCGACCGGCCAGTTCATCGGCACCGGTGGCGCCCCAGGCCTGCAATTGCTGGATCACGCCGCGTACCAACACTTCTGGCGCGGAAGCACCGGCGGTGATGCCGATACGCTCGACGCCATCGAACCAACTGCGCTGCATGTCCTCGGCACCGTCGATCAGGTAGGCCGGGGTGTCCATGCGCTCAGCCAGTTCGCGCAAGCGATTGGAGTTGGAGCTGTTCGGGCTGCCGACCACCAGCACCACGTCGCACTCGTTCGCCAGTTGCTTGACCGCGTCTTGACGGTTTTGGGTGGCGTAGCAGATGTCGTCCTTGCGTGGGCCACCAATGGCCGGAAAGCGGGAGCGCAGGGCGTCGATCACACGGCTGGTGTCGTCCATGGACAGGGTGGTCTGGGTGACAAACGCCAGGCTCTCGGGGTTACGCACCTGCAAGGCCGCAACGTCCTCCTCGTCTTCGACCAGGTAGATCGCCCCGCCGTTGCTGGCGTCGTACTGGCCCATGGTGCCTTCGACTTCCGGATGGCCTTCGTGGCCGATCAGGATGCATTCACGACCGTCACGGCTGTAGCGCGCGACTTCGATATGCACCTTGGTCACCAGTGGGCACGTCGCGTCGAAGACTTTCAGGCCACGGCCGGCGGCTTCGGTGCGCACCGCCTGGGAAACCCCGTGGGCGCTGAAGATCACAATGACGTCGTCAGGGACCTGGTCCAGTTCCTCGACGAAAATGGCGCCGCGGCTACGCAGGTCTTCGACGACGAATTTGTTGTGGACCACTTCGTGGCGCACGTAGATCGGCGGCCCGAAGACTTCCAGGGCGCGGTTGACGATTTCGATCGCCCGGTCCACACCGGCGCAGAAGCCACGGGGGTTGGCGAGTTTGATTTGCATGCTATGCCTCGTGTCTTGCGCGCAAGAAATTGAATCAGTGCTTGTCGATCAAGCAAAAAAACCCGAAAACAATGGAGATCCCATGTGGGAGCGGGCTTGCTCGCGAAAGCGGAGTGTCAGTCAGCACAGATATTGGATGTGCCGACGCTTTCGCGAGCAAGCCCGCTCCCACACTAAACCGCATTCACTCAGTTACAACGCCTTGACGTCGAGGATTTCCACTTCGAAGTTCAAGGTCTTGCCCGCCAACGGATGGTTGAAATCCACGGTTACCTGGGCATCGTCGAACGCCTTTACCACACCCGGCAGCTCGGTGTTGGCGGCGTCGTTGAAGATCACCAGCAGGCCCAGGGATAACTCCATGTCCTGGAACTGGGAGCGTGGCATGGTCTGCACGTTTTGCGGGTTGGGCTGACCAAAGGCGTTTTCCGGTGGCACGACTACGGTGCGCTTGTCGCCGGCCTTGAAACCGAAGATCGCCGCTTCGAAGCCTGGCAGCAGGTTGCCGTCGCCGACCTTGAACACCGCCGGGGCCTTGTCGAAGGTGCTGTCGACGGTGTCGCCGTTTTCCAGGTGCAGGGCGAAGTGAAGCTTCACTTCAGTGTTTTGAGCGATACGCTGCTCAGTCATGGACGGCTTCTCCGGTTTTCTTGCTCTTGAACATGTCCAGGGCGAGCATCACGGCGCCCACGGTGATGGCGCTGTCGGCAAAGTTGAACGCCGGGAAATACCAGCGGTTCTGCCAATGCACCAGGATGAAATCGATCACGTGGCCGAGGGCAATTCGGTCGTAAAGATTGCCCAGTGCGCCACCGAGCACCAACGCCAACGCCACGGCCAACCAGGTCTCGTCGCGGCCCAGGCGTTTGAGCCAGACCACCAGCACGCCACTGACCACGATGGCGATCAGGGCGAACAGCCAGCGCTGCCAGCCCGAACTGTCGGCCAGGAAGCTGAACGCTGCACCCGTGTTGTAGGCCAGGGTCCAGCTGAAATAGTCAGGGATGACCACGATCTGCTGGTACATGGTCAGCGAGCCTTCGAAGTAGAACTTGCTGGCCTGGTCGATGACCAGTACCAGCACGCTCAACCAAAGCCAGCTCAGCCGTCCGAAACGGCCCGCTGCGTTAGGCGCCACATTAGGCATAGTGGCGAACCTCACCGGTGCCGCTGATGTTGTCGACACAACGCCCGCAGATTTCCGGATGCTCCGGGTTCACGCCGACGTCTTCGCGGCAGTGCCAGCAGCGGGCGCACTTGGTGTGGCTCGACTTGACGATCTTGAGCTTCAGGCCGCTGACTTCAGTGACCACCGCATCGGCCGGCGCCTGCACCAACGGCGCGACACTGGCGGTGGAAGTGATCAGCACGAAGCGCAGCTCGTTGCCCAGCTTGGCCAGGTCGCTGCTCAGGGCTTCTTCAGCGTAGAGGGTCACTTCGGCCTGCAGGTTGCCACCGACGGCCTTGGCCGCGCGCTGGATCTCCATTTCCTTGTTGACCGCGGTCTTGACCGCCATGATCCGGTCCCAGTACGCACGGTCCAGCTCGAAGCCGGCCGGCAATTCGGTCAGGCCTTCGTACCAGGTGTTGAGCATCACCGACTCGTTGCGCTCGCCCGGCAGGTATTGCCACAGCTCATCGGCGGTGAACGCCAGGATCGGCGCGATCCAGCGCACCAGCGCTTCGCTGATATGGAACAGCGCGGTCTGGCACGAACGACGGGCCTTGCTGTTGGCGCCGGTGGTGTACTGGCGGTCCTTGATGATGTCGAGGTAGAAACCACCGAGCTCCTGCACACAGAAGTTGTGGATCTTGGAGTAGACATTCCAGAAGCGGTACTCGCCGTAGTGCTCCTGCAATTCGCGTTGCAGCAACAGGGTACGGTCCACGGCCCAACGGTCCAGCGCGAGCATGTCTTCGGCCGGCAGCAGGTCGGTGGCCGGGTTGAAGCCGGTCAGGTTCGAGAGCAGGAAGCGCGCGGTGTTACGGATCCGCCGGTAGGCGTCCGCGCTGCGCTGCAGGATCTGCTCGGAAACGGCCATCTCGCCGGAATAGTCGGTGGACGCCACCCACAGACGCATGATGTCGGCGCCCAGAGTGTCGTTGACCTTTTGCGGCGCGATCACGTTGCCCAGGGACTTGGACATCTTGCGGCCAGACTCATCGACAGTGAAACCGTGGGTCAGCAACTCGCGGTACGGCGCGTGGTTGTCGATGGCGCAACCGGTCAGCAACGACGAGTGGAACCAACCGCGGTGCTGGTCCGAACCTTCCAAGTACAGGTCGGCACGCGGGCCGGTCTCGTGGCCCATCGGGTGCGAACCGCGCAGCACGTGCCAATGGGTGGTACCGGAGTCGAACCAGACGTCCAGGGTATCGCTGATCTTGTCGTACAGCGGCGCTTCGTCGCCCAGCAGCTCGGCGGCATCCATCTTGAACCAGGCTTCGATGCCTTCGACTTCGACGCGCTTGGCCACCGCTTCCATCAGCTCGACGGTGCGCGGGTGCAGCTCACCGCTTTCCTTGTTCAGGAAGAACGGGATCGGCACGCCCCAGTTACGCTGGCGGGAGATGCACCAGTCCGGACGGTTGGCGATCATCGAGTGCAGGCGCGCCTGGCCCCAGGCCGGCACGAACTGGGTCTCTTCGATGGCCTTGAGCGAACGCTGGCGCAGGGTGTCGCCGCTGGTGGGCTGCTTGTCCATGCCGATGAACCACTGCGCGGTGGCGCGGTAGATCAGCGGGGTCTTGTGGCGCCAGCAGTGCATGTAGCTGTGTTCGATGACGGTGGTGTGCAGCAACGCGCCGACTTCGGTCAGCTTGTCGACGATGGCCGGGTTGGCTTTCCAGATGAACTGGCCGCCGAAGAACTCCAGCGACGGCACGTACACGCCATTGCTCTGCACCGGGTTGAGGATGTCGTCGTTGACCATGCCGTATTTCTTGCAGGTCACGAAGTCGTCGACGCCATAGGCCGGCGCGGAGTGAACCACACCCGTGCCAGCGCCCAGCTCCACGTAGTCGGCCAGGTACACCGGCGACAGGCGGTCATAGAACGGATGACGGAAATTGATCAGCTCCAGCGCCGAACCCGGCGTGGTGGCGACCACCGAGCCTTCGAGGTTGTAGCGGGCCAGGCAGGACTCGACCAGTTCTTCGGCCAGCACCAGCAGCTTGTCGCCGACGTCGACCAGGGCGTAGTTGAATTCCGGATGGACGTTCAGCGCCTGGTTGGCCGGGATGGTCCACGGGGTGGTGGTCCAGATCACGATCGACGCCGGCTTGCCCAGCTTGCCCAGGCCGAACGCGGCGGCGAGATTGTCTTCATCGGCAATCGGGAACGCGACGTCGATGGTCGAGGACTTCTTGTTCTCGTACTCGACTTCCGCCTCGGCCAGGGCCGAACCGCAATCGAAGCACCAGTTCACCGGCTTGAGGCCCTTGAACACGAAGCCGCCCTCGACGATTTTCGCCAGGGCACGGATTTCTCCGGCTTCGTTCTTGAAATCCATGGTCTTGTACGGGTTGGCGAAGTCGCCCAGCACGCCGAGGCGGATGAATTCGGACTTCTGCCCTTCGATCTGCTCGGTGGCGTAGGCACGGCACAGCTCGCGGGTCTTGTCCGCGCCCAGGTTCTTGCCGTGGGTCACTTCCACCTTGTGCTCGATCGGCAGGCCATGGCAGTCCCAACCCGGGACATACGGCGCATCAAAACCCGACAGGGTCTTGGAGCGGATGATCATGTCCTTGAGAATCTTGTTCAGCGCGTGACCGATGTGAATGGTGCCGTTGGCGTACGGAGGGCCGTCGTGCAGGACGAACTTCGGACGATCCTTGCCAATTTCGCGCAACTTTCCGTACAGGCCAATGCTGTCCCAACGCTGCAGAATCTGTGGTTCGCGCTGAGGCAGGCCGGCCTTCATAGGGAAGGCGGTGTCCGGAAGGTTTAGCGTGGCTTTATAGTCGGTCATTTAAGGCTCTTCATTAGCGATTGGCGCTGGTTGCGACAAGGGCACGGGCGGCGGCGATATCTGCATGGATCGCCGTCTTGAGCGCCTCCAGAGAGGCAAAACGCTGCTCTTCACGCAGCTTATGGTGGAAAACCACCGTCAAACGCCGGTCATACAGATCGCCGGCAAAATCCAGAACATGTACTTCGAGGTGGGCCTTGCCATCCCCTTGGACCGTGGGCCGTACGCCGATATTGGCGACACCGGGCCAGGTCTTGCCGTCGATCTCGACACTCACCAGGAATACCCCGGTCAGCGGCACACGACGGCGCTTGAGTTGCACGTTGGCCGTCGGCGTGCCCAATTGGCGCGCCAGCTTCTGCCCGTGCAGGATCCGCCCGGCAATCCGGTACGGCCGGCCGAGCAAGCGCTCGGCCAATTCGAAGTCGGCAGCCGACAGGGCATTGCGAACCTGGGTGCTGCTGACGCGCAAACCATCGATCTCGACCGTCTGTGCCGCTTCGACGGTGAAGCCCTGGGCGATACCGGCCTGTTGCAGGTAATCGAAATCCCCCGACCGGTCACAGCCAAAACGGAAATCATCGCCGACTTCCAGATGCTTCACGCCGAGACCGTCCACCAGGATCGTGTCGACGAACTCGGCAGCGCTGAGCTTGCTCAGGCGTTGGTTGAAGGCCAGGCATAGGACCCGATCGATGCCCTCGGCGGCCAGCAGTTGCAGTTTGTCCCGCAACCGGGCCAGGCGGGCCGGGGCGGTGTCCGGGGCGAAAAACTCCCGGGGCTGCGGCTCGAAGATCACCACGCAGCTGGGCACGCCCAACTCCAGCGCACGCTCGCGCAGTCGCGCCAGGATAGCCTGGTGGCCACGGTGAACACCGTCAAAGTTGCCAATAGTGGCGACACAGCCCCGATGTTGGGGGCGCAGGTTGTGGAGGCCTCGAACCAGCTGCATAACGCGCTTCTTGCTCATAAAGTGGCCGATTATAACCACACCCGGCGGCCGACGACAGGCAACACCGCACCCCAAAGTGATCGAACCGACAAAACCACTGCCCAGCCCGGGATTATCGAGGGCCGAGCCTCAGCCCAAGGCCTTGCGGTTGAAGTCGCGCAGGCGGAACCCCATCAGCAGCAACATACCGAAATACGCCACCACGCCAGCGACGACCAGCACGCCCAGGCGCAGGAAACGCGCGAGCATCTGCCCTTCGCCCCAGGCCGGCATGAAATGCATCGCTGCAAGCAAAACCGCCGACATCACCGCCACCGCCACCAGCAGCTTGAGGCCAAACTTGCCCCAGCCTGGCTGCGGCTGATACATCTTCTGCTTGCGCAGCTGGTAAAACAGCAACCCGGCGTTGAGGCACGCGCCGGCGCTGATCGCCAGGGCCAAGCCGGCGTGGGCCAGTGGGCCGATCAACAACAGGTTGAACAACTGGGTCATCACCAGGGTAAAAATGGCGATCTTCACTGGCGTGCGAATGTTCTGCTGGGCGTAGAAGCCCGGCGCCAGCACCTTGATCACGATGATCCCGAGCAAGCCCACCGAGTAAGCGATCAGTGCACGCTGGGTCATCAAGGCGTCGAACGCGTTGAATTGACCGTACTGGAACAGCGAAACGGTCAGCGGCTCGGCCAGGATCCCCAGCGCCAGGGAACAGGGCAGGACCAGCACGAAACACAAGCGCAGGCCCCAATCGAGAATGCGCGAGTACTCCTGGCGGTCCTGGCTGGCGTAGGTCTTGGCCAGGGTCGGCAACAGGATCGTGCCCAGGGCCACGCCCAATACGCCGGAGGGCAGCTCCATCAGACGGTCGGCGTAGTACATCCACGACACCGAGCCGGCCACCAGGAACGAGGCGAAAATGGTGTTGATGATCAGGGAAATCTGACTCACCGACACCCCGAGGATCGCCGGCAGCATCTGCTTCATCACCCGCCATACGCCGCTGTCGCGCAGGTTCAGCCGCGGCAGTACCAGCATGCCGATCTTTTTCAGGTGCGGCAGTTGATATAGCAACTGCGCCAGGCCACCCACCAGCACGGCCCAGCCGAGGGCCATCACGGGTGGATCGAAGTACGGCGTCAGGAACACCGCGAACACGATCATGCTGACGTTGAGCAAGGTCGGCACAAAGGCCGGCACGGAAAAACGATTCCAAGTATTGAGGATCGCCCCGGCCAGGGACGACAGGGAAATCAGCAATATATAAGGAAAGGTCACCCGCAACAGGTCAGCGGTGAGCTGGAATTTTTCCGGGGTATCGGTGAAACCCGGCGCCGTGGCCCAGATCACCCACGGGGCGGCGAGCATGCCGGCGGCGGTGACCAGCGCCAGCACCAGGGTCAACAAACCCGTGACGTAGGCAATGAACGTGCGGGTCGCCTCATCGCCCTTCTGGCTTTTATATTCCGCCAGGATCGGCACAAAGGCTTGGGAAAACGCCCCCTCGGCGAAGATCCGCCGCAGCAGGTTGGGCAGCTTGAAGGCGATAAAGAAGGCGTCGGTGGCCATCCCGGCGCCGAATATCCGCGCAATCAGCGTGTCGCGAACGAACCCCAGGACGCGGGAAAGCATCGTGATAGAGCTGACGGCAGCCAACGATTTGAGCAGATTCATGAAAAGAGTTTTTGCCTGTCGATAAACAGCAGGCGAACAACGCGCCCACTTATGCGATACTCCGCGCCGCTAAACAGCACAGAGCCAAAGCCCGCGAGTTTACAGGTCGCACGCCGGAAAGAAATCCTTCGGTGCGCTGCACCTGCCATTCAGCGGAACGCGTCACCCGCCCTTGACAACACGTCAACTCATCGGCATGATTCGCGGCCTATTTTGTTTGCTATTTCCTAAAAAGTCTTTCGAGGAGCTCGACGGTGGCCAACACACCTTCCGCCAAAAAACGTGCAAAACAGGCTGAGAAGCGTCGCAGCCACAACGCCAGCCTGCGTTCCATGGTCCGTACCTACATCAAGAACGTAGTCAAGGCCATCGACGCAAAAGACGCTGAAAAAGCCCAAGCTGCTTACGTTCTGGCTGTGCCAGTTATCGACCGCATGGCCGATAAAGGCATCATCCACAAGAACAAGGCTGCTCGCCATAAGAGCCGCCTGAATGGCCACGTAAAGGCCCTGAACGTTGCCGCTGCTGCCTAAGCGACGCGCTCATTAAAAAACCGACCTCAGGGTCGGTTTTTTATTGCCCGGGATTTAACAGGCACGCCACAAAAAATGCGGGAGCGAGCTTGCTCGCGAAAGCGGTGTGCCAGGCAACATCCACTCCACTGACAGACCGCCATCGCGAGCAAGCTCGCTCCCACAGGGCTATATGTTGATTATTGAGCGCGAGCCCACGGCAAGATCGGAATCGCCGTCACCGCATTCTGCGGGCTGCCCTCGATCACACGGTCGCTGTAGACCAGGTACACCAGTGTGTTGCGCTTCTTGTCGAGGAAACGCACCACCTGCATGGTCTTGAACACCAGGGAAGTGCGCTCCTTGAACACCTCCTCGCCATCCTTGAGCTCGCCCTTGAAGTTGATGGGTCCCACCTGGCGACAGGCGATGGACGCCTCGGCGCGATCCTCGGCCAGGCCCAGGCCGCCCTTCACGCCGCCGGTCTTGGCCCGCGACAGGTAACAAGTCACGCCATCGACCTTGGGATCATCGAATGCCTCGACCACGATCCGGTCGTTCGGCCCGACAAACTTGAACACCGTCGACACCTGGCCAATTTCCTCGGCCGACGCCAGCAACGGTACCGCCAGCAGCAAACCGATCAATCCTTTTGCCAAACCCATGATTTTTCCTTAGACGAGGATCAAGTTGTCACGGTGAACCAGTTCAGGCTCCGCCATGTAACCCAACAGACCAACAATCGCATCAGACGATTGACCGATGATTTTCTGCGCCTCCAGAGCGCTGTAGTTGGCCAGGCCACGGGCGATCTCGCGACCATCCGGCGCTACGCACACCACCATTTCGCCGCGACGGAAACTGCCCTGGACCAGCTTCACACCCACCGGCAGCAAGCTTTTGTTGCCCTGGGACAAAGCCGTCACGGCACCCGCATCCAGCACCAGCGTGCCACGGGTTTGCAGATGCCCGGCCAGCCATTGCTTGCGCGCCGCCAGCATGCCGCGCTCAGGGGACAGCAAGGTGCCGATGCGCTCGCCCGCCTTCAGGCGATCCAGTACCCGCTCCAACCGACCACCGACAATGATGGTATGGGCCCCGGAACGCGCCGCCAGGCGCGCGGCACGCAGCTTGGTCTGCATGCCGCCACGCCCCAGCGCACCGCCCGTGCCACCCGCCACCGCATCCAGGGCCGGATCATCGGCCCGGGCTTCGTAGATCAACTGGGCATTGGGGTTGTTGCGCGGGTCAGCATCGAACATGCCGTCGCGATCGGTGAGGATCACCAGCAGATCGGCTTCCACCAGGTTCGCCACCAGCGCGGCCAGGGTGTCGTTATCGCCGAAACGGATCTCGTCGGTGACCACCGTGTCGTTTTCGTTGATCACCGGGATGACCTTCAGCTCGACCAGCGCGCGCAGGGTACTGCGGGCATTGAGGTAGCGCTTGCGGTCGGACAGGTCGTCGTGGGTCAGCAGAATCTGCGCCGTATGGCGGCCATGCTCGGCAAAGCTCGACTCCCAGGCCTGCACCAGGCCCATCTGACCGATGGCGGCAGCCGCCTGCAGCTCGTGCATCGCGCTGGGTCGCGATGTCCAGCCCAAACGACTCATGCCCGCCGCCACAGCCCCTGAAGAGACCAATACCAGCTCGACGCCGGCCTCATGCAAGGCCACCATCTGCTCGACCCACACCGCCATCGCCTGGCGATCCAGCCCCTTGCCATCCGCCGTCAGCAGCGCGCTGCCGATCTTCACGACCCAGCGCTGCGCACCCGTCACCTTGCTCCGCATCATCTTCAACCTTTGCCAGCGAACGGCGCGACCCAGCGACGTCCATGGGATTATTCGTATTTGCGTTTTACAGAAACCAAAACGCCGCTCGAATGAGCGGCGCCTTGGAAACCGGCTTGCCGGCGATGATAACACTGCGCTGAAACACTTGAACCTGTGGGAGCGAGCTTGCTCGCGATAGCGGCGTGCCAGCTAACAACTATGCCAACTGACAGACCGCTTTCGCGAGCAAGCTCGCTCCCACAGGTTCTGGCTCAACTGAGTGGTATCACCACAAGATCAGTCGCGAACGTAGATGATTTCCGGACCGTCTTCGTCATCCACATCTTCTTCATCCCAATCGTCGTCGCCGATGTCATGGACCGACTTCACGCCACTGCGACGCAGGGCACGCTGGTCGTCCAGAGCCTGAAGCTGAGCACGCGCCTCGTCCTCGATGCGCTGGTCGAGCTCGGCAAGCTCTTCCTTGTACGCCGGATCATTGGCCAGGCGATCGGCGCGATCTTCCAGATAACGCATGATGTCGTGGCACAGGCGCTCGGTACCTTCCTTGGCAATGGCCGAGATCACGTAGACCGGACCTTCCCATTCCAGGCGATCGACAATTTCCTTGACCCGCTCTTCATGCTCTTCTTCGAGGATCTGGTCGCATTTGTTCAGCACCAGCCAGCGATCACGCTCGGCCAGGGCCGGACTGAATTTGGTCAGCTCGCTGACGATGACTTCGGCGGCATCGGCGGCACTGGTTTCATCCAGCGGCGCCATGTCCACGAGGTGCAGCAACAGGCGGGTACGGGACAAGTGCTTGAGGAAGCGAATCCCCAGGCCAGCACCGTCGGAAGCGCCTTCGATCAGCCCCGGAATGTCGGCGACCACGAAGCTCTTCCAACGGTCGACGCTGACCACGCCCAGGTTCGGCACCAGGGTGGTGAACGGGTAATCGGCCACTTTCGGCTTGGCTGCCGACACCGAGCGAATGAAGGTGCTTTTACCGGCGTTCGGCAGGCCCAGCAGGCCGACGTCAGCCAGTACTTTCATTTCCAGCTTCAGGTCACGCTGCTCGCCGGGCTTGCCTGGCGTGGTCTGGCGCGGCGCACGGTTGGTACTCGACTTGAAACGGGTGTTGCCCAGGCCGTGCCAGCCGCCATGGGCGACCAGCAGACGCTGGCCAGCCTTGGTCAGGTCGCCAATGACTTCCTGAGTGGCGGAGTCGATCACCGTGGTGCCGACCGGAACGCGCAGGACCAGGTCTTCACCTTTTTTGCCGGTGCAGTCGGTGCTGCCGCCGTTGGAGCCACGCTCGGCATCGAAGTGCCGGGTGTAACGGTAGTCCACCAGGGTGTTGAGGTTTTCGTCGGCGAGCATGTAGATCGAGCCACCGTCGCCCCCGTCACCACCGTTCGGACCACCGTTTTCAATGAATTTTTCCCGACGGAAACTCATGCAACCATTGCCGCCGTCGCCAGCCTTTACTCGAATCGATACTTCATCAACAAACTTCATGACACACGCCTCTCGCCATACGGACGAGCCAAAAAAACAAGACATAAGACTCTTGCAAAAATGAACGCAGCGACCTGATGAAACGCCCCAATTGCAGCGCCGGCAGCCCATACAAACAGTTTTGCAAGAGACTCACCCCACAAACGAAAAAGCCCCGTCGCAAGACAGGGCTTTTCCAGCATTCTCGCGATTAAGCCGCGACAACACTCACGTAACGGCGGTTGAACGCGCCCTTTACTTCGAACTTGATCACGCCTTCGATTTTAGCGAAGAGGGTGTGATCCTTACCCATGCCAACACCGTAACCGGCGTGGAATTGGGTGCCGCGCTGACGCACGATGATGTTGCCCGGAATGATTTTCTGGCCGCCATACATCTTCACGCCAAGGCGTTTGGCTTCTGAGTCGCGACCGTTACGGGTACTACCACCAGCTTTTTTGTGTGCCATGAGTTCAATTCTCCTAGTGAGGAATTAGGCTGAAATTAAGCCTGAATACCGGTGATTTTGATCTCGGTGTACCACTGGCGGTGGCCCATACGCTTCATGTGGTGCTTACGGCGACGGAACTTGATGATGCGGACTTTATCGTGACGACCTTGGGAGATCACTTCAGCCACAACGGTAGCGCCAGCAACGACTGGAGCGCCGATATTCACGTCATCGCCATTGGCGACCAACAGAACGCGATCAAAAGTCACGGATTCGCCGGTAGCGATTTCCAGTTTTTCGATCTTCAGGTATTCACCTGGGGCGACCTTGTATTGCTTGCCACCAGTAACAATTACTGCGTACGACATGGTATTTCTCCGATAATCCTGCTCACCCAGCGCTTTATAAGAAGAGGTATTGGCTGGCATGGCTGCATGGGCTGGAAGGCCCGGATGCAATTGCGTAAGGCAGGTGCTGCCCAGGAAGTTCAGGGTGCGCGATTGTACGCAAGCCGCCAGCGCCTTGCAAGTGGCCGTCCATCGCGCCTTGACAGGTCTGGGTGGGGGTCCTAGCATGCCGCGCAACCCTTCTGGAGCACCTGTCGCTGATGCAACCCCAAGCTTTCTACCGCGCGGTGGCGGACGATTTTAGCGCCGTCGACGGCATTATCAAGAAGCAGCTGACTTCCCGAGTGCCTCTGGTATCGAAAATCGGCGACTACATCACTTCAGCCGGTGGCAAGCGCCTGCGTCCTTTATTGGTGCTGTTGTGCGGCAAGGCCCTGGGTCGTGAAGGCGATGACATGCGCCTGCTGGCCGCCACCATCGAGTTCCTCCACACCGCAACCCTGTTGCATGACGACGTGGTCGACATGTCCGGCATGCGCCGCGGCCGTTCGACCGCCAACGCCATGTGGGGCAATGCCCCGAGCGTGCTGGTGGGCGACTTCCTCTATTCGCGCTCGTTCGAAATGATGGTCGAACTGGGCTCGATGCCGGTGATGAAGATCCTGTCCCAGGCCACGCGCATCATCGCCGAAGGTGAAGTGCTGCAGTTGTCCAAGGTGCGCGATGCCAGCACCACCGAAGAAACCTACATGGAAGTCATCCGCGGCAAGACCGCGATGCTCTTCGAAGCCTCGACCCACAGTGCCGCGGCCCTGGCCGGTGCCAGCGCCGAGCAGAGCGAAGCGCTACGCACCTTTGGCGATCACTTGGGCGTGGCCTTCCAACTGGTGGACGACCTGCTGGACTACAAAGGCGACGCCGAAACCCTGGGTAAGAACGTCGGCGACGACCTGGCCGAAGGCAAGCCGACCTTGCCCCTGATCTACACCATGCGCGAAGGTACGCCAGAACAGGCGGCACTGGTACGCAAGGCGATCCAGAAAGGCGGGATCGAGGACCTGGAAAGCATTCGCGAAGCCGTCGAGGCGTCCGGCTCGCTGGATTACACCGCAAAACTGGCCCGTGACTACGTCGCCCGTGCGATCAAATGCCTCGACGCCCTGCCGGCCAGCGAGTACCGCGATGCGCTGGTGGAGCTGAGTGAGTTTGCGGTGGCCCGCACTCACTAACATCCCTGGGGCTTTTTTGTGGCGAGGGGATTTATCCCCGCTGGGCTGCGAAGCAGCCCTAAAAGTCATTCCCGGTATTCCAGGCCGATTGGGTTGAGCGCTGCTCTTGGGGCTGCTGCGCAGCCCCACGGGGATAAATCCCCTCGCCACAGATATCCGAACGCAGCCCCGGCTCCCCTGCTTGTAACAAAACCCTATATAATGTGCGCCCTTTTGCCCTCCTGATACCCAAGGAACCTTAGTGAGCACGTTGCCTCCCTGCCCGAAATGCAATTCCGAATACACCTACGAAGACGGTACCCAACTGGTCTGCCCGGAGTGTGCCCACGAATGGTCTGCCAGCGGCGAAGCTGAAACGGCGTCCGATGACACCGTGAAGAAAGATTCGGTCGGCAACGTCCTGCAGGATGGCGACACCATCACCGTGATCAAGGACCTCAAGGTCAAGGGCACGTCGTTGGTGGTCAAGGTAGGCACCAAGGTCAAGAACATCCGCCTGTGCGATGGCGACCACGACATCGATTGCAAGATCGACGGCATCGGCCCAATGAAGCTCAAATCCGAGTTCGTCAGAAAAGTCTGATCTTTGTGTATCCCATCCCGCGCGCCTGCGTGGGATGGTGCTTCGCCCTCCCCGTTTCAGCCCCGTATTCCGCACACAGCCAAGCACCAGTCGGTTTGACCTGACACGACCCACCGTCAGAAAACGAATCGGAGTACCAATAGAGACTTGCTATTTAGCGAATAAGAATTATTCTCATCGAACCCATCAAGGAGATGAGAACCATGACTTATTTGATCGATGCCTGGCTGGACCGCCCACATCCCTACCTCAGGATCCTGCATCGGGAAACCGGAGAAGTCTGTGCAGTGCTTGAAGAAGAAGCCTTGAACGAGTTGCAGGACCAGGGGGATCTGGACCTCAACAGCCTCAATTCCAGCGAACCGCTGGTGCTCAAGGAGTTGGTGCGCAACCTGTTCCTGTTCTGTTATGCCCGGGCGTTGCGCCCGACGAGTGATTTCAATGGCAGGTTTCACGGATGAACGCGGAGCTCATGTGGGAGCGGGCTTGCTCGCGAAGGCGGTGTCTCAGTTAACGACAATGTCGACTGACAGTCCGCATTCGCGAGCAAGCCCGCTCCCACATCACATTACCGATGTCGGCAAATCTTACAGAACGTCCAGCAACTCGACGTCAAACACCAGCACGCTGTGCGGCGGAATGCTGCCAACGCCTTGAGCGCCGTAAGCCAGTTCGCTCGGCACGTACAGGCGCCATTTGCTGCCGGCGTTCATCAGTTGCAGTGCTTCGGTCCAGCCAGGGATCACGCCGCCCACCGGGAATTCGGCAGGCTGGCCACGATCGTAGGAGCTGTCGAACACGGTGCCGTCGATCAGGGTACCGTGGTAATGGGTACGCACCTGGTCTTCACGGGACGGCTTGGCGCCTTCGCCCTGGGTCAGCACTTCGAACTGCAGGCCCGAAGCCAAAGTGGTGATGCCTTCGCGCTTGGCATTCTCAGCGAGGAACGCACGGCCTTCGCCAGCGGCGGCTTCAGCCTTGGCAGCGGCTTCGGCCTGCATGATTTCGCGGATGACTTTGAAGCTGGCGGACATCTCGTCCTGGCCCACACGGCTTGGCTTGCCGGCGAAGGCATCGGTCAGGCCGGCCAGGATCGCGTCCAGGCTGACACCCGGTGGCGGATTGTCGCGCAGCTGGTCGCCCAACTGACGGCCAATGCCGTAGCTGACGCGGGTTTCGTCGGTGGACAGGTTAACTTCGGACATGATGCTGCTCCGCTGTGCGGACGGCTCGGGAAATTGCCGTGCGTGACACAGCGCCTCCCGGAGCGCCCGGAACCAAAAGGGCGAGCAGACTAGCACAGATGCCGGGGCGGGTGACGAGCCCCGCGTCAAAGCATCGCCCCAGAAACGACAACGCCCGCCTGCATCTCTGCAGGCGGGCGCCGCGCCAGGGCAATGAAACGACCTCAGTGCTTGGTCAGTTTATCCAGGTAGCCCATGGCAAATGCCGAGACCACGAACGTCATGTGGATGATCACGTACCACATCAGGTGTTCGGGATCGACGTTCTTGGCGTCCATGAAAATGCGCAACAGGTGAATGGAGGAAATGGCCACGATCGAGGCGGCGACTTTCATCTTCAGCGACGAAGAGTCCATGGTGCCTAGCCAGTTGAGCTTTTCCTTGTCGGAGTCGATGTCCAATTGCGAGACAAAGTTCTCGTATCCGGAAATCATCACCATCACCAGCAGGCCACCCACCAGCGCCATGTCGATCAGCGACAGCAACACCAGGATCAGCTCGGATTCAGCCATGGCAAACACGTTGGGGATGACGTGAAAGACTTCCTGGAAAAATTTCAGCGCCAGGGCCAGTAAGCCCAGGGACAGCCCGAAGTAGATCGGCGCCAGCAGCCAACGGGAGGCGTACATTGCATTTTCGATAAAGCGTTCCATTGAATCTCACACCAGGGCTGAAAAATCGCGGCGAGTATATCAGCCACGACCTGCCCTACAAACGTCGGGCCCATCCTTGGCCCCAGCCCTTGTTTCAAAATCTTACAGCCGCTGCCCGCGCACCGAGGCCTTCAATGCAGCGGGCGAAACTCGAAGCCGTCGACGCTGCGACACCGACCGCCATTGATCTCACGCAATTGAGCCTGCATGTGCAGGCACCAGATTTGCGGATCGTCGGCCAATGTGTAGCCGTGCGTGGTCAGGGTCTGGACGATGTTATCGAGGATCGATTCGGCGGCGTTCGGGCCAGGAAACGGGCCCTGGGCCTTGATTGCAGAAGGTTGTTCACCGGCCATTCCGGCGGCGAAGAGCACGGTCCACATACCCGTATCTCCCGCGAGTGGGCGGATGGCGCATTCGATACGGGTGACAAGGCCCAGGCATTGACGAGTGAGGCAAAGGTTGCGCGACATGGCGGCGCCCCTCGGTAGATCCGGTATTCAGCCCCGGGAAGAGGCTGTTTCGATCCGATGATGACTCTCGTTATCCTTGAGCTGAGGATAGAAGAAAAGTTCCGGGGGCAAGGGTTTTCGAGACCAGAATGCGCCGAGCGGTCATAGTGTGAATATTGACGCCAAAGTGGCGGCGTTTTTTTTGAAGCAACCCAAAACTTGTGGGAGCGAGCTTGCTCGCGATAGCGGTGTGACAGTCGACTGATGAGTGACTGAAATTCCGCTATCGCGAGCAAGCTCGCTCCCACAGGGTCCCACTTGGAATACAGCAATCAGGCCGGCTTGGCCTCCGCCAATGCCTGCTGCGCCAGTTCCTTTTCCGCTTCCTTGATGTCGTCTTCGCTGATCATTTCCGCGATGACCCGCAGCCGCTCCACCACCCGCGCGTTGACGCTGCCCTCGGGGAATTCGCCGTTTTCGTCCGGCTCACCGGCAGGCTCGCCCACCAGCAGGCTCAGGGCTTCGTCGGCCTGGCGCACGGCATAGACGTGGAATTGCCCGGCGCGCACGGCAGCCAGCACTTTCTCGTCGAGCATCAGGGTCGCGACGTTGGCCTGGGGAATGATCGCCCCTTGCTCACCGGTCAATCCACGGGCTTCGCAGAGGCGGAAGAAGCCTTCGATCTTCTCGTTGACCCCGCCCACCGCCTGCACTTCACCGAACTGGTTGATCGAGCCGGTGATGGCGAAGCACTGCTTCAACGGCGTCTTCGACAACGCCGAGATCAGCGTGCACGCCTCGCCCAAGGATGCGCTGTCGCCGTCCACATAACCGTAGGACTGCTCCAGGGCGATGCTCGCGGAGATCGCCAGCGGGAATTCCTGGGCATAACGGCTGCCCAGGTAACCGGTCAGGATCATCACGCCCTTGGAGTGGATCGGCTGGCCGAGGTTGACCTCCCGCTCGATGTCGACGATCCCACTGCCGCCCGGGTACACCGTGGCGGAAATCCGCGCCGGCACACCGAACGCCGAGTCGCCGACCTCCAGTACCGTCAATCCGTTGCATTTGCCCACGGCCGCGCCGTCGGTGTCGATCAGGATGATCCCCGCCAGCATGTCGTCGAGGATCCGCGCCGAGACCCGCCCGGTGCGCGTGGCCTTGGCCTTGAGGGCGCGTTCGATGTGGCCGGCGTCGGTCATCTCGTCGCCGGCCAGCTGACGGATGAAATCCGCCTCGCTGACCAGTTGGAACAGGTCGCCGATCCGCGCCGACAAGCGCCCCTGGTGCTCGGCCAACCGGGCGCTGTAGGTCGCCAGGCGCGCCACCGCATCGGCGGTCAGCGGGGCCATGCCCTCTTCCGAAGTGCGGGTCTTGAGCAACTGGGCGAACTGCTCCAGGCTCTCGTCGCCCATCGGGATGTCTTCATCGAAATCCACCAGCACGCGAAACATTTCCTGGAAGTCCGGATCCAGGTCCTGCAACGCGTAGTAGAGCTGGCGCGCGCCGATGATCACGACCTTGACCTGCAACGGAATGTGCTGCGGCGTCAGGGTCACCGTGGCCAGCCGGCCCAGCTCACCCAGCGGCGATTCCATTTTCAGCTTGCGCGATTGCAGGGCGCGCTTGAGCGCATCCCACACGAACGGCTCGCCGAGCATTTTTTCCGCTTCAAGAATCAGGAAGCCGCCGTTGGCCCGGTGCAAGGCCCCCGGACGCAGCTGCCGATACGTGGTGTAGAGCGCGCCCTGGTCGGTGCTGTATTCGATGCGACCGAACAGGTTGTCGTAGGTCGGGTGCGGCTCGAACACCACTGGCGCGCCACCGCTGGACGGATGCCCGACCACCAGGCTCGGTGCGTATTGTTCCTCCAGCAGCTTGCGGGCGATGGCGTCGGTCTTGCCGTCGTCCACCAGTTGCTCGACCACGGTCTTGAGCAGATAGACCTGCATGGCCTGCAAATAACCGCAGACCGCCGCGTTTTCCGCGTACTTTTCCGACAGCGGCGCGAGAAGGGGTTGCAGGGCCAGGGTAATGGTTTCTTCGTTGAGCTGGCGCAACTGGTTGCTGGATTCGCGCTTCCACTGCGGCAAGCTGGCGAGTTCTTCGTTCAGACGCTCTTCGAGGCCGGAAATGTCCTCGTGGAAACGCTCGCGCTCGGCCTCCGGCAACTGGGCGAATTCGGCCTCATCCAGCGCCTTGCCTTCGCTCATCGGCGTGAAGGCGATGTTGCTGCTGTCACGGTACAGCGCGACATCTTTCTCCAGCGCCAGGCGCTCGATCACATCGAGCGCGCGGTCGTAGCGCTGGTTGAACGCGCGGTCGATGGCGCTTTTTTTCTGCTGGTAGGACGGATGCTCGAACACCGCCGGAAAGGTCGCCAGCAAGTTGTCGATCAGGCCGTTGATGTCGGCGATGAACGCCCCGGCAGTGCCCGACGGCAGCTCCAGGGCACGGGGTTCGCGGGGTTCATCGAAGTTGTTGACGTAGACCCAGTCGGCCGGGGTCTGCAGGCGCTTGCCTTCGGCCTTGAGATAGCGTTTGACGAACGAGAACCGGCCCGTGCCGGGCTCGCCCATGACAAAGACGTTGTAACCGGGGCGCGGCATCGCCACGCCAAACTGCAATGCTTCGACCGCACGTTCCTGGCCAAGCACACCGCGGAAGGGCTCCAGATCATTGGTGGTAGAGAAGCTGAACTGTTCAGCGGAAAACGGACGGGTCAGCGCTTCGGGCGCTAGACGCAAGCTGGCAGCAACAGGATCAGGCATCGGGCTTCCTTACATCAGGCGGGGCAGATAACGGCATTCTGGCGCCCCCCGCACCTGACTGGCAAGGAGCGCCTCAGGCCAAAGCATAGTCGAGGGACATACCCCGAGCGGGGCTCGGTGAATTCGGGACTTGAAGGATAGTTTTTGCAAAATGTCACGGAACCCTTGGATCGTGCCTAAACTCCAAATTGCGCGGCTGGAACATAACCAGCCCACTGGCAGCTGTAGGGGCCAGACCCTGTCCATTGGTATGCACATAAAGAGAACATAGCTATGAAACGGATTCTTCTCGGTACTCTCTTCACCGCTGTATCCCTCAACGCCATGGCTCAGGCGCCGGGCGGCCCGGATTGCGGCTGGGGCAACATGCTGTTCGAAGGTCAGCGTGGCACTCCAGCTCACTTCCTGGCATCCACCACCAACGGCACTTCCGGTAACGCGACCTTCGGCATGACCTCCGGCACCAACGGCTGCTCGACCAACGCGGCACTGACCTACGGTGGCAAGTCCTGGCTGGCCATGAATGGCATGATGAACGAGCTGTCCGAAGACATGGCCAAGGGTCAGGGCGAAGCGCTGACCACCTACGCTGTGGTACTGGGCGTGGCGCCGGAAGACCGTGCGCATTTCTCCGCCGTCACTCACGAGCACTTCCAGCAGATCTTCAGCAAGGCTGACGTGACCGCAGAAGACGTGCATACCAACACCCTGGCTGTACTGAAAAGCGATCCTCGCCTGGCCAAGTACGCCACTCAAGCTTAAGCTCGGCACCACTCGCTCCTCTCGGGGAGCGGGTTTTTCTTTTTGGGGCCCCTTTCGGTCTTTATTTTCGACTTTCCAAGTAGCCGACTATGCTCAAACGCCTTGCCTGGCTGGCGCTCTGTGTGTGCGCCCCGCTGTCCGCCGCGCCTCATATCGACCCTCAACGTTTGCAGCAACTGGCCAATGACCGCTTCTGGATTTCCCTGGGCCACTACGAAACCGCCAAGCTTGGCGGCTGGCGCAGCTATGTCAGCGACAAGAAATTTTTCCTCGCGCCCGACGGCAATGAACATCCCGACCGTGAGTTGACCGCCACCCTGCAAGCCCTGTACGGCCCGGCCAGCGCTGGTCAGCAGCACGCCCAGTGCGTGTTCCCGGCGCGAACGCGCTGGCTCAAGGCGCAGCTCAAGCTGACGGACCTGCCAGCCATCGATTGCCGCGAATTCACCCAGTGGTTCAAGGATGTGTCGCCCCACAGCGCGGTGATGATTTTCCCCGCGGCGTACCTGAACAGCCCTTCGTCGATGTTCGGCCATACCCTGCTGCGCATCGACCAGGCCGATGTGCAAAGCGACAAGACCGCCCTGCTCAGCTATGCGATCAATTTCGGCGCCTACATCGAAGGCTCGGACAACAGCATCCTCTACGCCTGGAAAGGCCTGATGGGCGGCTATCCCGGCCTGTTCGCCCTGGTGCCATACCAGGAAAAACTCTCCGAGTACCGTAGCCTGGAAAACCGCGACCTGTGGGAATACCGCCTCAACCTGAGCCAGGCGGAAACCGAGCGCATGGTCGAGCACGTCTGGGAACTCAAGCAGATTCAATTCGACTATTTTTTCTTCGACGAAAACTGCTCCTATCGCCTGCTCGAATTACTCCAAGTGGCCCGCCCCAGCCTGCGCCTGACCGAACAATTCCCGTTGACGGCGATTCCCACCGACACCGTCAAAGCGGTGAAAGAAGCCGGCTTGGTGGAAAGCATCCAGTATCGGCCGTCCCGGGAACGGGAACTGCTCAGTCGGGCGGAACCGCTCAGCGATGACGAACAACAATGGGTGCTGAAGGTCAGCGCCGACCAGCAGCAACTCCAGGCCCCCGACTTCAAGGCGCTGCCACGGGCGCGCCAGGCGCTGATCATCGATGCGGCTTATCGCCTGGAACGCTATCGGGCCAACGGCCAGGAACGCGATCCGCAGCGTGCCCAGCGCAGCTTTGAATTGTTGCGAGCGATCAACCAGAATCCCGCGCCGGAACTCGACATCCCGCAACCGGGCCTGCCCGAGGATGGCCATGAGTCGCGCACCTGGCAGGCTGGCCTCGGCACCCGGGGCGACCGGGCGTTTGGCGAGTATGGCTTGCGCATGGCCTACCACGACCTCAACGACAACGCCGAGAGCTTCCCCCTGGGCGCGCAGATCGAGATCCTGCAACTGAAGCTGCGCCAGTACGAAGGCAATGACTGGCAGCTGCAGCAATTGGACCTGGCGACCATTCGCTCCCTGACCCCACGCAACGAGCTGCTGCAACCGCTGTCCTGGCAGGTCACCGGTGGCCTGGAGCGGGTGCCGGGCAAACACGATGATGAAACCTTGGTCAGCCACGTCAACGGCGGCGCCGGTGGTACCTGGGCGCTGGGCGAAGATGTGCTGGGCTTTGCCCTGGGCACGGTGCGGGTCGAGCACAACAACGACTTCGCCCAGTTCATCGCCCCGGCCGCCGGTTTCAACAGCGGCGTGCTGTGGAAGAACCCGCTGGGCAACCTGAGCCTGGAAGCCAAGGGCGATTACTTCGTCAACGGCGAGGTGCGCCGCAGCCTGAGCCTGAATCAACAATGGGAATTGTCCCGCAACCTCGGCCTGCGCTTGAGTGCCCAGCGAGAATTCAGCCACCTGGCTTCGCCGGAGAACGAGGTGATGCTCGAGGTGAAGTGGTATCACTATTGACCGAGACCGCTCTGCACGCGCACAGAGACAAACGGATTAATCACGGGGCTTTCACATCGGCCTGACGAATCCGCTTCTAGACTTCTCGTATAAGTGGATGCGGCAGGAAGGCAAAATGAGGCGCGTGGCAGTGGTACTGGGTGTGTTGATGTTGCTCGGTGGCTGTGAAACCACTCATGAAGACCTGATCGCCCGCGGTTATCCACCGGCGTTCGCCGACGGCTACGACGACGGTTGCAGCAGCGGTCGGCAAGCGGCGGGGGTGATTACCGGCCAATTCAGGAAAGACGTGCCGCGTTATCTCAAGGATGCACGCTACGCAGAAGGCTGGAGCGATGGCTTCCGGCAGTGCCAGGCGATGCGCGAAAGCGAGGAGCGTAATGCCTACCGCGATCGTCATTGGGATGACCACGAACGTGCCTGGCAACAAGAAAAGGATCGGGACGCCGGCCGGGCTTATCGCTCGCCGTGAGTCGCGTACAGACATTCGTCGAAACCAAAAGCCTGCAACCATGGCCCAAGCTCCAATAAAGGAGAACACCATGAGCCGCGCTTTCGTCAACGAAGACAACGCCGCTGCCCAGGCCGATCAGCCGGTCGAACGCCAGGTCAGTGCGCAGCCCAATTACGTCACACCCACCGGGCTCGCCCAATTGCAGGCCCGGGTCGCCGAGTTGCAGGCGTTGCACAGCCAACAGGCGGCCAGGAAGGATCAGGCAGACAAGCAGCGCATCGCCGACATCGAACGGGACCTGCGCTATTTCAACCAGCGTTTGCAAAGCGCGCAGGTCGTTGCGCCGACGTCAGCGGATCAGGTGCGGATCGGGCATTGGGTGACCTTTGTCGATGAGCACGATCACGAGCAGCGAGTGCAATTGGTGGGTGAAGACCAGGCCGACGCGGCCAGTGGACTGATCAACTGGGGCTCGCCGCTGGGGCGGGCCTTACTGGGGGCGAAGGTTGGGGATGAGGTGATCTGGGCGCGACCGATGGGGAATCTCGCCATTGAAGTCATGGCGATAACGCTTGATTAACGGACTGAGCGAGTCCGCGATTTCCAGCCAGCCAATCCCCCTGTGGGAGATTCTATGGTGCAGGGCTACCCCCTAAATGCCTTTCGGTAAGTATTCGCTCTGATTCTTCAGCAGGGCGAATACCACTCGGGCAAGCTTGCGGGCCAGTGCCACTAATGCTTCGGTTGTGAGTCCCCGGGCCCTTAGTGCCTCATAAAAACCCTTCCATGCCGCTGTGCGCCTCGCCGACATCGCGGCGTTGTGCATCAATCGACGGGCCTCTGGGTCACCTCGCTTAGACAGGCAGCGGCGTCCCTTCTTTTTCCCTGAGTCCGATATACGCAGGTCTAGGCCCAGAAAAGCGATGAAGGCATCGGCATTTCTGAAATCCCCACGCTGAAACGACGTGAGCAAACGGGCACCGTTCAACAGGCCAATGCCTTCGACTTTCATGCAACGCTTGAGCTGAGCGCCCAAGCCAGCGGCTTCCAACTGCGTCTGGATTGTTTTCTCGAGCAAGATCTCCAGTCGTTGCATGGCCTTTATCTGGTTCTCAAAGGCCCTTTTGAGCAACGGTTCGTTGGACCAACTTTGCTTGAGGCTGACACGCGCCTGGACCAAGGCTGCCCGACGTCGGAAGAGGCTTATAAGCCGGCAATACAAGGGCGATGGCGGGGTCCACGGGTGCAACTGGTGGCCTTCGTTGTTCAAGTAGCGAGCCAACAACCGAGCATCCAGCGCATCGGTTTTAGCGCGAACTTTCACACCTTTGCGGTAATGGCTGAGCTCGTAGCCGCCGATCATGTAGATCACACAGCCTTGCGCATAAGCCAGGTCGGCGAATTCCTGATGATAGATATTGGTGGCTTCGATGGCGACATCCACTGGCGCGGACAACTCCTTGAGCCACTTCTTGATCGCTGCCTTGGTGTTGGGGATCGCTTCCAGTCGATCTGTTTCTGCGTGATAAATCACCAACTCATCTTTGGCGACATCAACACCCACGATCGGCTTTGCGACAGAAACCGGCATTGCCATTGAAAATCCTCCGGGCTAAGGTTTGAACACTTGAAGGGTTCACCCAGAGGCGCAGGCTTGTTCCTATCGTCGGTCTAGGCCAGATGCATTCTTTATTGGCGCTTGGGTGAAAGGAGGAGGGGTGAAATCTCCCACGGTCTGTACTGCGGCTAACAGTCAGAATCGAGCCTTGTCCCTCCTCCTCCCTTCAAGTCCTACCATACAAGCGAGCTTGCTCGCGAAGAGGCCGGCACATCCAACATCATTGCAAGCTGACCCAACGCCTTCGCGGGCAAGCCCGTTCCCACACTGAATTGCCCCCATGAAAAACGGAGCCCGAAGGCTCCGTTTTTTCATGCAACCAACCGACTCAAGCCAGTTTCTTGTGCCGTACGCGGTGCGGCTGGGCAGCCGCTTCGCCGAGGCGCTTCTTGCGATCGGCTTCGTACTCGGTGTAGTTGCCTTCGAAGAACACCGCTTGCGAATCGTCTTCGTACGCCAGGATGTGCGTCGCCACACGGTCGAGGAACCACCGATCGTGGGAGATCACAATGGCGGCGCCCGGGAAGTCCAGCAAGGCCTCTTCCAGGGAACGCAGGGTTTCGACGTCGAGGTCGTTGGACGGTTCGTCGAGCAGCAGGACGTTGCCGCCCTCCTTCAAGGTCAACGCCAGGTGCAAGCGCCCACGCTCACCACCGGACAGGTCCTTGACGAATTTCTGCTGGTCGCCGCCCTTGAAGTTGAAACGGCCGACGTAAGTGCGCGACGGGATTTCATAGTTGCCGATGCGGATCTGGTCGGAACCGTCGGAGATCTGCTGGAACACGGTCTTGCTACCGTCCAGGTCTTCGCGGCTCTGGTCGACGCAGGCCAGTTGCACGGTTTCACCGATTTCGATAGTGCCCGAATCCGGGGTTTCCTTGCCCATCAGCATGCGGAACAGGGTGGATTTACCCGCACCGTTACCGCCGATCACACCGACGATGGCGCCTTTGGGCATGGAGAACGACAGGTTGTCGATCAACACGCGGTCGCCATAGCCCTTGGTGACGTTCTTGAACTCGATGACCTTGTCACCCAGGCGCGGACCGGCCGGGATGTAGATCTCGTTGGTTTCGCTGCGCTTCTGGAATTCCTGGGATTGCATTTCCTCGAAGCGCTGCAGGCGTGCCTTGGATTTGGACTGGCGGGCCTTGGCGCCTTTGCGCACCCACTCCAGTTCTTCCTTCATGGCTTTTTCGTGGGCCGACTGCTGCTTGGACTCCTGGGCCAGACGATCGGACTTGGCTTCCAGCCAGCCCGAATAGTTGCCCTCGTACGGAATGCCCGCGCCACGGTCCAGTTCGAGGATCCAGCCGGCGACGTTGTCGAGGAAGTAACGGTCGTGCGTGATCGCAACCACGGTGCCCGGGAAATCGTGCAGGAAGTGTTCGAGCCAGGCGACGGAATCGGCGTCCAAGTGGTTGGTCGGTTCGTCGAGCAGCAACATGTCCGGGGCCGACAGCAGCAGCCGACACAGGGCCACGCGGCGCTTTTCACCACCGGAGAGGTGTTCGACCTTCGCGTCCCAGGCGGGCAGGCGCAACGCATCGGCGGCGACTTCCAACTGGCGGTCCAGGTTATGGCCATCACTGGCCTGCAGGATCGCTTCAAGCTTGGCCTGTTCGGCGGCCAGCTTGTCGAAATCGGCATCCGGCTCGGCGTAGGCGGCGTAGACCTCGTCCAGGCGCGCCTGGGCGTCCTTGATCACGCTGACCGCTTCCTCGACCACCTCGCGGACGGTCTTGGTCGGGTCCAGCTGAGGCTCTTGAGGCAGGTAGCCGATGTTCAGGTCCGGCATCGGACGGGCTTCGCCGTCGAATTCGTTATCGACGCCGGCCATGATTTTCAGCAGCGTGGATTTACCCGAGCCGTTGAGGCCCAGCACGCCGATCTTGGCGCCGGGGAAGAACGAGAGTGAAATGTTTTTCAGGATTTCCCGCTTCGGCGGCACAACTTTGCTCAGCCGATGCATGGTGAAGACGTATTGAGCCATGGTGAACCTAGCGTCAGTGACAGGTGAAAAGAACGAGCCAGGCCATGCGCGGCGCCGGCACTTGATGGTCATCAATGCCAGCGGGCAGTAAAGCCTGGGGATCTGGAGCCGGAGCGCTCTTGTTTGACCGGCAAAGCTACCTCAACCGTCGGTCAAGGTCCAGCCACCAAGGGCTGGCACTTTGCCACAAGTCAAGGCATGCTAGCCGCCCTTCGGGCGTCCGGCTTATAGTGCACGTCGCGCCAGTCCAGCAAACTGCAGGATTCCAGCTTGTCCAAAGTCACGCCGACCCTGTCCCCACGAGCACCGACTGCTGTGCCCAACGCTCCCCTGCGCGGGACATTGAAGAGCGCGCTGGCCATGCTGGTGCTGGTGCTGCTCGGCTTGCTCTTCTGGCAGTTGCTCGACCAGCTGCGCGAAACCCAGCAGCAACAGCGCCAATACACCATCGAATACACCGCCGACCTGGCCGCGCAAGTCAGCCTGAACATGGCCCTGAACGCGCAAATCGCCCTCAATTTGTTACCGATCGTCGAACAACCGCAAACGGCCGACGAACAGCAGGCCCTATTGCGCAAACTCCAGCAATCGTTGCCCGAGCTGCGCAGCCTGGTATTGCTGAGCCCGTCCGGCAAAGTGCTCAGTGACAGCGCAACCGACAGCCAGGACGCCGACTACCTGGGTGAACTGGTGCGCCGCAGTCGTGCCCAGGCGCACTATTTCAGCAATGCCCAAGACGGCTCCGTGGTGCATCTGCTGTTGCACCAGGCCACTGGCAGCACCCGCGGTTACTGGGCCCTGCGCCTGACGCCAAGCTTTTTCTCGACCCTGACCAAACAGGCCGATGCGGGCTTGCGCCCGTTGTGGCTGGTGGAGAACCGTCTTGACCAGCAGATCATCAGTCGCGACGAAGGCCTGACCTCGGGCCGCCCTGCCCGCCTATCGCCAGATGACCTGAGCAACACCGTGCTGACCGTGCCCCTGAGCAGCAGCGACTGGCAACTGCGCGGGCTGTTCGACCAGCGCCAGGTGATCGAGCAACTGCTACCGGCCTTCATCGGCAAGTGCCTGCTGGGCCTGGCGTTTTCGATGCTGCCGGTGCTCGCGTTATTGAATACGCGCCGACGCCAGCGCCAGTTGCACGAAGGTCGTCGTCGCTACCAGGATATTTTCGAAGGCACCGGCGTGGCCCTGTGCGTGCTGGACCTGTCTGGGCTCAAGGCTTTTTTTGACAGGGCCGGCCTGCACAACGGCGATCAATTGCGAGCCTGGGTGGAACGTCCGCACCAGTTCGAGCAGTTGCGCCAGGAAGTGCAGGTCACCGAAGTCAACCAGATGGCGCTGAAGCTGCTCAACGTCGATTCCTGCGAAGAGGCCTGGCAATTGTTGGTCGGCAAAGGGCCGCAGGACAACAACCCCATTGGCTCGAAACTGCTCGAAGCGCTGCTCGACCCGCACAAACAGCTGGAACTGGAAATCAAGCTCCAGGATGCCCACGGCCGCGATCAACACCTGTGGCTGGTACTGCGCCTGCCGGAAAAGCAGCAAGACTATAACGCCGTCATCCTGAGCATCAGCGACATCACCAGCCGCAAGCTGATCGAGCTCTCGCTGCTTGAACGGGAAGGTTTCTGGTCCGACGTGGTGCGTACCGTGCCGGATCATCTCTACGTGCAGGACGTCATCAGCCAGCGGATGATCTTCAGCAACCACCACCTGGGCCAGACCCTGGGGTACGACCGTACCGAACTGCACCAGATGGGCGAGTACTTCTGGGAAATCCTGCTGCACAGCGAAGATGCCGAGCACTACCACAACCTGCGCCAGGAACAACGGCGCGGCGGGTATACGCAACTGCTGCAATGTCAGCTGCGCTTTCGCCATCGCAACGGCAAATGGCGGTGTTTCGACATTCGCGAACAGGCACTGGCCCGGGACCGGCACAACCAGGTGACACGGATCATCGGCGTGGCCAAGGACGTCACCGAGCAGATCGAGGCCAGCGAATCGCTGCGCGACAGCGAGCAACGCTACCGAATGCTCGCCGAAAGCATCAGCGACGTGATTTTCTCCACCGACAACAAGCTTTCGCTCAACTATGTCAGCCCGTCGGTGCAAGCGGTGCTGGGCTACAACGCCGATTGGATCTTCCAAAACGGCTGGCAATCGATCATTGCCAACCCGCAACAATTGACCGGCATCTACACCTTGATGGACCGCGTCAGCAAAGCCCTCGACAATCCCGAGCAACTGGCCGAATTGCGCAACCAGCTACAAACCCAGTTGTTCCTGTTCGACTGCCTGCGCGCCGACGGGCGCAAGATCCCCATCGAGTTGCGGCTGGTGCTGGTGTGGGATGACAACGGTGGATTCGAAGGCGTGCTCGGCGTCGGCCGCGACATCAGCCAGCAGCGGCGCGCCGAAAAAGACCTGCGCATGGCCGCCACGGTGTTCGAGCATTCGACCTCGGCGATCCTGATCACCGACCCGGCTGGCTATATCGTCCAGGCCAACGAAGCCTTCAGCCGCGTCAGTGGTTATGCCGTGTCGCAAGTGCTGGACCAATTGCCCAACATGCTGACCGTGGACGAGCAGCAGGAAGCGCACTTGCGCTACGTGCTCAAGCAGTTGCAACAGCACAGCACCTGGGAGGGCGAGGTCTGGCTCAAGCGCCGCAATGGCGAACACTACCCGGCCTGGGTCGGCATCACGGCGGTACTGGACGATGAAGGCGATCTGGCCAGCTACGTGTGCTTCTTCAGCGACATCAGCGAACGCAAGGCCAGCGAGCAGCGTATCCATCGCCTGGCCTACTACGACGCCCTGACCCACCTGCCCAACCGCACGCTGTTCCAGGATCGCCTGCACACGGCCTTGCAATCGGCCGAAAGGCAGAAGACCTGGGTGGTGCTGATGTTCCTCGACCTGGACCGTTTCAAGCCGATCAACGACTCCCTGGGCCACGCCGCCGGCGACCGGATGCTCAAGGAAATGGCCACGCGCCTGCTCGGCTGCGTGGCCGACGACGACACCGTGGCGCGCATGGGCGGCGACGAGTTCACCCTGCTGCTGCAACCACGGGCCAGCCGGGAAATGGCGCTGAACCGGGCGATTACCGTGGCCGAGCAAATCCTCGCCAGCCTGGTCCGGCCATTCGTGCTCGAAGGCCGGGAGTTCTTCGTCACCGCCAGTATCGGTATCGCCCTGAGCCCGCAGGACGGCAATGAGCTGAGCCAACTGATGAAAAACGCTGACACGGCCATGTATCACGCCAAGGAGCGCGGCAAGAACAACTTCCAGTTCTATCAAGCCGACATGAACGCCAGCGCCCTGGAGCGGCTGGAACTGGAAAGCGACCTGCGCCATGCCCTGGAACAGAACGAGTTCGTGCTGTACTACCAGCCGCAGTTCAGCGGCGATGGCAAACGTTTGACCGGCGCCGAGGCCCTGCTGCGCTGGCGTCATCCGCGCCGTGGGCTGGTGCCACCAGGGGATTTCATCCCGGTGCTCGAGGAACTCGGGCTGGTGGTGGACGTCGGCGATTGGGTCATCACCGAGGCCTGCCGGCAACTCAGGACCTGGCACCAGGCCAAGGTCCGGGTGCCGAAGGTCTCGGTCAACATTTCGGCCCGACAGTTCTCCGACGGCCAACTCGGCACGCGAATCGCCAATATCCTGCGCAGCACTGGCCTGCCGCCGGCCTGTCTGGAGCTGGAACTGACCGAAAGTATCCTGATGCGTGAAGTCAGCGAAGCGATGCAGATCCTGGACGGCCTGAAAAACCTGGGCCTGAGCATCGCGGTGGATGACTTCGGCACCGGCTATTCGTCGCTCAACTACCTCAAGCAGTTCCCCATCGACGTGCTGAAGATCGACCGTACCTTTGTCGATGGCCTGCCGTCAGGCGAACAGGATGCCCAGATCGCCCGGGCGATCATCGCCATGGCCCACAGCCTCAATCTGGCGGTGATCGCCGAAGGCGTCGAGACCCACGAGCAGCTGGACTTCCTGCGCGAGCATGGCTGCGACGAAGTCCAGGGCTACCTGTTCGGCCGGCCGATGCCGGCCAATCGGTTCGAAGCGCAGTTCAGTAATGATGCGTTGTTCATGCTCGACTGAGGTTCTTCGGTGCCTGCTGTGGCCCATCGCGAGCAAGCTCGCTCCCACATTTGGACCTGTGTCCCCATAACCCTGTGGGAGCGAGCTTGCTCGCGATGGGGCCCGCCAAGGCACCGCTGAATTCTGCTTGAAACCCATTCGTCCGCGACATGACGTCCTTTCATATGCCTTCCAAAACCGGTTGGGTTAGAATGCCTCCCTTTTCTGCCCCCGATCCTTGAGGACCGCCATGTTCAGCCGTGATTTGACTATTGCCAAGTACGACGCCGATCTCTTTGCCGCCATGGAGCAAGAAGCTCAGCGCCAGGAAGAGCACATTGAGCTGATCGCTTCGGAAAACTACACCAGCCCCGCGGTGATGGAAGCTCAAGGCTCGGTACTGACCAACAAGTACGCCGAAGGTTACCCGGGCAAGCGCTACTACGGTGGTTGCGAGTACGTCGACGTGGTCGAGCAACTGGCCATCGACCGCGCCAAGCAACTGTTCGGCGCCGATTACGCCAACGTCCAGCCCCACGCCGGTTCCCAGGCCAACGCTGCCGTGTACCTGGCGCTGCTGTCGGCCGGTGACACCATCCTGGGCATGAGCCTGGCCCACGGCGGTCACCTGACCCACGGCGCCAGCGTTTCCTCCTCCGGCAAGCTGTACAACGCCATCCAGTACGGCATCGACGGCAACGGCCTGATCGACTACGACGAAGTCGAGCGCCTGGCCCTCGAGCACAAGCCGAAAATGATCGTGGCCGGTTTCTCCGCCTACTCGCAGATCCTCGACTTCCCGCGCTTCCGCGCAATCGCCGACAAAGTCGGTGCCTACCTGTTCGTGGACATGGCTCACGTGGCGGGCCTGGTCGCCGCTGGCGTCTACCCGAACCCGGTGCCGTTCGCCGACGTGGTCACCACCACGACCCACAAGACCCTGCGCGGTCCACGTGGCGGGCTGATCCTGGCGCGCGCCAACGCCGACATCGAGAAGAAGCTGAACTCCGCCGTATTCCCCGGCGCCCAGGGCGGCCCACTGGAACACGTGATCGCTGCCAAGGCGATCTGCTTCAAGGAAGCGCTGCAGCCTGAGTTCAAGGCTTACCAGCAACAAGTGGTGAAAAACGCCAAGGCCATGGCCGGCGTGTTCATCGAGCGCGGCTTCGATGTGGTGTCCGGCGGTACTGAAAACCACCTGTTCCTGCTCTCGCTGATCAAGCAGGACATCTCCGGCAAAGACGCTGACGCGGCGCTGGGCAAGGCGTTCATCACCGTGAACAAGAACTCGGTGCCAAACGATCCTCGCTCCCCGTTCGTCACCTCCGGCCTGCGCTTCGGCACCCCGGCCGTGACCACCCGCGGGTTCAAGGAAGCCGAGTGCAAGGAACTGGCCGGCTGGATCTGCGACATCCTGGCAGACCTGAACAACGAAGCGGTGATCGACGCCGTGCGTGAGAAGGTCAAGGCTATCTGCAAGAAGCTGCCGGTATACGGCGCTTAATCAGCTCGCCAACACGTAGCCAAGAAGGCCCGCATCGAAAGATGCGGGCCTTTTTTATTGGCATGCATAACATATGACCAGACAACTAACGCCAGCCAGCATTTAACGTCCTGCAATACAGGCAATCCCACAAGCGACTAATAACTCAATAAGATCCAACTCGCCCCACCCCAAACTTAATCAACCCTTACAGGAGTCAATATTCACATGGACAGTGAACATTCCTTTCATGCAACACTTGATATGTTTAGCGCTCACGTCAACCTACTGGAAAGGCTGCATGGCAAACCCGCGATGGCGACCGTCAGTTCTTTCAGCGGTGGATTTTATACCGGCAAACCCCAGACTCAAGACCACTCACACCTGCTTGGCATGCGCGCTGAAGATCCGAGGACGCGCGGCGAACCCTTGCGGCTGCATTTCCGGCATACGGCGGGGGGCTATCTGCTGACCATAAAAAACGCCGGCGAGCACTACAACAAACTGCTTAGTAAAAGTTGGCTTGAAGTACTTGGCGCACAGGATCCCAATACTAAAACGCCGACACTTTTTACCCTTATCGACTTTCAACAGAATGTCCTCACGCCGAAAACCATCAAGCCCGGTCACAGCCGTATTTCGCTCATGACAGCCAATAGAAAACATGTGGGGGGATTAAGATTACGGGGCTCGCCTTATCTCTATCTTGCCGAGACGAAAGAACAGTCAAAAGCGACGTTCATTCTGAGCATCCTCTGAGATAAATACCCGTAAAACATTGCAATGCAAGGCAGGGCCACCCCATCTATCCCCCTGTGGCGAGGATCCTTGCTCCCTCGCCACAGTCCTGGGTTCTCTCCTTAACTGAGCCACTTAGGCATCTGGCGATATTTTTTCCGGCCGAGAAAAGGCTCAAGATCAGGGCTTTCACTGCAACTGGTAAGACCGGTAAAGCCAAATCATCCCTATCGGGCTTGCATACCCGCGAAAACAGCGCCTAGACTGCGCCTGCACTGGACAAACCGGTAAGACCACAATAATGAAGTCCCGACGCCAGCCTCCCTGGCGAACAAGGACACCGAACCAGGAATCCCTCCCATGCTCAAATGGTGCTCGCGGTCGATCTTCCTACAAGTTGTCCTCGGACTGGTGCTCGGCATCGTCTGCGGGCTTACCCTTCCCGAATACTCCGCACAGCTCAAACCCCTCGGCGACGGCTTCATCAAGCTGATCAAGATGCTCATTGGCCTGATCGTTTTCTGCGTGGTGGTCAGCGGCATCTCCGGCGCTGGTGATCTCAAGAAAGTCGGGCGCATCGGCCTCAAGTCGGTCATCTACTTCGAAGTCCTCACCACCATCGCCCTGGTCATCGGCCTGGTCCTCGCTTTCAGCACAGGCATTGGCAGCGGCGCGAACATCCATCTGGAGCAGCTCTCCAGCGCGGACGTGAACGATATCGCCCAACGCGGCCAGCACATGGTCACTACCACCCAGTTCCTGATGAACCTGATCCCAACCTCGGTGATCGGTGCCTTCGCTGAAAACAACATTCTGCAAGTCCTGCTGTTTTCAGTGCTGTTCGGCAGCGCGCTGAACCTGGTGGGCGACGCGGCTTCCGGCATCTCGCGGCTGATCAACGAACTCAGCCATGTGATTTTCCGCATCATGGGCATGATCGTGCGTCTGGCCCCTATCGGTGTGTTCGGGGCCATTGCCTTCACCACCAGCAAATATGGCCTGGACTCGCTGCAGCACCTGGGCAGCCTCGTCGGCCTGTTCTACCTGACCTGCATCGCCTTCGTCACGCTGATCCTTGGTCTGGTGATGCGTGCGTCGGGCCTGCCGATGCTGCCGTTTCTCAAGTACCTGCGCGAAGAGCTGCTGATCGTACTCGGCACCGCGTCGTCCGATGCCGTACTGCCCCAGATCATGCGCAAGCTCGAACACCTGGGGATCGGCAGCTCCACCGTGGGCCTGGTGATTCCAACCGGTTACTCATTCAACCTGGACGGGTTTTCCATCTACCTGACCCTGGCGATTGTCTTTATTGCCAACGCCACCGGTACGCCCTTGGCCCTGAGCGATCTGTTGACCATCCTGCTGGTATCCCTGATCACGTCCAAGGGCGCCCACGGAATTCCCGGCTCGGCGCTGGTGATCCTGGCGGCGACGCTGACCGCGATCCCGGCGATCCCGGTGGTCGGCCTGGTCCTGGTGTTGGCCGTGGACTGGTTCATGGGCATTGGCCGGGCCCTGACCAACCTGATCGGCAACTGTGTGGCGACCGTGGCGATTGCCCGCTGGGAGAAAGACATCGACGTTCCCCGGGCGCGCAAGGTGCTGTCCGGCCAACAAGGCTATACCTTTCAACCCAGAAAACCGGTGGGCAGTGCCCATCACCAGCAATTCTGAAAGACGGCGATGCCGGCCCGAGAGCCGGCATCGCCTGATTGATTTCCAAGGAGTCACATGTGATCAGTTCATCGACCGTCGTCAATTCCGTGGTGGAGAAACTCCGCGCCGCCCTCGCCCGGGGCCAGTGGCGCTCGGGCGACATGCTGCCCGGCCAGCGCGAGTTGGCCGAGCAACTGGGCATCAGCCGGCCAAGCCTGCGTGAAGCGGTGATTGTCCTGGAGACCTTGGGCCTGGTGCGCTCGATGCCCGGCAAAGGCGTCGTGGTGCTGGAGGCCAATCCCGGCGATGCCGTCAGCGAAGGCAGTGCCATGGCCGGCGCGAGCCTGGAAGACCTGCTGCAACTGCGCTACACACTGGAACCCTTCATCGTCGGCCTGGTGGCCCAGTCCATCAGCAGCAAAGATGTCGGCCAGTTGCGCCTGACCCTCATGGACATGCGCGAAGCCCTGGAAGCCAACGACAGCGACGCCTGCGCCAACGCCTACATCGCTTTCCATGAAGAACTGTTTGCCCTGACGTCCAACCCGATCTTCCAGAACGTGGTCCAGCAGACCAGCAACGCCCTCAAGCAAAGCGCCGATGTGTTGCGCAACTCGCCCGAGCATCTGGCCGAACGCCTGGAAGAGAACGAAGCCGTGGTCCGTGCCATTCGTGGCAAGAACAGCGCCCAGGCCAGCGCCGAAATGCGTCGGCACATTCTCAGGGAAGGCCAGCGCATGGGCATCGAATTGAATATTCCGGACGACAACCTCGGCACTTGAGCCTGGGCCTGGGCCTGCGGAGACCGCCATGAACACTCTCGTTTCCCATCGACACAACCGCAATGTACTCGCCACCCTGCCCCTGCCCGGCCGGATCGGCAAACCGTCGGTGGACGATATCTACCCGCGGATATTCGACGCCATCCTCGAACAACGCATTGCCCCGGCCAGCCGCTTCACCGAGGAAGGCCTGGGGGATGTGTTCGGTGTCAGCCGCAGCATCATTCGCCGCGTGCTGGCGCGCCTGTCCCATCAGCAAGTGGTGATATTGCGGCCCAACCACCGGCCACAAGTCGCCGCGCCGGATCTGGAGCAGACGCGGCAGATCCTCCATGCTCGCCGCCTGGCCGAGCAGACCCTGGTGCGCCTGGCCTGCAAGGCGCCGCAACCCAAGGACTTGCAGCGCCTGCGTGATCTGGTGGAGCACGAGCGTCAGTGCCTGGACCGTGGCGAGCGTGGCCCGGCGATACGCCTGTCCGGTGAGTTTCACCTGCACCTGGCCGCCATGGCCGGCAACGCGCCGTTGATGCAATTCCTCAGCAACCTGGTGCCCTTGACGTCGTTGGCCCTGGCACGCCACGAGGTCAAGTCCCGCAGGCATTGCGCCTGGCAGGAACACCTGGCGATCGTCGACGCGGTGGAAGGCCGCAACGTCAATGAAGCGGTGCGGTTGATGGACGAGCACCTGGACCATCTGGAGCAAAAACTGCTGCGGGTCGCAGGCGCGGGATCGTCAAAGTAGCGCGGCTTCGAAGCCAGCGCGGATCTTTTCTTCGGGCAGTTCGTCGGCGATGAACACGATCACGCTTTCCCGGGCTTCGCCGGGCGCCCATTCAGTGTCCCAATCGAAACCGTACAGCTTGAGTACGCCTTGGAACACCAGCCGGCGGGGTTCGCCGGCGATGTTCAGCACGCCTTTGTAGCGCAGCAATTGCTTGCCGTGCTCTTCCAGCAACTGGTTCATGAACTCGCTGAGCTTGTCGATATCCAGGGCCTTGTCGGTGCGCAGCACCAGGCTGCTGATGCGATCGCCCGGGGTTGCCTTGCCCACCGGCCGCAGGCTGAACCCTGCGCCCAGGTCCGCATTGAGATTGAAGCCGCGAATGTCGAGCAACTCGGCCAGGTCGATCTGGCCGTGTTCAACCACCCTGATCGGTGCCCGCCGGTTTATGCGCGTCAGGCGCTCGCCCAGGGCCTGGACCTGGGCGGCGTCCACCAGGTCGGTCTTGCTCAGGAGCAGGCGGTCGGCAAACCCGACCTGGGCCTGGGCGATGGCCTGGGTCAGGTGGATGTCGGCGTGAGCCGCGTCCACCAGGGTCAGGATCCCGTCGAGGATGTAGCGCTCGCGCAGGTCCTCGTCGATGAAGAACGTCTGCGCCACCGGGGCCGGGTCGGCCAGGCCGGTGCACTCGATCACCAGGCGGTCGAAGGCGATCTCGCCGCTGTCCAGCCGTTCAAGCAGCAGGTACAGGGCTTTGGTCAGGTCGGTGTGGATGGTGCAGCACACGCAGCCATTAGCCAGGGTCATGACTTGCACCGGCTCGTTGCCCAGCAACTGGGTGTCGATACCGGCATCACTGAATTCGTTCTCGATCACGGCGATTTTCAGGCCGTGCTCGGCCTTGAGCAGATGGCGCAACAGCGTGGTCTTGCCTGCGCCGAGAAAGCCGCTGAGGATGGTGACCGGGATGGGAGAGGACAAACTGAATCTCCTTGATGCCTGAAAGGAAAACGGTTCTGTGGGAGCGAGCCTGCTCGCGAAGGCGGTGGGTCAGTTGAGATCGATGCTACTGACCCGACGCCATCGCGAGCAAGCTCGCTCCCACAAGTGGATCTGTGGTAGCACGCAGATGTTGCCCCCCCAAAAACAACTGTGGGAGCGAGCTTGCTCGCGATGGCGGTGGGTCAGTCAACATCATCATTAACTGACACTCCGCCTTCGCGAGCAAGCCCGCTCCCACAGGGGGTACTTCAACCCAAGCGGTGCTTCAACAACACTTGGGCCCACCCTTGCCACCGTAACGGGCCTCCTGGCGTTCGCGGAAGAACGCCTCGTAGTCCATCATCGGTTTGTCCGGGTGCTTGGTTTGCATGTGCTCGACGTAGTTGTCGTAGTCGGGCATGCCGACCATCAGGCGCGCGGCCTGACCGAGGTATTTACCGAGGCGACTCAAGTCATTGAACATCGTTGCAATCCTCTATCAAGCGTCCGGCACGGCCTGGAATGGCGCTTCCTTGTCCGTGCGTTCCTGGGTGCCCCAGGCGGCGATGCCGACCTTGAGTGCGTAGAACAGGATGCTGAATACCACGAACAGGAACAACACCGTCAGCGTGGCGTTGGTGTAGGCGTTGAACACCACGTGCTGCATCTGCTCGATGCTCTTGGCCGGGGCCAGGACCTGGCCGGCCGCCAGGGCATCGTTGTATTTGCGCGCCAGGGCCAGGAAGCCGATCGCCGGGTTGGCGTCGAACAGCTTGATCAGGCCCGCCGTGGTGGTGCAGATCAACAGCCAGACCGCCGGCAGCATGGTCACCCAGACGTAGCGCTGGCGCTTCATCTTGATCAGCACCACGGTGGCGAGCATCAGGGCGATACCGGCCAGCATCTGGTTGGAGATGCCGAACAGCGGCCACAAGGTGTTGATGCCGCCCAGCGGATCGATCACGCCCTGGTACAGCAGGTAGCCCCACAGCGCCACGCAACCGGCGGTGGCGATCAGGTTGGCGGTCCAGGATTCGGTGCGCTTGAGCGCCGGCACGAACGAGCCCAGCAAGTCCTGCAGCATGAACCGCCCGGCACGGGTGCCGGCGTCCACCGCCGTGAGGATGAACAGCGCTTCGAACAGGATCGCGAAGTGGTACCAGAACGCCATGGTGTTTTCACCCGGCAGCACCGAATGCAGGATCTGCGCGATACCGACCGCCAGGGTCGGCGCACCGCCGGCACGGGCCAGGACGGTGGTTTCGCCGATGTCCTTGGCCACCGCTTGCAGCGCCTCGGGGGTGATTGCAAAGCCCCAGCTGCTGACGGTTTGCGCCACGGCCACCACGTCACCGCCGACGATGGCCGCCGGGCTGTTCATGGCGAAGTACACGCCTGGCTCGATCACCGAAGCGGCCACCATGGCCATGATCGCCACGAACGACTCCATCAGCATGCCGCCGTAACCGATGTAGCGGGCGTTGACTTCGTTATCCAGCAGCTTGGGCGTGGTGCCCGAGGAGATCAGCGCATGGAAGCCCGAGACCGCGCCACAGGCGATGGTGATGAACAGGAACGGGAACAGCCCGCCCTTCCACACCGGGCCGGTGCCGTCGGTGAACTGGGTCAGCGCCGGCATTTTCAGCTCGGGCATGGTGACCAGGATGCCGATGGCCAGGGCGACGATGGTGCCGATCTTGAGGAACGTCGACAGGTAGTCCCGCGGGGCCAGGATCAGCCACACCGGCAGCACCGCCGCGACGAAACCGTAGCCGATCAGCATCCAGGTGATCTGGATCCCGGTGAAGGAGAAGGCCTTGGCCCAGACCGGGTCGGCGGCGATCTGCCCGCCCAGCCAGATCGAGCCCAGCAGCAACAGCACGCCGATGAGCGAGATTTCACCGATGCGGCCCGGGCGGATGTAGCGCATGTAGATGCCCATGAACATCGCGATCGGGATGGTCGCCATCACCGTGAAGATCCCCCACGGGCTCTCGGCCAGGGCCTTGACCACGATCAGCGCCAGTACCGCGAGGATGATGATCATGATCAGGAAGCAGCCGAACAGCGCGATGGTGCCGGGGATGCGGCCCATTTCTTCGCGGACCATGTCGCCCAGGGAACGACCGTTACGGCGGGTGGACAGGAACAGGATCATGAAGTCCTGCACCGCACCGGCCAGCACCACGCCGGCGATCAGCCAGAGCGTGCCGGGCAGGTAGCCCATCTGCGCCGCCAATACCGGCCCGACCAGCGGCCCCGCGCCGGCAATGGCCGCGAAGTGGTGGCCGAAAAGGATGTGTTTGTTGGTCGGGACATAGTCCAGGCCGTCGTTGTTGAGCACAGCGGGGGTGGCCCGGCGCGCATCGAGTTGCATCACGTTGTTGGCGATGAAGAGGCTGTAGTAGCGGTAGGCGACCAGGTAGATGGCCACGGCGGCGACGACGATCCAGAGGGCGTTGATCGCCTCGCCTCGACGCAACGCCACGACGCCCAGAGCGCATGCCCCTACAACGGCCAGCAGTAGCCAGGGTAAATGGCGCAGCAGGCTATTATTGTTTTTCATTTTTATATTCCAGCCAGGGTGGACAAGAAAGAGTGCCATCAGAGTTTAGCGCTAACCCGGGTAAAGGCCATACCTGACATTCGTCTGTCACCGGCCGAACGGTGACGATGACCGGCCAGTAGGGTCTATAGTCATTACATCTTCAGAGGGAAAGCGTAATGAGCGAACGCCGCCGCTTCGTACGAATAGAGTTCCATGCCAAGACCGAGCTGACCCAGGGCCCATTCACCTGGCCGGTGAAACTGCTGGACCTGTCCCTCAAGGGCCTGCTGATCGAAAAACCCGAGCCCTGGCTTGGCAATCCCGAAGAGACCTTCGTAGCCGACATTCACCTGAGCAATGAGGTGGAAGTGCGGATGGAGGTTCTGTTGGCCCACGACGACCACGGCCACCTGGGCTTTGTCTGCAAACATATCGACCTGGACTCCATCGCCCATCTGCGCCGCCTGGTGGAGCTGAACCTGCCCGATAATGGTGAGCTGGAGCGGGAGTTGGCGGCGTTGATCCAGATTTGAATCAACACCGATCCCTTGTGGCGAGGGGATTTATCCCCGCTGGGCTGCGAAGCAGCCCCCAAATAAGCGACGCCAATCGACCTGAAACACCGAGTTGTTAGGTTTTAGGGCTGCTTCGCAGCCCAACGGGGATAAATCCCCTCGCCACAGGACCGTGGCTCATTCGAACAACGCATCCAACGCCTGCTCCAGGCGTGTCACCGCAATGATCTGCAACCCCGGCGGCGCTTCCTTCGGTGCATTGCCCTTGGGCACGATGGCGCGCTTGAAGCCATGCTTGGCCGCTTCCTTGAGCCGCTCCTGGCCACTGGGCACCGGCCGGACTTCCCCCGACAGCCCTACTTCGCCGAATACGAGCAGATCATGGGGCAGCGGTCGATTGCGCAGGCTGGACATGACCGCCGCCATCAGCGCCAGGTCGGAGGCGGTTTCCAGCACCTTGACCCCACCGACCACGTTGAGAAAAACGTCCTGGTCGTGAGTCGGAATCCCACCATGTCGATGCAGGACCGCCAACAGCATGGCCAGCCGATTCTGATCCAGGCCCAAGGTGACCCGCCGCGGGTTCGCCAGGTGACTGTCATCCACCAGTGCTTGCACTTCCACCAACATTGGCCGGGTGCCTTCCCAGGTCGCCATGACCACGCTGCCCGGCACTTCTTCCTGGGCACGCGTCAGGAAGATCGCCGAAGGGTTGGAGACTTCTTTCAGGCCTTTGTCGGTCATGCCGAACACACCCAGTTCGTTGACGGCGCCAAAGCGGTTCTTCACGGCCCGCAATAAACGCAGGCGCCCATCCGACTCGCCTTCGAAATACAACACAGTGTCGACCATGTGCTCCAGCACGCGCGGCCCCGCCAACGCACCTTCCTTGGTGACGTGGCCCACCAGGAAAATCGCGGTGCCGCTCTGCTTGGCGTAACGCACCAGCAAGGCCGCGCTTTCGCGCACCTGGGAGACGCCGCCCGGGGCCGATTGCAGTTGTTCGGTGAAAATGGTCTGGATCGAATCGATCACCATCACCTTGGGCTTTTCCAGGCGAGCCGTGGCGATGATGGTTTCAATGCAGGTCTCGGTCATGACCCGCAGTTGGTCCTGGGGCAGCCCCAGGCGCCGGGCGCGCATGGCGACTTGCTGTTGGGACTCCTCCCCGGTGACGTACAGCGCCGGCATGCGGGTGGCGAGGTTGCACAAGGTTTGCAGGAGGATGGTGGATTTGCCGATACCCGGGTCCCCGCCGATCAGCACCACCGAACCGTCTACCAGGCCGCCGCCCAGCACGCGGTCGAGTTCACCGGAAGCGGTGGAAAAACGTGGGATTTCCTCAACGCTGACTTCGGCCAGGGTCTTGATCTGCGCCTGCTGTCCGGCCCAACCGGTGCGGCCGGTGGGCGCTGCCGCGCCGCCGCTTTCCACCATGGTTTCGGTCAGGGTGTTCCAGGCTCCGCACTCGCTGCACTGGCCGGCCCATTTGGGAAAGGTCGAACCGCACTCGGTGCAGCCGTACATGCGCTTTGCCTTGGCCATCTGAACTCCCGGATAAAAACCGCGATGATAGCCCAGGCAACCACTAGCGCGGGGCCGGCATTCTGATTTCACCCTTGGCCAGATCCATTGCGGTGTTACCCAATGGGTCCTGGGCCTGCAGATCCGCCCCCTTGGCCTTCAAGGCATCGAGCAATTCGGCACGCTTGAACAGCCCGGCGTACATCGCGGCGGTCTGCCCGGCCCCGTTGCGCTGGTCCGGGCTGCAATCGGTGGACAGCAAGCGATGCGCAATCTGCACTTCGCCCTTGAAAATGGCGCCCATCAGCGCCGTGTTGCCGCGTTTGTCCTGGGCGCAGGCATCGGCGCCGGCGGCCAGCAGCCGCTCCACCGCCGGGCCATGGCCGTGATAAGCCGCGAGGATCAGGGCGGTGTAGCCCTTCTCATCCTGGGTGTTGAGTGCGTAACCGGCCTCGATAAAGGTCTCGAGCATCGGCACATCGCCCCGACGGGCGGCATCAAAGTAATAATTCTGCAGCTGTTCTTGTACAGCCACCGGGTCGGTAGGCACGGGCTGATCGGCCCACACGCTCAATGAGCAGGCTGCGAGCATCGATAACAGTAGCTGACGCATCATGACGTCTCCTTTGGCATATGACTGTGGGAGCAGGACGCGCTCCCACAGGTTTTGCGGATGAATCAGTCGCTCAGTTTTTCCGCCAGCGCCTTGACCCGGGCCAGATCCCCTTTGGCGACACGGGCCACGCCAGTGCCGTATTCAGGATCAGCCTTGTAGAGGAACGACAGGATGATGTGCTTGCTCTCGTCATCGGTGGTCGCCAACGACCCGCCGAAACTTTCGATCAGGTCACTGCGCTCCTTCTGGTTGAACGAGCGGTACAGATCACCGGCCTGCTTGAAGTTTTGCTCGCGTTGGATCTTCGCCTGCTGGGTGCTGCCGCTCAACGCGGCCCGGCTGTAGCGCGCCGATGGCTGTTCCTCGCGCGGCGTCAGGCGGCTCGGCTCATAATTAACACCGGTGCTGGTGCTCCCCAGGTTCATCGCACCGTCCTGGTTACCGTTGTTCACCGCCACCTTGGGGGCGTTGATCGGCAACTGCAGGGCGTTGGCGCCTATCCGGTACATTTGCGTATCGGCGTAGGAGAACACCCGCCCCTGCAACAGACGGTCCTCGGAAGGTTCGATTCCCGGCACCAGATTGGCCGGCGCCATCGCCACCTGTTCGGTTTCCTGGAAGACATTCGCCGGATTGCGGTTCAAGACCATTTGTCCGACTTTACGCTCAGGCACACCCGGCCAGATCTTGGTCGCGTCCAGTGGATCGAAGTCAAACTTGGACAAGTCCTGGGGGTTCAGCACCTGAACATACAAGTCCCACTTCGGGAAGTCGCCTTTATTAATATGACTGACCAAATCATTGGTCATATGGCTGTAATCTTGCCCCTGAACTTTCGCCACTTCTTTCGGATCGAGATTTTTCAGACCCTGCAAACTTTTCCAATGAAACTTCACATAGTGAACTTCACCCTTGACGTTAACCAACTTGTAGGCGTGCACACCGTTACCGTCCATTTCACGATAACTGGCCGGCGTGCCGGAGTTGGAATACAACTCGGTCAGCGTGCGAGTAGATTCTGGAACATGGGAGAAGAAATCGAAACGACGCGAGTCATCGTCCAGATTAGTCCGTGGGTCGGGTTTGAACGCATGGACCATGTCGGGAAACTTGATGGCATCGCGGATGAAGAAGGTCGGGAAGTTGTTGCCCACCAGGTCCCAGTTACCGTCGGCCGTGTAGAACTTTGTGGCAAAGCCACGGGGATCGCGCAGGGTTTCCGGGGAATGATTGCCGTGCACCACAGCAGAAAAGCGCACGAACACCGGCGTGACCTGGCCTGCGGCGAAGACCTTGGCCTTGGTCAAGTCGCTCAAGTCATCGGACACCGTGAAGGTACCATGGGCGCCGGTACCACGGGCATGCACCACCCGCTCGGGGATGCGTTCGCGGTCGAAGCGCTGCAGCTTCTGGATCAACTGTACGTCTTGCAACAGGGTCGGGCCGTTGGGGCCGGCCGTTTGCGAATTCTGGTTGTCGCCGACGGCTGCACCGTTGTCACGGGTCAGGGTGGCCGCGTTGACGGACAAGGACAGCAGGCTGGCGGTCAACACGAAAAGCGCGCGGCGGTGGGGAAAAGTCCCACAACCAAGGGAAGTGTTCATAGGCATGTTCCTCTGATGTTATAGAGCGCATCCATGTGCGCCATCCAGAGGCTAGTGCCCGAAAAAGGAAAACCTAAATAGAAATGCCGTACCGCTGCGATAGAAAAAACGTTGTGGGGGATCGATCGGAAACCGCGTATCACGCGCGATTGATGGCACTTTGTAAACTTTTCACCCAGGGCTGGGTCGATAACTGAAGCTTTGTAAGCAGGCGTTTCGAGCGAGACGCGTTGGGCTGATTTACACTGCCACTACCCTTTATCTGTCACAAGGAATAACTCATGGGCGTGCTAAGCGAGTTCAAGGCCTTCGCGGTCAAAGGCAATGTCGTCGACATGGCCGTCGGGATCATCATCGGTGCCGCGTTCGGCAAAATCGTTTCGTCATTCGTGGGCGACGTGGTCATGCCACCCATAGGCCTGCTGATCGGTGGGGTGGACTTCAGTGACCTGGCCATTACCCTCAAGGCCGCCCAAGGTGATGCGCCTGCCGTGGTACTGGCCTACGGGAAATTCATCCAGAGCACCATAGATTTCATTATCGTGGCGTTCGCCATTTTCATGGGCGTCAAGGCCATCAACCGCCTCAAGCGTGAAGAAGCCGTAGCCCCAAGCGCGCCTCCGGTTCCAACCAAGGAAGAACTGTTGTTGACCGAAATTCGCGACCTGCTCAAGGCCCAGAACGAACGCCCCTGACCCTTCATTCAAAGTGGCGTCCCCCGGGACGCCATTTTCCTACCAGTAGTTCTCCACCGCCACCTGGCCTGGCCGACGAGTAAGGCTCAGCTGCAAGCCCTTGGCCTTGAGCAACTTGCGCGTGTCATCGATCATTTGCGGGTTGCCGCAGAGCATCACTCGTGAATGCTCCGGTGTCAGCCCTACCTCGGCCGCCCGCTCCAGCTCGCCGTTTTCGAGCAACGTGGTAATCCGCCCAGTGAGCGCCCCAGGATGCTGCTCACGCGTGACGGTCGCAATGAAACGAAACTTATGGGCGTACTCGGCCAGGTAGTCGCGCTGGGTCAGCTCTTTGATCAGGTCCTGATACGCCAGCTCCCGCGCCTCGCGCACGCTATACACCAGGATGATGCGTTCAAATTTTTCCCAGACTTCAAAGTCCTGGAGAATCGAAAGAAACGGTGCAACGCCCGTCCCGGTGGACAACAACCATAGATCCCGCCCATCGACGAAACGATCCAGCGTCAGGTAACCAAAGGCCTGGCGTTCCACCAGCAGTTCGTTACCTGGCTTCAGGCGGCTCAGCTCGCTGGTGAATTCGCCATCCGGGACCACGATGGAAAAGAACTCGAGGAATTCATCAAAGGGTGAAGACACCATGGAGTACGCGCGCCAGACAGTGCTCCCGTCCGCCTTGGTCACGCCCAGTCGGGCGAACTGACCCGCCCGGAAGCGAAAACCGCGATCCCGGGTCGTACGCAAAGTAAACAAATGAGACGTCAATGGCTGAACATCGAGCAGGGTTTGACGGGTGAACTTTTCTGCGCTGTCGGTCATGAGTCACTCCAATGGGACAAGGCTCACAGTGTCCCGCAAAGTGAGCACCACCACCACTGATGCCGAGTAATGGCCATTTAATTGCAGCCCTTATTTATCTACACAGATCCTCTACCAAACTTGTACAAGTTGATGGGATTGTAAAAATAATTACAATATTTATCTTCCTAAACACATTTGCAATCCAACTAAAAAAACTCACTGCATATTAGGAAAAGTCCTACACTAAAGTTTCGCATGATGGATTGGATCCACAGGGACGAATCAACCAGGAGAAGGCGATGGACAAGTGGAAGGACTTGCAGCTGAGAAAACTATCCTGTGAAAAAGACCTGCAGACGGCTTATCGTCTGGTCCTGAATTTCTTTAACAATCAAGGATTTGAATATTGCGCATTTGCGGCCTACCTCGGAAGCCCTGATAAGCACACCAGCAAGGTGAACCTCAATAACTACCCTTATGGATGGGACAGGTTTTATGAACAAAACGGTTATGCTTCGAACGACCCAGTAGTAGCACATTGCAACCAATCGCCACTACCCATTTTGTGGAGTGAACATGTGTTTGCCCAAGCCCCCAAGTTATGGCGGGAACTTAATCGACAGGGACTCAAATACGGCTGGACCCAGGCCGTTCATGATGAACAGGGAGCACATTGCAGTCTGTTCAGCCTCGCCCGGACTCATTGCCCCATCGACATCGAGGAACATTATGGCAACCTCGGCTATGCCATCTTCGCCAGCCAAAGGCTGCATACACTCGCCAGCAAAAAATTATCTGACAGTGTCGCAGTCAGGCAAAAATGTCACTTGTCGCCGAGAGAGATCGAAGTGTTGAGATGGTCTGCCGAAGGCAAGACAGCGTCGGAAGTAGGCAGGATTCTTTGTCTTTCCGAACGGACCGTGAATTTCCATGTATGCAGTTGCATGCGCAAACTCAATGTCAGCAATAAAATTTCAGCGGTGGCCAAAGCGGCCCAAATCCATGTGATCTGAACGACGGAGCGGCATTGCCAAGCTGAAAAACCCGCGAGTAATGTGCCACGAAAAAACGTACCATTTACGGCTCCACTTGAATGATGCCGCTTCTTGCACGCGACGCAGTTCATTCAGGCGGTCCCGCTGAGACACCTGCCCCGGGGCAGCGGGACATTCGTTGATTTCCAGAGTCCCAGCCATGCCCTTGCTCCACAGTCCCTTCGCCCAACTCGACCTGATCCGCCAACCCGAACAGCAGAACGAGCCGCTGCAAGCCTTCGATGCGGCCGATGAATACCTGCTCGCGCATCTGGCCGAACAACAACCGGCCGCGGATACCCGGGTGCTGGTGCTCAATGACGGCTTCGGCGCCCTGGCGGCGAGCCTGGCCGGCAAAGTCGAGGTGATCAGCAGCGGCGACTCATTCCTGGCCCTGCAAGCGCTGGAGAAAAACCTGGTGCGCAATGGCCAGGCCTTTGACGCGGTGCCGACCTTGCCGGCCAGCGAGCCCTTGACCGGCCCCTTCGACCGCGTGCTGATCAAAGTGCCGAAAACCCTGGCCCTGTTGGAAGAACAACTGATTCGCCTGCAAAGCCAACTGGCCCCCGGTGCCCAGGTGATTGCCGCTGCAATGGTCAAGCATCTGCCCCGGGCCGCAGGCGACTTGCTGGAGCGTTACATCGGCCCGGTACAGGCCTCCCTGGCGGTGAAAAAAGCGCGCCTGTTGATCGCCACGCCTGCCGCCCAGGCACCGGCCGTATCGCCCTACCCCAGCCGTTACCGGCTGGACGAGCCGAAGATCGAACTGCTCAACCACGCCAATGTGTTCTGCCGCGAGGGCCTCGACATCGGCACCCGCGCCTTCCTGCCGCATCTGCCGAAAAACCTGGGCACCGCCCAGGTCGCAGACTTGGGATGTGGCAACGGCGTACTGGCCATCGCCAGCGCCCTGCAAAATCCCGAGGCCCGTTACACCCTGGTGGACGAATCCTACATGGCGGTGCAATCGGCAACCGAAAACTGGCGCGCCGCCCTGGGCGAACGCGAGGTGACGATACGGGCCGATGACGGCTTGGCCGCACAGCAGGCGCAGTCCCTGGACGTGGTGCTGTGCAACCCGCCCTTCCACCAACAGCAAGTGGTGGGTGATTTCCTGGCTTGGCGGATGTTTCAACAAGCGCGCGAAGCGTTGGTGGTCGGCGGCGCCCTGTACATCGTCGGCAACCGGCACTTGGGTTACCACAGCAAACTGGCGCGGCTGTTCCGAGGCGTCGAGCAAGTGGCCGCCACGCCGAAATTCGTCATCCTCAAAGCGCGCAAATAATTTATCCACAGCCAAAAAAAACCCTCCGTCAGGAGGGTGGAAACCGTGCCACAAGGCTACGGGATGGGAAATCAGTGGGTGGTCAGGCCCGCGGCGTTCATGAACATCCGCATCAGGCTGGCGACGATAAACAGCGCCAGCACACTGCCGGTCCAGATCACCGCCAGCCAGCCGAGCCGCTGCCAGAGCGGCTTCCTTTCGGCGGCTTCGATGTCTTTCAAATCAGGTCTGGCCATGCTCAACACCTCGCAGGTCGATCAATGGTAACCGTCGTCGTGGGTCACCTTGCCGCGGAATACGTAGTAGCTCCAGAAGGTGTACACCAGGATCAACGGAATGATGAACAGCGTCCCCACCAACATGAAGCCCTGGCTCTGGGGCGGTGACGAGGCGTCCCAGATCGAGATGGACGGCGGCACGATGTTCGGCCACAGGCTGATACCCAGGCCGCTGTAGCCGAGGAAGATCAGCACCAGGGTCAGGATGAATGGCGTGTAATTGGCGTTGCGAGCGACCGCGCGGAACAGCCCATACATGGTCACCAGCACCAGGATCGGCACCGGCAGGAACCAGAACAGGTTCGGCAGGGTGAACCAACGGGCCGCGATATCGGCGTGGGCCAGCGGTGTCCAGATACTGACGATCCCGATCACCGCCAGGACCACGAACGCCAGCGGCCTGGCCAGGTCATGCATCTGTTCCTGCAACTTGCCTTCGGTCTTCATGATCAGCCAGGTGCAGCCGAGCAAGGCATAGGCCGCGATCAACGCCAGGCCACAGAACACCGTGAACGGCGTGAACCAGTCCAGGGAGCCCCCGGCGAACTGGCGATTGATCACGGGGAAGCCGTCGATAAATGCGCCTAGCGCTACACCTTGGAAGAAGGTGGCCGTCAGCGAGCCGCCGATGAAGGCCTTGTCCCACAGGTGCCGCTTCTGCGCCTTGGCCTTGAAGCGGAATTCGAAGGCCACGCCCCGGAAAATCAGGCCGATGAGCATCAGGATCAACGGCAGGTACAGGGCCGACAGCACCACCGAATAAGCCAGCGGAAACGCCCCGAACAGACCCGCCCCGCCCAGCACCAGCCAGGTTTCGTTACCGTCCCAGACCGGCGCCACGGTGTTCATCATCACGTCGCGGTCCCGCTCGCCCTTGACGAAGGGGAAGAGGATGCCGATTCCCAGGTCGAAGCCGTCCATGATCACGTACATCATGATGCCGAAGATGATGACCACGGCCCAGATCAGCGGAAGATCAATACCCATGACTCAATTCCCCTTGTTTGAGCGGTCGGTTGTGTCCACGTCTTCGCCGTCATCGGCGGCCGACAATGGTCGGGCCGGCGTACGTTTCTGGCCTGGGCCTCCATCGCTCGGTTCGGCTTCGTGGGCCTCCGGCCCCTTGCGCACCAGGCGCATCATGTAGCTCAAGCCAGCCCCGAACAGCGCGAAATACACCACCACGAACAGCACCAGGGTGATACTCATCTGCGCAAAACTGTGGCCGGACGAAGCATCGGCCGTGCGCATCAAGCCGTAGACCACCCAAGGCTGGCGACCGATTTCCGTGGTGAACCAGCCCGCCAGGATCGCGATCAGGCCGGACGGTCCCATCCACAGCACCATGTGCAGGAACGGTCGGGATTGGTAGATCCGATCCTTGCGCCGCAACAGCAGGCTGCACAAGCCGGTGAAAATCATCAGCAGCCCCAGGCCGACCATGACCCGGAACGACCAGAACACGATGGTTGAATTGGGTCGATCCTCAGGTGGGAACTCCTTGAGGGCCGGCACCTGGTCGGTCAGCGAGTGGGTCAGGATCAGGCTGCCCAGATAGGGAATCTCTACCGCGAACTTGGTCCGTTCCTCCTTCATGTCTGGCCAGCCGAACAGAATCAGCGGGGTTGGCTCATTGCCGACGTTCTCCCAGTGACCTTCGATGGCCGCGATCTTCGCCGGCTGATGCTTGAGGGTGTTGAGCCCGTGGAAATCGCCGATGACGGCCTGTATCGGCGCCACCAGCAACGCCATCCACATCGCCATCGACAGCATGCGGCGGATGGCCGGCGTATCGCGACCGCGCAGCAAATGCCAGGCCGCCGACGAACCGACGAAGAAGGCCGTGGCGACAAAGGCCGCCGTGGACATGTGCAGCAGGCGATAAGGGAACGAGGGGTTGAACACCACCGCCAGCCAGTCCACTGGAATCACCCGGCCATCAATGATTTCGTAGCCTTGCGGGGTCTGCATCCAACTGTTGGAAGACAGGATCCAGAAGGTCGAGATCAGCGTACCGATCGCCACCATCACCGTGGAAAAGAAGTGCAGGCCACGGCCAACGCGATTCCAGCCAAACAGCATCACGCCCAGGAAACCCGCCTCGAGGAAGAAGGCCGTGAGCACTTCATAGGTCAGCAGCGGCCCGGTCACCGCACCGGCGAAGTCCGAGAAGCGGCTCCAGTTGGTGCCGAACTGATAGGCCATGACCAACCCGGACACCACGCCCATGCCGAAGTTGACGGCAAAGATCTTTGACCAGAAGTGGTACAGGTCGCGGTAGGTGTCATCGCGGGTCTTGAGCCACAACCCCTCGAGCACCGCCAGGTAACTCGCCAGGCCAATGGTGATGGCCGGGAACAGGATGTGGAACGAGATCGTGAATGCAAACTGGATTCGGGCGAGATCGAGCGCCTCCAAACCGAACATAAGTCTTCCTCTGTCAGGTAAAACCGGCTGCGGGCGGGGCCTGCATCACAGCCTCCAGGGATATGGAGTGCGATGCTTTTCAAATCGTTCTTTTTTTAAAACCGTCACAACGCAGGACTCTGGCCGGATGGCCCCCAGTCCAACTCCCCGGTAGGTGTTGATCTGGATCAAGCAATGTTCAAAGAGTAGTCGCATTATTGCCGATGAACGGCGTGGTCTTTTGTCGCGTGACAGGTTGTCTCAGTGCGGGATGCAGGAGCTGCCGCCGGTGGCCGGTGGAAGTCTTTTGTGGCGAGGGGATTTATCCCCGTTCGAGTGCGTAGCACTCGCCAATTTGATTTGGCTGAAATGGGTGGGGCCGCTTCGCAGCCCAGCGGGGATAAATCCCCTCGCCACAGGAATCGCGCATTGCTCCGAATCGATGTTTGGCTAACTATTTTTTCCGGCAGACGTAATTTCCAGTTACAGCTCGGCGATAATCGCCTGGCCTTCCTCACCGGACCCGTCCTAGATGCCCAGCCAAGCGCCGCTGCTGCTCCGCCACCATCGTCCCTTCATTGCCTTCTGGCTGGCCCGGATATTCACCGCCAGCGGCTTCCAGATGCTCACCGTGGCCATCGGCTGGAACCTCTATCAACTGACCGGCAATGTGTTGGACCTGGGTCTTGTCGGGTTGGTGGAATTCGCCCCGCGCGTACTGTTCATGCTCCATACCGGGCACGTGGCCGACCGCTATGACCGGCGCAAGGTCGCGGCCATCTGCCAATCATTACAGGCGATGATTGCCCTGGCGCTGGCGATCGGCAGCGCCACCGACAATGTCACGCGGGAAATGATCTTCATCCTCGCCTTCCTGCTGGGCGCCGCCCGCTCCTTCGAAATGCCCACCACCCAGGCGCTGCTGCCGAGCATCGTGCCGGCGGGCCTGTTTCCCCGGGCCGTGGCCGCCGCGCAATCGGCCCAGCAATCGGCCACCATCGTCGCTCCGGCACTCGGCGGCTTGCTCTACGCCTTCGGCAGCGTCTGGGTCTATGGACCGACGGTGCTGCTCTACCTCATCGCCTGTTGCCTGATGCTCAACCTGCCGGCCCGGCAGACACCGCTGAACAAAGGCAAGGCGACACTGGACTCATTGCTGGCCGGGATTCGCTTCATTCGCAGCCGCCCGGACATTCTCGGGGCAATCTCCCTGGACCTGTTCGCCGTGCTGCTGGGTGGCGCGACGGCGTTGCTGCCGGTGTTCGCCAAAGATATTTTGCTTACCGGCCCCTGGGGCCTGGGTCTGTTGCGCTCGGCACCGGCGGTCGGGGCCTTGCTGATGTCGCTGTGGCTGGCGCGGTTTGCCGTGGAGCGCAAGGTGGGTCGGGTAATGTTCACCGCCGTGGGGGTGTTCGGCGTCGCCACCATTGCCTTCGGTCTCTCCACGTCGTTCTGGTTCTCCCTCGCGGTGCTGGTGGTGCTGGGGGCGGCGGACATGATCAGCATGGTCATCCGCGCCTCCTTCGTGCAGTTGGAAACGCCGGATGAAATGCGCGGCCGGGTCAGCGCGGTGAACGGATTGTTCATCGGCGCTTCGAACCAGTTGGGCGAGTTCGAGTCCGGCCTCACCGCCCACTGGTTCGGCACCGTGCCGGCGGTAGTCATGGGCGGCGTCGGCACGCTGCTGGTGACCGGGGCCTGGATCAAACTGTTCCCGACCCTGGCCAACCGCGACCGGATGCACGAGCCGGCGGAAGAAGCGAAAGCCTAGAGCAACTTATCGAGGGTGATGGGGAAGTCCCGCACCCGTTTGCCGGTGGCATGGTAAATCGCATTGGCCACCGCCGCCGCCACGCCGACGATACCGATCTCACCCACGCCCTTGGACCCAAGGGCGTTGACGATCTCGTCGTGCTCCTCGACGAAAACCACGTCAATGTCGCCGATGTCGGCATTCACCGGCACGTGGTACTCAGCCAGGCTGTGGTTCATGTGGCGACCCAGCGCATGGTCGGTCAAGGTTTCTTCATGCAGGGCCATGCCAACGCCCCAGACCACGCCCCCCAGGATCTGGCTGCGGGCGGTTTTCGGGTTGATCACCCGTCCAGCGGCAATGGCGCTGACCACGCGATTGACCTTCACCGTACCCAGGTCTTCATCCACCCACACTTCGACGAACACCGCCGAATGGGTAGCGGTGGCGTAGGCCTGGCGTTTTGCGTCCGGTTCGGCGGTGACCTGGGCCTGCAACGGCGTCTCGCCGCTTTTTTGCGCCAACTCGGCCAAGGCAACGCTCGCCTCGCCCAACCGCAGCTGACCATCCATGAACACCACTTGTTCAAGGGTCGCGCCACTGAAGGCCGGGCAAACCTGCCGGGCCACGGCCAGCAGTTTTTCCTTCAGCGCTTCACAGGCCTGCTGCACGGCGGTGCCTACGGACGAGACGGTGAACGAACCGCCCTGCAGCGGCGCGGTAGGCAGTGACGAGTCGCCGAGTACGAAGGTGACGTTCTCAAGGGACACCCCGCAGGTCTCAGCCGCGATCTGGGTCATGACCGTATAAGTGCCGGTGCCGATGTCAGTGGTGGCGCTGCTGACAGTCAGCTTGCCGTCCGTGTCCAACGAGGCTTTGGCGCTGGCCTTTTGTTGCATGGCTTCCCACACACCACCGGCCATGCCCCAACCCACCAATTGCCGGCCTTCACGCATGCTGCGTGGCTCCGGGTTGCGTTTGTCCCAGCCGAAACGTTGAGCCCCCTGGGCATAACATTCACGCAACTCCTTGCTGGAATACGGCTTGCCTTCGTTCTCGTTGCGTTCGGCGTAGTTGATCAACCGCAGTTGGACCGGATCGATCGCCAGGGCACAGGCCAGCTCATCCATGGCGCATTCCAGGCCGATCAACCCGAGGGCGGCGCCGGGCGCGCGCATGTCCAGCGGCGTGTAGACGTCCAGCGGCACCAGCTTGTAGGTCAATGTCACGTTGTCGCAGTGATAGAGCATGCCGCTCCACTCCACCACGTGCTCGGTGAAATCTTCGAAGCGCGAGGTCTGGCCGACGGCAGTGTGAGCGACGGCCAGCAGCCGCCCGTTGGCCGCCGCCCCCAGTTGCACGCGCTGGAGGGTGCGCGGGCGATAGCCGAAGGTAAACATCTGCTGGCGCGTCAGGCTGACCCGCACCGAACGCTTGAGGGCCAGTGCCGCCATCACCGCCAAGGGCAGCTGATACTGGGGCCGCAACCCGGAGCCGAAGGCGCCGCCGACAAACGCGGCAAACACGCGTACCTGCTCCATCTCCAGCCCGAAGACTTTTTGCACATAGGCCTGGCAGTTTTGCGTGCCTTGGGTCTTGTCGTGGATGTGCAGGCTGCCGTCGGGTTGAAACAGCACCGTGGAGGCGTGCGGCTCCATCGGGTTGTGATGCTCGATCGGCGTGCTGTAGGACACATCCACACTGAGCGCCGCGCTGGCGTACTCGCCCTGAAAATTCCCACGGGGCTTGGGCAGTTCGGCCGGTGCGGGATGGGCTTCGTTTTGCAGGATTGCCAGATCGGTCTGATGGTCCTGGGCTTCATAATCGATTTCAATGAGCGAACCGGCATAGCGGGCCAGTTCGAGGTTTTCCGCCACCACCAGGGCCAGGGGCTGGCCGCTGTAGAGGATCTGGTCGTTGTACAGCGGCCGGAACGGCGAACCATCGGCGGCGTCGGCGTCCTGGTACGGCTCATCGTAGCTGGCGATCCGGGGCCGGTTGGCATGATCGATCACCGCCACCACGCCAGGCAGCGCCAGGGCCCGCGAAGCATCGATGCGCAGCACCCGGCCACGGGCGATCTTGCTGGAGACGACGCTGCCGTGCAGCAAGCCGTCCTCGGGGTATTCGCCGGCATAACGGGCCTGGCCCGTCACCTTGAGCAGGCCATCGACCCGATCGAGTGACTGCCCTATGGATTGGCTCGAAGCGTTCATCAGGCTTGCCCTCCCTGCGGTGCGACACCCAACGCGGCGTCGCTCAAGGCGCGGACAATCGCTCGACGCGCCAGTCTGACCTTGAAGCCGTTGTGTTCCAGCGGCTCGGCGTTTTGCAGCAGCGCATCGGCCGCAGCGGTGAAGGTTTCGCGGCTGACGGTCTTCCCGTTCAGCCAGCTCTCCACGGCCCGGTCGCGCCAAGGCTTGTGCGCCACGCCACCGAGGGCCAGGCGCGCCTGGCGGATCACCGGCCCGTCCAGCTCCAGCGCCGCCGCCACCGACACCAGCGCAAAGGCGTAGGAGGCGCGGTCGCGAATCTTCAAGTAATGGCTGTGCTCGGCGAATCCCGGGGCCGGTAGCTCAATGGCAGTGACCAGCTCATCGTCGGCCAGTTGGTTATCCCGCTCCGGGGCATCGCCGGGCAGGCGATGAAAGTCGGCGAACTCGATGGTCCGTGCCCCACCCCGGCCCAGGACATGGACCACCGCTTCCAGGGCGGCCAGGGCCACGCACATGTCGGAGGGATGGGTGGCGACACATTGATCACTGGCGCCGAAAATCGCATGGATCCGGTTCAAGCCGTCCCGGGCCGGGCAACCGCTGCCCGGCCGACGCTTGTTGCACGGTACGTTGGCATCGTAGAAGTAATAGCAGCGGGTGCGTTGCAGCAGATTGCCGCCAGTGCTGGCCATGTTGCGCAGTTGCGGCGAAGCGCCGGCCAGGATCGCCTGGGACAACAACGGATAGCGCCGCTCGATCCAAGGATGCCAGGCCAGGTCGGCATTGCTCACCAAGGCACCGATCATCACCCCGCCGGATGGGGTTTCACTGAGGTCTGCCAGGGGCAGCCCGGTGATGTCGATCAGGTGCTCGGGGCGAGTGAGGTTTTCTTTCATCAAGTCCAGCAGGTTGGTGCCGCCGGCAATGAAGCGCGAAACCGGACTCGACAAATCGATGGCGGCCTGCACGGTGTCGGGCTTGCTGTAGTGGAAGGGATTCATTGATCACCTCCCTGCTGGCAAAGTGGCAGAGCTTCTTCGATGGCATCGCGAATGTTGGTGTAGGCGCCGCAGCGGCACAGGTTGCCGCTCATCAACTCGCTGATCTGCCCACGGGTCTGCGCCCGGCCCTCGTTGGCCAAGCCCACCGCCGAGCAGATCTGCCCTGGCGTGCAATAACCGCACTGGAACGCGTCGTGCTTGATGAAAGCCTGCTGCATGGGATGCAACTGGTCGTCGCTGGCCAAGCCTTCAACGGTGGTCAGCTCGGCGCCATCGCACATGACGGCCAACGTCAGACAGGCGTTGATCCGCTTGCCGTCGCGCAACACCGTGCAGGCGCCGCATTGGCCGTGGTCGCAGCCTTTCTTGCTGCCCACCAGGTCCAGTTGCTCGCGCAGCAGGTCCAGCAACGTGGTCCAGGGCAACACCTGCAGTTCACGCACTTGGCCATTGAGTGTCAGACGGATCGGATGACGGACGAAGGACGCCTGCGTCGCTTCGGACAGGGTCGCGCTCATGGAACACCTCACGGTTGGTCGTACTCGCGGCGTTTTGGAAAACCGCCGTCATAAGGGGTACGACTTCAGGGTGGGGGTGAGCGTTCAAGGCAATTTCAACGCACTGGAAAAGCCTTGTAAACCGCTGGATGCACAGATTCGCCGGGCATGTGCGGTATATAAATACCGCATCGAGTGTAATGTATCGCCTTACACTCGTTTCCATGATTAAATCCTTCCAGCACAAAGGCCTCAGGATCTTTTATGAAACGGGTTCGACCCGTGGCATCCGGGCTGACCATGAGAAACGCCTGGCCCGCATGCTCCCATTCATGGACAGGGCACAGTTCCCAAACGACTTGGATATCCCCGGCTGGCGACTGCATCCGCTCAGGGGTGAACGGGTCCAATACTGGTCGTTGAGCGTTTCGGGAAACTGGCGAATCATTTTTCGCTTCATCGGGTCCGACATCGAACTGGTCGATTATCTGGACTACCACTGACAGGAGGCTGGAACATGCCCATGCACAATCCGCCACACCCTGGCCAAACGCTGCTGATGGATGTATTGCCCGAACTGGGCATCACCGTCACCGAACTGGCGCGGCACTTGGGTTTCGCACGGCCTCACCTCTCTCGGGTATTGCATGGCCATGCGCCTGTCAGCCCTGATCTGGCCGTACGCCTGGAGCGCGCCGGGATCGGCAAGGCGAGGGTCTGGCTAGGCGTCCAGACGGACTATGATTTGTGGCAAGCCGAGCAGCGCGAACAGCCCTTGATCAAACCCTTTCCATTGCACGCTTGATATCCGTCAGGCCAGCAACTCCGCCGCCACCACGTTCCTCACGCCCTTGCCACAGAGTTGCTCCACCAGCGTCAAGGCGAACGCCAGGGCAGCGGCCGAGCCTTGGGCGGTGATGCAGTTGCCGTCCACCACCACCGGCTGATCGACGAAGCTGCAACCGGACAACTGCTGGCTCACTGCGGGCAAGCAGGTCATGCGGCGCTGGCGCAGTACGCCAAACGCCTGTAGCGCCAGGGCCGGGGCTTCGGCAATGGCGGCGAAGAAACGTCCAGTGGCGGCCTGGTCCTTGATCAGTTGTTGCAGCGGCTGATGGTTTGCCAGGTGTTGGGCACCGATGATGCCGCCGGGCAGAACGATCAGGTCGAAATCCTGCACCAGCATGTCCACCAACATGCCGTCGGCAGTCAGGCGCGTGCCGCGGGCACAGGTGAGCATCCGCCGCCCTTCGATGCTTGCCACCACCACTTCGATCTGCGCTCGACGCAGCACGTCGATCAGGGTGACTGTCTGCAGGTCATCGACACCTTCGGCGACCGTAATCAGGGCTCGAGGCAGCTTGGTTCCAGGCATCATGGGCGCGCTCTCCGATGGGGTGGTTCCTGAAGCCTAGTCAGGTTTGCCGGGCTGCGTTCAGCTTGTCATGCCGACAGGTCATTTAATGTACAGCTGCGCCGACATCCGATTGCCCGGTGCATTGATCGAAATGTTGCTGAAGTTGAAGGTCCCTTCCTGCTTGCCCTTCAGATCGAAGATGTACAAATAGCCGACGATTTTGGTCTTGGCCGAACAATCGTTGAGATTGCCATTGCTGTACGCACATACCGGCGAGCGGGTGCCATCGACCTCGAAACCGTCCAGCGTGACATTGGGCTGACGACCGTAGCCAACCTCCAGCACGTAGACCTTGATATTCGGCCCGCTGTGATCGCAACGGGTCTGTTCCTGCCCTGGCGCGATATCCTCGAAGCCACAGGCCGGCGATTCGACCTTGAGCACCTTGACCTCACTCAAAGGCGGCGCCGACGCGGCATTGACGGCCTGCCCGGGCAACCACAAGCCCAGTGCGCAGCCTGCTGCCGCCAGCAGTTTTTTATTCATGCGATACATAAAGACCTCCCGGAACCGCGCGCAGTATGGCCCACTTGGCGCGTTGGCAAAACATCGACGACGATCGCAGCCAGAGCGCCACGCTGCTGGTATGATGCGCGGCTTTTTCCGACCCACAGAAAATTCCCGGGCGCCGCTGGCGACCTGTGCTTTGCTGTTGAGGTCGATACATTCACGGCGCCGGGCGCGCCACGGGGAGCAGACATGCTGGAAAGGCTGTTTCAACTCAAGGCACACAACACCAACGTGCGGACCGAGATCCTGGCGGGCGTCACGACGTTCCTGGCCATGGCCTATATCCTGTTCGTCAACCCGAGCATCCTCGGCGAAACCGGCATGGACAAGGGCGCGGTGTTTGTCGCCACCTGCCTGGCGGCAGCCATCGGCTCCACGGTCATGGGCCTGATCGCCAACTACCCGATCGCCCTCGCGCCAGGCATGGGCCTGAACGCCTTTTTCACCTATACCGTGGTCCTGCACATGGGCCACACCTGGCAAGTGGCGCTGGGCGCGGTGTTCATTTCCGCCGTGCTGTTCTTCCTGCTCTCGATCTTTCGCATCCGCGAGTGGATCATCAACAGCATCCCGCTGCCCCTGCGTTCGGCCATCGCCGCCGGTATCGGCCTGTTCCTGGCGCTGATCGCCCTCAGTAACGCCGGCATCGTGGTGAAGAACCCTGCGACCATGGTCGGTCTCGGCGACTTGAAGCAACCGGCGCCGATCCTCGCGACCCTCGGTTTCATCCTGATCGTCGCCCTCGAAGCGCTGAAAGTGCGCGGGGCGGTGCTGATCGGCATTCTGGCGGTCACCCTTGTTTCGATCCTGATGGGCTTCACGCCCTTCGGCGGCGTGATGTCCATGCCACCTTCCCTGGCCCCGACCTTCCTGCAACTGGACATCAAGGGCGCCCTGGACATCGGCCTGGTGAGCGTGATCTTCGCCTTCCTGTTCGTCGACCTGTTCGACAACTCCGGCACGTTGATCGGCGTCGCCAAGCGCGCCGGGCTGATGGGCAAGGACGGCCACATGCCGAAGATGGGCCGTGCGCTGATCGCCGACAGTACCGCCGCCATGGCCGGTTCGCTGCTGGGCACCTCCACCACCACCAGCTACATCGAATCGGCAGCGGGCGTCAGCGCCGGCGGGCGCACCGGCCTGACCGCCATCGTCGTGGCGATCCTGTTCCTGCTGGCGCTGTTCTTCTCCCCACTGGCTGCCAGCGTCCCGCCTTTCGCCACTGCGCCGGCCTTGCTGTTCGTCGCCGTGCTGATGACCTCGGGCCTGGCGGAAATCGACTGGGACGACATCACCGTCGCCGCCCCGGTGGTAGTCACCGCCCTGGCGATGCCGTTCACTTATTCCATCGCCAACGGCATCGCCTTCGGTTTCATTGCCTGGACCGCCATCAAACTGGTGTCTGGCCGTGGCCGTGAGCTGAACCCGGCGCTCGTCATCCTGTCGATTCTGTTCGTGATCAAGTTGGGTTGGTTCAACGCATGACTTTTGATTCTCAAGCCTACGCCGTGCAGCTCCAGGACAAGGTCACCCGCTTGCGTGACCTGCTGGCCCCGTTCGATGCACCCGAACCTGCGGTGTTCGACTCACCGCTGGAGCACTTTCGCCTGCGGGCCGAATTCCGCCTGTGGCGCGAGGCCGGCGAGCGGCATTACGCGATGTTCTCCCAGGACGACAAGCGCACGCCGATCCTCATCGAGGAATTTCCCATCGCCAGCCTGCGCATCAACCAGTTGATGCCGCAACTCAAGGCCGCCTGGCAAGCCAGCGCGCCCCTGAGCCACAAGCTGTTCCAGGTGGAGTTCCTGACCACCCTGGCCGGCGATGCAATGATCACCCTGTGTTATCACCGTCCGCTGGATGAGCACTGGCACGCTGCGGCCTCGAAACTGGCAACCGACCTCGGCGTCAGCATCATTGGCCGCTCCAAGGGCAAGCGGGAAGTGATCGGCCATGACTACGTGGTGGAGAAACTCGACGTCGGCGGCCGCACCTTCAGCTACCGCCAGCCCGAAGGCGCCTTCACCCAGCCCAACGGCACGGTGAACCAGAAGATGCTCAACTGGGCCTTTGAAGCCTTGGGCGAGCGCAGCGACGATCTGCTGGAGTTGTACTGCGGCAACGGCAACTTCACCCTGCCCCTGGCCACCCGCGTGCGCAAAGTGCTGGCCACCGAAATCAGCAAGACCTCGGTAAACGCGGCGCTGAGCAACCTTAGCGAAAACGCGGTGGATAACGTGACGCTGGTGCGCCTGTCGGCCGAAGAACTGACCGAAGCCCTGAACGAAGTCCGCCCGTTCCGCCGCCTGCATGGCATCGATCTGAAAAGCTACGAATTCGGCAGCGTCTTCGTCGACCCGCCCCGCGCCGGCATGGACCCGGACACCTGCGAGCTGACTCGGCGCTTCGACAACATCCTGTACATCTCCTGCAACCCCGAAACCCTCGCCGCCAACATCGCGCAACTGCACGACACCCACCGCATTACGCGCTGCGCGTTGTTCGATCAATTTCCCTGGACCCATCATATGGAATCCGGGGTGTTGTTGACTCGGCGGTAAGCCCTTCCTTTGAGTTGAAGGATTATCCTGTTGATCGCTCCCACGCTCCCGCGTGGGAGCGTCGCCAGGGACGCTCCGCGTTCCGCTTCTGGAGGGTGACGCAGAGCGTCACAGGATGCATTCCCACGCGGAGCGTAGGGAACGATCAAATCCCCTCGCCACAATTGCAACGGCCATGTTCGATCATCGAACACTTAATGGCCAATGGCGTCGGCTTTATTTGACCAAATTAACCATCTAGTACAATTTATCTCCACCGGCCGAAACCTGGCCGACACCAACAATAAAAATGTGGAGAAATTGCGATGCCTCCAATCGTTCTTGTGCTCAACGGCCCGAACCTGAACCTGCTCGGCACCCGCGAGCCGGCGACCTATGGCCACGAAACCCTGGCTGACATCTCCACACTGTGCGGTCGCGCCGCTGAGGAATTCGGCCTGGCGGTGGAGTTTCGCCAGACCAACCAGGAAGGCGAATTGCTGGACTGGGTACATGGCGCCCGAGGCCGATGTGCCGGTATTGTCATCAACCCGGCGGCCTGGACCCACACCTCGGTGGCGATCCGCGATGCCCTGGTAGCCAGCGAAGTCCCGGTGATCGAAGTTCACCTGTCCAACGTCCACGCCCGGGAAACGTTCCGCCACCACTCCTTCGTTTCCTCCGTCGCCATTGGCGTGATGTGTGGGTTTGGCAGCCATGGCTATCGCCTGGCCCTGGAACATTTCAGTCAGCGGTTGAAGGGTTGATGAGCATGCCGAACATCACTGTGCTGGCCGGCCTGATCGGCGCGGGCATCCAGGCGTCGCGCACGCCGGCGCTGCATGAGCGTGAAGGCGATGCCCAAGGCATGCGCTACCTTTATCGGCTGATCGATCTCGATGCGCTGAAACTCGACAGCGGCGCCCTGCCCGATTTGCTGAAAGCCGCCGAACGCATGAGTTTCACCGGCCTGAACATCACCTTCCCCTGCAAGCAGGCGATCATCCCGCTGCTCGATGAGCTGTCGCCCGAGGCCCGGGGCATCGGCGCGGTGAATACCGTGGTGCTCAAGGAGGGCAAACGCATCGGCCACAACACCGACTGCCTGGGATTCGCCGAAGGTTTTCGCCGTGGCCTGGGTGATGTTGCGCGCCGACGCGTGGTGCAGATGGGCGCCGGTGGCGCCGGCGCGGCGGTTGCCCATGCCCTATTGGCAGAAGGCGTACAGACGCTGGGTATTTTTGACGTCGAGGTCAGCCGTGCCGAGGCCTTGGCCAACAACCTGAACCAACACTTCGGCGCGGGTCGCGCCCGAGCCGGGCATGACCTGCCCGCCGCCATGGCCGAGGCGGACGGCCTGGTGAACACCACGCCCATGGGCATGGCGAAACTGCCAGGTATGCCGGTGCCGGTCGAGCTGTTGCATGGCCAATTGTGGGTCGCGGAAATCGTCTACTTCCCCTTGGAAACCGAACTGCTGCGCAACGCCCGCGCCCTTGGCTGCCGCACGCTGGATGGCGGCAACATGGCGGTGTTCCAGGCGGTGAAGGCGTTCGAACTGTTCAGTGGCGTGGCGCCGGATGCGCAGCGGATGCTGGAGCATTTCCAGAGCATGAATCACTAAGACCTGGCGATAAATCCCTTGTAGGAATTACTTGTGGGAGCGAGCTTGCTCGCGATGACGGTGTGTCAGTCGCAATCGGTGTTGGCTGATCGACCGCTATCGCGAGCAAGCTCGCTCCCACACAAGCTCGCTCCCACATTCGGTTCGGTGTCAGGGCTGCAGGTAGCGCAGCACTGACTCACAGACCATCTCCCGATGCCGCTGCTTGATCGCTTCGTCCGACAAATCGATCTGAAAGATCTCACCGAACGTGTTGCGGTTGGACACCCGGTAAAAACAGAACGAATTGATCAGCAGATGTACATCCAGCGGTTCGAGGCCGGCGCGGAACACACCCTCTTCGGCGCCTCGACGCAGGATCACGCCCAGGGAATCGAGGATGGTGTTGGTCATCGCCTTGATCGCGCCGGACTGTTTCACGTACTCGGCGTTGTGGATGTTCTCGATGCAGACGATGCGCACGAAATCCACATTGCGGTCGTGGTGGTCGAAGGTGAACTCCACCAGGCGCCGGATCGCATCGACCGGGGCCAGCTCCGCCAGGTGCAGGCGGCTCTCGGTATTACGGATATCACCGTAGAGTTTCTCCAGCACCTCGACGTACAACTGCTCCTTGCTGCCGAAGTAGTAATAAATCATGCGCTTGGAGGTGTGGATGCGCTCGGCGATGGCGTCGACCCGGGCGCCGGACAGGCCCTGTTGGACGAACTCGACGATGGCTTCCTGAAGAATGTTCTCCCGGGTTTTCTCCGGGTTGTTCTTGCGACTCTTGCGCGGCGCGGCGACAGGTTCGTCGAGGGCTGCGGAAAGCTCTGGATTCATAGTCATTGCGGGGCTCACGGCCATCACTGCACAGGTGGGCGATTATGGGCCGCACCGTGCAGTGAAGGAAGCCACGGCGTTGCCCTTGACCGCGGCGTTTACGATTTCCCTACAACTTGGCGTGGCGCAAGCCACCGCTGCGGGACTTGGCCATCGCCGCCAGCCGCACCGCGACATTGGCCGCGCCGTAACCGGCGTAACCGTTCTTGCGCTGAATGATCTCAAAGAAAAACCGCCCCTCGAAGGGCTCGGTGTAGACGTGAAACAACTCGCCGCCCTGGGCATCACGGTCGTACAACACGTTGAAATACGCCAGCTCGCTGAGAAACTCGTCATCGAAATCGAACCGCGCCGCCAAGTCATCGTAATAGTTGAGCGGAATGTCCAGCAACGGCACACCCGCCTCTTTGGCATGGCTGACCTGGGCGAAGATGTCATCGCAATCGAAAGCGATGTGATGCACCCCTGAACCGCGATAACTCGACAATGCATGTGAGATCGCGGTGTTGCGGTTCTCGGAAATGTTCAGCGGCAGCCGGATCGAACTGCAGCGGCTGCGCAGGGCCCGGCTTTTGACCAGGCCATAGGGGTCGGGCAACACCACTTCGTCGTCGGCTTCGAAATCCAGCAGGCTCTTGTAGAACAGCACCCAACTGTCGAGGCTGTCGGCTGGCAGCGCCATCGCCATATGGTCGATGCGCTTGAGCCCGGCGCCGATGACAGCACCCGGTTGCAAGTTGAAATCGGTGCCATAGACGTCGGCCTCCTGGTCCACCAGGTAGATCAGGCTGCCATCGGGGGCGCGCACCGCCGCCAGCTCCAACTCATTGGGCCCCACCAGGCCGCGATAGGGCTGGCCCTTGTAGGCCACGGCCCGCTCCAGGGCGCTGGCGCTGTCTTTGACCCGCACCGCGGTGGCGCACAACGACGGCCCATGGGCTTCGAAAAAGCTGTGGGCAAAGGAATACGGTTCGCAGTTGAGGACCAGGTTGATATCGCCCTGACGGAGCAGGCTCACGTTCTTGGAGCGATGCTGGCCGGCCTTGACGAATCCCAGCCGTTCCAGCCAATGGGACAGCTTGGCGCCGAGGTTATCGTCCACGGCGAACTCGAGGAATTCGATGCCGTTGTATTCACTGGCCGGTGGCGTGGCGAAGAGGATATCGGCATTGCCGACGGGCGTGGCTTCTTCGGCCAGACGCTGGCGGGTCTTCTCCTCCAAGTACAGCAGCGAGCGCAGGCCGTCGGCGGCATTGGCCCGTGGTGGCGCGGCGCGAAAGCCGTCGTTGAAGATTTCCAGCGACAGCGGCCCGTTGTAGCCGCTCTTGATGATCGGCGCCAAAAAACCCGGCAAGTCGAATTCGCCCTGCCCCGGGAAGCAACGGAAATGCCGGCTCCATTCCAGGACGTCCATCGCCAGGATCGGCGCGTCAGCCATTTGCACGAAAAAAATCTTGTCGCCCGGGATCGCGGCAATCGCACTCGGATCGCCCTTGAGGGACAAGGTGTGGAAGCTGTCGAGCAATACCCCGAGGCTTGGGTGATCGGCCTGGCGCACGATGTTCCAGACCTGTTGATAAGTATTCACGTGCCGGCCCCAGGCCAACGCCTCGTAGCCGATGCGCAAGCCGCGCGCCCCGGCCCGTTCGGCCAGCAGGCGCAGGTCATCGATCAGGATCTGTTCGTCGCCGACGCTGTCGGCCGAGGCGTTGCTGCACACCAGCACCAGGTCAGTGCCCAACTCCTGCATCAGGTCGAACTTGCGCTCGGCCCGCTCCAGATTGCGCGCCAGGCGATCACGGCGGCAACCTTCGAAGTCACGAAACGGCTGGAACAACGTGATGGCAATGCCCAGGTCGGCGCACATCTGCCTGATTTCCCGGGGGCTGCCATCGTAATAGAGAAGGTCGTTCTCAAAGATCTCCACCCCATCGAAACCGGCGGCGGCAATGGCCTCGAGTTTTTCCGGCAGGGTACCGCTCAAGGAAACGGTGGCAATGGAACGCTGCATGACGTCGGCTCCCGGGACAGGCATCGGCTACAAAAGGTGCGCCGCTTTTGAAAGAGTGAGCCGATTATTGAGCTGCCGGTTTCTTTGAGCAATTTAATATGTACCACCTGGTTAGTTTTTTGGGCGATTATCGAACAAAATGCCAAATGCTGAATTGACGATTTTTTGCTCACTGCGCACCATCGCTCCCACATTGACGCCGGCCCCAGCCGCCGGAATCAATGGAAAGACCCAGACCAACCATAAGAATTTCAAAAACGGGTACACGCTATGATTCCTTCCCAAAGTTCCCCCATGGCCCCAGCGGCGGGTGCCGCGTCCGGCGGCATCGGCGACAAGATCCGCGGCGCCATGGCCGTGGGCAAGACCCGTTGGGGCATGCTCGCCCTGGTGTTTTTCGCCACCACCCTGAACTACATCGACCGCGCCGCCCTCGGCGTGATGCAGCCGATCCTGGCCAAGGAAATGAGCTGGACGGCGATGGATTACGCCAACATCAACTTCTGGTTCCAGGTTGGCTATGCCATCGGTTTTGTGCTGCAAGGCCGGCTGATCGACCGGGTCGGCGTCAAGCGCGTGTTCTTCTGTGCCGTGCTGCTCTGGAGCTTGGCGACCGGTGCCCATGGCCTGGCCACGTCGGCGCTGGGGTTCATGGTCTGCCGCTTCATCCTCGGCCTGACCGAAGCCGCCAACTACCCGGCCTGCGTGAAGACCACGCGGCTGTGGTTCCCGGCGGGCGAACGGGCCGTGGCCACGGGCATTTTCAACGCCGGGACCAACGTCGGCGCGATGTTCACCCCGATGCTCTTGCCGTTGATCCTGCACGTGTGGGGCTGGCAGGCGGCATTCCTGTGCATGGCCGCCCTCGGCGGGATCTGGCTGCTGTTCTGGGGCCTGAAGTACTTCAACCCGGAAGACCATCCCAGCGTCAAACAGTCGGAACTGGATTACATCCAAGCCCAGGACGAACCCGATCAGATCCGCGTACCCTTCTCACGCATCCTGCGCATGCGCGGCACCTGGGCATTCGCCCTGGCCTACTCGATCACCGCACCGGTGTTCTGGTTCTATCTCTATTGGTTGCCGCCATTCCTGAACCAGCAATACAACCTGGGCATCAACGTGACCCAGATGGGTATCCCGCTGATCATCATCTACCTCACCGCCGACTTCGGCAGCGTGGGCGGCGGGATCCTGTCTTCGTTCCTGATTGGCCGCGGCCTCAATCCGATCAAGGCGCGACTGGTGTCCATGCTACTGTTCGCCTGCTGCATCATCGGCGTGATCATGGCCGCCGGCGCAAGCAACCTGTGGATGGCGGTGTTCGCCATTTCCCTGGCCATCGGCGCGCACCAGGCCTGGACCGCCAACATCTGGAGCCTGGTGATGGACTACACGCCTAAACACATGATGAGCACGGTGTTCGGTTTCGGCGGCATGTGCGCGGCCATCGGCGGGATGTTCATGACCCAGTTGGTGGGCCACATCCTCACGATCACCAACAACAACTACACCGTGCTGTTCACCCTGATTCCGGCGATATACTTCATTGCCCTGACCTGGCTGTACTTCATGGCACCGCGCAAGGTGCCGACCCTGGAAAACTGATTAGTCATTGAGGCAGGAACCCAACTTGTGGCGAGGGGATTTATCCCCGTTGGGCTGCGCAGCAGCCCTGAGAATCGAGAGTGCGGTGTATCTGGCTCACCGCATTCTTATGGTTTTGGGGCTGCTGCGCAGCCCAGCGGGGATAAATCCCCTCGCCACACAGCGATCATTCCCGGTCCAAACAGATCCGGTTACTTGCGCCGCTGTTGCCACGCCGCCGCCAACCCACTCAAGCAGATCAGGGCGATGCCCACCACGGTGGTCAGCGTCGGCGTATGGCTGAAAAACAACCAGCCCAGCAGCCCGGCAAACACGATCTGGCAGTACCCGAACGGCGCGAGCAGCGCCGGGGCGGCAAAGCGGAAGGCCTGGGTCAGCATCAGGTGCGCCGTCATCCCACAGGCGCCCAGCGCCAGCATCATCACCCCGTGCACCAGGCTCGGCACTTGCCAGAAGAACGGCACCAGGGCGCTCATCACCAAGGTGTTGCACAGGCCGGCGAAGAAATTGCTGGTGGTCGGGCTGTCGATCTCGCTGAGCTTGCGGGTGAGCAGTTGGTAGAAGCAGAAAAACAGCGCCGAACAGAATGGCAGCAACACCGCCGGAGTGAACAGATCGCCACCGGGATGGACGATGATCAACACCCCGATAAAACCGAAGATCACCGCGATCCATTGACCGCGCGTCACGTGTTCGCCCAGCAACGGCACCGACAACGCGGTCACCAGCACGGGCGCGAGGAAGTTGACCGCCGTCGCCTCCGCCAATGGAATGAACATCAACGCGGTGGTGAAAAACAGACTGGTGCCCAGCAGGCACAACGCCCGGGCCAACTGCCACAACGGGCGCTTGGTACGCAGGACCCGCAGCCCCGAACGCGGCAGGAAGATACCCGCCATCAACAAGGTGTGCACCACGTAGCGTGCCCAGACCACCATGATGATCGGATAAAAACCCGACAGATATTTGGACAACGCGTCATGACTGGAGAACAGGAACGTTGCGACCAGAATAAGCACGATGCCCTTGAAAGCCTGATTGACGCCTGAGAGCGGTGTGCTGACGGTCATGAGGAAAACCTGCGTTGCTTGATGTAGGGGCCGTGACGCACCTTGCAGTTGTTGGGCCAGCGAGCATAGCGATAAGTTCTGAATCCGAAGTGTAATGAAAATTGCGCAGCCAGGCAGGGTTGGCTCTGCGCTGAACCAAACCCCGTGTCCGTTGCCTGACAGCTCAAGCGCGGCGCGCACCTTGGGCGCCTAAAAGCTAGACTCACCGCCACAGCAGTCATTTTTAGCAGGTCATCCAGAGGACTTCCCACATGTTATGGAAAAAAGGTCGCCGCAGTGACAACGTGGTAGACGCCCGCGGTGACGGTGGGGGCGGCGGTGGGATGCGCTTCGGCGGCGGCAAGGGCTTGAGCCTGACGGCCATCGTCCTGATCGTCGGCATTGGCTGGATCACTGGCCAGGATCCGATGCAGATCCTCGGGCAACTGGCCGGGCAGATGGACCCGTCCGCGCCTGCCACTTCACAAACCCGCCAGGCGCCACCGGCCAACGATGAACAGGCCGAGTTCGTGCGCTCGATCCTCGGCGATACCGAAGACACCTGGGGCCAGGTTTTCCAGCAGGCCGGTCGCCAGTACCAGCAACCCAAACTGGTGTTGTTCAGCGGTCGAGTCAACTCGGCCTGCGGCCTGGCCTCCTCGGCAACCGGCCCGTTCTATTGCCCGGCGGACCGCCAGGTCTACCTGGACATGAGCTTCTTCAAGGAAATGTCCCAGCGCTTCTCGGCCGCCGGAGACTTCGCCCAGGCCTACGTCATCGCCCATGAAGTCGGGCACCATGTGCAGACCCTGCTGGGTGTGTCGGCGAAAATCCAGGAGGCTCGCCAGCAAGGCCGGCAGATGGAAGGTGACGGTGGCTTGCTGGTCCGCCAGGAATTACAGGCCGATTGCCTGGCCGGGGTCTGGGCCAACCACGCGCAGAAACGCCTGAACTGGCTGGAGCCGGGGGACATCGAGGAAGCCTTGAACGCCGCCAATGCCATCGGTGACGACCGCTTGCAGCAACAAGGCCAAGGGCGTGTGGTGCCGGACTCCTTTACCCACGGCACCTCGGCGCAACGGGTGCGTTGGTTCAAGACCGGCTTCGCCCAAGGCCAGGTCAGCCAATGCGACACCTTCGCGGCGAAATCCCTGTAGATGAAGTGGGGAGCGTTGATTGGGCTGCTGCTGTGCTGCGCCCTTGCCCAGGCAGACGAACACGGCGTGAAGGTGGTTGCACAGGGGCGACTGCAGTTCAAGGGCGGCGCCATGGCTGTCGAGGTCAGCCCGCCCCCTGCGTCCATCCAGCGCGTACTGATCATCCTCCATGGTCGGCTGCGCAATGCCGACACCTACCTGCACAGCGCCGAAAAAGCCGCCGAGCAGGCGGGTCAATTGGCCACGACCCTGATCATCGCCCCGCAATTTCTCAACGAACTGGACGTGGCCCGGCATCAATTGCCCAACGACCTTCTGCGCTGGCACGGTAACGACTGGATGGCCGGTGGTTTATCCACAGGGCCGAATCCGGTCAGCTCCTTCCAGGTACTCGACGACATCGTTGCGCGAGTCAGTGACCAACAGCAGTTCCCCGAAGTGAAGGAGATCGTCATCGCGGGTCATTCCGGCGGTGGCCAAGTGGTGCAGCGCTACGCCCTGCTCGCCCACGGCCAATACCGGATCAGCCCGCGGTTTGTCATCGCCAACCCGTCGTCCTATGCCTATTTCGATGCCCAGCGGCCCATGGCCTTCGACCCTGCCGGTTGCCCCGGCTTCGATCAGTGGAAGTACGGCCTGCAGAACCTCCCCGCCTATGCCGCCGGGCAAACGCCCGCTCAGCTGGAAGCAAACTACGTCCAGCGCGACATCGTCTATCTACTGGGGCAACAGGACATCGACCCGGAGCATCCGGCGCTGGACAAAGGTTGCGAAGCACAGACCCAGGGGGCGTATCGGTTACTGCGCGGGCATTTTTTTTTCGACTACCTGACGCGGCGTCATCCCGTGGGGTTGAACCAGCGGCTGATCGAGGTGCCGGGGGTTGGGCATAACGGCGATAAAATGCTGACTTCGCCTGAGGGGCTGAAGGTGTTGTTTAGGCAGTAAGTTTTGTGTCGACTGGACGGGCCTCATCGCGAGCAAGCTCGCTCCCACAGGGGGTTCTATCGGCTACAAAATCTGTGTTCAGCACAAATCCACTGTGGGAGCGAGCTCGCTCGCGATAGCGGCCCGCCAGCCGCTATCCATCTCAAGCCAAAAGCATCCGCCGCAACTCGACACAATCGCGCGCATGCCAATCCGTCAGCTCCGGCCACGGGTTATCCGGCAAGTTCACCAACACCGTCCGCGCCCCCGCCGCCCGGCCACAGTCCAGGTCGAAGCGGTAGTCCCCCACCATCACCATCGTCTCAGGCGCCACGTTCCACGCCTCGGCCAGCTTCAACAGACCACCGGGATGCGGCTTGGGCGGTGCTTCGTCACGGCCCAGTACATCCTCCACGGCAAAACAGTCCGCCAGGCCTATGGCCTCCAGGGTCACGTGGGCCAGTTCGCGGGCGTTGCGGGTCAGGATCCCCAGGCGATAGCCGCGCCCGGCCAGCTCTCGCACCAACTCGACCGCGCCAGGCGCGGGCTGGGAACCCAGCGCCAGGTCCCGCTCGTGCTCCAGCAGCCAGGCATGTTTGGCGGCGGCCTCATCAGCCGGCAACCCCGCCAGGTGGGTGAGGATGTCGTCTTCGGCCGGAATCGCCAGGGCCACGCGGATCGCCGCGAAATCATGCACGGCGATGGTCAGCGTGCCATCCATGTCGAATACCCAGTGCCGTACTTCGGACAGGCTCATGCCCAGTCCTTGCGGTGGCGGATGAGTCCTTCCTGGGTAACCGAGGCCACCAGTTGCCCGGCGCGGTTGAACACGCTGCCACGGGAGAAGCCACGGGAATTGCCGGCCCACGGGCTGTCCATGGCGTAGAGCAACCAGTCATCGGCGCGCAGGTCGGCATGGAACCACAAGGCGTGATCGAGGCTGGCGACCTGCATGTCTTTCTGCCACACCGATTTGCCGTGGGGCAACATCGAGGTGGTCAACAGGCCGAAGTCCGACGCGTAGGCCAGCAGATACTTGTGCAAGGCCGGCGAGTCCGCCAGGGCACCATCGGCACGGAACCACACGTATTTCACCGGGTCGGCCGGTTGCGGGTTGTAAGGGTCTTTTTCGGTGACCGGGCGCACCTCGATCGGCTTGGGGCACAGCAGTTTTTCCCGCATGTGCTCGGGTAGCAGGTGCGCCCGCTGCTGGGTCAGTTCCAGCTCGGACGGCAGGTTTTCCGGGCCGACGACTTGCGGCATGGTGCTCTGGTGCTCAAAGCCCTGTTCGTCGTACTGGAACGACGCACTGCAGGTGAAAATCGGGTTGCCCTTCTGGATCGCCGTCACCCGGCGGGTGCTGAAACTGCCCCCGTCACGCACCCGGTCCACCTGGTAGACCACCGGCAACGCCGCATCACCCGGACGCAGGAAATAACCGTGCATCGAATGCACATGGCGCGCCTCTTCCACGGTCTGGCTGGCCGCCGACAGTGACTGGCCCAACACCTGGCCGCCGAACAACTGGCGGAACCCCAGGTCCTGGCTGCGACCGCGAAACAGGTTCTCTTCGATCGGTTCCAGGGTCAGCAGGTCGACCAGATCTTCCAACACGTGGCTCATTCAGACTTTCCTCACACAGCGCAACACCACGCAGCCTGAGCTGCGGTGGTGGATCGATTGTTGGCCCGGGCCATTGTCGCGGGCATTGTAAACGTCCGTGTCGGCTAACCGTGCAGGGTCTGTAGCCACTGCTCACGATTGATGCGATAGAGCACATGGTGACGCAATGGGTGATCGACTGCGAGTGTTGGGTGTTCGAAGTCATCAGCCGGGTCATGCTGCATGCCGATGGCTTGCATGACTTTTTGCGACGGCAGGTTATCGACGGCGGTGAACGCCACTACTTCGTCCAGCAACAATTGGTCGAAAGCACAACGCAGGGCAGTCCACGCCGCTTCGCTGGCATACCCCAGCCCCCAGTGCTCCCGGGCCAGGCGCCAGCCGATCTCGATGGCCGGCGTGAAAGGCGCATCGAACCCGACCACGCCCAGCCCGGTAAAGCCAATAAAGGCCCCGGTGTCCTTGCGTTCCAAGGCCCACAAGCCAAAACCATGCTCGGCGAAATGCCCACGCACGCGGCCGATCAAGGCGGCGCTTTCCAGACGGCTCAAGCGCGCCGGGAAATAACGCATCACCTGCGGATCTGCGCACATGGCGGCAAATTCCGGCAAGTCATCATCGCGCCACTGCCGCAACAGCAGCCGTGCGCTTTCCAGTTCCAGTATCGGCTCCATTTTCATTCCTCTTCCATGCCCCTGAGTCTACATCGCTGGTAGGATCCGTCACTCAATCACCGCTGAAAACACCATGCCGCTGCCGCTGATCTATCACGAAGACTACAGCCCCGAATTCCCGCCGGACCATCGCTTCCCCATGGACAAGTTTCGCCTGTTGCGCGATCACCTGGTGGACAGTGGCCTGACCCGCGACGACGACCTGCTGCGCCCATCGCTGTGTCCCCCGGATATCCTCGCCCTGGCCCACGACCGCGCTTATATCGAACGCTACATGGGCGGCGAGTTGTCCCGTGAAGACCAACGGCGACTCGGCCTACCCTGGAGCGAAGCCCTGGCCCGCCGAACGGTACGCGCCGTGGGCGGCTCGCTACTGGCGGCCGAACAGGCCCTCGAACACGGACTGGCCTGTCATTTGGCCGGCGGCACCCATCACGCCCATTACGACCACCCGGCCGGGTTTTGCATTTTCAATGACCTGGCGGTAATCAGCCGGTATTTCCTGGCCAGCGGCCGAGTCTCGCGGGTGCTTATTTTCGACTGCGATGTGCACCAGGGCGACGGCACCGCCCGAATACTCCATGACACTCCGGACGCCGTGACAGTTTCCTTGCACTGCGAAAAGAATTTTCCGGCACGCAAGGCCCAAAGCGACTGGGACATTCCCCTGCCGATGGGCATGGAGGATGGCGCTTATCTGCAGGTGGTGGACGACGCGCTCAACTATCTGCTGCCGCTCTACCAGCCCGACCTGGTGCTGTACGACGCGGGTGTCGATGTGCACAAGGACGACGCCCTCGGTTATCTGAAGCTGACCGATGAAGGCCTTGCCGCCCGGGACGAAAGCGTCATGCGCCATTGCCTGGGGCGCGACATCCCGGTGGTCGGCGTGATCGGCGGCGGCTACAGCAAGGACCGCCAGACCCTGGCCCGCCGTCACGGGATCCTGCACCACAGCGCACAAAAGGTCTGGGCGTCATCAGGTTGTCATTGAAAGCTGGGCGCGTTACCCACAATGCCTGTGGAGCGGCCTGTGGATAACCTGAGTGAAATGGCCTACAGGCTATGTCGCTTATAGCGTGCGAATGCTTGGCTATTTTTTGATCACAACTCTAAAGAACACCGCATACAAGTGTGGGAGCGGGCTTGCTCGCGAAAGCGGTGTATCAGCTACATGGATATCCGACTGTCACACCGCCTTCGCGAGCAAGCCCGCTCCCACAGGGGTCTGTGCTGATAGAATGCGCGGCTTATTCCCCAGCCTCACCAATTGCCATGACCCAAGCCACCCAATCCTACACACCAAACATCGCCATCATCGGCGGCGGCCCCGCCGGCCTGATGGCGGCCGAGGTGTTGAGCCAGGCCGGGATCCAGGTCGACCTGTACGACGGCATGCCATCTGTAGGCAGGAAGTTTCTGCTGGCCGGTGTCGGTGGCATGAACATCACCCACTCGGAAGCTTACCCGGCCTTCCTGTCCCGCTACGCCGAACGCGCGCCGAACCTCGCTCCGCTGCTGCGAGCCTTCGGGGCCGATGAGTTATGCACATGGATCCACGGGCTGGGCATCGACACTTTTGTCGGCAGCTCCGGACGGGTGTTTCCTACCGACATGAAAGCCGCCCCGCTGCTGCGCGCCTGGCTCAAACGCCTGCGCGATGCGGGCGTGACGATTCACACCCGCCATCGCTGGCTTGGCTGGAATCCCGACGGCAGCCTGAGGATCGCGGCGCCGGATGGGGAGAAAACCCTGCGACCCGACGCGACGCTGCTGGCGTTGGGCGGCGGCAGCTGGTCACGGCTGGGCTCCGATGGCGCCTGGATGTTGCCGCTGGAACAGCGCGGTGTCGCCCTTGCGCCCTTGCAGCCGAGCAATTGCGGATTCGAAGTGCGGGCCTGGAGCGACTTGATGGTCAGCAAATTCGCCGGCACCCCGCTGAAAAACATCGCCATCGGTTTGAACGACGATGTCCCGCGCCTCGGCGAATGCGTGATCACCGCCACCGGCATCGAAGGCAGCCTGATCTATGCCCTGTCGGCACCGATTCGCGAAGCGATCAACCGACATGGCAGCGCGACCATTCATCTGGACCTGCTGCCGGGCCGGCCTGTGGATAAAATCCAGCAAGCCCTGAGCAAGCCTCGCGGTTCACGCTCGATGGCCAAGCACTTGCACAGCCAGCTAGGGATCGACGGGGTCAAGGCCGCGCTGTTGCGCGAACTCACGCCGGCCGATGGCTTTGCTGACCCGGCACGCCTGGCCCAGGCAATCAAGGCCCTGCCATTGCCCCTGGTGAAGCCCCGTCCGCTGGATGAAGCCATCAGCAGTGCCGGTGGCGTGACATTCGAAGCCCTGGACGAACGCCTGATGCTCAAGCAGATACCCGGCGTGTTCTGCGCCGGGGAAATGCTCGACTGGGAAGCGCCGACCGGCGGCTACCTGCTGACGGCCTGTTTTGCCAGCGGCCGGGCAGCGGGGTTGGGAATGCTGGAATGGCTACAGCGCAAGGGTTGAAGACCGAGGCGCGCCTATCGCGAGCAAGCTCGCTCCCACATTAATCGCAATCCTTCTGACAGAACCCGGTCAACTGTGGGAGCGAGCTTGCTCGCGATAGCGATTTATCAGACCCAGCAGGTCATCAAGGCTTGCGCTTACGCGGCCCGGTATTGAACACCGGCACTTTTCGCACAGGCTTGACCGAAGGCTCCACCGGCGCCGCGTCGCCGCTGTCCACCCACTTGCCCAGGTTGCGCTTGCCGCCACCGCCCGAGGTTTTCGGTTTCTTCGGCTTTTTCGGCTTCTTGATGACCTGGCCGCTGGCATCGGTGTCCGGCACGCGGTGCTCAGGCTCGAAGTCTTGTTCCATCTGGCGAGGCAACGTCTGACGGGTCAGCGTCTCGATGGCTGACAGCAAATTCACTTCATCGGCGCAGACCAGGGAAATCGCCTGCCCTGTAGCGCCCGCCCGGCCGGTACGGCCGATGCGGTGGATGTAGTCCTCGGCGACGATTGGCAGGTCGAAATTCACCACCAATGGCAAATCTTCGATATCCAGCCCGCGGGCGGCGACGTCGGTGGCCACCAGAATCTGCACTTCGCTGGCCTTGAAACGGTCCAGCGCCCGCTGCCGGGTGGCCTGGGGTTTGTCACCGTGGATGCCGTCGGCGTTGATGCCCAGGCCCTGGAGTTTTTCCACCAGCGCATCGACGCCGTTGCGGGTCTTGGCGAACACCAGCACCTGCTTCCACTTGTGCTTGCGCATCAGGTGCACGAACAATTCCGGCTTACGCTTCTTGTCCACCGTCACCACCCACTGCTTGACGGTGTTGGCGGCCACGTTGCGCGGGCTCACTTCGATGCTCAGCGGATCGTTGAGCATCTGCCCGGCCAGCAGGCGGATAGCGTCGGAGAACGTTGCCGAGAACAGCAAGGTCTGGCGCTTTTTCGGCAAGGCCTTGTAGATGTTCGCCAGCTCTTCGGAGAAGCCCAGGTCGAGCATCCGGTCGGCTTCGTCCAGCACCAGGGTTTGCAACTGGTTGAACTTCAGCGCGTTCTGCCGGAACAGATCGAGCAAGCGCCCGGGTGTGGCGACCAACAGATCGACGCCTTTGCGCAGCTTCATCATCTGCGGGTTGATGCTGACGCCGCCGTACACCGCATAAGTGCTCAACGGCAGGTTTTGCGCGTACTGACGCACGCTTTCATGAACCTGCTCGGCCAGCTCACGGGTCGGCACCAGAATCAGCGCCCGCACCGAGTTGGCAGTGACCTTCGGCCCTTCGGTGGTCAACAACTGCAACAGCGGCACGGCGAAACCGGCGGTTTTGCCGGTACCGGTCTGGGCCGCCGCCATCAGGTCGCGACCGGCCAACACCGCCGGTATGGCTTGGGCCTGCACCGGGGTCGGGGTCTGGTAACCGAGCGACTCGAGGGCGCGCAGCAAGGGTTCGATCAGGCCAAGGGTGGCGAAAGTCATGGAAATACCGTAGGAAAAATCAGCGCAAGGTGTGCAATGCGCGGCAGTTTACCCTAAATCAGGAGATGGCCGGCGCAGGCTTGGGTTTGCGCCACTGGGGCAAGCCGATCAGCACCACCGCACTGATGATCACCAGCATCGCCAAGGCCTCCTCGATGCCAATGGTTTCATTGGCAAACACGATCCCCAGCAACACCGCCACCGCCGGGTTGACGTAGGCATAACTGGTGGCCGCCGCCGGACGCACGTGCTTGAGCAGGTACATGTAGGCGTTGAAGGCGATGATCGAACCAAAAAAAGTCAGGTAGGCCAAGGCAAGCCAGCCTTCGAGCGGCGGCATGGCAACCAGGTGTTCGCCACTGGCCACACTGCCGATCAACAGCACCACGCCGCCCACCAGCATTTCCACGGCACTGGCCATCGCCCCCGCCGGCAACGGCAGGTGCTTGCTCAGCACCGAACCAAAGGCCCAGGACGCCGCCGCGAACACCAGCAAGGTCGCCCCCAGCGGGCTCGATTGCAGGTTGGAGCCCAGGTTGAGCATGGCGATGCCGATCAACCCCAGCACAATCCCCGCCCATTCCAGACGGGTATTACGCGCGCCCCAGAAATATCCGCACAGCAGGGTAAACAAAGGCACCGTCGCCACGGCCAACGCCGCCACCCCGGAGGCCACGCCAGTGTGCTCGGCGACACTGACCGCGCCGTTGCCGAAGCTGAGCAACAGCACGCCGATGATGGCCCCGGCCTTCCATTGCGCCCAGGTCGGCGCCGGCGCCCCGCGCCAGCGCAGGAAGCCGTACATCAGCGACCCGGCCATCACAAAACGAATCCCGGCCAGCAACAGCGGCGGCCAATGCTCCACGCCAATGCGAATCACCAGGTAGGTCGAACCCCAGATGACGTACAAGGCAAAAAAGGCAGCGATCAATGGCAGAGGAAAACGGCGTGTGCCCGGCATGGTCAACTCGAAGTCAGGACAATGAGAGACGCTATTCTAAAAAGGCGACAGACGGAAAATAAGTTACAAAACCTGTTTATCCCACCCATACACTTTTCAAAACATGGAGATTGGCGCTATAAACCGCGCTTTCGAAAGTCACGTCACTTGGAAGCCAATCCATGGATAAATACGACCGCATGCTGCTCGCCGCCCTGCTGGAAAACGGTCGTGCGTCCTACGCCGAACTGGCCCGTAAAGTGAACCTGTCAGCCCCGGCCGTGGCCGAGCGGGTCAGCAAGCTGGAGGCCAGCGGCGTGATTACCGGCTATCAGGCGAAAGTCGACATGGCGAAAATCGGCCTGCCGGTGCAGTGCGTGATCGAGCTGCGGATGAACCAACACGGTAACCAAAAGATCTACGACGAACTGTGCAAGATTCCACAGCTGACCGAGTGCCATCGAGTGACCGGTGATCCCTGCGTAATCATGCAGGCGGCGGTTGGCTCGATGCCGGAACTGGAAGAGCTGATCAACCGCATCGCCAAGTTCGGCTTCAGCAAGACCTCGATCGTGCTGTCCAGCGCCATTGAAAAGCGCGTGCCGTTGGGGCAGTTGGAAGGCAATGGGAGATAAGGATCAAACACTCACCAACCTGTGGGAGCGAGCTTGCTCGCGATGGCGGAGTGTCAGTCACAGAGAGGCTGACTGTTCCGACGCTATCGCGAGCAAGCTCGCTCCCACAGTTGCCCGATGGTGTACTTAAAAGCCGCGATGCCGCTTGAGATGCTCATTGATCTTCGCCGCAGGCACTTTCTGCAGGCTGCACAGCAAATCATGGGACAACTCCCGCAACCCATGCTTTTGCCGCAGTTCCGAGGCCAGGTGCGCGGTGAGGTTGGCGGCCATTTCGGCGTCGGCCATGGCCCGGTGAGCCTGGCCGGTGTGGGGCAAGCCGGCGAACGCGTTGAGCGTGCCGAGCTTGTGGTTCGGCGCCGCCGGCATCAAGCGTCGGGCCAGCAACAGTGAACAGGCAAAGTTCTGCAAGCGGGTGCGTTTGATTCGCCCCAGTTCAAAATCCCAGAACTTCTGGTCGAACGCAGCGTTATGGGCCAGCAGCGGCGTGATGCCGACAAACTCGTTGACCTCGTTCATCACCTTTTCCGCCGACGGCGCGCTGCGCAGCATGGCGTTGCTGATGCCGGTCAGTTGCTCGATGAACGCGGGCACGCGCACCCCGGCATTCATCAGGCTCTGGTAGCGGTCGACGATCCGGCCCTGTTCGAGGATCACCACGGCAATTTCGGTGGCCCGGCAACTGCTGCTTGGCGTGATGCCGGTGGTTTCAAAGTCGATGACTGCGATGCGTTCCAAACCGGTCTGAACTCCCTGGAAATCAATTCTTGAGCAGCAACGCGCCTTCGATCGGCACATAGCGGCTGGCGGCGCGGATCAGCGAGTTGGCGGTCAGCCCCGGCACGCCATAAGCCACGGCCTGCACGCCGTGCTTGTTGATGATGCGCTCAAGCAGCATGTCGAAATCGCCGTCACCGGAAGCCAGCACCACTTCGTCGACGTGATCGGCGGCGTCCATGATGTCCAGCGTGATGCCCACATCCCAGTCGCCCTTGGCCGAGCCGTCGCTGCGCTGGATGTAGGGCTTGAGCTTCACGACGAACCCCAGGTTGCGCAGGATCTGCTGGAATTGCTGCTGCTTGCTGTCGCCACGATCGATCGCATAGGCATAGGCCTCGACGATCTGCCCTTGCTTGCTGATATCGGCCCACAACGCGGCGTAGTTGAAATGGCAGCCATAGGCCTGGCGCACGGTGTAATAGAGGTTCTGGACATCGGCGAACACTGCGATTTTTTTCACCGCGTTTCCTCTTGGATGCACAAGCGCGCAGGCGGGACCGGGCCACCCGGCCCGAAAAGTCGCCCAGTATGCCAGCCCCGAGGATTGTTCCGCGAATAATCGGCCCGAGGCGCCAGGGCGCCCCGGACGAATGGTGGGTCAGACGAAGGAATCGTCGTCGCCGAAGGAGGACGAATCGTCACTGTAGTCCGCGTCGCTGAAACCGCCCTGGTCGCTGCCGTAGGTATCGCTGTCGGCCACCCGCTGATCATCGCCCCAGCCGTTGTCGCCGCTATTAGCGGTGTCATTGACCGGTTGAGCGGGCTCTTCCTTGATAACTTCGACGATCTCCTGCGGTTGCTGGCTGCTGTGGAACAGGCTGCTGATGCCCTGGGCCAACATCACGCCACCGGCCACGCCTGCTGCGGTTTTCAAGGCACCGCCGAGGAAACTGCTCGCTGCCGGCGCCTGCTGCTGCTGCGGCGCGCCATAGTTGCCGGGCGGCGCACCAAAGCCCTGCTGGGCCGGGGCATTAAAAGCTGGCCGTGCCGGTTCGCGCCAGCCACCGCCGCCGGATGCCGGGGCGCTTGGGGCGGACGCCGGCCGTGAATCACGGGTGCCGCCACCGAAAATACTCGAAAGGAAACCACCGCCACCGCTGGACGCCGAGGCTGGGTTGCGGGCCTGTTGCAGCTCGGCCTGCAATTGCTCGACTTGCTGGGCGAGCTGTTTATTCTGCTCGTCGAGGCGTTTGATCGCGGCCTCTTGCACCAGAATCGCCTGGGCCATGAAATAGCCCGCCGCGGGCTGGCTGGTCATATGTTCCTTGATCCGCGCCTCGGCCTGGGCGTCGCGCGGGGCTGAGTCCTTTTCGGCCTGTTGCAGCCGTGAAAACAGTCCATCGATCAGGGTTTGTTCTTCGCTGTTCATGGCGACCTCATCAGATTGCCGGGTAGACATCATTCCGGTCCTGAAGACCGGTGCCACCCAGTAATGGGGCTTGCCGGAAAGGTTTCAACGGTCTTTACCTTATGTTTACGTTTGCTTGTGCGGGCACCTGATCGGTTAAAGTGTCGGACCGCTTTTGAATTGCGATACCGACTCATGAATCCGTTTGATGTGCTGCGCGACTCTTTGTATTTCTTCAAGCGACATCTGGGCCGGATCGCCCAACTGTGCCTGCCGCTGGTGATACTCGAAGCCGTGTTGCAGCAAGGGTTGGACAGCGCCATCGGCCCCGAAGGCTTTCCCGGCTACAGCTTGATCGTCGGGCTGCTGGTGTATCCGCTTTATACCGTCGCGTTGATTTTGTTTCTCGACGCCCGCAGTCGCGGTGAGTCGCCGCCCGCCCGCGACCTGCTTGCCACGGCCCTCACCCTGTGGCCACGCTTTGCCTTGCTGACGGCCCTGAACACGCTACTGATCCTGGTGGGCATTTCGTTGTATTTCCTGCCGGGCCTGTGGTTGATGGTGGCCTTGGGCTTCAGTGAATACCTGCTGGTATTGAGGGGCCTGACGCCACTGGCCGCGATGAAGGAAAGCCTGCGCATGACCCGCGGCAACTTCTGGCGGATCCTGTTGTGCATTCTCTGCGTGATGGGCCCGCTGTGGCTGCTCAAGGGCGCCAGCGTTTCGGTGTACCCGCCGCCGCAGAACCCCTTGCTCAGTTTGCTGATCGAAAGCATCCACAGCTTCTTGCAACTGTTCACCAGCGTGGTGCTGTTCCGGATGTTCATGCTGATCGCGGAAAAACCTGACAGCCGCTAACGACACTGAGACGGGCGCTGGGCTTGGGCTTGAGAACCGCTCTCGGTTATGCTCGGGATCACTTTTGCGTATCGCCCATAAGCCGAGCCATGACCCGTCTACTGCGTTATACCCTGCTGGGCCTGCTGTTGATCCTCTGCCTGGCCGCCCTGTCGATCTACAGCCTGACCTGGCGGCCACAAGCCAGGGAAGCCTTGCCGGTCAGTTGCGCCGCCAACGCCGCGCCACTGATGCCCGGCCAGGCCCTGAAGGTAATGACCTGGAACGTGCAGTTCCTGGCCGGCAAGCGCTACGTGTTCTGGCACGACCTGGCCCAGGGCAACGACGAAAGCCCGACCCTTGAAGACATGGCCTTCAGTCTGGATGAAGTGGCGCGGGTCATTCGCGACGAACAACCGGACCTGGTGTTGCTCCAGGAACTGGACAACGGCGCCAAGGCCAGTGACTACCAGAACCAGCTCAAGCTGTTGCAGGAACGCCTGGCCGACCTCTATCCATGCAGCACCAGCGCCTTCGACTGGAAGGCCGATTTCATCCCCGACCCACACATTTTCGGCAGCGTCGGTCGGCAACTGGCAACGCTGAGCCGCTACCGCATCGACCACGCCGAACGGGTACAACTGCCGGTGGCCGACGCCAACGTCATCAGCCGACAGTTCCAACCGAAAAATGCCTTGTTGGTGAGTTATCTGCCGCTAAGCGATGGTGGTCAGTTGGCGGTGCTCAACACCCATCTGGAACGGGCCACCGAACCCGACGACACCCTGCCGAACCAGGTCACCGCCGTGGCCAAGGCCCTGGATAAACTCGAATCCGCCGGCACACCCTGGCTGATTGGCGGCGACTTCAACCTGCTGCCCCTGGGCCAGTACCGACGCCTGCCTTCCGAGCAACGCACGCCCTACGCCGCCGACAGCCCTCTGCACCTGCTGTGGGACAAATACCCGATGATCCCCACCAACAACGAGGCCAGCGGCATCGACCGCGCACACTGGCTGACCCACTACCCGAACGACCCCGGCCTCAACGGCCCGGACCGCACCGTCGACTACCTGTTCTACAGCCCGCGAATCAAACGGGTCGAAGCCCAGGTGCGACAGGACGATACCTTGCGCATCTCCGATCACTTGCCGGTGATTGCGCGGTTCCTGTTGCCGGCGGCGCCTTGATCTGAGATCAGCGCCGGACACATGTGGGAGCGAGCTTGCTCGCGAAAACGGTGGATCAGCAGCATGATGATCAGCTGACACACCGCCATCGCGAGCAAGCTCGCTCCCCCGGTTCTCCTACAGTTCCAGGTTTCACGATTCTCTCGGAACGCCTTCCAGTACCACGGGCGTCACCAATGTTTCCTTTTCAAACCAGGCCCTCAGGTTTTCGAAGACCAGGTCCGCCATGGCTTGGCGAGTCTCGTGAGTACCGCTGCCAATATGGGGAAGCAATACGACGTTATCCATTTCCAGCAACTCAGCCGGAACATGGGGCTCACCCTCGAAGACATCCAATGCAGCACCGCCGATCTCCGATTCAAGGAGCGCAGCGACCAACGCCGCTTCATCGACAACGCTGCCTCTGGCCACATTGATCAGAAAAGACGTTGGGCCAAGCGCACGCATGACCTGGCGATTGATCAGGTGTCGGGTTTCCTGGCCACCCGGCACGATGACCACCAGGTAATCCGCAGCAGTGGCCAGGGCTTGAAGATCTGCGTAATGGGTATGGGGAACATCGGCATACGGCCCACTGGGTCGGTAATAGGCGACGTTCATATCCAATGCAGAAACCAGCCTTGCGAGGGTCTTGCCAATCTTGCCCAAGCCCACGATGCCACAGGTTTTTCCGTGTAGATCGTTGCCCAGGGGAAACTTGGCCTGCAGCCATTTGCCGGCACGCACGAAGCGCTCGGCCTCACTGATCCGACGCGAGACACAGAGCATCAATGACAGCGCGGTTTCGGCCACGCTGTTATTGAGCACCTCGGGTGTATTGCTCAACTGGATACCGCGACCGGCCAGGTAGGCCGTGTCGAGGGCGTCATAACCGACGCCGAAACTGGTGATCACCTTGAGATTGGGTAACTGGTCCAGCGTCGCATTGTCGGCACCGTACACCCCGCTGGTGACAACCGCCCGTATCGCGTCGCCCTGCAAGCGGGCCCAGTGCTTAAAGTCAGCGATCTCCCATCGCCTGTAAACGCAGTAGTTTTCTTCCAGCGACCGCATCAAGGAGGGGTGCATGGGCCCCCACACCAAGACATCACCTTTGGCTTCGATCATGCTTGCTCATCCTTTGAAGAGGCCCTTGGCAGAGCCTCGTTAGCCGGTTCACTCCGGGCCTCGACGGGTCGTCAGGGACGAATGCCTGTCTCGGCCTCTTGAACCGTCCAAGGCTTGACCTGTTCGCTGAGTGTCAGCCCCAAGCCGGGCCGGGTCGGTACCAGCATCCGCCCCTCACGGGTTTCCAACCGCTCGTTAAACAGCGGTTCAAGCCATTCGAAGTGTTCCACCCAGGGTTCAGTCGGGTAGGCAGCCGCCAAGTGAACATGCAGCTCCATGGCGAAATGAGGTGCGAGCATCAGCCCCGCCTGCTCGGCCATTGACGCGACCTTCAGATAAGGGGTGATGCCGCCCACGCGTGGTGCGTCGGGCATCAGGAAGTCGGCGCCGCGCACTTTGATGAATTCGGCGTGCTCGGCGACGCTGGTGAGCATTTCACCGGTGGCGATCGGCGTATCGAATTGCTGCGCCAATGCCGCATGGCCTTCGGCGTCATAGCAGTCCAGCGGTTCTTCGATCCAGACCAGGTTGTACGCTTCGAACTGCCGACACATGCGCTGGGCCGTCGGACGGTCCCACTGCTGGTTGGCATCCACCATCAACGGGAAATGCTCGCCCAAGTGTTTGCGCACCGTGCTGACCCGCTCAATGTCGATGGCGCAATCCGGTTGTCCGACTTTCAACTTGATACCGCCAATGCCCTTCTCGCGGGACAGGTCGGTGTTCTTCATCAACTGATCCAGCGGAGTGTGGAGGAAACCGCCCGACGTGTTGTAGCAACGCACTGAATCGCGCTGAGCCCCCAACAAACGGGCCAGCGACAAATTGGCGCGCTTGGCTTTCAGATCCCACAACGCCACGTCGAACGCACCAATGGCCTGGGTCGACATGCCGCTACGGCCCACCGATGCACCGGCCCAGCAAAGCTTGCTCCAGAGCTTGGCAATGTCACTCGGGTTCTCGCCGATCAGCGCCGGGGCTATTTCCTTGGCATGGGCGAATTGTCCCGGCCCGCCGGCTCGTTTCGAGTAGCTGAAGCCGAGGCCACGATGGCCATCGATGGTTTCAATTTCAGCGAACAGGATGGCGATCTCGGTCATCGGTTTTTGCCGCCCGGTGAGTACCTTGGCATCACTGATGGGATTGGCCAGCGGCAAGATCACCGAAAAGACACGAACCCAGGCGATACGGTCGTCGTCGGAGGATTGGACAGGTTCTTTTTGTACGAGCATGTGCGCTCTCCTTGAACAGAGGGGTCTTGAAAAAGCGATCAGGTGCGGGTGTGTGTCAGTCCGGTGTCCAGCGGCGCGTCTCCAGCCGGTGGCGCTTCAAAGTCATCGAGTTCCAGGCGCCGGAGTGGCCCGACAATGAACAGATAGGAAAACGCGCCCAGCAGCCCCATGCCCGCCACGTACATCAGCGCGACATCAAAGGAGCCCAGTTGGTTGATCATCACGCCGATGGCGATCGGGGTCACGATGCTGGCGAGGTTGCCGCAGAAGTTGAACATGGCACCACTGACCCCCATGGCCCGGGCCGGAGAAACATCACCAACGATGCACCAACCCAGGTTGCCTACGCCCTTGGCGAAGAAAGCGATGGACATCACCAGGATGACCAGGGTGATCGACTGGGTGTAGTTGGCGACCATGATGCTGCTGGAGAGCAGCAGGCCGCAGATGATCGGGGTTTTGCGGGCGGCGGTCAGGCTGAAGTTTTTACGCAGCATCCAGTCCGACCAGACCCCGCCTACCATGCCGCCCAGGCAACCGGCGATGGGGGGAATGGCGGCCACCAGCCCCACCTTCAACATCGTCATGCCTTTGGCTTCGATCAGGTAGGTCGGGAACCAGGTGAGGAAAAACCAGGTGATCGACGTCAGGCAAAACTGGCCCAGGTAGATACCCGCCATCATGCGGTTGCCACCAATGGCCTTCATTCTTTTCCAGCTGAATGGGGTCTTTACGTCACCGATGGTGGGCAAGCCGCCACCCGCTTCGATGTAGTCGATTTCAGCCTGATTGGCGCGTTTGTCCTTACGCGGCTCCTGAACCACCCGGAACCACAGCAAACCGATCAGGATGCCAGCGCCACCGGTGACCCAAAACACGTGTTGCCAGCCCCAGGTGCTCACCAGCCAGACCATCAACGGCGTAAAGGCAGCGAGCGCGAAATACTGGGCGGACTGAAACACCGCCGTGGCCAGACCCCGTTCATGGCGTGGAAACCACATCACCGTCAAACGGTTATTGGCCGGAAACGCTGGCGCCTCGGCCACCCCCATCATGAAACGCAAGACAAACAGCGCGAGGAAGGCCGAACTGAACAGGTCGACGTAGCCTTGCAAAAAGGTAAAAAGCGACCAGATGACCAGGCTCATCCCAAGCACGAGACGAGAGCCGAAGCGGTCGAGAATGATACCGCCGGGCAACTGCATCGAGGTGTATGCCCAGCCGAATGCCGAGAAGGCGATGCCCATGGTCAGGGCGTCGAAACCAAGGTCTGCACGCATGCTGGGAGCGGCAATGGACAAGGTTGCCCGGTCGACGTAGTTGAATACCGTGACGATGAAAATCATCACCAGAATGAGATAGCGGACGTTGGTCTTCGCCACCGATTGCGTAGGGTTGATCACTATTATTTTCCTTATTGTGAAGTGCAACAGCGGAGCGTTGTGCTGCTTTGAAACGCCTGTCAGCGGCAATATGATTGCGCAATCATCCGGCCGTTTAAAAAAAGGCTTCGTCCGGCAGAACGGGAAGCCTTTGAACGGATAGTACACTGATTGCGCAATCATTCAACCATCGCGCGACGTGCAAAACAGGTTTTTTACATCAGGTACTGGCGCGGTCAACCAAGGTAAAACCGGTGTCAATTCGCACAGGTTTCAGAGTCGACGGGTTGTCGAATCGCTCAAGCAGCGCCTCAGCCACGAGCAAGCCGATTCTCTTTCCGTCGATGTTGACGGTCGACAGCGCCGGGTAGACTTGCGCTGCGCTGCTCAAATCCCCGAAGCCCATGACGGCCAGATCGGCGGGCACCTTCAAGCCTCGACTGGCGGCTTCGGCCAAAACGCCTTGAGCCACGGTGTCTGAGCTGCACACCACAATGTCGGGCGGCTCCGGCTGATCCAACAACCGTCGTAGCCCCTCTCGCCCGACTTCAAGCGTGGCAGGTGGCGCCAACACTTCCATGGGCACATCTCCAATGCCCTGTCGCTTGAGCTCGGCGATAAGACTGGCGCAACGACGCAGGCCACGGGGGTCGCTGATGGTCACCACGGAAAAGCGCTCGTAGCCCTTTTCCAGCAAGTGTCGCGCGGTCGCCTCCCCCACTTTTTCGTGGGAAAAGCCGACCAGCATGTCCAAAGGCTCCTCGCTCAAGTCCCAGGCCTCGACCACAGGAATGCCCGCCTGGGCGAGTCGCAAGCGGCTTGATTCGGTGTGGAGCGTGCCGGTCAAGACAATGCCATCCGGGCGCCGGCCGAGTACCGCCTCAAGCAACTTTTCCTCTTGCTCGGCGCTGTAGCCCGTAAGACCCAGCAGGGTCTGGTAGCCGGCTTGAGTCAGACGGTCCATCAGTGATTGCACGGTGTCCGCAAAAATGGAGTTGGCGATGGTGGGAAGGAAAATCGCCACCAGGCGACTTTTGTTACTCGCCAAGCCACCGGCCAGCATGTTCGGCACATAACCCGATTGACGCACCGCTTCGCGGACCTTATCCCGGGTGTTTTCGCTCACCAGTTCCGGTCGATGCAATGCCCTGGAGACGGTCATCGGCGACACGCCTGCAATCTTTGCCACGTCGATCAATGTCAGGCTGGGCCCCTTCTGAGCCGCTGTCATCGTTGTTTCAGTGGGGGGCGTTGCGGATTTTTTTGCCATGAACGTTCCGAATCTGGAGCTGAGTAACCGGGGCTGTGCACACAGCCGCTTATCAATCGGAGAATTTACCACCTGCGACCCCGGCCGAGCCTGGGATTTTCACTTACGCGGCTTGACCCGCGCCGTCGCCTCGGCCACCAGCGGATCATCCGGCCAGTAATGCTTGGGATAACGCCCCTTGAGGTCCTTCTTCACCTCGGCATACGTGCTGCGCCAGAAGTTCGCCAGGTCCTGGGTCACCTGCACCGGTCGGCGGGCCGGTGACAGCAGGTGCAGCTTGACCACCTGCCGTCCGCCAGCAATGCGCGGGGTGTCGGCCAGGCCGAAGAGTTCCTGCAAGCGCACCGCCAGGATCGGTGGATGCTCGCTGTAGTCCAGGCGGATCGACGAGCCCGAAGGCACGCTCAAATGATGGGGTGCCTGTTCGTCCAGGCGTTGCGGCAACGGCCAGGGCAACAGGTTGTGGACGATGCTCGACAGGTCCAGGTTGGCGAAATGACTGAGGCGCGAGACGCGTCCCAGATACGGCATCAACCAGTGTTCCAGAGTGTTCAGCAGCGCCGCGTCGCTGACATCTGGCCATTCGCTCTCGCCCTTGGCCTCCAGCTCAAGCCGACGCAACAACGCCACCCGCGCCTGCCACTGCCGCAGTTCCGGGGTCCAGGGCAGCAATTCCAGGCCCTTGCGCCGTACCAGGTTCACCAGCGCCTGGCTACGGGCTGACTCGTCCAGGCCGGTCAACGGTTCGCGGCTGAGCACCAGTTCGCCGACCTTGCGCTGGCGCTCGGCCCGCAGCACGCCTTCGCGCTCGTCCCAATCCAGTTGATCCACCACGCGGACTTGTTCGGCCAGCACCGAATCGAACAGCGCCGGGTCGAAGTCAGTCGCCAGGTAGATCCGTTCTTCCCGCTGGCCCTGACGGCTGCCCAGGTCGGCGATCACCAACCACCCTTGTTTCATCAGGCTGTCGGCCTCGGCAAACAACGCCGCACGGCCGTTGGCCAGGCGATATTCCGCGCCGCCGGGCCGGCGCTGCTGGGCGACGCGATCCGGATAGGCCAACGCCAGCAACGCGCCAAGCCAGCGCGGGTGATCGGGATCGACGACGGCTTCTTCGGCCTTGCCCCGCAGGTAACCGCGATATTGCCGAGCCAGTTGCCGCGCCCGCTGCACGCCGCCCTGGGCGCCCCTTGCCGCGCGTTCTTCGCCGGACAGCAACAGCAAGCGACTGTGCAAGTCCGCACCTGCGCCCCTGAGAATATCGCGCTCGCCCAACAACGCCGCGACGTTGCAGGCCATGTCCGCCAGCCCCAGCGCCTGACCGCGCAGCAGCAAATGGGCAATCCGCGGATGGGCAGGCAGCTCGGCCATGGCCTGGCCGTGGCGGGTCAATTGCTCGCCCTCCAGCGCGCCGAGGCGTTGCAACAGGTCCTGGGCCTGGGCATAAGCGGCGGCGGGCGGGACGTCGAGCCAGACCAATTGCTGCGGCGTCACGCCCCAGCGCCCCAGTTGCAGGGCCAATCCGGCCAGGTCCGCCGAAAGAATTTCCGCGCTGCCGTAGGCGGCCAATTGTTCGTGCTGGTCTTGCGACCACAACCGATAACACACCCCCGGCTCCAGACGCCCGGCCCGACCGGCCCGCTGCGTGGCGCTGGCCCGGGAAATGCGCTGGGTGTCGAGCCGGGTCATGCCACTGCCCGGATCGAAACGCGGCACCCGGGCCAACCCGGCATCGATCACCACCCGCACACCGTTGATGGTCAGGCTGGTTTCGGCGATGTTGGTGGCCAGCACCACTTTGCGCTGACCGGGTGGCGCGGGGTCGATGGCAGCGCGTTGGGCCGCCAGATCCAGTTCGCCATGCAGCGGGCAGAGCAACACGTTGCCGCCCTCGCCCAAGGCATCGGCCAATTGCTGATGCACCCGACGGATCTCCGCTTGCCCAGGCAAGAACACCAGCACGCTGCCGGTTTCGTCGTGCAGCGCGTCCAGCACGGTCTGCACCAGTCGCGGCTCGATGAACTCGCCAGGCTGGAACGGCCGGCCCCAACGTACCGTCACCGGAAACATGCGGCCTTCGCTGCGCAGGATCGGCGCGTCATCCAGCAACCCGGCCAGGCGCTCGCCTTCGAGGGTGGCGGACATCAGCAGGATCTTCAGCGGTTGGTCCTCGCGAAACAGCTCGCGGCCGTTGAGGCTCAAGGCAAGGGCCAGGTCGGCATCGAGGCTGCGTTCGTGGAACTCATCAAAAATCAGCAACCCCACGCCTTCCAGCGCCGGATCATCCTGCAAGCGGCGGGTGAGGATACCTTCGGTGACCACTTCAATACGGGTCTTGGGCCCGACCTTGCTGTCGAGGCGAATCCGATAGCCGACGGTTTCACCGACCTTTTCCCCCAGCTCGCTGGCCAGGCGCTCGGCCGCCGCTCGCGCCGCCAGGCGTCGGGGTTCGAGCATCAGGATGGTCTGCCCGGCCAGCCAGGCTTCATTCAACAGGGCCAAGGGAACGCGGGTGGTCTTACCGGCGCCGGGCGGCGCTTCGAGCACCGCTTCGTGGCGCGACGCCAAGGCTTGGCGCAGGGCAGGTAAAACTTCATCAATCGGCAAAGAAATCATGCTGGCTCCAAAACAGAGGGCCGAGTATAACGGCGAACTGTTTAGCGTGGTCTGGACTCCAACCAGCAACGCCTTTATCTGCTCAGGAGATTGCTATGCGTATTCCCTTTCGCGTAATCGGCGGCGTCCTGGTCGCCACCCTGCTGACCCAGGTCAGCGCCTGTGGCTCGATTTTCTACCCGGACCGCCGTGGCCAGATCGACGGCAAGATCGACCCGGCGATTGCCGCGCTCGATGCCGTCGGCCTACTGTTCTATATCATCCCCGGCCTGATCGCCTTCGCGGTGGACTTCGCCACCGGCGCCATCTATTTCGAACCGGGCCGAAGCGTCCAGATCGAGCCAGAAAAACTCAAGCCGGCCATCAACGCCGACGGCACCGTCAACAACCAGAAATTGCAGGCGATCCTGGAACATGAACTGGGCCGCAGCTTCCCGCTGGACGATCCTCGGCTGATCCAACACAAGGGCAGCGCCCAGCAACTGGCCGCTCTTGGCCTTAAACCGGCGGCATGACCGGCGCCACTGAAGGAACGACCGCGCCATGACCACCAGCACCGAACACGCTCGTCTACTGCGCCTGGCCACCCGCGCCTCAGTGGCCGTGGCGCTCACCCTGGTGGTCGCCAAGGCGCTGGCCTGGTGGCTGAGCGGCTCGGTGAGCATGCTCGCCGGCCTGACCGACTCGGCCCTGGACGGCGTTACGTCGCTGCTCAACCTGCTGGCGGTGCATTACGCATTGCGCCCCGCCGACGACGATCATCGCTACGGTCATGGCAAGGCTGAATCCCTGGCCGGCATGGCCCAGGCGCTGTTTATCGGCGGCAGTGCCGTATTGATTGCCCTGCAGGCGTTCGAGCGCCTGAAAAACCCGCTGCCGGTGGACGCCCCTTGGCTCAGCGTCGGGGTGATCGTCTTTTCCCTCGGGCTGACCCTGGCGTTGTTGGCGCTGCAACATCGGGTCATCCGCGCCACCGGCTCCAACGCCGTGCGCGCCGACTCCCTGCACTACCGTTCCGACCTGTTGCTCAATGGCAGCATCCTGGTCGCCCTGGTGCTGGCCGGGTTCGGCTGGTATCAACTCGACGCCTGGTTCGGCCTGGGTATCGCCGCGTACATCCTGTGGAGCGCGATCCAGATCGCCCGGGAAAGCTTCGCCGTGCTGATGGATGAGGAACTGCCGCCCGACGTCAGCCAGCACATGCTGGAACTGGCCTGCGCCGTGCCGGGCGTCGTGGGCGCCCATGACCTGCGCACGCGGATTTCCGGCAACCATTGGTTCGTGCAGCTGCATCTGGAGTTGCCCGGGGAACTGACCCTGTCAGTGGCCCACGGCATCAGCGACCAGGCCGCCGACGCGATCCATCGCGCTTATCCGAAGGCCGAAGTGCTGGTTCACGCCGATCCTCTGGAAGTGGTGATCGGGTCCAAGGTTTGATCCCCGAGGTTGCGCTGAGTACTCAGTAAGTCACCTGATACCCACGACTGCTCAAGCAACTGCCCTGGGCCTGGCGATAGGTCTGCACCACCTCCGGCGCTGGCGGGTAGGTGTAGCTGCGCGGATCGAAACCGCTCTGCTGCACCGCCCAGCGATAGCAATCGTACCCGTCCTGGTTGACCTGCTCGGGCGACTGGCCGTTGGCCGGATAAGCCACCACATCAAAGCTGTTGCCTTGGGGCTGAGGCTGTGGGTTGGCCACCGGCGGCTCGACCACAACGTAATCCCGGGTGTTGGCTTCGTAGATGTAATAGGCGCCGGCGGCGAGAAAGAACAGCGAGCTGCCGATCCACACTTCCCGAGCGTAATCGGGCAGATACCGGGTACGGATGCCCCGTGGTGGCTCCACCACCACATAGCGTGGCCCTTGCGGGCGATACCAGTAGCCGCCGGAATAGAAATAATCCTGGCCGCGATAAGGCACGCGATAGTTGCGGTCCGGGAAGCGGTCGATCACGTACCCCGGACGATATTGCGGGCCCGGCCCCCAGCCATTGCCATGGCCGTCCGGCCGACCGGACCAGTGCTGGTCGGGCCGGTTGTCATGACCTGGGCGCGGACCAGCGTTGGGATAGCCGTCGTTGCGGCGTGGAATATCGCGGTAGTACCCCGGTTGCGGTTCCCGGGTCTGGTTCACGCTGTCGGGCCGGCCCTGGATCGGCAGATTGTTGCCCGGTTGCTGCGGTGGCCGACCCTGCCCGTTCGGGTCCTGGGGCGGACGCTCATACTGCTGGCCGCCACCCTGATATTGAGGCTGTGGCCTGACCTCGAACTGGCGGCTGTTGTCGCCACGAATGATTTCGTTGTTTTGCGACCGTTGCTGCGCCGGGTAACCCTGGCCGTTGCCGCCGCGCCCGTCCGGGCCGCGATTGCCATCCGGGCCGCCACGGTTTTGCTGATCGTCGGCCATTCCCTGCGCGCTGACACTTGCCCACAACAGACCAACACCTGCCAAACGCCAGATGCGCGACTTCATGTTATTCCTCACGACGGTTCAAGGCCTGATGATAAGACTCGGAAAAGCCCAGGCCGGTTCTGCGACAGGTTATCAGCCACAGGGTTTATTTCGCAGTGCATTTGCCTGGGCTCTTGCTGTCATGCTTACCGAAGATCCACCCGGCGCCCGACTCAAGGCCATTTGCCATCACCTAAAAAATCCATGGCAACTACCGCTCATCGGATTTTTACTGAGTTTACCAATACAGGGAGTTTTACCCTTTAAGATGCCCACCGATTTCATCGGGCGCCATGGATTCCGGTCCGCCTGAATGACCGTTGGCATTTGCCGCAGTTGCCGTTCAAGGGAATGAAGGGATGACACGCTTTGGTACTCCGCACATCTTGGCTTCTTGTGCGCTTTTTACATCCCTGGCTCATGCCGCTCCCCTCCAGACTCCCGGTGACCGCGATCTGATTCGTGATCGTCAGCAGCAATTGCTGCAAGAACAACAAAAACGCCTCGACGAACTCCAGCAATTGCCCGGCAAGACTTTGCCCACGCCTGAGCCGGCCAACCCCGACGACAGTCGCTGCTTCGACATCAAAACCATCGAACTCGAGGGCGCGGCCCACCTCGATGCCGGTATGCGCGAGCAATTGCTCAAGCCCTATCAGAACCAGTGCCTATCGGTCTTACAGATCAACACCCTGCTCAAGGCCGTGACCCATCACTACCTTGAACGGGGTTTCGTCACCACTCGAGCCTATCTGCCGCAACAGGATCTGTCGGGCGGAGTGCTGAAAATCGTGGTAGTCGAAGGGCGTCTTGAAGGCTTCGACAGCTCCGCCCTGGCCAGCCCTCGCGAGTTGACGATGACGTTTCCCGGCAAGACTGGCGAGTTGCTCAACCTACGGGAGCTGGAGCAACTGGTGGACCAGCTCAGTCGCTTGCCGTCCCGCCAGGCCCAGCTTGAGCTGACGCCAGGCGAGCAGGTCGGCGGCAGCCGCATCGGCTTCAAGGGCGAGCGGGAAAAACCCTGGCGCGTCTCGGCCACGCGCAACAATGACGGCGACCGCAGCACGGGCCAACAACAGATGGGCCTGGGGTTGGACTGGGACAGCCCGTTGGGCCTCGCCGACCAGTTGAGCCTGCGCGCCAACCAGGACGCAGTCAGCGACCACTGGCGCCACTCCGACAACCAGAGCCTGTACTACAGCGTGCCCTACGGCTGGTGGACGTTCAATTATGCCTACAGCCAGAGTTTCTATCGCGCCAGCGGCGACGCCCAAGGTTTTACATTCGGCTATGACGGCACCAGCAAGAACCATGCGCTTCGCGCCGAGCGCGTGCTGCACCGCGACAACGTCAGCAAGACCGGCATCAGTTTCGGCCTCAGCCAGCTGCGCACGCGCAACTACATTGACGAGAACTTCATCGACACGTCGAGCGTGAGCATCACCGAGACCCAACTGAACCTCAACCATGGTCGGCGCATCGGTTCAGCGTTCATCAACCTGGATGCCGGCTGGCAACAGGGGATCGGGGCACTGGATGCCCAACGGGACAGTCCTCATGACGGACCACAGTCACGCTACAACAAATACAGCCTGACCCTGAGCTACTTGCAGCCGTTCCGATTGTGGGGTGAAAGCTTCAGCTTCGACAGCCTTGCCACAGGCCAGCGCAGCGAAGATGAACTCTACAGTCCGCAACGAATCAGCCTCGGCGGTGTCAGTTCGGTACGAGGGCTGCAAGACCAGACGTTAACTGGGGATAGCGGCGGTTATTGGCGTAACCAATTGCGCTGGCGTCGGGCCGTGACCTGGCAACCGCTGCAGCCACTGCTGCAAGAGTACGGCGTGGCATTCGCCTACGACGTCGGGGTCATCGAGGGCAGGTCCTCGAACCCCGATGAGCGCGGCCGCGTCAGCGGCAATGCCCTGGAATTCAACGCCAGGGGCAAAAACCTCGCTACTTCCGTGAGCTTTGCCCGCTCACTGGAACGCCCGGGGATTATCGAAAAACGTGAACGCCCGGTGTATTTCCGCGTCGATCTGTTTTTCTGACACCGAATCGTTTTTGTACATGGAAGACTCGCACATGGACGTCCGTACCCCGCTGTCTCAATGCATTGCTCTGTCGTTGGCTTCTATTGTGTTCCTCAATCCCATTGTCGCTGCGGCGGCGGGCCTTGCGGTCGACGCGGCGGCGGGAGGCAACACGACCATTGGCGCGGCGGGCAATGGCGTACCGGTGATCAACATCAACGGTACCAATGGCAGCGGGCTGTCCCACAACAAGTTCGTCGACTACAACGTCGGCAAAAATGGCGTGATTCTCAACAACGCGACAGGCAAGACGCAGAGCACCCAACTGGGCGGAATCATCGTCGGCAACAGCAACCTCAACGGCCAGGCCGCGCAAGTCATCCTCAACGAAATCACCAGCGGCAACCGCAGCCATATGGCCGGCTACACCGAAGTGGCCGGGCAAGCGGCGCGCGTCATCGTCGCCAACCCCAACGGCATCACCTGCAGCGGTTGTGGTTTCATTAATACGCCCCGCGCCACCTTGACGACCGGTAAACCCATCATGGAAGGCCAGCGCCTGGACCGCTTCCAGGTCGACGGTGGCGACATCAGCATCGAAGGCGCAGGCCTGGACGCCAGCGATGTCGACCAGTTCGACCTGATTACCCGAAGCGCCAAGCTCAACGCCAACATCTATGCGAAGAACCTCAACGTAGTGACTGGCCGCAACGACGTCAACGCCGACACCCTGAGCGCCACCGCGCGCACCGACGACGGCAGCGACAAACCGGAACTGGCCATCGACAGCTCGGCCTTGGGCGGCATGTACGCTGGGGCGATTCGGCTGGTGGGTACCGAACAGGGCGTGGGTGTACGCCTGGCGGGTGACATGGCCGCCACCACAGGAGATATCCAGATCGATGCCAGTGGCAAGGTCAGCATAGCCAACGCCAGCGCCAACCAAGCCATCGCGATCAATGGGCAAAGTCTCGACGTCCAGGGCAAGGTCTATGCCGGCACCCAGGTCAACGTGAACACCCGTGGTGATGTGACGGTGGGCAAGAGCATTGCCGCTCGCGACAAAATCAGCATCACCAGTGCCGGCAAAGTCATCAACAGTGGCATCGTCGAAGCCGGGGTGAATCCGGACAACACCCGCACCCAAAGCGGCGACGTCGCCATCACCGCCCAGAAATTGAGCAACACCGGCAACGTCGTGGCCAGCCGCACCCTTGAAGTGGGCGCCAGTGACTTGATCGACAACCAGAACGGCATTATCCAGGGCACCAACGTCACCCTGAGCAGCGCTCGCCTGGTCAACCAGGGCACCACGGCGCGGGTGCTGGGTATGAGTGCGCTGTCACTGGTGACTCCGGCCATCGTCAACCTCGGTGGTCTGATTCGCTTCGGCGACGGCCAGTCCACTACCCTGAACCTGGACAGCCTGGACAACACCGACGGCCACCTTGAACTGGCCGGCGGCAGCCTCGCACTCAACGCCAAACAACTGACCAACCTACGCGGCTCAGTGATCGCCGATCAATTGCAAGTGACTGCCCAGCGCCTGGACAACCAGCGCGGTCTGATCGCTTCCAGCGTCGGCCAATCCATCATCAAGATCAGCGACCAACTCGACAACACCAACGGCGTGCTGCAAGCGCAGAGCTTGTTGGATATCAGCGCCGACCACGTGTTGAACCAAGGCGGCAAACTCGTCGCCGACCACCTGAAACTCACCGCCGAGCGCCTGAACAACAGCGCCAATGGCCTGATCAGCGCCGAGTTGGGCAACAACGAACTGACCGTCACCCAAGAGCTGAACAACCAGGGCGGTCGGATCCAGGCAAGCTCCGCGTTGACGCTCAAGACCGGGAGTACGGACAACACGAGTGGCGTCCTGGTGGCTCAGCAACTGACGCTTGTCAGCCAAGGGGCCTTGAACAACCAGCAAGGCAAAATCAGCGCCGACCAACTGGCCGTGTTCGCCCAGGACGTGGACAACACCGAGGGCCTGCTACAAGGCACTGGTGCCGCGACCCTGACCGCGCGCGATCTGAACAACCTCAAGGGCAACGTCAACGGCGGCCAGCTTACCGCTGACTTAGGCAGCCTCAGCCAGAATGCTCAAGGCGTGCTCAGCGCCGAAACCAGCAAGCTGACAATGGTCGTGGCCCGGCAACTGAACAACAGTGCCGGCCACCTGCAATCCAAGGCCGGTGATCTCGACATCACTACAGACGGGTTGAACAATCAACAAGGCGTGATCGTCGGTAAGCAACTGCTGCTGACTCAAAGCGGTTTGCTGGACAACCGTGGCGGCCGCGTAGTGGGCGATCAGTTGACCCTCGTCGCCGGACGCATCGATAACAGCGCCAACGGCTTGCTGTTGGCCGGCACTGGCGGTGCACTGCTGACGCTGAAGGATCAAGGCTTGACGCCTGGGCAGTTGCTCAACACCCAGGGCCGCGTGCAGAGCGACGGCCATTTACAGGTCAACGGCAGCGACATCGACAACCACGGCGGCGTGCTGCTGGGCAGCAGCGTCGGGGCCAACGCGGCTCATCTGGATAACAGCGCCCAAGGCTCGGTGATAGCCACCGGCGGCGCCATTGGACTGGCCGTTTCGGGCGTCTTGAACAACGCCTTGGGGCTGATCGATGGCGGTGAGTCATCCGTGCTTGTGACACAGGCTGCCCGGATCGACAACCAGGGCGGCACGCTCACCGGCAAGCGCCTGGACATTCAAGGCACGGCTGTGGACAACCGCAAGGGCCAATTGCTGTCTGGCGTCGATGGTTTGAAAATTACCGCTACCCGCGTGGATAACAGCGCAGGCCTGGTACTGGCGCAGGCCGGTCACGCTGACTTGCAACTCAATCAGGGCACGCTGGACAACCAGGGCGGAGCCTTGCAAGGCAGCAGCGTCGAAGTGGTGGCCGCCTCGGCGAACAACAGTGCACTGGCAGGCAAGGCCGGGCTCATCAACGCCCAGGCCGGCGACCTGAAACTGCTGATCGACAACCTGACCAACCAGGCGGGTCGTCTCTATGCCCAAGGCCTGCTGAGCAGCCAGGGCCAGACCCTGGACAACCGCGTTGGCGGTGAAATCAGTGCCAGGACCTTGAGCCTGAACGCGCTCAATACCTATAACCAGACCGGCCTGATCGAGTCCGGCGGCAACCTGCTGCTGACCGGCGGGAATCTCCATAACAGTACTGGCCGCATCCGTGCCATTGGCGGCGACCTGAGCCAGATCCTGCTCACAGGTGCCCTGAACAACCAGAACGGCTCCATCGGCATCACCAGCCAGGCCGCCACCCTCAAGGCCGGGGCGCTGAACAACCTCGCCGGCAACATCGAGCACGCCGGGACAGGCCTGCTCAAGATCGACCTCACCAGCCTGACCGGCAATCAGGGCAGCATCACTGGCCTGGGCAGCGGCGATGTGGACATTGGCTCGATCGATGGCATCGGGCGCCTGCAACTCAACGGCGCGCTGGATGTGGTCGTAGGCGGTAACGTCGACCTGCTGGCCGGTGACCGCATCGCCAGTGCCAACCGCCTGAGCCTGAGCGCAGCCACCCTGAACAACAGCGGCGAAGTGCTCAGTGATGGCGATCTGGACCTGGAGCTCAGCGGCGACTTGAACAACAACGGCCTGCTGTCAGCGGCCAAGGCCGTCAGCCTCTCGGCGGGCAACCTGACTCAAAATAACGGACGCATCGCCAGCGCCGGCAATACCACCCTCACCCTGCGCGGCAACCTGGACAACCTGGGGCGACTGATCGCCAATCAGAACCTCAATATCCACGCCGCCCAGGTCACCAACCGCGGCACCCTCGGTGCCATGGGCCAGCTGGATATCTTCGCGGGCAACGGCATCAGCACCTCGGCCAATACCCTGGTCTACAGCGGGGGCGACATGAATCTGCGCGGCGCCACCCTGAGCAACCACTACGGTGACATCTACAGCAAGGGCAACTTGAGCTTTGCCGGTCTCAACGACAGTCAGGCGCAAAGCCTGAGCAACCGCTCAGCGAACATCGAAAGCGAAGGCGACATGAACCTCAATGTCGCCAGCCTGGAAAACACCAAGGATGAGTTCGAAATCGGCGAATCCCTGGTCAGCCGTCGCATCGACATCAACTGCACCGATTGCTCCGGCAAGCACCACACCTCGACCTTTATCGTCAACAGCACCTACCTGGGTAAAATTATCAAGGATTCTCCGGGTGCACGCCTGATTGCCGGACGTGATCTGCTGATCAATGCCGGCACCGTGGAAAACAAGCAAAGCCTGCTTGCCGCCAACCGCGATGCGTTCGTCAACGCCACCAACTTCTACAACCGTGGAGCGACCCTCGACCAGCGCGTTGAAAGCACCACTTACTTCCTCCACGATCTGGAGCAAAGCGATTTTCGTTGGGCAGAATCCAACGCCAATGCCTGGAACGCGGCCAACGCCGGCAGCGCTCCAGATCAGCAGCAACCGATTCCGACGGCAATCACCCAATATCCGATCATCGGCCAGAGCAGCGTCGTACAGAAAGGCACCCAAACCGGTTCCGCCTCAACCTTGCAGTCGGGTCGTCAGTTGAACCTCATCGTCACCGGTAACCTTGAAAACGGCACTTTGACTCAACAAGCCCAAGCTCAGTTGACCGGCCAGAACCTGGCCAACACCGTTGGCCTGGTCGGTGGCCAGACCATCACCGTCAATGCCTTGGGCAGCGGCGGCAGCACCCAGGTGGCGGCGGATGTACGTCGTGTCGAACGTGTCAGTGCCGATGGCAGCACCCAAGTGAGCTTTGTGCCAGTGGACTTTGCCGGCGTGCCTTTTGTCGCCGTCGACCCCACCGCGCTCGGCACTTATCGCCTGCCGGAAGGTGACTACGGCCTGTTCGTGCGCAGCCAGAATCCCGACAGTCGCTACCTGATCGAAACCAACCCGAACCTGACCAACCTCTCGCGGTTCATGAGTTCCGACTACATGTTCGGCCAGTTGGGCTACAACGACGACCGGAGTTGGCGTCGCCTGGGGGACGGTCTGTATGAGACCCGCCTGATCCGCGAAGCGGTGCTGGCCCAGACCGGCCAGCGCTTTCTCGCCGCCAGCCTGACCAGCGACTACGACCAATACCAGTACCTGATGGACAATGCCATTGCCTCCAAAGACGCGTTGCAACTGAGCGTCGGCGTGGCGCTGACCTCCCAGCAAGTGGCGGCGTTGACCCATGACATCGTCTGGATGGAAACCCGCCGGGTACAGGGCCAGGACGTGCTGGTGCCGGTGCTCTACCTGGCCCAGGTCGAATCGCGCAACCTGCGCGGCGGCAGCCTGGTGCAAGCCCGGGACATTAACCTGATGGCCGGCAACGACCTGACCAACGTCGGCACCCTTCGGGCCAGCAACGACCTGACGGCCGAAGCGGGGAACAATCTTTACCAAGGTGGCCTGGCGCAAGCCAGCGAGCGTGTAAGCCTGATGGCCCAGAACAGTATCCGCAACGCGCTGGGTGGCGAAGTGCGCGGCAATCAGGTCGACCTTAACGCTGTCAAAGGCGATATCGTCAACGAACGCGCCGCCATGGAAGTACTTTATGGCTCCGGCTCGCGGACCAACCTGGACCAGGGCAGCCTGATCAGTGCCCGTCAGCAATTGAATGTCAGTGCCGGACGCGACCTGACCAACAAAGGCCAGATCCACAGCGACGGCAATGCCAGTCTCAACGCCGGTCGCGACGTGGACATGCTCGCGGTACAGGATCACACCTTTACCCAAAACGCGATCCGTCGTGGCCTGGTGACCAATGACACAGTGAAGACCCTGGGCTCGAGCGTCACCACGGGCGGAGACCTGAAAGTGAACGCGGGTCGCGACATGGCCGTCGTGGCGAGCCAGCTCAAGGCTGGTCATGACATGGCCCTCAACGCAGGCAACGACATGGCCATTGTCGCGGGCCAGGATGAGCAGTCCTCGACCTTCTTCCAGAAGAAAAAAGGCTCCTGGGGCAAAAGCAAAACCACCCAGAGCGCGGACTCGGCGACCGCCAATGTGGCTTCGCAAATCGAGGCCGGGCATGACCTGACCGTCAACATCACCCAGGATAAGGACGGTCGCATCGGCCTCAATGGTGGCCGCGACGTGACCGTAGTCGGCAGCCAGCTCAAGGCCGGTAACGACTTGTTGGTCGGCGGTTCCCGCGACGTGAACCTGATGTCGGCGCAAGAGCAGGCCGACAGCAGCTACAGCGTGAAGAAAAAGGGCAGTTTCGGCCTGAGTAAAAGCGGTAGCAGCAGCAGTTCCAGCAGCGTCACCCAGGTGGGCAGCGAGCTGAATGCCGGTAACGATGCAGTGGTGGTCGCGGGCGGTAACGTCAACGTGTCCGCCAGCCGTATCGACGCCAAGCGCGATGCGGAGTTGCGCGCCGGGATGATCGACAAGAACGGCGACGTCAACCTGATGGACGCGGCCAACGAGTCCACCAGCCACAGCGAGAAGTACAAAAGCAAAGTTGGCTTCAGTACCTCCGGCAACTTCATCTCCATCGCCTCGGCGAAAAAATCCGGACAGGAAAACCTCCAGACCCAAAGCGTCGGCAGCCAGGTCACTGGCGGGCGTGATGTCACCGTACAAAGTATCCGTGACGTGAACATGATCGGCAGCAGCGCCGAGGCCGGACGTCATCTGCAAGTGGGCGCCGGACGCGACGTCAACGTGTTGGCCGGTAGCAACAGCCAGGACCAGAGCAACTGGAAATCCCAGAAGCAGAGCGGCCTGTCCCTGGAAAGCGACCGCAACGGCTTCACCGCGTTCGCCGGGCGCGAAGCGACCAAGACAAAGTCCCGCGACGCCCAGCAAACTGCCGCTGGCAGCCAATTGGTGGCCGGGCAGGACGTCACCGTCAAGGCTGGACGCGACCTGACCCTCGAAGGTGCAGGGCTGGACGCCGGACGCGATATCAGCCTGCAGGCCTCGCGCGACATCAATGTCGATGCCGTCGATGAAACCTTCATCCAGGAACGCAGCAAGACCCGCGACCGCAACGGCCTGACCGTCAACATCAGCCACAACTATGGCAACACCATGGATGCCATCAACGGCACCGGCAAGGGTGAGGACAACGTCAGCAAGGCCTCCAGCGTGCTCAGCACCGTGGACGCCATCAACTCCTTTACCTCCGGGCCAACCAGCGCCACCCACTTTGGCTCGGCCAGCCAGGGCACCAGCTCGCGTTCGCAGATACGTGAAAACGTTCCGTCTACCCTGAGTGCGGGACGTGATATCAACGCCGTAGCGGGTAACGACCTCAATGTCCGTGGCAGTCAGTTCGAGGCTGGGCGCGACATCACCCTGGTGGGCAAGAACGTCAACCTCGACGTGGCCCGTGGCACGATCGACCAGGAGAGCCAGACCACCCGCAGCCAGGGCGGCATCAATGGCCAGAGCGGTGGCGGCAGTGGTCGCGCAGGGATCGGCGGCAGCAATGGCGTGGCCAGCGAAGAAACGACCCTGGGCACCAACACGCCAAGCGTGCTGCTCTCCGGGCGCGACACCAACATCGAAGCCACCGAGAACCTGACCATGATCGGGACCCAGGTGATTGCCGGCAAGGATATCGATTTGCGTGCCGGCAAGGACCTGACCATCCGCGCCGCACAGAACGACTCCGCCAGCGAATCCACCCGGCGCAGCGGTGGTGGAGAAGTCGGCCTCGCCCTGGGCGGCAAGGATTTCATCGCGGTCTATGCCAGCGTCGACATGGGCAAGGGCAAGCTGGAACGGGAAACCGAGAAACAGCAGACCGCCTACCTATATGCAGGCAACCAACTGCGCTTCAACAGCGGCAATGACACCACCATCGCCGGCGCCAACCTGCGCGGCGACGAAGTGGTGGGCCGCGTAGGTGGCGACCTGCTGGTGTCGTCAGTACCGGACACTGGCAAAGTCAGCGGCAAACAGTTCGACGCCAGTGTCACCGTCAGTATCGGTGTGGCCGGTGGCGGTGGCGTCAGCGGCTCGGTGGGCGTAGGCAAGACCACCGGCAAAACCAATTGGGTTGAACAGCAAACCAGCATCACCGGCAAGAACGGTGTGGATATCCGCACCGAGAAACACACCCAGATCGACGGTGCGCTGATCGCCGCCGACAACGGCAAGCTCAAGCTCGACACCAACACTCTGGGCTTCCGTGACATCAATGGCGTGGACAAGGAGCACAGCTACTACGTCAACGTGGGTGGCGCCTTTGGTTGGGGCGCGGATGCTGGCAACGGCGCCAAGGCCACCGGCGGCAAGGACGTGGCCTTCACCAGTGACAAGAGCCTGAGCGGCGCGCCCAAGGAAGGCTTCAACGGCTGGAGTGTGAGCGGCTACGACTACCGCAAGGACCGCGAGCAGGATGTGCGCGCCACAGTCGGCGCGGGCAACATCATCGTGCGCAACGACGCGGTCACAGGCCAGAACTCAACCGGTGGCCTTAACCGTGATCCATCCAAGGCGTACGACATTACCCGGGACAAGGAAAAGCGCACCGACCTGTACATCAGCGAGTCGTCGCTCAACTCGGTGGGCAGCCCGATGCAAACCTTGGACAGGTGGAAAAAGGGTCTGCAGGACTATGGCAAGAACAGTTCCGACCTATTCAAAATTTACGGTGAGTTGACCGGGGCTACTGAGAAAGCACTCGAAGAAAACCCGGGGCTCGCTCCTTTGGCATGGATTCCTGGCGTGATGCAAGCCGCCATGGACAAAACATCCTATGGCACTCTGGGGCTGATGCCGGGCGTGATCAGTCACGGTGGCGTGGCGACGCAGTTGCCGGTGCTGCTCAGCGGTGACATGAGTTTCTACCGCACCACAGTGGTTTACCAGAAAGATACCCGCGGCAAGGTCATTCTGGACCCGGACGGCAAACCGCTGCTGGATCTGAAAGACACCAAATTCGACATGATCGTGCGTCCCGATGCGTCAGGGGTCATTGCCATCAATGGCATTCAGAACTCATTACAGGCGGCCGCGGTAAATGGCAGCATGCAAGGTGGCAAGGACAGCTTCATGCAAGGCTATAACCCGGAACACGGTTTCCTGGGTGACCTAGTGGAGTCCTTATGGGACGTGGCCTTGGGTAGCGTCAAGCGATCCGGCAACGCACAGCAGGTGAGTGAGTTCTACCAGGCTGGAGTTGACCAGGGATTCAGGCTGGACCTGGTGGGACATAGTCAGGGTGCGTTGATAACCTATCGAGGGATTGATGGAGTGTCATTTGGCAACAGTGCAGGTGGCATTCAACTGTCTGGCGCTCCTGTGTATGCGCAACACTTCTTCGACGCCGCCCAAGAGGCGGGCTTCAATATCGACGGAAACAATGCAGTTTTCCAGGTCAACCGCCCGGACAGCCAAGTGTTCTTTGGCATGTTGCCCATGACCGACTCCGTGTCCGACTTTTTGGGCAACAATGCCCTTAACTCCAGCGACCCGATCAGCCGGTACCTGGGCGCCCTGTTCACAATGCCTGGCCTCATGGGTAAAGACAGCCCGCACTCCAACTATTTGTGCCAGGTGAAATCCATGTGCCAGACAGGCACTAACCAAGTACAACAGGATTTCAAGAACGGCACGACGACCAACAAGGACGGGACAACGAAAAAGATTTACATCGTGCCAACTTTCATCGACAAGAACGGTAACGCCTTCGGTGCCTCTCTTTGAGGCCTGGGCTCGTTGCCCTGATGCTGCTGCCCGTGGTCCTGTGGGGCTGCGGGCGCACACCGCTGGTGCATGAAAATGACAGGCGGCTGAGCCGAATGCTGTGTGAAGTCGGGGAGCAACGGGTGACCCTGAGCCCACGCTTCTCCTACGACTTGCCAGGGCCATTGCGGCGCACGCCGTGCGGCACGATCAAAAGCGGCTTCAACTATGACAAGGTACGCGACATTCAGTCAGCGAGTGCTGCCGGCGGCTTTCGCTCCGATGACCTCATCGTGCTGGCCTCATCGCGCTGGATAACCGTCGAAAGCCTGCTGGATGGCAAGGACGAAGGAACGCTCTATTCTCCCGAGCAGTTCCTGCAATACAAACTCGCCCTGATGGACCTCACCCCAAGCAAGGCACGCCCCGAAGGAATCGATTGGGTCACCCGGCAAGGCATGCAATGCCTGCGCTTCTACGACATATGGCACAGCCCAACGGGGGAATGGGAAGAGGACGTCACCTACTGGTGCTGGGAAAACCAGAGCGGCCTGAAACAACCATTCTCGGTCAGTGCCGGCCAACGCTTACCCGAAGGCACCAAGGGCTACGACCTGGATCAAGCCTTTATCCTGCCATTCTTCCAAAGCCTGAAAATCAATCGCCTGTCCGATACAGCACTGGCCGAGGCGGACGCAAAAATCAAAGCCGCCTGTGCCCACGTCAAGTCCCGCTATGACCAGCACCTGAACTGGGGCGATGACTACCCAGACAAACGCCTGACCCGCCAACGCCTGCGCTCCTGCGGTTACGACGTGCCCTAGCCAAGGCAGAATCTGCGCCCAATAAAAAAGGGAGGCCCGTCGGCCTCCCCTTGAGAATATCGTCCGTGCTCGACGCTTTTGACGTCGGCTCACCTCACGCCGTCTTCTGGACAGTGTGCAGCTCGGGGGTCTGCCGACACCGGTGGGTGCCGCGACCGCAGCCGGCCTGATTGGGCGGGCCGCACTGGACTGTTTGTCCGAGCAGTGATCTTGGTGATAAGAATAAGCCTGGGGCGCCGACAGATGATTGCTAAGATTGCGGTAATAAACATCACTTGCGCAATTTTTAACCCCGGATAGATAATCTGCCGCAATTATCCAGATAAAGGCCCGACCGATGAGCAAACTCGACCGTTACGACCTGAGCATTCTGGCGGAATTGCAGCGCGATGCACGCATCTCCAACCAGGAACTGGCCGAACGCATCGGCCTGTCGCCCTCCCCTTGCTCACGACGGGTCAAGCAATTGGAGGACGACGGCTACATCACGCGTCAGGTCGCCCTGCTCGACCGCAAGATGCTGGGCCTGAGCCTGACCGCCTACGTGCTGATCGGCATGGACCGCCACACCCCCGAGCGCTTCGAAAACTTCGAAGCGGCCATCCGCAACCTGCCGCAAGTGCTGGAATGCAGCCTGGTGACCGGTATGGACGCGGACTACCAGCTCAAGGTGGTGGTGCCGGACATGGACCATTACCAGAAACTGCTGCTCGGGCACCTGACCCGGATCGATGGCGTGACCAGCGTGCGCTCGAGCTTTGTGCTGAACCAGGTGCTTAACAGCACCGAGTTGCCGTTGACTCACCTGCGCAGCTGACCGTTTTTGTGGAGAGGGGATTTATCCCCTCTCCACAAAATCTCCAGCCCAGCCGATGAATAGCTGCGACACACCGCCGCAGGCCAATCCTCTGCCCTCTCCCCATGCCGTATACTCGCCGCGCCTTTCCAACCCCGCCCACGCCGGAGTGCCCCGATGGATCCTGCCGTTTTCGAAGAGTGGATGATGACCGGCCTGGTCAGCATCCTGATTATTTTCATGGGTTTCATCGTCTGGGATCTGGCGAAGAAGTCCAAGGCCGGGCGTTTCGGCTCGTTCATTCTGTTTTTTGTGCTGGGGCTGGGCGTGGCGGCGTTCGTGATCAAGAGCGTGGTGATCGGCCTGATCGAGTCCGGGACGTTATAAACGCGCCGGCACTTCCTTCCACTGGCCCTGATCGAGCCCATCGAGGGTCCAGTCGCCGATCCTGACCCGCACCAGGCGCAGTGTCGGCAGGCCCACCGCGGCGGTCATGCGCCGTACCTGGCGGTTGCGCCCTTCGCGGATCACCAGCTCCAACCAACTCGTGGGCACGCTTTTACGAAAACGCACCGGCGGGTTGCGCGGCCATAATTGCGGTTCGTCCAATTGTCGCGCCTCGGCTGGCAAGGTCATGCCGTCGTTCAACTCCACCCCATCGCGCAAACGCTGCAACTGTTCGGCACTCGGCTCGCCTTCCACCTGCACCCAATAGGTCTTGGCCAGCTTGTGCCTGGGGTCGGCAATGCGCGCTTGCAGTTGTCCGTCATTGGTCAGCAACAGCAAGCCTTCGCTGTCGCGATCCAGCCGCCCGGCCGGGTAAATGCCCGGCACGTCGATAAAATCCTTGAGCGTCGCCCGCCCTTCGCCATCGCTGAATTGGGTCAGCACATCAAAGGGTTTGTTGAACAGGATCAGCTTCGGCTCGGCCGGCGGGGCCTTGGCCACACGGCGCGGGGCGATTGTTTGAGGCTTCGCGCCAGGGCGGCGGGAAGCGGGGCGTGGAGGACGGGGCATGGTGGCACGGCATCTAGCGGTCAGGACCGCCCATGCTAGTGGCCTGACCGCTAAATAACCACCGCCGTATCAGCGGAACGGCGGCTCGTCGAAGCTGCGCAACTTGCGCGAGTGCAACGAGTTGAGCTCGGTACGCAACAGATCCAGCGCCGCGATGCCGATCTTCAGGTGCTGGTTGACCGCCCGCTCATAGAACGCGTTGGCCGAACCCGGCAGCTTGATTTCACTGTGCAGCGGCTTGTCCGAAACGCACAGCAACGTGCCATAGGGCACCCGCAGGCGATAACCCTGGGCAGCGATGGTGCCGCTTTCCATGTCCACCGCCACGGCGCGGGACAGGTTGATCAATGGACGCTCCTGGGCCCAGCGCAATTCCCAGTTACGGTCGTCGTAGGTCAGCACGGTGCCGGTGCGCAGGCGTTTCTTCAGCTCGTCGCCCTTTTCGCCGGTGACGTTGGCCGCCGCTTGCTGCAAGGCCATCTGCACTTCGGCCAGGGCCGGAATCGGAATGTTCGGCGGCACCACGCGGTCGAGGATCCCGTCGCGGCGCATGTAGGCGTGGGCCAGCACGTAGTCACCAATGGTCTGGGACTGCCGCAGCCCGCCGCAGTGGCCGATCATCAGCCAGCAATGGGGCCGCAGCACGGCCAGGTGGTCGGTGATGTTCTTGGCGTTGGACGGGCCGACGCCGATATTCACCAGGGTCACACCGTGGCCATCGTTGGTCTGCAGGTGATAAGCCGGCATCTGGTAACGGTGCCAGACCACGCCGGCAGCGATGGCCGACGCTTCGCCATGGTCCATGTTCTTGTCGATGATCACGTTGCCCGGCAGGACCATGCGCACAAAGCGCGGGTCGCTGCGCAACTGCTCCAGGCCATGGACGATGAACTGGTCGACATAGCGGTGATAGTTGGTCAGCAGGATCCACGGCTGCACATGGCGCCAGTCGCTGCCGGTGTAGTGCACCAATCGGCGCAGGGAGAAATCCACCCGGGCGGCATCGAACAGCGCCAGGGGCAGCGGGTCGGTGTTTTCCCAGTCATAGAGGCCGTCGGCGATGCCATCGGTGGCGGCCGACAGGTCGGTGCTGGGGAACACGCGCGCCAGCACCGCCGCAGTCACGCCGGAACCGGCCAGTTCATCGCCCTGCTCCACCACGTACGGGTACGGAATATTCTGCTCGCTGACGCCCACTTCCACGGTGACGGTAAAGTCATGCATCAGTGGGACCAACTGCTCCAGCAGGTACTTACGGAACGCGGCGGGATGGGTGACGGTGACACTGTAGGTGCCCGGCAGCTGGACCTTGGCGTAAGCGCGGGTGGTTTGTGGGACTTCGCCGTGGCAGTGGTAGGTCAGGCGCAAGGCGGGATAGCGAAACAACGCCCGCTGCTCGGCGTCCGGCTCGACGCGGTCCTTGAGGTAACGCATGAGCGCCTGGTTCAACGAGGTGGTCGCACGCTCGTGCAGGGCAGCCAGCCGATCCACGGCTTGCTCGGCGGTTTGAACGACAATAAACGCTTCGGTCACGATCAGCTTCCTGTGTTCTGACTTGCAGGCCTTCATCTTGCCTGCATCGCCGCCCGACGGGAACAGTGGCGTATTGGCGCGCTTGATCATTCACCCACAATTGATCTTCAGTGGCCCAGAACTTTCATTTCACCGCAGCCCCCTGTGGGAGCGAGCTTGCTCGCGATAGCGGTGTGTCAGTCACCATAGCGGTTGGATGGGCCGACGCCATCGCGAGCAAGCTCGCTCCCACAGGGGTAGGTAGTGTTTCTAAAGGTCGTGCGGGGTCGAGCGCGCCACAATAGCCTCGACATTCAACCCCCGAGGCAAGGCCCCGTACACCCGGCCTGCCGAGCCGAGGCGGCTGGCGATGAAGGCATCGCTGACATCGCTGTTGCCCGCCTCCAGCAACAGCTTGGCTTGCAGGCCGACGGCGATGTCTTCGGTCAATTGCCGGGCGCGGTACTGGATGTCATCGGTGTCCTTGAACGCTGCCTGCAACTGTTGGATGTGACCGGCCAGGCGCTTGTCGCCGTGGCCGTCGCCCAATTCATTGAACAATACCTCCAGTACACCCGGCTCCTTGGACAGGGCCCGCAACACATCCAGGCACTGCACGTTGCCAGAGCCCTCCCACGTCGAATTGACCGGCGCCTCCCGGTACAAGCGCGGCAGGATGCTGTCTTCGACGTAGCCAGCGCCGCCCATGCATTCGGCGGCTTCGTTGATCATCGCGGGGGCGCGCTTGCAGATCCAGTATTTGCCCACGGCCGTCACCAGTCGTGCAAATTTGGCCTCGTGCTCGTCACTCAAGTGATCCAGCGCACGGCCCATGCGCAGGCTCAGGGCCAATGCCGACTCACTTTCCAGCGCCAGGTCAGCCAGGACGTTTTGCATCAGCGGCTGCTCGCTCAACAGCTTGCCGCCGACCTTGCGGTGTGCGCAGTGATGACTGGCCTGGGTCAGCGCCTGGCGCATCAGCGCGCTGGAGCCGACCATGCAATCGAAGCGCGTCATGGCGACCATCTCGATGATCGTCGGCACCCCGCGCCCTTCTTCACCGATCATCCAGGCCAGGGCGCCGCGGAACTCAACTTCGCTGGAGGCGTTGGAACAGTTGCCCAGCTTGTTCTTGAGCCGTTGGATGTAGAACTGATTGCGGGTGTCGTCCGGTCGATGGCGCGGCAGCAGAAAACAGGTCAGGCCCTTGTCGGTCTGGGCCAGCGTGAGGAAGGCGTCGCACATCGGTGCCGAACAGAACCACTTGTGCCCCACCAACTCATAGGCTTGGCCCGGGCCACTGGCGCCCACCGGGTAGGCCTTGGTGGTGTTGGCCCGGACATCGGTGCCGCCCTGTTTTTCGGTCATCGCCATGCCCAGGGTGACCCCGGCCTTGTGCGCCATGCCGACATTGCGCGGGTCGTATTCGGTGGCGAGAACCTTCGGCAGCCATTGCTCGGCCAGGTCCGGCTGCACACGCAACGCCGGCACGCTGGCGAAGGTCATGGTCAGCGGACAGCCAGTGCCGGCTTCGGCCTGGCTGTGCAAATAAGTCAGCGAGGCCCGGGCGACATGGGCGCCGGGTTGCGGATGCGCCCAAGGCAGACTGGGCAGGCCATGCTCGACGGCGGTGCGCATCAACTGGTGATAAGCGGGATGAAACTCCACCAGATCGATGCGATGGCCGTAACGGTCATGGCTGGAGAATACCGGTTTGTTCTGGTTGGCCAGGAACCCTGCCTCCATCAGCGGCCCGCCGGCCAGCGCCCCGTACGCGTCGATCCGCGCCTGCGCCCAGCCCGCGCCGAAACGCTGCGACCACTGCTGCAGCGGCAGGTCGATGCGATACAGGTTGGCGCCGTCCAGGGATGGCGGCTGATTGGTGACATCGTGGGTTTCGGCGAACTGATGCAGGTTCATGACAGGGCTCCTCGGTCGGCCAGCAGGTTCAGTTAAGCACCGCCCCCAGGCCGAACAAAGTGTCATACCCGCCTAAATGTCGGCGCTTTCACCCTGTTTCGGACACAGCACCCGTCGCTGCAACACCGCCTGCAATGCCTCGAACTTCACCGGTTTGCTCAGGTAGTCAATCAAGGCGCCCGCCGGACAACGCTCCTGATCCAGGTTCGGACTGACCACCAGCACCGGCAAATCCTCACAACCGGACAGCGCCCGGATCTGGCAGCAGACCGACACGCCGTCCAGCGGCGATGACTGGCAATCGAGCAGCACCGCGTCAAAGCTGTCGCCCTGCAGCAAATCCAAGGCGGCACGACCGCTGTCGACAGTGCGCACCCGGTAACCGAGCTTGAGCAACATGCCGCGCATCACCAGTTGGTCAATGGTGTTGTCATCCGCCAACAGCACCGTGCACTCCTGGGGCAGGCGTGAGCCTTGGCGAACACCGAACGGAAACGTCGCGGGGGCAGCCGCGGGCAGTGCCAGTTCGAACTCGACGTCCAGCTGAAAACGACTGCCGCGACCGGGCTCGGAGGTGTGGGTCAGGCGCCCACCCAGCAGTTCCACCAATTGCCGACAGATCGCCAGGCCCACACCGAGGCCGCCATATTCGCGGGTCATTGACCCGTCGAGCTGGAAAAAACGCTGGTACAGGGTCGCCTCCCCAAGGTCGGTGAAGCCGATGCCGGTGTCGATCACGGCGAAAGACAACACCAGGCGATCAAGCTCCGTCGGCTTGCCACAGACCCGCAACGCCAGGCCGCCCACCCGGGTGAACTTGATGGCATTGTCCAGCAGGCATTCCAGGCATTGGGCCAGTTTGCCGCTGTCGCCGAGCAATCGGTCCGTCAGCCCCGGGGCCACTTCAACCTTGAAATCCAGCCCTTTGGCCGCGGCATTGGCGGCGAACTGCACCTGCAGGGCTTCGATCACACTGCGCAGGCTGAACGGCGCCGGATAGACCTTGAGCCTGCCGGCCTGCAATTCGGTGAGGGTCAGCATGCCGTTGACCATGCGCATCATGTCCCGCGCCGACCCGGCGGCGGTTTGTTGGTATAGGGTCAGCTCCTCGTCCATTTCGACGGTTTCCATCAGCTCAAGGCAGCCGATCACGCCATTCATCGGCGTACGCAGTTCGTGGGTCAACGTGGCGAGGAATTCGTCCTTGAGCTTGTTGCCGTGGGCCAACTGCTGGTTGAGCACTTCAAGTTTCTGTCCGGCGTCGAACAGGGTCTGGGCCTGCTGCTCGCGCAGGGCATTGATGCGGTCGGCCAGGGCCAGGGACAACAGCGCCACTTCGATGGCCGAGCCGATCTGGCTGGCGTACATGGTCAGGAAGATGTTCGGCAGATAGCCAAGCACCATCATCGTGTTGACGACGCCGCCCAGCAGAAAGGCCGACCAGGCAATGATGAAATAACGCGCCACCCGCAGGCCGCGCCACCAGGCAAACAGTCCGGCGGCAAAGATCACCACGGTGAACACCAGCGCCAGCGCTGTCGCCAGGCGCAGCGCCAGGGCGTAGCTGGTCATCAGCGACAAGCCGACCACCACTGCGCTGTAGGCAATCAGCGCCAGCAGCAGGCGGTCAAGCCAGCGACTGTGTTGCGCCGTTTGCAGGAAGCTGCGGGCGAACTGGCTGCCAAACAGGCCCGCGCAGCCAATAAAAAAGGGCGTCGCGGCATTGGCCCACCAGGGATTGTCCGGCCAGAAATACTCCACCGCCGCGCCGTTGACCGACAACTGATACAGGCCGAACGAAGCGATATAGACGATGTAATAAAGGTAACTGGTGTCCCGCACGCTCAAGTAGATGAACAGGTTGTAGACCAACATGCCCAGCAGCACGCCGTAGATGATCCCCAGCACATACAAGCGCAACGGCTGTTGTTCGAGATAAGCGGTGCTCGACCACAGCGTCAGCGGTGCCTGGATCGAACCCTGGCTTTGCAGGCGCAGGAACAGGGTCTGCTGCTGCTCAGGTTTGAAATCCAGACTGAACAGGTAGTTGTTCTGGCGAATTTCCCGACTGGCGAACGGCAAGGCATCGCCGGTCTGGCGAACCAGGCGATACGCCCCGGTGGCGTCGGGCAGATACAAGTCGAGGTGGTCCAGCGGTGGATACGCCAGCTCCAGCAACCAGGTGCGCTGGGCGTCCGGATTGCCGGGGCGGTAATGCAAATCCACTTTCAGCCAGAACGCAGAACGTGAATAACCGGCGTTCAGCGTGGCTTTGTCATGGGGTTTGAAACCACCTGCGGCCGCCTGGGCGCGGACATCGTCGATGGAAGCCGTGCCGTTCGCGTCTTCGAACACTTGCAGGGCATGGCCCAAGGGTAGGCTTTGGGTGAATTCATCGAACTCAAGGGCACTTGCCAAGGGGGGCAAGCACAGCAGCAATATCAGCAAATAGCGCATTTAAGCCCCAGCGTGGCCTGTCCGGTTGAGTCAGGAAGCCCCCCATTCCCTGAGTAGACGTAAAACCGGCATTACCTGTTATGAGTTGGATCCATCTCTAGCATAGCCGTTGATGGCCAATTTGCACCATTGAAATCTTTCCTGCAGAAGGCTCTAGAACGGGCGTTCCAGCGCGAAGCATTGAGATAGAGCTGTTGCTTTGGTCAGATTGCAATACAGCCTTGGAGCCAAGCTCAATTGTTTGACCTGGCACAGGGTTCTGTGGCGAGGGGATTTATCCCCGCTGGGGTGCGAAGCGCCCCCATTCAAATTGTCTGATATACCGAGGCGACAGTTACTGGGGCTGCTTCGCAGCCCAGCGGGGATAAATCCCCTCGCCACAAATAAATCCTGCCTGCAGATAGCCCCGTCACTACAGGCGTGCGCCGATCGAAAGGGTTTGGTGGTAAGCTCGCGCACCATGAATATCTACAGCTCTCGCCCCGTTGTCCTCTGTCTCTCCGGCCACGACCCCAGTGGCGGCGCCGGTTTGCAGGCAGATATCGAAGCCCTGCTCGCCCAGGGTTGCCATGCCGCCCCGGCCGTTACCGCGCTGACCGTCCAAGACACGGTCAATGTCAGTGATTTTCGCGTACTCGATCGGGAGTGGGTGCTGGCGCAAGCCAACGCCGTGCTCAACGATTCGCCGGTCGCGGCGGTCAAGCTGGGAATGCTTGGTTCGTTGGAAATGGTCGACACGGTGGTCGAACTGCTCCAGGCGCACCCCCATCTGCCGATGGTCTGCGACCCGGTGCTGCGCGCCGGCGGTGGCGGGCGACTGGGCAAGGACGAAGTCGGCTACGCCATGCGCGAACGCCTGCTGCCCCTGGCCATCATCGCCACCCCCAACCTGCCTGAAGCCCGCATCCTCGCCGAACTGCCCGAGGGCAGCGCCGATGAGTGCGCCGAAAAACTGCTGCCCTTCGTCAAACACCTGTTGATCACCGGTGGTCACGGCGACGAACATGAAGTCCATAATCGCCTGTACAGCCGTGACGGTCGCCGCGAAACCTTTACCTGCCAGCGTTTGCCTGGCAGCTACCACGGTTCCGGCTGCACCCTGGCCAGCGCCCTGGCCGGCCGACTGGCCCAGGGTGAACAGCTCGCCAGCGCGGTCAAGACCGCACTGGATTACACCTGGCGCACCCTGCGCGATGCCGAACGACTGGGCAAAGGCCAGTTCGTGCCGCGTCGCCTGCCGCTGGATTTCTGCTCGTAGCTCCGGAGGGCCTGTGGAATGAAATTACGTGGCCTGTACGCCATCACCGATAGCCAATTGCTGGCCGGCAAGTTCCTCGCTTATGTAGAAGCGGCGCTGGAAGGTGGCGTGACCCTGCTGCAATACCGCGACAAAAGCAGCGACGAAGCCCGCCGCCTGCGCGAAGCCGAAGCGCTGCGTAACCTGTGCGAGCGCTACAAGACCCAGTTGATCATCAACGACGACGCCGAACTGGCCGCGCGCCTGGGCGTCGGCGTGCACCTGGGCCAGACCGACGGCCCGTTGGCGCCGGTGCGCGCACTGCTCGGGCGCCAAGCGATCATCGGTTCCACCTGCCACGCCAGCCTGGAGCTGGCCGTGCAGGCCGCCGCCGAAGGGGCCAGCTACGTCGCGTTCGGGCGATTCTTCAACTCCAACACCAAGCCCGGCGCCCCCAGCGCAAATCTTGAACTGCTCGAACAGGCCCGCCTCAAACTTCATGTGCCGATTTGCGCCATCGGTGGCATCACCCTGGAGAACGCCGCCCCACTGGTGGCCCACGGGGTCGACCTGCTGGCCGTGGTCCACGGCCTGTTCGGCGCCGACAGCACCGGGGAAGTGACGCGCCGCGCCCGCGCGTTCAACGACCTGCTGCAGATCAAATAGCCCATTTCCGCTTTCGAGAGCCCAACTATGTCCCGTTCCGAAACCCTGTTTGCCAACGCCCAGAAACACATCCCCGGCGGCGTGAACTCCCCCGTTCGTGCGTTCAAGAGCGTCGGCGGCACCCCGCTGTTCTTCAAGCACGCCGAAGGCGCGTACGTGACGGACGAAGACGACAAGCGCTATGTGGATTACGTCGGCTCGTGGGGCCCGATGATCCTGGGCCACAGCCATCCGGACGTGCTGGATGCGGTGCGCAAGCAGCTGGTACACGGCCTGTCCTACGGCGCCCCGACCGCGATGGAAACCGAGATGGCCGACCTGGTCTGCTCGATCGTGCCATCGATGGAGATGGTGCGCATGGTCAGCTCCGGCACCGAGGCGACCATGAGCGCGATCCGCCTGGCGCGCGGTTTCACCGGTCGTGACAGCATCATCAAGTTCGAAGGCTGCTACCATGGCCACTCCGACAGCCTGCTGGTCAAGGCCGGTTCCGGCGCACTGACCCAGGGCGTGCCAAGTTCGGCCGGCGTGCCGGCGGCGTTCGCCAAACACACCCTGACCCTGCCGTTCAACGACCTCGAAGAAGTCGAGAAGATGCTCGGCGAAGTCGGCCAGGAAGTGGCCTGCATCATCGTCGAGCCAGTGGCCGGCAACATGAACTGCGTACCGCCGGCACCGGGTTTCCTCGAAGGCCTGCGCAGCCTGTGCGACCAACACGGCGTGGTGTTGATTTTTGACGAAGTGATGACCGGTTTCCGCGTGGCCCTCGGCGGCGCCCAGGCCCACTACGGCGTCACGCCGGACCTGAGCACCTTCGGCAAGATCATCGGCGGCGGCATGCCGGTCGGTTGTTTTGGTGGCAAGCGCGCCATCATGGAATGCATCGCACCGCTGGGTCCGGTCTACCAGGCCGGGACCTTGTCGGGCAATCCGCTGGCCATGGCGGCTGGCCTGACCACCCTGCGCCTGATCAGCCGTCCGGGTTTCCACGCCGAGCTGACCGACTACACCACCCGCCTGCTCGACGGCTTGCAGGTCCGCGCCGACGCGGCCGGCATTCCGTTCGTGACCACCCAGGCCGGCGGCATGTTCGGCCTGTACTTCAGCGGCGCCGATGACATCGTCACCTTCGAAGACGTGATGGCCAGCGACGCCGACCGCTTCAAGCGCTTCTTCCACCTGATGCTCGACGGCGGTGTGTACCTGGCGCCGAGCGCATTCGAAGCCGGCTTCACGTCCATCGCCCATGGCGAGGCCGAGCTGAAGATCACCCTCGATGCGGCCGAGCGGGCTTTCGCTGCGCTGAAATAAAGCCTGTGGATAACTGACGCTGGCTGACACCAGCGTCAGTGATAACCGACAAAGTCCTGCTTTTTTCCTACATATTTAGCCTCGAAGTGGCTACTGGCGTTCCCTCGCAGCAGAAAAACAAGTAAAGACTTTGTAAGGATGGCCCTGCTTATTTCATAATGCGCGCTTATTGGATCCCCCGGAGGGTCCGCGCGCCCCTCAGAGGTAAGTCGATTCCCATGAACCGCACCGGCCGCACCCTTGCCTTGGGCTGCCTGTTGCTCCTTCAACCCCTGCTCGCGAATGCACAGGCAGGCGGTAACTCGTTGTTGATCCCGGCGCTGGGCCGTTGCACGCTCAATACCCAGCCACAAGATCTCGCATCGGCACTCGACGCCTGTCAAAAAGCGGCGGACGCGGGTGACGCACAGGCGCAATACGAGCTGGGTGAGTTCTACTACGAAGGCAAGGCGGCGCCGCGCGACCTCAAGCTGGCCCTCAACTACTTCGAAAAAGCCTCGCTGCAAGGCCATGCCCAGGCGCAATTCAAGCTCGGCGGCATGTTCTTTCATGGCGAAGGCGTCCCCGCCAATAATGTCCAGGCCTACATCGTCTTGAAGATGGCGGCGGTCAACGGCGCCGAAGATGCCCTGGACACCGCCGACGAAGTCGCCGAGCAAATGCCCCGCGATGAGCTGGAAGTCGCCACCCAGGTGCTGGGGCAGATCTTTCGCAAATACCTGATGGAATTGCAGAACGCCGACGGGCGCACGCCCTTCTCGCCACTGCCCTGAATTTGTGGCGAGGGGATTTATCCCCGCTGGGCTGCGAAGCAGCCCCCCCAGGCTGTTGATCAATCTCCCAGACAAACCGAGGGGCTGGTTTTTAGGGCTGCTTCGCAGCCCAACGGGGATAAATCCCCTCGCCACAAGGACTGTGTCCGACCTTAGAAACTCATGTTGCCAAGAGCCAAGTGTTACTTCTCAGGCATCGGCATCGGAAACGGCATCACATTGCCGACCGCGCCGCGGGCTTCGCTGATTTTCGGCGTGCCCAGGCGTTCGACTTCGTCGATGCGCACGATCGAATGCATCGGCACGAAGCTGCGCACCACGCCTTCGAACTGCGCCTTGAGCTTTTCTTCGCTCGGATCGACGACCACTTGCGTGCGCTCGCCAAAGACGAATTCCTCCACCTCCAGGAAGCCCCACAGATCACTTTGATAGATCTGCTTGGCGTACATTTCGTACACCTGGCCCTGGTTAAGGAAAATCACCTTGTAGATTGGAGCTTCACGTTTGGTCATGGCTGGCGAAACACATCGGCGGGTAAAAATGAGGGCGCGAACTATAGCATAGCCACTGCTCGCACAGCGGTAGGAACCCAAGGACTTGTTCCCTATAATGCGCGGTTCTTTGAATCACGTGATGACTCCGTCCATGGCCAAGAAGCTTTACATCGAAACCCACGGTTGCCAGATGAACGAGTACGACAGCTCGCGCATGGTCGATCTGCTGGGTGAACACCAGGCCCTGGAAGTCACCGCCCGCGCCGAAGACGCGGACGTGATCCTGCTCAACACCTGTTCGATCCGCGAACGCGCCCAGGACCGGGTGTACTCCCAACTGGGACGCTGGCGCGAGCTGAAGCTGGCCAACCCGGACATGGTCATCGCCGTGGGCGGTTGCGTGGCCAGCCAGGAAGGCGCGGCCATTCGTGATCGCGCGCCCTACGTGGACGTGGTCTTCGGCCCGCAGACCTTGCACCGCCTACCCGAGATGATCGACGCGGCGCGTAGCACCAAGCTGCCGCAAGTGGACGTGTCGTTCCCGGAAATCGAAAAATTCGACCACCTGCCCGAACCGCGCATCGACGGCCCAAGCGCCTATGTGTCGGTGATGGAAGGCTGCAGCAAGTACTGCACGTTCTGCGTGGTGCCCTATACCCGCGGCGAGGAAGTCAGCCGGCCGTTCGACGACGTGATCGCCGAGATCATCCACCTGGCGGAACACGGCGTGCGTGAAGTAACCCTACTGGGGCAGAACGTCAACGGTTACCGCGGCTTGACCCATGACGGGCGCCTGGCGGACCTGGCCGAGCTGATCCGCGTGGTGGCGGCGGTGGATGGCATCGACCGTATCCGCTACACCACTTCGCACCCGCTGGAGTTCTCCGACAGCCTGATCCAGGCCCACGCCGAGGTTCCCGAGCTGGTCAAGCACCTGCACCTGCCGGTGCAATCGGGTTCCGACCGGATCCTCGCGGCCATGAAGCGCAACCACACGGCATTGGAGTACAAGTCCAAGCTGCGCAAATTGCGCGCAGCGGTGCCGGGGATCTGCATCAGTTCGGACTTTATCGTCGGTTTCCCCGGTGAAACCGAGAAAGACTTCCAGCAGACCATGAAGCTGATCGAAGACGTGGGCTTCGACTTCTCCTATTCCTTTGTCTACAGCCAGCGCCCCGGCACCCCGGCGGCGGACCTTGCCGACGAAACGTCCGAAGATGTGAAAAAAGAACGGCTCAACGCCTTGCAACATCGCCTCAACCAGCAAGGTTTCGAGATCAGCCGACAAATGGTCGGCTCCGTCCAGCGGATTCTGGTGACCGATTACTCGAAAAAAGACCCGGGCGAGTTGCAAGGCCGGACCGAAAACAACCGCATCGTCAACTTCCGCTGCGACACCCCGGCCCTGATCGGCCAGTTCGCCGACGTGCACATCGACGCCGCGCAACCGCACTCGCTGCGGGGTTCGCTGATCCAGTAACCCCACACTTCCTGTGGGAGCGAGCTTGCTCGCGATAGCGGTGTGACAGTCAATATCAATGTTGAATGTGAGGGCCCCATCGCGAGCAAGCTCGCTCCCACAGTGAGTCGTGCCAAGCCTTGTGATCGGATTCGCCTGTTTAAGAGCTTTCGCACCCAGCCTACTGGCGCTATCCTTGGATTCATCTTAATTGCCCCCGGGCGGCTAAAAACGACCTTGAACGCACCCATCGAACCACATCGCTTTATTCTCGAGCCCTTTGAGGCTCGCCGCTTCGCCAATCTGTGCGGGCAATTCGACGAGCACTTGCGCTTGATCGAACAGCGCCTGGCCATCGAGATCCGCAACCGCGGAAACCAGTTCGAACTGATCGGCGAACCCAAGCACACCACCTCCGCGGAAAACCTGCTGCGTCGTCTCTACCGGGAAACCAAGGGAAGCGAGCTGTCGCCGGACACCGTCCACCTGTTCCTGCAGGAGTCGGCCGTCGAAGAGCTCGACAACCATGCCCCGTCGGAACCTGCCGTGGCCCTGCGCACGAAAAAGGGCATGATTCGCCCGCGTGGCTTGAATCAGCAGCGCTACGTGAAGGAAATCCTGGGCAACGACATCAACTTCGGCATCGGCCCGGCCGGTACCGGCAAGACCTACCTGGCCGTGGCCTGCGCCGTCGATGCGCTGGAGCGCGAGCAAGTGCGGCGCATCCTGCTGGTGCGCCCGGCGGTCGAAGCGGGTGAAAAACTCGGCTTCCTGCCCGGCGACCTGGCCCAGAAAATCGACCCGTACCTGCGCCCGCTCTATGACGCGCTGTACGAAATGCTCGGCTTCGAATACGTCGCCAAGCTGATCGAGCGCCAGGTCATCGAGGTCGCGCCGCTGGCCTATATGCGCGGTCGCACCCTGAACAACAGCTTCATCATCCTCGACGAAAGCCAGAACACCACCGTCGAGCAGATGAAAATGTTCCTGACCCGGATCGGCTTCGGCTCCACCGCCGTCATCACCGGTGATATTACCCAGGTCGACCTGCCTAAAGGCACCAAGTCCGGGCTGAACCATGTGATCCAGGTGCTCAAGGACGTGCCGGGCATCAGTTTCACGCATTTCATGCCCAAGGACGTCGTGCGCCATCCGTTGGTGCAGCGCATTGTCGAAGCCTATGAGCGCTTCGAGCATCGCGAGGCCGACGAGGCGCCCGAAGGCAAAGGCACTCGCCACAATGCTTGAACTCGACCTGCAAGTGGCCAGCGAACACGCCGCCCCCAGCGAAGCCCAGTTCCGCCAATGGTGCGAACTGGCCCTGCGCCAGCGCAGCGCCGACTCGGAGCTGACGATCCGCCTGGTGGACGAGCCCGAAGGCCGCGAGCTGAACCACACCTGGCGGCAGAAGGACTACGCCACCAACGTGCTGTCGTTCCCCGCCGACGTGCCCGATGAGTTGCTCGACATCCCACTGCTGGGCGACCTGGTGATCTGCGTCCCGGTGGTGGAACGTGAAGCGGCCGAACAAGACAAGACCCCTGAGGCCCACTGGGCCCACCTGGTGATCCACGGCTGCTTGCATCTGCTTGGTTACGACCATATAGACGATGACGAAGCCGAAGAAATGGAAGCACTGGAACGAACGTTGCTTGCAGAGCTGGGTCATCCCGACCCCTACGCCGGCGACGAACACTGATACATCAACCTGTAACGACAAAGGATTCAGAGTAATCGCTATGAGCGAAGATCGATCGAGCAACGGGCAGAAGTCATGGCTGGGCAAGCTCACCCAGGCTTTTGCCCATGAGCCGAAAAACCGCCAGGAGCTGCTGGAGCTGCTGCGCGATGCACACCAGAACAAGTTGCTGGACAGCGAAGCGCTGGCCATCGTCGAAGGCGCCATCCAGGTCGCTGACCTGCAAGTACGGGACATCATGGTCCCGCGCTCGCAGATGGTCAGCATCAAGGCGACCCAGACCCCCCGTGAATTCCTGCCCGCTGTGGTCGACTCCGCTCACTCGCGCTACCCGGTCGTCGGCGAGAGCCATGACGATGTCATGGGCGTGCTGCTGGCCAAGGATCTGCTGCCGCTGATCCTTCAGGAAAACGGCGACAGCTTCAACATCAAGGATTTGCTGCGTCCGGCCACCTTCGTGCCCGAGTCCAAGCGCCTGAACGTGCTGCTGCGTGAATTCCGCGCCAACCACAATCACATGGCCATCGTCATCGACGAGTACGGCGGTGTCGCCGGGCTGGTCACCATTGAAGACGTACTCGAGCAGATCGTCGGCGACATCGAAGACGAGCACGACGTCGAGGAAGACAGCTACATCAAGCCACTGCCCAGCGGCGACTTCCTGATCAAGGCCCTGACGCCCATCGAGAACTTCAACGAGTTCTTCGACAGCCAATTCTCCGACGATGAATTCGACACCGTCGGCGGCCTGGTGATGAGTGCTTTCGGGCACCTGCCCAAGCGCAACGAAACCACGGAAATCGGCTCCTGGCGCTTCCGCATCCTGAATGCCGATAGCCGCCGGATTCATCTGCTGCGTCTGTCTCCCATTGCCCGATAACCCCTGCGAGACCCGCTAAGGACAAACATGCGCTGGATAACCCGCCCCGGCTGGCCCGGTAACCTGCTGGCCGTGGTGGCCGGTGCGATCACCACCCTGGCCCTGGCGCCGTTCGACATCTGGCCGCTGGCGTTGCTGGCGGTCGGGTTGTTCTATGCCGGCTTGCGCGAGCTTTCGCCACGCCAGGCCCTGGGTCGTGGCTGGTGCTTCGGCTTTGGCCTGTTTGGCGCCGGCACCAGTTGGATCTACGTCAGCATTCATAACTTCGGCGGTGCCTCGGTGCTGCTCGCCGGGCTGTTGATGCTGCTGTTCGTCGCCGCCATCGCTTGGTTCTTCGCCCTGCCCGCCTGGCTGTGGGCGCGCTGGCTGCGGCGTAACGAAGCGCCGCTGGCCGATGCCTTGGCCTTCGCTGCGCTGTGGCTGGGCCAGGAAGCCTTTCGCGGCTGGTTCCTCACCGGGTTCCCGTGGCTGTATTCCGGCTACAGCCAGCTCGACGGCCCGCTGGCCGGCCTCGCGCCGTTGGGCGGAATGTGGCTGATTTCCTTCACCTTGGCCCTGACCGCCGCGCTGCTGTACAACGCGCCCCGGTTGATCCGCACCGGGCGCAAAGGCTTTATCGCGGCAGGCGTGGTGTTGCTGATCGGCCCATGGGTGGCCGGCCTGGCGTTCAAGGGACATGCCTGGACCAACCCTTCGGGCGAGCCGCTGAGCGTCGCGGCGATCCAGGGCAACATCGAACAAAGCATGAAATGGGACCCGGACCAGCTCAATGCACAGTTGGCGCTGTACCGTGACATGAGCTTTGCGTCCAAACGCGTCGACCTGCTGATCTGGCCGGAAACCGCGGTCCCGGTGCTCAAGGAATCGGCCCAGGGCTACCTGGACATGATGGGCAGCTTCGCCGCCGAGCGGCATTCGGCGTTGATCACCGGTGTGCCGATTCGGCAACTGGTGCGCCATGAAAAGCGCTACTTCAACGGCATCACCGTGACCGGCGAAGGTGACGGCACCTACTTGAAGCAGAAACTCGTGCCGTTCGGCGAGTACGTACCGTTGCAAGACATCCTGCGTGGCCTGATCGTGTTCTTCGACCTGCCCATGTCGGACTTCGCCCGGGGCCCGGCCGACCAGCCTTTGCTGCAAGCCAAGGGTTACCAGATCGCGCCATTCATCTGCTATGAAGTGGTCTACCCGGAATTCGCCGCCGGCCTCTCGGCCCGTAGCGACCTGCTGCTGACCATCAGCAACGACACCTGGTTCGGCACTTCGATCGGCCCGTTGCAGCACCTGCAAATGGCGCAGATGCGTGCCCTGGAAGCCGGACGCTGGATGATCCGCGCCACCAATAATGGCGTCACCGGCCTGATCAACCCCTTCGGCCAGATCACCGCACAGATCCCGCAATTCGAGCGTGGCATCCTGTACGGCGAAGTGGTGCCGATGCACGACCTGACGCCGTACCTGCAATGGCGGTCGTGGCCGCTGCTTATCTTGTGTGTGTTGCTGCTGGGCTGGGCGTTGGTGGCGAGCCGGATGGCCAAGACGGTTTGACTGGCTTCCCAAGTTTTGTGTGAACGCTCTGTGGCGAGGGGATTTATCCCCGCTGGGGTGCGAAGCGCCCCCATTCAAACTGTCTGGCACATCGCTATGTCAGGTTTTCGGGGCTGCTTCGCAGCCCAACGGGGATAAATCCCCTCGCCACAATAAGCCCTCTCTCCACAGATGAATCCCACTCGCCGCAACAACTCTCAGCGATAAAACACCGAATACCCCAACAACCCCACCGCCTCATTCATCAACTGCCCGGACTGCCAGATCGACTTGAACTCCGGCATCCAGCCGCCCAGCGGTCGCGCATTATCCTGTCCCAGGAAGCCCACCGGCGCTGGCACCACTTCAAATCCCGACCGCTCGAAACTCATCACCGCCCGCGGCATGTGCCACGCCTGGGTCACCACCACGACCCGCTTGATACCCGCCGGCAGCAGGATCTCGGCGCTCATCTGGGCATTTTCCCAGGTCGTGCGGCTGCGTTCTTCCTGCCAACGTACGGTGACGCCGAAATCGTCCAGCATCGAATCGGCCATCAGCTTCGCTTCACTGGGTAGCGTGCCGTAGTGCAAGCCGCCGGTCGTCAGCACAGGCAATCCCGACGCCTTGGCCAGTCGCGCCGCGTAACGCTGGCGCTCCAACCCGATACCGGTGGGCTGGTCGGCGCCCCAGGCCAGGTCACCGCGCTCGCGACCAGACCCCAGCACCACGATAGCGTCGGCACGCTGGGCCAGGCTCGACCATTCGTTGCGGGGCAGCGGCGGTTCGCGCTCCAAGGCCTTGGCGCTCCACTGCACCACCACGGGCAGACTCATCAGCCAGAAACCACCCAGCCCGACGAAAAAACACAGGCGGGCCAGGCGCGGCCGAGAGTTGCGCCACCACCAGGCGAGCACCAACAGCAGCAAAAGAAGGCCGGGCGGCAGTAACAGTTGTTTGATGAAATAGCGAAACGGCATCGGGCATCTCCATAGATGCCCGAAGCCTAGGTGGGTTGACGCAAAGCGACAACAGATTCGAAACAGCCTTGAACCAAAAAAAGCGACACGCGTGAATCCGGCTTTACTTGAACTGCAGTGACCGGATTTTTACAGCATCCTTGTCAGGCGCCCGGTCCTTGAGCCATACAACCTTGGCCGAACGGGGCACATCGAGACGCTTGACTGCCTGGGCCCCACTGGCGGGGGGTTGATGTCCGACCTGCTCGAGGTAAGCCTTGACCAGTTCGAACTCTGCGGGGCTCAAGCCGCGCAGTTCCAGCTCTGCCGGACGTTCATCACGCAAATGACCGGCGGTTCTAGCAGCGTCAAGGGCAGCCCCGAGACGATCGATCAGTTTTTCGTACAACTCAGGCGTCGTTACTTTTCGTTGTGATTCAACCATCCCTCACCTCATTGAAGATAAGACTCACTCCCCATTGAGAAGCGTAGCTTCGCTGGGCAAACCGGCAGGACGCCGCGACCAACGGCCCTGAACGCGGGCTGTGGCCGATGGTCGACGATGGCTCGACAACGCCTCGGCACGCAATCAGGGTTTCCCTCGGCAGAGCGCGGTCATGTATGCTACGGCGCTTCCTGTAACTCCACTTCCAGCTCGGCTGGGCATCGAAAACGCCGCATTCGGCGTCGTTCTGCGTCCAGCATGGCAACGAAGAGGATTGGGCCACCCCATTCAGTACAAAAGTAGCCATGCACGAACACTACCAGCCCCGTGAAATCGAAGCCGCCGCCCAGTCGTTCTGGGACGAGCACAAGTCCTTTGAAGTCAGTGAACAGCCAGGCAAGGAGACTTACTACTGCCTGTCGATGTTCCCTTACCCCAGCGGCAAGCTACACATGGGGCACGTGCGCAACTACACCATCGGCGACGTGATCTCCCGCTACCAGCGCATGCAAGGCAAGAACGTCCTGCAACCCATGGGTTGGGACGCCTTCGGCATGCCGGCGGAAAACGCCGCGATGAAGAACAACGTGGCCCCCGCCAAGTGGACCTACGAAAACATCGCCTACATGAAGAGCCAGCTGCGCAGCCTGGGCCTGGCGGTGGACTGGTCCCGCGAAGTCACCACCTGCAAGCCTGACTATTACCGCTGGGAACAATGGCTGTTCACCCGCCTGTTCGAAAAAGGCGTGATCTACCGCAAGAACGGTACCGTGAACTGGGACCCGGTGGACCAGACCGTACTGGCCAACGAGCAAGTGATCGACGGTCGCGGCTGGCGTTCCGGCGCACTGATCGAAAAACGCGAAATCCCGATGTACTACTTCAAGATCACCGCCTACGCGGATGAACTGCTGGAGAGTCTCGACGAACTGACTGGCTGGCCCGAGCAGGTCAAGACCATGCAGCGCAACTGGATCGGCAAGTCCCGGGGCATGGAAGTACAGTTCCCATACGACGTCGCTTCCATCGGCGAAGCCGGCGCACTGAAGGTCTTCACCACCCGTCCGGACACCCTGATGGGCGCCACCTATGTCGCCGTGGCGGCCGAGCACCCACTGGCGGCCCTGGCCGCCCGGAACAACCCCGAGCTGCAGGCGTTCATTGCCGAATGCAAGGGCGGCAGCGTCGCCGAAGCCGACGTCGCCACCCAAGAGAAAAAAGGCCTGCCGACTTCGCTGTTCGTCGAACACCCGCTCACCGGCGAAAAACTGCCGGTATGGGTCGCCAACTACGTCCTGATGCATTACGGCGACGGCGCTGTCATGGCCGTTCCGGCCCACGACGAGCGTGATTTCGAGTTCGCCCACAAGTACAACCTGCCGGTCAAGACCGTCGTGCGCACCAGCGCCGGTGACCAGACCCCGGCACCCTGGCAGGACGCCTACGGCGAGCATGGCGAGCTGATCAACTCCGGCGCGTTCGACGGCCTGGATTTCGCCGGTGCGTTCGATGCCATCGAAGTGGCCCTGATCAAGAAGAACCTCGGCGCCTCCCGCACCCAGTTCCGCCTGCGGGACTGGGGCATCAGTCGCCAGCGCTACTGGGGCTGCCCGATCCCGATCGTGCACTGCGACACCTGTGGCGACGTACCGGTCCCGGAAGATCAACTGCCCGTGGTCCTGCCGGAAGACGTCGTCCCCGACGGCGCCGGTTCGCCCCTGGCGCGCATGCCTGAGTTCTATGAGTGCAGCTGCCCGAAATGCGGCGCACCGGCCAAGCGTGAAACCGACACCATGGACACCTTCGTCGAGTCCTCGTGGTACTACGCGCGCTATGCCTCGCCGCGCTACGAAGGTGGCCTGGTGGAAAAATCCGCGGCCGACCACTGGTTGCCGGTGGATCAATACATCGGCGGCATCGAACACGCCATTCTCCACCTGCTCTACGCGCGCTTCTTCCACAAGCTGATGCGCGACGAAGGCCTGGTGAGCTCCAACGAGCCGTTCAAGAACCTGCTGACCCAGGGCATGGTGGTCGCCGAGACTTACTACCGTCGCGAAGCCAACGGTGCCTACACCTGGTTCAACCCGGCTGACGTCGAGCTTGAACGCGACAGTAAAGCCAAGGTCATCAGTGCCAAGCTGATCGCCGACGGCCTGCCGGTGGAAATCGGCGGCACCGAGAAGATGGCCAAGTCGAAGAACAACGGCGTCGACCCACAGTCGATGATCGATCAGTTCGGCGCAGACACCTGCCGCCTGTTCATGATGTTCGCCTCGCCACCGGACATGAGCGCCGAATGGTCCGATTCGGGCGTCGAAGGCTCGCACCGCTTCCTCAAGCGCGTCTGGCGCCTGACTCAGGCCCACGTCACTCAGGGCCTGCCGGGGAAACTGGACATCAGCCGCCTGAACGACGAGCAGAAAGCCGTTCGCCGCTCGATTCACCTGGCCATCAAGCAGGCCAGCCATGACGTCGGCCAGAACCACAAATTCAACACCGCCATCGCCCAGGTGATGACGCTGATGAATGTCCTGGAAAAAGCCGCGCAAGCCACGGAACAGGACCGCGCACTGATTCACGAAGGCCTGGAAGCCGTGACGCTGCTGCTGGCTCCGATCACTCCGCATATCAGCCACGAGCTGTGGAATCAACTGGGTCACGCCGAGCCGGTGATTGACGCTGGCTGGCCAGTGGTGGACGAAAGCGCGCTGGTGCAGGACAGCCTGACCCTGGTCATCCAGGTCAACGGCAAACTGCGCGGCCAGATCGAAATGCCCGCCAGCGCCAGCCGCGAAGAAGTCGAAGCCGCCGCACGGGCCAATGAAAACGTGCTGCGCTTCGTCGACGGCCTGACGATCCGCAAAGTGATCGTCGTGCCCGGCAAACTGGTCAACATCGTCGCAAGCTAATTGGATCGGGCGCGAGGCTTGAGCCTGGCGCCGAATATAACCTGCGAGGCCGCACCGTCGGCCCATAGGGTTCAAGGGGAGCAACAAGATGATCAAACGTAATCTGCTGGTAATGGGCCTGGCGGTCCTGTTGAGCGCCTGCGGCTTCCAGCTGCGCGGCACCGGCACCACCGCGCTGGCCATCACGGAGCTGGACCTCAGCGCGCGGGACGCTTACGGCGAAACCGTTAAAATGCTGCGCCAGACCCTGGAGAATAGCGGGGTCAGAATTTACACCGGCGCACCCTACAAGCTGATATTGACCAGTGAGCAACAAAGCCAGCGCAGCCTGAGCTATGCCGGCGCCGGTCGTTCCGCCGAGTACGAACTGACCAACGTGCTGAACTATGAGATCCGTGGCCGCAATAACCTGTCGTTGCTGGAAGACAAGCTGCAAGTGCAGAAGGTCTACCTGCACGATGGCAACAACATCACCGGCTCCGAGCAAGAGTCGAACGAAGTGCGCGGCGAAATGCGCCGAGACCTGGTCCAGCGCATGATGCTGCGCCTGCAACAACTGAGCCCGACCCAGTTGGAACAGCTGCAACAGACCGCCGACGCCCGTGCCAAGGCCGAAGCCGACGCACTGGAAGCGGCACGCAAGGCTGAGGCGGAAACCCCGCAACAGTCGCCGATGCAAATCCCGGCTCAATAAGCCTTGCGGGGCGCTCCGGCGCCCCGCTCGCCTTCTCTTATGAAACTGGCCCCCGCCCAACTCGGCAAACACCTGCAAGGCGCCCTCGCGCCGGTCTACATCATCAGCGGCGATGACCCGCTGCTGTGCCAGGAAGCCGCCGACGCCATCCGCTCTGCCGCCCGCCAACAAGGCTTCGATGAACGCCAGGTGTTCGCCGCCGACGCCAGTTTCGACTGGGGCACGCTGCTGCAGGCCGGGGCGAGCATGTCGTTGTTCGCCGAAAAACGCCTGCTGGAACTGCGCCTGCCCTCCGGTAAACCCGGGGACAAAGGCGCTGCCGCCCTGATCGAATATTGCTCGCGGCCGGCCGAAGACACGGTGCTGCTCATCAGCCTGCCGAAACTCGACGGCAGTGCGCAGAAAACCAAATGGGGCAAGGCCCTGGTCGAAGGGCAACAGACCCAGTTCGTGCAGATCTGGCCGGTGGACGTCAGCCAGTTGCCGAGCTGGATCCGCCAGCGCCTGTCCCAGGCCGGCCTCTCGGCCAGCCAGGACGCGGTAGAACTGATCGCCGCCCGGGTCGAAGGCAACCTGCTGGCCGCCGCCCAGGAGATCGAAAAGCTCAAGCTGATGGCCGAGGGCGGGCAGATCACCGTGGAAACGGTGCAGGCCGCCGTGGCCGACAGTGCGCGCTTCGATGTCTTCGGGCTGACCGATGCGATCCTCAACGGTGAAGCCGCCCATGCCCTGCGCATGCTCGAAGGCCTGCGGGGCGAAGGCGTCGAGCCGCCGGTGATCCTCTGGGCCCTGGCCCGGGAGTTGCGCCTGCTGGCCAATCTGTCGCTGCAATACAGCCAGGGTGTGCCGCTGGACAAAGCCTTCAGCCAGGCTCGGCCGCCGGTGTGGGACAAACGCAAGCCACTGATGAGCAAGGCCCTGCAACGCTACTCGGCACCGCGCTGGGCGCAATTGCTCCTCGAAGCCCAGCGCATCGACGCGCAAATCAAGGGCCAGGCCGCCGGCTCGCCATGGATGAGCCTGAGCCGGTTGTCCCTGTTGATGGCCGGCCAGCGGCTGACTCTGCCAGCAGAGTAAAAAATCGCAGCCTTCGGCAGCTCCTACAGATGTTTGCATTTTCATTGTAGGAGCAGCCGAAGGCTGCGATCTTTTCCGCGCTTGATCCCACAAATATCGCCTCCATTTACCCTATGGACAACGCCCCAGCGCTGCCCCATGATTTGCACCGCAAAACCCACCCACGAGAGATCCCCTCATGAGCAAAAAGCCATCCAAGCATGGCCCCAACAAGGCCAAATCCATCATCGCCCAACCCTTGTTCCGCAGTCGTCAGGAACGACCCAACAAGGGCAAAGGCAGCTACCGCCGCGAAGCCTTCCAGTCTGACAACTGGGAGGCTTCTTGCTTTGTGGCAGCTTGAAACACCCGGACAAGCCCTACACCCCTTTCGCATGATAAGGTCAGCACCTGATTTGTATTTCTGGACCCGTGCATGCCCTTTTGTCTTTCCCGTCGCTGGCCACTTCGCCAGATGATCGTTGCCGCCAGCGTCGCCCTGCTCGTCGCCTGCGCCGAAAAACCTACCGCCGCCGACGCCCAACCGCTCCAGACCGTCCCTGCCGTCACAGCTCCAGCCGTCGTGCCACCTGTGGTGCCGACCGGTGATGACCTGGTCATTGCGCCGACCCAGACCTTCGCCGAATGGCAGGCCGGTTTCCGCAAGGAAGCTCTGGCCGCCGGGATCCGTGCCGACCTGTTCGACCGCGCCTTTATCGGCGTCAGCCCGGACATGAGCGTGATCAAGGCCGACCGCAGCCAACCGGAATTCACCCGCCCTGTGTGGGAATACCTCGACGGTGCGTTGTCGCCGCTACGGGTCCGCAAGGGCCAGGCCCTGATCGACCAACATGCACAAATCCTGCAAAGCATCGAGCAGCGCTATGGCGTCGATCGCCAGGCCCTGGTGGCGGTGTGGGGCATGGAAAGCAACTTCGGTCAGTTCCAGGGCACCAAGTCGGTGATCAACTCCCTGGCGACCCTGGCCTATGAAGGACGACGCCCGGGCTTTGCCCATGCGCAACTGATCGCCGCCCTGCAGATCCTGCAACAGGGCGATATCACGCCGGAAAAAATGCTCGGTTCGTGGGCCGGCGCCATGGGCCAGACCCAGTTCATTCCCACCACCTACAACACCCATGCGGTGGATTTCGACGGCGACGGTCGCCGCGACATCTGGGGCAGCTCCACCGACGCCCTGGCCTCGACGGCGCATTACCTGCAAAGCTCGGGCTGGCAACGCGGCCAGCCGTGGGGGTTCGAAGTGCGGCTCAAAGCGGGGTTCAATTACCCTCTCGCCGATGGCACGATCCGCAAGCCTGTCTCCGAATGGCTGCAATTGGGCGTCAGCCTGCCCAACGACGGTCAGGTTCCGCCCGGTTCCGAACACTTGTCGGCGTCCCTACTGCTGCCGGCCGGCTATCGTGGCCCGGCGTTCCTGGTGCTAGACAACTTCCGCGCCATCCTCAAGTACAACAACTCTTCGTCCTATGCATTGGCGGTCGGCCTGCTGTCCGAGCGCTTCGCCGGCGCGGGGTTGATCGACAGCCAATGGCCCAAGGACGACCTCCCACTGAGCCGCAGCGAACGGATCGAATTGCAGACACTGCTCAGCAAGCACAACTACGACGCCGGCAACCCGGACGGCATCATCGGCGCCAACACCCGCAAGGCCATCCGCAGCGCCCAACAGTCGTTCGGCTGGCCGGCGGATGGGTATCCGACGCACCAATTGCTGGAAGGGCTGCGTAGCCGCTGATTCGCCTTATGGCAACTGCCGTTATCGCGAGCAAGCTCGCTCCCACAGTCGACCGCGTTCCTTCATTGGAAACCCGATCAAATGTGGGAGCGAGCTTGCTCGCGAAGGCTGACTTGCAGACGCTGGATGACTAGCGGCTGACCACCACATCCTGCTCCAACACCAACACCCTCTCCCCCGCATCCAGCTTCACCAGCGCCCCCATGGGCAAGGTCAGGTTCGGATCGCAGTGCCCGCTACGCCAGCCGGACAACACCGGAATGCGCAACGGTTCAAAGGTCTGCTTGAGCAAGCGGTTCAACGCTTCGACCTCCACCCCGGCCACATCCCCCACCAACACACCGCGCAGCTGTGCCAAGGTGCCGGCCAACCGTAGCTGAGTCAGCAGTCGGTCGATGCGATACAGCGGCTCGTTGATGTCTTCGATGAACAGGATTACCCCTTCGGCGTCGATCTGGTAAGGCGTGCCCATGGTCGCGGCAATCATCGACAGGTTGCCGCCCAGCAGGCGTCCGTGGGCGATGCCAGGTTCGACGGTGGTCAAGGGGTATTCGGCGGGATGGTTCAGCGTGCTGCCGGCCTTCAATTGTCCACGCAGCAGGCTGAAAAATGAGGTGACGGTTGGGGGTTCTTTGTCGCCCAGCAGATCGGCGTTGAGCAGCGGGCCGTGGAAGGTGACGAAGCCTGCGTAACGGCTGATGGCCAGGTGTAGGGCGGTGATGTCGCTGTAGCCTACGAACGGCTTGGGGTTGCGTTTGAGGAGTTCGAAGTCGATGCGGTCGAGTAGGCGTGGTGTGCCGTAGCCGCCGCGTAGGCAGATGATCGCGGTTACTTCTGGGTCGGTGAAGGCGGTGTGCAGGTCGTTGAGACGTACTTCGTCGCTGCCGGCGAGGTAGCCGTTTTTTTCGTAGACGCCTGGGAATATGCGTAGCTCATGGCCTCGGGCGCGCATCCATTGGATGGCTTTTTCCGTGTCCAGGGGGGCGGGGCCGGCGGGGGCGATCACGGCGATCAGGCCCTTGGGCGGGAGAGCTGGAACGGGGTGATGTGGGGTTAGGTCCATGCGTTTCCCGCTTTGTCGGCTTGTGTGTATATCCGTTTCTTGTGTAACGGCTACTTAGGGTTCCGCCCTTACGGCGGCTCACTTTTGAAAAGCGCAAAAGTAAACAAAACGCTCTTGCCCCCCACCACTCGGTGCCTCGCCTAGGCTCGGCATGCCCGAACGAAGGCATTGCTCCGTGGGCCGCCGCGAAGGGCCATCCATGGCCCAGCGCGGCTATCCCGGCATCCATGCCGGGATGCCCACTGCGCAATGCCTACGTTCGGCCAGCGTGGTTTAACGGGGCGCCAAGATCAAGATCAAGATCCAAAGCAAAGCAAAGCAAAGCAAAGCAAAGCAAAGCAAAGCAAGAGCACGACACATCCAGCATCTATGTAGCTGAACCACCGCCATCGCGAGCAAGCTCGCTCCCACAGGGCTTGGCGGTATTGTTCACAATATCTGGGCAGGTGCAAAAACCTGTGGGAGCGGGTGATCACAGCATCTGCACACAACACAAAAACCTGTGGGAGCGAGCTTGCTCGCGATGACGTCAGCACAGCCAACATCACCACAAACTGATCCTCCGCTTTCGCGAGCAAGCCCGCTCCCACAGGAGGAACGCGTTCACTCTAAGCCAGGCCGGCTATAAGGCCGCCTCGCGTGGCTTTTGATCTGGGGCGCCCCGTTAACCACGATGGCCGAACGCAGGTATTGCGCAGTGGGGACCTCGGCATGAATGCCGAGGTAGCCGCGCTGGGCCATGGATGGCCCTTCGCGGCGGGCCCACGGAGCAATGCCTGCGTTCGGGCACACCGAGCCTAAGCGAGGTGCCGAGTGGTGGGGCAAGAGCGTTTTGGTTACTTTTGCGCTTTTCAAAAGTGACCCGCTGTAAGAGCGGAACCGTAAGTAGCCGTTACCTAAGAAACGGATATACACCCCCCCACAAACCAGCTAAATCAAGAACCCAGCAGCTCAGCCTTGACCAACTTAGCCTGCTCATCCGCATGATACGAAGAGCGCACCAACGGCCCAGAAGCCACGTTCTTGAATCCCATCTTGTACCCTTCCTCAGCAAACCAGGCAAAGGTATCCGGATGCACAAAACGCTGCACCGGCAAGTGACTACGCGAAGGCTGCAAGTACTGACCCAGGGTCAACATATCAATGTCATGCTCACGCATGCGCTTCATGACCTCGATGACTTCCTCATCCGTCTCACCCAGGCCCAGCATCAAGCCGGACTTGGTCGGAATGTGCGGCATCATCTGCTTGAAACGCTGCAGCAGAGTCAACGACCACTGGTAATCCGAACCCGGACGCGCAGCCTTGTACAGGCGCGGCACGGTTTCCAGGTTGTGGTTGAACACATCCGGTGGCTCGGCAGCGGTGATTTCCAGGGCGATGTCCATGCGGCCACGGTAATCGGGCACCAGGGTTTCCAACTGTACGTTCGGCGACAGCTTGCGGATCTCGCGGATGCAGTCGGCAAAGTGCTGGGCACCGCCGTCGCGCAGGTCGTCGCGGTCCACCGAGGTGATGACCACGTACTTGAGCTTCAGGTCGGCGATGGCGATGGCCAGGCTTTCTGGCTCGTTCACGTCCAATGGCTTCGGTCGACCGTGGCCGACGTCACAGAACGGGCAACGACGGGTGCAGATGTCGCCCATGATCATGAATGTGGCGGTGCCGCCGGAGAAGCACTCGCCCAGGTTCGGGCAGGAGGCTTCTTCGCAGACGCTGTGCAGCTTGTGCTTGCGCAGCAGGGCCTTGATACGGTCGACTTCCGGAGACACCGGGATACGGACGCGAATCCAGTCGGGTTTCTTCGGCAATTCGGTGGTCGGAATGATCTTCACCGGGATGCGTGCAACCTTTTCGGCGCCGCGCAGCTTGACGCCGGCCTCTACCTTGGCACGCGGGGCCGGACGCTCGGTAACATCCAGCGTCGGGATCATGGTTTGCACTGCATCAGTAGTCATATCAGTCGATTCCGCCCGTAAGGGTCGTCTGCTCAGCATAGTCGAGGTGTTTGACGAGCTGCGCGCGCAGCCGGGCACTTACCTCGGCAAATTCAATCGATCCTGTGTGATCGCGCAGCTGGGTCATTGCCAGCCCCGCGTAACCACAGGGATTAATCCGTCGAAACGGCGAAAGGTCCATGTCCACGTTCAACGCCAGGCCGTGAAACGAACAGCCGTGGCGGATCCGCAGCCCCAGGGAAGCGATTTTCGCCCCGTCGACGTAGACACCCGGCGCATCCGGCTTGGCCGCCGCGGTCACGCCATAGCTGGCCAGCAGCTCGATCAGGCAGGTTTCCATGCGCGTGACCAGCTCACGTACGCCAAATCCCAGCTTGCGCACGTCCAGCAACAGGTAGGCGACCAGTTGGCCAGGGCCATGGTAGGTCACCTGCCCGCCCCGGTCGACCTTCACCACCGGAATATCCCCCGGCAGCAACAGGTGCTCGGCCTTGCCGGCCTGGCCCTGGGTGAACACCGGAGGGTGTTCCACCAGCCAGACTTCATCGTCGGCAGTGTTCCCACGATCGTTCGTGAAGCGTTGCATGGCATGCCAGACCGGCTCGTAAGCCATCCGACCCAGCTCGCGAAAGCCCAGCGTGCCCGGCATCACAGCACCATGTGCACGAAACCGGTCGCGCGCAACTCGCTGTTGATGTCGTACAGCTGTTCCTGGCCAGTGGCGATAATGTGCAACTGGATGGTGGTGTACTTGCCGTTGGTACTCTGGCGTTCGGCCAGGGTCCTGTGATCAACGGTGGCATGTTTTTCAAGGATCTCGATGATCCGATCCTTGAAACCCACACCCGTGTCGCCGATTACCTTGATCGGATAATCCGCGCAGGGGAATTCGATTTTTGGCGCCTTTACTTCGGAGTCTGTCATGGCGTAACGGCCTCGTAAGCCGTGGTAACGAACATGGCCCCGCACCGAATAGGAACGGGGCCATGGAGGTCAACACTTAAATCAGTTGAACAAGCCGTAGAAGAATAGACGGATGCTATCCCACATGCGGCGGAAGATACCACCTTCCTCGACCACGTCCAGAGCGATCAGGTCAGCGCTGTGCACCACTTTGTCGTCCAATTTGACTTCGACTTTACCGATCACATCGCCCTTGGCGATGGGGGCGGTCAGTTGCGGGTTCATGGTCATGCTGGCAGCGAGCTTCTTGAGCTGGCCTTTGGGCAGGGTCATGGTCAGGTCCTGGGCCAAGCCGGCTTTCACCTGGTTGGTGGTGCCTTTCCAGACCTGGGCCTGGGCCAGTTCGGTGCCCTTCTGGTAGAAGGTCTGGGTTTCGAAGAAGCGGAAACCGTAGGTCAGCAACTTCTGGGTCTCGGCGGCACGGGCCACTTCGCTGCTGGTGCCGAAGACGACCGCGATCAGGCGCATGCCGTCACGAACAGCCGAAGACACCATGCAATAGCCGGCTTCGTCGGTATGACCGGTCTTCAGGCCATCGACGGTCTTGTCGCGCCACAGCAGCAGGTTGCGGTTAGGCTGCTTGATGCCGTTCCAGAAGAACTCTTTCTGGGAGTAGATGGCGTAGTGAGCCGGGTCTTCGTGGATGATTGCCCGCGCCAGGACCGCCATGTCGTGAGCCGACGAGTAATGCTCGGGGTTCGGCAGGCCGGTAGGGTTCATGAAGTGGCTGTTGGTCATGCCCAGGTCGGCGACGGTTTTGTTCATCATGTCGGCGAACGCATCTTCGCTGCCGGCAATGTGCTCGGCCAGGGCGACGCTGGCGTCGTTGCCGGACTGGATGATGATGCCGTGCAGCAGGTCGCTGACGGTCACTTGCGAACCGACCTTGATGAACATCCGCGAACCGCCGGTACGCCAGGCGTTTTCGCTGACGGTCACCGGATCGTTTTCACCGATCTGGCCGCGACGGATTTCCAGGGTCGCGATGTAGGCGGTCATCAGCTTGGTCAGGCTGGCCGGTGGCAGGCGCTGGTCACCGTTGTTCTCCACCAGCACCTCGCCGCTGCTGGCATCCATGAGTACAAAGGATTTGGCAGCCAGTTGAGGGGGAGCCGGCATCATCTCGACCGCGAACGCGGCCGGTGAGAGAAGCAGCGGGACTAGCAGGCAAAGGCGTTTGGCAAAGGTGGTGATGTTCATCCGTCTCTCGAAATCGCTAATGGAACTGCCCGAAGGCAAAACTGAAACAGGCAGCTTTCTAACGAGCTGCCGCGTATTTAAGTTGCTCACTCACTGCCCTTGCCGGGCTTTTTATTGTTCATGGAGCCAACAACTTGACCCGCTCCAACCGCAAGCGGGCCTCATTCAATTACTCAGCGGTGACCAGGCTCGGCGAACCGAGATTGGCCAGGCGCACACTGTTCTGCACTTGCTGGACTTCACCCGGAGAACCGATCGGCCCCAGGCGCACCCGATGCAGTGTCTGCTGGTTGCGCACGATCGAGCTGATGAACACCGGGGCGCTCACCATCGAGCTGAGCTTCGACCTCAGCAGCTCGGCAGCGTCCGGGTTGGCGAACGCGCCCACTTGCAGATACTGGCCAGACGCTGTTGCAGAAGCGTTTTTTTTTGCGTCCAACTGCATAGGCACCACGGCTGCGGCGTGTTGCTGCGGCGGTGGCGTCCATTGCTCGACCGTACCGGTGGACGCCGTCACGGTTGGCGCGGCATTTTGCGCCACTTTCGGCTCGTTGAGCATCAAAGGCGCCGGACGGCCACGTTGGGCCCACCATTCCTGCGGGTCGATGCCTTCGACCTTGACCCGCGCGGTGCCGATTTCAGCGTAACCGAGTTTTTTCGCCGCCGCATACGACAGGTCGATGATACGGTCGGAGTAGAACGGCCCACGGTCGTTGACCCGCAGGATCACGCTCTTGTTGTTGTCCAGGTTGGTCACCCGCACGTAGCTGGGCAGCGGCAAGGTCTTGTGGGCCGCGCTCATGCCATACAGGTCATACACCTCGCCATTGGCGGTGTTCTGGCCGTGGAACTTGGTGCCATACCAGGACGCCGTGCCCGAAGCGACGTAGCGCTTGGACTCGGACAGCGGGAAATAGGTCTTGCCCAGCACCGTGTACGGGTTGGCCTTGTAGGGACCGGTGTGCAGGGTCGGCGTCGCGTCGGGAATGCGCGAGACGTCCACGTCCCACCACGGCGCGCCGTCCTTGTGGGCCCGGTTGATGTCCAGGCCCGGCGTGGCGCGTACGGCGGTGGGGTTTTTCTGGGCCGGCGCGCGGCTGGTCGAACAACTGACGACCAACAGCGACAACGCGGCCAATGCCACGAGCTTCAGGGGTTGATAGGTAGGCAATGCCCGCATTATTTGACGCCCCGTGCTTTGACCAGCTCTTCAGACAGTTGATGTACGGCCATGGCGTACATCACGCTGCGGTTATAACGCGTAATCGCGTAGAAATTCTTCAGGCCCATCCAATACTCGGGGCCCTGCTCGCCTTCCAGGCGGATCGCGGTGACCGGCATGTCATCACGCAGCGCATCATGACTCGACCAGCCCAACGCCCGCAACTCCCCGACGGTTTTCGTCGGCTCCAGGCCCTCGGTCAGGCCCTCGTCCACACGGTCGCCACGCACGTCGGCGCGGCTGACCACCGGCTGCCCGGCCTCCCAGCCGTGGCGTTTGAAGTAGCTGGCAACACTGCCGATGGCATCGGTCGGGTTGGTCCAGATATTAATGTGGCCGTCGCCGTCGAAGTCCACCGCGTAGGCGCGGAAACTGCTGGGCATGAACTGGGGCAGGCCCATGGCCCCGGCGTAGGAGCCCTTGAGGGTCAGCGGATCGACCTGTTCTTCGCGGGCCAGCAGCAGGAATTCACGCAGCTCCTTGCGGAAGAACTCGGCACGTGGCGGGAAATCGAAGCCCAGGGTCGACAGCGCGTCGATCACCCGGAAATTCCCGGTGTTGCGGCCAAAAAAGGTCTCGACGCCAATGATCGACACGATGACCTGGGCCGGCACGCCGTATTCCTGCTCGGCACGGGCCAGCGCGGCCTCGTGCTGGCGCCAGAAGTCCACGCCCCGGGCAACGCGGGCCTCGGTGATGAACATCGGCCGGTACTCGCTCCACTGCTTGACCCGCTCGGCGGGCCGGGAGATCGCGTCGAGGATCGACTGCTTGCGTTCGGCCTCGCGGAACACCCCCATCAGCTGTTCACCGGCAAAACCGTAGTCGCGGGTCATTTCACCGACGAATTCGGCCACTTGGGGCGAGCCTTCGTAGTCGCCGGCCAAGGCTTGCGGCGCACCGCCCAGGAAGCCGACCAGGCCAATCCACGGCACGTACCGCGTTGACCAGCCACGCATTGCTTGCATTAAACTCTTCACCTTATTCAAACCTGCGCGATCCACTTACGATGGGTATGGATCGACATCAAGACCCCAAACGCTGACAGTAGCGTCACCAGCGAAGTTCCTCCGTAGCTAATGAATGGCAACGGCACCCCCACAACCGGTAACAGGCCACTGACCATACCGATGTTGACGAAAACATAAACAAAAAACGTCATGGTCAGGCTGCCCGCGAGCAACTTGCCGAACAATGTCTGGGCCTGGGCCGTAATCACCAGCCCGCGACCGATCAGCAGCAGGTAGATCAACAGCAACACACAAATACCCACCAGGCCGAACTCCTCGCCCATCACCGCGATGATGAAGTCGGTGTGGCTTTCCGGCAGGAAGTCCAGGTGCGACTGGGTGCCCATCAGCCAGCCCTTGCCGAACACCCCGCCGGAACCGATGGCCGCCTTGGACTGGATGATGTTCCAGCCGGTGCCCAACGGATCGCTCTCCGGGTCGAGGAAGGTCAGGACGCGCTGCTTCTGGTAGTCGTGCATCACGAAGTACCACATGGCCACCGACACCGGCACGGCGGCGGCGATCACGCTGAGAATCCAGCGCCAGCGCAACCCGCCCATGAACAGCACGAAGGCACCGCCGGCCAGGATCAGCAGCGAGGTGCCGAGGTCCGGCTGGCGCACGATCAGGATGAACGGGATGCCGATCAACAACAGGCTGATGCACACGTGCTTGAGCTGCGGCGGCAAGGAACGCTTGGACAGGTACCAGGCAATGGTCGCCGGCATGATGATCTTGAGGAATTCCGAAGGCTGGAAGCGGATCACCCCGGGGATGTTGATCCAGCGCGTGGCGCCCATGGCGTTGTGGCCCATCACGTCCACCACCACCAGCAGGCTCACGCCCACCACATAGGCCACCGGCACCCAGCGCGCCATGAACCGCGGCTCGAGCTGGGCAATGACGATCATCGACACCAGGCCGATGCCGAACGAAGTGGCTTGCTTAGCCAGCAGATCCCAGCTCTTGCCGCTGGCCGAATACAGCACGAACAGGCTGCCGGCGGCCAGCGTCAACAACAGGATCAGCAACGGGCCATCGATGTGCATGCGCTGCAACAACGTGGCGCGACGGCGCATCACGTCTTCGCTGGAGAGGATCCGGTCGAAATTATTCTTCACGGGCCGTAGCCTCCGCAGTGATGGGGCTTGCGTATTCAGGCTTGAGCTGGCCGTGCTCATCCAGCAGCCAGGCGTCCATGATCTGGCGCACCACGGGCGCGGCGACGCCGGAGCCCGACTCACCGTTCTCGACCATCACCGACACGACGATTTTCGGGTTGTCGGCCGGCGCGAAACCGACGAACAAGGCGTGGTCGCGGTGGCGTTCCTGGACCTTGGAGCGGTCGTACTTCTCGCCCTGCTTGATGGCGACGACCTGGGCCGTACCGCTCTTGCCGGCAATGCGGTACTGCGCGCCGATGGCCGCCTTGCGCGCGGTCCCCCGGGCGCCGTGCATCACCTGCTGCATACCGTTGTTGACCTTTTGCCAGTCCGACGGATTGCGCAGGATGATGTCCGGCATCGGGTTCGGGTCCACCGGCTTCTGGCCTTCGATGGTCTTGGCCAGGTGCGGGCGATACCACTTGCCCTTGCTCGCCACCAGGGCCGTGGCCTGGGCCAGTTGCAGCGGGGTTGCCTGCATGTAGCCCTGGCCGATCCCCAGGATCAGGGTTTCGCCGGGGAACCAGGCCTGGCGACGGGTCGCGCGCTTCCACTCCCGGGACGGCATCAGGCCAGGGGATTCCTCGAACATGTCCAGGGAGACTTTCTGGCCGATGCCGAACTTGCCCATATAGGACGACAGCCGATCGATCCCCAGCTTATGGGCCAGGTCATAGAAGTAGGTGTCGTTGGAGCGCATGATCGCCGTTTCCAGGTCCACGTAACCGTCGCCGGTGCGGTTCCAGTTGCGGTACTTGTGATCGTAGTTCGGCAGTTGGTAATAGCCGGGGTCGTAGACCCGGCTCGAGGCGTTCACTACGCCAGAGTCCAGCCCGGCAATCGCCACGGCGGGCTTGATGGTCGAGCCCGGCGGATACAGGCCGCGCAACACGCGGTTGAACAAGGGCCGGTCGATGGAATCGCGCAACTCGGAATAGGCCTTGAAGCTGATCCCGGTGACGAACAGGTTCGGGTCGAAACTCGGCTGGCTGACCATGGCCAGGACCTCGCCGGTGTTCGGATCCAGCGCCACTACGGCGCCACGACGCCCGCCCAGCGCCGCTTCGGCGGCTTCCTGCAGCTTGATGTCCAGGCTCAGGACGATGTCCTTGCCGGGGATCGGGTCGGTGCGCTTGAGCACCCGCAATACGCGGCCGCGAGCGTTGGTCTCGACCTCTTCGTAACCCACCTGGCCATGCAGCTCAGGCTCGTAGAAGCGCTCGATGCCGGTCTTGCCTATGTGGTGAGTGCCGCTGTAATTGACCGGATCGAGGGTCTTGAGCTCTTTCTCGTTGATCCGCCCCATATAGCCGACCGAGTGGGCAAAGTGCGGCCCCTGGGGATAATGCCGCACCAACTGCGCCACCACCTCGACGCCGGGCAGACGGAACTGGTTCACGGCGATCAGGGCGATCTGCTCTTCGGTCAGCTCGAACAGGATCGGCACCGGCTCGAACGGGCGCCGCCCCTGGCGCATGCGCTTCTCGAAAATCGCCCGGTCCTCGGGCGTCAGCTGCAGCACTTCGACGATCACGTCGAGCACATGCTGCCAATCGCCGGAGCGCTCGCGGGTCATGCTCAGGCTGAAGCTGGGCCGGTTATCCGCCACCACCACGCCATTGCGGTCGAAAATCAGCCCACGGGTCGGCGGAATCGGCTGCACATGCACGCGGTTGTTTTCCGACAGGGTCGAGTGGTACTCGTATTGAATCACCTGGAGGAAATACAGCCGCGCGATCAGCACGCAGATCAGCGTCACCACCGTAATGGCACCGAACACGACGCGGCCCCGCACCAGGCGGGCGTCTTTTTCGTGGTCCTTGATGCGGATCGGCTGAGGCATGAGGGCAGGGTTACTTGTGGTAAGGGTGCCCGGACAGGACTGTCCAGGCACGATACAACTGTTCGCCGATCAGAATCCGCACCAACGGGTGCGGCAACGTCAACGGCGACAACGACCAACGTTGATCGGCCCGGGCACAGACTTCCGGCGCCAGCCCTTCCGGGCCACCAACCATGAAATTGACCGTGCGCGCATCCAGCCGCCAGCGATCGAGCTCGACCGCCAGTTGCTCGGTGCTCCAGGGCTTGCCGTGGACTTCGAGGGTGACGATCCGCTCGTTCGGCCCGACCTTGGCCAGCATGGCTTCGCCTTCCTGGCGGATAAAGCGCGCCACGTCGGCGTTCTTGCCACGGGTGTTGAGCGGAATTTCCACCAGTTCCAGGGCCAGTTCGGAAGGAAGACGCTTGGCATATTCATGCCAGCCTTCTTCCACCCACTTGGGCATGCGAGAACCGACGGCGATCAGGCGCAGTCGCACAGCGGTCCCTTATTGCTGGTCTTTGTTGAGCTTGGTGAAGTGCTCATGGCTGTTTTCCGGGCTGTGGTGCGCGGCGCTAGCCGAACGGCTCTGCTCGGCACCGGCCCACAGGCGTTCCAGGTCATAGAACTGGCGCGCCGAGGCGGTCATCATGTGCACGATGACATCGTCCATATCCAGCAGGACCCAGTCGCTGTCGCCCTTGCCTTCTTCACCCAGCGGCTTGACGCCCTGGGCCTTCACCGCTTCGCGGACCTTGTCCAGCATCGCGCCGATCTGGCGGTTGGAGGTACCGGTGGCGATGATCATGTAGTCCGTGATGCTCTGCTTTTCACGAACGTCGATCACCTGGATGTCCTGGGCCTTGACGTCTTCCAGGGCGGCCACGGCGACCTTGACCAGCTCTTCGCCCGCCAGGACCACGCCGGTATGCGCCTCTACAGGCAGCGGGGCGCTTTTGAACGTGCCTTTGCGCTTTACTTTGCTTACGTCTTTGTCAGTCATATAAAACTCGTTTTGCTCGTATGTTCGGGCGCTTCGCTACACGCATTCACGTGCCTTGAAGCGCGCCTTTTTCAGTTCGACGCACGGTACAGCCCGTGCGCATCGATGTAGGCCAGGACCGCGTCGGGCACCAGGAAACGTACCGACTTACCGCTGGCCAGCAGTTGACGGATCTGGGTGGCGGATACCGCGAGCGGCGTCTGCCAGACGAATGCAATCTGTCCGCTCGGCCCTTTCAGGGCCAGCGGGTCGCTCACCGAGCGGGCCGCCAGCAGGTTGCGCAAGGCATCCGGCGGCTCGCTGTCGGCATCCGGGCGTTGCAGCACCAGGATGTGGCAATGCTGGAGCAACTCTTCCCAGCGATGCCAAGTGGGCAGGCCGCAAAATGCGTCCCAGCCCAGAAGCAGAAAAACCTGGGCATCAGCGGCCAGCTCGGCACGCATCAGCTCCAGGGTATCGATGGTGTAGGACGGTTTGTCCCGCTGCAATTCGCGGGCGTCCACCACCAACGGCGCCACACCGGCCACCGCGCACTCGACCATCGCCAGACGGTCCTGCGCCGACACCTGCGGCGTGTCCCGGTGCGGCGGCCTGGCGCTGGGCGTCAAGCGTAGCTCATCGAGGGCCAAGGCATCGGCGACTTCCAGCGCACCGCGCAAATGGCCGATGTGCACCGGGTCGAACGTGCCGCCCAGGATACCGATGCGCCGGGGCGGGGTTGTCGTCGTCACAGCGGCTGACGGGTCGAGGTCGCCCAAGTCAGACCGGCTCCTGTCCGCGCAACTGGCCGTCACCGACCACAATGTACTTCTCGCAGGTCAGGCCTTCGAGGCCCACCGGGCCACGGGCGTGCAGCTTATCAGTAGAAATGCCGATCTCGGCACCCAATCCGTATTCGAAGCCGTCGGCGAAGCAGGTCGGGGTGTTGATCATCACCGACGCCGAGTCCACTTCGGCCACGAACCGCCGGGTTTCACCCAGGTTTTCACTGACGATGGCGTCGGTGTGGTGCGAGCCGTGGCGATTGATGTGCTCGATGGCCTGGTCCAACCCGTCGACCACGCGGATCGACAGGATCGGCGCCAGGTATTCGGTGTCCCAGTCTTCTTCAGTGGCGACCGCCGCCTCGATGATCGCCCGGGTGCGCTCGCAACCGCGCAGCTCGACGCCTTTTTCGCGGAACTGGGCGGCCATCGACGGCAGGAAGTCCTGGGCTACGGCCTGGTCCACCAGCAAGGTTTCCATCGCGCCACAGATGCCATAACGGTAGGTCTTGGCGTTGAAGGCGATGCGCTGGGCTTTCGGCAGCTCGGCGTGGGCGCTGACGTAGACGTGGCAGATGCCGTCCAGGTGTTTGATCACCGGCACGCGGGCATCACGGCTGACCCGTTCGATCAGGCCCTTGCCGCCGCGAGGCACGATGACATCGACGAATTCAGGCATGGTGATCAGCGCACCGACGGCGGCGCGATCGGTGGTTTCCACCACCTGCACCACGGCGGCCGGCAAATCGGCTTCGGCCAGGCCGCGCTGGATGCAGGCGGCAATGGCACGGTTGGAATGAATGGCCTCGGAGCCGCCGCGCAGGATGGTCGCGTTACCCGACTTCAGGCACAGGCTCGCGGCGTCGATGGTCACGTTCGGCCGCGATTCGTAGATGATCCCGACCACGCCCAAAGGCACGCGCATCTTACCGACCTGGATGCCCGACGGCCGATAACTCATGTCGCGGATCGCCCCGACCGGGTCCGGCAGCGCCGCGACCTGACGCAGCCCGACGATCATGCCGTCGATGCGTGCCGGGGTCAGCGCCAGGCGCTCGAGCATGGCCGGCTCCAGGCCATTGGCCCGACCCGCGGCCAGGTCCAGCTCATTGGCGGCGGACAACTCGGCGCGCGCGGCGTCCAGCGCATTGGCGGCGGCCTGCAGGGCGCGGTTTTTCTGCGCGGTGCTGGCACGGCCGATGATGCGCGACGCTTCACGAGCGGCGCGACCCAGGCGGGTCATGTAGTCAAGAACGGACTCAGTCATGGTCTGTGTGGTCTTGGCAAAGAGGAAAGCGGCAGATTATAGCTGTCGTAACCCTCGACTAACAGCGTGGACTCACGGTGGTGACCGGCGGAGGAGCAAATCCTGCAGAAATCGTCAGTGTTCAGCGGCGATTAAGCTTTCCATTGCTATCATCGCGCTTCCTTTGGCCTCCCTTTGTTTATCGCCATGACCGATTCACCTCGTCCGCCAAACGCCCTGCCCCACGCTTTTTTTGACCGTGATGCCCAAGTGCTGGCCCAGGACCTGCTGGGCAAAGTCATTCGCCACAAGGTCGGTGACCTGTGGCTCAGCGCGCGGATCATCGAGACCGAAGCCTATTACTTCGCCGAAAAAGGCAGCCACGCCTCGCTGGGCTATACGGAAAAACGTAAGGCTTTGTTTCTGGATGGCGGGCACATCTATATGTACTACGCCCGGGGCGGCGATTCGCTGAACTTCAGCGCCCAGGGGCCTGGCAATGCGGTGTTGATCAAATCGGCCTACCCCTGGGTCGATACGCTGTCGGGCCCGGCGAGCCTGGCGCAGATGCTGCTGAACAACCCCGACGCCCAGGGCCGCCCGCGCGCATCGCAGAAACTCTGTGCTGGCCAGACCTTGCTGTGCAAGGCCCTGGGCCTGAAAGTACCGGACTGGGACGCCAAACGCTTCGATCCCGAACGCTTGCTGGTGGAAGACGTGGGGGTGCCGACGGTCAACGTGATCCAGACTACCCGCCTGGGCATTCCCCTGGGCCGGGACGAACACTTGCTCTATCGCTTCGTCGACGCCGCCTATGCACCGTGGTGCACCCGTAACCCGCTGCGACGGGGGCAGGTCGAAGGGCGTGATTATTTTTTGCTTTCATGAACACACCGCACAACCCTGTGGGAGCGAGCTTGCTCGCGATAGCGTCGGGTCAGCAGAATGGGTGTTGACTGACACTCCGCAATCGCGAGCAAGCTCGCTCCCACAGTTTGATCTTCAGTGGTCGGGGACTCTCGTTCACAGCAGATCCCCTGTGGGAGCGGGCTTGCCCGCGAAAGGGCCGGAACTTTCAGCATTGATACTGGCTGACACGCCGCATTCGCGAGCAAGCCCGCTCCCACAGTTTGATCTTCAGTGGTCGGGGACTTTCGTTCACAGCAGATCCCCTGTGGGAGCGGGCTTGCCCGCGAAAGGGCCGGAACTTTCAGCATTGATACTGGCTGACACGCCGCATTCGCGAGCAAGCTCGCTCCCACAAAGGGCCAAGTGCAGTAACAATGCATGCCGATAACTATTCAATGGAGTTGTTTTTATGGGCCCATGGCTCGATAGCATCACCGGCTGGCTGACCGCCAACCCGCAATGGCTGGCGGTGGCGGTGTTTATCGTCGCCTGTGTGGAGTGCCTGGCCATCGCCGGGCTGATCGTGCCGGGCACCGTGCTGTTGTTTGCCATCGCGGTGCTGGCCGGCAGCGGAGCGTTGTCCCTCGGTGAAACGCTGTTGCTGGGCTTGCTCGGTGGATTGCTGGGAGACTTGGTGTCCTATTTCCTCGGCCGGCATTTCCACCAGAACATCCGGCGCCTGCCCGGACTGCGGCATCACCCGGAATGGATGAGCGCGGCGGAAAACTATTTCCAGCGCTACGGCATCGCCAGTTTGCTGGTGGGCCGTTTCATCGGCCCGCTGCGGCCGATGTTGCCGATGGTGGCCGGGATGTGCGACATGCCGTTCCCGCGCTTTGCCGCCGTCAGCGTGCTGGCCGCGGCCGGCTGGACCGTGGCCTACCTGTTGCCGGGCTGGGCCACCGGGGCGGCATTCCGCCTGCCATTGCCCGAAGGGTTCTGGCCACAGGCCGGCGTGGTCATCGGCAGCATCGCGGTGATGATCGGGCTGAGCGTCAACAGCAGCTTGCGTCGCCATCGCCACGCCACGGCGCTGATCGCCGGCATCGGCCTGGTGATCCTGATCGGCCTGTTCATCGGGTTCCGCTACCTGACGGCATTCGACCAGGGGTTGATGGCGCTGGTCCAGGAACATCGCAGCCCGACGCTGGATGAAATCGCCGTGACCTTTACGCTGATCGGCGAATTCCGCTACATGTTGATTGTCTGCAGCCTGCTGACCGGCCTGCTGCTGTTGGCACGCCAATGGCGCCAGGCAATCTTTGCCGGCGGCACGATGCTGCTCACTTCCCTGGCCAATACCGGCAGCAAACACTTCTTTGCCCGCGTGCGCCCGGAAATCCTCACCGACCCGCTGACCAGCTACAGCATGCCCAGCGGCCACTCCTCCGGGGCATTCGCGCTGTTCCTGACCCTTGCCGTCCTGGCCGGCCGCGGTCAACCGCCCCGCCTGCGCCTGACCTGGCTGCTGCTGGGCTGCTTGCCGGCGCTGGCCATCGCCCTGTCGCGGGTGTACCTGGGCGCGCATTGGCCGAGTGACATCGTCGCTGGGGCCATGCTCGCCGCCAGCATCTGCGCGGCGGCCCTGTGGCTGAGCCAGCGCCAGACCTCGCTGCCGGCCATGCCGCCGAAAGTCTGGTGGCTGATTCTGCCGGCGCTGGTGGCGGTGTTCAGCTTCTTCGCCCTGCGGCATTTGCCCCATGCGATGTTGCGGTATGCCTATTGAGGCCGGACCTGTCGAGAACAGGATCTGAAGACACCGGTGCCCCCTGTGGGAGCGAGCTTGCTCGCGATGACGGTGGCCCATTCACTCTTTATGCAAGCTGACCCACCGCTATCGCGAGCAAGCTCGCTCCCACAGGGATGGGTGGTGTATAGGGGACGGCGCTTCAGGCAAACAGCTCACCCTGCAACTCATCGAGCAAAGCCTGGATCGCATCCAGGCGCTGCTGGGGATCATCGAGTTGCAGCAGGTCGATCTTGTCCAGTTCATTGAACGGCAGCAGATACGCCAGTTGATTGGCCAGCGATTGCTGGCCGGTCGCTTCGGCGCCCATGTTCAGCGCCTCGACCATCGGGTGCTCGGCCAGGGCCTTGAGCAGCGCCACCAGGTCGGCATCTTCGTCTTGTAGCGGCTGTTCCGGCTCTTCTTCCAGCCACTCGACTTCAGCGACGGTCAACTGGTCCGGCTGGACGCTGCTGCCGTGCACGATAAAGCGGCGCCCGCCTTGCACGCGAATGCCCAGCAGGCCGTTGTCCTGCTGGGAGAAATCAGTGATCAGCGCCTCGCAACCGACCCGCGCGTAACCGTCAGGCGCGATGCCGACTTCCTCGCCATCGAGGATGCACACCACGCCGAAGCCTTCGCCCTTTTTCATGCAGCGACCGATCATGTCGAGGTAGCGCGCCTCGAAAATCTGCAAATCGAGGATGCAACCGGGGAACAGTACGGTGTTCAACGGGAAAAGCGGCAAGCTCATAAACAGTTCCTTAGACCGTCATCGACACCACCAACGGCAGCAATACCGCCGTGGCCACGCCCATCAGACTCATCGCCAGCGCCGCAAAGGCACCGGACTCTTCGCTTTCCTGCAACGCCACCGACGTGCCCACCGCATGGGCCGTCAGCCCCAGGGCCATCCCCCGGGCCTCCGGGCTATGGACACCCAACCGGTTCAAAATGCTCGGACCGAGGATCGCTCCGAGTACGCCGGTAATCAACACAAACACCGCCGCCATGGCCGCCACGCCACCGATCTGCTCGGCCACCAGCATGGCAATCGGCGACGTCACCGACTTGGGCGCCATGGTCATCAGAATCATATGCTCGGCGCCAAACGCCCAGCCCAACACCACCGCAGAGCCGGTGGCGAACACCCCGCCTATCACCAGCGTAGTAAAAATCGGCCAGAACAATTGCCGGATCCGCCGCAGGTTCAAATACAACGGCACCGCCAGGGCGACCGTGGCCGGGCCCAGCAGAATGCTGAGGATCTCGGTGCTCTTGCGGTACTCGGCATAGCCGATGCCGCAGCCGACCAACACGCCGATCAACAGCACCATCGACATCAGCACCGGTTGCAGGAACACCCAGCGGGTTTTTTCGAACGCCGCCAGCACCAGCTGATAGGCGCCCAGGGTAATGCCGATGCCGAACAACGGATGATGAATCACCGAACTCCAGGCGCCCTGCCAGTCGAGCATCATTGGCCGTCCTCCGGCGTGGGCGCGTGACGCCGGGCCAGGCGCTGCATCAACACGCCGGTAAACGCCATGGACAGCACCAGCGACAACGACAGCGCACCGACGATGGCCCAGAAATCGGCGGCAATGGCCCGGGCGTACACCATCACCCCCACCGCCGGCGGCACCAGCAGCAACGGCAGGTAACGCAGCAGGCTGCCGGCGGCCAGGTTCAATGGCTCGCCGACTTCGCCGCGCAGGATCAGATAGCCCAGCAACAGCAGCAGGCCAATGATCGGCCCCGGCAGCACCGGCAAGAACAAATGATTGATCGCTGTGCCCAGCAATTGGAACAGCACCAGCCAGGTCAGGCCCCGTAGCAACATCCGCTCTCTCCCCTGCAACACCTACCCATTGAATGCGCCCGCATTATAAGCACGCCGGCGCTATGGGTCGGCATTCGTAAAAAGCATGGTCGGTGACCTTCCCTGCGCGTCATGTTGATCTACAGTGGTTCTCCGGGGACGCCGATTCCCGTCAATAAAGACAAAACAGACCAACCAAGGAGAGTCTCAATGCCCTATGTGCCCGTTGCAGCGCTCAAGGATTACGTCGGCAAGGAACTTGGACGTTCCGATTGGCTGACCATCGATCAGGACCGTATCAACCTGTTCGCCGAAGCCACTGGCGATTTTCAGTTCATCCACGTCGACCCGGTCAAGGCCGCGCAGACCCCGTTCGGCAGCACCATCGCCCACGGTTTCCTGTCGCTGTCGCTGATGCCCAAGCTGATGGAAGACATCCTGATCTTGCCCGAGGGCGTGAAAATGGTCGTCAACTACGGTCTGGACAGCGTGCGTTTCATCCAGCCGGTGAAGGTTGATTCCAAGGTCCGGCTCAAGGTCGACCTGGTGGACGTCACCGAGAAAAAGCCCGGCCAATGGCTGCTCAAGGCCACCGCCACGCTGGAAATCGAAGGATCGGACAAACCGGCCTACATCGCCGAGCCCCTGTCGCTCTGCTTCGTGTAACCGCGCGCCGATGCGAAGCCGCTCAGGCAGTTTCGCATCGCTTGGCTGTATCTAACGCGCCTAGCTGCGGCATACTCGTCGCCTGATGACCTGGATCCCGTTATGCGCTTACTTGTTCCCCTCACTCTGACCCTAATGCTGACCGCCTGCGGTGATGGCGAATCGCTGTTGCCCACCGATGCACGCCTGCCCGACGGCGGACGTTATCGCGGCGACCTGGTGGACGGCCTGCTGCAAGGCCAGGGGCGCATCGACTACCCCAACGGCAGCTGGTACGCCGGGCAGTTCGACAAGGGCCAGTGGCACGGGACCGGTGAATGGCACGGCAGCAATGGCGAGGTCTATCGCGGCCAGTTCCAGAACGGCCTGTTTCATGGCCAGGGCAGCCTGACCACCCCGACCAGCAGCTACACCGGCGGTTTCAAGCAAGGCCGACGGGACGGTGAAGGAACCCTCAAAGAAAACGGCATGACCTACCGCGGCGAGTTCAAGGCCGATAAGTATTCCGGCCTCGGGCGCCTGGAGCTCGACGATGGCAGCCAGTACCAGGGCCCGTTCGTCAACGGCAAGCCCAACGGCGAGGGCCAGCGCTTCGATGCCAGCGGCAACCAGTTCACCGGGCACTTCGTCGACGGCCAGCTCCAGGGCAAGGGCACCTTCAACAGCGCCGATGGCGATGTTTATGTCGGCGGCTTCAAGAACAACCAGCTCAACGGTCGCGGTCGCTACGAAAACGCCGACGGCGATGTCTGGATCGGCCAGTTCAAGGAAGGCGCGCTGACCGGCAAGGGCGAACTGATCGGCGCCGACGGCAGCCATTACCTCGGTCAGTTCGTCGATTGGCGCTTTACCGGCCAGGGCCGCCTGAACCTGCCAGACGGCAGTTTTTACATCGGCCAGTTCGAAAGCGACAGCTATCACGGCCGCGGCACCCTGGTGCTGACCGACGGTACCGTGCAAAGCGGCACCTGGGCCAAGGGCCAGCGGGTGCGCGATGCGGACGGCCGGCTGCTGCCGGATGTGCTCGAACTCGGCCTGCTGGCCCAGGGTCGCCTGTTGGAGGATGCCCTGGCCAATATCCCGGCTTCTACACCGGCGGTGGAGTTGTACAGCCTGACCCTCGGCGGCGATGGCAAGCAAAGCGTGTTCCTGCGCGAATCCGACTATGTCGCCAACATGCTCGCCAGCCGTTTCGGCGCGTTCGGGCAGATTCGCCTGGTGAACCATCGCGATCACCTCGGCGACCGCCCCATGGCCAGCCGCGAAAGCCTGCGCCGCGCCGCCGCGACCCTGGCTGAGCGCAGCGGCCCGGAAGACCTGATCTTCATCTACCTGACCAGCCACGGCACCAGCGAGCATGAACTGGTGCTCGACCAGCCGCGCATGGAGTTGGCGGACCTGCCCGCCGATGAACTGGCCGTGGTCCTGGCACCGCTGAAGAACCGCGACAAGATCGTGGTGATCTCGGCGTGCTATTCCGGCGGTTTCATCCCGGCGCTCAAGGATGAACGCACGCTGATCATGACCGCGTCCCGGGCCGACCGGGTGTCCTTCGGCTGTTCCGAGGAGGCCAACTTCACCTATTTCGGCGATGCCCTGTTCGCCCAGGCACTGAACCAGACCGACGATCTGGAGCAGGCCTTCAAACGGGCCAAGGCCACCGTGGCCGAACGGGAGCAGGCGGACAATTTCGAAGCGTCCGAACCGCAGATGTGGGCGCCCAGGACCGTCCTGTCCCACTGGCAGCTGCTGCGCAAACAACAAGCGCGAAAAGCATTGCAAAGTGCTGCATTGAACGACGGGGCCATAAAGAGCAACTAAGCTGAATCGTATCAAGGGGGAAACACTATGTACTTGACGCCTCAGCATGTTTTGCTCGCCGGTGCTACCGGCCTCACCGGGGAGCATCTGCTGGACCGGCTGCTCAATGAGCCGACCATCACCCGGGTCCTGGCGCCGACTCGCCGGCCACTGGCCGAGCATCCACACTTGGAAAACCCGGTCGGAGAGCCGGCCGAGGTGTTGCCCCGGCTCAGTGGCCAGGTGGACATCGCCTTTTGCTGCCTCGGCACCACCCTCAAGCAGGCCGGCTCCGAACAAGCCTTTCGCGCGGTGGACCTGGACCTGGTCGTGGCGTTTGCCCAGCGCGCCCGGGAATTGGGCGCCCGGCACCTGATCGCGATCAGCGCCCTGGGGGCTGATCCGAAGTCATCGATCTTCTACAACCGCGTCAAAGGCGAAATGGAAGCCGCGCTCAAGGCCCAGGACTGGCCGCAACTGACCCTCTGCCGGCCTTCCCTGCTGCTGGGCGACCGTGTCGAACCACGCCTGGCCGAGCAACTGGCCGGACCGTTGTCGAGGCTGATCCCGGGCAAATACCACGGCATCGAAGCCTGCCAACTGGCCCGCGCCATGTGGCGCCTGGCGCTGGAAGAGCAGAATGGGGTGCGGGTGGTGGAGTCGGATGAGTTGCGTAAGCTCGGTAAATAGTCATGGGGTGTAAGGGGATTGTGGCGAGGGGATTTATCCCCGCTGGACTGCGAAGCAGTCCCAAAAATGGAGCACGCGGTGTATCAGACTGATCGAGTTAGCTGCCTCAGGGGCCGCTTTGCGGCCCAGCGGGGATAAATCCCCTCGCCACAGGAGATTCACTTGCCACAGGAATCTCCTCAACGCAGCTAGATCTTCTCAACCAGAGAGCTGGCGCTACAACCCGCCAGTCGCCTGAAACCCCACCCCTATCGCCGCGAACAACGACAACGGCAACAACAAGGTATCGAGCAACGCACTGCCCGGCAGGTCGATACCCGGGTAGCTCGGGGCCTCGGCGCCAAAGCGGTCCTTGGCGCAGCAGCCGCCGTTGAGGGCGTAAAGATCCAGGCGCGTGCCCGCGTACACCACCGGCGCCCCAGGCTTGGCGGCGTCGAGGGTGCGGGCGGTGGCGCAGCCGGTCAGCTGCAGCGCCAGCAGCACGATCAGCAGCTTATTCATCGCTGCTCAAATGATGCTCGCCCCAGCGCGGCAACATGTCTTGAGGGATGTTCAGCAGGTTGAGAATCCGCGCGACCACGAAATCGATCAGGTCGTCGATGGTCTGTGGCTGGTGATAAAAACCCGGCGAGGCCGGCAGGATGGTCACGCCCATGTTCGACAACTTGAGCATGTGCTCCAGGTGAATGCTCGAATACGGCGCTTCCCGCGGCACCAGGATCAACTGACGGCGCTCCTTGAGCGTGACGTCCGCGGCCCGCTCGATCAGGTTGTTGCAGGCCCCGGTGGCAATCGCCGAGAGCGTCCCGGTGGAACACGGCACCACCACCATGGCCGCCGGCGCGCCGGAGCCCGAGGCCACCGGCGACATCCAGTCTTCCTTGCCATACACCCGGATCTGCCCCGCCGCCGCACCAGTGTATTCGGTGAGGAAGGCCTGCATCATCTGGGTCTTGGACGGCAGGGTCACGTCGGTCTCGGTGGCCATCACCAGTTGCGCGGCCTTGGAAATGAGGAAGTGTACCTCGCGGTCTTCCCGTACCAGGCAATCGAGCAGGCGCAGGCCGTACTGGGCGCCGGAAGCACCGGTCATCGCCAGGGTGATGCGTTCCGGGCCATTGCTCTCCAAGAGAGTGTTCATCGCAGCGCCTCGGCCAGTTTGCCGTGCAGGCCGCCGAAGCCGCCGTTGCTCATGATCACCACGTGGGTGCCGGGCTGGGCCTGGCTCTTCACGCGTTCGATGATGCCTTCCAGGGAATCGCTGACAATCGACGGCACCGTGCACAGCGCGGCAGTGGCGCCGAGGTCCCAGCCGAGGTTGGCCGGCGCGTACCAGATCACCTGGTCGGCATCGACCACGCTTTCCGGCAAACCGTCGCGGTGGGCGCCAAGCTTCATGGAGTTGGAACGCGGCTCGATGATCGCGATCAGCGGCGCATCACCGATGCGCTTGCGCAAACCGTCGAGGGTGGTGGCGATGGCGGTCGGGTGGTGGGCGAAGTCGTCATAGATGGTGATGCCGCGCACCTCGGCGACTTTCTCCATCCGCCGCTTCACGCTCTTGAACGCGCTCAACGCGGCAATGCCCATGGACGGCACCACGCCGACATGGCGGGCCGCCGCCAAGGTCGCCAGGGCGTTGGCGACGTTATGTTGGCCGGTCATGTCCCACTCGACCACGCCTTGGGACACGCCTTCGAACATTACTTCGAACTGCGAACCATCGTCCTTGAGCAACTTCACCTGCCACTGCCCGCCCGCACCGGTGGTTTGCACCGGGGTCCAGCAGCCCATCTCGATGACCCGCTGCAACGCCGGTTCGGTGGTCGGGTGGATGACCAGGCCTTCGCTGGGGATGGTGCGCACCAAGTGATGGAACTGCCGCTCGATGGCCGGCAGATCGGGGAAGATGTCCGCATGATCGTACTCAAGGTTATTGAGGATCGCCGTGCGTGGACGGTAGTGGACGAATTTCGAGCGTTTATCGAAAAACGCACTGTCGTATTCGTCCGCCTCGATCACGAAGAACGGCGTGCCGCCCAGGCGCGCCGACACCGAGAAATTCTGCGGCACACCGCCGATCAAGAAGCCCGGGCTCATGCCCGCGTGCTCCAGCACCCAGGCGAGCATGCTGCTGGTGGTGGTCTTGCCGTGGGTACCGGCCACAGCCAGGACCCAACGGCCCTGCAACACGTGATCGGCCAGCCACTGCGGCCCGGACACGTACGGCAGGCCTTTGTTGAGCACGTACTCCACCGCCGGATTGCCCCGGGACATGGCGTTGCCGATGACCACCAGGTCTGGCGCCGGATCCAGCTGCGCCGGGTCATAGCCTTGGGTCAGCTCAATGCCCTGGGCTTCCAGCTGGGTGCTCATCGGCGGGTAGACGTTGGCGTCGGACCCGGTGACGTGATGGCCCAGTTCCTTGGCCAGGACAGCCATCGAACCCATGAAAGTGCCGCAAATACCGAGAATATGGATGTGCATAGTCGACCTCGTAAAACATGGCCGCAGGTTAGCGTAGGGAGGGGGAAATCGCACCTTGTGTTTCGAACGGCAGCCATCAGGACACTGCAAATCCCTGTGGGAGCAAGCTCGCTCCCACAGTTGAAAGTACAACCCGGCTTTTGTGGCGAGGGGATTTATCCCCGTTGGGCTGCGCAGCGGCCCCTAAACCAGGTAACTCGGCGTGCCAGTAAGATTGAGTTCACTGCTTTAGGGCTGCTGCGCAGCCCAGCGGGGATAAATCCCCTCGCCACAAAGGCAGTCAGTGCTTTATCGGGCGATGGCGTGTTTGCGCAGTTTCCGGTAGAGGGTGTTGCGGCTGATCCCCAATTGTTCGGCGGTGTGGGTCATGTGCCAGCGCTGGCGTTCCAGTGCGTCGATCAAGGCCAGCCGCTCGGCATCGTCCAGCGGCCGCTCGGCCGGCGTTTCAACCATCACCGCCACCGGGCGCTGGCGGATCATCGCCGGCAAGTCTTCCAGGCCGATCCGCCCGCCATCGCACAGCGCGGCGAGGGTCCGCAGCACGTTACGCAGTTGCCGCACGTTGCCCGGCCAATCGAACCCCAGCAAGGCCTGGCGCGCCGGTTCCTCGATGAGCACCGTCTCGCCCCCGCTCTCTTCAGCCAACAGAAAATCCAGCAACTGCGACTTGTCACTGCGCTCGCGCAAAGGCGGGAGGGGGATTTCCAGGCCATTGAGGCGGTAGTACAAATCCTCACGGAAACTGCCGTCCCGCACCCGCTCGAGCAACTGCCGATGGGTGGCGCTGATGATGCGCACGTTCACCGCCTCGGGTTCGCCGCCGATGGGTACCACCTGGCGATCTTCCAGCACTCGCAGCAAACGAGTCTGCAAGGCCAGGGGCATGTCGCCGATTTCATCGAGGAACAGCGTGCCGCCGTCGGCCTGTTGCAGCTTGCCGCGCATGCCCTCCTTTCGCGCTCCGGTGAAGCTGCCGCCGCGATAACCGAACAGCTCGCTCTCGATCAGGCTTTCCGGGATGGCCGCGCAGTTGAGGGCGACGAAGTGTTTGCCGGCGCGCTGGCTGGCGTGGTGCACGGCCTTGGCGAACGCCTCCTTGCCGGAGCCGGTTTCGCCATGGATCAGCAGCGGAACATCGCGCTCGAACACCCGCAGGGCCTTGCGAAAATGCTCCTGCAACGCCGCATCCCCGAGGCAGATGCCCGGCAGCCGTGCGGGTTCGATGACTTTGAGCGCCGGGGCAACCGGCACCGGCACGCTGCGGGGCTGACCACGCAACACCGCGAATAAATGCCGGCCATCACGGGTGCGCAACGGCCAACTGGCGCTGGCCTGGGGGCTGGCGCGGCCAAGCAACTCGTCCAGCGAACAATCGAAAAAGTCTTCCACCCGCTGGCCGAGCAAGCTGCCGCGAATATGCCCCAACAGGTTGAGGGCGCTCTGGTTGACGGCGCTGATCCGGCCTTCGCCGTCGAACGCCAGCAAGCCTTCGCTGAACAGCCCCACGGATTCGGCCTGCAAGTGAAAGCGCAGCAACCATTGATTGTCGAAACAGCGCAGGAAATAGCAGCTCTCGATCATCTTCGCCGAGAGGTTGACCAGGGCCATGGTATGGAACTGGCTCTGGCGCGACACGTCCGGCCGGGCCGAGGACACGTCAAGCACCGCCAGCAGCTCGCCCTGGGGGTCGAACACCGGGCTGGCCGAGCAGGTCAGGCCGGTGTGGCGGCCACGGAAATGTTCTTCCTGGTGGATGGTCAGGGCCTGACGCTCCACCAGGCAGGTGCCGATGCCGTTGGTGCCTTCGCAAGCCTCGCTCCAATCGGCGCCGAGCCAGAGGCCGGCCCGTTCAAAAATCTTCCGTTCACTGGGGGCGGTGACGCAGTTGAGGATCACGCCGCGGGCGTCGGTCAGCAGCACCGCGTGGCCGGCGCCGGAGAGTTGCTGGTGCAGGCTGGTCATCTCGGTACCGGCGATGTGCAGCACCTGTTGCAAACGCTCGCGACTCTCCAGCACCCGGCCATGTTCGAGCACCGTCGGCGCCAGGTTCTGGGCCGGATCGAGGTGATAGTCCTCGAGGCAGCGCAGCCAGGAACGGGCAATCGACGGATCGCTGCCAGGGCCCTGCAAATGGGCCTTGCCTTGGGTAACCGTCAGGACTTGCTGGGCATGGCGACTCAAATGGTTGCTGTGCATTTCTTATTATTCTCCCCGAAGGTTGCGGCCTTGTTGGAGTAACGGTCGGACACCTAACCCTGTGTATGACACCTAACCGATGCCTGACACCTAACCGATGCCTGACACTTAACCGATGCCTGACACTTAACCGATGCCTGACACTTAACCTGTGGCGAGGGGATTTATCCCCGCTGGGCTGCGAAGCAGCCCCAAAACCTGAACCTGCGGAGTGTCAGGTTGATCGAGTTGACTGGAGGGGGCTGCTGCGCAGCCCAGCGGGGATAAATCCCCTCGCCACAGGTAAATCCCCTCACCATAGATTAAATCCCCTCGCCACAACGGTGTTCGGCAAGCCAACTGGCTAATACCCCAGCATCCTCCAGCCCAACCGCCTTTGCAATGCTGGCGCGACCTGTCGGTCACAGACTGTCTCGTATCTGGCACAAACTGTCACACCCGCTGTATCGCAAGCGTCACACCCCCCATCCGTTTGTCCGAGCAACTCCTCCTAAAGTCTTGATTTACGGGCCCTGCAAGGCAATGGCCCAACCTTTGCTCTAGGCTTAGATACCAGCGCTCGTTTTTTGCGCGGCTCCCTTATAAGCACAAAAGCCAAGGAGAACTCATCATGCGTTACGCTCACCCCGGTACTGAAGGCGCTATCGTTTCGTTCAAGAGCAAATACGGTAACTACATCGGCGGCGAGTTCGTCGCGCCTGTCAAAGGTCAGTACTTCACCAATACTTCCCCGGTCAATGGCCAGCCCATTGCCGAGTTCCCGCGCTCCACGGCCGAAGACATCGAAAAAGCCCTGGACGCCGCCCACGCCGCTGCCGATGCCTGGGGCGCCACCTCCGCCCAGGCCCGTTCGCTGGTCCTGCTGAAAATCGCCGACCGCATCGAGCAAAACCTCGAAGTGCTGGCGATCACCGAGTCCTGGGACAACGGCAAGGCCGTGCGCGAAACCCTCAACGCCGACATCCCCCTGGCCGCCGACCACTTCCGCTACTTCGCCGGTTGCCTGCGGGCCCAGGAAGGCGCGGCCGCCGAGATCGATGGCAACACCGTGGCCTACCACATCCATGAACCGCTGGGCGTGGTCGGGCAGATCATCCCGTGGAACTTCCCGCTGCTGATGGCCGCCTGGAAACTCGCCCCGGCCCTGGCCGCCGGTAACTGCGTGGTGCTCAAGCCGGCCGAGCAAACCCCGCTGGGCATCTGCGTGCTCATGGAGCTGATCGGCGACCTGCTGCCACCTGGCGTATTGAACGTGGTGCAAGGCTTCGGCAAAGAAGCCGGTGAAGCCCTCGCCACCAGCAAGCGCATCGCCAAAATCGCCTTCACCGGCTCCACCCCGGTGGGCTCGCACATCATGAAATGCGCCGCCGAGAACATCATCCCGTCCACCGTGGAACTGGGCGGCAAGTCGCCGAACATCTTCTTCGAAGACATCATGCAGGCCGAACCGAGCTTCATCGAGAAGGCGGCCGAAGGCCTGGTGCTGGCGTTCTTCAACCAGGGCGAAGTCTGCACCTGCCCATCCCGTGCCCTGGTACAGGAATCGATCTACGACGAATTCATGCAAGTGGTGATGAAGAAAGTCCTGCAGATCAAACGCGGCGACCCGCTGGACACCGACACCATGGTGGGCGCCCAGGCGTCCGAGCAGCAATTCGACAAGATTCTTTCGTACCTGGAAATCGCCAAGGGCGAAGGCGCCGAGCTGCTGACCGGCGGTAAGGTGGAAAAACTCGAAGGCAACCTGGCGACCGGGTATTACATCCAGCCGACCCTGCTCAAGGGCACCAACAAAATGCGCGTGTTCCAGGAAGAAATCTTCGGCCCAGTGGTGAGCATCACCACCTTCAAGGACGAAGCCGAAGCGCTGGCGATCGCCAACGACACCGAGTTCGGCCTCGGCGCCGGCTTGTGGACCCGCGACATCAACCGCGCCTACCGCATGGGCCGGGCGATCAAGGCCGGTCGCGTCTGGACCAACTGCTACCACCTGTACCCGGCGCATGCCGCGTTCGGTGGCTACAAGAAGTCCGGTGTGGGTCGTGAAACCCACAAGATGATGCTCGACCACTACCAGCAGACCAAGAACCTGCTGGTGAGCTACGACATCAATCCGTTGGGGTTCTTCTAAGCCCTTGGGGCGAGGCAGGTTCTCCTGCTTTGCCCCTTAGATAGCTATCGCGAGCAAGCTCGCTCCCACAGGGATCTGTGGATAACTCTTTTTCCAGGGTTGGCAACAGATCCACTGTGGGAGCGAGCTTGCTCGCGATGGCGCCCTCACTGACAACATCAAAACACCGTCCCACCGCTCTGGCATGAGCCTTGCGTGCCCGCTCCACAGCAATCCCGAAAGTCCAATAGATCAAACAATAAAAAAGACAGAGAGGACTTATGACTTCTACCACCCAACTCAAACCCACACTCGGCACCCTGCATTTATGGGGCATCGCCGTCGGCCTGGTGATTTCCGGCGAGTACTTCGGCTGGAGCTACGGCTGGGGCACCGCCGGGACCCTGGGCTTTCTCGTCACCGCCCTCATGGTGGCGTTGATGTACACCTGTTTCATCTTCAGTTTCACCGAATTGACTACCGCGATTCCCCACGCCGGCGGGCCTTTTGCCTACAGCCGACGGGCCTTTGGCGAGAAAGGTGGGCTGATCGCCGGCATTGCCACCCTGATCGAATTCGTCTTTGCGCCCCCGGCCATCGCCATGGCCATCGGTGCCTACCTCAACGTGCAATTCCCGGAGCTGGACCCCAAGCTCGCGGCGGTTGGCGCGTACATCGTGTTCATGACCCTGAACATCCTCGGCGTCAGCATCGCCGCCGCGTTCGAGCTGGTGGTCACCGTGCTGGCGGTCGCCGAATTGCTGGTGTTCATGGGCGTGGTCGCGCCGGGCTTCAGCTTCAGTAACTTCGCGCTCAACGGCTGGGCCGGCGCCAATGAATTCAGCCTCGCCTCGATCCCGGGCATTTTCGCGGCGATCCCCTTCGCCATCTGGTTCTTCCTCGCCATCGAAGGCGCGGCCATGGCCGCCGAAGAAGCCAAGGACCCGAAACGCACGATTCCCCGCGCTTATGTCAGCGGCATTCTGACCCTGGTGTTCCTGGCCATTGGCGTGATGGTCATGGCCGGCGGCGTGGGCGACTGGCGCACCCTGTCGAACATCAACGACCCGCTGCCCCAGGCCATGAAGGCGGTGGTCGGCAACAATTCAACGTGGATGCACATGCTGGTGTGGATCGGCCTGTTCGGCCTGGTGGCGAGTTTCCACGGGATCATCCTCGGCTACTCGCGGCAGTTCTTCGCCCTGGCCCGGGCCGGCTACCTGCCCCGCGGCCTGGCGAAACTGTCGCGCTTCCAGACCCCGCACCGGGCGATCCTGGCCGGCGGCGTCATCGGCATCGCGGCGATCTACAGCGATGGCCTGGTCAACCTGCAAGGCATGAGCCTGACGGCGGCAATGATCACCATGTCAGTGTTCGGCGCCATCGTGATGTACATCATCAGCATGCTCAGCCTGTTTAAATTGCGTAAGACCGAACCGCACCTGGAACGCACCTTCCGCGCGCCGGGCTACCCGATCGTACCGGGCATTGCGTTGTTCCTGGCGGTGGTGTGCCTGGTGGCGATGGCCTGGTTCAACATGGTGATTGGCTTGGTATTCCTCGGCTTCATGATTGTCGGCTACCTGTATTTCCAACTGACCGCCAAGCAACGCTCCGATGCACCGGCGGACGCTATGCTCACAGGTATCTGAAAGTTGCACCGGCGCCGGGCCGAGGGTCCGGTGCCTGCCATTTAAAAGTGCATGCCGTCCCCCTGTGGGAGCGAGCTTGCTCGCGATAGCGGTGTATCAATTAACAGATACTTTGCTGACACTCTGCTATCGCGAGCAAGCTCGCTCCCACAGGGTCATGGGGTGTATTAAAGTTTTTTAGAGAATCAGGAGGACACCGCCCATGGCCGCATTCGCCCATTCCGTCGGCGCCCAGACCTATCGCTTCGACAGCCTCAAAGACCTGATGGCCAAGGCCAGCCCGGCGCGCTCGGGGGATTTCCTGGCCGAGATCGCGGCGCTCAACGATGGCGAGCGGGTGGCCGCACAAATGGCGCTGGCCGACCTGCCCCTCAGCCATTTCCTGCAAGAAATGCTGATTCCATACGAGACCGACGAAGTCACCCGGTTGATCGTCGACACCCACGATAAACAAGCCTTCGCCACCGTCAGCCACCTCACGGTTGGCGGTTTTCGCGACTGGCTGCTCAGCGATGCCGCCGATGAAGACAGCCTGCGGGCGCTGGCTCCGGGCCTGACGCCGGAGATGGTCGCCGCCGTGTCGAAAATCATGCGCGTGCAAGACCTGGTATTGGTGGCGCAGAAAATCCGCGTGGTGACCAAGTTCCGCGGCACTCTCGGCCTGCGCGGGCGCCTGTCCACCCGCCTGCAACCCAACCACCCCACCGACGAACCCGCCGGGATCGCCGCGAGCATCCTCGACGGCCTGCTCTTCGGCAACGGCGACGCCATGATCGGCATCAACCCGGCCACCGACAGCACCGCCTCGATCTGCGCCATGCTGGAAATGCTCGACGCCATCATCCAGCGCTACGACATCCCCACCCAGGGCTGCGTGCTGACCCACGTCACCACCTCCATCGAGGCGGCGAACCGCGGCGTGCCCCTGGACCTGGTGTTCCAGTCCATCGCCGGCACCGAAGCGGCCAACGCCAGTTTCGGCATCAACCTCAACGTGTTGAAAGAAGGCTACGACGCCGGGCTCAGCCTAAATCGCGGCACTCTCGGCAACAACCTGATGTATTTCGAAACCGGCCAGGGCAGCGCGCTGTCGGCCAACGCCCACCACGGCGTCGATCAACAGACCTGCGAGACCCGGGCCTACGCCGTGGCACGGCATTTCAACCCGTTCCTGGTAAACACGGTTGTAGGCTTCATCGGCCCGGAATACCTGTACAACGGCAAACAGATCATCCGCGCCGGCCTCGAAGACCATTTCTGCGGCAAGCTGCTGGGCGTGCCGATGGGTTGCGACATCTGCTACACCAACCACGCCGAAGCCGACCAGGACGACATGGACACCCTGCTGACCCTGCTGGGCGTGGCCGGGATCAACTTCATCATGGGCATCCCCGGCTCCGACGACATCATGCTCAACTACCAGACCACCTCGTTCCACGACGCCCTCTACGCCCGCCAGACCCTGGGCCTGAAACCGGCGCCGGAATTCGAAACCTGGCTGGCGAACATGGGCATCTTCACCCAGGCCGATGGCCGGGTGCGGTTCGGCGACAACCTGCCACCGGCGTTCCGTCACGCCCTCGCACATCTGGGATGAGTGAACTGCCCATGGATAAAAAACCTGTCGATCCGCAAAACCCTTGGCTGAACCTGCGCAACCTCACCCCGGCGCGCATCGCCCTGGGCCGCACCGGCACCAGCCTGCCAACCCAGGCGCAACTGGACTTCCAGTACGCCCACGCCCAGGCCCGCGATGCGGTGCACCTGGCCTTCGATCACCAGGGCATTCGCGCGCAGTTGACCGAGCGCGGCCGTGAAAGCCTGCTGCTCCACAGCGCCGCGGCCGACCGACACAGTTATCTACAGCGCCCGGACCTGGGCCGACGGCTCGACGACGCCTCCGCGCAAATCCTGCAGGACTACGCAGCGGCCCATCCCGGCGGCGTGGACCTGGCAATCGTGGTGGCCGACGGCTTGTCGGCACTGGCGGTGCATCGCCATACCCTACCGTTCCTGGCGCGGCTGGAAGAACAGATCAGCGCTGAAGGCTGGTCGACGTCGCCGGTGATCCTGGTGGAACAGGGCCGCGTCGCCGTGGCCGATGAAGTGGCGCAGCGGCTTGGCGCAAAAATGTCAGTGATCCTGATCGGCGAACGCCCCGGCCTCAGCTCCCCCGACAGCCTGGGGCTGTATTTCACCTACGCCCCCAAGGTCGGCCTGACCGATGCCTATCGCAACTGCATCTCCAACGTCCGCCTCGAAGGCCTGAGCTACGGCATGGCGGCGCATCGCCTGATCTACCTGATGCGCGAAGCCTGTCGCCGACAGCTTTCGGGGGTCAATCTGAAGGACGAAGCCCAGGTTCATACTCTGGATTCGGAAAGCGCTGCCGATATGAAAGGTAACTTCCTACTGATGCCGCCCCGAAGCTGATCCGTATATCCGATTGCGTTTTTGATCCGCTTTCAGGCAGCATCAAAGCACCGAAGAGCACCGATGTTGTCAGAGTATCTGTCGACCTTTTGTAGACGAGACCTACCATGCGGATTATCCAAGCCACGCTGGAACACCTGGACCTGCTGACCCCATTGTTCGTCAAGTACCGGGAATTCTATGGCTCGCTGCCTTACCCGGACTCGTCCCGAGCCTTCCTCGAAAAGCGCCTGCGCCGCAAGGAATCGGTGATCTACCTGGCCTTGCCCGATGACGATGACCACAAGCTGCTGGGCTTCTGCCAGCTCTACCCAAGCTTCTCGTCACTGTCCCTCAAGCGCGTGTGGATCCTCAACGACATCTACGTCGCCGAAGACGCCCGCCGCCAACTGGTGGCCGACAACCTGATCCGCACCGCGAAAAAAATGGCCAAGGAAACCAACGCCGTGCGCATGCGCGTCTCCACCAGCAGCAACAACGAAGTGGCGCAGAAAACCTACGAATCGATCGGCTTCAAGGAAGACACCGAGTTCAAGAACTACGTGTTGCCGATCAGCGAAGGGATCTGACCTAACAGCAATGCCTTTGTGATGAGGAGATTTATCCCCTCACCACACCGAAATCCCTGACACAACACCAAGCCCTTGTGGCGAGGGGATTTATCCCCGCTGGACTGCGCAGCAGTCCCAAATCTGAGCACTCGGTGTATCAGACTCACCGAGTTGCCTGCTTTTGGGGACTGCTGCGCAGTCCAACGGGGATAAATCCCCTCACCACAGAAAATCTGCACATCAACATCCCTACCCTCCAACCACAACACCACCGAAATCCCTAGCTACAAACTCACCCCGCTCCCCGCCCTCCACCCCGTATAATGCCGCTCTTCCCAGCTTGTAAGAAAAAGCTACACACTCTGTAGCCATACTCTAAGCCCGACCCAAAGCCTGCCGAGCCAGGCCACCACCACAGGTGTTATGCATGGATTTCAACCCACTCGACCTCATCCTGCACCTCGATGTGTACCTCGACCTGCTGGTGACCAACTACGGAACCTGGGTCTACGCCATCCTGTTCCTGGTGATCTTCTGTGAAACCGGCCTGGTGGTCATGCCGTTCCTACCCGGCGACTCCCTGCTGTTCATCGCCGGCGCCGTCGCCGCTGGTGGCGCCATGGACCCCGTGCTGCTGGCCGGTCTGCTGATGCTCGCGGCCATCCTCGGCGACAGCACCAACTACCTCATCGGCCGCACCGCTGGTGAAAAACTGTTCAGCAACCCCAACTCGAAAATCTTCCGCCGCGACTACCTGCAGCAAACCCACGACTTCTACGACAAGCACGGCGGCAAAACCGTGACCCTGGCGCGCTTCCTGCCGATCATCCGCACCTTCGCCCCCTTCGTCGCCGGCGTTGGCAAAATGAACTACCTGCGCTTCTTCGGCTTCAGCGTCCTCGGCACCGTCCTCTGGGTCGGCGGCCTGGTGACCCTCGGTTACTTCTTCGGCAACGTGCCGTTCATCAAGCAAAACCTGTCGCTGCTGGTGGTGGGCATCATCCTGCTGTCGCTGCTGCCGATGATCATCAGCCTGGTCCGCAGCAAAATGGGCCAACGCGCTTCGAAAGCCTGATCGCCCATGTGGTCCCTGAGCAGCTGGCGCCGCCAACGCACCCTCGCCAAACACCCTGTCCCCGACGAAACCTGGCAACGGGTGCGCCATCAACTGAGCTTCCTCGACGGCATCAGCGCCGCCGAGGACCAGTGGCTGCGGGAAGCCTGCGTGCTGTTCCTGCATGACAAACACCTCACCGCCCTGCCCGGCGTCGAACTGCACCAGGAACAACGCCTGCTCCTCGCCGCCCAGGCCCAACTGCCACTGATGCACCTGGGCGAGCTGAACTGGTACCAGGGCTTCCACGAAATCGTCCTCTACCCCGACGACTTCCTCAGCCCCCAGCGCTACCGCGACGCCAGCGGCATCGAGCACGAATGGGACGGCGAACACAGCGGCGAAGCCTGGCCCCAGGGCCCGATCATCCTGGCCTGGGACGGCGTGATGGCCAGCGGCGGTTGGGACGGCTACAACCTGGTGATCCACGAACTGGCGCACAAACTCGACATGCTCAACGGCGACGCCAACGGCCTGCCACCGCTGCACCCCGGCATGCGCGTCAGCGACTGGGCCGAAGCCATGCAACAGGCCTTCGACGACCTCGACCGCCAACTGGACCAGAATCCGGACGCAGAAACCCTCATCGATCCCTACGCCGCCGAAAACCCCGCCGAGTTCTTCGCCGTCACCAGCGAATACTTCTTCAGCGCCCCGGACCTGCTGCACCAGGCCTATCCAAAGGTCTATGAACAGCTCAAGGCGTTCTACCGCCAGGATCCTTTATCCCGGCTGCGGCAACTTCAGGCCGAAGATCCGGTCTATCAGGCGTCATACTAAGGTCTCTACGACCCTGGTAACGTGGCATCAGCGGCCGAATATGCCTATAATCGCCGCCACTTTTTGGTCAATCCGACCAAGTCATTTGGTCAACTAACGGGGGCACCGCCCAATGAGCTACAGCAAGATTCCGGCTGGCAAAGACCTGCCGAACGACATCTACGTCGCGATCGAAATCCCGGCCAACCACGCCCCGATCAAATACGAAATCGACAAAGACAGCGACTGCCTGTTCGTTGACCGTTTCATGGCCACCCCCATGTTCTACCCGGCCAACTACGGTTACATCCCCAACACCCTGGCCGACGACGGCGACCCCCTCGACGTGCTGGTCGTGACTCCTTACCCAGTTGCCCCAGGCTCGGTCATCCGCGCCCGTCCAGTCGGCATCCTGAACATGACCGACGACGGCGGCGGCGATGCCAAAGTCATCGCAGTGCCACACGACAAACTGTCGCAACTGTACGTCGACGTGAAGGAATACACCGACCTGCCACCGCTGCTGATCCAGCAGATCGAGCACTTCTTCGCGAACTACAAAGACCTCGAAAAAGGCAAGTGGGTCAAGATCGAAGGCTGGGCCGGTGCTGACGCCGCCCGCGAAGCGATCCTCAAATCAGCTGCCGCCTACAAAGGCTGAAACTGAATTTGAAAAAGAACCCCGGTTTGCACCGGGGTTTTTTTATGTCTTAATAGAGCTTAATACACAACCGTATTAATAGTGTTTAGCAACGTTTAGCCCGCACCTTTCAAATCCTGCAAACGGAAAGATCGTCTTATATATTTGAACGACTTGTTTATTGCCGAAAACACCGTCGTCTCTAAACTTTCCGTTTATGAAAATACTTTCCAGTGGCGACCGCTTCCGAGCCCTTCTAAAAGAAGCGAACATCCGATCCGCCGACTTCGCGAAGTTATACGGCGTGAAATCCCAACACGTGAACAACTGGTTCAACCGTGGCATCCCAGCGAGCCGCATCCACTCCATCGCCAGCCTGCTGACCGTCAGCCCGGCGTGGCTCGCCCACGGCGAAGGCCCGCAAACCCCATTGGGCCTCGGCCCCGGCACCACCTATGAGGCCGCCGAAAACGATGGCGTCTACAGCGTGCTGGAACCCACGGACATCGAACTGCCCTTCTACAAGGAAGTCCCCATCGCCCCCGGCGAAAGCCAAACCCACATCATCGAAATCCCCGACCAATCCATCCGCCTGCCCCGCAGCCACCTCGAATCCCTCGAAATCAACCCCAACGACGCCATCTGCACCACCATGGTCGGCGACAGCATGGCCGAACGCATCGAAGACGGCTCCACCCTCGCCATCGACCGCGGCCTGACCCAAATCGTCGACGGCCAAATCTATGCTCTTGAGCACGACGGCATGCTCCGCATCAAATACCTGCACCGCGTGCCTGGCAACCGACTGCGCTTGCGCAGCCACAACAGCGCGGCCTACCCGGACGAAGTCTTCAGCGCCGAACAGATCGAAGCACAGAACATACGTGTGATCGGCTGGGTGTTCTGGTGGTCCACCCTCAACAAACAGAGACCGCCGGTGTGCGATTGACCCACCCGCACGGAAAGACAACCACCGAAGCCCCTAGTGGTGGGGCTTCAGTGATTAGAAGCGTCAATGGTGAGCACATCTGTGGCGAGGGGATTCATCCCCGCTGGGCTGCGAAGCAGCCCCCGCTTCTCCACCTAAACCACCGATAACCCAATGATTCCACACCACTTACCACTGGGATTCTGCCAAAAACCCGAGTATCCTCCGCCCCACATTTGCGAGCCCACGCCTCGCACCGACAAGGCAGATCACTTTCTGACCAAGTCCCACAGCCGGCCGCAAGAGCCGGATGTACGTTTTGAAGGCTGGTGAGGTTTGTCAAAAACGAACTGAGTTAGTCAACGAGAAGCCGGCCATAAGCCGGCTTTTTTATGTCTGGTGGAAAGTCGCTTTTTTGCGTCAGCAGCGCTGACACTTTCATCATCACCCTTGCCCTGGCGACGTAGGAATAACCGAAGCGATTCCACCAATAGATTTCCAGCGCTTCAACCCTCGAGAAATAAGTAACATCTCAAACATTCTTTAAAGAGACCATCATTCCCCTGACTCGTTGTTCAACGTAGAGCCAGAGCGTCATTACTAAAATTTAGACTCACGCGTGCCTACTACTGGGCTACGCCATCCAGGTCAAAAATGAGATCACTGCCTCAGGAAAAGGGACCGAACGCGAATGATGGTCTCAATGGCACTCTGTGGAAATGCTAGGGCTGTGGAGGAGATTTTGTGGGAAGGGACACGATCACAGATGTGGTCGAACTCGCTCGGGGTCAGACCAGGTTCTGTGCCGTTTCTTCTGGTTTAGCCCCCCAAAAGTGACCCGCTACGGCGTGCCGATAATCCTGTCAAGCGAAGGCTAGAAGAACTCAGACTCAGTACCGAAAGATTTCCGAAGCAATATAGTCTATAGCAGCCCTACTGAGAAAAAACGTTGACAACAAGCCTAGAACAGGAGATATTCACTTCGCCGCCACCTCAGTACAAAGTGTACGGAGAAAAAATGAGGCGCGGCAGGTTGCACCCTGCCGCTATTGCAATAACTGACCCGTTAGGAGAGCTAAAGCGATGAAACTGTATCAAATTACCTATGACCTGCGTAAGAAACGTGACTACCAATCCTTGTATGAGCGCATCAAAGTCTATGGCACCTGGTGCCGACCGCTGGAGTCCACCTGGATTGTTGCCACGAACCAGACTGCCGCTCAAGTGCGGGATAACCTTCGAGCAGCAATTGATGCTGACGACGGGTTACTTGTGACTAGGCTACAGGGAGATGCTGCATGGTATGGGTTGGCAACCGAGCCCGCCAAATGGCTGCAGAACCAGTACCAACGCTGCGAAGTCTGATCACATCTGCTGCGCCAAGGATGGCGCTTTCCCCTCAGAGCTATTTATGTCGACCCAGTTATTAAAATTGAGCGAACTAGCTATTATCCGCTCTGGATATACTTTCCGCGGTGCGCTAGAACATGACCCTTCTGGCAATGTCCGCGTCCTGCAGATCAAGGATTTGCGCCAAAACGCAGCGATTGAACCCGATGCGCTGATTGCAGTTACCTGGGATACTCGTACCGCCCCACCACTGCTTCAGCCAGGCGATATCACCGTGATTGCCCGTGGCGATACCAACAAGGCTGCCCTCTATACAGACAAGCAGCCGGTAGTAGCGACGAGTCAATTTTTTATTGTCACAGCTAAACGGTCAGAATTACTTCCAGAGTACCTGTGTTGGTTGATCAATTTGCCGCAAAGCCAACGCAGCCTCGAGCGTAGCGGTAGCGCTATTCAAGCCATCAGCAAATCATCCTTGATGAACATGCAAATTCCTCTGCCATCACCAGCGACCCAGCAAAAATTGATTGCTCTGCAGGCCCTATGGGATGAAGAGGATCAATTAATCGCCTGCCTGCGAACCAATAGAGAACAGATGCTGCAAGGCATCTATCAGAATCTTATTAGGAATGAACCATGAGCAACAAAGTAAGCCAGGACAATATCAACAAAGCACTCTGGGCAGCTTGCGACATCTTTCGCGGCACCATCAGTGCCGACACCTACAAAGATTTTATCCTCACCATGCTGTTCCTCAAGTACATCAGCGACGTCTGGCAGGATCACTACGACAACTATAAGAAAGAGTACGGCGACGAGCCGGAGCTGATTGAGGAAATGCTGAAGAACGAACGCTTCGTATTGTCGCGTGATGCAAGCTTCTACACCCTCTATGAACGCCGCCATGAGCCAGGCAATGGTGAGCGCATTGACCAAGCGCTGCATGCCATCGAGGAGGCCAACGGCACCAAACTCAAGGATGCCGGCAAGAGCGTGTTCCAGGACATTTCCTTCAACACCGACAAGCTCGGCGAAGAAAAGCAGAAGAACACCATCCTGCGTCACCTGCTGGAAAACTTCGCCGGGGCCGAGCTTAACCTCAAGCCGTCGCGAGTCGGCAGCCTGGATGTGATCGGCAACGCCTACGAGTACCTGATCAAGAACTTCGCCGCCAGCGGCGGGCAGAAAGCTGGCGAGTTCTACACCCCGCCGGAAGTCTCCGAGCTAATCGCCGAACTGCTCGACCCGCAACCAGGCGACACCATCTGCGACCCGGCCTGTGGCTCAGCCTCGCTGCTGATGAAGTGCGGGCGCAAGGTGCGCGAACACCACAACAGCAAGCAGTACGCACTCTATGGCCAGGAAGCCATCGGCTCCACTTGGTCGCTGGCCAAGATGAACATGTTTCTCCATGGCGAGGACAACCACAAGATTGAATGGGGTGACACCCTACGGAACCCCAAGCTGCTCGACCAGAATGGCCAACTGCTGAAGTTCGATATCGTCACCGCAAACCCGCCTTTCTCGCTGGACAAGTGGGGTCATGAAGACGCCGAGCACGACCAATTTGGCCGTTTCAAACGTGGCATCCCGCCGAAAACCAAGGGAGACTTTGCCTTTATCCTACACATGATCGAAACCCTGAAAACCAAGACCGGACGCATGGCTGTGATCGTGCCCCATGGCGTGCTATTCCGTGGCTCCAGCGAAGGCAAGATTCGACAGCAACTGATCGAAGAAAATCTTCTGGATGCCGTTATCGGACTGCCGGAAAAACTCTTCTATGGCACCGGCATCCCCGCTTCGGTCCTCGTTTTTAGCAAGGCCAAGATCGATGAAAACGTGCTGTTTATCGACGCCAGTCGCGACTTTAAGTCCGGTAAAAACCAGAACGTGCTGGGTGATGAGCAAATCAACAATATCCTGATCACCTATCGCCACCGCATCAATTCGGACAAATTCAGCCACCGCGCCAGCCTGCAGGAGATCCGCGATAACGATTACAACCTGAATATCCCTCGTTATGTGGATACCTTCGAGGAAGAGGACGAGATTGATTTGCTGGCTGTGCGCAAAGAGCGGGAGCAACTCAAGGCGAAATTGGCAGAGTTGGAGTTGCAAATGGATGGATACTTGAAGGAGCTAGGCTATGGTGCCTGAGGGATGGAAGCGTGCTCCGCTGGAGTCAGTCGCTGAAATAAGGACCGGTGTAGCGAAAGGCAAGTCTGGGCTGAAAGACCCCATAACCGTGCCATATTTGCGAGTTGCCAATGTCCAAGATGGGCGCTTAGATCTAAGCGTGGTCAAAACAATTGAAATCGAAAGATCCCAGCTTGAGCGTTACTCCTTAAAAAAAGGTGACGTCCTTATGAATGAGGGCGGCGACTTCGATAAACTTGGCCGTGGCGATGTTTGGAGTGGCCAGATAGAGACATGCCTGCACCAAAACCATGTATTTGCAGTTCGCCCAAATCAAAAGGTCATCACTCCGTACTTTCTTGCCGCCTTAGCTGGCAGTCATTACGGAAAATCTTTTTTCTTGAGCTGCGCCAAAAAAAGCACAAATCTGGCCAGCATTAACTCTTCGCAATTAAAAGAATTTCAGGTTCTAATCCCACCGCTGGATGAGCAATATAAAATCGCCAAAATTCTCTCCACCTGGGATCGGTCCATTGCCATTGCTGAGCGTCTTCTTGGTAACAGACAGCGGCAGAAAAAAGCGTTGACACAACAACTGCTGACTGGGAAACAGCGCATTTTTGGTTTCCACGAAGCTTGGCGAATGCTACCTCTTGGTGAAAGTTTTAGAGAAAGGGTCGAAACTGGCTTTTTTGATTTGCCGCTATTATCGATAACATCTGAAGATGGGGTCGTCAATCGCGAAAGTGTAGGTCGCAAGGATACATCCAATTCTGACAAATCCAAGTATTTGCGGATTTGCCCGAATGATATTGGCTACAACACCATGAGAATGTGGCAGGGCGTTTCTGGCCTCTCGAGCCAAGAAGGAATTGTGAGTCCGGCCTATACAATTCTAATTCCCCAGCCTGATGTTGATCCTTTATTTTCTTCTTATCTGTTTAAATTTCCATCTCTGGTTCATGTCTTTTGCCGTCACTCACAAGGACTGGTATCCGACACTTGGAATTTGAAGTACTCCAATTTTGCAAAAATCAAATGGCTTATCCCTGGCATTGATGAGCAGAAAGCTATCGCGAAAGTACTTTCGGCTGCTGACCACGAACTGAGCGCTCTCACACAAAGACTCGTCTGTCTGAAACAGGAGAAAAAAGCCCTAATGCAGCAACTGCTCACCGGCAAGCGCCGTGTAAAGGTAGATGCAATGGAGGTCGCCTAATGGCTAAGAAGCACATCCCCTTTGTGATTGCCTATGACTTCGACGGCACCCTGTCGCCCGGCAATATGCAGGAGTACAACTTTGTACCGGCATTGGGTATCAAGCCGGCTGAGTTCTGGCGCGCAGCCAAGGCTATGGCCCAGGAGCAGCAGGCGGATGAGATTCTAGCTTATATGCGACTGATGATCGAAAAGGCGCAGGCCGCGAGGGTACCGGTGCGCAAAAAGGACTTTGCCGATTTCGGGGCACATATTCAGCTATTTCCAGGGGTGGGGGACTGGTTCAAACGCATCACTGAATATGGTCGTGCCAAGAGCGTAAAGGTCGAACATTTCATCATCTCGTCAGGCCTGCGCGAGATGATTGAAGGAACTCCGATCAACAAACACTTCACCCGAGTCTATGCGTCGGGCTTTATGTACGACCATAACGACGTCGCGCACTGGCCAGCATTGGCGGTGAACTACACCACCAAAACCCAGTATCTGTTCCGCATTAACAAGGGCAGTCTAGATGTGCACGATAACTCGGTGATAAACAAGTTCGTGGAGCCAGCCGAGCGGCCTGTGCCGTTCAGCAATATGGTGTTTATCGGTGATGGCGAGACCGACATTCCCTCCATGCGCCTGGTAAAAAATCAGGGTGGTCATTCGATTGCCGTCTATGGCAGGAGCAAACGTGGCGCCCGCGACAAGGCCCTTCAGTTGGTCAAGGAAGGACGTACCGACCTGGCAACCACTGCCGATTATACCGATGGTTCGGCCATTGATCACGCCGTGAAGGCGATGATCGACAAGGTTGCATCGGACCGCACAATCGCAGAGGCGAATGGCTGATATGACAGGTAACCACCTGATTCTCTACAGCACGGATGATGGTTTGGCGCAGTTCACCCTGCGAGAAATGGATGGCCAGGTCTGGCTAACGCAGTTGGAAATGGCCGATCTGTATCAGACTAGCAAGCAGAATATCGGCAAGCATATTCAAGCCGTCATCGCTGATGGGGAGCTGGCTGAAGAGGCAGTAGTAAACCAGAAGTTTACTACTGCCGCCGATGGCAAGGATTACCTGACCCACCTCTATGCCCTACCGATGATCATTGCTGTGGGCTACCGGGTTCGTTCGACCCGCGGCACCCAGTTTCGTCAGTGGGCCACCCGTACCTTGGGTGAGTACCTGCAAAAGGGTTTCGTAATGGACGATGCCCGACTGAAGGAGCCTCGCTGGGACTACTTCGATGAGCTGCTCAAGCGCATCCGTGACATACGTGCCTCGGAAAAGCGCTTCTATCAGAAGGTGCGTGACCTTCTCACCCTAGCTGAGGATTATCGCGCCAATGAACAGGACACAGCGCGACTGTTTGCCGAGGTACAAAACAAGCTGTTCTTCGCCGTAACTGGCCATACCGCAGCCGAACTGATCGTGCTCCGCGCCGATGCCAGCGTGCCAAATATGAACCTGCTTAGTTTCAAGGGTGATCGAGTACGCAAGGCCGACGTCGTGGTGGCTAAGAATTATCTGAATGCCCAAGAACTGGACCAGCTCAATCGTCTGGTTGGTATGTTCCTGGATTTCGCCGAACTGCGCGCCGAGCGGCGCCAGCATTTACAGCTGGCTGACTGGCGGAAGTACATCGACAGTTTTATGGCCTTCAACGAACAACCTCTGCTACGCACTGCCGGCAGTATCAGTCACGAGCAGATGAAACAAGTGGCGCATGAGCGTTACGAGACGTTCGATCAACATCGCCGAAGCACCGAAGCATTGGCGGCCGATACGAACGAGCTGGCAGAGCTCACGCGTCTGGAAAAGCGTTTGAATAGTGAACAAAAAAAACGTTGATCAATCGCTAGTCGCCAATACGCGTCTCCCGGCAAAAGAAGGAACGGCTCCGTGACCCCCACTCCCAAGTTTCAGGAAGAATACAGCGCGAAACTTCCCGCTCTGGCTCTGCTGTGCAACCTAGGTTGGCAGTTCCTCTCGCCCGAGCAGGCTTTGGCCGCAAGGGCCGGGAAGAGCGACGAAGTAGTTTTGCGTGACGTACTGCGCGAACAGTTGGGTAAGCGACGCTTCTTATTTGGTGGAAATGAATATCCGCTGTCGGCCAAGTCCATCGATAACCTAATCAGCGAAGTGTGCAGTCCTGCACTCAATGAGGGGCTACAGGCTGCCAACGAGCGCTTGTACAACCATCTACTGTATGGCATCTCGGTCACGGAATTCGCGGACGGAAAAAAAGCCAATCCGACCGTCGCATTGATTGACTGGTACAACCTCGACAACAACAGCTTCATATTCACCGAAGAGTTTCGCTTATTGCGTAGTGGTGGTGTGGAATCTCGGAGGCCGGATATTGTTTGCTTCGTTAACGGTATTCCGTTGGCAGTGATCGAAGCCAAGCGCCCTAATAGTAATGCTCAGAAAGGTCCGACTATCGACGAGGGCGTTTCGCAGAGTTTGCGCAACCAACGTCATGATGAAATTCCAAGGCTATTCGCTTACAGCCAATTACTGCTGTCAATCAATGGTACCGAGGGGCGTTACGCCACATGCGGTACACCTGCAAAATTTTGGGCAGCTTGGCGAGAAGAAGACATCACTACCGCAGAACAGTATGCGCTGAAGAATCGTCAGTTAAGCGCTGCGCAAAAAACCTCGATTTTCAGCCATCGCCCCATTAAGGACCTACTTTGGTATGAATCTCTTATGGCCGGTGGCGAGCTGGCACTGACAGGCCAGGACCAGTTACTTATCAGCCTACTTTCTCCTGCTAGACTGCTGGAAATGACTCGTTTCTTTACATTGTTCGATAAGAAGGCCGGCAAAGTCGTCGCCCGCTATCAGCAGGTTTTTGGCATTAAACGGTTAATTGAGCGGATAAACCACAAACGCAAGGACGGCGGTCGCGAAGGGGGGGTCATTTGGCACACCACCGGTTCGGGTAAGTCATTCACCATGGTTTTTCTGAGCAAAGCGCTGATCCTGCATGATTCGCTCAAGCAATGTCGTATTGTAGTAGTCACTGACCGGGTCGACCTGGAAAACCAGTTAAGCAAGACCTTCACCTCAGGCGGCGAACTGGCAGGCCGGAAGGATCGAGAGGCAGCCATGGCAACTTCCGGTACACGCCTTGCCGAGCAAATCAGCAAGGGTAATGAGCGCATCATTTTCTCGCTGATCCAGAAGTTCAATAGCGCCACCAAGCTGCCAGAGTGTGTGAATACCAGTGCCGACATCATCGTGCTGATTGATGAAGGCCACCGCAGCCAGGGTGGCGAAAACCATATACGCATGAAGCAGGCTCTGCCTAATGCCGCTTTTGTGGCGTTTACTGGTACGCCGCTTCTCAAAGACGACAAAACCACAAATAAGTTTGGCCCTATTGTGCACGCCTACACCATGCAACGAGCCGTGGAGGATCGGGCGGTGACGCCGCTGCTCTATGAAGAGCGCATCCCCGATTTGGATGTGAACGCTCGAGCCATCGATAGTTGGTTCGAACGCATCACGGAGGGACTGAATGAGCAGCAAAAAACCGACCTCAAGCGCAAGTTTGCCAAGAAGGGACAGATCTACAGCGCCGATGACCGTATTCATTTGATTGCATTGGATGTCGCCAACCACTTTGTCAAGAACATCGACGAGGGCCTAAAGGGGCAACTGGCTTGTGAAAGTAAGGCATCGGCGATCAGATACAAAAAGTACCTAGATGAAGCAGGTCTATTCGAAAGTGCTGTTGTTATGAGTCCGCCGGATAGCCGTGAGGGAAACACCGAGGTAGATGAAGCGGCTTCGCCGGAGGTTACTCAGTGGTGGAAGAACAACGTTGGTAGTACCGATGAGCAGGTCTACACCAAACGGCTGATCGAGCGCTTCGATAAGGATAATTCGCTCAAACTTCTAATCGTGGTGGACAAGCTGTTGACGGGTTTCGATGAACCGAAGAACACCGTGCTCTACATCGACAAACCACTCAAAGAGCACAACCTGATTCAGGCAATTGCCCGGGTCAATCGCCTGCATCCCCTAAAGAAATTCGGCCTGCTGATCGACTATCGCGGCATTCTCGCTGAGTTGGATACGACGATTCAGAAGTACCAAGATCTCGCTTCGCGGACTCAGGGCGGGTATGACATCAACGATATCGCTGGTCTCTACAGCCAGATGAGCAGCGAATTCAAACGACTACCTCAACTGCATAAAAACCTTTGGACGATCTTCTCCGAGGTGAAAAACAAAGGAGATATCGAACAATTACGCCAAGTGCTGGTACCCAAAATGCAGGAGCGCGATGGCGAGCTGATTGATGTAAATTTCAAAGTGCGCGACGACTTCTATGAGGCACTAGCCGAGTTCTCCAGTTGTTTAAAGATCGCATTGCAATCCGCCTCGTTTTTCGAGGACACCAGCTTCAGTGATGCCGACAGAATCCAATACAAGGAAACCCTCAAGCAGTTCTCCAGCCTACGGCAGCTTGCTAAACAGGATGCCGGGGAAACAGTGAACTATGATCAGTATGCCGAACAGGTGCGTAAGTTGCTGGACAAGCATGTTGTCGGCGTGGAGGTTAGAGACCCAGGCGGAGTTTATGAAGTCGGCAAGATGGGTCAGCAAAAGCCCGAACAATGGAGTGACGATAAAACCCGAAACGAAACCGATATCATCAAGACCCGCGTGAGCAAGATGATTGAGCAGGAGCTGAGTGACGATCCCTTTGCTCAGGAAGCGTTCTCCAAGTTGCTACGACAAGCCATCCAGGATGCCGCCAAGCTGTTCGATCATCCACTCAAGCAGTATCTGCTATTTCACAAATTCGAACAGCAAGTGCAGGCGCGTAAATTAGATGAAATACCCGATGTCTTTGCAGATAATCACCATGCTCAGGCTTACTTCGGTATCTTCAAGAAAAGCTTGCCGGAGGCTCTTGCTTCGGCTGACGAGCAGGCACAGGTGCACTGGGTAAAACTCGCTTTCAGTCTTGATGAAATGGTCATGACCTCTGTTGCTGAGCATTCAATCAATCCACAGAACATCGAAAGCGATATTCGCAAGAAACTATTACCGTTGCTCTTCAAGGAGTGTAAGACGGTAGGTGCAGGCATGGATCAGGCGAAGACCATGGTTGAGTGGGTAGTACGGATCACGCGGGTTGGCTTGTCTGGCTTATGAACGTGCCTATCGCCCCAAATACCCCGCCCAATCCCGATGTGCAAAGCTGGCTGAGTTTTTACTACGCCGATGAGCTGATACAAGTTGAGCGGGCGCAACGAGCACGCGAGGTTTCTCGCATTTTGATCAAGGTAGATCCCGATTGTTGTGTGCGGGTCAGTGCTCCGGCGTACGCTAGCGATGAACAGGTATTGGCTGCGCTGAGGCGGCGAGGCCGTTGGATTTATCAGCAGCTTCGTGAGTTCCGTGCACAGCTCACACATGTTCGACCGCGGCAATACATCAGCGGAGAAAGCCACTACTACCTGGGTAAGCAATATGTGCTGAAGGTCATAGAGGCACCTGACGCGCTGCAACAGGTGCGCCTATTACGTGGCAAGATAGAGGTGACCGTACGGGTGAAATCAGCAGGAAAGGTACGCGAGCTATTGCACGCTTGGTATAAGACCCGTGCCCGAGAGGTATTTGATCGACGTTTGGAGGCGGTCTTGCAGCAAGCTCTTTGGGTTTCTGGCAAGCCGCCACTGCGTATCCTCAGCATGCAAACGCAGTGGGGCAGTTGTTCTCCCGCTGGGCGCATCACACTCAATCCACATCTGGTTAAGGCGGCCCGGGAATGCATTGACTACGTAATCCTGCACGAGCTTTGCCATATTGCAGAGCATAACCACAGCGAACGCTTTTACCGGTTAATGCGGCAGGTGATGCCGCAGTGGGAAAAGGTAAAAAAGCGGTTAGACGGTATGGCGGCTTCCTTACTCAACGGCGGGTGACGTTGATTATATGGGTGTGGACGCTGATCCTGAACGCAAAGATAGGTCTGTTGCTATTCCAATGATCCGATTCACCCAAGGCAACCTCCTGGAAGCCAACACCGAAGCCCTCGTCAACACGGTGAATACCGTGGGCGCGATGGGTAAAGGTATTGCGCTGATGTTCAAAGAGCGCTTCACGGAGAATTACCGCCTGTACTTGGCTGCCTGCAAGGCTCACGAAGTGGAGACAAGCAAGGTTCACGTGACGGCAGTCAACGAGCTGGAGGGTCCGCGCTGGATCGTGAACTTCCCGACCAAACGACACTGGCGCTCACCGTCGCAGATGGCGTGGATAACCGAAGGCTTACACGATCTGCGTCGTTTCCTGATTGAAAACGATGTGAAGTCCGTCGCGGTTCCGCCGTTGGGCGCTGGCAACGGTGGTTTGAAGTGGCCGGAGGTTCGCGAACAGATTGTTGAGATCTTGAGTGATCTTGATGTCGATGTGCTGGTGTTCGAGCCTTCCAACCAGTATCTGAACGTTGCTAAGCGTAGCGGTGTGGAAAAGCTCACGCCTGCTCGTGCGCTGATTGCCGAACTGGTCCGTCGCTACTGGGTTCTGGGTATGGAATGCAGCCTGCTTGAAATTCAGAAGCTGGCCTGGTTTCTTGAGCGCGCCATCGAAAATCTGCCAAACACCGAAAATCCTCTGAATCTCCAGTTCGTTGCGCATAAGTACGGGCCATATGCCAACCGGTTGGAACATCTGCTCAATAACCTGGATGGCAGCTATCTGCATTGCGACAAGCGCATCAGTGATGCGGGTATCAGTGATGTGATCTGGTTTGACGAAGGGCGCAAGACATTCTTGCAGACCTACCTTCAAACCGAAGCCAAGGAGTACGCCCAGGCCTTGGAGCGCACCGCCGAGTTGATCGATGGTTTTGAGTCGCCTTTCGGCATGGAGTTGTTGGCGACTGTTGATTGGTTGCTGAGCCAGGATGGAATTTCCCCGACTGTTCCTGCCGTGCGCGAGGCATTGAAGCATTGGGATGGCGGAGCGGGTGCTGCGGCTCGCAAAAGGAAGCTGTTCGATGATCAGGCGCTTGAGATTGCGCTCAAACGGCTTACTTCCAGCAGTTTCAGACCAGAGATGGCGATCTGTTAAGGGTAACGCGTGACTTAGGTAATTATCCAACAGGTTGTTGGACAATCTGGGCGCTCGTCGTTTCGGGGCTCTCGGATACGAAAAGGTCTCGTCGCTGTTTTTCGATTTTTGCGACACGTTACGTTCTCATGTCGCTGGCGACGACATGAGGGAAAAACGTGTCGTCAAAACTGACTTTAGCGACATGACAGGTAAGCGACACTTATCTACGCAGGCACGTAAAAGTAGCTCAACGGCACCAATCGTTTAGTCTCCGGATCGGTAGCCGGATAATGCGCCATCAACGTGCGAGCCAATTCATCCAGCGTCCACATTGTCAGATGCACGTTCGCCCGCTCACCTTCATAAAGCGCCTCCTTTGTGAACCCTCCAGTGCTCACATACAGCCCTCGATCATCCTTGTGTCTTCCACCAAGGAAGCTGCGAATCTCATTACTCCCCATCCGTACATTTCGATGCTTAACCTCGACAACGATGCGCGGTGGCTCAAATCCAAAGCCGTCGGGCGAGGCAATGATGTCTTTGCCGCGATCAGCCCCGGCTGGAGAGACAAGCGTTTTGTAGCCCATCGCTCGCAAGATACCGGCGACCAGCTCCTGCATTTCAGACCAGTCCAGACTATTGATTTGGTCCTTGATGCGCTCGAAAGCAATTTCCTGAACACCTTTCAGCGGATCTTCAAGAGCTTCGGGATCGTCGATGAAGTCCTTTGGCGGCGCCGATACGTCGTTACCGGTAGCAAGGGCAAGTAATTCCTTCTGAGCGACCTCCGCGACGTTAAATACGGTTAACGTGGATCCCAGGCTGTTTCTACTGACGCTGTTTAGCTTGTCGCGATCGACCTCTTGCGCGTACCACTCAACAGGCCTGGTCAACGACATCCCATCGTCTGCCAGATCGGGACGAAGCTGACATGCGCCAGTGAAACGACCTACCAGGTAGGTCCGGTTTGCAGGGGAGTAAGTGACGACCGTATCGCCTTCTTTGATTTCGTTAACGAAACGGAACACTTGAGATGCACCCGATACGGCGCTCGCGTCCTTGATACCTGGTTGGAGATCCTTATAAGCCTGGATCAAGGCCTTTCGGGAAACGCCAGGCTTTGCGGCGAGCGCTAACTGAGCCCACCCAATGGCTGCCAGATTGCGATCCCTGAAGTCGTCATAGAGACGACCACCATCACCTCGAATCATCCACATCGTTGGCATGTTAGTACTCTTCCTGTCCATGGGATCGGGGCATGAATGTACCAATGGTGATAGCACCCTGTGAATGAAAAACTGACACGGAGCGCTGACTAACGCACACGAGCTCGTTATTCAAAATGAAAGCAAGGCGCACTGCGGCAAGCGCTACCGGCAATAGCAATTTAATAAACCAGTCCGCACAGTTACCGGCCTAGGGCGCTGCCATGGTCATGATCGACATCAGCGATTAAATGAAATTCATGGCCAAAATGGAGCGACAAACCGTCGGCGTCTCCGAACCTGATGATTCATTGTCGCGAGCTCTCGAACATAAAAAAGGCCTTGCCCTGCAAGACCTTTTTTCGTACCCGGGGTAAGCGCAGCCCCTTGTTACCTCACCTCAACAATATCCAAGGCCCGATTCGCCAACAGCTCACTCACCTCAATCACCTGCAAAATCCCCAACGCAAAATGCCGTCGCGATCCCTCAAGATCAAACGCCAAATCACTGATCATGGCATTGGCCGAAGCCAGGTTTTCACTGAGGTTGGCAAGCAGACACTCCGAATCAACATCCGGAGCGATACGGAAGATAGTGTTGGGTTTGTCAGACGTTTCGCTCTTCGGCGTAGGCTTCAGGTAGTAATCCAACGCCCGGTTGGCAGCGTCATCGAGCTTGTTGTTACGAGCAGACTGAGCGCGAGATACATGCTCATCTGCGGTCGGAGGGTTCGGTGTAGTTTTTGCCATCGACTTAGGTTCCTGTAAGTGAGGCTGCAACCAGCTCGCGACTAAACGAGAGGGCGGCAGCTGTGCGCAGGTTAGTCGACCGGTGAACCTAAGAATCCCGGCGCGCCCGGGGGCGCCCTGCGCACAGCCACCATCAATACAGGAACAGCACAGCCTGTCCGACGGGACTTGGTACGCCTTAGGTTGAGACGGGCGACTAAACCCGATCACTGATGAGCAGTGACAGGACCCAAACTACCGACGTGACCCAAGACGCACAAGCCGGCGGATTCTGGCGTAGTTGTAGGCAATGGCGCAAGGCGATGTCGGTCTTGGCTAGTCTCGTGGAGTCACGATAAACAGCGGGCTGGAATGTTGCTGATGCACCGCTATCGCGAGCAAGCTCGCTCCCACAGAGGCGCTTGTGTACATACGTCGCAGGGAAATGCATTCGCGACTGGCTGCATCCTTGCAGCCAATCGCGAAGAAGGTTACGACTCGTTGTTCAATGGGGCTTGCGACCAACATCGCAATAAATCAGACGGGATATCTCGATCATATCCACAACGGTTTTGTCATCGACCTCAAACCCGCCGCCTGAAACCCCTGTACTGCTATTACTTGAGTGTGACATCGAGCATCGGCGGGATGTACCCGTAGTCGTACTCAGCCACCACAAACGTCTGCTGCCCTTTTATTTTCATGCCCACCGTGGGGGCCTCGGTGCCACCTACACGAATCTGCGTGCCGGTTTCGTCGGTCGGTACGCTGTCGATAAAGGAGGTCACCAGGCCGTTTGGCATTACATAGTGCGAGTAGGTCTGGAATGGCTGGGAGGACGGGTTGCCCAGCACCAGGCCGGAACCGTTGAGCGGCACGTAGGGGCCGAACAGCGAGTCCGCGACAAAACCGTACACGCCGTCCGGCCCGGTCACGCCGTCGCCATAGGTGAAAGTGTGGCTGATCGTGAACAGGTAGTATTTGCCATCCTGGAACACGAAGTGCGGGCGTTCGGTCTGGTCGTTGACGCCCACGGCCGTCAGCAGGGGCGGCAACATTTCCCAGTCGTCGCCGTCCGCGTCGCGGGCCACGGCGATGCCTACACAGGCGGTCTGGTAGCGCGAGTTGCCGACATCTTCATAGCCCGGTGGCACATCACCGATTTCGGCCTCGCCCACTTTGTGCGAGCCGCGCTCGCCGGCCACGTTACCCTCGAACAGCATGTACAGCTTGCCGTCGTTCGGGTCGCGGAATGGCCATGGGTCACGAAAACCCCAGAAGGCGTTTTGGGCTTCGGTCTGGTACATCTTGCCGTCGGCCTCGAACAGCGGCTTGACCTTCTCGAAGCCGACCATGCTGACACCGTGTTCAGTGGTCACGACCCGACCGCGCACCTTGACGATGGTCGCGCCTGGGGTGACGGCGGTGTAATACAGGTCCACTTCACCTCGGTCGTTCAACAGGATCGGCGTGCCGGCCCATTCGCGAGCGGTCGGCGAAACCCCTTCGGCCATCACACGGCCACCGAATTCCCAGTTCTTGCCGGTACGGGAAAACCAGTAGTACATCTTTGCCCGACCGTGACGATCGTTCCAATCGCGGAGGATGTCGTAGTTACCGTCCTCGTCGAGGTACTGCGGGTCGTTTGGATGACGATCGGCCGTCAGGGTGAAGATCACCGACCAGCCATCGACGGACGTTACGTTACCGTCCAAGTCGCGTAGGGGCATGGTGTCCCAGATGAACACGTCGTTGTTCAATACCGGGAAATCCGCGCTGACCAGCGGCTGAGTGGTGGTGGGATCGTCCGCCCGGACTTTCAGCGCATCAGCGCGGGTCCAGAGGCTGGGTTGATGGGGGGTGACACCGAATTTTTCAGTGTTGGTTTTCATAAGGTAATACCTCGTCCATGAATGGATTCAAATAAATGATGCTTTAGAAATACTGGATGCGCATACAGTGAAACCACCTTATAGAGGTGCACCGCTGCGGGTCAAGAAAAAAATGCATTTGTGCATATTTTGGTTTTTTCTTGGGGCTGATACGTTTCAGCTTTGAGCGTTTGCAGAAGTTTGTTCTCGGGGAGATCGACGACGTTGCCGGCACGCTCGCTGCTCTGAGCCGCTACTCAGTGGAAAGCTCGCGTAACTGGCAACAGGCGGAAGTAGTGCATAGAGGGATTGGTCAACTGAGCTTGGGTGTCGTGCGCAAAGCTCAACAAGGCGGGGAGTCAGCGGTTCTGATGGTGACGGGTGTATCGCTATCGCGAGCAAGCTCGCTCCCACAGGGTATGCGGTGGCTGTGTGGTTTGTGCAGAAAAGCATCAGGCAGGTGACCAAACCTGCCCGATGCCAACGACCTGACCTGTTACCCCAACGTATTCAAACAAACCACCTTCGGCTGGGTCATTTCCTCATACGCAAACCGCACCCCTTCCCTGCCCAGACTGCCGTACTTGGAGCCCCCGAACGGCATCGCATCGAAACGAAAATCCGAAGAGTCGTTGATCATCACGCCGCCCGCCTCGATCCGCCGCGCAGCGCTCATCGCCGTTGCCAAGTCGTTGGTAAAGATCCCTGCATGCAAGCTGTATTCAGGTTCGTTAGCCAACTCCACCGCCTCATCAAACGCGTCGAACGGCTGCAACACCACCACCGGCGCAAAGACCTCGTTGCGCCATAGCCGGCTGGCATGGTCGACGTTTTCCAATACGGTCGCGGCATAGCAGGCGCCTTGGCGGCGGTGGCCGCAGAGTAAGGTGGCGCCTTCTTGCAGGGCTTCGTTCACCACGTGCTCGGCGTTTTGCGCGGCTTGGTGGGTGATCATCGGGCCGATGTCGGTGGTGGCGAGCAGTGGGTTGCCGACGACGAGGGCTTGGGCCTTTTGGACGAAGCGTTCGCGGAAGGCGGCGTAGATCGGTGCCTGGATGAGCAGGCGTTGGGTGCCGATGCAGTTTTGCCCGGCGGCCCAGAAGGCGCCGGAGATGCAGCTGTCGACGGCGGCGTCGAGGTTGCAGTCGGCCATGACGATGACCGGGGCATTGCCACCGAGGTCCATGGCGAGTTTTTTCAGGCCGGCGGTGCGGGCGATTTGTTCGCCGGTGACGAAGCCGCCGGTGAAGGAGATCATGCGCACGTCGCGGGCGGCGACCAGGGCTTTGCCGAGTTCGGCGCCGCCGGTGGCGACGGTGACCACGGATTCGGGCAGGCCGGCCTCGACCAGGCAGGCGACCAGTTTGAGCGCCGACAATGGGGTCAGCTCGGACGGTTTGAGGATCACCGCGTTGCCGCCGGCAATGGCCGGGCCGAGTTTGTGGGCCACCAGGTTCAGCGGGTCGTTGTAGGGGGTGATCGCGACGATCAGGCCCAGGGGCTCGCGGGTGAACCAGCCCTGGCGCGATTCGGCGCCTTCGTAGGCGTCGAACGGCACCACTTCGCCGGCGTTGCGTCGGGCTTCTTCGGCGGAGAGCTTGAGGGTGTTGATGCAGCGTTTGACTTCTTTTTCCGCCTGTTTGAGGGTTTTGCCGGCTTCGTCGACGATCAGCCGGGCGAAGGCTCGGGCGTCGCGTTGGATGTTCGCGGCGGCCTGTTCGAGGAGGCTGGCGCGGCGATGACGGGGCAGCGCGGCGCAGGCTCGGGCACCGCTGCGCCCGGTCTCCAGCAGTTGCGGCACTTGCGTGGCGCAGACATCGGCCACGGTTCCGACGACGGTGCCATCGAACGGGTTGAGGACTTCGATTTGCGGCTCGGTCACTGCCAGGGCCAGACGGGAGACGTTCATGGGCTTTACTCCTGGTTGCGGGCAGCGGATTGGTGGATTTGGATGATGTCCGACAGCAGCGCGAAGGCGGTTTCGGTGCGGCCTGCGCCCGGGCCCGAGACGGTGACGGCGCCGAGCAGTTCGGAGGTGAACGACACCGCATTGGTGGCGCCGCTGACGCTGGCCAGTGGGTGGTCGTTGCTCAGCAGGCGCGGTTCGACGCGGGCGCTGATGGAGCCGTCGGCGTTGCGGGTGGCGGTGCCGATGAGTTTCCAGCGGGCGCCGTCCTGGCGGGCTTTTTCGATGTCTTCCAGGCCCAGGGCGGAGATGCCGCTGCAGGCGACGTCGTTGACGGTGAGCTTGGCGTCCAGCAGTTCGTTGGCGAGGATGACGACCTTGAGGCGTACGTCATGGCCTTCGATGTCCGCGGTTGGGTCGGCTTCGGCGTAGCCCAATTCCTGGGCCTTTTTGACCGCTTCGGCAAACCCCAGGCCGCCTTCCATGCAGGTGAGGACGAAGTTGGAGGTGCCGTTGAGGATGCCTTCGAAACCGCTGATCGAGCTACCGGCGAGGGATTGTTTGGCGAGGCGAATCACGGGGGTGCCGCTCATGACCGAGCCTTCGTATTCGAAGGCGACGTTGTTGCGCTGGGCCAGGGCTTTGAGTTCGGCGCCGTGCAGGGCGATGGGGCCTTTGTTGGTGGTGACCACGTGCTTGCCGCGCGCCAGGGCCCAGCGGCAGAACGAGGTGGCGGGCTCGCCGTCCACCGGGTTGGTGAAGGTGGCTTCGGCGATGATGTCGGCGCCGCTGTCTTTGATCACGGCTTCGTTGAGGGCTTCGGCGGTGCCGGTTGGCCATTGGGCGAAGGCGCCTTTGGTCGCTGGGAGTTTGGCGAGCAGTGCAGCGTCGAGGCCTTCGCGGCCGATGATCGAACCGAGGAACAGGTCGGTCACGCCGACGATTTTCAGGGTGAAGCCGAGTTCGGTTTTCCAGCGGTGGTTGCGCTCGGCAATCAGTTGAGCCAATGCCCGGTTCACACCGCCGAAGCCAACCAGCGCGAGTTTGTATTCAGTCATTTTTGTTGTGTCCCTTGATCCGGGTGATGAGGTTGTTGGGATCTAGGTTAGGGGGGTGGGGTGGGCAGTGAAATATGCCAATTTGCTCTATTTTTTGGGCGATTTGACCAGGGGTTGGGCGAGGTGTCAGGTGTGGGGGGTTATCTGTGGCGAGGGGATTTATCCCCGTTGGGCTGCGAAGCAGCCCCGAAACCATCCGGCACGGAGTGTCAGGTTGATTGAGTTCTACCTGTTTGGGGCTGCTGCGCAGCCCAGCGGGGATAAATCCCCTCGCCACAGGGTTTGTGGCTGGCAGGGGCTTCGTTTGAACGCATGCTGACCCCTGGCCGGGCACAGAACCCTGTGGGAGCGAGCTTGCTCGCGATGGGGCCAGGGCAGGCGACATTGATGTTGACTGGTCTACCGCTATCGCGAGCAAGCTCGCTCCCACAGGGGGTCATTGTTTGGGGGGAGAGCTTGGCTAGACGACGGATGACAACACGAACGAAGTCACGGTGTTCTCCACCCCGGGCAACGCGGATATTTCTTTCCAGACTTTGTGCACCCGCTCCGGGTTCGCCGCGCCCACCCGCAGCATCAAATCGAACTCGCCGCTCATCACGTCGCACTGGAGCACTTCCGGCATGGCGCGCAGGGCCTGGAGCACTTCGGCGCCGCGCATGCGGTCGTAGCGGTAGACGAAGATCACGGCGTTGATGTTCGACGACGCGTGCGCGCCCTCCCCGGTGCGCACGGTGTAACCCTGGATCGCGCCGTCGCGTTCGAGGCGTTCGATGCGTTGGCGTACGGCGTTGCGGGACAGGTTGACCTTGGCCGCCAGTTCGGCGTGGGCGGCGCGGGCGTTGAGGCGCAGTTCGGCGATGATGCGTTCGTCGAGGGGGTCGAGGATTCGCTTCATGGGGCCTCCTTACAACGCGCCGAGCAGTTGATGGAGAGCACTGAGGTCGTCCGGCTGGATGCGATGGATCTGTGCCGGGCCATGCTCGGAAATTGGAGGCTGTTGCGCCGCAATGGTGATCCCTAGTTCGCCGAGCAGCGCCGCCGATTTGGCCGCGGAAATTTCCCCCAAGGTCACCATCGGCGCCACCAGGCTGCGCCGGTACAAGCGCGCCGCGAGCACGCCAGTGGCGGTGTGGGGGTCGATGACGTAGCCGGTGTCGCGGTACAGCGAGGTGATTTCTTCCAGGGTCTGTTCATCGCTGACCGCGTAAGAGTCGATGATCATCCGCGCCTGCAACCAGAACTCGTTGGCGAGGGTCATCTCGCCGCTGCTTTCGAACGTGGCCATCAGCGCGCTCACCGCCTGGTCGTCATGCCCGTAGAGCTCCCAGAGAAACCGCTCCAGGTTGGAGAAGATCGACAGGTCCATGGCCGGCGACAGGGTCTTGTTGGCGCGCAAGCGGGAGTAGTGATTCTTGAGGAACAACTGATGCAGGGCGTCATTCTGGTTAGTCGCCACGATCATCTGCGTGATGGGCAAGCCCATCTTCTGCGCAATGTAGCCGGCATAGACCTCGGCGAAACTCGCCGCCGGCACGCTGAAACCAATGGGGCGCTGACCGCCGCCCAGTTGCAGCACGGCATGGAAATAAAACACCAGTTGCGCCAACACGCCGACCCAGTTGCTGGAGTTGAAACTGATCGCCTCGTGCCCGGCGTACGGCCAGTGCCGGAACAGTCGGCTGACGAGGGTCTGGCATTCGTCGAAGCTGCCGTTGACGGCGAACTGATGAACCCTGGGATGGGCCGACGCTTGCAGGTGCTGGAGTTGTTCGTGGGGTACACCGGCCTCGGGGTAGATCACCACCACGACTGTTTCTTCGCAGTGTTTGAAGGCTTCGATGGCCGCCAGCCCGGTGTCGCCGTTGGTGGCGCCGATCACCACGGCGCGACGCTGGTTTTTCTGCAGGAAATATTGCACCAGTCGCGCCTGCAACTGGGCGGCGAAGTCTTTCGAGGAACGGGTCGGACCGTGGAACAGTTCCAGCACCCATTCGTTGCGATCCACTTGATGCAGCGGCGCCAGGGAGCGATGGCTGAAGTGGCGACCCGCGTCCTTGAGCAGACGCTTGAAATCGTCCTCGGCAATCGCCTCGCCCACGAACGGGCTCATTACTCGGTAGGCCAGTTCGTCATAGGACAGGGTCGACCAGTTGGCGATTTCCTGGGGTTCGAACAACGGCAGTTCGAGGGGCACGAACAGCCCGCCGTCCTCGGCCACGCCCGACAACACGACCTTTTCGAAATCGACCTGCACGGCCGAATTTCGGGTACTCACATAGCGCATGGTTGGCTCCGGCCAATTATTTGAAACGATGTGCCTGCTCGACCAGCCAGGTGGCAAACATGACCGCGTCGGGGTGTTGCTCGGTGCCAGAACCGCGGACGAGGTAGAACGATTCGCTGGCTTCGATGCGCTGGGCGAACGGTTCGACCAGGCGCCCATCCGCCAGCAGGTCAGCCACCATCGACGAGCGCGCCAGGGCGATCCCCTGCCCCAGCTCCGCCATGCGCAAGGTGCACACCAGCGTGTCGAACTGCATGCCCGTCGAAGAATCGACGCTGTCCGCGCCGACCATGTTCAGCCAATAACCCCAACCCTCTTCGTAGCCCAGGACGTGGAGCAGCGGATGCTTTGCCACGTCCGCCGGCGCCTTCAGTGGCGAACTCGCCATCAGGGCTGGCGAGCAGACCGGGAACAAGCTGTCCCAGGTCAGTCGCTGTGACACCAGGCCAGGCCATTGACCGTGGCCCCAGCGAATTTCCATGTCATCTTCGCCGTCCAGTTCCTTGACCCAAATGTTGCTGATGTAGCGGATGTCGACCTGGGGATGGGCCTGACGAAAATCCACCAGCTTGGGTGCGAGCCAGTGCACGAAAAACGCCAGGCTGCCGCGCACCTTGATCGGCCGGCGCTTGTGCTGACCAAAGATCTCGTTGGTGCCCACCGCCAGTCGCGTGATTGCGTCCTGCACCACCGGCAGGTAGGCCTGGCCTTCCTCGGTCAAGCCCAGGCCACGGGGCAAACGCTTGAACAGTGCCACCCCCAGGTGACTTTCCAACTGGCGAATCTGCTGACTGACCGCGCCCTGGGTCAAGCACAACTCTTCGGCAGCATGGGTGAAGTTCAGGCAGCGGGCGGACACCTCGAAGGCCCGCAGCCAGTTCAGTGGGGGTAATGGTTTTTGCTTCATGGTGTTGACCTCATTGACACCCCTTCCACCGAGCGCACTGGCCAGCTTCAGCGCTGGTTAGAACGCATCGGACGGCTGTGCCATGGAGGCCACCGACAAGCGTTGCTCGCGGCTTTTGCGGGTAATGAAGTACACGAAATAGCACCAGGCGATGAATGGCAAGCCAAAGTACAGCGCCACTCGCTGTTCCGGGTCGAAGGCAATCCCGACGCAGGCCAGGCTGCAGCAAATCAACGCCCCCAGCGGCACCCACGGATAACCACGAACGCGGAACTTGAGGTCGCGCACATCGCCGCCATGGGCGACATAGTGCCGGCGGAAGGCAATCTGGCTGGCGGCAATGCTCATCCACACCACCACCACGGCCAGGCCGGAGATCGACACCAGCGCCAGGTAGATGGTGTCGGCGGCGAACACGCTGCTGAGCAACGAGGCGGCGCCACCGGCCATGCTGACGATAATCGCGTTGAGCGGTGTGCCCATGCGGGTCAGCGCTGAGAATTGCTTGGGCAGGTGACCTTGGTCGCTGAGGGTCCAGAGCATCCGCGAGGCGGCGTACAAACCGGAGTTAGCGGCCGAGAGCAAGGCACTGATGATCACGAAGTTCATGATGTCCGCCGAGTACGGAATGCCGATGTAGGTGAACACGGTGACGAACGGGCTCTCGACAATCCCGGCCTGCTCACGGGGCAACAGGGTCGCGAGGACGAAAATGGTCCCGACAAAAAAGATCGCCAGGCGCAGCACCGTGGTGCGAATGGCCCGTGGCACATTGCGTTGCGGGTCTTTGGTTTCACCGGCGGCGATGCCGATCAGTTCAGTGCCGGAGAAGGCAAACGAGACCGCCAGCAGCGTCATGGCAATCGGCATGAACCCGGTGGGGAACAAGCCTTCGCGGGTGAAGTTGCTCAGGCCGATGCTGTGGGCCTGGTCGATGTGCAGCAATCCAAGGATGGCGCCACCGCCGATCAGCAGGAACACCACCACGGTCAACACTTTGACCAGCGACAACCAGAACTCGGTCTCGGCGAACAAGCGCACCGAGACCACGTTGGTCAGGAACACCAAGCCGGCGAACAACGCACTCCAGATCCATACGGGCGTGTCCGGGAACCAGCGCGTCATCAAGATACCGGCGGCGGTAAATTCCGAGCCGATCGCCACGGTCCAGGTCAGCCAATACAACCACGCTACGGTGTAGCCGGTGCCCGGGCCGAGGAAACGCGTGGCGTAGGTGCTGAACGAACCGGTTTCGGGCATCTGCACCGCCAGTTCACCCAGGCACATCATCACCATGTACACCATGAGTGCGCCGATGATGTAGGCAATCACCGCCCCCAAGGGGCCGGCCTGGTTAACGGTGTAGCCGGACGTGAGGAACAGCCCGGTACCAATCACGCCACCCAGTGCAAGCATGACGATGTGCCGCGTTTGCATTTCCTGTTTGAAGCCGGCACGCGTGTTGAGTTGTTGTTCTTTTATGGACATGGTAGTTGTTCTCATGAAAGTTGTTAGGGCGCGTCTTTACGTCTGCGCTGAATAACCAGGCAGAGTCAAAACGGGTCGCCGCTACGCTTTATTATTATTCCTATTCATGAACGCCCCACTGACCGCCTTGTCGTGGGGTATTAACGTTAAAACTTCAACTGGCTGTTTCGGTGCACGCTTGATTGGTTGAGGTTGTCTGCGGCAGTTCATCCCGCAGCTTTTTGACAAAGGCGAACGCCTGCTTCAGGTCGTCGACAAGATCGTCGGTGTCTTCGATGCCCACGGACACCCGCACCAGCCCTTCGGAGATGCCCAGGGCCAGGCGCTCTTCCAAGGTGTTTTTCGACGTGGCTGGTGGTGCGTGCCGGGCCGTAGATGGTTTCCACCGCACCGAGATTGCCGGCGCAATGGGCGAAGCGCAGGCGCGGCAAAAAGCAACTTGACCGTGTCCATGCCGCCGATCAGGACAAAGCTGACAATGGCGCCGAAACCGGACATCTGTGCGCAGGCCACCGCGTGGTTTCGGGTGGCTGGGCAAGCCGGGGTAATTGACCGACTCCACCAGCGGTTCGGTGCAGAGGAACTCCGCCAGGGCCCGGGCGCTGGATTGCTGCTGACGCATGCGCAGCACCAGGGTCTTCATGCCACGGATGATCATGTAGGCCGAGAACGGGTCGAGCGTCGCGCCGTTGATTTCCCGGTAGTGGCGAACCTTGGTCATCAATGCTTCGCTGCCGCAGACCAGACCGCCGAGTACATCGCCATGGCCCACTGAGGAATTTGGTCGCGCTGTGGATCACCACGTCCACGCCCAGGGCCAGCGGGGTCTGATTCAGCGGTGTGGCGAAAGTGTTGTCCGCCACCACCACGGCGCCGACGCGCTTGGCCGCCGCGACCAGGCGCGGGATATCGAGGATTTTCAGGGTCGGGTTGGTGGGGCGTTTCCAGGTACAGCAACTGGCAGCCCTTGGCGATTTCACGCTCGATTTCTTCGTGGTCGAAGGTCTCGCATAAGGTCACGTCCACGCCCATGCGCGGCAGGAACTCTTCGAAAATCTTGTTGGTGCCGCCGTAGCTGTCCTTGGTCGAGACCACCCGGTCGCCATGAGAAAGAAAGGTGTAGAGCACGCTGCTGATCGACGCCATGCCGCTGCTGAACGCCACGGCGGACTCGGCCATTTCCAGCTCGCAAATCTTGGCTTCAAGGGTCTCGACGGTGGGGTTGCTCATGCGGCTGTAGATAAAGCCCGGGGCCTTGCCCAGGGCGACGTCGTACCAGACGTCGATGTCGTCATAACCGTAGGCGGCGCTGACCACGATGGGGGTTTGCGTGGCGTTGTAGGGGTGCCTGACTTGCTCCCCACCCCAAACCGCCCGGGTTCCCGCTCCCGCGTTATCAAGCCCTGCGCTGTCAGGTTTATTGTTCATTCGGACTACTCGCACTGAGGGGGCAGACGTTGAGCCATCCGCCGGATCTGGGGGCCAATATAGGGAAAAGCGGCGAGGTCGAGAAACGATGTTATTGGTGCCAAAGGGGTGGTTTTTTTTAATGGCTGGGGGTGAGTAACGGCCAGCGAATCACCGATAAACCTGTGGGAGCGAGCTTGCTCGCGATGGCGGTGGATCAGCTGCCATTGATGTGACTGACACTCCGCTATCGCGAGCAAGCTCGCTCCCACAAGGGGTTCGGCGCATGCCTAGCGCGCCGGACGAATTAAGGATTTGCCCTACACCAACCGCTTCTTTTCCTGACTTATTTCCCCAGCCGCCTGCGGCAAAGTCTCCCGCCTCCCCCTAGGCCGCGAGAGGCCTCGACAAAATCCTTGCCTTGGGCAGCGCCATTGGTTCATTGACGGCGGCGGCCATGAGCCAGAAGCGGGCGGATGTGGAGGCGATGCTGCGGATTTACGGGGCTGCCTGAACGATTACGGCAGTTGCCCGCCCGCTCCATGCCAGCACCATAAGCGATCAATCAAAGCGGCCTAAATATGACCATAAACTTAAAAGAAACACCCTATATAACCCAACCGCCTCCCACCAAGACCAAACCAATTTTCCAAATAGTATCGAAGAACAAATTATTTTTTATGTTCTGGCTAACCCTTGGATACTACCTACTCTATTGGACATACAAAAACTGGAAGACATACCGAGTCACAACAAACGCGAAGATCCTTCCTTTTATACGAACCCTATTTGGGCTATTTTTTATATATTCACTGCTTATGAAAATAGACCATCAACTAAAGACGCACAACAAAGAATACAAGTGGAGTCCACGCCTACTAGCCTCAGGGCTAATAATTTCAGGATGCATAGCAATTTATTGCTTTCTACCCTTTGAGGGTTTAGGAGATGGATACTTATTACCAGTAACAAACTTGATTTTAGATTCTTACTGCTTACTTCAAGTCCAATCCGCCATAAACCACTTAAGCAATGATCCACAGGGGCAGCAGAATGCCAACATAACGCTCGCCAATTGCGCATGGGTTTCATCAATGTGGCTGGGAGTCTTCCTTTGGGGAATTGTAGAAATTACGATATGCAACCCATACTATCGCTATAGATTTGACTCTCCTACAAGATGGACCTTTTGCAATATGAGTGCAGTGGACATTTTCAAGGCCACCACGAAATCGCTCGCCCGTAAGTATTCTTCCTGATCTCATGCTGCCGACTCGCACAAAAAAGTCTTGCCAAGCAAGACTTTTTTATTCCCGAAGAAGGAATTGTCATAACATGCTTACAGCTATGCCAAACGAGAATCAACCCAATTCTTAAAAAAAACCTCCTGCTCATTCGGATCGTTTGCCAAGTTACTATCATCATATTCAAATATATAAACAATATCATCGAGCGATGGAGTGACACCCATTCTCAGCTCATACGCCTTTAGTCCAAGTGACATCTGTGTCGACATGCCAGACGGATGAACATTTTTCTTGGCACCCTTACAGAAAAAGGTGACATCTGGATTGTCTCGACGAAGACTCGCAAAGCACTTATAAAAATTACTACCCACATAAGTCCTATCAACACCATCCGCCGCACAGAAAGTAATTGCAATCTTTTTAGAATCGCACATTAAATAAGCGCTTTCTTTTTCTCCACCCTTAGATACACACACCTCCACCTTAGAAATCATTTTCTTATCCTCCTGTTAGGGTTAGGAATGGAGTAACCAAACTCCTTTCCATTATCAAGTATCAAGGTCGCACCCAGTACATCCTCATTACTTATACGACCTGGAATTGCAATCTCTTTTTCAGCTCCGAACAAATATGCAGCTCCCAGCTCCTTTTGTAGATCATGCCCTGGGATTTTTTGCAACGTATACAAGTATCCTATCCTCGTGTAATCACCTGTGGCGAATTTCTTCCCCGCATTTCTTGAATAGGAGGTACTAATATAATAACTAGGAGGCCAATCACTATCCAAAGAGTGTAAAAATAGATCCTTGCTTTTACCTTTGCTTTTAAAACCATTTTCAAAAACATCTTCTGGATCTCGTTCATCACCTCGATACAGAAAATCCTCTTCTTTCTTAGGAGTAGGTAGCTTAGGTTCTGTTTGACTAACAGCTACCTTACCCGCCGGATCCTGCTCCCCAACCGCCGGCCGACACCCTCCCTTCCCCGGGCAATCCACCAACCCCAACGGATCCACCCACCCCGTCGGGTTCACGGTGTAGCGATACCCATTGAGCCCACCCGCCAGTTTGCTCGGGTCAGGCGTCAGATAGCGGCCGGTTTCGGGATTGTAGTAGCGGTGGCGGTTGTAGTGCAGGCCGCTTTCCGGGTCGAAGTATTGGCCCTGGAAGCGCAGCGGTTGTTCCAGCTGCTCGCCGCCGCCGTGGACCAGTTCGGTGGTTTTGCCGTAGCCGGTGTAGCGCGCCGACCAGACGATCTGGCCGCCGTAGTTGGTCAGTTCCTGGGGGGTGCCCAGGTGGTCGAGGTGGTAGTAGAACGGGCAGGCGTTCAGGCCTTTGCCGTCGAGCATCGCCAGTGGGCGGAAGGTGCCCGGTTCGTAGAGGTAGCTGCGGTGGTGACGCGGGCTGCTTTCGGCGACGAGTTGGTCGCCTTGCCAGAAAAATTTCGTGGTCAGGCCATCTACGGTCTTGCTGATGCGTCGGCCGAAGGCGTCGTAGCGGTAGGACGCTTCGCGGCCGTCCGGCTGGGTGACGCCGATCAGGCGGTGTTGGCTGTCGTAGCGGTATTCGCTGACGAGGCTGTGGGCCTTGCCGCGGCGTTCGCGGATCAGGTTGCCGAAGGCGTCGTAGTCGTAGTGGCGGTCGCCCTGCATCAGCAGGCGGTTGCCTTTGACGGTGGTCGGGCCGGGGCGGTCCTGCATCAGCAGGTTGCCGGCCGGGTCGTGGGCGAAGTGTTCCGGTGGTTCGCTGTGGGAAGCGTCGATGCGCACCAGGCGATCCAGCGAGTCGTACTGGTAACTGCGGCGGTTGCGGTTGTCGGAAAGAGCCTCAAGGTTGCCCTTGGCGCTGTAGGCATAGTCGCGCCAGAACAGTTGTTGCTGGTGTTGCCACACCGTCTGGGCCGTGAGGCGGCCCTGTTCGTCGTAGTCGTAGTGGCTGCGCAGCAGGCCCTGTTGCCGCTGTCGTTCGCGACCGCCGTCAAACTGATGCGCGGTCAGGCGTGTGCCGTTCAGGTCAATCGCGCTCAGCACGCCGCCCCGGGCGTGGTGGTAGTCGAGCGAGCTGTGGTCCGGCAGGCGCAGGTGGTTGAGCCGGCCGCAGGCGTCGTAGCCATAGCGCAGGGTGCCCCAGCCCTGGTGCTCGGTGATCAGCCGGTCCTGGGCGTCGTACTCGAAGGCCAGCGGATGATCGCTGCCGTCGTTGACGTGGACCAGCCGACCGAGCCGGTCGTAGCGGTACTCGATCGCCTGGCCGTCGGGCAAGGTCTTGAGCAGCAGTCGCCCGGCCGCGTCGCGCTGGTAGGCGGTGACGAGTGGGCTGCCGTCGTCGCCGTGTTCGGTTTTCTCCAGCAGGTGGCCGTTAAGGTCGTAGACGTAGGCGGTGCGTTGGCCGTCGAAGCCGATCTGCTGTCGGATCAATCCATTGGGGGTGTAGTCCAGCTGATATTTTTCGCCGGATTCGTTTTCGATCTCGGTCAGCAACAGCCGCGCCGAGTCGTAGCGGTACTTCAGCTCGGTGCCGTCGGGGTTGAGGCGACGGCTGACCAGGTGCAGGTCGTCGGCGTATTCGTAGCGGGTGACGCGGCCCTGCTCGTCGCGCTCGCTGGTGACCTTGCCGTAGGCGTTGTAGCTCCAGGCCCGGGTCGCCCCGCTCGGCAAGGTGGTCTGGAGCAGGCGGCCGACGGCGTCCCATTGGTAGTGCGTGAGGGCGCCGTGTTCGTCCTGGCGGGTCAGCAGACGTCCCAGGGCGTCGTAGGAAAAACACCGGCGGCCGCCGTCGGGCAGGGTTTCTTCCGTCAACTGACCCAGGCGATTCCAGGTAAAGCGATGTGCGCTGCCGTCCGGGTAATCCACCGACAGCAGTTGCCCCTGGGGGTCGTAGGCATATTCCGTACGTTGGCCATCTGGATCGATGCGCTCGGTCACGTCGCCTAAAGCGTTGCGCCGGTAGGTCCAGACGGCTTTGCCGCGACAACGGGCATGTAGGAAACCGTTGCGGTATTCGTAGGACGTCGGCTCATCCAGGGGTGGAATCAGCGCCACCAGCCGGCCGGCTTCGTCGTAGCGGTATTCGGTGACGGCCCCCAGCGGGTCCTGCTCGGCGATCAGCCGGCCTTGGGCGTCATAGGCCTTGAGGTGCTCGCCGCCATCGGGCTCGACCTGGCACACCAGTCGCGCCCGGTCGTCGTGGACATACACCTCCTGGCTGCCGTCGAGGTGCTGGACCGTGACGCGGCCGTCCTCGTCCCAGCTGTAATGGCTGTCCATCTGCGCAAACGAGGCCCAATGCCGGACGCAGCGAGCCGCCCGCCCGGCCCCTTGCCATTCCCAGAAAAAACTCGCCCCGCCGGCCAATTGCCGCTGGAGGATGACGTGCTGGTCGTCGTAGTCGTAGCGTTCGCTTTCCCCGGCGGCGTTGGTCGCTTCGATCAGTCGGAAACGTGCGTCATAGCGGTAGGCAACCAGCGTTTGCTCGGTGCGCCAGGCGTCATCCAGGGTCAGGGCCGGGTGGAAGCTCTGGTAGTCGATGGCGATCAGGTGGCGCTGCTCGTAGCGCAAGCGCAGGGCACGCCCGGCGCCGTTGTCCAGGCGGCAGATGTCGCCGTGGATGTTGCGCTGCAGGGTCAGGCGGTTGTCGTAGCGGTCGCTGAGGGCGGTCAGATGACCGTCGCGAAAGTGTAGGAAAGGGGCGTTTTCGCCGGGCTGGGCAATGATCAGTTCGTCCGGCTCGGCCCCCAGGTAAATCGCTGCGCGGGCCAGGCTGTTGTGGATCGCCGGGCGCTGCTCGTTGGGCAGCGGAAAGGTCGTGCGGCGGTTTTCCTGGTCAATCCAGATGACCTGCTCGCCTTCGAGCAGCAAGCGGTGCGTCAGGGCATGGCTCCAGCCGCGCCCAAGGCCCATGTCCAGGTCCACCGCGCTGGTGCGGTACAGGCGGGTGAAGACGAATGGCAGGGGACCATTGAGGGTGCCGTCGTCCAGGGTCAGCAGTTCCTCGCCGGTGACCATCGACACCGGGCAGCCGCTGGTTTGGGTCTGGGCCGCGGTGTCGGCACTGTCGCCGTTGGGGTTTTTCGATTGCGCCGGGGCGTCGTCGTGGGGTTCGTGTTTGCTTAGCCGGGTTGAACCGTGGGATTTTTCCCGCGCCACGGCGGCCGGATTGCTGACCGCCAAGGGTGCAGAATGCTCGGGGGTGATGTGCAGAGGTCCGACAGGCGTCGGCTTCAACGGTGCACGCTGGGCGCTGACCATCACTGGTTTCAGCACATCGGCATGCTGGTTGAGCCGATCGGCAGGGCGTTTGGTCAACCTGAGGCTTGATGCGGTCAACCACTCGCGAGCCCGCTCCGAGCGGAGCTGACCCAGTACCTTGCCGCTCATCCGCACGCCCATGCCCAGGGCGCCGGTCAGCCGCATCAACAGGAAATTGATCAGCACCGAAGCGCGCATTTCGCCCACGACTTCGGCCATGTACTGAGGCGGCAACATCCGCAGCCAACTGACGAATGCCACCATGTGAACGAAGAGCAACGGCTCGTCACTCAACACCATCAGACCTTTGGCGATGGCCGCGGATGAAGCGTTCAGTAACTGCTCAAGTTCAACCTGGGTCAGGTATTCCAGAAGCTTTTCGCTGCTGGCCTGCAGATCGGCCAACAGCTCGAAAACCTGTTTAACGTCATCCCATAGCTGCTGCAGGGCGTTTTCAAAACCGCGCCAATCGGCCTGCTGCAACAGGTCATAACGGTCGCGAAACCCGGCGTCGGAAAACTCCGCCCACAGGGGTTGAAACTCGTCCCACTCGGCCTTCAGCCACCCCTCAAGTTCATCCATCACCCCTTGGTAAGACGCATACAGCGCCTTGACGTGGTCGGCCGTCACATGGGGGAAAAACGTGATGCGGTAGCGCCCGCCACGCCAGCATTCGGGGATCTCCAGGACGCCGCTGGGGCCAATGACGTGGTGCACTGGCTCGCCAAACGTTTCCTTCCCGGGCTCGCCTCCGATGACGGGTTCCAGCATCACCGGGGTGTCGCCAATCGGCACAAAGCGCGCCGCCTGGAACATGTGCACCAACGTCAGCGGACCACCCGCCGGACACGCGGCCACCGTGGCACTGATGGGTTGATCAAGATTCTTCGGCGCCGCCAGCGACACCTCGTTGCCGACCTTGAATACCTGTTCAAGGTCAAGCGCCCAGCCGGCCCAGAATTTTTCAGCCCAGGCGTCGTAGTCGTTCAGGCAGGTGCGAAAGTCCGCCAGTACCGCTTCGACATCCGGCTGCTCGGGGTCCATGGCCGCCAATACCAGGCAGCCGATGTTGTTCAAAACCAGGAGTTTGTCGCGGGCAAACATGCGGGAGTCTCGCGGGACAGGGACGAACGCGAGACTTTGCCGACGATGGCTGAGGAATTAAGTCAGTGAAAGAAGCGGTGGACGTAGGACGATTCGCTAAATTTAAACGCTAGGCATGCAAACCCCGGCGGCGGCTATAAACACCGCGCCATCAGCCATTGCTCTTTCCCCCAAGCCTCAAAGCGCTCCAGCACGTCCCAACCCAGCTTGGCGTAATAATCACGCTGGCTGTGGGTGTGCAGGAACAAGGTGGTGATTCCAGCCTCTCGCGCATGACTGCAGATGCCTTCGATCAACTGCGCGGCCAGCCCTCTGCGTCGGGCGCTTGGGGCGACGAGTACGCACGCCAGCCACGGGCCCAGCTCAGGCCGCTCATCCAGATCGTGACTGGCAAGTGAAGCGCCACCGAGCAACTGGCTGTGCTCCATGGCGATCAGGCATTTCCAGCGACCGTCACGCTGCCCGGCAGCAAACTCCTGCTGCCAACTGGCCAGGGATTGCTGGGCAAATTCATAACTGAACTCCCGATAGAGCCACTCGGCCATCAGGTCGCATTTATCCATGTGGCTATCGAGCCAATCCACTCGCAGCATTTGAAACACTCCTTATGTATGCGCGTCCTGGAGGGAGGGTAGGAGGCTAGCAGACTGCTGGTCTATTGTGATGTACCGCTATCGCGAGCAACAGGGCTCTTGTGGCGAGGGGATTTATCCCCGTTGGGCTGCGCAGCAGCCCTGCCCCCCACAACTCAGTGTGCCAGGTAAATCGAGTTGACTTTTTTGGGCTGCTGCGCAGCCCAGCGGGGATAAATCCCCTCACCACAAAAAGTGTGGTTGAGCCCGCTCACACCGGGGTTTACACCCGTAAATCCCGTTTTAGATGCCTACCCGCGCTCATTCTAAAGAAATACCCGCCAGCAACCCCTCAACCTATCGTAATCTCGCATCTGCATACGCCCAGCCCCGAAACCGGCCGAGATCTCATTCCAATGCCTTCCATTTACCAACTCAAACCCGCCTTCCAAAATCTGCTGCGTCCCATGGTCCAACGGCTCTACGACAAGGGTGTCACCGCCAACCAGGTCACGCTGCTGGCCGGTGTCATTTCGGTGTTGGTGGGGGCGGTGATCGCCTGGTTTGCCGGTCACCCCTGGGTGTTCGTGCTGGTGCCGGTCTGGATGTTCCTGCGCATGGCGCTGAACGCCGTGGATGGCATGCTCGCCCGGGAGTTCGGCCAGCAATCGCATCTGGGCGCCTATCTGAATGAGCTATGCGATATCATCGCCGACGCGGCCTTGATCCTGCCTTTTGCCCTGATTCCCGATGCCAGTCTGTTGCTCGTGTTGTTGGTCACGCTGTTGGCGTTGTTCAGCGAATACGCCGGCGTGCTGGGGGCGATGGTGGGAGCTTCGCGGCGGTATGACGGGCCGATGGGAAAAAGTGATCGGGCCTTTGTGTTTGGCGTGTTGGCGACCGGTATTGCCCTGGGTTGGCTCGGGGCGCTCTGGGTCGATGGTGTGATGGCGGTGGTTGCCGCCCTGCTGGTTTATACCTTGGTCAACCGGGTCCGCCATGGCCTGGACCAAGTGACGGAAAACGCCCCCTCAGCATAAAGGATCTTGCAATGCGCGAAGCCCAACACCAGACATTCACCACCCATGATGGCGTGGAACTGTTCTACCAACACTGGCCGGCTGTCGATGCCCCGGCGGGTGAACCCCGCCAGGCCATATTGTTGTTTCACCGTGGGCATGAACACTCCGGGCGCATTGCGCACCTGGTGGATGAGCTGAACCTGCCCGGCTTCGACTTCTTTGCCTGGGATGCACGCGGCCACGGCCAGTCCCCCGGCGCCCGTGGCGACAGCCCGAGTTTTGCCACCAGTGCGCGGGATGTGCAGACCTTCTGCGATCACATCGGCGCCACGCACCAGATCGACGAGGCGAACATCGCGGTAGTCGCGCAGAGCGTCGGCGCGGTGATTGTGTCGACTTGGGTCCATGACTACGCGCCGCGCATTCGCTCGCTGGTGCTGGCGTCGCCGGCGTTCAAGGTCAAGCTCTACGTGCCCTTCGCCCGTCCAGGCCTGGCGTTGATGCGCAAGTTTCGCGGCAACTTTTTCGTCAACAGTTACGTCAAGGCGAAGTTCCTCAGCCATGACCCGGAGCGGGTGGCGTCCTACGACAGTGATCCGCTGATCACCAAGGCGATTTCGGTGAACGTGCTGCTGGGCCTGTACGAAGCCGCCGACCGCGTGGTCGCCGATGCCCAGGCGATCCAGGTACCGACGCAGCTGTTGATCTCCGGTTCCGACTTTGTGGTGCACCGCAAACCCCAGGAGCAGTTCTTTGAGCGGCTGGGCAGTTTGCACAAGGAGAAGCACATCCTGCCGGGCTTCTTCCACGACACCCTCGGCGAGAAGAACCGTGCGCCGGCCATTGCCAGTGCGCGCCGCTTCATCCTGCAGAACTTCGCACGGCCGCTGGACCGCCCTTCCCTGCTGGACGCCGATCGCCTGGGCGCGACCTGCGCCGAAGCCGAAACCCTGGCCACGCCGCTGCCGCACAACTCGCTGCGTGATCTGTACTGGCGCATGACCCGCGCCAGCATGCGCTTTGGCAGCAAATTGTCGGCCGGGGTGAAGCTGGGCTTCGACACCGGGTTCGACTCCGGCAGCACCCTGGATTACGTCTACCGCAATCGCCCCACCGGCACCTCGGCGCTGGGCAAGATGATTGACCAGAATTACCTGAACTCCATCGGCTGGCGCGGCATTCGCCAGCGCAAGTTGAACGTCGAGGAGCTGCTGCGCCTGGCCATGGGCAAGTTGCGCGAAGAGAACCGCGAGGTGCGCATCGTCGACATCGCCGCCGGCCATGGCCGCTACATTCTCGAAGCGCTGCAAGGCGTCAGCCCGTTGCCGGAGTCGATCCTGCTGCGGGACTACAGCGACATCAACGTGCGCGATGGCAGCGCGCTGATCCTCGAAAAAGGCTTGGGTGACATTGCCCAGTTCGTCAAGGGTGATGCCTTCGACCGACAGGACCTGGCGGCACTGGAGCCAAAGCCGACGCTCGCCGTGGTCTCCGGTTTGTACGAGTTGTTTGCCGACAACCAGATGGTCGGCGGCTCCCTCGCGGGCTTGGCCGAAGCGGTGGAGCCCGGCGGTTTCCTGGTCTACACCGGCCAGCCGTGGCACCCGCAACTGGAACTGATCGCCCGCGCCCTCACCAGCCACCGCGCCGGACAGGCTTGGGTGATGCGTCGACGTACCCAGGCGGAAATGGACCAATTGGTTGAGGCAGCGGGCTTTCGCAAGATCACCTTGCGGGTCGATGAATGGGGCATCTTCAGCGTTTCGCTGGCCCAGCGAGTGCAGTAATGAGCGCCGTCATCGCTCCGGCCCGCGAACCCGCACTGCTGAAACCGGCGGTGCTGTGGCTGCTGTTGTTGGCGCCGTTGTTCTTCAGCACCTATGGCTTCGCCACGTGGGTGACGGCGCAGCGTGACGACGTCGGCACGCTGGTGTTCGACTGGGAACGTCACATGCCGTTCATGGCTTGGACCATCGTGCCTTACTGGTCGATTGATCTGCTGTACGGCCTGTCCCTGTTGCTGCCCAGCAGCCGCGAGGAACTCAAGCGCCATGCCTTGCGCCTGCTCACGGCCCAGGTGATTGCGGTCAGTTGCTTTCTGCTCTGGCCGTTGCGCTTCACCTTCCCCCGGCCAGAAATGGATGGGGTGTTCGGTTGGTTGTTCGAGGTGCTGGCCGGTTTCGACAAGCCGTTCAACCAGGCGCCGTCGCTACACATTGCGTTGCTGGTCATCCTTTGGGTCTGCTATCAGCGGCACTTGCAGGGTGTCTGGCGTTGGCTGATGCACGGTTGGTTCGCGTTGATCGGCGTGTCGGTGCTGACCACGTATCAACATCATTTCATTGACCTGCCCACGGGCGCGTTGGCCGGTTGGCTGTGTGTCTGGTTGTGGCCGCTGGATCGACCCAGTCCGCTGCTGAGTGCGCGTCTGGCGGCGGATCCTGCTCGCCGACGCTTGGCCTTGCGTTATGGCCTGGGCGCGGCGGCGCTGTTCATTCCGGCGTTTGCTCTGGGCGGCGCGTGGCTCTGGCTGATCTGGCCGGCGGTCGCGGTGCTCATGGTGGCGCTGAATTACCTGGTGTTCGGTGCCGACGGTTTCCAGAAGCGTGCCGATGGTCGTTTGAGCCCCGCGGTGCGCTGGTTGCTGGCGCCGTATCTGGCGGCGGCGTGGATCAATTCTCGCGGCTGGACGCGCAAGCATCCGCAGCCGGACCCAGTGGCGGATAACGTCTGGCTGGGGCGAATCCCCACGCCGATGGAATTGAAGGACAGTGCGTTTACCGGAGTGCTCGACCTCTGCGCGGAACTGTCCATGGACAACACGGGCGTCGCCTATCGCTCATTGCCGGTGCTCGACCTGACGGCGCCGACCGCCGAACAATGCCTGAAAGCGGCAGAAGCCATTGAAAGCCTGCGCCAGCACGGGCCGGTGCTGGTCTGCTGCGCCTTGGGTTATTCGCGTAGTGCCACGGCGGTGGTGGCCTGGCTGCTGCACAGCGGCCGGGCGGCGAGCGTTGATGCGGCGATCGTGCAAATCCAGCGCGCCCGACCGCGTATCGTTTTGCATGCGGCGCACCTTCGGGCTCTGGAACAGTTATCCACAACCCGGGGAATTGTCCATGATCAGTGATATGGAACTACACACCGTGGCGAGCCTGCTGCGCCGGGGCCAGTCCCTGGATCAATTGTCCACCGGGCTGACGCTGCTAGCGGTGCTGCTGGGGTTCGGGCAGTGGCTGGTGGGCGTTATCGATCCGTGGCTGCTGCTGTTGAGTGCCACCCTGATCGTCCTCGGCGTGCTGGAAAAATACTGGGCGTTGCGCGTGGCGTTCGATGCCGATCTGTTCCAGCGCATGGCTGACAGCACCCAATCGCTGGCCGAGCGCACTTATACCCTGGATCAGGCCCTCACCTCCCTGGGCCTGCAACCGGCCACACGCGCCGGCCGTCTCTGGACCGAACGCCGGCATGGCGCGTTGTTGCTGCTACGTCGGCAGTCGCGATTATTGGCCGTACAAGTCGTCCTGGTGCTGGGCTTCATCCTGGCCAGCCCCTGGTTAGCTTCAAGTATCTAGATAGTTTTTGTGGCGAGGGGATTTATCCCCGTTGGGCTGCGCAGCAGCCCCCAACCAGGCACCTCGGTGTGCCAAGAAGATTGAGTTAACTGCTTTAGGGCTGCTGCGCAGCCCAGCGGGGATAAATCCCCTCGCCACAAAGGGTGTGTTCCCTCGCCACAGTTATGCTTACGTTTCTCAGGACAAGGAATCCTCATGTTCGAACCCGTGGTCGCCAACCTCATCACCTCCGCCGCTCGCATGGTCACGGGCGCTCGCAGCCTGTGGCTCGGCTGCGCGCCGACGCCGGTGCAACGGATCTACTTCGCCAACCACAGCAGTCACGGAGACTTCGTGTTGCTCTGGGCCTCGCTGCCGCCGGCGCTGCGCAAGCTCACCCGCCCGGTCGCAGGCGCTGATTACTGGCAAACCAGCCCGGTGCGCCGCTACATCATCAACCGCGTGTTCAACGGCGTGTTGGTGGACCGCGAGCGCAAGGATCCTTCGCACAGCCCGTTGCAACCGATGCTCGAGGCACTGGAGAACGGCGACTCGCTGATCATCTTCCCGGAAGGTACGCGCAATCCGGAGGAAGGCCTGCTGCCCTTCAAGAGCGGGATCTATCACTTGATGAAGGCTCATCCCGAGGTCGAAGTGATCCCGGTGTGGATCGCCAACCTCAACCGCGTCATGCCCAAGGGTCGCGTGCTGCCTTTGCCGCTGTTGTGCACCACCAGTTTCGGCGCGCCGCTGTGCATCGAAGAAGGTGAAAGCAAAGAGCAATTTCTTGAACGCAGCCGCGCCGCGCTGCTGGCACTGGCCCCGGAGCACGTCTGACATGGATCGATATACCCTGATGTTGTTTGGCGGAATTGGCGCCATCCTGGTGCTGGCTTCGCTGATCGGTTTCATTCTCAAGCTGAAAACCCGCGGCGCGCCGAATTCGGTCATTGAAAACCTCAATGCACGGATCAACGCCTGGTGGATCATGGTGCTGGTGATCGGCATCGCGTTTTGGCTCGGCAACGCGGCGGTCATCCTGTTGTTCTACGCGGTGTCGTTCTACGCCTTGCGAGAGTTCCTCACCCTGACACCGACCCGGCGCAGCGACTACCCCGCGTTGGTGGCCGCGTTCTACCTGGCGCTGCCGCTGCAATACCTGCTGATCTACTACGACTGGTACGGGCTGTTTTCGATCTTTATCCCGGTGTATGTGTTCCTGCTGCTGCCGATCCTGGCGTCCCTGGGCGGCGACAGCACGCACTTTCTGGAGCGCGCTTCCAAGGTCCAGTGGGGGCTGATGATCGCGGTGTTCTGCATCTCCTTCGTCCCGGCGCTGCTGACGTTGGACATCGCCGGTTTCGAAGGGCGCAACCTGTTGCTGATCGCGTACCTGGTGATCGTGGTGCAGCTGTCGGATGTGTTGCAGTACGTGTGCGGCAAGTTGTTCGGCAAGCACAAGATCGCGCCGAACCTGTCACCGTCGAAAACCACCGAAGGCTTCCTCGGCGGCATTTTCCTGGCCTCGTTGATCGGTGGCGCGTTGTGGTGGATCACGCCGTTCAATCCGTGGCAGTCGTTCCTCATCGCCTTGCTGATCAACCTGCTGGGGTTTGCCGGCGGCATCGTCATGTCGGCGATCAAGCGCGACCGTGGCGTCAAGGACTGGGGCCACATGATCGAAGGCCACGGCGGCATGCTCGATCGGTTGGATTCGGTGTGCTTTGCGGCACCGATCTTCTTCCATCTGGTTCGCTACTGGTGGACCTGAAAAAGCCTGCGGCAAACACTCGCTCCCAGAGGGGGGCGTCGCTTGCTTCTTCACTGGCCCACTGCCAACCGCTCTTGTGGCGAGGGGATTTATCCCCGCTGGGCTGCGAAGCAGCCCTAAAAAGCCATACCTCGGTATTGCAGACAGATTGAGTTGAGGTCTCGTGGGGCTGCTTCGCAGCCCAGCGGGGATAAATCCCCTCGCCACAGATAGACCCCTCGCCACAAAAGCGGGGGGCATCGATCAGTCAAGGATCAGGTGCGGCAGGAACCGGCTGGAATCCTTGGTGATCAGGCTGTTGTCTTCCCGCACGCCAATGCCGGCCGCCTGGTCGCCAATGACCCAGGAACCGATCAGCGTGTAGCTGTCGTCAAACCGTGGCAACGGCGCGAATTCCTGGAGGATGAACGGGGCGTCGGTGTAGGGGCCATCTTCTTTGACGATCAGACCATCCGCTGTTTGCAGCTCGATGTTGGCGCCTTCCCGGGAAAAGAACGGCTTGCGCACCCAGCCCTTGGGCACGGCTTTGCTGGTGTCGGTATCCAGGTGAGCCGCCAGCAGGTTCGGGTGGCCTTTGTTGAATTCCCACAGCAGCGGCAGGATGCCTTTGTTCGAGATGATCGACTTCCAGGCCGGCTCGAAAAACTGCGTATCGCACTGGGCAATCGCGGCGCCAAAGGGCTCGTGGAAGATGAACTCCCAGGCATGCAGCTTGAACAAGTGCGGAATCCAACGCTCTTGCAGGTCGACAAAACGGCCTTCGCTGTTGAGGCCGATGTCCTCGATATCGATGTGCCGCGATTCGATGCCGACTTTTTCCGCGATCAGCCGCAAGTAATCCGTGGTGCCTTTGTCTTCGACCGAATCTTTCATCGAGGCGAAATAAAACGGCTGGGTGAGCTGCAACTGGGCGAAGGCCTGGTGCAGTTTGGTGTCGATGCTGTTGAACTGGTCGGCATGGGCCGGCAGCAAACCGCGTTCGATGCATTGTTCCAGCCAGCCCCACTGGAACGCCGCCGCTTCGTAGAGGCTGGTCGGCGTGTCGTAGTTGAGTTCCAACAGCTTGGCCGGGCCGCTGCCGTTATAGGAGAAATCCATGCGCCCATACAGGTGCGGATGGCCTTCAAGCCATGAAGTACGCACCAGGTCGAAGAACGGCGCGGGAATGCTCAGGCGCTCTAGCAGCTCTTCGCTCTGGACCACGCGGGCCACGAGGTCCATGCACATGTCATGGATCTCGGTGGTCGGGTCTTCCAGGTCGTTCTCGATCTGCTTGAGGGTAAACTGGTAGTACGCGCTTTCGTCCCAATAGGGTTCGTCGTCGATGGTGTGGAACAGAAAGCCGAGCTGCTCGGCGGTCTGCTTCCAGTCAGGACGCTCGGCGCAATGGATCTTCTTCATGGCGCTGGTTCCTCAACCGCCGGAGCTGCTCGAACCGCCCCAACCGCTGCGGGCGCTGGACTTGCTGCCGAAGCCGCCACGGGAGGTGGATGAGGCAACGGACATCGGCTTGCTGCTGGACTTGATGGAGTCGGTGTAGCTGCCGTATCGCGCCTGGTTGGACTTGGTGAACGTCGAGCCTGTCGACACCCGCTGGCTGAGCGTGGAGGAGCCGAAGCTGCCACGATCATCGCGGTAGCGGTAGACCGGCTCGGAGAAATAGCTGTTGCGATTGCTGCTCAGCATGTTGCCGATCAGCAGTCCGGTCAGCAGGTTGCTGAAACCTCCACCGGTACTCATCGCTTCCGAGGCCGGCAATTGGGCCTTGGCCGCGTCCACTTCGGACTGCGTGACCTCGCCCTCGGCGCTCAGTTCGAAACCACCCAGCTTGGGGATGAACTTGCCGGCGGAGTCCTGCTGGCACCAATCGGGGACAAAGTCGGCATCGCAATCGGCCTGGTTGTCGTACACCGGCGCAATGCGGCGATGCTCCGTCATGGCAGTCATGTAGGCGTCGGCGCAGATGTCTACCGGCAGTTTTTCATCGACACATTGCTGCACGGACTGGAAGTTGTACTTCTTTTTCAACTCGTAGGTTTTTTCCGTCGGCCCGCAGCCGGATATCGCCATGGCGACCGACGCGGCCAGCGAGAGCTGAACGTACTTGCTTCGTTTCATCGGGTTCTCCGTGGCGCAATCAGTTCGTGGAAGGCGTCATGCACGCGGCGTTCAACAGGCCGACGCTGATGGCTACGGCGGCGATGTAGATACCGGCGGCGATTTCACCCTGCTTGATGCGCGCGGAGGCGCCCTTGAGCACCAGGCTGGTCACCAGGAACGCCAATAACTGGACGACAGCGGCGATCACCGTCCAGACGACGAAATCCAGCATGCTGATCGAGTAGGCAATCACGTTGCTGGCCGGGATGGCGAAACCAATGAGGGCACCGCTCAGGGCGATCGCCGCCGCCACGTTGCCCGAGCGGATCAGTTCGAACTCTTTGTGCGGCGTGACATGGATGTAGATGAACTGAAACAGCGCGAACAGCACGGCGGCGCCGAGGATGTAAAGGGCGAAGCCAAACACGGCGGCCTTGTTCAGGGAAATGGAGAGCGCTTCAAGCATGGACTTCTTCCTTTTTTAAAAAGTGGTCAGGTCAGTGGTGTACAGCGAAATACCCAGCGAAGTGCTCAAGCTGACGCTGCCTTCGGCGTCCTCTTCGACGGAGAACAACAGGAACTCGCGGCGATCCGTAAGGCCGGTGTCGCGGGCGTACAGCATCGAACGGTGCTCGATGCCGTAGGACTCATCCGGATTGCTCACGCGCTCGCTCAACGTCACCAATTCTGTCTGGCCCGCCTCGGTCCCCCATTCGCGGGTGTACTCGACGCCGTCGTGGGTGTAGGTCGGCAGGCCGATCAGGCTTTCAGGGCCCGCCAGGCGACGCAACTCCGCTTCACTGTTGATGGTGACGTAGCTGAGGTAGTTGAACAGGATCACCGACTCGACCTGCCCGGCGACGTCGCCGCTGGTGTGCACTTGCAGCCAGTAGTCTTCGTCGTTCATGTAGCAGCGCGCCAGCCAGTTCGATTGCCCGAGGTCGACGACGCCCATGCTCCAGATCTGTTGGGCGCCGGGGATGACCACGGACGTCTTGCCGTCGAGCAACAACTTCAGCGTGGTGTCGAACGTCACCTCTTTGCCGGATGCCAGGCCCAAGGGCCCGGCGATCAGCGGGCCGGTGTTGGCTGTGCGGTTGGCAGATTTGTCCGCGTTCGGGGCCTCGAGCCCCATCAACTGTTTAAACCATCCCATTGGCGATGTCCTTGAGACGCGTGGAGGCGATGTAGAAAAGTTCGCCACCCGCAACGCGCGTGGCACCGGGCGGGTTGATCGACGGCTGGCGGGCGCCTTGGGCACGGTAGCCGATCAGGGTCGCGTTGTGCTGCTCTTTCATCCGGGTGTACAGGTCGCCGAAGGTGGCTTCAAACGTCTCGGGCAGTTTCATCAGGTACTGGGTGGCGCCTTGGCCGACGCACAGCAGTTCATTGATGACCACTGACGAGCCCGGATCCTGGGAGGCACGCACCAACATTTCGATGGCCATGCTTGAAGTGCATTCCAGGCTGGGCGCGTAGGCGCTGGCGAGGGCGGCGACTTCACTGTCATTGAAGTGGGCGACCACATGCCCGACCGGGTGCAGTTGATTGACCGCCAGCACGGTGGCCAGGGTCAGGTCGTCGGAATGGGTGCGGACCAGGACGCGTTCGGCGCCGGGTACACCGGCACGCTGCAAGAGTGCGACGGAGGACAGGCTGTCGCCTTTGATGAACGCCGTCTTGCCGGGCATGGGGTTTTCTTCAAGGTCGCAATCGCAGATGACGATCAGGTTGTCGTTCGACGTTTCGTCCTGCAGCAGCAATTCAATGACCCGCTCGCTGGAGGCGCCCTCCCAGCCGATGAGAACGGTATGGCCGGTCTTGCCGGTGAAATCGCCCTTGCCCTTCATGCCTTTTCTCCAAACATCGATGACGCTGCTGGTGGTTTTGCCGATGGCTGCCGTCAGCAGCGCAATGCCCCCGAGCATGACCCAGGTAGCCACGAAAATTCGCCCGGCGGATGTCTGTGGCAACAGATCGCCATAGCCGACGGTGAGCGTGGTGGTGAGATAGAAGTAGATAAACGTGGCGGCGGCGCTGAGGTGCTGCTCGCCCAGCAGCACCAGGCCGATCCAGGCCGTGGACAGGTGCACACCCAACGCAATGGCCAGGCCCGCCCAGCCGAACCGATGGAAGAAGGACGAAGCGTACGTGCGCAACAAAAGGAAAATCGACATTTCGTCCCTGACTCCGTGGGGCTTTGTTCCTGGCGGGATCATCGCTCTGGCGTGTGAGCGCTCGAACGTAGTGGCCGGACAGCATTAAACCTGTTGCCGGGCTCGGATAAAAGTACTTCGGTGACAATAAACCCGGTGACTTTCAGGAAAGCAGGACTCACGCACAAAACCTGATGACGAGCACAAACCTGTGGCGAGGGGATTTATCCCCGCTGGGCTGCGTAGCAGCCCCAAAGCAGCGAACACCACCTAACCGACACACCGAGGTGTCAGGTTCTAGGGCTGCTGCGCAGCCCAGCGGGGATAAATCCCCTCGCCACAAGGTATGAGCCTGGTCTGCCTTAGCTTGCCTTGCCTTGGCTGGTCTTCACCAAGGCAAGGCCCAGCCCGTTACTCAGCCGATTTTTTCTTCAGGCGTTCCAGGATCGCATTGGCGCTGCCTTCGTTCGGCGTGATGCCGGCGTCGCGCAGCTTGCGCTCCAGGTCGGTGCCAGTCGACGCGTCGGCCAATTCGTCCTGAGCTTGCAGTTCAGCCGCGCGTTGCTGTTGCTTGGCCTGCAGGCGGTTGAGCGTGCCGACCGCCGTTTCCAGCTTGCCGTTGGCACCGCCACTGGCGATCGAAGCACTGACCTGGGCTTTCTGTACGCTTTCACGGGCCTTGGCCATGTCCACCTGCTGACGCAGGCTTTTGATGCGGCTTTCGGCCTTGGTGATGTCTTTGCGCATGTTGTCCGCGTAACCGCCGAATTCGGTCGCGTGCTTTTGCTCGGCGTCCAGTTCAGTGGTCAGGGTCGAAATGGCTTCGGCCACTTCCAGCGCCAGGTCTTCACGGTTGGCCTGGATCGCGGCCAGGGCCTTGGCTTCCAGGTCCTTGATCTTGGCGTTGTACTCGCCCACGCGATCCGTCGACAGTTTGTGCTTGGCCATGATGGTGACCAGCTCACGCTTGGCGTTGGCCAGCGCGGTGTCGGCATCGCGAATTTCCTGGTCGAGGATGCGCAGGGCCTGTTGGTCGACGATCGATTCGCCGACTTCGTTGGCACCGCCACGCAGGGCGGTGAACAATTTGCTCCAGATGGACTGAGTCATGGGACAGTTCCTGTTCGGCGAAATTAAATGAAGAAGCGTTCGAAGGCTTCGCTGGCGCGCTGGACGTTGTCGACGAGGGTTTTCACCTCGGTCACGACGTTGGTCAGGCTGGAATCGGAGCTCAGGGCGCCGAACATGTTGTAGACGACCTGCCCGTTGGGCATGGACTCGATACCGATCGAGGACAGCGGGAACATTTCCCGGCTACGCAGCACGGCATCATTGAAGGCCGCGACGTCGTTGATCGACTCGACATCCACCAGGACGGTATCGACGATGACTTGATCGCCCACCACCGCGATGTAAATCGGCAAACCACCAAAATCGTTCATTTCCAGCTTGATGCTGGACTCGGAACCTTGAACGAGGGAGAGGGTGATTTCGTTCGCAACCACTTCATCCAGGGCCTGAAGGGCGCTGTAGAGGCGGTCGATGTTCCAATTGTTACCTGCGCTCATGTAATTCTCCGACATGAATGAGCCAGCCAGAATCGGTTGGCGTAGCTGTTTCTCCATCTGCTTGAGCAGGCTTCGGTTTTCGGGAAGCACCCAAGTCTCGTGTTTCACATACCCGGCGGCACTCAAGCCCGCGCGCATCTGCTTCATGTAGAAGCTCGACGGTTTTTTCGCGGAGGATTTCGAGCGCTCTCCCTTGCGGCTCGCTGAATCGGTCACAGACCCGCCAGGCGGATCTGCTGGAGAGCTACTTTGCATGGTGCTGAACCCCACTGTGAAAAACTCACGCGTGAGAAACACTACAGGTAGTTTCGAAAGCCCACAATAGCTCACGCGTGAGATTTTTATTTGTCACAAATGGCTGATAACCCTGTGGGAGCGAGCTTGCTCGCGATAGCGGTATATCAGTTTGCAGAGAGGCTGGATTGACCGACGCCATCGCGAGCAAGCTCGCTCCCACAGGTTAAAAATTCACCCACTGGTCAATGGCGGCTTACGGATAGCTAAAACTCTTGACCAGCGTCAGCTCGCCCACCGCCCGCATCGGCACCACGAAGGTTTCCATCTTTTCGTTTGGCGTGCCTTCTTCCGTGATGAGGGTCACCTGCGCCGTGGTCAGGGCTTGTTGCGCCTGCTCCCCACCGCCCTCACCCTCTTCGCCGTCCTCCTCACTGCGATAACCCCCGCCGTAGTAGTTCACATACACCAGGTATTGGCCTTTGATCGGCGCCGGCATGGCAAAGATTTCCGGGCCGTAGCCGGTGGTGACGTCGACGTCGAGGGCGGCGCCGTTGGGGACGACGCGGTCGCCGTACCAGATGTGGGCGCCGTCGGGGGTGACCAGGTGCAAGTCCAGGTCGGTGCCGTCGCTGTCCCACGTCAGCAGGACCCGCAGCTTGGCCGGGGTGGCGCCACCGCTGGTATTGAGGAATTGCGTGCGGTGGCGTTGCTGGCCATCGGCGCTGCGCACTTCAACGCTGTTGCTGCCGTTGGGGAACGAGAACGGCCGGTCGAAGCGACCTTCCTCATCCAGCTTCAGCGGCAGGCTGACGCCGTTGACGATCAACTGGCCCGGCGCATTGCTGTCCTTGGGCGCGCTTTTGATCTGCCCGGTAATGCGGGCGGTGTTGGCCTGGCCTGGGGGCGTGTTGACCGACGAGGCCGGATAGTTGACGGTCTGGCTGAAGCTTTCACCTTCACCGCCCGGCGCCCCGCTGCGCCAGCCGCCGACCGGAGTGTCGAGCTTGATATTCTCGGCGCCAATGGCCGGAGGCAACGCGGTCAGGGCGCAGAGCAACAGCAAGACCTGTGGATAACGGAGTGTCATGGTCTATTCCAGCAAAAGGTGACGGGCGAGCCCTTCGATATAGGTTTCGTCCTGGCCGTTGGGGTGAGCTTCAAAGGCCAGGTGCAGATATTCATGGGTCAGGTCGAGGCGGTCTTGCAGCGACAGCACGCCGCGCACATAGATGCGCTGGCGCTCGCGGTCGACGTAAGGCCGGCCAAAGGCAACGCGGCAGACGGCGAAAGAACTGATTTCGTTGTAGCCCACTTCGCTTTCCAGCCGCGAACGCCAGCCGCGCCGTTGTTTCAGTAGCCAATCCTGGGCGGCGGGCAATGCCTCGCAAGACGCCACCGGATTGTCCCAGCGGCTGAGGCTGGCGCGTGGGTAGGCATGCAGCAGGATGGCGTCGTAGCGCTGGCCGCCGTTGGCCTGTTCGACGGCTTGCAGCCAGGACAGCTTGTCCGGGCCGGCCTGGTCGGAGTGATAGGTGACATCGGTGCCGGCCAGGACCAGGTCACTGGTCCAGGCCGCAATCGCACGGGTTTCAGCCGTCGCTGGGCGTGGCGCGACGCGCTGGCGATGACTGCTGTCGTCGATGCTCAGGCAATCGCCGTGGCGCTGGGCGTTTTGCAGCAGGTAGGTGCGGATCGCCACGGCCAAGGCCTTGGCGGCTTCGACGGGCTCGGCCTTGGCTTCGCGTTGCAGGACCCGGGCGACGTATTCCTCGCGGTCCAATCGCGCCACCAGCTTGCCGGGCATCAGGAACAGCTCGCCGTCGCTGTGGATATCCAACTGATTGCCGTTGGCGAATTCGACGCGGTAGTCGCCGCGCAGTTGCCCCGGCACGGCCGGGCGGTCGCCCGACATCACCCGTTGCAAGGGATAGCGGGCAAACAGCCCCACTTCCACGCAACGCCCGGTTTCCGCCGGCCAACGCGAAGGAAGCGCCGCCGCCAAGCCCTCGCCATAGACCTTCAGCACCTGCTGGCTGGTGCCGCGTCCACCGGCCCACACGGGAGTACCGTCCGCCAGCCAACCGGCGAAACCGCCCTGGCGGGACGACGGCCCCTGGTCACCCAGCCAGCTCCAGGTCTTGACCCGCAGTCGGCTGCCTAACTCGCCGACCAGTCGCCCGTCCGCCGCGTTGAGTACCACGTCCAGCAACACCCGCCGCGCCTGATCCTGGGCCGGCAGCGTGGCCAGGGTCTTGAGCAGTCCGGCGACGGGCACCTGGGTCTGGGGTTGCAGGGCCGGCAAGTCCAACAGCCATGCCGGCGCCTGCCGGGCCTGCCAATAATCACGCCAGTTCGAGGCCGAAAGCCCGAGCCGCTGTGGTTCGAAATACAAGCCGCAGGATTTCACCAGCGCCTGATCGCGACCGATGCTCTGCCCGGCAGTGCAGCAATAGACCTCTTCCTTCGACTCACCCCGGCACTCATACACCGGTTCACGGGCGTTGGTGTCCACCAGCCAGGCGTAGACAAAGATCTTCCACAGACTGCCCAACGGCGCCTGCAGGGAATCGGGCAGCGGCTGGCGATCCAGCACCTGGGTCTGGCTGACCCGCAGCAGTTGCCCGTCGAAGGCCAGGCGCAACGGCTCTTCCTGCGCTGTCGCCAGCGCAGGAATCAAGCACAACCACCACCAGACCCGCAGCCTGCGCATCTCAGTTGACCGTGATCTGACCGAGCGCCGGTTTCTGTTCCCGTGCCTGATGCTGCGGCGCGTAGACCTGGGTGAAGCGTACCGGCGGCAAGGTGAACTGGCCCTTCTGGGAGAAGCGCACCAGGTGCCGCAAGCGCAATTCGCCACTGAGGGCATCCACCGGCACCGCGTAAGCCATCTGGCCCGGTTCGAAGCGGGCCTTTTCCAGGGAGGTCGGTTCGCTGTCGGCCTTGCCCATCAACTGGATGCCCCAAGTGGTGCGCTCCACATCGGCGCCCGGCGGCAACGGCACTTCAAGCATGCCGTAGCGCAGCGGTGTCGGCGCCTTGCTGTTGATGATCACTTCATCCAGATAGAGGCTGTCGCTGGACAACGGCTTGTTGCCCACGGCTTCGAGCTTGAAGGTGAACGCCTCGTCCCCCGGCACCAGACGCGACAGGCGCCGGGTGATGGACACGGCCATCGGCGCCAGCGGCGGTTGCTGGCTCTGGAAGCTCAGCGCCGCTTGCAGTGGGCGCTCCTGGGCCCCCGTGAGGGTGAGTTGGGTCGGCAGTTGCGCACCCTGCCATTGCCAGTAGGTTTCACCGGTGGCGCCTTGCTGGGCTTTCCAGCCTTCGCCCGGGGCCAGGGCCACGGCTGGCGCGGCCTGTTCGATGCTGCGTTGCAGCCAGGTCAAGGCCAGGGCCCGTTCCAGGGTCGACTGTTGCGGCAGCACACGTTCCAGCAAGGTGCTGGCGCGGGCCTGGTCGAAGCTTTGCAACGACAGGACCAGGGCCTCGACGAATGGCTGCGAGCTGAGTTCCAACTGCTGTTGCGCGGCGTCCACCTGGCGGCTGAAGGCGGCCGGCAACGGCACCTTCGCCTGCTTGGCGAGGGACGCGGTCAACACGCGGGCGCTGGCCAAGCCAAGGGCTGAATCCGGCGCGTTCATGACCAGGCTGTCTTCACCGCTGTCCAGCACGCTTTCGGCAGTGTCTTCACTGGCCTTGGCCAGGTCGTCCATCAGCCCGCTGAGCAAGGTGTTCACCGGCAATTGCATCTGCTTGGCGAACGACAGGATCAACGCCCGTTGCAGCAGCGGCGTATCACCGGCCTGCTTGGCGTAGACCTCCAGCACCCGCTGCCAGTGTTCCGGCGGCAGGCTCAGGTCCAGGGCCTTGCTGGCATGCCAGTCGGCGTAATAGGCGTAGGCCGTGAGGAACGCATCCGGCTCGCCGTCCTGGCCCCACCAGGTGAAGCTCGCCGAAGGCCCGGCCATTTGCACCAGGCGCAAGCGGCTGTTTTGCATGATCAGGCGCAAGCGATCGCGGATCTGCGGGTTCGCCGCCAGGGTCGGGTAGGCGATGCTCAATGGCAACAGACGGCTGGCGGTCTGCTCGACGCCACCGTAGGGGTAGCTCAACAAGTCGTCCAGGGCCGAACGGAACAGCGCTTGCGGGCTGTCATCCAGGCGCAGGCGGATGTCGCTGGCATCGGCAGGCAGGGCCAGCGGGGTGTCGCCACTCGCCACGTCGAAGCGCTGGCTCTGGGTGACTTGCCAACCGCTGCCGCTGGCGTTCAGGCGCACCGCCAAGGTGTCCTGGGTTTCGCCGTTCACTTGCAACTGGACGCTCAAGTCGCCGCTGCTCAGGTCCATGGCCGGCAGCGCCACATAGTTGATGCCGTTCTTCAGTTCTGCCGCCACCCGTTGTTCAGTACCGGCATAGCGGATCAGCAATTCAGTGGTCAGCGGCTTTTCCGCCTGGCTGAAGGCGAACAGGCCCAGTTGCGGCTTGTCGCCCGTGCGGAAGCGGGTCGGGCCGCTCCACTTCAGGTACAGCGGTTTTTCCGAGGCGATGAATTGTTTCTTCTGCCCCACTTGGCCGTCGTCAGAGATGGCCCGGGCGGTGATGCGCCAGCGGGTCAGGGAATCCGGCATCTTGAAGGTGAAGCGGACCTTGCCGCTGGCGTCGGTGACCAACTCCGGTTGCCACGCAGCCGTGTCGACGTCTTCACGCCGCGGCCGCTCCAGCACCTTGACGCCACGCTCGCTACGGTTGGCCTTGCCCGGCGCACCAGGGCTGCCCGGCAGCGCCACGTCGTAGCTGATGAACGACAGGCTGGCGCTGGTGCGCACGTTATTGCGACGCGGGTGATAGAAGAACTGGTCGATGGTCGGCGCCACTTCCGGTTGCAGGGCATAGACCATTTCGTCGACGACGCTGACGGTCAGGTGCGCGGGAATGGCCTTGCCGGCGAACTGGGTGCTCAGGTCCACGGTCACCGTGTCGCCAGGGCGGTAGGTGGCTTTGTCAGTGACGACCGCTACATCGATCTGCGGTGCAACCACCTTGATGCCGGCGTTCTGGAAGCTGTACTGGCCGCCCTTGGTGTAGAGCACCGAGAACGTCATGTTCGGTGCGAAGGCATCCTTCACCGGAATGCGCGCGCGATATTGAGTGTCGCTGAGTTTTTCCATCTTCAGCCAGTCACTGCCCTTGGACAGCAGCGCCGTGGCCTCGACCTTGTCCCGCTCAAGGGACAGCAGCGCATCGCTGACCGGTTCCGGGAAGGTGATCAGCGCCAGCGCTTCGTCACCGGTCTTGTATTCAGGTTTGTCGAAGACGATCTCGACCGTGCCCGGCACGGCCTTGATGCCTTCACCGGTCACCGCATGGGCGGCGGCGCCGATGACCCGGCCGTGGTCGTCCTTGAGCGTCAGGTTGTAGGTGCCGGGACGATCGAAGGTCAGGCTGAAGCCCTTGTCCTTGGCCGTCAGCTTGCCTTCACCCGTGGTCTGGTCTTCCAGGCGCACCCAGGCGTAGCCGCCCGGCGTCACGGCCTTGGCTTGCTCGTTGCCGCCTTCGTTGGCGTAGCTGAACGCCACTTTCTGGCCGACGGCGCTGAAGCGCTGAGGCGCGCTCAGACGGAAATTCGCCGCGCCACGGTCGATGAGGATTTCCTTGGTGGTCTTGACCCGATACGCCGCACCATCGCTGGCGAACACGGTGAGGGTGTAGCGGCTCGGCTTGTCGGCGGCCGGCAGGTCGAGGGTCGCGTTGCCCTTGGCGTCGGTGGTCACTTCGCTGCTGGTCAGTTCCACCGGGAATTGCCCCAGGTATTGCAGCTCGTTATCCACCATCGACAGTTGCTGGGCCCGCAGGCTCAGGCTCACCGTGGCATTCACCACGGGCTTGCCGTCCGGGTACAGCAGCACCAGGCTGCCCTTGACCGGCTCGCCAGTGCGGTAGTCCTGCTTGGCCAGGTTCAGGGCGATTTCGAAGTGCGGCTTGATGTATTCAGCCACGCGGAAAGCACTGCTGTAGAGCTGGTCCTTGTAGCTGAAGCGCAGTTCATAGCCACCGGCCACGGCGTTTTCCGGCAGTTGGAAGCGGCCCTGGGTACCGGCCTTGGAATCCAGCTTCAGGGCCAGGGTTTGCAGGGCGGTGCCGGTGGCATCGAGCACGCTGACATTCACGTCGGCGGCCGCCGGTTGCACCGAATCGCGGGCGTTCTTGAACTCACGACCAACGATTTTCAGCGATACCCAATCCCCTGGCCGGTACAGCGGCCGGTCGGTGAAGGCATAGAGCTTGGTGTCGTAGATTTCGCTGTCGTAGTAGAAGTTCTCGGAGACGAATACCCCGCCCTCCTCGTCTTCGCCAATGACGAACGAACGCTCCGGGCTGACGTGTTTGAGACGCAGCAAACCGTCTTCATCGGTGGCACCGCTGCTCATCACACCCAGGCCGTCGGTCCACAGCACATTGACCTTGGGCACCGAACGCCCTTCATGCTTGCGTGCGGCCCAGACCAGCAACTCGTCGCCGGCAATCTTGCTCACTGCCACGGTGTTGGAGACGAAGACCATGGTGGTCGCGCGGTATTTGCCGATCAGCGCTTCCACCAGGTACAGGCCGGGCTTCAACTGGCCCAGCGGCACGTAGACGTTGCCCGGCGCGACGCTGACGAACTCACTGGACGAACCGGCCAGGTTGACCCCGGCTGGCGGCTGGATCGGCTTGGCCTGCCACAGCGGATAACGGAATTGGCTGACCACCGGCAAACCCGGGATCAAGGCGAATTGTGCCGGTGCGTCGTACGGGGTCGGCGCCACCAGGGCGTCGCCGATCTTCAGCTCCGGCACTTCTTCGGTGACTTGCTGGCGAGACTCATAGGAGAACGCCCGCTGCATCACCCGACGGGATTTGCGATACCAGTTGTCCCACAGGTAAGCGAGGGTGTTCGACAGGCCTTCACCCTTGAACTGGCCGTCGCTGACCACACGGTGCAGGTTCTTCTGGCGCTTGAGGAAGTCCAGCGGCTTGTCGATGCGATAGACGCGGATATCGGCGCCGCCATAGGGCTCCATGCGGAACCGGCGATAGTCGCGGCCCGGCGCTTCGAGGCGAACCATGGCCTGCTCATCGCTGGCAAAGCTGCTGTCGGCCAGCAGGAAGAAGCTTTCACCGGCCACCGGCGTGTAGCCGCTGGGCTCCACCGTGTCTTCGGCATTCACGACAGGTGCCAGCAACAGGGCGAACAGCAGGGGCAATTTTGAACACAAGCGCAGCATGCGGGCACCGGTCATTGGGAGAGAAAGTTGAGTCGATAGACGCCGATGAAGTTGGGGTTGGCTGCGTCGGGTATCCATCGGGTGTCCTTCCAGTTCATGAGTTGTTGCAGGCTTGCGGAGCGCATGCCGTTGTCGGTAGGGGTTGTAGTGCCGGTGTGATAGGCGATGTAGCGGCCCATCCAGATCATCAGGTGCTGGTCGTCGCCCTGGTCGAAGAACATCAGGTCGCCGGGACGGGCCTGGGCGACATCGCGGCCCACCAGGCGACTGTTGAACTGGATCAGCTTGATGGCGTTGACGTAGGGCCCGACCTTGCCGCCGCCCTGCTGCCATTGCTGGGCGAGGCGCCGTTGCGCATCGCTGAGCGGCAGTTCCGGCGGCAGGTAGCGATTGGACAGGCCATTGCTGCGCAGCCATTTTTCATCGTGGACCTTGAGCGCTTCGTTGGCGGCGAAACGCACCAGCCCGGCGCAGTCCTGCTGATACCAGCGCGGGCTCGGGCCTTTGGTCAGCTGTTCCTGGGCAATGCGCACGAACCAGGCACGAAACACCTGGGACTGCTGCACATCCAGCGCCGGCGTCTCGACGGCCAACGCCGGCCCGCCCAGCAGCAACGCCAGCAGCAGCGCCCACCCGGGATTTCGAATCAGTCCTGTCACAGGGCTTTCCATTCCAGCGGCAGCCACTGCCAATGACCGTCCGGTTCGCTGCCTTCGGGCAACGTCAGGGCGTATTTGCCGTAGCCGCCGAGGGTGCGCAGTTTCGGGATCAGGTAGGTTTGCGCGGCGTTGTAGAACACCGGTTCCATGTCCTGGGGCAGGCTGTCGAGGGTTTCGCGCTGCATCAGTTGCGCCATGGCATCCGGGCCGAAGTAGAACGGCATCAGCAGATCCTTGGGCACCACGTCGGCCATGGGCGGGAAGCGTTTGTCGAGGGTGCCGAGGGCTTTGTCCACCAGCTTGTCGTCGAGGGAAAACAGCAACGTCGAACCGTGGCGCGCCAGGCTGACCCGCATGAACGCCTTGCCGGTGATCGCATCGGGCTGCTCTGCGTCCTTGGCCGGGTAAGGGCCGAAGTTGGAGCTGACCTGGCGAAGCCACTGGTGCGTCGGGCCTTGCTGCTTCTCGACCACCGGGAAGGCATGTTCGGCGACGTTGTTTTCGTAGGCGCCCACCATCGAGCCGAACAGGTTGCCCAGGTCGGCGTCGAGCTTGCCGTCGTCTTCGTTCAGGCTCGCCACCAGCAGCGGCGTGTACAGGCGCGAATCGGCGTACCAGCACAGGCCCGCCGCGCCGGCCATATGGTCGACCATGGCCTGGGCGGCCTTGTCGTCGGCGCCGAGTTTTACCAGCAGCGGCTTCTGTTGTTCGGCGGCCAGGGGCAAGGTCACGCAGGCACTGGCGCCCATGGGCATGGCTTGCCAGATCGGCTTGAAGTCGAAGTCCGGCTGGTTTTCCAGCTCGTCCATGGCCAGGAAGCTGTGCCAGCCCTTGTCGTCCATGTCGAAACGCAACCCGGCGAAGTTCGGGATGAAACGCTGGTAGCCCATGGCGAGCACGCTGGCGTTGACCGAGATGCGTTGCTTGACCTCCGGCGCCTTGGGCGGCAGGCCGAAGGCTTCGGGGAAGAGTTTGTCGCCATTGAGCAAGGCGGCCAGGGCGGTGGTCGAGACGCTGCCCGGTTCAACCGTCGTCCCGCTGGCCGGGTCATAGAGTTTGGTCGGATTGGACAGCACGACCAGCTTGTCGCCATGGGAGGCGAAAAGCAGGGATTTGCTGGCGTTGTAGCTGAGCTGGTAGAGCGCGACGTCATCACTGCCGACTTTCAGGTCGCTGAGCTTGCTCAACTGGGTGTCGTCCAAAGCGACTTTCGCCAACGGCTCCAGCACCTTGGCCAACCCGCCGCGATCCATTACCAACAGGAAGTCCTTGAGGCGACCGTCCGCACCGCGCCACAACGCGACATCGGCTGGCTGGTCGAAAAGCTCTTCGATCAGGCTGTCCTGCAGCTTGAGGTCATGCTCGTAGATGATCCGGCGCAGGCTGCCTATCAGCCCGAGGCGGTCGGCGTGGGCCTCGTAATAGAAGACGAAGTCCTCGGTGAGCGTGGCCTTGAGGAACGGCACCGCCAACAGGTCCTTGGGCAACTGGCTCAGGGAATGCGCCTCGAGCAAGCCGTCGGGGCGGCTCAGGCCGAGTTTTTCCAACGCCAACTCCATGGGCGGCGCCTTGGGCTTGGTCATGAACCAGCCCAACCCGGCGGCCACACCCGCGACCAGGCACAGCCCGATCAGTATCGCCGGCCAGCGGCGCACAGGTTTGGCGACAGGGGTCGGCGTGGTCGGGGAAGCAGTGTTGTCGCTCATATTCACAAGGGCCTGTTCATCCGTGGAGCGGATACTTAGTAGTTGAAAGTCTTGACCAGCAACAGATCGCCAATGGCGCGCAGGGGCACGACAAAGGTCTCGCGTTTTTCATTGACGGTGTTTTCATTGAGGACCAGGTTGATCTGCGAGGTGATGACCTCGTTCTCGTTGCTGGTTTCGTCGAAGTTATAGCCGCCGTTGCCGTAGTTGCCCCAATAGTTCACGTAGACCAGGTACGTGCCGTGCATCGGCGCGGTCATGGTGAACATTTCCGGGCCGGGGCCATCGACACCATCGGGGTCAAGGCCGCCGCCGTTGGTCAGCGCCGGCCGACCGAAAAACGCATGCTGGCCGTCGGGCGTCACAATGTGCAGGTCCAGTTCGGCCTTGGGGTCATCCCAACCCAGCACCACGCGGATCTGCGCCGGGGTACGCAGGTTGTTGGCTTCATAGAATTGCACGCGCTTGAGGGAGCGGCCTTCGGAGCTGCGCACTTCGACGCTGTTGGAACCGGCACCGAACGCATACGGCCGGGCGAAACGCCCCTCGTCGTCGGTATAGAGATTCAGTGGATTGCCGTTGACCGCCAGGCTGTGGGGCTGGCGAGCCGTGCCCATGTCTTTGATCCGACCTTCGATCATCGTGCGGTTGCGCTGCACGCCCCGGTCGATGGGCGGGGTGGGATAGGCGACCTGTGGGTTTTCAGTGCGATCGAGCAAGCCGCTGTAGCGCCAGCCCCCGACCGGCTCCGACAGCTCGGCCGAAGGCTCGGCCCACGCCAACGGCGCACCGAGCAACACGATCAATAAAGAAAGAAAACGCACGTATGCCTCCTGCCATGCACAACGCAACCCGGCGCCCTTCCTCGGCGCTGCTTGTCATTATTCGGGTTTCGTCTGGAGGCCCCGTTACAAGGGGCCGTAGATGGCGCGAAGATTAGCTATTCGGCGGATTTTCCACAATCGGGGAACACGCGATTATGTGTGGGAAATCACGTACTGAGAGGTGGGTGAGCCGAATAATAGTCTTATTCGGCTCACGAAATGAGCCGAATAAGACTATTATTCGGCTCATTCATCTTTGGACAGGCGCATGGCACCCCATTGGATCTGGCAACAGCCCGACTGGCCCGACTTCCGCTGGCAAGCTGAAGCATTGGCACCGCTGCTTCGCGAATGCGTGCAGACCCAAGGCCAGTTGCTCGGCATGACGGGCGCGGTCACGGCTTCGCTCAGCGCCCAGAGCGAACTGGATGCCTTGCTGCAAAACATCGTGACCTCGTCGGCTATAGAAGGAGAGCAATTGAATGTCGGCTCGGTGCGCTCGTCCCTGGCTCGCCGCCTCGGCCTGGAACAAGGCGACGACACGCCGGTCAGCCAACGCAGCGAAGGTTTGGCGAACCTCTTGCTGGACGCGACCCGGCATTTCAACCAGCCCCTGACTGTCGAACGCTTGCTGGAATGGCATGAGTGGTTGTTTCCTGATCAAGCCAGCGACTTTGCCCACCGACAGATCCGCGTAGGTACGCTGCGCGGTGACGAACCGATGCAAGTAGTCTCAGGCAGGTTGGACCGCCCCACCGTTCACTTCGAGGCGCCTCCTCGCCAGGGTCTTGAACAGCAATTGCAAACGTTCATCGACTGGTTCGAGACCAGTCGTCATCAGGCCGACCTCGATCCGTTGTTGCGTGCTGGCATCGCTCATTTCTGGTTCGTCACCCTGCATCCATTCGACGATGGCAATGGCCGCCTGACCCGCACCCTGACCGACCTGGCACTGGCCCAAGGCGAAGCCCAGGCAATCCGTTTCTACGCCATGTCCGTGAGCATCCTCGACGACCGCGCCGGTTATTACCGGATTCTGGAGAACAGCCAGAAGGCCACACTGGATATCACTGCCTGGCTGACCTGGTTTCTGCAGACGCTGTTGCGCAGCCTCCAGCAGGCGATGACGCGGATCGACAGCGTGTTTTGCAAAGCGAGATTCTGGCAAGCTCATCGCAACAGCGCGCTTACGCCTGAGCAGATCAAGGTACTCAACCGAATGCTCGATGGCGGTGAAAAAGGCTTCGAGGGCGGAATCAGCGCAGCCCAATACCAAGCGGTGGCGAAGGTTTCCAAGGCGACGGCGACCCGCCATCTCGCCGAACTGCTGGAGAAAGGCTGCCTGGAACGAATGCCCGGCGGTGGACGCAGTACCCGGTATCGGGTCAGTTATCCAGTTGGCTGAAATCCCGTGGCGAGGGAGCTTGCTCCCGCTCGACTGCGCAGCAGCCGCAATCCGACTTGATCCCAGCAGGTTGGGGGCTGCTTCGCAGCCCAGCGGGAGCAAGCTCCCTCGCCACAAAAGCAGGTCGGTGCAAGCCCGCTGCCCCGCTTCGATCCCCCTGCCCTGATTTGCCCCAAAACCCCATGTCTGCTAGTGTCGCGCCGGTTTAACAGTCAACCGGAATCGCCGCCATGGCCCGTAAAAAAGCTGCACTGGACTTCGAACAATCTCTGGCCGACCTGCAAACGCTGGTCGAACGGCTGGAGAACGGCGAATTGTCGCTGGAAGACTCGCTGACCGCCTTCGAACAAGGCATCGGCTTGACTCGCGACTGCCAGGCGGCGCTGGCCCAGGCCGAACAGAAGGTGCAATTGCTGCTCGAGCGTGACGGTGAATTGACCGAAGAGCCCTTCGACGCGGAACAGCCTGAATGATCGGCGCCTATCAGGCCGGCAGTCAGGCCCGGGTCAATGCTGCACTGGACACCTTGTTCAGCGCCCCGAGCCCTGAGCTTTCGCGGCTGTACGAAGCCATGCGCTACAGCGTGATGAACGGCGGCAAGCGGGTGCGTCCATTGCTGGCCTATGCCGCGTGCGAAGCCTTGGGCGGCCAGGCCGAACAAGCCAATGGCGCGGCCTGCGCGGTGGAGCTGATCCACGCCTATTCGTTGGTCCACGATGATTTGCCGGCCATGGACGACGACGACCTGCGCCGCGGCCAGCCCACCACCCACAAGCAATTCGACGAAGCCTGCGCGATCCTGGCCGGCGACGGTTTGCAGAGCCTGGCCTTCAGCGCCCTGCTGGACCCGGCCCTGAGCGATTGCCCGGCGCAGATTCGCCTGGACATGGTCAGCGCCCTGGCGCTGGCGGCGGGCCCCGCCGGAATGGTTGGCGGCCAGGCCATCGACCTCGGCTCAGTGGGCCTGAAGCTGGACCAGAACGCCCTGGAATACATGCACCGGCACAAGACCGGCGCGCTGATCGAGGCGAGTGTGCGCCTCGGCGCCCTGGCCAGCGGTCGGTCCACCCCCGAGCAGTTGCAGGCCTTGCAGATCTACGCCCGGGCCATCGGCCTGGCGTTCCAGGTGCAGGACGACATCCTCGACGTCGAAAGCGATACCCAAACCCTGGGCAAACGCCAGGGCGCCGACATCGCCCGGGATAAACCGACCTACCCGGCCCTGCTCGGCCTCGACGCGGCCAAGGCCTATGCCTTGGAGCTGCGCGACCAGGCACTGGCGGCGCTGCGACCCTTTGACGCGGCGGCCGAGCCGTTGCGCGATCTGGCGCGCTATATCGTCGAACGACGCAGCTGATACGGGGTCAACCCCTTTAGACTGCGTATCGGCCAAGTTCCGGCCAACGCGTGGGCAGCTTGCGATCCATAAGGTAAACTGCCGCCTCTTTCTATACCTATAACGATTCGCCTGATGCCCACGACGTTTCAAGAGATTCCCCGCAAGCGCCCGACCACGCCCCTGCTGGACCGCGCCAACACGCCGGACGGCTTGCGTCGCCTGGGTGAAGCCGAGCTGGAAACCCTGGCCGATGAGTTGCGCCTGGAACTGCTCTACACGGTCGGTCAGACCGGTGGGCATTTCGGTGCCGGCCTGGGCGTCATCGAGCTTACGATCGCGCTGCATTACGTGTTCGACACTCCGGACGACCGGCTGGTATGGGACGTCGGACACCAGGCCTACCCGCACAAGATCCTCACCGGTCGTCGCGAGCGCATGGGCACGCTGCGCCAGAAGGACGGCATCGCGGCCTTCCCGCGCCGTTCCGAGAGCGAGTACGACACCTTTGGCGTCGGCCATTCCAGCACTTCCATCAGCGCCGCCCTGGGCATGGCGATTGCCGCCCGCCTGCAAAACAGCGAGCGCAAGGCCATTGCCGTGATCGGCGACGGCGCACTGACCGCGGGCATGGCCTTCGAGGCGCTGAACCATGCGCCGGAAGTCAACGCCAACATGCTGGTGATCCTCAACGACAACGACATGTCGATCTCGCGCAATGTCGGCGGGTTGTCCAACTACCTGGCGAAGATCCTCTCCAGCCGCACCTACGCCAGCATGCGCGAAGGCAGCAAGAAGGTATTGTCGCGCCTGCCCGGTGCCTGGGAAATCGCCCGCCGTACCGAAGAGTACGCCAAGGGCATGCTGGTGCCCGGCACGCTGTTCGAAGAACTGGGCTGGAACTACATCGGCCCCATCGACGGTCACGACCTGCCGACCCTGATCGCCACCCTGCGCAACATGCGCGACCTCAAGGGCCCGCAGTTCCTGCATGTGGTCACCAAGAAAGGCAAAGGCTTCGCCCCGGCGGAAGTCGATCCCATCGGCTACCACGCCATCACCAAGCTCGAACCCCTGGACGCTCCGGCCGCCACGCCGAAAAAGCCCGGCGGCCCGAAGTATTCCGGCGTGTTCGGCCAATGGCTGTGCGACATGGCCGCCGCTGACCCGCGCCTGGTGGGCATTACCCCGGCGATGAAGGAAGGCTCGGACCTGGTGGCCTTCAGCGAACGCTACCCGCAGCGCTATTTCGACGTGGCGATTGCCGAGCAGCACGCCGTGACCCTTGCCGCCGGCATGGCCTGCGAAGGCGCGAAACCGGTGGTGGCGATCTATTCGACCTTCCTCCAACGCGGCTACGACCAGCTGATTCATGACGTTGCGGTGCAGAACCTCGACGTGCTGTTCGCCATCGACCGCGCCGGCCTGGTGGGCGAAGACGGCCCGACCCACGCCGGCAGCTTCGACCTGTCGTTCCTGCGCTGCATCCCCGGCATGCTGGTGATGACCCCGAGCGATGAAAACGAATTGCGCAAAATGCTCACCACCGGCCACCTGTTCAATGGCCCGGCGGCGGTACGCTACCCACGCGGCAGCGGCCCGAACGCAACCCTCTCAACCGACCTCGAACCGATCGAAATCGGCAAGGGTGTGATCCGCCGCCAGGGCAAGCAGACCGCCCTGCTGGTGTTCGGCGTGCAACTGGCCGAAGCCTTGAAAGTCGCCGAAACCCTGGATGCCACCGTGGTGGACATGCGTTTCGTCAAACCCCTGGACGAAGCCCTGGTGCGCGAGATGGCCGGCAGCCATGAACTGCTGGTGACCCTTGAGGAAAACGCCATCATGGGCGGCGCCGGCGCGGCGGTCAGCGAATTCCTGGCCCGGGAGAACATCCTCAAGTCGGTGCTGCACCTGGGCTTGCCGGACCACTACGTCGAACACGCCAAGCCTGCGCAAATGCTGGCCGAATGCGGGTTGGATGAGGCAGGGATCGAAGCGGCGGTGCGGCTGCGGTTGCAGTTGTTGGGCCGGTAAGTTCAGCCAACACAAGCCCCTGTGGGAGCGAGCTTGCTCGCGATAGCGGTGTGTCAGCCAATGGATTACCTGACTGATCTTCCGCCATCGCGAGCAAGCTCGCTCCCACAAGGGGTTTATGCAGACCAGAAATGTCCGGAACCCCCATGAAACTGCGTCTCGCCCTCACCCTTTCCCTGCTGCCAACCCCGGAACTGCTGGCCGACACCTTCGAACGCGACCAGGCCCTGAAACTCCCGGACGTGGTCATCAGCGCCAACCGCCAGGTTGAAGCGCGCAACGACAGCAGCGCCGCCAATACCGTGTTCACCCGAGACGACATCGAGCGCCTGCAACCGGCCAGCGTCACGGACCTGCTCAGCCGCGTGCCAGGGGTGCAAGTGGCGCCGCTGGGCGGGCGCGGCAGCCTGCCGGGGATTTACATACGCGGGACCAAATCGGCCCAGAGCCTGGTGCTGGTGGACGGCCAGCGCATCGGCAATTCCACCTCCGGCGACAGCAACCTGCAACGCCTGAACATCAACCAGATCGAGCGGGTGGAAGTGCTGCGCGGTTCGCGCTCGGTGATCTACGGCGCCGACGCGGTGGGCGGGGTGATTCAGATCTTCACCCGGCGCGGCAACGAACAAGGCCTGCAACCGCGCCTGCATGTCGGGTTCGGCAGCCACCAGACTTGGGAGCGCAGCCTGGGCTTGTCCGGCGGCGACGAGCAGACCCGTTTCAATCTCGGCGCCAGCCTCGACGACAGCGCCGGTAGCAACCGGACCCACGAGTCCTACGCCAGCGACCGCGACGACGATGCCAACCGCAACCAATCCTTCAGCCTGAGCCTGAGCCATGCGGCCAGCGATGACCTGGAAGTTGGCCTGAACCTGCTGGATAACCGCGGCAAAAGCGAGTTCGACAACCCGTTCGGCCGCTTCGACCCAACCACCTTCGAGTCCCTGCCCCAGCAACCCTACAGCGAGTTTGCGGTGAGCAGTTTCAGCACTTATGTGGACGGGCGAATCAACGACGCCTGGAAATCCCGCCTGGAACTGGGGCACAGCGAGAACCGAGAGAAAACCTTCGACAAACTCAGTGACGTCCGCGAAGTGTTCAACACCTACCGCGACTCGCTGACCTGGCAGAACGACGTGACGCTGGACGAGCGCAACAGCCTGATCGTTGGTGGCGACTGGTATCAGGACCGAGTCAACAGCAGCACGCCGTTCGACGAAGACAGCCGCTGGAACCGTGCGGCGTTTATCCAACACCGATTCAAGGCCGAAACCTTCTCCACCGAACTGGGCCTGCGCCGCGACCAGAACCAGCAGTTTGGCGGCCAGAACAGTTGGAGCGGCACCTTCACCCTGCCGGTGAACCCGGACAACGACCTGTTGCTGACCTACAGCGAAAGCTTTCGTGCGCCGACCTTCAACGACCTGTATTACCCGGAGTTCAGCAACCCGGACCTCAAGCCCGAGACGGCCAAAAGCTACGAGCTGCAGTGGCGTAGCCAACTGACCGACAACGCCCGCCTGGAGGCTTCGCTGTACCGTACGGACTTGGAAGACGCGATCATTTTTGGCAGCAACTCACGCCCGCAGAACGTCGCCTCGGCGCGGATCAACGGGTTTGAAATGGCCCTCATGCAGGATTTGTTCGGCTGGCAGAGCAACCTGGGCCTGGCCCTCATCGACCCGCGAGATCGCGACAGCGGCCATACCCTCGCCCGCCGCGCTCGCCGGACCTTGAGCCTGGACCTCGACCGGCAATTCGACCGCCTGGGCCTGGGCGCCACCTGGCAAGCGGCGAGCAGCAGCTACGACGATGAAAACAATCGCAATGCCCTGGGCGGCTATGCCCTGCTCGGGTTGCGCGGCAGTTGGGCGCTGACCCGCGAAGTGAAGCTGGAAATGAAGGTGGATAACCTGCTGGACAAGGGTTACAGCCGGGCGCTGTACAGCCATGACGGGGCGCAGTATGGGTATCGGGAAGAGGGGCGGACCTGGTTGCTTGGAGTGACTTGGACACCCGCACTATGATCCGGGATTTTCGGTGCTTGGACCGGCCTCTTCGCGGGCAAGCCCGCTCCCACAGTTTGATTGATGTTGCCTGCTAGGACGCGGTCAACTGTGGGAGCGGGCTTGCTCGCGAAGCAGACGCCTCGGTTTATCTGTCAGGCGCAATCAACCCACACAACCCAGCCGTCGCCTCGATCATCTGCCCACTCGGCCGCTCCAGCCCCTTGTCACTGACTAACAGCAACCGCCCTTGCGCCACCGCCGCCAACTGCGGCCAGGCTTTCCAGGCCTCGAGCTGGGCCTGGTCCGCCGCCAGGATAATCTGCGGATTGCGTTGCAACACCGACTCCACACTCACCTGCGGTGCCGGCAGGTCCAGGTCGGCAAAGACATTCCGCGCCCCGCACACCGCCAGCGCATCGCTGATGATCTGCCCGCCACCCACGGTATACAACGGCCGATCCCAGACCTGATAGAACACCGACACCGGCGTTTCGCGCCGATAACGCTGACGCAACGCCTCAAGGCGCGCACGCAGTTGTGCCGCTCGCGCCACACCACGCTGTGGGCGACCAAGTTGCGCAGCAATGTCTTCGATTTGCGTGATGAGCGCGTCGAGGCCCCGGGGGTCGGCGACGTACACCGGGATGTTCAAGCCCTTGAGCTGCTCGCGCTGGGCCTGCCCCACGCTGCCGGGCCAGAGCAGGAGCAGGTCGGGCTTGAGGCTGAGCAAACGCTCCATGTCCAACTGCCCGTAACGGCCTACCGAGGGCAGATCCTTCAAGGTTGCGGGGCGATCACCGGCATCCAGCATGCCCACCAGCAGGTCGGCAGAGTCCAGTTCAACGACGATTTCAGAGAGCGACGGCGCCAGGCTGACGACACGCGGGGACGCCACCGTCGAGGCGCTAACGGCCAGCAGTAGAACCGCCAGCCAGCGGCTCATCAGCCGAGTTGACGCGGAATACGATACAGGTAGAACAACACCACGGTGGACAACGCCAGCAGCATCAACGGCACCGCTTCCAGGCCGACGAATACGGCCAGTGCGCCAATCCAGGCCGGCAAACCGGCGACCAGGAAGGCGGCGCGACGGCGGGCAGCCAGGGCAATCCAGGCCTGGGGCTCTTCGGGTGTATCGAGGGCTTTCTGGGTGGCAATCAAGGCGTGTTTATAGGGCCCGAAGAATCGCAGGCTGACAAACATCGAGGCCACGCCAGCAATGAACAGCGGCATCGCCAGCACAGGGAGAATCGCTTCGCCCTGGCCAAACACCGCGTTGATCACGAACAGTGGCACCACGGCCAGCGCCAGGTATTGCCACCAACTGACGGCCAGTCGCCGCCGGACCTGGCCGCGCGTCACGCCCGGTCGACCTCGCCCTGGTGCTCGTTACCCATCATGTGGTCGAGCTTGCTGGCCTTGGTCGCCAGATACAGTTTGTTGTGCGGGTTGTGACCGGTGTGCAGCGGCACACGCTCGGCGACCACGATACCCATGTCGGTCAACGCCTTGACCTTGCGTGGGTTATTGGTCATCAAGCGCAGCGACTGGATGCCCAAGTGCTCGAGCATGGGCTGGCAGATGCTGTAGTCACGCATGTCGGCGGCAAACCCGAGGCGCTCGTTAGCTTCCACGGTATCGGCGCCACCGTCTTGCAACTCATAGGCGCGGATCTTGTTCAACAGGCCAATGCCGCGGCCTTCCTGGCGCAAGTACAACAACACGCCACGGCCCTCGCGGGCGATGGCCCGCAGCGCGGCTTCGAGTTGCGAACCGCAGTCGCAGCGCTGGCTGAACAGGGCATCGCCCGTCAGGCATTCGGAGTGCAGGCGACCCAGTACCGGGGCACCGTCGGCGAAATCACCCAGGCTCAACACAACGTGCTCGCGGCCGGTGGCTTCATCGAGAAAACCATGCATGGTGAATTGCGCAAAGGGCGTTGGCAGCTTGGAAGCGGCAACAAAAACGACAGGCACCGGTGTGCTCCTGATCTAGTACTGGAGTTTCGCAGAGGCGGGCATTGTAACAGCACGTCCCGACAGACGCTTAGGCTGAATTGTCGGCCATAACGATTACGCCTTCGGTGGCTTGCCATGCTCGTCGAAAGGATAGGGTTGCTTCCAGCGTTCGAAGATCGGCTTCAACTGGCCAGTTTTCACCAGCACCTCCATGCGCTGGTCGAACAACGCACGCAACGCCCGCCCGTTTTCGGTGTTGGCAAAGCCCAGGTAGAGAGGCAAATTGATCAGCGGCGAGAGTTTGAACTGCTGGGGATTGTCGGCCTTGGAAAGCACCTCTTCGATTTCCGTCGACGCATCGATATAAAAATCCGCCCGCTCATGAATCAGCATCGGCAAGATGCCCACGGTACGGTGGACTTCATTGAAACTGCGGATGTTGGGCAGGTAGTTGTTGTATTCGTATCCGCGCATCCACACCAGGCGGTAATTGCCGATTGTCGCCAGCGTGGGCGTCGGTTTGGAGGCCAGTCCCAGGGCAAAGAGATGATCGACGTCGTAGTGCCACTTTGGGTAAAGCACACCTTCGGACTCATCGCGATAAGCGCCGACCTGCACCTCGACTTCGCCGCGCTGCACCAACCCGATCGAGCGGGTGTAGGGTACGCTGCGGATCTCCAGCTTGACCCCTGCGGGCTCGAACACCTGGCGCAAAATGTCCCAGGCCATGCCCTGGCCATCGGCCTGGGTGTAACCGGTCCACTCCTCGCTGGCGGCCCGGATCTTGCCCGGCAGCGGTGCGGAGTCGGCCACCCGGGCACCGAGGAAAGCTCCTAGACACAGCAATAGTAACAGTGCGCGGCTTACGCCCATTCCTGGTTCCCTCAGGTAAAACACCACACCAACCCCTGCATTGCCAGCCAGGCGAAGACCCCGGCCAGTACATCGTCAAGCATGATGCCGACGCCTCCATGCACATGCCGGTCTATCCAGCGGATCGGCCATGGCTTGAGGATGTCGAAGAAGCGGAACACCAGGAAACCTGCCAACAGCCAGTACCAACCTTCCGGTACCAGCCACAGGGTGATCCACATGCCGACCATTTCATCCCAGACAATGCCTTCATGATCGTGCACCCTCAGGTCATCCGCCACTTTGCCGCACAGCCAGAAACCAAAGAGCATGGTGATGCCGAGCATCAGCCAATAGCCCCAGTCCGGCAACATCTGCCACAACGGTATGAAGGGTAGCGCAACCAGCGAACCCCAGGTGCCCGGCGCTTTAGGCAATGTACCCGAACCGAAGCCAAATGCCAGGAAATGCCAGGGATTGCGCCAGACCGAGGGCGGAACGAACTCCGCCGGGACCTGGTTGGGATGATCTGTCACGGTGTCTCCCGAAAATGTTGATAGCCCCGTATTTTCGGGGTGATGTTGCGCCCGTCGCAGTCGAGCAGCATGACACCTTGCCCGACCATGACGCTGCCGATCACATGGATCGGCCAGCCTGCGGCTTGTAACGCCGACAATCGGACCGGTGGCAAGGTGAATAGCAACACGTAATCGTCACCACCGCTCAGTGCGGCCTGGGCAGCCTCCGGCCGGCCAAGGAAGGTTACCAAAGCGTTGGACAGCGGCAGTCGGTCCCGTTCAACGTTTAATGCCACGCCGGATGCCAGGGCGATATGCCCGCAATCGGCCAACAGGCCATCGGAAATATCCATCGCCGCACTGGCTTTGCCCCGCAACGCCAGCCCCAGGTCGATCTGCGGTCGCGGCGACCAATAATGCGCCAGCAAGGGCTCGGCAACGGCAGGTTCGGCGTGCCGCTGGCCGAGCACCAGCGGCAATGCGCCGGCGGCATTGCCCAGTTCGCCGCCGACACACAGCAAATCGCCAGGCTGCGCGCCGCTTCGGGTCAGGGCCTGGCCGGACGGTACACGACCGAACACGGTCATGGTCAGGCTCAACGGCCCACGGGTGGTGTCACCGCCCACCAGCGCCACGCCACAGGCCTGGGCCATGAGGTCAAGACCCCGGGCATAGGCTTGCAGCCAATCGGCGGTCACCGTCGGCAAGGTCAGGGCAAGGGTAAACGCAACAGGAGTGGCGCCCATGGCGGCCAGGTCGCTAACCGCCACGGCCAGCGAGCGCTGGCCGAGCAGGAACGGGTCGCAAGGGTCTGGAAAGTGCACACCGGCCACCAGCGTGTCGGTGGACACCGCCAGCTGTTCCCCGGGAGGCACGGCCAGCACGGCGCAGTCGTCGCCAATCCCCAGCGCAACGCCCTCGCCGCCCTGCGCACAGGGCGCCGCGGCGAAGTAATTACGGATCAGCTCAAACTCACCCATTGGGATAACAAGCGCCAATCAGCGCTTGAACGCCTTCACTTCAGCTTCACGCAGACGCGGGGCGAGTTTGTCGAGCACACCGTTGACGAACTTGTGGCCATCGGTGGAACCGAAGACTTTCGCCAGCTCGATCCCCTCGTTGATCACCACGCGGTACGGCACGTCGACGCGCTGCATCAACTCCCAGGTGGACAGGCGCAACACCGCCAGCTCAACCGGGTCCAGCTCTTCGATGGTCAGGTCCAGGCAAGGTGCCAGGGCAATGTCGATCTCGGTCTTGTGGGCCGGGACGCCGTGCAGGATCTCACGGAAATACGCGCTATCGACATCACTGAAATCGTTGTCGACCCGAAACTGCGCTTCGATCTCGTTCAGCGACTGCTTGGCCATGTGCCATTGATACAGCGCCTGGGTCGCGAGCTGACGAGCTTCGCGACGCTTGACGCTCTTGGACGGCTTTCCGGCATCGGCTGGCTTGGGATCGCGCGGGTTGAAACGATCGCTTTCGTCGCTAATCACTTGGCCTCCAACTGCGCCAGCAGGCTGACCATTTCCAGGGCGGACAGGGCAGCTTCGGCACCTTTGTTACCGGCCTTGGTGCCGGAACGTTCGATGGCTTGCTCGATGGAATCAACAGTCAGCACGCCGAAGGCGACTGGCACGCCGAATTCCATGGACACCTGGGCCAGGCCCTTGGTGCATTCGCCGGCCACGTATTCGAAGTGCGGAGTACCGCCACGAATGACCGCGCCAAGGGCGATGATCGCCGCATATTCGCCCTTTTGAGCGACTTTCTGCGCAACCAGCGGAATTTCGAAGGCGCCAGGCGCACGGATGATGGTGATATCGCTTTCGCTCACGCCATGGCGAACCAGGGCATCGACCGCACCGCCGACCAGGCTTTCAACCACGAAGCTGTTGAAACGGCCCACTACCAGAGCGTAGCGGCCTTTGGGGGCAATGAAGGTACCTTCGATGGTCTTCAGGGTCATTCGTCAGATCTCTTAAAGAGCCAGAGCGCGTTCTATACGCGCTCTTCTAGTGATATTAGCCACGAACACAGGCCGGATAATCCCGGGCCTTTATTCGGAGGGCACGTATTCTACAACTTCCAGATCGAAACCGGATATCGCATTAAATTTCATCGGCGCGCTCATCAGGCGCATTTTACGCACGCCCAGGTCCCGGAGGATCTGCGAACCGGCACCGACGATGCTGTAGGTGGTCGGTTTTTTCACGGCGGTTTGATCCGCTGTTTCGCGGATGTGCGCCAGCAGCACGTCGCCATCGAGCGGGTGCCCGAGCAGCAGCACCACGCCGCTGCCGGCCTCGGCCACCGCAGCCATCGCGGCCCGCAGGCTCCAGCGGCCGGGCTGCTTGACCATCAGCAGGTCGCGCAACGGGTCCATGTTGTGCACGCGCACCAGGGTCGGTTCTTCGGCGCATACGGTGCCCAGGGTCAGCGCCATGTGCACGTCGCCTTCCACCGAATCACGGTAGGTCACCAGGTTGAACTGGCCCAGTTCGCTGTCCAGGGGCTGCTCGGCAATCCGCTGAACGGTACGTTCGTGGATCATCCGATAGTGGATCAGGTCGGCGATGGTGCCGATCTTGATGTTGTGTTCGGCGGCGAAGGTTTCCAGTTCCGCGCGACGGGACATGGTGCCGTCGTCGTTCATCACTTCACAGATCACGCCGCTGGGCTCGAAGCCGGCCATGCGCGCCAGGTCGCAGGCCGCTTCGGTGTGGCCAGCGCGGGCCAGGGTGCCGCCGGCCTGGGCCATGAGCGGGAAGATGTGGCCGGGGCTGACGATGTCCTCGGCCTTGGCGTCTTTCGCGGCGGCGGCCTGGACGGTACGCGCACGGTCAGCGGCGGAGATACCGGTGGTCACGCCCTCGGCGGCCTCGATGGACACGGTGAACTTGGTGCCGAAACCGGAGCCGTTACGCGGCGCCATCAACGGCAGCCTCAACAGCTCGCAGCGCTCGCGGGTCATCGGCATGCAGATCAACCCACGGGCATGCTTGGCCATGAAGTTGATGTGTTCGGCCTTGCAGCACTCGGCGGCCATGATCAGGTCGCCTTCGTTCTCGCGGTCTTCGTCATCCATGAGGATGACCATCTTGCCTTGGCGGATGTCTTCTACCAGTTCTTCGATGCTATTGAGCGCCACACGGCACCCCCTTGGGTCAGGATTTGAGGTAGCCGTTGGCGGCCAGAAAACTTTCGGTGATGTTACCGGCCCGCCGTTGTGAAGACTCAGGCTCTGCGGCCTTGTCACCCAACAGCAGACGTTCCAGGTAACGGGCCAGCAAGTCGACTTCCAGGTTGACCCGGCGACCTGGCCGGTACGAAGCCATGATGGTTTCGCTCAGCGTGTGGGGAATGATCGTCAACAGGAATTCGGCGCCATCCACCGCGTTCACCGTCAGGCTGGTGCCGTCGACGGTGATCGAGCCTTTATGGGCGATGTACTTGGCCAGCTCCTTGGGTGCACGGATGCGAAACTCCACGGCCCGGGCGTTATCGCTGCGCGAGACCACTTCGCCAACGCCATCGACATGGCCGCTGACCAAGTGCCCGCCCAGGCGAGTGGTGGGGGTCAGGGCTTTTTCCAGGTTGACCGGGCTGCCGCTCTTGAGGTCGTTCATGGCGGTGCAGTCGAGGGTTTCACGGCTGACGTCCGCCAGGAAGCCATTGCCTGGCAGTTCAACGGCGGTCAGGCACACGCCGTTGACCGCGATGCTGTCACCCAGCTTGACGTCGCTCAGGTCGAGCTTGCCGGTTTCGACATGGACCCGCACATCGCCGCCCTTGGGGGTGAGTGCACGGATGCTGCCGATGGATTCGATGATGCCGGTAAACATGGAGTCCTCCTCGAGAACGGGCCGCCGCGTGAGCGAAAGCCGGGAATTATACGCTGGCCGGTGGCACGGGAACGGCGATGACTCGCCAGTCATCGCCCACGGCACGAATTTCGCTGATTTTCAGTTCTGGAGCGTCTTTCATCTGCGCCAGCGGCCAGTCCAGCAACGGCCGCGCCGAAGAGCCAAGGAACTTGCCGGCGATGAAAATCTGGAATTCGTCCACCAACCCTTGCCGGGCGAAAGCCCCCGCCAGACGCGGACCGGCTTCCACCAGCACTTCATTGACATCCCGGGCAGCCAACGCCACCAACAGCCGACGCAGATCGACCTGTCCGTCATCGCCTGCCACGATCATGCATTCAGGACCGTTGGCGTACTGTTCTTCCACCGCCATGCAAGTAGCGACCAGCGCCGGGCCAGCCTTGAAGAACGGCGCATCCAGCGGCACCCGCAGGCGCCCGTCCACCAGCACCCGCAGCGGCGGGCGACTCATGACCATCGCGGTCTGCTCGGCATCCAGGCCGAGTTCATCGGCGCGCACGGTCAGCCGGGCATTGTCGGCCAGCACCGTATCGGCGCCAGTCAGCACCACGTCGGCCTGGGCTCGCAGGCGTTGCACCGCCGAACGTGCGGCGGGACCGGTGATCCACTGGCTTTCGCCGCTTTCCATGGCCGTGCGGCCGTCCAGACTCATGGCCAGCTTGACCCGCACGTACGGCAAGCCGTGCTCCATGCGCTTGAGGAAACCCTGGTTGAGCAGGCGCGCCTCGCCTTCCAGCACGCCACTTTCGGTAGCGATACCGGCCTGGGCCAAGCGCTGCAGGCCACGCCCGGCGACATTCGGATTCGGGTCTTGCATCGCTGCCACCACCCGCGCCACGCCCGCGTTGACCAGCGCATCAGCACAAGGCGGGGTACGCCCGTGATGGCTGCAGGGTTCGAGGGTCACGTAGGCCGTGGCGCCCCGGGCCTGTTCACCGGCGGCGCGCAGGGCATGGACTTCGGCATGGGGCTCGCCGGCGCGGATGTGCCACCCTTCGCCGACAATCTGCCCGTCACGCACGATCACGCAACCGACTCGGGGATTGGGGTGAGTGGTGTAGTGACCGCGCCGCGCCAACTCCAGGGCACGGGCCATGTAGTGGGCGTCGAGGACGGCCTGCTGCGCCGAGACGGTCATGGTTTCACCGGTTCGCGGGCCAGGCGGTCGATTTCTTCGCGGAATTCGTTCAAGTCCTGGAAGCGTCGGTACACCGAGGCGAAACGGATGTAGGCGACTTCATCGAGCTTCTGCAGCTCGGCCATCACCAGTTCGCCGACCACGAGGGATTTGACCTCGCGCTCGCCGGTGGCCCGCAGCTTGTGCTTGATGTGCACCAGCGCCGCTTCCAGGCGCTCGACGCTCACCGGGCGTTTTTCCAGGGCGCGCTGCATGCCGGCGCGCAGTTTTTCTTCGTCGAACGGCTGGCGGCTGCCGTCGGTTTTGATCAGGCGCGGCAACACCAGTTCAGCGGTTTCGAACGTCGTGAAACGTTCGCCGCAGGCCAGGCATTCGCGCCGGCGGCGGACCTGTTCGCCCTCGGCGACCAGTCGCGAGTCGATGACCTTGGTGTCGTTGGCACCGCAGAAGGGACAGTGCATGGTGGCAGGCAACAAAAAAAGGGAGGGCCATGGTAGCGCATCCCACTGGCAAGACAAGCCATAGGGTTTACGGTATACAGACGGGCTTACCGTCAGATCCATGGAATTCACCTTGCTGGAGCCACACATGCCGCTACGATCGCTCGTTTTGCTCAGTCTTTTCAGCCTGCTGATGGCGTGCAGCAGCGACGCCCCCAAGCCCGCGGCGCCCGCACCGGCCCCGGCGCCGAAACAGGCCCAGGAAAAAGCCCGCCAGGCCGCCGAGCTGGGGCCGTTGCCGGCATACCAGCGTGAAATCAGCGGCACCTTGCAGGGCGTTCCGGCCGGGGCCGAGGTCGAACTGGCTTTGCTGGTGATCGATGACAAGGACCGTCCGCAACAATTGCTCGCCAGTTCCAGCCTGATCGGCACCAACCAGGCCCTGCCCTTCCGCTTGCGCTTCAACCCGGAAGCCTTCCCGGTGGGGGCTCGCGTGGAACTGCGTGGCCGCGCCAGCCAGTCCGGCCAGTTGATCCTGCACCTGCCGGAACAACGCATCAGCCAACCGACCACTCAGGCATTGGGCACCCTGCAATTTGTCAAAGCGCCATGAAGGCACCGCAGGACCTGCAACAAGCGTTGGGTGAGTTGCTGGGCGACGCGCGCCTGGTGGCCTGCCCGCTACCCGGCACCGAACTGAAACTGTGGTTGATCGACGGCGACAACATGGACCGTGCCTTCAGCCCGGAAGAAACCCGCCGCATCCTCCATGAGCCACCCTACTGGAGTTTCTGCTGGGCCAGCGGCCTGGCGATGGCCCGCTACCTGGCCGAACAGCCGCAGTGGGTCGAGGGCAAGCGGGTGCTGGATTTCGGCGCCGGTTCCGGCATCGCGGGCATCGCGGCGGTCAAGGCCGGAGCGTTGGAAGTGGTGGCCTGCGACCTGGATCCCCTGGCGCTTGCCGCCTGTCAGGCCAATGCCGAGCTCAATGGCGTAGAACTTGGCTACTCGACGGATTTCTTCGCCGAAGCCGATCGTTTCGACCTGATTCTGGTCGCCGACGTGCTCTACGACCGAGCCAACCTGCCGCTGCTCGACCAGTTCCTCAGCCGTGGTCGCGAGGCGTTGGTGGCCGATTCCCGGGTGCGGGACTTCCAGCATCCGCTGTACCGGCGCATCGAAATGCTGGAAGCCATGACCTTGCCAGACCTGGCCGAGCCTGAAGAGTTTCGGCATGTGAGCCTGTATTACGCGCGGCGCTGGTCTTAAAAGCATCGCGAGCAAGCTCGCTCCCACAGGGATCGCATGAACACTTGAGATCCCTTGTGGGAGCGAGCTTGCTCGCGATGGGGCCCTGCCAATCTCCACACCTCTCACCGCCACCCCGCTTTCAGCCACTCCCACCACGCCGTATAGTTGCCTCATTCAAGCGTTCTACGAGATCCCCCATGACCCAGGACACGCCCTACATCTTCGACGCCACCACCGCCGATTTCGACCAGTCGGTGATCGCGAACTCTTTCCACAAACCGGTACTGGTGGATTTCTGGGCCGAGTGGTGTGCGCCGTGCAAGGCCCTGATGCCGATGCTGCAAACCATTGCCGAGAGCTATCAGGGTGAGTTGCTGCTGGCCAAGGTCAACTGCGACCTCGAGCAAGACATCGTCGCCCGCTTCGGCATTCGCAGCCTGCCCACCGTGGTGCTGTTCAAGGACGGCCAGCCGGTCGATGGCTTTGCCGGGGCCCAGCCGGAATCGGCGGTGCGCACGATGCTCGAGCCTCATGTACAGATGCCGCCACCGGCCGCCGCCGACCCGTTCGAACAGGCCCAGGCGCTGTTCGACGATGGCCGCTTCGCTGACGCCGAAGCCCTGCTCAAAATCTTGCTGGGTGAAGACAACACCAACGCCAAGGCGCTGATCCTGTACGCCCGCTGCCTGACCGAGCGCGGCGAGCTGGACGAAGCGCAGACGGTATTGGATGCAGTGAAAAGCGATGAGCATAAAGCCGCCCTGGCTGGCGCCAAGGCGCAGATCCAGTTCCTCGGCCTGGCCAAGCACCTGCCGGACGCCGCCGACCTCAAGGCGCGCCTGGCAAAAGACCCGCAGGACGATGAAGCGGTGTACCAACTGGCGATCCAGCAACTGGCACGCCAGCAGTACGAAGCGGCCCTGGATGCGCTGCTCAAGCTGTTCATGCGTAACCGCAGCTACAGCGAAGGCCTGCCCCACAAGACTTTGCTGCAAGTCTTCGAACTGCTGGGCAACGATCACCCGCTGGTGACGACCTATCGCCGCAAGCTGTTTGCGGCGTTGTATTAGAGGGGCAGCTACAAGCTACAAGCGGCAAGATTGCTTCAGCTTGAAGCTTGCGGCTTGTGGCTTACCGCTTCTTCTCCCACCCAACTGTAGAGCGGCGTATCGCCGCCGCTCAGCACCTTGACCTCGGCGCAGTGGCGCAGGCGCACCAACAGGCGCTTACCTGCCGAGGCGCTGCCGGTCAGGCCTTCGAGTTGCTCCAGCAGGTCCGGGCCGCTCAGTTGCCCGGCCTTGCGCAGCAATTCCTTGGCGATCTGCCACTGGGCATCGTCCTGGTTCGCCGGCTTGGCCGCCGGTGTCGCCATGCCTTCGGATTTGGCTACTTGCAACTGCGCGCCGAGCTGCGCCCAGTCGCCTTCATCCATTTCGATCGACAAGTCCACCGGCCACTCGCCGACGGTTCCGCGTATCCGCAACATCACCGTGCTCCTGAATATTTCATGTACCCATGCTCCCATGGGCCTTGCGCGACGCCAAGCAGCCGGTCAAACTCTCCGCACTTTCGTTATAAGATTACATAACACAACTTGTACTTCCTGGAGACTCGTCATGCGTCGTCTGCTTCTCGCCCTGCCGTTTGCCCTGTTGCCCTTGGCTGTCGCTCATGCGGCCGTCGAGCATGACCACGACCATGAACACGGCAGCCTCGGCGCCCATGAACACGGCGTTGCTCGACTGAACGCTGCACTGGACGGCCAGACCCTGGAGCTGGAACTGGAAAGCCCGGCGATGAACCTGGTGGGCTTCGAACACGCCGCCACCAGCGATGCCGACAAAGCCAAGGTCGCCGCCGCCCGTGCCCAACTGGAAAAACCCCTGGCACTGTTCAACCTGCCAACCACCGCCAAATGCACCGTGGCCCAACAGGAACTGGAAAGCCCGTTGTTTGGCGATGAACCGGACCACGAAGACCACGATGAAGACGCCGATGGCGACGAACACCACGAACACAGTGAGATCCATGCCCACTATCAATTCACCTGCGCCGTGCCTGGCGCCTTGAAGAACCTGGACTTGGCGACACTGTTCAAAACCTTCCCGGCCACCCAGAAAATTCAGGTACAACTGATCAGCCCGAGCGGCCAGCAAGGTGTGGAAGTGACGGCCAAGGCGCCAGCCCTGAAATTCTGACTCACCGCAAAACCCATGTGGGAGCGAGCTTGCTCGCGATGAGGCCGGCACATTCAATACAGATGCAGCCTGACACACCGCCATCGCGAGCAAGCCCGCTCCCACAGGGTTCACCTTGATCTGACCGGTTTCATATGACCCAAGCACTCATCGAATTGTCCGACCTGGGCTTCAGCTGGCCCGGGCATCCACCGCTGCTGGATATACCGGCGTTTCGCCTGGAAGCCGGCGAAACCTTGTTTCTCAAGGGCCCCAGCGGCAGTGGCAAGACCACGCTGCTGGGGTTGCTGGGCGGTGTGCAGACGCCGGATCGCGGCAGCATCCGCCTGCTCGGCCAAGAACTCAGCGAACTGGGCGCCGGCAGTCGCGACCGGTTTCGCGTGGATCACACCGGCTACATCTTCCAGCAATTCAACCTGCTGCCGTTTCTCTCGGTGCGCGAGAACGTCGAGCTGCCTTGTCACTTTTCCAAGCTGCGTGCACAACGGGCCGTGCAGCGCCATGGCAGTGTCGACCAGGCCGCCGCCACGCTGCTGGCTCACCTGGGTTTGACCGATCCAAACCTGCTGGAGCGCCGCGCCGACTCGCTGTCCATCGGCCAACAGCAACGGGTTGCCGCCGCCCGGGCGTTGATCGGCCAGCCGGAACTGGTGATCGCCGACGAGCCAACTTCGGCCCTGGATTACGATGCCCGGGAAAACTTCCTGCGGCTGTTGTTCGCCGAATGCCGCGAGGCCGGGTCGAGCCTGTTGTTCGTCAGCCACGACCAGAGCCTGGCGCCGCTGTTCGACCGCCACCTCTCGCTGGCCGATCTCAATCGCGCCGCCACGCCACTCGAGGTCTGAGATGTATTTGTTCCGTCTAGCCATGGCCAGCCTGGCGAACCGCCGCTTCACCGCGATCCTCACCGCTTTCGCCATCGCCCTTTCGGTGTGCCTGCTGCTGGCGGTGGAACGGGTGCGCACCGAGGCGCGGGCCAGTTTCGCCAGCACCATCAGCGGCACCGACCTGATCGTCGGTGCCCGCTCCGGCTCGGTGAACCTGCTGCTGTATTCGGTATTTCGCATCGGCAACGCCACCAACAACATCCGCTGGGACAGCTTCGAACACTTCGCCAGCAATCCGAAAGTGAAGTGGGCAATTCCCATGTCCTTGGGCGATTCCCATCGTGGCTACCGGGTGATGGGCACCACCGAGGCCTACTTCGAGCATTACCAGTACGGCCGCCAGCAACATCTGGAACTGGCCGATGGCCGGGCCTTCGCCAGCGATCCGTTCGAAGTGGTGCTCGGTGCCGAAGTGGCCGAGGCGCTGCACTACAAGCTCGGCGACAAACTGGTGCTGGCCCACGGCGTGGCCGTGGTCAGCCTGGTCAAGCACGACGACAAGCCCTTCACCGTGGTCGGGATTCTCAAGCGCACCGGCACCCCGGTGGACCGCACGCTGCACATCAGCCTCGGCGGCATGGAGGCGATCCACATCGACTGGAAAAACGGTGTACCCGCCCAGGGCAACGGCCGCATCAGCGCCGAGCAGGCCCGTAACATGGACCTCACGCCCCAAGCGATCACCGCGTTCATGCTCGGCCTCAACAACAAGATCTCCACGTTTGCCTTGCAACGCGAGATCAACGAGTTCCGCGGCGAACCGTTGCTGGCGATCCTGCCCGGCGTGGCGCTGCAGGAGTTGTGGAGCCTGATGGGCACGGCGGAAAAAGCCCTGTTCGTGATTTCGCTGTTCGTGGTGCTGACGGGCTTGATCGGCATGCTCACGGCGATCCTCACCAGCCTCAACGAGCGCCGTCGGGAGATGGCAATCCTGCGTTCGGTGGGCGCGCGGCCGTGGCACATCGCGACCCTGCTGGTGCTCGAAGCCTTTGCCCTGGCGCTGGCCGGGGTCAGCGCCGGGCTGGCGTTGCTGTACATCGGCATCGCCGCCGCCCAGGGTTATGTGCAGTCGGCCTATGGTTTGTATCTGCCGCTGAGCTGGCCGAGCGAATATGAATGGACGCTCATGGCTGGCATCCTGCTCGCTGCCCTGCTGATGGGCAGCGTGCCGGCCTGGCGCGCCTATCGCCAATCGCTGGCCGATGGCCTGTCGATCCGTTTATGAGGACCGTGAAAATGCCCCGCGCCCTGCTTGCGCTGTTGATGATGGTCGCCCTGCCGCTGTGGGCGGCCGAGCCGAGGGACCTGGCCTGGTCGGAGATGATCCCGCCGGACGCGCCGCCGGAAGTGCCGAACATGACCCCGCTGCACGACTTGTCAAAGATGAGCGATGCCCTCGCCGCCGAATCCGCCCCGGCGGCCAAGCAGGATTTGCCTAACGCGCCGGTGGTCAAAGCCCTCGACGGCCAGCAGATTCGTCTGCCGGGCTACATCGTGCCGCTGGAAGTCAGCGAGGAAGGTCGCACCACGGACTTTTTGCTGGTGCCGTATTTCGGCGCCTGCATCCACGTGCCGCCACCGCCGTCGAATCAGATCGTGCATGTGAAAAGTGAGGTCGGCGTGAAGCTCGACGAGTTGTACCAGCCGTATTGGGTCGAGGGGCCGATGCAGGTCAAGCCGTCCACCAGTGAACTGGCCGACGCCGGGTATCAGATGGAGGCGCAGAAGATTTATGTGTATGAGCTGCCGGAGTGAATCCGGTAGTGATGTGCAGTCAGTCAGATAGCTATCGCGAGCAAGCTCGCACAGTTGATCGAGTTTCTCCGCAATGTGGGAGCGAGCTTGCTCGCGATGGGGCCGTCAAGTCTTGCTCATCAGCATTTTATTGAGCTGAGTCAATTAATCGGCCAAGACTCATTGAGCTGTGTCAAAAGACCGGGCCAGACGGCTCCGTACCATGGGACATCAATTTGAAATGTCCTCTGGAGCCCCCATGCACAAGTCCTTGCTCAGCGCTTCCCTCGTTGCCCTCGCGCTCGCCGCCCCGCTCGCCCAGGCCCACACGGCTGGCGATATCATCGTTCGCGCCGGCGCCATTACCGTCAATCCAGAAGCCGACAGTTCCAGCGTCAATGTCGACCGTGGCCCGCTGGCCGGTGCCGATCTGGGCGGCAAGGCGACCATGAGCAGCGACACGCAACTGGGCCTGAACTTCGCCTACATGATCACCAACAACCTGGGCATCGAACTGCTGGCAGCCTCGCCGTTCGAGCACGATGTGAAGATCAAAGGCACCGCCTTGGGCGCGGCCAACAACAAGCTCGGCACCCTTAAGCACCTACCGCCGACCTTGAGCCTGGTCTACTACCCGCTCGACGCCAAGTCGGCGTTCCAGCCCTATGTCGGCGCCGGCATCAACTACACCTGGATCTACGACGAACACGTCGGCAGCGAAGCCAGCGCCAACGGCTTCAGCAACTTTCGCGCGAGCAACAGCTGGGGCATGGCGTGGCAAGTGGGCGCCGACTACATGCTGACCGACAACGTGATGATCAACGGCCAGATTCGCTACATCGACATCGACACCACCGCTTATGTCGACAACAACGCCGTGGCCGGCGGGACCCGGGCCAAGGTGAATGTCGATGTGGATCCGTTCATCTACATGGTGGGGTTGGGCTACAAGTTCTAAGTCGAACTTAAAGGTACGAACATCCCTGTGGGAGCGAGCTTGCTCGCGATGACGGTGGATCAGCCAGCAATGATGTTGACTGACCCAGCGCTATCGCGAGCAAGCTCGCTCCCACAGTTTTTGGGCGGTGGAAAACTCAGCGGCCCAACAGCCGCGCCAATCCCACACTCATCGGCGTTTGCGGGGGAAAGCTAAAGCGCTGCAACAACCGATGGTTGTCAGCCCGGGAGTGGCGGATATCGCCGGAACGTGCCGGGCCATAGCTGATCGGCGGCAGGTCACCGACCACCGCGGCCAGGGCCTGGAGCATCTGCTTGAGGGTCGTGGCCTGGTTCCAGCCGACATTCACTGCCCCCACTTCCACCGCAGGCTTTTCGATGGCTTGCACCAGCAAGTCCACCAGGTCTTCGACGTAGACAAAATCCCGGGTCTGCTCGCCGTCGCCGAACACGGTGATCGGCAGGCCTTTCTGCGCCCGTTCGCTGAAGATGCTGATGACCCCGGAATACGGCGAGGACGGATCCTGGCGCGGGCCGTAGATGTTGAAGAAGCGGAACACCACCGGCTCCAGCGCGTGCTGGCGGCGATAGAAGTCGAAGTAGAATTCGCTGGCCAGCTTGTCCGAGGCATAGGGCGTGAGCGGCGCCTTGGGGGTTTCTTCGTCGATGGACTCGCCTTCGCCATTGTTGCCGTAGACCGCTGCGCTGGAAGCGAACAGCACCCGCTTCACACCAGCCTGGCGCATGGCTTCGCAGACATTCAGGGTGCCGATGAAGTTGCTCTGGTGCGTGCGCACCGGGTCGTCCACCGAGGCTTGTACCGAAGCCACGGCGGCCAGGTGCGCCACGGCGCTGCAACCGGCCATGGCCCGGGCCACCAGCGCGGCATCGGCGACGTCGCCTTCGATCAACTCGACATCAGGGTTATCCAGCGGCAGGTTGCCGCGCTTGCCGGTGGAGAGGTCATCGAGGATGCGTACCGAATGTCCCTTGGCAAGCAAAGCGTCGGTCAGGTGCGAGCCAATGAAACCCGCACCGCCGGTGATTAAAACAGGGCCTTCAGCCATGGCGATAAAACCTATCCAGTAAACCCGGGAGGGCGGCGCGCCAGGCGCGCGGCTTGATCCCGAAGGTGTGCAATATTTTCTTGCAGGCCAGCACCGCGTGTTGCGGTTCTTCCGCGGCGTCCGGCCGTGCGGCGTGAGCCTGGGGCGTGGGTGACTCGACCGCCAGGGGATGCAGGGCGCGGGCTTCGGTGAGGATCGCCTGGCCCAGCGCCAGCGGCGTGGTCGCCTCGTGTCCGGCGTAATGATAGGTGCCCCACAGCGGAGCGGCGCAATCGAGTTGCTTGAGCACCGAGATGATCACCCGTGCCGCATCGTCCACCGGCGTCGGATTACCCCGACGGTCATCGGCCAGCAGCAGCTCTTCGGGTTGTTCGGCCCGGGCCAGGAAACGTCCAAGGATGCCATCGACGCTGTCGTCCAGCAGCCAGCCGAAACGCAGCAGCACATGCTGCGGGCAGGTGGCGCGCACGCTTTGCTCGATCCGCCACAACGCCTGGCCACGCAAGCCCAGGGGCACGGGTTCGTCCTTTTCGCTGTAGGCGGTGGCACGGGAACCGTCGAACACGCGATAGCTCGACGGTTGCAGCAAGACGATGTTGTGATGCTGGCACAGCTCGGCCAGGCGCTCGACAGCACGCTCCTGGCCGGCCAGGCGCTGCTCGCTGACGGTCTCGGCCTGAAACCAGTCGAAGTAGTACGCCAGGTTGATCAAGGCGTCCGGGCGGGTGTCGTCGAGCAGCTGCGTCAGGCTCGCGGCATCCCAACCGTCTTCGGGTGGGCGGGGGGCAAGAAAACCGATGTCTTCTTCTGCACCGAGGCGAATCAGCGCCTGCCCAAGGGCATTTCCGCCGCCCAGTAACATAAGGCGCATTCGCATAAAGTCAGCAGGCCCAGTCTATTGGCACAATAATTTGGTCGATAACGCCCGCAGGCGTTGTCGGAATCGTTGCATTTTGCGGGTTTAGTGCGCAACCGTCATCCGTAAAGTGTGGATCGCCAGGTTTGAGCGTCTTACAAGGCTGGTCGCTGACTTGTGGCGAGGGGATTTATCCCCGCTGGGCTGCGCAGCAGCCCCTTTAATTGCCACCAGGGGTGGGTCAGATATATCCCATTTGCTTGTTTGGGGCTGCTTCGCAGCCCAGCGGGGATAAATCCCCTCGCCACAGGCACAGTATCAGTACTTGCATCCTCCCCTCCTCGCCCGCATAAACTGATCTTATGAATCTGCCTCTTGCAGCCGACCACGCCATGGCAGGCTTTCACCCCGCCGTTCGCGCCTGGTTCAGCCAGACCTTCCCGGCGGTCACGGCCGCCCAGGCCCAGGCGTGGCCATTAATCGGCCAGCGTCGTTCGACCCTGGTGGCCGCGCCCACCGGTTCGGGCAAGACCCTGACCGCGTTTCTCGCCGTGCTCGATGACCTGGTGCACCGCGGCCTGGAACAGGGCGGCCTGCCGGACCAGACCCTGGTGGTCTATGTCTCGCCGCTCAAGGCGCTGAGCAACGACATCCAGATCAACCTGCAAAACCCGCTGGCCGGCATCACCGAACAGCTGCGACACATGCACCTGCCGCCCCTGCACATCACCACCGCCGTGCGCACCGGCGACACGCCGCAGAAAGAACGCACGGCGATGCGCAAGACTGCACCGCACATCCTGGTGACCACCCCCGAATCGCTCTACGTGCTGCTCGGTTCCGACTCCGGCCGGCAGATGCTCGCCAGCACCCGCACAGTAATCGTCGACGAAATCCACGCGATTGCCGCCAGCAAACGTGGCAGCCACCTGGCCTTGAGCCTGGAGCGCTTGCAGGCGCTGTGTGCCGAACCACTGATGCGCATTGGCCTGTCGGCCACCCAAAAGCCCATCGAAGCGGTGTCGCGCTTCCTCGTGGGCCATGGGCGCACCTGTGACATCGTCGACATCGGCCACGCCCGCCCCCGGGACCTGGACATCGAAGTGCCGCCGGTGCCGCTCTCGGCGGTGATGGCCAACGATGTCTGGGAGCTGGTCTACAACCGCCTCGCCGAGCTGGCCCGGGGACATCGCACCACCCTGGTGTTCGTCAACACCCGCCGCCTGGCCGAACGCCTGAGCCGTCATCTGAGCGAGCGCCTGGGCAAGGACGCCGTGGCGGCCCATCACGGCAGCCTGGCCAAGGAATTTCGCCTCGACGCCGAGCAACGTCTCAAGCACGGCGACTTGCAGGTGCTGATCGCCACCGCCTCCCTGGAACTGGGTATCGATATCGGCGATGTCGACCTGGTGTGCCAGATCGCCTCGCCCCGTTCGATCTCGGCGTTTCTACAAAGAGTTGGTCGCTCGGGCCACCAGGTCGGCGGCACGCCCAAGGGACGCCTGTTCGCCACCACCCGCGACGATTTGATCGAGTGCGCCGCCCTCCTCGACTGCGTGCGCCGTGGCGAGCTGGATATTTTGCACATCCCCAAGGCACCCCTGGACGTATTGGCCCAGCAGATCGTCGCCGAGGTCAGTTGCCAGGAATGGCAGGAACAGGCACTGCTGGAAACCTTGCGCCGCGCATCGCCCTACGCGGAACTGGACGAAGGGCATTACCAGGCGCTGTTGCAGATGCTCGCCGAAGGCCTCAACGGTCGCCAGGGTGTACGCAGTGCCTACCTGCACCGGGACGCCGTGACCCGTACCTTGCGCGGGCGCCGGGGCAGCAAGCTGACGGCGGTGACCAGCGGCGGCACCATCCCGGACAACGCCGACTACAGCGTGCTGCTCGAACCCCAAGGGCTGAACATCGGCAGCGTCAACGAAGACTTCGCGGTGGAGAGCATTGCCGGCGATGTGTTCCAACTGGGCAATACCTCCTACCGCATCATCCGCGTCGAGACCGGTCGTGTGCGGGTCGAGGACGCCCAGGGCCAACCGCCGACCATTCCGTTCTGGCTCGGCGAAGCCCCGGGGCGCAGCGACGAATTGTCTTTGGCCGTGGCGCGCCTGCAAGCCCAGCTCGATCAATTGCTCGGCGCCACGCCGGGTAATCTGCAACCGGCCCTGGATTGGCTGACCGGCACCTTGCAACTGAACCTGGCCAGCGCCGAGCAATTGGTGGATTACCTGGCCCCGGCGCGCTTGGCCTTCGGCGCCCTGCCGTCCCAGGACACCCTGTTGATGGAGCGCTTTTTCGATGAATCCGGCGGCACGCAACTGATCATCCACACGCCTTTGGGCAGCCGCATCAACCGCGCCTGGGGCCTGGCCTTGCGCAAGCGCTTCTGCCGCACCTTCAATTTCGAACTGCAAGCGGCCGCCAGCGAGGACGCCATCGTGCTGTCGCTGTCCACCAGCCACAGCTTCGAGCTGGACGAGGTTTGGCGCTACCTGAACAGCCACAGCGCCGAACAGATCCTGGTCCAGGCGGTGCTGGATGCGCCGCTGTTCGGTGTGCGCTGGCGCTGGAACGCCGGTGTGGCCCTGGCGTTGCCGCGCTACACCGGCGGGCGCAAAGTCGCCCCGCAGATCCAGCGGATGAAAAGCGAAGACCTGATCGCCAGCGTGTTTCCCGACCAGATCGCCTGCCTGGAAAACCTGGCCGGCGAGCGGGAGATTCCCGACCACCCGCTGGTGGAACAGACCCTCGACGATTGCCTGCACGAGGCCATGGACAGCGAAGGCTGGCTGGCGCTGTTGCGGCGCATGGAAGCCGGCGAGATTCGCCTGATCAGCCGCGACCTGCCGGCGCCCTCGCCCCTGGCGGCAGAAATCCTCAGCGCCCGGCCCTACACCTTTCTCGACGACGCGCCGCTGGAAGAACGGCGCACCCAGGCGGTGCTCAACCGGCGTTGGAGCGATCCACAGTCCACCGATGATCTGGGCGCGCTGGATGCCGAGGCCATCCAATCGGTCCGGGACGAAGCCTGGCCGAACCCCACTAATCTCGATGAAATGCACGAAGCATTGATGAGCCTGGCCTGTATCGCCGACAGCGAGGCCAGCGCCCACGCGTCGTGGCCGGATTGGTTGCAGGCGTTGGCCGCGGGCGGTCGCGCCAGCCATGTGCAGATCAGCGCCGAACGTGGCCTGTGGGTGGCGCTGGAGCGGCTGACCTGCCTGCAAGCGGTTTATCCACAGGCCCAATGGCAGCCACCGCTGACGCCCCTGGCCGGTTTCGATGATGCCTGGGTTGGCGACGAAGCCGTGGTAGAGCTACTCCGCGCCCGGCTCAGCGCCTTTGGCCCGCTGCCGTTGAAAGCCATCGCCTACCCGCTGGGACTGTCGACACCGCAAGTCACCCAGGCCCTGGCGTTGCTTGAGCAGCAGGGTTATGTGCTGCGTGGCCGTTTCACGCCGGGCACCGGCCAGGAGGAATGGTGCGAGCGGCATTTGTTGGCGCGCATCCATCGCTACACCGTCAAGCGCCTGCGCCGGGAAATCGAACCGGTGATGCTGCAGGATTTCATGCGTTTCCTGTTCGACTGGCAGCATCTGTCGCCGTCCAACCAAGGCCGGGGCAGCGCCGTGCTGCCTTCGATCATCAGCCAGTTCGAAGGCTACCCGGCCGCCGCCTCGGCCTGGGACAGTGACTTGCTGCCAGCGCGGATAAAGGACTATTCGCCGAGTTGGCTCGATGAGCTGTGTCGCAGCGGCAAGCTGGTGTGGACGCGTTTGAGTGCTCGTCAGAAGCTCTCGGCCAGTGCCCTGCGCAGCACGCCGGTGGTGTTGCTGCCGCGCAGCCAGGTCGCGCTGTGGAGCAGCCTGGCCGAGCAAACCCCGGTCAGCGATCTGTCGCCCAAGACGCAGAAAGTCCATCAAGCCCTCAGCGAGCACGGCGCACTGTTTTTTGACGAACTGCTGCACGAAGCCCACCTGTTGCGCAGCGAACTGGAAATCGCCTTGCAGGAACTGGTGGGCGCCGGGTTGGTGAACGCCGACAGCTTCGCCGGCCTGCGCGCGCTGATCACCCCCGCCAGCAAACGCCAGGCCCGCAGCAGTCGACGCGGGCGCGGGGCGTTTGTCGGCGGCATGGACGACGCCGGGCGCTGGGCCTTGCTGCGCCGCAGTGGGCCCGCGCCCGTGGAAGGCAACCGATCCGCGCCAACACCGCCCGAGACACTGGAACATATAGCCATGACCCTGCTGCGCCGTTACGGCGTGGTGTTCTGGCGCCTGCTGGAACGGGAGGCCGATTGGCTGCCGAGCTGGCGCGAGTTACTGCGCACCTTTCATCGGCTGGAGGCGCGGGGCGAAATTCGGGGCGGGCGGTTCGTCAGCGGGCTGGCGGGCGAACAATTCGCCCTGCCCGAAGCGATTCCGTTGCTGCGCGAAACCCGTCGCCGCCCTACCGACGGCAGTCTGGTGGCGGTGTGCGGCGTCGACCCGCTGAACCTGGCCGGCACCCTGCTGCCGGGGGCGAAAGTGCCGGCGCTGGCGAGTAATCGGCTGGTGTATCGCGATGGGTTGCCGGTGGCGGCGCAGATTGCCGGCAAGCAGCATCTTTGGATGGAGTTGGATGCTCAAGGGATGGCTGAGGTCCGGAACAAGCTTGTTCAGAAAGGTTGAGGGTGTCTGGGCGGGCCCTATCGCGAGCAAGCTCGCTCCCACAGGGGTTGTACATTCACCACAAACCTACTGTGGGAGCGAGCTTGCTCGCGATGGCGCCGGCAGCCCCACCACAAACCTCACCCACTACCGAGATGGATCAGGCACCTCTTCCCCCTCTTTCTTCTCCTCAACCAACCGCTTGGGCAACATCACCTGCTGTGGATAAGTCTGCGCAAAGTGCACCGCCGGATGGTTATCCACAAGCTTCTTCAAACGCTGGTTGAACGCCCGGCTCACCGCATACTGCCCACCCGACACCGTGCGAAACTGCGCCGTGAGCACCACACCGTTGAGGTCCATCTTGTCCACGCCGAACACATCCAGCGGTCCTTGCAGGTTGAACTTGAGGAACGGGTCTTCGGAGATCGAGCGCCCGGCTTCGCGAATCAGCTCGATGGCCTGGTCCACGTCGGTGTCGTAGGTGAACTGCACGGAGAAGAACGCAAAGGCAAATTGCCGGGACTGGTTGGTCACGGCCTTGATCTGGCCGAACGGCACCGAGTGCACGAAGCCCTTGCCGTCGCGCAGGCGCAAGGTGCGGATGGTCAGGCCTTCGACGGTGCCGGCATGGCCGGAGTCGAGCACCACCCAGTCGCCGATGGACAGCGTGTCCTCGATGATGATGAACAGCCCGGTGATCACGTCCTGCACCAATTGCTGCGAACCGAAACCGATCGCCAGCCCCACCACCCCGGCACCGGCCAGCAACGGCGCGACGTTGATGCCCAGGTTGGCCATGGTGGTGATCGCGCAAATCACCACCAGGATGATTTTTGCCGCGTTGCGCAGCAGCGGCAGGATGGTCTTGATCCGCGTGCTGGGCTGGCGGGCCCCGCGCTTGTTCAGCGGTGGTTTCAAGGCTTCCTGGATCGCCGTGTCGAGCACCACCCAGGTCAGCCAGGTCATCAGGAAGATCAGGCCGATGCGGCTCAAGGAATCACTGATCGCCCGGCCTATGGCATTGCGCGAGGCAAACTCGAACAGCGAAATCCCCCAGATCCGCCCGAGAATTTCAATGAACGCCACCGCCATGACGATCCGCAACAATGCATGCAGCAAGCTCAACAGGCGGCCTTTATAGGCGCTGTTACGCTGGATGGCCTCGGCCTTGGGCGACTTGAAGATGTGCTGGAACACCGTGCTGAGGAACACCATCGCAATCAGCAGGATCGTAGTGAACAACGCGCAGCGCAGGGCTTTCTGGTTGTCTTCGCCAACGCCAATCAGGCTCACCGCCGACACCAGCACCATCAGCAGGATCGGCCAGTACCAGAGCCCGGAAAAAATCCGCAGCGACTCTTGCAAAGCCGGCTGCTTCAAGCGCTGGGCCAGTGGCCGGTTGCGGATCAGGTGCGCCACCGGCCGGCGCAGGCGAATCACCAGCCAGCCGAAGATCACCGAGGCGAACAAGCCGGTGAATACCGCGATGCTGCTGGTGATATTGCCACCCAGTTGCCGGGCGATCTGCGGGCTGGTCAGGGCGTCGCTGAGGGCGGCGAGAAAGCCGATCATGAACAGCGGCCTGGGGCTCACGCGACGAATCATCGCCACCGCCCGGCGTTTGTGACCGGCGTTGAACATCACGATCACGCACAGCAGCACTGACGTGGAGAAAATACCGCTGCTGGTGGCGTAGGCGAAACACAGCGCCAGGGCGCGCCCCACCGAGACTTGCAGGAAATGGCTGACGTACAGGGTCAGCGGCAGGCAGACCAACGCCGGTACGGTATAGGGCAGCAGGTAACCGAGCAGGTCCCGGACCCGCTGGCGGGTGAGCAGCCAACGCCGACGCCCCAGCTGTCGCACCAGCAGCCGGGCCGCCGTCCAGATCAGCGCAAAGGCTCCGATCCAGACGCCGGACAGCAAGAGGAAATCCCCCGCTACGCGCCAGGATGAACGGGAAGTCTGGTCCACCAGCCGGTCCACCTCATCCGCCGCCCGATCCGCCCGCAGGCGCCAGGCGTCCACCAGGCTCTGGTTGAGGTCGAGTTTGTCCTGGACGTCGTCGATGCTCGAACTGATGGCGCCCAATAAACCACCCTGCACCAGCGGCTCGGGTTCGGCGGGGGCTTCACTGGGTTTCGAGGTGCCGGGGATAGCGGCGGTCCCGTGGGCGTCCGTGCCGGTCAACGCCAACAAAACCAGCAACAATGCGGTACTCAATCGAGACAAAACGCGAGGCTCCTTCACACAGGTTCGGTAAGGAACTGATCAATATTGCGCCGGCAAGTTCGCTCGCAAGGCCAATCCTCCCCTGTGGCGAGGGGATTTATCCCCGCTGGACTGCGAAGCAGTCCCGGAAACCGTCACCTCGGTGGGTCAAATTCACCTGATGTGCTTGTTGGGGGGGCTGCTGCGCAGCCCAGCGGGGATAAATCCCCTCGCCACAGTACTTCACCGTCTACTCCACCGCCGGTAAGCCCATCGAAACTTTCTACGCCCCCCGGCAGTCATCACAAAACAGAGGCTGCACGAGGTCATTGGCACGGGAGGGACACATGACGGCGATCCACATTGGCATTTCCGGTTGGCGTTACACGCCTTGGCGAGGGGACTTCTACCCCAAGGGGCTGACCCAGAAACGGGAATTGCAATTTGCTTCGCGAGCGGTCAACAGCATCGAAATCAATGGATCGTTCTACGCCCTGCAACGCCCCGAACGGTATGCCCAGTGGTACGCCGAGACGCCGCCCGGCTTTGTGTTCAGTGTCAAGGCGCCGCGTTTCATCACCCACATCAAGCGCCTGCGGGACATCCGCAAGCCGCTGGCCAATTTCTTCGCCTCCGGCGTGCTGGAGCTCAAGGAGAAATTGGGCGCCATCCTCTGGCAGTTCCCGCCCAGCTTCAAATTCGACCCCGAACTGTTCGAAGACTTTCTCAAGCAACTGCCCCACGACACCGAAGACGCTGCCGCCCTGGCCGGCGAGCACGAACCGCGCATGGACGGCCACGTCAGCACCAAGACCGATAAAAAACGCCCACTGCGCCACGCCGTCGAAATCCGCCATGAAAGTTTCATCGACCCGCACTTCATCACCTTGCTCAAACGCTACGACATTGCCCTGGTGATCGCCGACACCGCCGGCAAGTGGCCCTATCGCGAAGACGTCACCAGTGATTTCGTCTACCTGCGCCTGCACGGCGCCGAGGAGCTGTACGCCAGCGGCTACACCGACGAAGCCTTGAAACGCTGGGGTGACCGGATCCAGGCCTGGAGCCAAGGCAAGCAGCCCGCCGACGCCCATCTGATCGACCCGAAAAAGAAACCCCGGGCGCGCAAGAGCCGGGAAGTGTTCTGCTATTTCGACAACGACATCAAAGTCCGCGCACCCTATGACGCGCGCCACTTACTGGAGCGCTTCGACCTGGACAAGGACCTCGCCACCACACCCGGTGAGCGCCCGGCCGAGGGAGTATTGCCATGAGCATTCCAGAATCCACCGAAGCGACCCACGATCCGACCCAGCACCTGGCCCAGGACGTCGAGCCGATCAACCGTTTCACCGTGCTGACGGTCAACACCCATAAGGGCTTCACCGCCCTGAACCGGCGTTTCATCCTGCCGGAACTGCGCGAAGCGGTGCGCAGCGTGTCCGCCGACGTGGTGTTTTTGCAGGAAGTGCACGGCACCCACGAACACCACCCCCAGCGCTACAACAACTGGCCAAGCATGCCCCAATACGAGTTCCTCGCCGACAGCCTCTGGCCGCAGTTCGCCTACGGGCGCAATGCGGTCTACCCGGCAGGCGACCATGGCAATGCGCTGTTGTCGAAATTCCAGATCATCCGCCACGACAACCTGGACGTGTCCATCAGCGGCCATGAAAACCGCGGCATGCTCCACAGCGTGCTGCGTTTGCCGGGTGGCGACGGGTTGCACATCCATGCCATTTGCGTGCACCTGGGATTGCGCGAAGGTCATCGCGTCGAGCAATTGAAACTGCTTTGCCAGCGCTTGAGCGAGCTGCCGCCCGAGGCGCCAGTGATCGTCGCCGGGGACTTCAACGACTGGCGCGGCAAGGCCAGTGAGCTGCTCGAACCCTGTGGCCTGCGGGAAGTGTTCGCCGAGCAGTTGGGCAAGCCGGCCCGCAGCTTCCCGGCGCGCCTGCCGATCCTGCGCCTGGACCGCATCTACGTGCGCAACCTCAAGGCCCATCACCCCAAAGTGCTGAGCGTACGTCCCTGGTCGCACCTGTCCGACCATGCACCGCTGTCGGTGGAGATCGAATTATGAGCGCGACAATGAACAAGGCGACGGTCGAACAGATCGAGGTTCCACCCACCGAGCGCAACCCGGCGCTGGCCGATATCGAATACGGCTGGCACGGCAATAACCGCGTCACGCTGCTGGAAAACGGCGAGGAATATTTCCCCCGGGTTTTCGAAGCCATTCGCCGCGCCGAGAGCGAAATTCTCCTGGAAACCTTCATCCTGTTCGAGGACAAGGTCGGCAATGAACTGCGGGATCTGCTGGTGGATGCCGCCCGGCGCGGCGTGCGCATCACCGTCAGCCTCGACGGCTTTGGCTGCGGTGAGCTGACCACCGAGTTTCTGGCGTCGCTGAGCGAGGCCGGCGTGCGCCTGCAAATGTTCGATCCCGCCCCCCGGCGCCTGGGGATCCGAACCAACTGGTTCCGCCGCCTGCACCGCAAGATCGTGGTGGTGGACGGGGTGATTGCGTTTATCGGCGGGATCAACTTTTCCGCCGATCACCTGGGCGATTTCGGCCCCGAGGCCAAGCAGGATTATTCCGTAGAGATCAAAGGCCCGGCGGTGGTGGATATCCATCACTTCGCGCTGTTGCAGAGCGGCCGGCCTGCCCGGGCCAAATACTGGTGGCAACGGCGTCGCAATCGGCGCAACGAGTTGGCCTTCAACGATCATGACGGCCAGGTGCGCCTGGTCTATCGCGACAACCACGAGCATCAGACCGACATCGAAGAGGTCTACCTGCAAGTACTGCGCAGCGCCCAGCGGCGGGTGGTGATCGCCAATGCCTACTTCTTCCCGGGCTATCGGTTGCTGCGGGAAATCCGGAATGCGGCGCGGCGTGGCGTGGAGGTGCGGCTGATCCTGCAGGGCCAGCCGGACATGATGATCGCCAAGCTCGCGGCGCGGATGCTTTACGACTACCTGCTCAAGGCCGGCGTGGTGATCTACGAATACTGCGAGCGACCGTTGCACGGCAAAGTCGCGCTGGTGGATGAGGATTGGAGCACTGTTGGCTCAAGCAACCTCGACCCTTTGAGCCTGTCCCTGAACCTGGAAGCCAACGTGCTGATCCGCGACCGCGGGTTCAACCGCGAACTGTTCCAGCGCCTCGATCATCTGAGCCGCAATCACTGCACCGTCATGCCCGAGAATCACGCCCCCCGGGGCCTGTTGTGGCGCATGACCATCGGTTTCATGGTGTTCCACTTCCTGCGCCACTTTCCGGCCTGGGCCGGCTGGCTGCCGGCCCATAAACCGCGTCTGAAACCTTTTTCGCCGCCGACGGCGGTTCGGAGCGAACCCCATGAACCACTCTGAAGCGCACACCGCGCCGAGAGACGCCCACGGGCCGGAGCAGGCCAAACCGGCGTCACGCTGGAGCCGCTGGAAAAGACCGCTGACCCTGGCCTTCTTCCTGCTGCTGATCGTGCTGTTCACGACCCTGGCCCGACGCATCGACTGGTCGGAAGTGTTCGCCACCCTGGCGGACTTCAAGGTGCGCACCTTGATCATCGCCGCGGCGTTGACCATCACCAGTTTCATTACTTATGCCTGTTTCGACCTGATCGGCCGCACCTATATCCGGCAGAAACTGGGTTGGCGACAAATCTTGCCGGTGGGGGTGATCAGCTACGCCTTCAACCTCAACCTCAGCGCCTGGGTCGGCGGCATCGCCATGCGCTATCGGCTGTATTCGCGACTGGGGGTCAGCACCGGCAACATCGCCAAGATCCTCGGCTTGAGCCTGGCCACCAACTGGTTCGGCTACATGACCCTGGCCGGCGTGGTGTTCAGCAGCGGCCTGGTGACGATGCCGCCGGGCTGGAAACTGAGCAGCGATGCGCTGCAAGGCGTGGGCGCGCTCTTGCTCTTGGCGAGCGCCGGTTACCTGGTGGCCTGTCGGTTCTCCAAGCGGCGGGCCTGGACGATTCGCGGCATGGAAATCAACCTGCCGTCGCTGCGCATGGCTGTGCTGCAACTGGCATTGGGAGCGCTGAACTGGTCGCTGATGGCCGCAGTGATTTTCACCTTATTACCCAGCAAGCTGGATTATCCGGTGGTGCTCGGTGTGTTGCTGATCAGCAGCATTGCCGGGGTCATTACCCACATTCCGGCGGGGCTCGGGGTGCTGGAGGCGGTGTTTATCGCGCTGTTGCAGCATGAGGTGTCGCGGGGCAGCCTGTTGGCGGGGCTGATTGCGTACCGGGCGATCTACTTCATCTTGCCGTTGCTGATCACGGTGGTGATGTATCTGGTGATCGAGGCGAAGGCCAAGGCGCTGCGGGTCAAGCCAGGGCTCAAGCGATAGGGCCCGCACCAACACCACAAAAATCAGCGCTCCTGGATAATGCTCAACCGCTCTCCCACCACCATTTCCGTGATCCAGTCCACTAGGATCGAGGTGTAGGCCTGTTGTGATACAGGGTCGCTCAGGGCATGGTCGGCGCCGTCAATGATCCGGTGGGTCAACGAATGGGTCTGCTGGCAGGCGGCTCGATAGCTCATGATGGTGGCATGGGGGACGTGATCGTCGGTCTCCGACTCCACCAGCAGCACGTCACCGGTGAACTGCGAACAGGCATGCAAAGCGCGGTTGGTGTCGGCGTGCACCAGGGTGCTGCGATAATCCAGCAGGTCACTCTTGTCCAGGTCGCGCTTGGGCGTGTGCCACTGCTCGTCGCGGTACAGCGCCGGAACCCGCAAGGCCAACCAGCGCACAGGCCGCAGCGATGTCAGAATCGAGGCCAGGTAACCGCCATAACTGGTGCCCACCACGGCAATCGCCGAAGTGTCCAGGGCCGGGTGCGCGAGCAGCCGGTCGTAGGCCGCCAGCAGATCCCGCAAGTTGTCCTCCCGCGTCACCCGTGACAGCGGAATACCTGCCCCGCCGGTGTGCCCGCGCAAGTCAAAGGTCAAACACACACAGCCCAAGCCGGCGATGCCTTTGGCCCGTTCCAGGTCACGCTCCTGACTGCCGCCCCAACCGTGCACGAACAACACGCCGGGCACCTTCGACTTGGGACTCAGGAACGTCCCGTTCATCTGTTCATCGTCGATCTTGATCTGAATGGTTTCGCTTCTAGCCGTCATAGGATTGAACCGTTACGTATTTAAGAAGGAAGCCTCCATTGTGCGCCTCGCCGCGATACACCTCGGTGGCTCCGGGGGGCAGCGGCTGGTCGATGTAGGTTTCCACCGAGGACACGCGAACCGCGCTGGTCGCTGGGTCCTCGACGAACACCTGCAACGCCGCCAGCTCCGCACTGCTGGCCCCGCCCATGCGCCACGACTGCTCCAGCACGCCGCCCCGGGGCTGGCCGGCGGCATCGAGGCCCTGGGCAATGTCGTAATTGCGCCGCGAGGCGAAGAAGCCCGGGTAGGCCTGGTTGGCGGCGTCATCAAACACCTGGGCCAGGCGCACCGCTTCACGCACGTCGTCGGGCAGCTCGAGCCTGAGCAATTCGATGTAGCCGCCCTGCACCACCAGCAGATCCGAGCCGCCGTAGACTTCCAGGCCTTCGCTGTCGCGAGTCAGGTGTTGCACGCCGCAATAGCTGAGGACCTTGCCGTTGATGAAGCTCTGGCCGACGCTCTGGGTCTGGACCTCACTGAGGTTCTGTTCCAGCACCACCCCGTCGCGAAACAGCGCCTGGGCATCGGGCTCGGCAACGATTTCGTCAAACTGCGCCAAGCTCTTGATCACTCGCTGGTCGCGCCCGGCACAGGCATGCACAGGCTTGAGGCGGATCGCTCCCGAGTAAAGCAAATGCTCGGCGGCCGGACGTGCGTCCTTGAGTGCGAAGACACTCACGCCATCGAGCACTGCGCCTCGGGTGAGCTTGGCAAACAATGGCGACCAGCCTTTGGGCGCCACGGCATCCTTATTCAACAGACCGTGGGTAATCGCCTTGGTGCAGATAAAATCATGCTCGACATAACCGCCCCATAAATCCTCCGGGCCCTTGATACCCAAGCGCAACGCGGCCTCGGCGCCGATCAGGGTTTGCGTAGGCACCAGATACACATCACGCCCGGTATGTTGTTGGGCGTCATAACTGCCGCCGTACTCAAAGCCCAGAATCTGCGCCAGCCAACGGGCCAGTGCGCGATTGGTTTCGACTTCATGGAGCGGTGCGTGAGGGTTGACCGAGTGGGCCACTACCGTTTTGTTGCGATCGACTGACGTCATGCGATGCCCTTTTACCTGTGCTCGATGGCGGTAGATAGAGGGGTGCAGAGATCAGGCCAACGGTGGATCCAGCCGGGAGGAGCAGGGAAACGGGCATATCGGAGGGAGTTGATAGCACCTGGCCTGTTTCATTCTGCACGACCTGCGGCCGTCATCCCGCAAATTGCACGATGAGCTGACAAGTGTCGCCTCAGCTCTTTGAAACGGCCGGCGGACTCACCCCAAACTTCGCCCGATAATCACTCGGCGCCAACCCGGTGATCTTCTTGAATGTTGCTCGAAAAGCGCTGGGGTCTTGATAGCCAACCGTCCAGGCGATGTGGTCAATGGTGCCATTGGTGAACTCCAGCATTTCCCGAGCCTTGCCGACGCGCAGGTGCTGGCAGTATTCGGTGGGCTTGAGCCCGGTGGCGGCGCGAAACCGGCGCAGGAAGGTGCGCTCTTCCAGACCAGCGCGTTCAGCCATCGCACCGAGGGATACGTCTACCGCGCCGCTGCTCTGCAACCAATGCTGGACCTTGAGAATCGCCGCATCACCATGTCCGAGGATGGGGGCAAAGTTACTGCCGCACTGGCTCGCGCTGTCGCTGTGTTCAATCACCATAAATTGCGCGGTGCGCGTGGCGATGCTGGGCCCGAGCAGGCGGTCCACCAGGCGCAATCCCAGTTCCGACCAAGCCATCAGCCCGGCGGTGGTGATCAGGTCACCATCGTCGACAATCGGTTTGTCGGCGTTGAGCTTGATCTTCGGGTAACGGGCGGCGAAATCCTTGGCCGAGGTCCAATGAGTGGTGGCGCTGCGACCGTCGAGCAAGCCGCTTTCCGCCAGCAGAATCGAGCCTACACACACCCCGCCCAATACCGTACCGCCGGCATGCTGGGCCCGCAGCCAATCCATCAGCGCCCGGGAAATCTGGCCCTCACTGAAGCCGGCGAGGGACGGCGGAATCAGCAACGCAACCAGCTTACCCGCCGGGCCGGGATCACTGTCGAACACCCGTTGCGGCGCCGCATCACCCGCTGCTTGCCAGTGGCTCACCCGCAGCTGTGGCAATTGCGCGCTGGCCTGCTCGGCGGCGATCCGCTGCGCCACCGCAAACAGATCGGTCAAGCCGTGTACCGCCGCCAATTGCGCGCCGGGATAAATCAGCACCCCAAGCTCCGCGATTGCCCTTTGCTGCGTCATTGTCAGTTTTCCCTCGCCTATTGTCGTTGCGGCCAATCCTCGAACCGATGCTAAAAGCCAATACTGGCGCCACATCAACCGAATCAAGGAAGTCCTCATGTCCAAGCAAGCGCTCATCGTAGTCGATATCCAGAACGACTACTTCCCCCAAGGGAAATGGCCGTTGGTCGGCGCCGAAGCCGCCGCCGACAACGCCGCGAAGCTGATCGAAGCCTTTCGTCAGGCCGGCGATCAGGTGGTGCACATCCGCCATGAGTTCACCTCCGACGACGCGCCGTTCTTCACGCCAGGCTCCGAAGGTGCCAAGTTGCACCCCAAGGTGCTCAACCGCGCCGACGAACCGGTGGTGCTCAAACATTTCGTCAATTCGTTTCGTGAAACCGAACTGCAATCCCTCCTCGATCACCACGGCATCGAACAACTGGTGGTCGTCGGCAGCATGAGTCACATGTGCGTCGATGGCGTCGTGCGGGCGGCGGCGGACCTGGGTTACGACGTCACGGTGATCCACGATGCCTGCGCGCCCCTCGACCTGGAGTTCAATGGTGTCGTTGTCCCGGCCGCCCAAGTGCACGCGGCGTTCATGGCGGCATTGGGGTTTGCTTATGCGAGTGTCGTCAGCACTGAGCAATTTCTGACTGCCCGCCGGACGCAGCCATAAGATCCAAGCGAAAAAAAACCGCGCCTCTGAAACCGAAGCGCGGTTTTGTCTTTAGCGTGAAGCTAGCGACTTGAAGCTATGAGCTGCATTTAGAACGGAATATCGTCATCAAAGCTGTCGAAATCCGGAGCCGGTTGCGGCGCGGCCTGTTGTGGGGCCGGGCGCTCGCGTTGTGGCTGTGGGGCGGACTGCGGACGAGGCGCCTGCTGACGTGGGGCCGGGGCCGACTGCTGGTAGTTGTTGCCACCTTGTTGCTGGTCGCCCTGTGGACGGCCGCCCAGCAGTTGCATGGTGCCTTGCATGTCGACCACGATTTCGGTGGTGTAGCGCTTGATACCGTCTTTTTCCCACTCGCGGGTCTGCAGCTTGCCTTCGATGTACACCTGCGAACCCTTGCGCAGGTATTCGCCGGCGATCTCGGCCACCTTGCCGAACATCGACACGCGGTGCCATTCGGTCTTCTCGACCTTCTGGCCGGTCTGCTTGTCGGTCCACTGTTCGCTGGTCGCCAGACTCAGGTTGGTCACGGCGTTGCCGTTCGGCAGGTAGCGAACTTCGGGATCCTGGCCGCAAGTACCGACCAATATGACTTTGTTAACCCCACGGGCCATAACGTTCTCCTAGGCTTCGCACGCGTTCGGGGCCGGGTTGTTCACCAGGCGCTCAAGCGACGCGCGATCCAATAATTCGGTGTCGAGTTTGATATATACGGCCGCCTCGTCGGCGACCACCACTGCATCGGTTACTCCAACGACGGCCTTCAGGCGCTCGGTCAGGCCAGCCTCACGAATCGCCTCGGGCGATAAGGGCAAGCGCAGGCTCGTCACATAGGGAGGTTCGCGCATGGTAACAGCAAAAAGCAGCCAAAGTGCAGCCAGCGCGGCACATCCCAGGAACACAACCGACAAACCGCCATGCTGGAACAACCAGCCGCCGAGAATCCCGCCCAACGCCGAACCCAGGAATTGGCTGGTGGAGTAGACCCCCATCGCCGTGCCCTTGCCGCCCGCCGGCGAAACCTTGCTGATCAGCGACGGCAGTGACGCCTCCAGCAGATTGAACGCGGTGAAGAACACCACCGTACCGATCACCAGGGCCCGCAAGCTATCGCCGAACTGCCAGAAGAATAGCTCAGTGAGCATCAGCGTCATGACGGCGCCGAGCAAAACTCGTTTCATTTTGCGTCGTTTCTCGCCATAGATGATGAACGGGATCATGGCGAAGAATGAAATCAGCAACGCGGTCAAGTAGACCCACCAGTGCTGTTCCTTGGGCAGGCCGGCCTTCTCGACCAGCGCCAGCGGCAAGGCCACGAAGCTGGACATCAGCATGGCGTGGAGCACGAAAATCCCCAGGTCCAGGCGCAACAGGTCCGGGTGCTTGAGCGTCGGGATCAGCGCTTGGCGAGCCACTCCGGACTCACGGTGCTGCAACGGCCCGGTGGACCGCGGCACCATGAACGCCACGATCAGGATGCCCACCAACGCCATGGCACCGGTCGCCAGGAACAGCCCCGACAAGCCAAAGGCACGGGTCAGCAACGGTCCAACAACCATGGCGACAGCGAACGACAGGCCAATGGTCATGCCGATCATGGCCATGGCCTTGGTCCGATGCTGTTCGCGGGTCAAGTCTGACAACAGCGCCATGACGGCGGCGGAAATGGCCCCGGCGCCCTGTAGGATTCGTCCGGCGATCACGCCCCAGATCGAGTCGGCACTGGCCGCCAACACGCTGCCCAGGGCGAAGACGATCAGCCCCAGGTAAATCACGGGACGTCGCCCGATGCGGTCGGAAATGACCCCGAACGGAATCTGGAAAATCGCCTGGGTCAGGCCGTAGGCACCAATCGCCAGCCCGATGAGGGCCGGGGTCGCGCCCGCCAGGTCCATGCCATAGGTCGCCAGCACCGGCAACACCATGAACATGCCCAGCATACGGAAGGCGAACACCAGGGCCAGACCGCTTGCCGCGCGGGTCTCACCACTACTCATGCGTTCGCTGTGGGGATCTTGCATGGAAAAACCTCATGTGAACCGGCGGCGATTCTACCAGTCCCATCGATTGAGGGGGTATATGGCGACCGTTTGCCGCGCAGTCTTCATGTATGGCTGCAATCGCACTCTCAATAGTGTGCATCCATCCAGTATTTGCCCGTATACTCCTACGTTTTCGACGCCCGCCGAGCGAGGCCACTTTGGACAAGATCCTGATTCGTGGGGCCCGTACCCACAACCTGAAGAACATCGACCTGACCCTGCCACGGGACAAACTGATCGTCATCACCGGCCTGTCCGGATCCGGAAAATCATCCCTGGCTTTCGACACCCTGTACGCCGAAGGCCAGCGACGCTATGTCGAATCGCTGTCGGCCTATGCCCGGCAGTTCCTGTCGATGATGGAAAAACCTGACGTCGACACCATCGAAGGCCTGTCGCCGGCCATTTCCATCGAACAGAAGTCGACCTCCCATAACCCCCGGTCGACAGTCGGCACCATCACCGAGATCTACGACTACCTGCGCCTGCTGTATGCGCGAGTCGGTATCCCCCGCTGCCCCGACCACGACATTCCCCTGGAAGCCCAGACCGTCAGCCAGATGGTCGACCTGGTGCTGGCCCAGCCCGAAGGCAGCAAGCTGATGCTGCTGGCGCCGGTGATCCGCGAGCGCAAGGGCGAACACCTGATGGTCTTCGAAGAACTGCGCGCCCAGGGCTTCGTGCGGGCCCGGGTCAACGGCAAGCTATGCGAGCTGGACGAACTGCCGAAGCTGGATAAACAGAAAAAGCATTCGATCGATGTGGTGGTCGACCGCTTCAAGGTCCGCGCTGACCTGCAACAGCGGTTGGCCGAGTCCTTCGAGACAGCCCTGAAACTGGCCGACGGCATCGCCCTGGTCGCACCGATGGACGACGAGCCCGGCGAGGAGATCATTTTCTCCGCGCGCTTCGCCTGCCCGATCTGCGGCCATGCCATCAGCGAGCTGGAACCCAAGCTGTTCTCCTTCAACAACCCGGCTGGCGCCTGCCCGACCTGCGATGGCCTGGGGGTCAAGCAGTTCTTCGACACCAAGCGCCTGGTCAATGGCGAACTGACCCTGGCCGAAGGGGCGATTCGCGGCTGGGACAGGCGCAATGTCTATTACTTCCAGATGCTCGGGTCGCTGGCGGCCCACTACAAGTTCAGCCTGGACAAGCCATTCAACGAGTTGCCCGCCGATCAGCAGAAATTCATCCTGCACGGCAGCGGCTCGCAGAATGTCGACTTCAAATACCTCAATGACCGTGGCGACATCGTCAAGCGCTCCCACCCGTTCGAAGGCATCGTGCCGAACCTGGAGCGACGCTACCGCGAGACCGAATCAGCCAGCGTGCGCGAAGAGCTGGCGAAGTTCCTCAGTACCCAGCCCTGCCCCGATTGCCGTGGCACCCGCCTGCGTCGCGAAGCGCGACATGTGTGGGTCGGCGAGAAGACGCTGCCGGCGGTGACCAACCTGCCGATTGGCGACGCCACCGATTACTTCGGCGGCTTGAAGCTCACCGGTCGTCGTGGCGAAATCGCCGACAAGATCCTCAAGGAAATCCGCGAACGCCTGCAGTTCCTGGTGAACGTCGGCCTGGACTACCTGACCCTCGATCGCAGCGCAGACACCTTGTCCGGCGGCGAAGCCCAGCGTATCCGCCTCGCCAGCCAGATCGGCGCCGGCCTGGTGGGGGTGATGTACATCCTCGACGAGCCGTCCATTGGCCTGCACCAACGGGACAACGACCGACTGCTCGGGACCCTGAAGCACCTGCGGGACATCGGCAACACGGTGATCGTGGTCGAACACGACGAAGACGCCATCCGCCTGGCGGACTACGTGGTGGACATCGGCCCGGGCGCGGGCGTGCATGGCGGGCATATCGTTGCCCAGGGCACTGCCGCCGAAGTCATGGCGCACCCTGACTCGCTGACGGGCAAATACCTGTCGGGCCGGGTGAAGATCAAGGTCCCAGCCAAACGTACACCACGCAACAAGAAGCTGTCGCTGACCCTCAAGGGTGCCCGTGGCAACAACTTGCGCAACGTCGACCTGGAAATCCCGATCGGCCTGCTGACCTGCGTCACCGGCGTGTCCGGCTCTGGCAAATCGACGCTGATCAACAACACCCTGTTCCCCCTCAGCGCTACGGCCCTGAACGGCGCCACCACCCTGGAAGCGGCCGCCCACGACAGCATCAAGGGCCTGGAGCACCTGGACAAGGTGGTCGACATCGACCAGAGCCCGATTGGTCGTACGCCGCGCTCCAACCCGGCGACCTATACCGGGTTGTTCACGCCGATCCGCGAACTGTTCGCCGGCGTGCCGGAGTCCCGTTCCCGGGGTTACGGCCCAGGGCGGTTCTCCTTCAACGTCAAGGGCGGGCGTTGCGAAGCCTGCCAGGGCGATGGCCTGATCAAGGTGGAAATGCACTTCCTGCCGGACATCTACGTGCCGTGCGACGTGTGCAAGAGCAAGCGCTACAACCGCGAAACCCTGGAAATCAAGTACAAGGGCAAGAACATCCACGAAACCCTCGAGATGACCATCGAGGAAGCGCGGGTGTTCTTCGACGCGGTGCCCGCACTGGCGCGCAAGCTCCAGACGTTGATGGATGTGGGCCTGTCGTACATCAAGCTCGGGCAGTCGGCGACGACCTTGTCCGGCGGTGAAGCCCAGCGGGTCAAGTTGTCCCGCGAGCTGTCCAAGCGCGACACCGGCAAGACCCTGTACATCCTCGACGAGCCGACCACCGGCCTGCACTTCGCCGATATCCAGCAATTGCTCGACGTGCTGCATCGCCTGCGGGACCACGGCAACACCGTGGTGGTGATCGAACACAACCTGGACGTCATCAAGACCGCTGACTGGCTGGTGGACCTGGGGCCGGAAGGCGGCTCCAAGGGTGGCCAGATCATCGCCGTAGGGACGCCTGAACAAGTGGCCGAGATGAAGCAGTCCTACACCGGCTACTACCTCAAGCCGTTGCTGGAGCGTGATCGGGACTGATTTCACCCGAGCACGAAAAAGTCCCTGTCATCTCGTCGATGACAGGGGCTTTTGCTGTTCTTCTGTGGGAGCGAGCTTGCTCGCGATAGCGGAGTATCAGTTTGCATTTATGCGATGATTTAACCGCTATCGCGAGCAAGCTCGCTCCCACAATTATCGCGATTAGAACTGCGATTGCAGGTAGTTCTCCAACCCGATCAGTTTGATCAGGCCCAACTGCTTCTCCAGCCAGTAGGTGTGGTCTTCTTCGGTGTCGTTGAGTTGAATACGCAGGATCTCGCGGGTCACGTAGTCATTGTGCTGCTCGCAAAGTTCGATGCCTTTGCAGAGGGCAGCGCGCACCTTGTATTCCAGGCGCAAGTCGGCGGCGAGCATATCGGGCACGGTGGTGCCGACATCCAAGTCATCCGGACGCATCCGCGGCGTGCCTTCGAGCATCAGGATCCGGCGCATCAATGCATCGGCGTGCTGGGCTTCTTCTTCCATCTCATGGTTGATACGTTCGTAGAGCTCGGTGAAACCCCAGTCCTCGTACATCCGCGAGTGGATGAAATATTGATCACGGGCTGCCAGTTCGCCTGTCAGCAACGTGTTGAGGTAATCGATTACATCTGGGTGACCTTGCATCGCCCTACATCTCCACAAGCTTTGAAGGCTCTAGTTTGAACCAACCTGACGGAGAGGTCACTCGTTCATCGCAATAAAAGCGAAGAAAATCCGAGAAAATCAGGCTAAATAACGCAAAAACCGCCCAAATGAGGGCGGTTCTGCTTCTCGTTTAGACTTAGTTAAGCTGTACGCCCAACGCCTTTGCGATACCTTCTCCATAAGCGGCGTCCGCCCTGAAGAAATGCTGGAGCTGACGGTCAACGACATCCGCCGATACACCGGCCATCGCACCGGCGATATTGTTGATCAGCAACGCTTTCTGCTCGTCGCTCATCAATCGGAACAACGCACCGGCGTGGCTGTAGTAGTCCGTGTCTTCGCGATGATCGTAACGATCTGCCGCGCCACTGAGGGCCAGGGCCGGCTCCGCATAACGCGGCGCCTGCTTCGGTGCCTCCACATAGCTGTTAGGCTCGTAGTTGGGTGCCGCTCCGCCATTGCTGCCAAATGCCATGGCACCGTCGCGCTGGTAAGTGTTAACCGGGCTACGTGGCGCATTCACCGGCAATTGCTGATGATTGGTGCCCACACGGTAGCGGTGCGCATCGGCGTAGGCGAAGACACGGCCCTGCAGCATGCGATCCGGCGAGAGACCAACCCCTGGCACCATGTTGCTCGGGCCAAACGCCGCCTGCTCGACTTCAGCGAAGTAATTCAGCGGGTTGCGGTTGAGCTCGAGCACACCCACCTCGATCAGCGGAAACTCTTTCTGCGACCAGGTCTTGGTCACGTCGAACGGATTCTCGTAGTGAGCCGCGGCCTGGGCCTCGCTCATGATCTGGATGCAGACACGCCATTTCGGGAAGTCACCGCGCTCAATGGCCTCGAACAAGTCGCGCTGGGCATAATCCGGGTCGGTACCCGCCAGGCGTGCCGCTTCTGCCGGCGCGAGGTTCTTGATGCCTTGCAGGGTCTTGTAGTGCCACTTCACCCAGTGCCGCTCACCCTGTGCGTTGATCAGGCTGTAGGTGTGGCTGCCGAAGCCGTGCATGTGGCGGTAGCCATCCGGAATGCCGCGGTCGGAAAACAGGATGGTGACCTGGTGCAGCGCCTCAGGCGAATGCGACCAGAAATCCCACATCGCCTGGGCACTTTTCAGGTTGCTTTGCGGCAGACGCTTCTGGGTGTGGATAAAGTCCGGAAATTTCAGCGGATCCCGGATGAAGAAGACCGGCGTGTTGTTGCCGACGATGTCCCAATTGCCTTCCTCGGTGTAGAACTTCAGGGCGAAACCCCGCGGATCGCGTTCAGTGTCAGCCGAACCACGCTCGCCACCCACGGTGGAGAACCGCAGGAAGGTGGGTGTCTGCTTGCCGATCGATTCGAACAACTTGGCGCTGGTGTACTGGGAGATGTCCTGGGTGACGGTAAAGGTGCCGTAGGCCCCCGACCCTTTGGCGTGCACGCGCCGCTCGGGAATGTTCTCGCGGTTGAAGTGAGCAAGCTTTTCGATCAGGTGAAAATCATCGAGCAGCAGCGGGCCCCGCGGGCCGGCGGAACGAGAGTTCTGGTTATCGGCGACAGGAGCGCCGCTGGCGGTCGTAAGCGTTTTGATCTGGCTCATGCTCAATCTTCCTAGGTCGGTCTTCAAACTGCCGGCTAATCGGCTGGAAAGGAGTATTGATCATGTTAGTGACAGTATCCAAATTCATTAAATCATGGACATCGATAGTCATTATCTAATGCTGAAGACTTGCCGATAGCCCAACCAGGCGAAACGGTCTTGGCACTTTTCAGCAGGCAACAAAAAACCGGGCACAAGGCCCGGTTTTCTGTTTGTTGCCGACTTACTCAGCGGATACAGCTTCACCGCTGGTAGCACGATCAACCAACTCGACGTACGCCATAGGCGCGTTGTCGCCAGCGCGGAAACCGCACTTGAGGATGCGCAGGTAGCCACCCTCACGGGTAGCGTAACGCTTGCCCAGGTCGTTGAAGAGCTTACCAACGATAGCTTTCGAACGAGTACGGTCGAAAGCCAGACGGCGGTTAGCCAGGCTATCTGTCTTGGCCAGAGTGATCAGCGGCTCAGCAACGCGACGCAGTTCTTTGGCTTTCGGCAGTGTAGTTTTGATCAGCTCGTGCTCGAACAGCGACACCGCCATGTTTTGGAACATGGCCTTGCGGTGCGAGCTGGTGCGGCTCAGGTGACGACCACTTTTACGATGACGCATGGTTCATTCCTTACCAAACACAACGTTCGGTGATTACGACGATCAGGCAGTCGCCTTGTCGTCCTTCTTAAGACTTGCAGGCGGCCAGTTGTCGAGGCGCATGCCGAGGGACAGACCGCGGGAGGCCAGAACGTCCTTGATTTCAGTCAAGGATTTCTTGCCAAGGTTCGGAGTCTTCAACAGCTCTACTTCGGTACGCTGAATCAGGTCGCCGATGTAGTAGATGTTTTCCGCCTTAAGGCAGTTAGCCGAACGTACAGTCAGTTCCAGATCGTCAACCGGGCGAAGCAGGATCGGATCGATCTCGTCTTCCTGCTCAACAACCACTGGCTCACTGTCACCCTTAAGGTCGACGAACGCAGCCAACTGCTGTTGCAGGATGGTTGCAGCGCGGCGAATAGCCTCTTCAGGATCCAGGGTACCGTTGGTTTCCAGATCAATAACCAGCTTGTCCAGGTTGGTACGCTGTTCGACACGGGCGTTTTCCACCACGTATGCGATACGGCGAACCGGGCTGAACGAAGAGTCAAGCTGCAAGCGACCGATGCTGCGGCTTTCGTCTTCATCGCTCTGACGCGAGTCGGCCGGTTCATAACCACGACCACGAGCTACGGTGAGCTTCATGTTCAGGGCGCCGTTAGACGCCAGGTTAGCGATTACGTGATCGGGGTTAACGATCTCGACATCATGATCCAGCTGAATATCGGCAGCGGTAACCACCCCCGAACCCTTCTTCGACAAGGTCAGCGTAACTTCGTCACGACCGTGCAGCTTGATAGCCAGACCTTTCAGGTTCAACAGGATTTCAATTACGTCTTCCTGTACACCTTCGATGGCGCTGTACTCATGGAGCACACCGTCAATCTCGGCCTCGACTACTGCACAGCCGGGCATTGAGGACAACAGGATGCGGCGCAGCGCGTTGCCCAGGGTGTGGCCGAAACCACGCTCGAGAGGCTCGAGTGTGATCTTGGCGCGGGTTGGACTGACAACCTGCACATCAATATGGCGGGGTGTCAGGAACTCATTTACCGAAATCTGCATGGATGCACCTATTTTCTAGCCCTTACTTGGAGTAGAGCTCGACAATCAGGCTTTCGTTGATGTCGGCGGACAGATCACTGCGAGCAGGAACGTTCTTGAAAACGCCCGACTTCTTCTCAGTGTCTACTTCTACCCATTCTACGCGGCCACGTTGGGCACACAGATCGAGAGCTTGGACAATGCGAAGTTGGTTCTTTGCTTTCTCGCGAACAGCAACCACGTCACCAGCACGAACCTGGTAGGACGGAACGTTTACGGTCTGACCGTTAACGCTGATCGACTTGTGCGATACCAGCTGACGGGATTCGGCACGAGTAGAACCGAAACCCATACGGTATACAACGTTGTCCAGGCGGCATTCGAGCAGCTGCAACAGGTTTTCGCCGGTTGCGCCTTTCTTGCCAGCAGCTTCTTTGTAGTAGCCGCTGAATTGACGCTCGAGAACGCCGTAGATACGACGGACCTTCTGCTTTTCACGCAGTTGGGTGCCGTAATCGGACTGGCGACCGCGGCGTTGGCCGTGGATACCAGGTGCTGCTTCAATGTTGCACTTCGATTCGATCGCGCGCACGCCGCTCTTCAGGAAGAGATCGGTGCCTTCGCGACGAGCGAGTTTGCATTTTGGACCAATGTAACGAGCCATTCTTTACAATCTCCTGGATTACACGCGGCGCTTCTTCGGCGGACGGCACCCGTTGTGCGGGATTGGCGTCACGTCGGTGATGCTGGCGATCTTGTAGCCACAGCCGTTCAAAGCGCGGACTGCGGATTCACGACCTGGACCTGGACCTTTGACGTTGACGTCGAGGTTTTTCAGGCCGTATTCCAGCGCAGCTTGACCAGCACGTTCAGCAGCTACTTGAGCAGCGAACGGGGTGGACTTGCGGGAACCGCGGAAACCCGAACCACCAGAGGTAGCCCAAGAGAGAGCGTTACCTTGACGGTCGGTAATGGTCACGATGGTGTTGTTAAAAGAAGCATGGATGTGGGCGATGCCATCAACCACTGTCTTTTTAACTTTTTTACGAGGACGAGCAGCAGGTTTTGCCATGATTAAATTCCTGTCGATTCGCTGGGGCGATTACTTGCGGATCGGCTTACGCGGACCTTTACGGGTACGCGCGTTGGTCTTGGTACGCTGACCGCGTACTGGAAGACCACGACGATGACGCAGACCGCGATAGCAACCGAGGTCCATCAAGCGCTTGATTTTCATGTTGATTTCGCGACGCAGGTCACCTTCAGTGGTGAACTTCGCCACTTCGCCACGCAGCTGTTCAATCTGCTCGTCGCTCAGATCTTTGATCTTTGCCGCTGGGTTGACCCCAGTCACTGCACAAATTTTCTGTGCAGTAGTGCGACCAACACCATAGATGTAGGTCAGCGAGATAACAGTATGCTTGTTATCTGGAATGTTAACGCCTGCAATACGGGCCATTCAGTGGGACTCCAATTGACAGCTACCTACGCCCCGGAAGCCAAGAAATAGGGCGCGAGATAATATCGCTGTAATAACAAATAATCAACCCGGCAGCGCACTAGCTGCCGGGCTTAAAGCACAATCACACTCAGCCTTGGCGCTGTTTGTGACGCGGTTCCGCGCTGCAAATTACCCGAACAACACCTTCGCGGCGAATAATCTTGCAGTTACGGCACAGCTTTTTCACCGATGCACGAACTTTCATCACCAACTCCTCGAACCTTATGGACGCTACTCAGCGCAACATGCCGCTGCCGTAGCCCTTCAGGTTGGCTTTCTTCATCAGGGATTCGTACTGGTGCGAAACGAGGTGCGATTGTACTTGGGACATGAAGTCCATCACAACCACGACCACGATCAGCAACGAGGTCCCGCCAAGGTAGAACGGTACGTTTGCCGCAACCACCAGGAACTGGGGCAACAGGCAGACGGCCGTCATGTAAAGAGCACCGAACATGGTCAAGCGAGTCAGAACGCCATCAATGTAGCGCGCAGACTGCTCACCTGGACGGATGCCCGGAATAAAGGCACCGGACTTCTTCAGGTTTTCCGCTACGTCTTTCGGATTGAACATCAACGCCGTATAGAAGAAGCAGAAGAAAATAATCCCTGCACTAAACAGCAGAATATTCAACGGCTGACCAGGAGCGATCGACTGCGAGATGTCTTGCAACCAGCCCATACCTTCAGACTGGCCGAACCAGGCACCCAACGAAGCCGGGAACAGCAGAATGCTGCTCGCGAAAATAGCCGGAATAACGCCGGCCATGTTCACTTTCAACGGCAAGTGGCTGGTCTGCGCAGCAAACACCTTGCGGCCCTGCTGACGCTTGGCGTAGTGAACAGCGATTCGCCGCTGACCACGCTCAATGAACACCACGAAACCGATAATCGCTACTGCCAACAAACCGATGGCAACCAGGGCGAAAATGTTGATATCACCCTGACGCGCAGACTCGAAAGACTGCCCGATCGCTCTCGGAAGACCGGCGACGATACCTGCGAAGATCAACATCGAGATACCGTTGCCAACACCACGCTCAGTAATCTGCTCACCCAGCCACATCATGAACATCGCGCCAGCCACAAATGTGGTTACCGCAACGAAATGGAAGCTAAAGTCCGCAGTGAACGAAACACCCTGCCCCGCCAGGCCAATGGACATGCCAATGGCTTGAACGAGAGCGAGGATGACAGTGCCGTAGCGGGTGTACTGGCTGATCTTGCGACGGCCAGCTTCACCTTCCTTCTTCAACTGCTCCAGCTGCGGGCTGACGGCGGTCATCAATTGCATGATGATCGATGCCGAAATGTACGGCATGATCCCCAGTGCAAAGATGCTCATCCGCTCCAGCGCGCCGCCGGAAAACATGTTGAACAAGCTAAGAATGGTCCCCTCATTCTGTCGAAACAGGTCCGCGAGTCGGTCCGGGTTAATACCTGGAACCGGGATGTGTGCGCCTATTCGGTAGACGATAATCGCCAGGAACAGAAAACGCAGACGAGCCCAGAGTTCAGACATACCGCCTTTGCCGAGCGCAGAGAGAGCACCTTGCTTAGCCATTTATTCCTCGAACTTGCCGCCAGCTGCTTCGATAGCCGCACGCGCACCTTTGGTGGCGCCGATTCCCTTTCCGATGGTGACAGCACGAGCAACTTCGCCCGACAGCATGATTTTCACACGCTGTACGTTCTGGTTGATCACGTTGGCATCCTTCAGGGACTGCACGGTGACGATGTCGCCATCCACTTTAGCCAGCTCGGACAGACGCACTTCTGCGCGGTCCATGGCCTTCAGGGAAACGAAACCGAACTTCGGCAGACGACGATGCAGCGGCTGTTGACCGCCTTCAAAGCCTGGAGCAATGGTGCCACCGGAGCGGGAGGTCTGACCTTTGTGGCCACGGCCACCGGTCTTGCCCAAACCACTACCGATACCACGGCCCGGACGATGCTTTTCGCGACGGGAACCCGGCGCTGGACTCAGATCATTGAGTTTCATCGATTAACCCTCGACACGCAGCATGTAGTAAGCCTTGTTGATCATCCCGCGATTCTCGGGAGTATCCTGGACTTCTACAGTGTGACCGATGCGACGCAGACCCAGACCCTTAACGCACAGTTTGTGGTTAGGGATGCGGCCGGTCATGCTTTTGATCAGCGTAACTTTTACGGTAGCCATGATCAGAAGATCTCCTTGACGCTTTTGCCACGCTTGGCGGCAATGGATTCAGGAGACTGCATTGCTTTCAAACCCTTGAAAGTGGCGTGAACCACGTTTACCGGGTTAGTCGAGCCGTAGCACTTGGCCAGAACGTTCTGAACGCCAGCAACTTCGAGGACAGCACGCATAGCGCCGCCAGCGATGATACCGGTACCTTCAGAAGCAGGCTGCATGTACACCTTCGAAGCGCCATGGGCAGACTTCATTGCGTACTGCAGGGTGGTGCCGTTCAGATCAACTTGGATCATGTTGCGGCGAGCAGCTTCCATTGCCTTCTGGATCGCAGCAGGCACTTCACGCGACTTGCCACGGCCGAAGCCAACGCGCCCCTTACCATCACCTACCACGGTCAACGCGGTGAAGGTGAAGATACGGCCGCCTTTAACGGTTTTGGCTACGCGGTTAACTTGAACCAGCTTCTCAATGTAGCCTTCGTCGCGCTTTTGGTCGTTATTTGACATAACTTAGAACTCCAGCCCAGCTTCACGAGCAGCATCAGCCAGCGCCTTGACGCGGCCGTGGTACTTGAAGCCAGAGCGGTCGAAAGCCACCTGCGAGACGCCAGCGGCTTTTGCACGCGTAGCGACCAGCTGGCCAACCTTAGTGGCCGCGTCGATGTTGCCAGTGGCACCATCACGCAGTTCTTTATCCAAAGTCGAGGCACTTGCCAGGACTTTGTTGCCGTCGGCCGAAATGACCTGGGCGTAGATGTGCTGCGACGAGCGGAACACGCAGAGACGCACGACTTCGAGTTCGTGCATTTTCAGGCGTGCTTTGCGAGCGCGACGCAGTCGAGTAACTTTTTTGTCGGTCATTTGCTATGCCCTACTTCTTCTTGGCTTCTTTACGACGGACGACTTCGTCCGCGTAGCGCACACCTTTGCCTTTGTACGGCTCTGGTGGACGGAAGTCGCGGATCTCGGCGGCCACTTGACCTACCAGCTGCTTGTCGATGCCCTTGATCAGGATATCGGTCTGGCTAGGAGTCTCAGCGGTGATGCCTTCCGGCAGTTCATAATCCACTGGGTGCGAGAAGCCAAGAGCCAGGTTCAGCACTGTGCCTTTTGCTTGCGCTTTGTAACCAACACCGACCAGCTGGAGCTTGCGCTCGAAGCCTTGGCTTACGCCTTGGACCATGTTGTTTACCAACGCACGAGTGGTACCAGCCATTGCGCGAGTCTGTTGATCGCCATTGCGAGCAGCGAAACGCAGCTCACCAGCTTCTTCAACGATCTCAACGGACGAATGGATGTTCAGTTGCAGAGTGCCCTTGGCACCCTTCACCGAAAGCTGTTGGCCTGCGAATTTGACTTCGACACCGGCTGGCAGCTTAACGGGGTTCTTAGCGACGCGTGACATGCTTATCCCCCCTTAGAACACAGTGCAAAGAACTTCGCCGCCGACACCGGCAGCGCGCGCAGCACGATCCGTCATCACACCTTTGTTGGTGGAGACGATAGACACACCGAGACCGCCACGAACTTTTGGCAGATCATCGACGGACTTGTACTGACGCAGGCCTGGACGGCTAACGCGCTTCACTTCCTCGATGACCGGACGGCCTTCGAAGTACTTCAGCTCGATGGACAGCAGTGGCTTGATTTCGCTGCTGATCTGATAACCCGCAATGTAACCTTCGTCCTTCAGGACTTTGGCAACAGCTACCTTCAACGTAGAAGATGGCATGCTTACGACGGACTTTTCAGCCATCTGGGCATTACGGATACGAGTTAGCATGTCCGCTAACGGGTCCTGCATACTCATGGGCTAGACGCTCCTAATACACAAAAAATTAGCCTTGCGGCTAGTACGTGTCGCCGAGTGCATCCGCGCAAAAAACGCACGGGCTCAGGCGAGCCGGGTATTCTAGACACACCCCACAAATGAATCAAGCCCCATGAGGGGCTTGATTCAAGTTCAAGGTCACCGGTGGTCAGGATCTTGCGACCCTGCGCACCGAGACTTCGATCGTGCTTACCAGCTGGCTTTAACCAGACCTGGAACGTCACCACGCATTGCAGCTTGACGCAGCATGTTACGGCCAAGGCCGAACTTGCGGTACACGCCGTGCGGACGACCAGTCAGGCGGCAGCGGTTACGCATGCGCGAAGCGCTTGCGTCACGTGGCTGCTTCTGCAGTGCTACGGTAGCTTCCCAACGCGCTTCTGGACTTGCGTTCAGATCAACGATGATAGCTTTCAGCGCTGCACGCTTGGTGGCGTACTTGGCAACGGTGAGCTGACGCTTCAGCTCACGGTTTTTCATGCTCTTCTTGGCCATTTTCCTACTCCAATCAGTTGCGGAACGGGAATTTGAAAGCGCGCAGCAGTGCGCGACCTTCGTCATCCGTCCGAGCAGTGGTGGTCAGGGTAATGTCCAGACCGCGGAGAGCGTCAATCTTGTCGTAATCGATTTCCGGGAAAATGATCTGCTCTTTAACGCCCATGCTGTAGTTACCACGACCATCGAAGGACTTGGCATTCAGGCCGCGGAAGTCGCGAACCCGAGGCAGGGAGATCGACAGCAGACGATCCAGGAACTCGTACATACGCTCACGGCGCAGGGTCACTTTGACGCCGATCGGCCAACCTTCACGGACTTTAAAGCCAGCGATGGATTTCCGAGCGTAAGTCACAACGACTTTCTGACCGGTGATCTTTTCCAGGTCAGCAACAGCGTGCTCGATGACTTTTTTGTCACCGATCGCTTCGCCCAGACCCATGTTCAGGGTGATTTTGGTAACGCGCGGAACTTCCATCACGTTCGAAAGCTTAAGTTCTTCCTTAAGTTTCGGTGCGATTTCCTTCCGGTAAATCTCTTTTAGTCGTGCCATGGTCTTCTACCTAGCAGTGTTCAAGCATCAACCGCTTTTTGGGTCGACTTGAAGACACGAATTTTCTTACCGTCTTCTACTTTGAAACCAACGCGATCAGCCTTGTTGGTTTCGCCGTTGAAAATGGCGACGTTAGAAGCGTGCAGTGGCGCTTCTTTCTCGACGATACCGCCCTGTACGCCCGACATCGGGTTAGGCTTGGTATGACGCTTGACCAGGTTCAGACCACCAACAACCAGACGGTTGTCAGCAAGAACCTTCAGCACCTTACCGCGCTTACCTTTGTCTTTGCCGGCGATCACGATGATCTCGTCGTCACGACGAATCTTTTGCATGTCGGATCTCCTTACAGCACTTCTGGGGCGAGCGAGACGATCTTCATGAACTTCTCAGTACGAAGTTCACGGGTCACTGGCCCAAAGATACGGGTGCCGATCGGCTCTTGCTTGTTGTTCAGAAGAACAGCAGCGTTGCCATCAAAGCGGATAATGGAGCCATCTGCACGGCGAACGCCGTGACGAGTGCGGACTACAACAGCAGTCATCACTTGGCCTTTTTTCACCTTACCGCGAGGAATTGCTTCCTTCACGGTAACTTTGATGATGTCACCAATACCAGCGTAACGACGATGGGAGCCACCCAGCACCTTGATGCACATAACGCGGCGAGCGCCGCTGTTATCGGCCACATCGAGCATGGATTGAGTCTGAATCATATAATTTCTCCGACCCCTAGTCCTTAGACTTCCACAGCGCGTTCGAGAACATCAACCAGCGCCCAAGACTTAGTCTTGGCCAAAGGACGAGTTTCACGAATAGTGACTTTGTCGCCGATGTGGCACTGATTGGTTTCGTCGTGCGCGTGCAGCTTAGTCGAACGCTTAACGTATTTACCGTAGATCGGGTGCTTAACGCGACGCTCGATCAGAACGGTGATGGTTTTGTCCATCTTGTCGCTGACAACACGGCCAGTCAGCGTACGGACAGTTTTTTCGGCTTCAGCCATGATTACTTACCTGCCTGCTGGTTGAGCACAGTTTTCACGCGAGCGATGTCACGCTTAACTTGCGAGAGCAGATGAGACTGCCCCAACTGGCCAGTTGCTTTCTGCATACGCAGATTGAACTGGTCGCGCAGCAGGCCGAGCAGTTGCTCGTTCAGCTGCTGTGCTGATTTTTCACGAAGTTCATTCGCTTTCATCACATCACCGTCCGTTTAACAAAGGCGGTGGCGAGCGGCAGCTTTGCAGCAGCCAGGGCAAAAGCCTCACGCGCCAGCTCTTCAGTTACACCCTCGATTTCATACAGGACTTTGCCTGGCTGAATCTGGGCAACCCAGTATTCGACGTTACCCTTACCTTTACCCATCCGAACTTCGAGTGGCTTCTTGGAAATAGGCTTGTCCGGGAATACACGGATCCAGATCTTGCCGCCACGTTTTACGTGACGGGTCAGAGCACGACGCGCTGACTCGATCTGACGAGCGGTGAGACGACCACGAGCAACAGACTTCAGCGCGAACTCGCCGAAGCTGACTTTGCTACCGCGCAATGCCAAGCCACGGTTGTGGCCGGTCATCTGCTTGCGGAACTTCGTACGCTTTGGTTGCAACATTTGGCGTACCCCTTACTTAGCAGCTTTTTTACGAGGCGCTGGTGCTTGTGGTTTCAGCTCTTCTTGGCGACCACCAATTACTTCGCCTTTGAAGATCCAAACCTTTACACCGATCACACCATAGGTGGTGTGAGCTTCGTAGTTGGCATAGTCGATGTCGGCACGCAGGGTGTGCAGTGGCACACGACCTTCGCGATACCATTCAGTACGTGCGATTTCAGCACCGCCGAGACGACCGCTCACTTGGATTTTGATGCCTTTGGCACCAATGCGCATTGCGTTCTGTACAGCGCGCTTCATAGCGCGACGGAACATTACGCGACGCTCCAGCTGCTGAGCTACGCTCTGCGCAACCAGCATACCGTCGAGCTCCGGCTTCCGGATCTCTTCGATATTGATGTGCACAGGCACACCCATTTGCTTGGTCAGGTCCTGACGCAGTTTCTCAACATCTTCACCTTTCTTCCCGATAACGATACCTGGGCGAGCGGTGTGGATGGTGATACGTGCAGTCTGAGCCGGACGATGGATATCGATACGGCTTACGGACGCGCTTTTTAGTTTGTCTTGGAGATACTCACGCACCTTCAGATCAGCGAACAAATAGTCCGCATAAGTCCGACCGTCTGCGTACCAGACGGAGGTGTGCTCCTTGACGATTCCCAGGCGAATGCCAATGGGATGTACTTTCTGACCCATCTCTTCGACTCCGTTACTTGTCAGCAACCTTGACAGTGATATGGCAAGACCGCTTGACGATGCGATCAGCACGGCCTTTGGCACGCGGCATGATACGCTTCAGCGAACGCCCTTCGTTGACGAAAACGGTGCTGACTTTCAGGTCATCAACGTCTGCGCCTTCGTTATGCTCGGCGTTGGCTACGGCCGACTCCAGCACTTTTTTCATGATCTCGGCGGCTTTCTTACTGCTGAAAGCCAACAGGTTGAGCGCTTCGCCCACCTTCTTCCCGCGGATCTGGTCGGCGACCAAGCGGGCTTTCTGGGCGGAGATTCGAGCGCCCGACAACTTAGCGGCTACTTCCATTTCCTAACCCCTTAACGCTTGGCTTTCTTGTCAGCCACGTGCCCACGGTATGTGCGGGTACCGGCAAACTCGCCCAGTTTGTGGCCGACCATGTCTTCGTTCACGAGAACTGGGACGTGCTGGCGACCGTTGTGTACTGCGATGGTCAAACCGACCATTTGTGGCAGGATCATCGAACGGCGCGACCAGGTTTTAACTGGTTTGCGATCGTTCTTTTCCGCCGCCACTTCGATCTTCTTCAGTAGGTGAAGATCAATAAAAGGACCTTTTTTCAGAGAACGTGGCACTGTCGTATCCCTCTATTTACTTGCGACGACGGACGATCATTTTGTCGGTACGCTTATTACCACGAGTCTTCGCGCCCTTAGTCGGGAAGCCCCATGGCGATACCGGATGACGACCACCAGAGGTACGACCTTCACCACCACCATGTGGGTGGTCAACCGGGTTCATGGCAACACCACGAACGGTTGGGCGAACGCCACGCCAGCGCTTGGCACCAGCTTTACCCAACGAACGCAGGCTGTGCTCGGAGTTCGAGACTTCGCCCAGGGTCGCACGGCATTCAGCCAGTACTTTGCGCATCTCACCAGAACGCAGACGCAGGGTCACGTAGACACCTTCACGAGCGATCAGCTGAGCCGAAGCACCAGCGGAACGAGCGATTTGCGCGCCTTTACCTGGCTTCAATTCGATGCCGTGTACGGTGCTACCAACTGGAATGTTGCGCAGTTGCAGAGCGTTGCCCGGCTTGATCGGTGCCAAGGCACCTGCGATCAGCTGGTCGCCAGCGCTCACGCCTTTAGGGGCGATGATGTAGCGACGCTCGCCATCTGCGTACAGCAGCAGAGCGATGTGAGCAGTACGGTTTGGATCGTATTCGATACGCTCGACGGTGGCAGCGATGCCATCCTTGTCGTTACGACGGAAGTCGACCAGACGATAATGCTGCTTATGACCACCACCGATGTGACGAGTGGTAATACGGCCATTGTTGTTACGACCACCAGACTTCGATTTTTTCTCGAGCAGCGGTGCGTGAGGAGCGCCTTTATGCAGCTCCTGGTTGACCACCTTGACCACAAAACGGCGGCCAGGGGAAGTCGGTTTGCATTTAACGATTGCCATGATGCACCCCTTCCTTACTCAGCACTGCTGCTGAAATCGAGATCTTGGCCTGGCTGAAGGGAGATAACTGCCTTCTTCCAGTCATTACGCTTGCCCAGACCGCGAGCAGTGCGCTTGCTTTTACCCAGAACATTCAGGGTAGTCACGCGCTCTACTTTCACGCTGAACAGGCTTTCGACGGCCTTCTTGATTTCCAGCTTGGTTGCGTCGGTCGCAACCTTGAAAACGAACTGGCCTTTCTTGTCTGCCAGAACCGTAGCCTTCTCGGAAACGTGCGGGCCAAGCAGAACTTTAAATACGCGTTCCTGGTTCATCCCAGCAGCTCCTCGAATTTCTTCACGGCCGACACGGTGATCAACACCTTGTCGTATGCGATCAGACTAACTGGATCGGAACCTTGCACGTCACGGACATCAACGTGTGGCAGGTTACGAGCAGCCAGGTACAGGTTCTGATCAACAGCGTCAGACACGATCAGGACGTCAGTCAGGCCCATGCCATTCAGCTTGTTCAGCAGGTCTTTGGTTTTCGGTGCTTCAACAGCGAAGTCCTGAACCACGACCAGACGATCAGTACGCACCAGCTCAGCAAGGATGGAACGCATTGCTGCGCGATACATCTTCTTGTTCAGCTTCTGGGAGTGATCCTGAGGACGAGCTGCGAAAGTGGTACCGCCGCCACGCCAGATTGGGCTACGGATAGTACCGGCACGAGCACGGCCAGTACCTTTCTGACGCCATGGGCGCTTACCGCCACCAGAAACGTCGGAACGGGTCTTTTGCTGCTTGCTACCTTGACGGCCGCCGGCCATGTAGGCCACGACTGCTTGGTGAACCAGCGTCTCGTTGAATTCGCCGCCAAATGTCAGTTCGGAAACTTCGATCGCTTGAGCGTCATTTACATTTAATTGCATGTCAGCTTCCCCTTAACCGCGAGCCTTGGCTGCTGGACGTACAACCAAGTTGCCGCCAGTAGCGCCAGGAACAGCGCCCTTGACCAACAACAGATTGCGTTCAGCGTCCACGCGCACTACTTCGAGGGACTGCACGGTCACGCGCTCAGCGCCCATATGACCGGACATTTTTTTGCCCTTGAATACACGACCAGGAGTCTGGCACTGGCCGATAGAGCCTGGAACGCGGTGGGATACGGAGTTACCGTGGGTGTTATCTTGCCCGCGGAAGTTCCAACGCTTGATCGTACCCTGGAAGCCTTTACCTTTGGACTGACCGGTTACATCAACCAGTTGACCAGCAGCGAAGATTTCAGCATTGATCAGATCGCCGGCCTGGTACTCGCCTTCTTCAAGGCGGAATTCCATTACGGTACGACCAGCGGCAACGTTCGCCTTAGCGAAGTGGCCAGCCTGAGCAGCTGTTACACGCGAAGCACGACGCTCGCCGACAGTGACTTGCACTGCACGATAGCCATCGGTCTCTTCAGTTTTGAACTGGGTGACGCGATTCGGCTCGATCTCAATGACCGTGACCGGAATGGAGACACCTTCTTCGGTGAAAATACGGGTCATACCGCATTTACGACCGACTACACCAATAGTCATGTTGTAAACCTCATGAGTGTACGGGGCTTTCACCCGCTATGGCCGCCCATTTCAGAGCGTTACACGACTAAGACCGAGTCTTAGCCGAGGCTGATCTGCACTTCCACACCGGCCGCAAGATCGAGCTTCATAAGAGCATCAACGGTTTTATCCGTTGGCTGGACGATGTCCAGAACGCGCTTATGAGTACGGATCTCGTACTGGTCACGCGCGTCTTTGTTGACGTGCGGGGAGACCAGAACGGTGAACCGCTCTTTACGGGTAGGCAGTGGAATTGGACCACGCACTTGAGCACCAGTACGTTTCGCGGTTTCCACGATTTCCTGGGTGGATTGGTCGATCAGGCGATGGTCAAAAGCCTTCAACCTGATACGGATTTGCTGATTTTGCATTGGATTTCAGACTCCGGCTGCTATTCCCACCGAGCGCAATACGCCCGTTAAAAGGAGGCGCAATTCTATAGACGACCCATATAGGTGTCAACCCAATAAAAAAGCCCCCGCTAGGCGGGGGCTTTTTCAATTCATCGAAGCTTACTCAAACAAAGAGCTTACTCGATGATTTTGGCTACGACGCCAGCGCCGACGGTACGACCGCCTTCACGGATAGCGAAACGCAGACCGTCTTCCATCGCGATGGTTTTGATCAGGGTGACAACCATTTTGATGTTGTCGCCTGGCATTACCATTTCAACGCCTTCCGGCAGTTCGCAGTTACCGGTCACGTCAGTGGTCCGGAAGTAGAACTGTGGACGGTAGCCTTTGAAGAACGGAGTGTGACGACCGCCTTCTTCTTTGCTCAGAACGTACACTTCAGCTTCGAACTTGGTGTGCGGCTTAACCGAACCTGGCTTAACCAGAACCTGGCCACGCTCAACGTCGTCACGCTTGGTACCACGCAGCAGAACGCCGCAGTTCTCGCCAGCACGACCTTCGTCGAGCAGCTTACGGAACATTTCAACACCGGTGCAGGTGGTGACGGTAGTGTCACGCAGACCAACGATTTCCAGTGGATCCTGAACCTTGACGATACCGCGCTCGATACGACCGGTTACAACAGTACCGCGACCCGAGATCGAGAATACGTCTTCGATTGGCATCAGGAATGGCTTGTCGATAACACGAACTGGCTCTGGGATGTAGCTGTCCAGAGTTTCTACCAGACGCTTAACAGCGGTGGTACCCATTTCGTTGTCGTCTTGGCCGTTCAGAGCCATCAGAGCCGAACCGATGATGATCGGAGTGTCGTCACCTGGGAAGTCGTAAGTGCTCAGCAGATCGCGCACTTCCATCTCAACCAGCTCCAGCAGCTCAGCGTCGTCAACCATGTCAGCCTTGTTCAGGAAGACAACGATGTACGGAACGCCTACCTGACGGGACAGCAGGATGTGCTCACGGGTTTGTGGCATCGGACCATCAGCGGCCGAGCAAACCAGGATCGCGCCGTCCATCTGGGCAGCACCGGTGATCATGTTCTTCACATAGTCAGCGTGACCTGGGCAGTCAACGTGAGCGTAGTGACGAATCGAAGAGTTGTACTCAACGTGCGCGGTGTTGATGGTGATACCACGAGCCTTTTCTTCCGGAGCGCTGTCGATCTTGTCGAAAGCAACAACGGCCGAACCGAAAACTTCGGAGCAGACGCGAGTCAGAGCAGCAGTCAGAGTGGTTTTACCGTGGTCAACGTGACCAATGGTGCCAACGTTGACGTGCGGTAGGGAACGATCAAATTTTTCTTTAGCCACGACAATTAACTCCTTGCCTAAAGGGCTGAATCAGCCTTGTTTTTTGGTAACAGTTTCGACGATATGCGACGGAGCTGTATTGTATTTTTTGAATTCCATAGAGTAGCTTGCGCGACCCTGAGACATGGAACGAACGTCGGTCGCGTAACCGAACATTTCACCCAACGGAACCTCGGCACGAATAACCTTGCCGGAAACCGTATCTTCCATACCCAGAATCATGCCACGACGACGGTTAAGGTCGCCCATGACATCACCCATGTAGTCTTCAGGCGTAACGACTTCTACTGCCATGATCGGCTCAAGCAACTCACCACCGCCCTTCTGGGCCAGTTGCTTGGTTGCCATGGAAGCAGCCACCTTAAACGCCATCTCGTTGGAGTCGACGTCGTGGTAAGAACCATCGAACACAGTCGCCTTCAGGCCGATCAGCGGATAGCCGGCAACAACGCCGTTCTTCATCTGCTCTTCGATACCCTTCTGGATCGCCGGGATGTATTCCTTAGGAACCACACCACCTACGACTTCGTTCAAGAATTGCAGACCTTCCTGACCTTCGTCAGCCGGCGCAAAACGGATCCAGCAATGGCCGAACTGACCACGACCACCGGACTGGCGAACGAACTTGCCTTCGATCTCACAGCTCTTCGTGATGCGCTCACGATAGGAAACCTGAGGCTTGCCGATGTTGGCTTCGACGTTGAACTCACGGCGCATCCGGTCAACCAGGATGTCCAAGTGCAGCTCGCCCATGCCAGAGATGATCGTTTGACCGGTCTCTTCATCAGTCTTGACGCGGAAAGATGGATCTTCCTGAGCAAGCTTGCCCAGAGCGATACCCATTTTTTCCTGGTCATCCTTGGTCTTCGGCTCAACGGCAACCGAAATAACCGGCTCCGGGAAGTCCATGCGAACAAGGATGATTGGCTTGTCGCCATTGCACAAAGTCTCACCCGTGGTGACGTCCTTCATGCCGATCAAGGCCGCGATGTCACCAGCGCGAACTTCCTTGATCTCTTCGCGGGCGTTTGCGTGCATTTGCACCATACGACCCACACGCTCTTTCTTGCCTTTTACAGAGTTGATCACGCCGTCGCCGGAGTTCAACACGCCCGAGTAAACTCGAACAAAGGTCAAGGTACCCACGAATGGGTCGGTAGCGATCTTGAACGCCAGAGCCGAGAACGGCTCGCTATCGTCTGCATGACGCTCCAACTCGATAGTCTCGTCATCCGGGTCAGTACCCTTGATGGCAGGAATGTCGGTCGGTGCAGGCAGGAAGTCGATCACGGCGTCGAGAACCAGGGGAACGCCCTTGTTCTTGAAGGAAGAACCGCAAACAGCCAGGACGATCTCACCAGCGATAGTACGCTGACGCAGAGCGGCCTTGATTTCCTCGTTGGTGAGCTCTTCACCCTCGAGGTACTTGTTCATCAGTTCTTCGTTGGCTTCGGCCGCAGCCTCAACCATGTTGCCGCGCCACTTCTCGGCTTCTTCCAGCAACTCTGCCGGGATGTCCTTGCGAACAGGAACCATACCCTTGTCAGCATCGTTCCAGTAGACAGCTTGCATGTTGATCAGATCGATCTGACCCTGGAAGTTGTCTTCGGAGCCGATAGCCAGCTGGATCGGCACCGGAGTGTGACCCAGACGCTGCTTGATCTGACCGATCACGCGCAGGAAGTTGGCACCAGCACGGTCCATCTTGTTCACGTAAACAAGACGTGGAACACCGTACTTGTTGGCCTGACGCCATACGGTTTCCGACTGAGGCTCAACACCCGAGGTGCCGCAGAACACAACGACCGCGCCGTCGAGCACGCGCAGGGAACGTTCTACTTCAATGGTGAAGTCCACGTGACCCGGGGTGTCGATGACGTTGAAGCGGTGCTCGTCCTTGTACTGCTTCTCAGAACCCTTCCAGAAAGCGGTAATGGCAGCAGAAGTAATGGTAATACCACGCTCCTGCTCCTGCACCATCCAGTCGGTGGTCGCGGCGCCATCATGCACCTCGCCCATCTTGTGACTTTTGCCAGTGTAAAAAAGGACGCGCTCAGTGGTGGTGGTTTTACCAGCATCCACGTGAGCAACGATACCGATGTTACGGTAGCGGTTAATCGGTGTAGTACGAGCCATAAAGCCCTCGCAAATTGAGTGACGCTAAAATTAGAAGCGGTAGTGCGAGAAAGCCTTGTTGGCTTCAGCCATACGGTGCACGTCTTCACGCTTCTTAACTGCAGCACCTTTACCTTCAGCAGCGTCCAACAGTTCGCCAGCCAAACGCAGAGCCATGGACTTCTCGCCGCGCTTGCGGGCGAAGTCTACCAGCCAGCGCATTGCCAGGGCGTTACGACGGGACGGACGAACTTCGACCGGAACCTGGTAAGTAGCACCGCCTACACGGCGCGACTTCACTTCGACCAGCGGAGCGATGGCGTCGAGAGCTTTCTCGAAGATTTCCAGGGGATCGCTGTTCTTGCGTTCCTTAACTTTGTCCAGTGCGCCATAAACAATACGCTCGGCAACGGCTTTCTTGCCGCTTTCCATTACGTGGTTCATGAACTTGGCGAGAATCTGGCTTCCGTATTTCGGATCGTCCAGAATCTCACGTTTGGCTGCTACGCGACGTCTTGGCATTGATAAGCCCTCAAACGGTCTTCAGGTTAGCCCGGGACAGCAGATGCGTGCCCGACCTTACTCTTATCGACTCAATAAAATTAAAATCTGCAAAACGGCCGATTACTTCGGACGCTTGGTACCGTACTTCGAACGACCCTGGTTACGACCTTTAACGCCGGAAGTATCCAAAGAACCGCGAACGGTGTGGTAACGAACACCTGGCAAGTCTTTTACACGGCCGCCACGGATCAGGACCACGCTGTGCTCTTGCAGGTTGTGGCCTTCACCGCCGATGTACGAGGAAACCTCGAAACCGTTGGTCAGACGCACACGGCATACTTTACGCAGTGCCGAGTTAGGTTTTTTCGGCGTGGTGGTATACACACGGGTGCATACGCCACGACGTTGCGGGCAGTTCTGCAGCGCAGGTACGTCGGATTTCTCGACGATACGCTTACGCGGCTGACGTACCAGCTGGTTGATAGTTGCCATCTACTAGCTCCACTGTTGTCTTGCGACGCTATTGTCTTACAAGAAAAGCAAAATGGCAGGAACGAATTCCCGCCAAATTTAGGGGATCAAGAGTCTAAAGAGGATCTTGTTCCCAGTCAAGGCAAGGCCCCGACCTCCCCGCTCGCCAGATCTCGACTATTTGTCTCGATCCGGCGAGCGGGATGACCAGGGCCAGGCACTCAATTACTGCCGAACTCAGTTACCGCTAGAGTTCAGTGCTTCGGTCAGTGCAGCTTCCACTTCACTGGCGCTTACGCGCAACGGCTTGTCTGCATCGCGGCGACGCTTGCGTTCGCTGTGATAGGCCAAACCGGTACCGGCCGGGATCAGACGACCCACGACCACGTTCTCTTTCAGGCCACGCAGGTAATCGCGCTTGCCGGTCACCGCCGCCTCGGTCAGTACACGGGTGGTTTCCTGGAAGGAAGCCGCCGAGATGAACGATTCGGTGGACAACGATGCCTTGGTGATACCCAGCAGCACGCGAGTGAACTTGGATACGAACTTGTCATCCGCAGCCAGGCGCTCGTTTTCTACCAATACGTGAGTCAGCTCCATCTGGTCGCCCTTGATGAAACTCGAATCGCCGGACTCAGCGATTTCGACCTTACGCAGCATCTGACGCAGAATGGTCTCGATGTGCTTGTCGTTGATCTTCACGCCTTGCAGACGGTAAACGTCCTGGATCTCGTTCACGATGTACTTGGCCAGCGCACTCACACCCAGCAGACGCAGGATGTCGTGTGGATCGCTCGGACCGTCCGAGATAACTTCGCCGCGGTTGACCTGTTCGCCTTCGAAGACGTTCAGGTGACGCCACTTCGGAATCAGCTCTTCGTACGGATCGCTACCGTCGTTCGGGGTAATGACCAAGCGGCGCTTGCCTTTGGTCTCTTTACCGAACGCGATGGTGCCGCTGACTTCAGCCAGAATCGAGGCTTCTTTCGGACGACGGGCTTCGAACAAGTCGGCAACACGCGGCAGACCACCGGTGATGTCGCGGGTTTTCGAAGTTTCCTGCGGGATACGAGCGATAACATCACCGATCGCGATCCGCGCGCCGTCCGCTACACCGACCAGGGCGTTGGCTGGCAGGAAGTACTGAGCGATTACGTCAGTGCCTGGCAGCAACAGATCCTTGCCGTTGTCGTCGACCATCTTCACGGCTGGACGGATGTCCTTGCCAGCAGCTGGACGATCTTTCGCGTCGAGTACTTCAATGTTGGTCATACCGGTCAATTCGTCGGTCTGACGCTTGATCGTGATGCCTTCTTCCATGCCCACGTAGGTCACGGTACCTTTCATTTCGGTCACGATCGGGTGGGTGTGCGGATCCCACTTGGCCACGATGGCGCCAGCGTCGACCTTGTCACCTTCCTTCACCGAAATCACAGCACCGTACGGCAGCTTGTAGCGCTCGCGCTCACGACCGAAGTCGTCAGCGATGGCCAGCTCACCGGAACGGGATACCGCCACCAGGTGACCGTCCACGCGCTCTACGTGCTTCAGGTTGTGCAGACGGACAGTACCGCCATTCTTCACCTGGACGCTGTCGGCTGCGGAGGTCCGGCTTGCCGCACCACCGATGTGGAACGTACGCATCGTCAGCTGGGTACCCGGCTCACCGATGGACTGGGCAGCGATAACGCCGACCGCTTCACCGATGTTCACCTGGTGACCACGTGCCAAGTCACGACCGTAGCACTTGGCGCAGATGCCGTAGCGGGTTTCGCAGCTGATCGGCGAACGCACGATCACTTCGTCGATGCTGTTGAGCTCGATGAACTCGACCCACTTCTCGTCGACCAGGGTGCCGGCAGGAACGATTACGTCCTCGGTACCTGGCTTGAACACGTCACGAGCAATGACACGACCCAATACGCGCTCACCCAGTGGCTCTACAACGTCACCGCCTTCAATGTGCGGTGTCATTACCAGGCCATGTTCGGTGCCGCAATCGATCTCGGTCACGACCAGATCCTGCGCGACGTCTACCAGACGACGTGTCAGGTAACCGGAGTTCGCGGTTTTCAACGCGGTATCCGCAAGACCCTTACGAGCACCGTGAGTGGAGATGAAGTACTGAAGTACGCTCAAACCTTCACGGAAGTTCGCGGTAATCGGGGTCTCGATGATGGAACCGTCCGGCTTGGCCATCAGGCCACGCATACCGGCGAGCTGACGGATCTGCGCAGCAGAACCCCGTGCGCCCGAGTCGGCCATCATGTACATCGAGTTGAAGGACTCTTGGTCGACTTCGTTGCCATGACGGTCGATGACTTTCTCTTTCGAGAGGTTGGCCATCATCGCCTTGGAGACTTCGTCGTTCGCCTTGGACCAAAGGTCGATCACCTTGTTGTACTTCTCGCCCTGGGTTACCAGGCCGGAGGCGTACTGGCTTTCGATCTCTTTCACTTCCTCGGTAGCAGCACCGATGATGCGGGCTTTTTCGTCCGGGATAACGAAGTCGTTAACACCGATGGAAACGCCGGAAATGGTCGAATAAGCAAAGCCGGTGTACATCAACTGGTCAGCGAAGATCACGGTCTCTTTCAGACCAACCACGCGGTAGCACTGGTTGATCAGCTTGGAGATCGCCTTTTTCTTCATCGGCAGGTTGACGACATCGAAGGACAGGCCTTTTGGCACAACCTGGAACAACAGCGCACGGCCGACAGTGGTGTCGACGATACGGGTGTTGGTCACGCTGCCGCCATCACGATCGTTAACGGTTTCGTTGATCCGCACTTTGACCTTGGCATGCAGTGCGGCTTCGCCAGCACGGAACACACGGTCAACTTCCTGCAGATCCGCGAACACACGACCTTCGCCCTTGGCGTTGATCGCTTCACGAGTCATGTAGTACAGACCCAATACAACGTCCTGCGACGGAACGATGATTGGCTCACCGTTGGCTGGCGACAGGATGTTGTTGGTAGACATCATCAACGCGCGCGCTTCGAGCTGGGCTTCCAGCGTCAGCGGCACGTGCACGGCCATTTGGTCGCCGTCGAAGTCGGCGTTGTACGCAGCACAGACCAGCGGGTGCAGCTGGATAGCCTTACCTTCGATCAGTACCGGTTCAAACGCCTGGATACCCAGACGGTGAAGGGTCGGTGCACGGTTGAGCAGCACTGGGTGTTCGCGAATCACTTCAGCGAGAACGTCCCAGACTTCTGGCAGCTCGCGCTCGACCATCTTCTTGGCCGCTTTAATGGTGGTAGCGAGACCACGCATTTCCAGCTTGCCGAAGATGAACGGCTTGAACAGCTCCAGAGCCATTTTCTTAGGCAGACCGCACTGGTGCAGACGCAGGGTCGGGCCTACGGTAATAACCGAACGACCGGAGTAGTCAACACGCTTACCGAGCAAGTTCTGACGGAAACGACCCTGCTTACCCTTGATCATGTCAGCCAGGGATTTCAGAGGACGCTTGTTGGAACCGGTGATAGCGCGGCCACGGCGACCGTTGTCGAGCAGTGCATCGACAGCTTCCTGCAACATACGCTTTTCGTTACGCACGATGATGTCCGGAGCGGACAGATCAAGCAGGCGCTTCAAGCGGTTGTTACGGTTGATCACTCGACGATACAAGTCGTTGAGGTCGGAAGTCGCGAAACGACCGCCATCGAGCGGAACCAGTGGACGCAGGTCTGGCGGCAGTACCGGCAGAACGGTCAGCACCATCCACTCTGGCAGGTTGCCGGAACCCTGGAAGGCTTCCATCAACTTCAGACGCTTGGACAGTTTCTTGATCTTGGTTTCGGAGTTGGTTTGCGGAATTTCTTCACGCAGACGGCCAATCTCGTGCTCCAGGTCGATAGCGTGCAGCAGCTCGCGGACAGCTTCGGCACCCATGCGGGCATCGAAATCGTCACCGAACTCTTCCAGCGCTTCGAAATACTGCTCATCGTTCAGCAGCTGACCTTTCTCAAGGGTGGTCATGCCCGGATCGATAACGACATAGCTCTCGAAGTAGAGAACACGTTCGATATCACGCAGGGTCATGTCCATCAGCAGGCCGATACGGGACGGCAGCGATTTCAGGAACCAGATGTGGGCAACCGGCGAGGCCAGTTCGATGTGGGCCATGCGCTCACGACGAACTTTTGCCAGCGCAACTTCAACGCCGCACTTCTCGCAGATCACACCACGGTGCTTCAAGCGCTTGTACTTACCGCACAGGCACTCGTAATCCTTTACCGGGCCAAAGATCTTGGCGCAGAACAGGCCGTCACGCTCGGGTTTGAACGTACGGTAGTTGATGGTTTCCGGCTTTTTAACTTCACCGAACGACCACGAACGGATCATCTCAGGCGAGGCCAATCCAATGCGGATGGCGTCGAACTCTTCGACTTGACCCTGGTTTTTCAGCAAATTCAGTAGGTCTTTCAAGGCCTTTCCTCCTGGCGGAGCAGAGAGCGGGCAAGACAGCCCCGCTCTCGATTCGCGTCACGTGTTATTCGGTTTCCAGATCGATATCGATGCCGAGGGAACGAATTTCCTTGATCAACACGTTGAAAGACTCGGGCATGCCCGGCTCCATACGGTGATCGCCGTCCACGATGTTTTTGTACATCTTGGTCCGGCCGTTCACATCGTCCGACTTCACTGTGAGCATTTCTTGCAGAGTGTATGCAGCACCGTACGCTTCCAGTGCCCAGACCTCCATCTCCCCGAAACGCTGACCACCGAACTGCGCCTTACCACCCAGCGGCTGCTGGGTAACCAGGCTGTAAGAACCGGTAGAACGAGCGTGCATCTTGTCGTCTACCAAGTGGTTCAGCTTCAGCATGTACATGTAGCCAACAGTAACCGGGCGCTCGAACTTGTTGCCGGTACGGCCGTCGAACAGCTGCATCTGGCCACTTTCCGGCAGGTCTGCCAGTTTCAGCATGGCCTTGATTTCGCTTTCCTTGGCACCGTCGAACACCGGAGTAGCCATTGGAACGCCGCCGCGCAGGTTCTTCGCCAGATCCAGGATTTCCTGGTCGGAGAAAGTGTCCAGCTCTTCGTTGCGCCCGCCGATCTCGTTGTAGATCTCGTGCAGGAACTTACGCAGGTCAGCAACCTTGCGCTGCTCTTCGATCATACGGTTGATCTTCTCGCCCAAGCCCTTGGCCGCGAGGCCCAGGTGGGTTTCAAGGATCTGACCAACGTTCATACGCGAAGGTACGCCCAACGGGTTGAGGACCACATCGACCGGGGTGCCATTGGCATCGTGCGGCATGTCTTCAACCGGCATGATCACGGAGACCACACCCTTGTTACCGTGACGACCGGCCATCTTGTCGCCCGGCTGGATGCGGCGACGGATTGCCAGGTAAACCTTGACGATTTTCAGCACGCCTGGAGCCAGGTCATCGCCCTGCTGCAGTTTGCGCTTCTTGTCTTCGAACTTGTCGTCCAGCAGACGGCGGCGATCAACGATATAGGCCTGGGCCTTCTCGAGCTGCTCGTTCAGAGCATCTTCAGCCATGCGCAGTTTGAACCACTGGCCATGCTCAAGACCGTCGAGAACTTCGTCGGTGATTTCCTGACCTTTCTTCAGGCCTGCGCCGCCTTCGGCTTTATGGCCAACCAAAGCGGAGCGCAGACGCTCGAAAGTTGCGCCTTCAACGATACGGAACTCTTCGTTCAGGTCCTTGCGGATCTCGTCGAGTTGAGTCTTCTCGATGGACAGTGCACGAGCATCACGCTCAACGCCGTCACGGGTGAAGACTTGTACGTCGATGACGGTACCCTTGGTGCCGGTAGGCACGCGCAGGGAGGTGTCTTTAACGTCGCTGGCTTTTTCACCGAAGATGGCACGCAACAGTTTTTCTTCCGGCGTCAGCTGGGTCTCGCCTTTCGGAGTGACCTTGCCCACCAGGATGTCGCCTGCGCCTACTTCGGCACCTACATAAACGATACCGGCTTCGTCCAGCTTGTTCAGTGCAGCTTCACCCACGTTCGGGATGTCTGCAGTGATTTCCTCTGGGCCAAGCTTGGTGTCACGGGCCACACAGGTCAGTTCCTGGATGTGGATCGTGGTGAAGCGGTCTTCCTGAACAACACGCTCGGACAGGCAGATGGAGTCTTCGAAGTTGAAGCCGTTCCACGCCATGAACGCGATGCGCATGTTCTGACCCAATGCCAGTTCACCCATATCGGTGGACGGACCGTCGGCCATGATGTCGCTGCGCTGCACCCGATCACCCTTGCTCACCAGCGGACGCTGGTTGATGCAGGTGTTCTGGTTGGAGCGGGTGTACTTGGTCAGGTTGTAGATGTCGACACCGGCTTCGCCAGTTTCAACTTCGTCATCGGCAACGCGAACCACGATACGGCTGGCATCGACGGAGTCGATCACACCGCCACGACGAGCCACGACGCAAACGCCGGAGTCACGGGCAACGTTACGCTCCATGCCGGTACCCACCAGCGGCTTGTCGGCACGCAGGGTCGGTACAGCCTGACGCTGCATGTTCGAACCCATCAACGCACGGTTGGCGTCGTCGTGCTCGAGGAACGGGATCAGCGACGCTGCGACCGAAACTACCTGCTTCGGCGAGACGTCCATCAAGGTGACGTCTTCCGGCGCCTTGACGGTGAACTCGTTCAGGTGACGAACAGCTACCAGCTCGTCGGTCAGGACTTTCTTGTCGTTCATCGTGGCCGAAGCCTGAGCGATCACGTGATCGGCTTCTTCGATGGCGGACAGGAAGACGATCTCGTCGGTGACCAGAGCGTCTTTCACCACACGGTATGGGCTCTCGAGGAAACCATACTGGTTGGTGCGCGCATAGGCAGCCAGGGAGTTGATCAGACCGATGTTCGGACCTTCCGGCGTTTCGATCGGGCAAACACGACCGTAGTGCGTCGGGTGTACGTCACGAACTTCGAAGCCTGCACGCTCACGGGTCAGACCGCCCGGGCCGAGTGCAGAGACACGACGCTTGTGGGTGATCTCGGACAGCGGGTTGTTCTGGTCCATGAACTGAGACAGTTGGCTCGAACCGAAGAACTCCTTCACCGCCGCAGCCACTGGCTTGGCGTTGATCAAGTCTTGCGGCATCAGGCCTTCGCTTTCAGCCATCGACAGACGTTCCTTGACCGCGCGCTCTACACGCACCAGGCCAACACGGAACTGGTTCTCAGCCATTTCGCCTACGCAGCGAACACGACGGTTACCCAGGTGGTCGATGTCATCGACGATGCCTTTACCGTTACGGATGTCGACCAGAGTCTTGAGCACCGCAACGATGTCGTCTTTATTCAACACGCCCGAACCTTCGATCTCGGTACGACCGATACGACGGTTGAACTTCATCCGGCCGACCGCAGACAGGTCATAGCGCTCAGGGCTGAAGAACAGGTTGTTGAACAAGGTCTCGGCTGCATCCTTGGTTGGCGGCTCGCCAGGACGCATCATGCGATAGATCTCGACCAGGGCTTCCAGTTGGTTGCCAGTGGAGTCGATCTTCAGCGTGTCGGAGATGAACGGGCCGCAGTCGATATCGTTGGTGTACAGAGTTTCGATACGAACAACCTGGGCCTTGGCGATTTTTGCCAGGATCTCAGTGTTCAGCTCGGTGTTGCACTCTGCCAGGATTTCGCCGGTAGCCGGATGCACGATGACCTTGGCGGTGGTGCGACCCAGGACGTAGTCCAGAGGCACCTGCAGCTCTTTGATCCCGGCTTTTTCCAGCTGGTTGATGTGACGAGCGGTAATACGACGACCCTGCTCGACAATAACCTTGCCCTTGTCGTCCTGGATATCGAGGACAGCGATTTCACCGCGCAGACGCTGAGGCACCAGCTCCAGGCTAAGGTTTTCACCCTGCACGTGGAAGACGTTGGTGGTGTAGAACGCGTCCAGTACTTCTTCGGTGGTATAGCCGAGCGCACGCAGCAGTACCGATGCAGGCAGCTTGCGACGACGGTCGATACGCACGAATACGCAGTCTTTCGGGTCGAACTCGAAATCCAGCCACGAGCCGCGGTAAGGAATGATGCGCGCGGAGTAAAGCAGTTTGCCGGAGCTGTGCGTCTTGCCACGGTCGTGGTCGAAGAACACGCCCGGAGAACGGTGCAGCTGGGAAACGATTACACGCTCGGTACCGTTGATTACGAAGGTACCGTTCTCAGTCATCAGGGGGATTTCACCCATGTAGACTTCTTGCTCTTTGATGTCCTTGATCGCTTTGTTCGACGATTCTTTGTCGAAAATGATCAGGCGCACTTTTACCCGCAAAGGTACGGCGTAAGTTACACCGCGCAATACGCATTCTTTGACATCAAATGCCGGTTCGCCCAGGCGATAACCGACGTACTCCAGCGCAGCATTGCCGGAGTAGCTGATGATCGGGAAAACGGATTTGAAGGCCGCATGCAGGCCCACGTCGCGGAACTGATCTTTAGTCGCTCCCGCTTGCAAGAATTCACGATACGAATCCAGCTGGATGGCCAGGAGGTACGGCACATCCATGACGTCCGGCAACTTGCTAAAGTCCTTGCGGATACGTTTTTTCTCAGTATATGAGTAAGCCATCAGCGTTCCCCAGCTTGGTCACCTGCTTGTTTGGCCCCTCCCGACGGGAGCAGCCAGAAAATCGTGCAAACCCCATGGTTTGCGCCACCACATCGGGTGGTTACAGCTCGCTATCGGCACCGACCCAGTCGGCTGCCAATAACGGAAAAAGGCCGGTGGCAAGAGCCACCAGCCATCAGCCTGTCGCTTAACGCTCGGGCTGGAGACGCAAAGTCGATGCTTACTTCAGCTCGACTTTAGCGCCTGCTTCTTCCAGAGTTGCCTTGGCTTTGTCAGCTGCGTCTTTCGAAACAGCTTCCAGAACCATGGCAGGAGCGCCGTCAACTACAGCCTTGGCTTCTTTCAGGCCCAGACCGGTCAGTTCACGTACTGCCTTGATCACGTTAACTTTCTTCTCGCCAGCTTCGGTCAGCATGACGTTGAATTCGGTTTGCTCTTCAACAACGGCGGCAGCAGCAGCTGGACCGGCGGAAGCAGCGGCAGCAGAAACGCCGAATTTTTCTTCGAAAGCTTTGATCAGCTCAACAACCTGCAGAACGGACATTTCGGATACGGCGTTGAGGATATCGTCTTGAGAGATAGACATGACTCTAATTCCTAAATTGGGGGACGGCCTACGCGGCCATCGAAATAAACAAAAAAGCGCGAGAGAAAATGCTCAGCCTTAGGCTGCGGCAGCTTCTTTTTGCTCGCGAACTGCAGCCAGAGTACGAGCCAGCTTGCTGGTAGCGCCTTGAATCACGCTCATCAGCTGCGAAATGGCTTCGTTGCGGGTCGGCAGTGTTGCCAGCACGTCGATTTGGTTAGCTGCGAGGAACTTGCCCTCGAACGCAGCTGCCTTGATCTCGAACTTATCCTGACTCTTGGCGAATTCCTTGAACAGACGGGCAGCAGCGCCCGGATGATCCTTGGAGAACGCGATGAGAGTCGGGCCAGTGAACACGTCGTTGAGGACACTGTATTCAGTGTCAGCAACAGCGCGCTTGAGCAGGGTGTTACGTACAACACGTACGTATACGCCAGCTTCACGAGCCTCTTTACGGAGTCCGGTCATAGCGCCTACTGTCACACCGCGGGCGTCAGCCACAACAGCGGAAAGAGCGACTTTGGCAGCCTCGTTGACTTCAGCGACGATGGCCTTCTTGTCTTCGAGATTAATTGCCACGGGTTTAACTCCTGCTTGTTACCGTTTCATCCGGTCGAAACCGAATGTCGTTTTGGTGTCTGATTCGGTAAGGAACCGGGAGCACCATCTGCGTAGGCTTGTGGTTTAAGACTTGCGTCGCCTACGGTCTTGGACAGCCCCCGCCAGGCAGGGACCCCAATTTTTCGATTGACGCAATCGCTTGCGCCAACCTGAGTCTTACGCGTCGAGCGAGCTCTGATCGATGACCAGACCTGGGCCCATGGTGGTGCTCAGGGTAACGCGCTTGACGTAGATACCTTTCGAAGAAGCTGGCTTGATACGCTTCAGATCAGCGATCAGGGCTTCAACGTTTTCCTTCAGCTTGACGGCGTCGAAGCCAATCTTGCCAACGGAGGTGTGAATGATGCCGTTTTTGTCGGTGCGATAACGAACCTGACCAGCCTTGGCGTTTTTAACCGCGGTGGCTACGTCTGGCGTTACGGTGCCGACTTTAGGGTTAGGCATCAGACCACGTGGACCGAGGATCTGACCCAACTGACCTACAACGCGCATGGCATCCGGGGATGCGATAACCACGTCATAGTTCAGGTCGCCGCCTTTCATTTCAGCAGCCAGATCGTCCATGCCTACGCGATCAGCGCCAGCAGCCAGAGCAGCTTCAGCTGCTGGGCCCTGGGTGAAAACGGCAACACGAACAGTCTTGCCAGTGCCGTGTGGCAGCACAGTAGCGCTACGAACGACCTGGTCGGATTTACGTGGGTCAACGCCCAGGTTTACAGCAACGTCGAACGACTCGCTGAACTTGACAGTCGACAGCTCGGCCAGCAGAGCGGCGGCGTCTACAAAGTTGTAGGCCTTGCCTGCTTCGATTTTGCCGGCGATAGCCTTTTGACGCTTGGTCAGCTTAGCCATTACACACCCTCCACGTTAAGGCCCATGCTACGAGCAGAACCGGCGATAGTACGCACGGCTGCATCCATATCAGCTGCAGTCAGATCCGCGTTTTTGGTTTTCGCGATTTCTTCCAGCTGAGCACGGGTAACGGTGCCAACCTTAACGGTGTTTGGACGAGCGGAACCGCTGGTCAAACCTGCAGCCTTCTTCAGCAGAACCGAAGCAGGGGTGCTTTTTGTTTCGAAGGTGAAGCTACGGTCGCTGTAGACAGTGATGATCACTGGAGTCGGCAGACCTGGCTCAAGACCCTGAGTACGGGCGTTGAAGGCCTTGCAGAATTCCATGATGTTCACGCCGTGCTGACCCAGAGCAGGACCAACAGGTGGGCTTGGGTTAGCCTGAGCGGCCTTCACTTGCAGCTTGATGTAAGCGGTAATTTTCTTGGCCATGAGGCACTCCAATTACGGGTTCGAACGCCTCGAAAGGCTCCCCGGTTACTTGCGCGTTTATCCCAGTGACGACAAAACCCCACAGCCTAGGGCTGCGGGGTTGGGATGCCTGCTCAATCAGACCTTTTCGACCTGACTGAACTCTAGCTCTACCGGGGTAGAGCGACCGAAAATGAGCACTGCCACTTGGATCCGGCTCTTTTCGTAGTTAACTTCTTCAACCGTGCCGTTAAAATCGGCGAATGGACCATCGGTGACACGTACAACCTCACCTGGTTCAAACAACGTTTTCGGCTTCGGCTTATCGCTGCCATCAGCGACGCGACGCAGAATCGCTTCTGCCTCTTTATCGGTAATCGGTGCAGGCTTATCGGCAGTACCGCCAATGAAGCCCATCACCCGAGGGGTATCCTTGACCAAGTGCCAAGTCCCTTCGTTCATATCCATTTGTACCAGCACGTAGCCCGGAAAGAACTTGCGTTCACTTTTGCGCTTCTGGCCATTACGCATCTCAACCACTTCTTCAGTGGGGACCAGAATCTCGCCAAAGCCATCTTCCATGCCAGCCAGCTTGACGCGCTCTACCAGCGAGCGCATAACATGCTTCTCGTAACCCGAGTAAGCATGCACAACGTACCAACGCTTAGCCACGGGACACCCTTAGCCAACAATCAAGGAAACAAGCCAGCCGAGCAGGGAATCAAGCCCCCACAACAGCAACGCCATTACCAGAACAACAGCCACAACGATCAACGTGGTCTGCGTGGTTTCTTGGCGAGTCGGCCATACGACTTTACGAATCTCGGTGCGAGCTTCCTTAGCGAGTACAAAGAACGACTTACCCTTGGCTGTTTGCAGACCGACAAAGGCAGCAACAGCAGCAATGGCAAGCAATGCGAGTACACGGTACAGGATCGGCGAAGCAGAGTAATACTGATTGCCAACAACGCCAACAACCACCAAAGCGACTACTACTAGCCACTTGAGCAGATCGAAGCGAGAGCCTTGAGCTTCAGCTTTAGGAGTCATCTATGAAGATCCTGTGAAAAGAAAGCCAGACACACCAAGTGAATCTGGCAGGTCAGGAGGGAATCGAACCCCCAACCTACGGTTTTGGAGACCGTCGCTCTGCCAATTGAGCTACTGACCTAAAACAAAATCAGGCCGACCATTATGCCGGCCTGAAAAAGACATTACAACTGTTTACTCGATGACTTTGGCCACGACACCTGCGCCGACGGTACGACCGCCTTCACGGATAGCGAAACGCAGACCATCTTCCATCGCGATGGTCTTGATCAGGGTAACAGTCATCTGAATGTTGTCACCCGGCATCACCATCTCAACGCCTTCTGGCAGCTCGCAGTTACCAGTCACGTCAGTTGTACGGAAGTAGAACTGTGGACGGTAGCCCTTGAAGAACGGCGTATGACGACCGCCTTCTTCCTTGCTCAGAACGTAAACTTCTGCGGTGAACTTTGTGTGCGGCTTGACGGTACCCGGCTTGACCAGAACCTGGCCACGCTCGACATCATCACGCTTGGTGCCACGCAGCAACACGCCGCAGTTTTCGCCAGCACGACCTTCATCGAGCAGCTTACGAAACATTTCAACGCCAGTGCAGGTAGTTTTCTGAGTATCACGCAGACCGACAATCTCAACTTCTTCCTGGATGCGGACGATGCCACGCTCAACACGACCGGTCACAACAGTGCCGCGACCCGAGATCGAGAACACGTCCTCGATTGGCATCAGGAATGGCTTGTCGATAGCTCGCTCCGGCTCTGGGATGTAGCTATCCAGAGTCTCCACCAGCTTCTTGACAGCAGTGGTGCCCATTTCGTTGTCGTCTTGGCCGTTCAGAGCCATCAGAGCCGAACCGATGATGATCGGAGTGTCGTCACCTGGGAAATCATAAGTGCTCAGCAGATCGCGCACTTCCATCTCAACCAGTTCCAGCAACTCAGCGTCGTCAACCATGTCAGCCTTGTTCAGGAAGACAACGATGTACGGAACGCCTACCTGGCGGGACAACAGGATATGCTCACGGGTTTGCGGCATCGGACCATCAGCGGCCGAGCAAACCAGGATCGCGCCGTCCATCTGGGCAGCACCGGTGATCATGTTTTTTACGTAGTCAGCGTGACCAGGGCAGTCAACGTGTGCGTAGTGACGCACGGCCGAATCGTATTCAACGTGAGCGGTATTGATGGTGATACCACGAGCTTTCTCTTCCGGGGCGCTATCGATCTTATCGAAGTCAACCTTGGCCGAACCGAAAACTTCGGAGCAGACCCGAGTCAGAGCAGCGGTCAGCGTGGTCTTACCATGGTCGACGTGACCAATGGTACCAACGTTGACGTGCGGCTTATTACGTTCGAACTTTTCCTTAGCCATCGAAATCACCCTCAGGAGAAGAATTTAGCAAGTCACACAAGCCATTAAAACAAAGGCAGATATTTTCATATCTGCCTTGTTATATGGAGCTCTTGAGCGGATTTGAACCGCTGACCTCACCCTTACCAAGGGTGTGCTCTACCAACTGAGCTACAAGAGCGAAACACTATGCACAACCTGCAAACTTGGAGCGGGTAGCGGGAATCGAACCCGCATCATCAGCTTGGAAGGCTGAGGTTCTACCACTAAACTATACCCGCGGAGCTTGCAGCTCACGCTAAAAATGGTGGAGGGGGAAGGATTCGAACCTTCGAAGTCGTAGACGTCAGATTTACAGTCTGATCCCTTTGGCCGCTCGGGAACCCCTCCTAAGCGAGCCGGCATTCTATATTATGCCGACCTTCTGTCAAGCATTTTCTCATTAAAAACCTGAGGTTAGCTGCGTTGACCAGACTTCGCATCGTTAACCGTTAAAGGTCTTCACTGCGAAGCGGGCGCCATTCTATGCAAACTATCCTGCCGGTGCAACCCCTTCGCAAGGCATTATTTTATGTTTTAACTCATTGAATTCTTTAGAAAGGTTTTGAAGCAGCGCTTCATTCACCTTCCCCGCGCCATCTGGGGGAACCTGAACCCAAAACCCTCCCCCCTCCGGCGAGCCCAACGAAGCGGAACGAGCGCCAACCCCCAACACCGCCAGTCGCTGCTCGAGCTGCTTCGCTATTTCCGGACGAGCAAAACCACCCAAGTAGACACACGTCTTTTGTGCCTCAGCGGATTTTCCCGAATCACGCCTCACCAGCGCATCAGCTGTTTCGCTCAGTAGATGAATATCCTGCTGCGATCCACGGTACAAACTCAGCGGCGTAACATCCTTTGCGCGAAGCGGGGCCTCCTGCTGATGCCAGACGTAGTAGAAGACATTCAAAACCAGCAATAACAGGAACAGCCACCGCATAGAAACCTCAGGACAAAGGACAGGCCATTGCCAATCCAACAAAAACCAGGTCAGGCACCACCTTGGCATCAGGAACGACCCCAGAAACCAAATTGGCATCTCCTCCCGTGAGAAACACCACGAAATTGCTTCCCCAATATTCCCGGGCCAACTCAAGCTGAGTCAGGACGAACCCTCTGAGCATCAGCATGCAACCACGCTCGACCGCTTCAACAGTCGTGCGACCTGGGACCAGACTCTCATGGGCTCGCTCGGCCGCCGTATCGTCATAACGAATTCGTCGCGTATGAGTACGCAATTGATTACGCATCAAAGGCATACCTGGACAAATGAATCCCCCAAGATGCCCGCCATCAGCAGCCACGAAATCTGCTGTGATAGCCGTACCAAAATCGAGTACCAGACAGGCCCCCGAAGCAAGATGAAACCCACCGAGCAGCGCTAGCCAGCGATCAAGCCCCAACCGCTCATAATCCTCATAGCCATTGCTCACGCCCGCCATCTCCCGAGCAGGTACGGCCCGAGCCACGGACACTCCAAATACATCAACCAGCGAGGCAACTAATGAGTCGGTCTCTTCTGGAGTTCTCACGCTAACCAGGCGACACTTTTTGAGCTGGAATTTTTCATTGCAACTCAGGCTCGCCAATAGATCGCCGTCAGAACTGACCACGCCCCCGTCGACCGGGGTAAGCCCATCGGATTGAAGGACACGCCATTTAATAAAGCTATTGCCGCAGTCGAGCTCAAGAATCATCACGCAACCTCAAACTGAGCTCACCACCGCTAAAGATTTTTTCCACGCCATCCACCTTCAAACGCAGCGCACCCTGGCGGTCAATACCCATCACAACGCCGTCGATTTGATTAATGCCGGCAATCAATGAAACAGCCCGGCCCTGCCACAGATGGTATCGCTCCCACTCCGACTGGATCGCAGCGAACCCCGATACATGATGAAGGCTCAGATACTGCTGAAGCTTGCCCCCCAAGCGGGCCACCAGTGCATTCCGGTCGAAATCCCTACCCGCCTCTAGACACATGGATGTCCACTGCTGATCGACTTCGTCGGTCGATTGCATATTCACATTAATTCCTACACCGAGGACAACGTGGCAGACATCCGCAGGATCCCCTACCAACTCAAGCAAAATGCCTGCAATTTTTTTCTCACCGACCAGGACATCGTTAGGCCACTTAAGTCCCGCCTCCATAATTCCCATATCACGCAAAGCGTGCATGACAGCAAGTCCCACAACAAGGCTGAGCCCTTCGATCTGTCTCATGCCGCCATCAATGCGCAATACCAGACTGAAATAGAGGTTATCGGCAAAAGGACTGACCCACTTACGACCGCGACGACCGCGACCAGCTATCTGTCGTTCAGCCAATACCATGAAGGGAGCCGCCGCTCCACGCTCTATAGAGCGCAGCGCTTCTGCGTTAGTGGAGTCGATGGAGTCAAATATGTGAATAGGCCATTCACAGAGTCCTTGTGCGCCGATCTCAGCCGCCTCCAAAAGCAGCAGAGGCTTGGCCAACTGGTAACCCCTGCCTCGAACCTTGTGAACAGACAGCCCTAACTCTGCCTCCAGGTGCTGCAGTTGCTTCCATACAGCACTGCGGCTGATACCCAGCGCAACGCCCAGCGCCTGGCCCGAATGGAATCGGCCATCCTTCAGAAGTTTTAGCAACGTGAGCATGCGAACTGCGCCCTGATAATGAGGCCCGCATGATAGCTATGCGCAAGACAGTTGCATAGAAACACCAAATGCCTTTCCTGCGGGCAAAACAAAACCCCTACCTGCATCAGCAGATAGGGGTTTTGGAATTTAATCTTGACGATGACCTACTCTCACATGGGGAAACCCCACACTACCATCGGCGATGCATCGTTTCACTGCTGAGTTCGGGATGGGATCAGGTGGTTCCAATGCTCTATGGTCGTCAAGAAATTCGGTAGCCAGCGCGTGCCTTGCGGTCACGTTCCAGCGAATGGGTATGCGATAGGTGGGTGTTTGTGAGCAGCGTTGAACTTTCGGTTCATGTCGTCTTCACACACCGCAATCTGGCCTTTCGACTCAAATTGCTTGGGTGTTATATGGTCAAGCCTCACGGGCAATTAGTACAGGTTAGCTCAACGCCTCACAGCGCTTACACACCCTGCCTATCAACGTCGTAGTCTTCGACGGCCCTTCAGGGGACTCAAGGTCCCAGTGAGATCTCATCTTGAGGCAAGTTTCCCGCTTAGATGCTTTCAGCGGTTATCTTTCCCGAACATAGCTACCCGGCAATGCCACTGGCGTGACAACCGGAACACCAGAGGTTCGTCCACTCCGGTCCTCTCGTACTAGGAGCAGCCCCTCTCAAATCTCAAACGTCCACGGCAGATAGGGACCGAACTGTCTCACGACGTTCTAAACCCAGCTCGCGTACCACTTTAAATGGCGAACAGCCATACCCTTGGGACCGGCTTCAGCCCCAGGATGTGATGAGCCGACATCGAGGTGCCAAACACCGCCGTCGATATGAACTCTTGGGCGGTATCAGCCTGTTATCCCCGGAGTACCTTTTATCCGTTGAGCGATGGCCCTTCCATACAGAACCACCGGATCACTAAGACCTACTTTCGTACCTGCTCGACGTGTCTGTCTCGCAGTCAAGCGCGCTTTTGCCTTTATACTCTACGACCGATTTCCGACCGGTCTGAGCGCACCTTCGTACTCCTCCGTTACTCTTTAGGAGGAGACCGCCCCAGTCAAACTACCCACCATACACTGTCCTCGATCCGGATAACGGACCTGAGTTAGAACCTCAAAGTTGCCAGGGTGGTATTTCAAGGTTGGCTCCACGCGAACTGGCGTCCACGCTTCAAAGCCTCCCACCTATCCTACACAAGCAAATTCAAAGTCCAGTGCAAAGCTATAGTAAAGGTTCACGGGGTCTTTCCGTCTAGCCGCGGATACACTGCATCTTCACAGCGATTTCAATTTCACTGAGTCTCGGGTGGAGACAGCGCCGCCATCGTTACGCCATTCGTGCAGGTCGGAACTTACCCGACAAGGAATTTCGCTACCTTAGGACCGTTATAGTTACGGCCGCCGTTTACCGGGGCTTCGATCAAGAGCTTCGCGTTAGCTAACCCCATCAATTAACCTTCCGGCACCGGGCAGGCGTCACACCCTATACGTCCACTTTCGTGTTTGCAGAGTGCTGTGTTTTTAATAAACAGTCGCAGCGGCCTGGTATCTTCGACCGGCATGAGCTTACGGAGCAAGTCCTTCACCCTCACCGGCGCACCTTCTCCCGAAGTTACGGTGCCATTTTGCCTAGTTCCTTCACCCGAGTTCTCTCAAGCGCCTTGGTATTCTCTACCCAACCACCTGTGTCGGTTTGGGGTACGGTTCCTGGTTACCTGAAGCTTAGAAGCTTTTCTTGGAAGCATGGCATCAACCACTTCGTCACCCAGAGGGTAACTCGTCATCAGCTCTCGGCCTTAGAATCCCGGATTTACCTAAGATTCCAGCCTACCACCTTAAACTTGGACAACCAACGCCAAGCTGGCCTAGCCTTCTCCGTCCCTCCATCGCAATAACCAGAAGTACAGGAATATTAACCTGTTTTCCATCGACTACGCTTTTCAGCCTCGCCTTAGGGACCGACTAACCCTGCGTCGATTAACGTTGCGCAGGAAACCTTGGTCTTTCGGCGTGGGTGTTTTTCACACCCATTGTCGTTACTCATGTCAGCATTCGCACTTCTGATACCTCCAGCAAGCTTCTCAACTCACCTTCACAGGCTTACAGAACGCTCCTCTACCGCATCACCTAAGTGATACCCGTAGCTTCGGTGTATGGTTTGAGCCCCGTTACATCTTCCGCGCAGGCCGACTCGACTAGTGAGCTATTACGCTTTCTTTAAAGGGTGGCTGCTTCTAAGCCAACCTCCTAGCTGTCTAAGCCTTCCCACATCGTTTCCCACTTAACCATAACTTTGGGACCTTAGCTGACGGTCTGGGTTGTTTCCCTTTTCACGACGGACGTTAGCACCCGCCGTGTGTCTCCCATGCTCGGCACTTGTAGGTATTCGGAGTTTGCATCGGTTTGGTAAGTCGGGATGACCCCCTAGCCGAAACAGTGCTCTACCCCCTACAGTGATACATGAGGCGCTACCTAAATAGCTTTCGAGGAGAACCAGCTATCTCCGAGCTTGATTAGCCTTTCACTCCGATCCACAGGTCATCCGCTAACTTTTCAACGGTAGTCGGTTCGGTCCTCCAGTTAGTGTTACCCAACCTTCAACCTGCCCATGGATAGATCGCCCGGTTTCGGGTCTATTCCCAGCGACTAGACGCCCTATTAAGACTCGCTTTCGCTACGCCTCCCCTATTCGGTTAAGCTCGCCACTGAAAATAAGTCGCTGACCCATTATACAAAAGGTACGCAGTCACCCAACAAAGTGGGCTCCCACTGCTTGTACGCATACGGTTTCAGGATCTATTTCACTCCCCTCTCCGGGGTTCTTTTCGCCTTTCCCTCACGGTACTAGTTCACTATCGGTCAGTCAGTAGTATTTAGCCTTGGAGGATGGTCCCCCCATATTCAGACAAAGTTTCTCGTGCTCCGTCCTACTCGATTTCACTTCTAAGATCCTTTCGCGTACAGGGCTATCACCCACTATGGCCGCACTTTCCAGAGCGTTCCGCTAAAATCAAAGAAGCTTAAGGGCTAGTCCCCGTTCGCTCGCCACTACTAAGGGAATCTCGGTTGATTTCTTTTCCTCAGGGTACTTAGATGTTTCAGTTCCCCTGGTTCGCTTCTTGCACCTATGTATTCAGTACAAGATAACCATCTTATGATGGCTGGGTTCCCCCATTCAGACATCTCCGGATCAAAGTCTGTTTGCCGACTCCCCGAAGCTTTTCGCAGGCTACCACGTCTTTCATCGCCTCTGACTGCCAAGGCATCCACCGTATGCGCTTCTTCACTTGACCATATAACCCCAAGCAATCTGGTTATACTGTGAAGACGACATTCGCCGAAAATTCGTACGCTTGCTCACTTAAGAGCAACTCACAAATTTTACCTTAGCCTGAGCCGTTACCAGTGAAAGTAACGTCCAGTCTATCTTTCTATCACATACCCAAATTTTTAAAGAACGATCTAATCAAAAGACTAGAAATCAACATTCAGGCACCGTGTGGTGGAATGCTCATTTCTAAGCTTTCAGAAGCAGTTTATGGTGGAGCCAAGCGGGATCGAACCGCTGACCTCCTGCGTGCAAGGCAGGCGCTCTCCCAGCTGAGCTATGGCCCCATAACAAAATTGGTGGGTCTGGGCAGATTCGAACTGCCGACCTCACCCTTATCAGGGGTGCGCTCTAACCAACTGAGCTACAGACCCAATTTCGAGCTTGTAACTGTTAGCTATGAGCTATCAGCTTGGAGCTTAAAGCTGCTTCTATCGTCTTCTTCAATGAATCAAGCAATTCGTGTGGGAGCTCATGGAGCAGCTGCGGTCGTCGATTAAGGAGGTGATCCAGCCGCAGGTTCCCCTACGGCTACCTTGTTACGACTTCACCCCAGTCATGAATCACACCGTGGTAACCGTCCTCCCGAAGGTTAGACTAGCTACTTCTGGTGCAACCCACTCCCATGGTGTGACGGGCGGTGTGTACAAGGCCCGGGAACGTATTCACCGCGACATTCTGATTCGCGATTACTAGCGATTCCGACTTCACGCAGTCGAGTTGCAGACTGCGATCCGGACTACGATCGGTTTTGTGGGATTAGCTCCACCTCGCGGCTTGGCAACCCTCTGTACCGACCATTGTAGCACGTGTGTAGCCCAGGCCGTAAGGGCCATGATGACTTGACGTCATCCCCACCTTCCTCCGGTTTGTCACCGGCAGTCTCCTTAGAGTGCCCACCATAACGCGCTGGTAACTAAGGACAAGGGTTGCGCTCGTTACGGGACTTAACCCAACATCTCACGACACGAGCTGACGACAGCCATGCAGCACCTGTCTCAATGTTCCCGAAGGCACCAATCTATCTCTAGAAAGTTCATTGGATGTCAAGGCCTGGTAAGGTTCTTCGCGTTGCTTCGAATTAAACCACATGCTCCACCGCTTGTGCGGGCCCCCGTCAATTCATTTGAGTTTTAACCTTGCGGCCGTACTCCCCAGGCGGTCAACTTAATGCGTTAGCTGCGCCACTAAGAGCTCAAGGCTCCCAACGGCTAGTTGACATCGTTTACGGCGTGGACTACCAGGGTATCTAATCCTGTTTGCTCCCCACGCTTTCGCACCTCAGTGTCAGTATCAGTCCAGGTGGTCGCCTTCGCCACTGGTGTTCCTTCCTATATCTACGCATTTCACCGCTACACAGGAAATTCCACCACCCTCTACCATACTCTAGCTTGTCAGTTTTGAATGCAGTTCCCAGGTTGAGCCCGGGGATTTCACATCCAACTTAACAAACCACCTACGCGCGCTTTACGCCCAGTAATTCCGATTAACGCTTGCACCCTCTGTATTACCGCGGCTGCTGGCACAGAGTTAGCCGGTGCTTATTCTGTCGGTAACGTCAAGACAGTTACGTATTAAGCAACTGCCCTTCCTCCCAACTTAAAGTGCTTTACAATCCGAAGACCTTCTTCACACACGCGGCATGGCTGGATCAGGCTTTCGCCCATTGTCCAATATTCCCCACTGCTGCCTCCCGTAGGAGTCTGGACCGTGTCTCAGTTCCAGTGTGACTGATCATCCTCTCAGACCAGTTACGGATCGTCGCCTTGGTGAGCCATTACCCCACCAACTAGCTAATCCGACCTAGGCTCATCTGATAGCGCAAGGCCCGAAGGTCCCCTGCTTTCTCCCGTAGGACGTATGCGGTATTAGCGTCCGTTTCCGAGCGTTATCCCCCACTACCAGGCAGATTCCTAGGCATTACTCACCCGTCCGCCGCTCTCAAGAGAAGCAAGCTTCTCTCTACCGCTCGACTTGCATGTGTTAGGCCTGCCGCCAGCGTTCAATCTGAGCCATGATCAAACTCTTCAGTTCAAACATCTTTGGGTTTTGAGAAAACCCTAAACTTGGCTCAGCAATCGTTGGTTACATCTTTGATTTCTCGCGGAGTAACTTGTGATGCTGATAATCTGTTGACTAGCAGTCTGACCCCACAAGCACCCACACGAATTGCTTGATTCAGTTGTTAAAGAGCGGTGGGTTGAGCCTTTCGTCTCAACCGAGGCGCGCATTCTACAGCGCCCGATGTATCTGTCAAGCGGTTATTTTCAGAAGTTTTCAAAGTTTCGCTTGGGAAACATCAACAACTTCAACCACTTGCGCTTCCGATCTCTCGTTAGCGGGAGGCGAATTCTACAGCGTTACTCGCTGCTGTCAACACCTCTTTTTCTCCGCTTTCGACCGAGAAGATCGAATCGTCAATAAGGCCAAACAAACCACCTTATCAACTGCTTCCCAGGCTTCGATGAACTGAAGCCCGACACTTTCAAAACAAGGATAACTCATTGAATATCAAGGAGTTTTCCGTTTCGACTGCGCCGGAAGTGGGGCGAATTATAGACGTCCAGAATCTGCCGTCAACAGCTATTTTCAGCTTTATTCGGATTTCAGCGTAATACGCGCGAAAGCCTTTTTACCGGCCTGGCATACATGGGTGGAACCCAGCTCATATATATAGGCGCGATCCACAACCTCACCATCTATACGCACACCGCCGGAACCCAGGAGGTCTCGCGCTACCGCCGCGTTCTTGACCAGGCCCGCCTTATTAAGGACAGCCGCGATCGGCATATCCTCGGTTGCTGTCAGCTCGATCTCTGGCAGATCGTCCGGCAGCTCACCATCCTTCATACGATTACCTGCCGCACGGTGAGCGTTAGCCGCAGCCTCTTCACCATGGAAACGAGCGACGATTTCTTCGGCCAGCTTGATCTTGATGTCCCGCGGATTAGCTCCAGCCTCAACATCCGCACGGAATGCATTGATCTCATCCATGGAGCGGAAGCTCAACAGCTCGAAGTAACGCCACATCAGCACATCCGGAATGGAAACCAGCTTGCTGTACATAACGCCTGGCGCCTCTTGAATGCCAACGTAGTTGCCCAACGACTTGGACATCTTCTTCACACCGTCCAACCCCTCCAGCAACGGCATGGTCAGGATGCACTGAGCCTCCTGGCCATAACCGCGCTGCAGCTCACGCCCCATCAACAGGTTGAACTTCTGGTCGGTGCCGCCGAGCTCAACGTCCGCTCGCAACGCGACCGAGTCATAACCCTGCACAAGCGGGTAGAGAAACTCATGAATGGCGATTGGCTGATTGGTTGTATAGCGCTTGTCGAAGTCATCGCGCTCAAGCATACGAGCCACGGTGTACTGGGAAGTCAGGCGAATGAAATCCGCCGGCCCCATCTGGTCCATCCAAGTGGAGTTGAACGCCACTTCGGTCTTGGCCGGATCAAGGATCTTGAAGACTTGAGTCTTGTAGGTCTCGGCGTTATCGAGAACCTGCTCGCGGGTCAGCGGCGGACGGGTAGCACTCTTGCCACTCGGATCACCGATCATCCCAGTGAAGTCACCTATAAGGAAGATGACCTGGTGCCCCAGATCCTGGAACTGGCGCAGCTTATTAATAAGCACGGTGTGACCCAAGTGCAGATCAGGTGCCGTCGGGTCGAAACCAGCCTTGATACGCAGCGGCTGCCCGCGCTTGAGCTTTTCGATCAGCTCGGACTCGACCAACAGTTCTTCCGCACCACGTTTGATCAGCGCTAGCTGCTCTTCAACCGACTTCATAACAGACCCGCAAGGCTCAGATTCAAAGGGACCCAACCATACAAGAACGCACACCAAATACAAGGTTTGCCCGGCGCGAGGACGCCAATCCACAGACAGAGCGTCCGCGGGCTTGCTTCGGAGGGGATTTGGTTATATTTTATACAGTTATTTCATCTTCATCATGTCATTCATCTTTTCCAATTCATCTTTTCAAAAGTCAAAATTACCTATGACCACAGAACCGTCTAAAGCGCCGCCGCTTTACCCAAAGACCCACCTGCTTGCCGCCAGTGGCATCGCAGCCCTTCTTAGCCTGGCGCTCCTGGTGTTCCCCTCCAGCGATGTCGAAGCCAAAAAGACGACTCTGAGTCTTGAACTGGAAAGCCCTGCTGAACAACTGACACAAGATCAAGACGCTGCCGAAGCCGTTCAAGCCACAAACGAACCGGCCGCCTCCCCTTTCGCGCAGATTGAAAACAGCCCTGAAGACACCACCGAGGCCGCCCAGGCAGAACCTCCGGCTGTAGAAGAAAAGAAAGGACCGGACCACCGCGAGGTCATTGTCGCCAAAGGCGATACGCTCTCCACCCTCTTCGAAAAGGTGGGGCTGCCCTCGACTTCGGTTCACGAAATCCTGGCCAGCGACAAGCAAGCCAAACAATTTACCCAACTGCAGCGCGGCCAGAAACTCGAATTCGAACTCAATCCCGACGGACAGCTGACCAACCTGCACACCAAGTTGAGTGACCTGGAAAGCATCACCCTGACTAAGAATGCCCAGGGTTATGTATTCAATCGAGTGACCGCCAAACCCACCGTGCGTTCGGCGTACGTCCATGGCGTGATCAACAGCTCACTGTCGCAGTCAGCCGCCCGCGCCGGCCTTTCCCATAGCCTGACCATGGACATGGCCAGCGTGTTTGGCTACGACATCGACTTCGCCCAGGATATTCGCCAGGGCGACGAGTTCGATATCATCTACGAACAGAAAGTGGTCAACGGAAAGAGCATCGGCAACGGTCCCATCCTTTCCGCGCGCTTCACCAACCGTGGCAAGACCTACACCGCAGTTCGCTACACCAACAAACAAGGCAACAGCAGCTACTACACTGCCGATGGCAACAGCATGCGCAAGGCTTTCATCCGTACGCCGGTTGATTTCGCCCGCATCAGCTCGAAGTTCTCCGCAGGCCGCAAGCACCCGATCCTGAACAAAATCCGCGCCCATAAAGGCGTCGACTACGCAGCGCCCCGTGGCACGCCAATCAAGGCTGCCGGCGACGGCAAAGTATTGCTGGCCGGGCGCCGCGGCGGTTATGGCAACACCGTGATTATCCAGCACGGCAACACCTACCGCACGCTGTACGGCCATATGCAGGGCTTCGCCAAAGGCGTGAAGACTGGCGGCAGTGTCAAGCAAGGCCAGGTCATCGGATATATCGGCACCACCGGCCTGTCCACCGGCCCGCACTTGCACTATGAATTCCAGGTCAACGGTGTCCACGTCGACCCGCTGGGCCAGAAACTGCCGATGGCCGACCCGATCGCCAAGTCCGAACGCGCGCGTTTCCTGGCCCAAAGCCAACCCTTGATGGCTCGCATGGATCAAGAGAAAGCCACCCTGCTGGCTTCGAGCAAGCGCTGAGCCATGGCGTTCTATATCGGTGTGATGTCCGGGACCAGCCTGGATGGCCTGGATATCGCACTGATCGAACTGACCCCGGCCATCAAGCTGATCGCCACACACTACATCCCTATGCCCACCTCCCTGCGCACCGAATTGCTCGGCTTGTGCAGCAGCGGGCCCGATGAGATCGCCCGTTCCGCCATTGCCCAGCAAAACTGGGTAGAGCTGGCGGCCCAGGGCATCCATACCCTGCTCAATGAACAGAAACTCAAGCCTGAAGACGTCACGGCGATTGGCAGCCATGGCCAGACCATTCGCCATGAGCCGGCTCGCGGCTTTACCGTGCAGATAGGCAATCCAGCGCTGCTGAGTGAGTTGACCGGCATCACCATTGTCAGCGACTTCCGCAGCCGTGACGTCGCGGCAGGCGGGCAAGGCGCCCCTCTCGTTCCGGCCTTTCACGAAGCACTGTTCGAAGAACGAGTCGGCAATCGTGCGGTACTGAATGTCGGCGGTTTCAGCAATCTCAGCCTGATTGAGCCCGCAAAGCCGGTAGCCGGTTTCGATTGTGGCCCCGGCAACGTATTGCTCGACGCCTGGATATACCAGCAACGGGGCGAGCATTTCGATCGCGACGGCCAATGGGCCGCCAGCGGGACAGTCGAACCGGCTCTGCTCAAGGAGCTGCTCAGCGACCCCTTCTTTGTCACCAAAGGACCGAAGAGCACCGGACGAGAAGTATTCAACTTGTCTTGGCTGACCCAGCACCTGTCACGCCTGCCAGCCTTCCCGGCTGAAAACGTGCAGGCAACGCTGCTCGAGCTGACAGCCCTGACTATCGTCGAATCACTGCAAAACGCCCAGGCACAGACCCAGGAGTTGCTGGTCTGCGGTGGTGGCGCGCACAACCAGACGCTCATGAAGCGCCTGGCCGAATTACTGCCGGACGCCAAAGTCAGCAGCACGGCCGCCTACGGCGTGGATCCGGATTGGGTCGAAGCCATGGCCTTCGCCTGGCTGGCCCATTGCTGTCTGGCAGGTATTCCAGCCAATCGCCCAAGTGTCACGGGTGCCCGCGGCTTACGCGTACTCGGCGCCATTTATCCCGCCTGACCAGAATCCTGGACAACAAAACGCCGCAGCGCTGTCAGGCACTGCGGCGTTTTGTTTGAAGACTGAAGCGATCAGATCGAGAATGAAGAACCGCAACCGCAAGTGGTGGTGGCATTCGGGTTCTTGATCACGAAACGCGACCCTTCCAAACCTTCCTGGTAATCCACCTCGGCACCCGCCAGGTACTGGAAGCTCATCGGATCGACCACCAGGCTGACGCCTTCGCGCTCGACGATGGTGTCATCGTCGGCCACTTCCTCATCGAAAGTAAAACCGTACTGAAAACCAGAACAACCGCCGCCCGTTACAAATACGCGCAGCTTCAAACGATCATTGCCCTCTTCATCGACCAGGCTCTTCACCTTGTGCGCGGCACCGTGGGTGAATTGCAAAGCCATGGGGGTGAAGGTTTCGACGCTCATGCTGAATATCTCCCGGCGCTTACGCCGCCATAATGCGTGATGGCGGCATTATCCGCTTCTCCTAGAAAATCGGTCAACTATTTGAGGAGCAGCGGCAAGCTACAAGTTAAAAGCTGCAAGCTTGTAGCTTAAAGCTTGCAGCTTTTAACTGCCGTTAAGGCAACATCCCCGCATGGGACAGGCCCAACCGCTCATCCAGGCCGAACAGTATGTTCAGGTTCTGCACCGCCTGGCCCGAGGCGCCCTTGACCAGGTTGTCGATGACCGACAACACCACCACCAGATCCCCGTCTTGCGGGCGATGCACGGCGATCCGGCAGACGTTCGCACCGCGCACGCTACGGGTTTCCGGATGGCTGCCGGCTGGCATTACGTCGACGAACGGTTCGTTGGCGTAACGCTTTTCGAACAGTGCCTGCAGGTCCACCGAGCGATCGACGACGGTTGCGTAAAGCGTCGAGTGAATGCCACGGATCATCGGGGTCAGGTGCGGCACGAAAGTCAGGCCGACTTCCCTGCCCGCGGCCCGACGCAGTCCCTGGCGGATTTCCGGCAGGTGACGGTGCCCCTTGACCGCGTACGCCTTCATGCTTTCCGACGTCTCGGAGTACAGCGAACCGACACTGGCACCGCGTCCAGCGCCGCTGACACCGGATTTGCAGTCAGCGATCAAACGCGAAGTATCGGCAAGACCGGCCTCGAGCAGAGGCAAGAAGCCCAGCTGCGTTGCAGTCGGATAGCAACCCGGTACCGCGATCAGCCGGGCCTGCTTGATTTTCTCCCGATTGACTTCCGGCAATCCGTATACAGCCTCGTCGAGCAGCTCCGGCGCCCCATGGGGCTGGCCATACCATTTCGCCCATTCGTCGGCGTCCTGCAGGCGGAAGTCTGCCGACAGGTCGATGACCTTGGTCCCGGCGGCCAGCAGCTCACCAGCCAGCGCGTGGGCGACACCATGGGGCGTGGCGAAAAACACCACGTCGCAAGCACCGAGGGTCTTAACGTCCGGAACGCTGAACGCCAGGCCGTCGTAGTGCCCTCGCAGGTTCGGATACATGTCGGCAACGGCCAGGCCGGCCTCGGATCGGGAGGTAATGACCACCACCTCAGCTTGCGGATGCTGTGCCAACAGACGCAGCAATTCGACACCGGTGTAACCCGTGCCGCCGACGATACCGACCTTGACCATAAACCTGCCCTCAACGAACCCACTGGAAAGCCGTCGATGATAGGGGCCGCGGGACGCGGCGACAACCGCCAAGGTGACGTGTGGGCGCTCTAACCTCTACTATCGAGTCACCGTGAATCTGGGAATAACTAAAAATGCTCTATCTGTGGCTCAAAGCACTTCACATCGTCAGCATGGTCTGCTGGTTCGCCGGCCTGTTCTATCTGCCTCGCCTGTTTGTCTATCACGCCCAAAGCGAAGACAGCGTCAGCAAAGAACGTTTCAGCATCATGGAGCGCAAGTTGTATCGCGGCATCATGGGCCCGGCGATGGTCGCCACCCTGGTGTTCGGCATCTGGCTGCTCAGCCTCAACGCCAGCGCCTACTTCACCCAAGGCGGCTGGATGCACGCCAAGCTGACCCTGGTCGTACTGTTGATCGGTTATCACCATATGTGCGGCGCCCAAGTAAAGCGCTTCGCCCGTGGCGAAAATACCCGCAGCCACGTCTTTTATCGCTGGTTCAATGAAGTGCCGGTCCTGATATTGCTGGCTATCGTAATTCTGGTCGTGGTTCGGCCGTTCTAACTTCCAATCGGCACTACTTAACCCGGGGTACTTCCAATGTCGCTGCCCGCTCTGCTCGAACAACGTTTGCGCCTGCCCGTCGTGGCGGCGCCGATGTTCCTGATTTCCAACCCACAGCTGGTGCTGGCTTGCTGTCGCAACGGCATTGTCGGCAGCTTCCCCGCGTTGAACCAGCGCGAGAGCAGTGGCTTCAAGGCCTGGCTGGAAGAAATCGAGGCCGGGCTGGCGGCACTGGAAAACCCGGCGCCCTACGCCGTCAACCTGATCGTCCACCACAGTAACCCGCGGCTTCAGGCCGACCTGGCCATCTGCATCGAACATAAGGTGCCGATTGTCATCACTAGCCTTGGCGCAGTGAAAGAACTGGTGGACGCCGTTCACAGCTACGGCGGCCTGGTGTTCCACGACGTCACCACACGGCGTCATGGGGAAAAAGCCGCCGAGGCCGGTGTCGATGGTCTGATCGCCGTTGCCGCCGGCGCAGGTGGGCACGCCGGAACCTGGAGCCCATTCTCGCTGGTCGCCGAGATCCGGCAGTTCTTCGACAAAACCGTTCTACTTGCGGGATGCCTGAACCACGGTCATCAGATTCTGGCCGCACAGCTGCTCGGTGCGGATTTGGCCTACTTCGGTACACGCTTTATCGGCACCACCGAAAGCCATGCGCCTGACGCTTATAAAGAGATGTTGCTCACATCCCGAGCCGCAGACATCGTGCATACTCCTGCAGTGTCTGGGGTACCGGCCAGTTTCATGCGCCAGAGCCTGGAAAACGCCGGCTTCGACCTGGCCGCCCTGCAGGGCAAAGGCGAGGTGGATGCCGGTTCGAAACTCAAGCCGTTGAACGACGAAGCCAAGGCCTGGAAAACCGTATGGTCCGCAGGCCAAGGCGTGGGTGAAATCCACGATTTGCCAAGCGTCGACCAATTGGTGGCACGCCTGGATGAAGAATACCGTCAGGCGCAGGCCCGGGCGGCACAGCTTGGGGGGCAATGGCCCCGCTGAGCAGACCTGAACTGACCTGATAACAACAAACACTTAACCTTAGAGACAAGGATGCCGGGCATGAGCGAAACCCGTTTCAACATCGTATTCGACGGAGCCCTGATGCCAGGCGTCGATACCACCACCGCCAAACTCAACCTCGCCGAGCTGTTCAAAAGCGATGTCAGCGCTATTGAACGACTGTTCAGCGGTCGTAAGGTAGCCCTTAAAAGCAACCTGTCCCAGAGCGAAGCACAGAAGTACCTCGAAGCGCTCAACAAGAGCGGGATCGATGCACGAATCGAAGCCGAGCCTGCTCTCCATCTGAACCTCGGCGAGGTACAGGAATCGCTCCACCCATCGGACGGACGCCACCCGGACGCCATCATCGACCCCGCATCGCCATACGCGCCGCCTCGGGCGCAAGTCGGTGAAGCAGTGGCCGGATACAGCACACTCAAGCCCTTCAGTTTCGAGGGGCGTATCGGGCGGCTGCGGTTCCTGGCCTGGACCATGGTCTTGACGCTGGTGATGCTGCCGGTGATCGGCGTGGCATTCTGGTTCAGCCTGTCATGGCTCATCGCGTCCAACTCACTGGCTGCAATGATTGTCGGCGGGCTGGCAGGGGTGGCCATCGCGCTCGCCTTTGCCTTTGTGAGCCTCCAGTTCAACGTCCAGCGGCTGCATGACCTTGGCTGGTCCGGGTGGCTGTGGCTGCTCAACCTGGTGCCGTTCGTAGGCAGCCTCTTCCCGTTCGTGCTCATGTGCATGCCTGGCAATACCGGCGCGAATCGCTATGGCGCGCCACCGCCGCCCAACAGCACGGCGGTCAAGGTACTTTCATCGCTGTGGGTCGTCATGATCGTCCTGATCATCGCCGCGGCAGTGGGCGGGGCGTTCAGCGATATCGGAGACGAATACAGCAACTCTGTGAGCAACTTTGAAAACAGCGAGTCGAGCGAATATCAAAGCAGCGACGACACCAATGTCGAACCTGCTGCCGAAGCAGCAGAGGCGGCCTCACCTTCTGTAGACTATGAGGAAGAAGAGGAACAATAAGCGCGCTTCGTGTCAGTGACAGCCCAGTCCACTGGCGGCGGGCTGTTGTGATGGAGAACTGCATGACCCGTTACGCACTGATCACTGGCGCCTCCGGTGGCCTCGGCCTGGCCATGGCCGAGGCACTGGCCCGGCGCGGTCGCAACCTGATACTGGTGGCTCGACAACGTGATCGGCTGGAAAGTATTGCAACAGAACTGACGCAACGGTTTGGCGTAGAGGTGTTGTTCCGGGCTTGTGACCTGGGAGAGCCCCTGCGGCTTTCAGGTTTCTTGCTGGAGCTGGAGGAAGGCGAACGCCAGATCGACTTGCTGGTCAACTGCGCCGGCATTGGCACCAGTGGCCCGTTCCTGGGCCAGGACTGGATGACCGAACAGGACCTGATCGAACTCAATATCCTTGCCCTGACACGCCTCTGTCACGCGATAGGCAATAGCATGGCGCTGCAGGGTGGCGGACAAATCCTCAATGTCGCATCGATCGCCGCCTTCCAACCCGGCCCCTGGATGAGTACCTACCACGCCAGCAAGGCCTATGTACTGCACTTCTCCGAAGCCCTGCGGGTCGAACTCAAGAAATGCGCGATCAAGGTATCGGTGCTTTGCCCTGGCCCGATCCGCACCGGTTTTTTCGCCAGGGCCCAGCTTGATGAGCAGAAGTTCATCGATAACAAACGCCTGATGAGCCCGGAGGAAGTTGCGCTGTATGCGGTGCGTGGGCTGGACAGAAACCGGGCCATCATCATTCCCGGGCGGCGCAATCGCTGGCTCGCCGCGTTGCCGCGATTGGGGTCGCGGTGGCTGGTACGGACGATCGCCGGCATGGTCAACAAGACCTACTGCCCGCGTTGAATAACCTTTTGAAGCTAAAACCCAGGCTCGTCAGCCGCCCTTTCATTACACTCGAGCTCGACTAATCCAACGGAGAACAGCTGTGGATACCCTGTTTACCAAGATCATCAACCGGGAGATTCCGGCCAAGATCATCTACGAGGATGACCAGGTCCTGGCCTTCCACGACATCGCCCCACAGGCCCCGGTGCACTTTCTGGTCATTCCGAAGAAACCGATCCGCACACTCAATGATCTGACTGAGGAAGATAAAGGGCTGGCCGGGCACATTCTGTTCACTGCCCAGCGCCTGGCCAAGGAGCAAGGGTGTGAAGACGGTTTCCGTGTGGTGATGAACTGCAATGAACTCGGCGGGCAAACCGTCTATCACATTCATATGCACGTGCTTGGGCAGCGCCAGATGCACTGGCCGCCGGGCTGATAGCCCTGACCCAACGCAAATTTTCAGCGGCCGATTGGTTTAAACTGGCCGCTGTGATTTTTCCTCCGGAGATAAGCATGACTACCCAACGTCACTACTCGCCGATTGACCGCCTGCTGCTGCAAGCCGATACCGCGATGCGTACGCTGCTGCCCTTCAGTGGCCAGCCGTACCGTCCATCACCGGCTATCGTGCAGCCGGACGCGCAACTGAGTGACGAACAGACCCGCCATGTCGCTGGACTGATGCGCATTAACCACACCGGCGAAGTCTGCGCCCAGGCGCTGTATCAAGGGCAGGCGCTGACAGCCAAGCTGCCGCAGGTGCGTGAGGCGATGGAGCATGCCGCCGAGGAAGAAGTCGACCACCTGGTCTGGTGCGAGCAGCGCATTCGCCAGTTGGGCAGTCATACCAGCGTCCTGAACCCATTGTTCTATGGGATGTCATTCGGTATCGGGGCGGTGGCCGGACTGATCAGTGACAAAGTCAGCCTCGGTTTCGTGGCGGCGACCGAGCATCAGGTGTGCAAGCACTTGAATGAGCACTTGGAGCAATTGCCAGCCGAGGATGAAAAGTCCCGGGCGATTCTGGAGCAGATGCGCGAGGACGAGGAGCACCATGCCGAAAGCGCCCTGGAGGCCGGTGGTTTTCGTTTTCCGGCGCCGGTGAAGTTTGGCATGAGCCTGTTGGCCAAGGTCATGACCAAGAGCACTTATCGGATCTAATAGCGAACGGGAGACAGGCTCAAGACAACATCGAGCTTGCACAAAAAAGGCGACTACCCACCGGTAGTCGCCTTTTTTATACCTGAAACTTCAGCGCGGCATGTTGCGTGCGTAGAAAATTTCCAGCATTTCGTGTTTTACACGCTCTTCCACCTGCTCACGCTGTTCAGTAGACAGGTTGCTGGTGGCATCACCGAACAGGTAGTTATCCAGTTCGAAGTCCTTGAGCAGCATTTTGGTGTGGAACAGGTTTTCCTGGTACACGTTGACGTCGGTCATCTGGTACGCGTCGCGAGTATCTTCGGACAGGTAGTTCTGAATCGAATTGATCTCGTGATCGATAAAGTGCTTGTGACCTTCAACGTCGCGGGTGAACCCACGCACGCGGTAATCCACGGTCACGATGTCCGAGTCGAACTGGTGAATCAGGAAGTTGAGCGCCTTGAGCGGTGAAATGACGCCACAGGTCGACACATCAATGTCCACACGGAACGTTGCGATACCGTCCACCGGATGTATTTCCGGGTAGGTATGTACCGTGATGTGACTCTTGTCGAGGTGGGCCAGGATGATTTCGGGCAACGGGCCCGGGGACTCTTCGATCTGGCTGTCGGTCGGTGTCACCGGCTCTTCCGAGATCAGAATGGTCACGCTGGCACCTTGGGGTTCATAGTCCTGACTGGCGATGTTCAGGATGTTGGCACCAATGATATCGACAACTTCCGTGAGGATCTGCGTGAGGCGCTTGGCGTTGTACTCTTTATTGATGTACTCGACGTAGGCCTGCTGGTCTTGCGGAGTTTCCGCATAGCAGATGTCATAGATGTTGAAGCTCAAGGTCTTTGTCAGGTTATTGAACCCATGGAGCTTGAGTTTGCTTTTCACCGTTTGAAAACTCTCTGTGTATTGCGGCCCGGCCGCGTGATCAAGCATGCCCGTCAGATGCGAACGACGCACCTGCGTAGGACGGTTAACACCTCTTCGCGATGGCGATTTTGGTTGTCTGTCCAGGCAAGCGACCGGTCGAGCGGACCGATCACTGCCCTGAAAAAAGTGGCGCATTATGCAGACGTCGGCTGCTGATCGCCAGAGCTTGCACTGCTTTTATGATGGTTGGATGTCGATTCAACCCAATTCGATGATTTCATAATCGTGGGTGATTTCAACGCCGGCAGCGCCGAGCATGATGGAAGCCGAGCAATATTTTTCGGCGGACAGCTCGATGGCACGCTTGACCTGGGCTTCCTTCAGGGCTCGCCCCTTTACCACAAAGTGCATGTGAATCTTGGTGAACACCTTAGGGTCTTCGGTAGCGCGCTCCGCTTCCAGGAAGGCTTCGCAACTTTCGACGGCCTGACGGGATTTCTTGAGGATGCTGACCACGTCGAAATTACTGCAACCGCCCACGCCCAGCAGGAGCATTTCCATTGGCCGAACCCCCAGGTTACGGCCACCCGCCTCCGGCGGACCGTCCATGACGACCACATGACCGCTGCCTGATTCGCCGAGGAACATGGCTTCGCCAGCCCATTGGATGCGTGCCTTCATCGCCAAGACTCCACTGTTAAAAAGGGGCGCCAGCTTAGCACAGCCCCTGTCATGACAGCCCCTGCCGTAGGACGCCTGACTGGCGTGCTGTAAGTAAATTCTCAAATCAACTGGGGATGCCTCTGTTAAGCTGGCCTCACTCGCTGGCGTATGGCCAGCTATCGCGATTGCCATCGCGCCCATAAAAAAACCAAACCACCACACTGCGCAGGTCTTTCGGGATACAACCATGGTTGCCATTACTCCCACGCTCAAGATCAAGAACCTCGACAAACTCCTGATGCACTGTCAGCGTCGCCGTTACCCAGCCAAGCACAACATCATTTGCGCGGGCGATCGCTCTGAGACACTGTTTTTCATCATCAAGGGATCGGTCACTATCCTGATCGAGGATGACGACGGTCGGGAAATGATCATCGCCTATCTCAACTCGGGGGATTTTTTCGGCGAACTGGGGTTGTTCGAACAGGCAGGCAAGGAGCAGGTGCGCAGTGCCTGGGTACGAACGAAGATCGAATGTGAGGTCGCGGAAATCAGCTACAGCAAATTCCGAGAACTGTCGGTGCAAGACCCGGACATTCTTTACGTTCTCAGCGGACAAATCGCACAGCGCCTGCGCAACACCACCCGCAAGGTGGGCGACCTGGCCTTCTTCGACGTCACCGGTCGCGTTGCCCGCTGCCTGCTGGAGTTGTGCAAACAACCGGATGCCATGACCCACCCGGACGGCATGCAGATCAAAGTAACCCGCCAGGAAATCGGCCGGATTGTCGGCTGCTCTCGGGAGATGGTCGGTCGGGTACTCAAGGACTTGGAGGAGCGCAACCTGGTCAGCGTCAAAGGCAAGACTATGGTGGTGTTCGGAACGCGTTAGGCCCCGGCGAGCGCGGCCGGCAATTGCCGGTATAACGCCTCGAGCCGCTCCAGCGCGTGAGGGGCCGGGAATTTTTCATGCAAGGCAATGTGGCTCTCGGCACGCACTCGCTGCGCCAGGCCGCAGGCCTCATTGAAGCGATTGACCGCAGCGACCATGGACTCGCGTTCGTTGTCCAGCAACAGCGCACCGTGTACCAGGCCTACCGGGCGCTGGCCGCCCTTGCTCTGGCGCCAGCGCTGAGCGGTACCGACCATTTTTCGACCGTCGAGATTGACGTTGAATCGCCCGTCGCAAAACGCGCCCTCCACCTCCCCCAGCGAAGCCAGCCCACCCAACTCATCCAGCAGCTGACAGATGGGGTCGCACAACCGGCGATACGCGGTTTCGATCCGACCATGATCGCCTTCACTGCGCGGTGGCGCGTAGACCAGGGCGATATTGACGGTGGCGGCTGATTGAGGCACCGGTTCACCACCGGTTTCCCGCAACAGCACGGGCCAGCCGTTGGCGGCCGAGACTTCACAGGCGTGGTCAAACCCCGGCAAGCGACTCAAGCGACGCGGCATGACCAACGCACGGTCATGGGGCTGCCAGAACAACAGGCCGAACTCGGCATCGCCGGCACAGATGCTGGCCAGCAAGTCCTGTTCGGCTTGCAGGCCGGCTTCGACGGTCAGGGAAATCACGGGCGACATCGAGTCAGTCCAATGTCGAACCGCTTATGGGGAGACCCCGTTCAGGAAAGAACAACCGTTGCAATTCAGTGCCCGGGCTCTCGGCCCGCATGAACGCTTCGCCCACCAGGAACGCGTACACATCGCTGACTTCCATCAGCTCGACATCGGCCCGGTTGAGGATGCCGCTTTCGGTGATGACCAGGCGATCACGCGGAATGCGCGGCAACAGGTCCAGGGTGGTTTCCAGGTTGACTTCGAAGGTGTGCAGGTTGCGGTTGTTCACCCCGACCAACTTGGTATCGAGAGTCTTCAGTGCCCGCTCCAGCTCATCGCCGTCATGGACTTCGACCAATACATCCAGGTTCATGTCTTTGGCGACCGCCGCCAGCTCGGCCATTTTCACGTCGTCGAGGGCGGAAACGATCAACAACACGCAATCGGCGCCCAGCGCGCGCGCTTCGACAATCTGATACGGATCGACCATGAAATCCTTGCGGATCACCGGGAGCTTGCACGCCGCCCGCGCCTGCTTGAGGTAGTCGTCGGAGCCTTGGAAAAAGTCGATATCGGTCAGCACCGAGAGGCAGGTCGCACCGCCCTTCTCGTAGCTCCTGGCGATGTCGGCCGGAACGAAGTTCTCGCGAATCACGCCCTTGCTGGGAGAGGCCTTTTTGATTTCAGCAATCACCGCAGGCTGTTTTTTCTTGGCCTGATCGATCAGCGCCTTGGCAAAGCCGCGGGGCGCATCCGCTGAACGCGCAAGGTTTTCCAGCTCGGCCAGACTGACTCGCGAACGGCGCTCAGCCACTTCTTCGGCCTTGCGAACCAGAATTTTTTCCAGAACCGTTGGCACGCTCATCCTTCGTTCTCCACTTTGAATACGGCGGTAAATGCACCGAGTTCTTCGAGTTTTTCCCTGGCCAGGCCAGTGTGCAATGCATCGTGGGCCAGCTCCACGCCTTGCTTGAGACTGCTGGCGTGGTCGGCGGCATACAGCGCAGCGCCGGCGTTGAGCACGATCATTTCAGCGGCTTTCTGGCCGTTTTCGGTCTTGCGACGCCCCAGGGCATCGCGGATCAGTTCCAGCGATTGGGCCGGACTGTCAACCGCAAGCCCGTGCAGGCTCTGGCTCTTCATGCCCAGGTCTTCAGGTTCGACCCAATATTCGCTGATCTGATCATTTTTTAGTTCGGCGACAAACGTGGGTGCCGCCAGGCTGAACTCGTCCAGGCCGTCCTTCGAATGGACCACCAGGATGTGCTTGCTGCCCATGCGTTGCAGGACTTCAGCCAAAGGCCGGCACAATGCCTGGCTGAACACGCCGACCACCTGATGTTTCACGCCGGCCGGATTCGTAAGCGGGCCGAGCATATTGAACAGCGTGCGCAGCCCCAGGTCACGGCGGGGCGCGGCGGCATGCTTCATGGCGCGGTGGTGGGTCTGGGCGAACATGAAGCCGATGCCGACATTGTCGATGCAGCGCGCCACCTGGACCGGAGTCAGGTTCAAGTAGATGCCGGCCGCTTCCAGCAGATCGGCACTGCCGCTCTTGCCGGAGACGGCACGGTTGCCATGCTTGGCCACGGTGCAGCCCGCCGCCGCAACCACGAACGCCGCCGCCGTGGAAACGTTGAAAATATTGGCGCCGTCACCGCCGGTACCGACCACATCCACCACGCCGTCCAGGGTCTTGAGTTCGACCTTGTCCGCCAATTCGCGCATCACCGAGACCGCGCCGACGATTTCATCGATGCTCTCGCTCTTCATGCGCATGGCCATCATGAATGCGCCGATCTGCGCATCCGTGCATTGGCCGGTCATGATTTCGCGCATCACGTCGCGCATCTCGTCAGTGCTCAAGTCGAGATGGCCGACAATACGGCTCAGGGCTGTCTTGATATCCATGAAAAGTCCTTAGCGCGTGCCGCCGGTTTGTTTGAGGAAGTTGGCGAACAGTTCGTGGCCCTGCTCGGTGAGAATAGACTCGGGATGAAATTGCACACCTTCGATATTCAGCGTCTTGTGGCGCAGCCCCATGATTTCATCCACCGAACCGTCTTCAAGCTGGGTCCAGGCGGTCAGTTCCAGGCAATCGGGCAGGGTTTCACGCTTGACGATCAGGGAATGGTAGCGGGTGACGGTCAACGGAAGATTCAGCCCTTCGAACACGCCCTTGTCCTCGTGAAATACCGGGCTAGTCTTACCGTGCATCACTTGACGGGCACGCACCACATCGCCGCCGAACGCTTGGCCAATCGACTGATGCCCCAGGCAAACGCCCAGGATCGGCAGTTTGCCGGCGAAATACTTGATGGCTTCGATGGAAATGCCCGCCTCGGTCGGCGTGCAAGGACCGGGCGAGACCACGATGCGCTCAGGCTTGAGGGCTTCGATCTCAGCGATGGTCAGTTCGTCGTTGCGCACGACCTTGACCTCGGAGCCGAGCTCGCCGAGGTATTGCACAACGTTGTAGGTAAAAGAGTCGTAGTTATCGATCATCAGCAACATGGCGTAAGCAACCTATTGAATTCACTGACTTTAAATACAGCCTTCGGAGAGTGACCCGCACGGTGCTGCGCTTGGCACGGCGTCTGATGCGCCAGCGAAGCGGTTTTCAAGCGGGTAACGAAGGCAAATCGGTAAAGGTCCGGCAAGGCCGGCGGAGAACGTTCAGGCGCGCCAACGCCAACGGGCGTGTGCCTTGATCATTTGATCCAGGAGTTTGCTGACAATCGACACAGGGGAAGTCTCGTTCATACGTCCCGGCACAGTAGCTTAGCTGGACGGAGCACGCAATATGACCGACCCCGAAGCGCTTTGAAACAAGCACAAAGCTTGCTGATGGAGGGGGCAGAACATCGGTTTTTTTGGTGTTTTCATTGTGTTCAATTGAAATGGAATTTTTCATGATCAGACAGACGTTATTCGCGCCAATCACCGGCTGCCTGTTGGCGATGGCTTGCGCCCAGGCCAATGCCGCACCCAACCCCTATTCGAGCTTCATCGTATTCGGTGACAGCCTCAACGACGCCGGCCAGTTGACCGACTCGGGCGGACCATCCGGGGCCACCCGACGCTTTACCAACCGCACCGGTCCGGTTTATCTGGACGGCAGTGGCGAAGTCTATTCCGCCAACTCCACCCAACTGCTCGGCGGACGGCTGGGATTTTCCGACGATGAGACGGCAGCCTCCACCTCGGCGGTACGCGCCAGCGAGGGCCTGGCGGACGGTAACAACTGGGCGGTGGGAGGCTATCGTACCGACCAGATCCTCAACTCGATTACCACTGTTTCCAATACCGGCGAGCGCAGTCGTATCGGTTACCTGGCGGCCAATGGTCTTCGCGCCGATCCGAATGCGCTGTATTACATCTCCGGTGGCGGTAACGACTTTCTCCAGGGGTTGGTGTTGACCGGCGCCCAGGCGACGGCCGCCGCGGACCGTCTGGCTGACAGTGTCCAGGTCTTGCAAACCGCCGGGGCTCGCTATGTGATGGTCTGGTTGCTGCCCGACCTGGGCCTGACCCCGGCGCTCAATGGCGGCCCGTTTCAAGGCGCATTCTCCCAACTCAGCAATCAATTCAACCAGCAACTGACCACGCGCTTGCAAGGCATCGCCGCCGAAGTCATTCCACTGAATATTCCCCTGTTGCTGAAGGAAAGCTTCGCCGATCCCGCACGATTCGGCTTCGCCACCAACGAGAACCTCACCGCGACCTGCTTCAGTGGCAACGGCTGTACGGAAAACGCCACGTATGGCATCAACAGCGCCACGCCGAACCCCACCAAGTTGATTTACAACGACTCGGTCCACCCTACTGAGGCCGGTCAGAAACTGATCGCCGACTACGCCTACTCCCTGCTCGCGGCGCCGTGGGAACTGACGTTGTTGCCGGAAATGGCCCACTCGACCCTGCGCGCCCACCAGGATGAGTTGCGCAGCCAATGGCAGTCGGATTGGGAGAACTGGCAGGCGGTCGGTCAATGGCGGGCGATCGTCGCGGGCGGCGGCCAGCATCTGGACATGGACAGCCAGGGCAGTAGCGCCAGCGCCGACGGCAGCGGCTACAGCCTGAACATCGGTGGCAGTTATCGCCTGAACGAGGCCTGGCGCGTGGGTGTGGCCGCCGGTGTCTACCGCCAGGACCTGGAGGCCGGTCATAACGACTCGGACTACAAGCTCAACAGCTACCTGGCGACCGCTTTCGCCCAGTTCCAGCAAAACCGCTGGTGGGCCGATGCGGCGCTGACCGGTGGCAAGCTCGACTACGACAACCTGGAGCGCAAGTTCGACCTGGGCGTCAACGAAGCGCAGGAGAAAGGCGACACCGACGGCCATCTCTGGGCATTCAGCACGCGCTTGGGTTACGACATTGCCCAACCGGGCAGTGAATGGCACCTGTCGCCATTTATCAGCGCTGACTATGCGAAGGTGGAAGTCGATGGCTACTCGGAAAAGAGCAATCGCTCCACCGCCCTGACCTTCGATGATCAGAGCCGTGACTCGAAACGCCTGGGCGTTGGCTTGCAGGGCAAATACAACTTTACCCGCCAGACCCAGGTGTTTGGCGAATATACCCACGAGCGCGAGTACGAAGACGACACGCAAAAGGTCAACATCGCCCTCAACAGCCTGCCCGCCAACGACTTCACGCTGGAAGGCTATACGCCACAGAGCCACCTGAATCGCCTGAGCCTGGGGGTCAGCCACAAGTTGACTAACGATCTGGCGTTGCGGGGCGGTTATACGTTGCGCAAGGATGATGACTTCACCCAGCAAGGGGTGAGCCTGGGAGTCAGCCTGGACTTTTGATTGTTCAGAACCATGTGGGAGCGAGCTTGCTCGCGATGGGGTTGCCATGTTCAACCAATCGGTCGACTGACAGTCCGCCATCGCGAGCAAGCTCGCTCCCACAGTTGATCGTGCCTACCTGAAGGACTGCAGGCTTCAGTCCTTCGGAGTCTGCTCCGCCAGCGCCACGGCGCGGAACATGGCCCGGCGTTTGTTCAAGGTTTCTTCCCATTCCAAGGCAGGTACCGAGTCGGCGACGATACCGCCGCCGGCCTGCACGTGCAGCTCACCGTTCTTGATCACGGCTGTGCGGATGGCAATGGCGGTGTCCATGTTGCCGTTCCAGGCAAAGTAACCCACGGCCCCGCCGTACACGCCACGCTTGACCGGCTCCAGTTCGTCGATGATTTCCATCGCACGGATTTTCGGCGCGCCGGACAAAGTCCCTGCTGGCAGGATCGCCCGCAAAGCGTCCATCGCCGTCAGCCCGGCCTTCAACTGGCCGGTGACGTTGGAAACAATGTGCATCACGTTGGAATAACGCTCGATGACCATTTTCTCGGTGAGCTTCACCGAACCGACTTCCGAGACCCGCCCGGTGTCGTTGCGGCCCAGGTCGATCAGCATCAGGTGCTCGGCGATTTCCTTGTCGTCCGACAGCAGGTCCTCTTCCAGCGCCCGATCAGCCTCCTCCGTAGCGCCACGGGGGCGGGTGCCGGCAATCGGCCGCACGGTGATCAGGTTATCTTCGACCCGCACCAGCACTTCCGGCGAACTGCCCACGACATGGAAATCGCCGAAATTGAAGAAGTACATGTAAGGCGTCGGGTTGAAGCAGCGCAGCGCCCGGTACAGGTCGATGGGCGCGGCCTTGAAGTCGATGGACATCCGTTGCGACGGCACCACCTGCATGCAATCGCCCGCCAGGATGTACTCCTTGATGGTATCGACGGCGCGTTCGTAATCGTCCTGGGTAAAACTGGAACGGAACACCGGATCGGCCGCCGACTGTTTGCTGAAATCCAGGCCGGGACGCGGGGTGATCGGCTGGCGGAGCTTTTCCAGCAAAGCCTGCAGGCTTTTCTGCCCTTGCTCGTAGGCATCTTCCTGGGAAGGGTCGGCCAGGACGATGGCGTGCATCTTGCCAGCGAGGTTATCGAAAACCACGACCGCGTCGGAAACCATCAGCAAAATGTCCGGAACACCCAACGGATCGGGGTTCGGGCAAGTGCCCAGGCGTTTTTCCACGTAGCGCACGCAGTCGTAGCCGAAATACCCCACCAATCCACCGTTGAAACGCGGCAGGCCAGGGATGGTTGGCACGTTGTAGCGGGCCTTGAAGGTTTCGACGAAGGCCAGCGGGTCTTCGACCTCGAGGCTTTCGATCTCGACATCATCGTGGGTCACGCTGATGCGATGGTCATGGACCCGCAGTACCGTGCGGCACGGCAGGCCGATAATGGAGTAACGGCCCCACTTCTCCCCGCCCTGCACCGATTCGAGCAGGTAGGAGTTGGGCTGGTCGGCCAGCTTGAGATAGATCGACAGCGGCGTATCGAAGTCGGCCAGGGTTTCGCAGGCAAGCGGGATGCGGTTGTAGCCGGCAGCGGCTAGACGCAGGAATTCTTCGCGATTCATGAGGTGCCTCGTGGCAAGAGGAGCTGACAGTCAGGTATGCAAACGCGCCGGATAACCGGCCAGGATCAGGTCAGGCGCGCCAACGCCAGCGGGCCAGGGCCTTCATGACTTTCATCCAGAGTTTGCGAGTGACCACCACGATGGCGTTTCCAGAAGAGGGTTGAACAGCGTCGGGCAACGTTATCTCAGCGGCCGGGTCCAGGCAACCGGGAATTAGCAGGCGCAAATCGTCGATTACCAGGGTGGGAAACTCTTCGGCGATCGGGCGGCCATGGTTGTAGCCATAACTCAACGCCACGCACTTGACCCCCGCCGCCTTCGCCGCCAGCACATCGCTGCGCGAGTCACCGACGAACAACGATTGGGAGGCCGGGATGTTGGCCATTTTCATTACAAAGAACAGCGCGGCCGGGTCAGGCTTTTTCTGTGGCAAGGTGTCGCCGCCGATGATCCAGCGAAAATAACGGCCGATTTTCATCTGATCCAGCAAGGGCGCGACGAAGCGCTCCGGCTTGTTGGTGATCAGCGCCATTTCCACGCCTTGCTTTTGCAACCATTTGAGCGTGGAGCGCACACCGGGGTAGACCACCGTCAATTCGTGATTGCCTTCGTAGGCCTCATTGAACAGTTCCATTGCCCGCTCGGCCTCGGCCTCATCGACACCCTGGGCATCGATGTGATTGGCCAGTGCCCGGCGCACCAGCATGGGCGCGCCGTTGCCGACCCACTGGCGCACCGAATCGATACCAGCAGGCGCGCGTCCGAGCTTGAGCAGCATGTGGTCCACGGCCGCCGCGAGGTCTGGGACCGAATCGACCAATGTGCCATCAAGGTCGAACATCACCAGGCGCGGCAGGCTGCCGGGAAACAGCTGCTCGAAGCCGCTCATGGGCGCGCCAGGGCCAGTTCAGCGCGCATCTTTTCAATCACCTCTTTGTAGTCCGGTGCATTGAAGATCGCCGAGCCTGCGACAAAGGTATCGGCGCCAGCGGCGGCGATTTCGCGAATGTTGCCCACGTTCACGCCACCATCGATTTCCAGGCGGATGTCACGCCCCGAGGCATCGATCAATGCGCGGGCTTCGCGCAGCTTGTCGAGGGTGCCGGGGATGAATTTCTGTCCGCCGAAGCCTGGGTTGACGCTCATGAGCAGGATCATGTCGACCTTGTCCATCACGTACTTGAGCACGTCCAAGGGCGTTGCCGGGTTGAACACCAGGCCGGCCTTGCAACCACCTTCACGGATCAACTGCAGGGAGCGATCGATGTGCAGCGTGGCTTCAGGGTGGAAAGTGATGTAGGTGGCGCCGGCCTCGATGAAGTCGCCGACGATGCGGTCCACCGGGCTCACCATCAGGTGTGCGTCGATTGGCGCGGTGACGCCATACTTGCGCAACGCCGCGCAGACCATCGGGCCGATGGTCAGGTTGGGTACGTAGTGATTGTCCATGACATCGAAGTGCACGATGTCGGCCCCGGCGGCCAGAACGTTGTCCACTTCCTCGCCCAGGCGGGCGAAGTCGGCGGAGAGAATCGACGGAGCAATAGCGAAGGGCTGCATGACGCACCTGTTTTGAGCGAAATCACGATGGCGCGCATTGTATACCGCAAGATTTGGCGCGCCCACCGTGACAGTCGATCAATACGCCGCGCGGTAAATCTTCTCGATATCGCTGGCGGTCAGTTTGCGTGGATTGTTGCGCATCAACCGCTCTATCCCCGCCGCCTCCACCGCCATCGAGGGGATCACCTCCTCGGTCACGCCCAGACCGCTCAGGCCCTTGGGAATTTCCACGGCGGCGCACAGCGCGATCATGGCCTCCACGGCTTCGTCGGCGGCCTCAAGATCGCTCAAATGGGCGGTCTTGAGCCCCATGGCTTCGGCGATATCGCGCATGCGCTCGACACAGGCCAACTTGTTCCACGCCATGACATAGGGCAGCAACAAGGCGTTGGCGACGCCATGGGAGACATGAAAACGCCCGCCTAACGGATAAGCCAGCGCATGCACCGCCCCGACCCCGGCGTTGCCGAACGCCATGCCGGCCATCAGGCTGGCGGTGGCCATGTCTTCACGGGCCTGCAGGTGGGCGGGGTTGGCGTAGGCCTTGGGCAGTGCGGGGGTGATCAGCTTGATTGCGCCGATGGCCAGGGCATCGGTGATCGGCGAGGCATTGAGTGACAGGTAGGCCTCGATGGCATGCACCAGCGCGTCGACACCACTGGACGCCGTGACCCCGCGAGGGCATGTGAGGGTCATTTGCGGGCTGACCAGCGCCACGTCCGGCAACAGATAATCGCTGACAATGCCTTTTTTCAGCTGCGCGGCCTTGTCGGACAGGATCGCCACGTTGGTGACTTCCGAGCCCGTACCGGCCGTGGTCGGGATGGCAATCAACGGCGGGCCTTTGCGCGGCACCTGGTCGACGCCGAACAGGTCCTCCAGCTCGCCGTGATAACCGGCGTAGGCCCCCACGCACTTGGCGATGTCGATCGCGCTGCCGCCGCCCAGGCCGATCAACCCATCATGGCCACCGTCACGGTAGGCCTGCATGCAGTCCTTGACGATGGCGATTTCCGGATCAGGCATCACCCGGTCGAAAATCTCGTAGTCACGCCCGCCCAAGTGTTGCAGGGCCAGCTCCACGGTGCCGGACCTGACCAGCGCCGCGTCGGTGACGATCAGCGGGTTGTCGACGTCCAGCCGCGTCAGCTCCGCGGCCAGTTGCTCGATGGCAGCGGCACCGGTGATCAGTTTGTGGGCGATCTTGAATGAGGAAAGACTCATGTGCGCGGCCTCTTGTTCGAGTGTGGGCTGGCACAAGAATAGCTCGGTATTGGGGGTTGTCTGCTATTCAGCTTATGAATACACCTTAGGTCCCTGTGGGAGCGAGCTTGCTCGCGATAGCGGTGGAACATTCAACATTGATGCTGAATGTCAGTGCGCTATCGCGAGCAAGCTCGCTCCCACATTTGGACAACGCTGACCTTCAGACCTGGGCCGTGCGCAACTTCTCGCTACGCCCACGCAACCACTCCAGGGTCAGCAGCAGGATCACCGAGAAGGCAATCAGCAGCGTCGCCGCGGCGGCGATGGTCGGGCTGAGGTTTTCGCGGATGCCGCTGAACATCTGCCGTGGCAGGGTGGCCTGCTCGGGGCCGGCCAGGAACAGGGTCACCACCACTTCATCGAACGACGTCGCGAAGGCGAACAGCGCGCCGGAGATCACCCCCGGGGCGATCAGTGGCAGGGTCACCCGACGAAACGCCGTCAGCGGCGAAGCGCCAAGGCTGGCGGCCGCCCGGACCAGGTTGTGATTAAAGCCCTGCAAGGTCGCCGACACCGTGATGATGACGAACGGCACGCCCAACACGGCGTGGACCACGATCAGCGAGAGGAAACTGTTGCCCATCCCCAACGGCGCGAAAAACAGGTAGCTGGCGACCCCGATGATCACCACCGGCACCACCATCGGCGAAATCACCAGGGCCATCACCAGCGCCTTGCCCGGGAAGTCGCCACGGGTCAGGCCGATGGCCGCCAGGGTGCCGAAGATCATCGCCAGCAACGTCGCCGCCGGCGCCACGACGATGCTGTTCTTCAACGCCCGCATCCATTCGGCCGAGGCAAAGAAGTCGTGGTACCACTGCAGCGAAAAGCCTTGCAGCGGGTACACCAGGAAGCTGCCGGAGTTGAACGACAGTGGAATGATCACCAGCACCGGCAGGATCAGGAACAACAGGATCAACCCGCAGAGTATGCGCAGACTGTAGAACCACACCCGCTCGATGGGGGACATGTAAGGACTCACCATTTTCGATCTCCCCTTAGCTCAGGCGCAGGCGACTGGCGCCCACCAACCAGCTGTAAATCAGATAAAGCACGATGGTCGCCAGCAACAGCAGCCCACCAAGCGCCGTGGCCATGCCCCAGTTGATGCTGGTGTTGGTGTAGAACGCAACGAAGTAACTGACCATCTGATCGTTCGGGCTGCCCAGCAGCGCCGGGGTGATGTAGTAGCCGATGGCGAGGATGAACACCAACAGGCAACCGGCGCCGACACCGGCATAGGTCTGCGGGAAGTACACCCGCCAGAAACTCGCGAACGGATGGCAGCCCAGGGAAATCGCCGCACGCATGTAGGTGGGCGAGATGCCCTTCATGACGCTGTAGATCGGCAGGATCATGAACGGCAGCAGGATATGGACCATGGAGATGTACACACCGGTGCGGTTGAACACCAGCTCCAGGGGCTTATCGATGATACCCATGGCCATCAGGCCACTGTTGATCAGGCCACCCGACTGCAGCAACACGATCCACGCCGCCACTCGCACCAGGATCGAGGTCCAGAACGGCAGCAGCACCAGGATCATCAACAGGTTACTTTGGCGCGACGGCAGGTTCGCCAGCAGGTAGGCCAGCGGATAGGCCAGCACCAGGCAGATCGCGGTGATCACCAGGCCCATCCAGAACGTACGGGTGAAAATATCCAGGTAAATCGCCTGGTCGGGGGTGGCCGGGGCCAGCTCACCGAGGTCGTCGATACGGTGATCGACAGCTGCCAGCAGGTAATACGGGGTGACGTTGCTGGTGTTGCGGCGGATGACCTGCCAGTACGCCGGATCGCCCCAGCGCTCGTCGAGGCTTTCCAACGCTTCTTTATAAGAGGCCGGCTCGGTGGCAAATGGCAGCGCACGGGCGGTCTTGGTCAGCAGGCTGCGATAGCCGGCCAGTTCCATGTTCAGGCGCTTGGACAAGTCGCCCAGGGTCTGATTCTTGCGGGCTTCGGCCAGGTCTTCACTGGCCGCCTTGTACACCGGTTCACCCGGCAATCCACGTCCATCCCACACGGCGACCGCAGCCACGGTGCGCGGCATGGCGCCGACTACTTCCGGGTTGCTGACGCTTTTGAACAGCAGCGCCACGATCGGCACCAGGAACACCAGCAACAGAAACAGCACCAGCGGCGCGATCAAGGCCTGTGCCTTCCAGCGGTTGACCCGCTCGGCATGTTTGAGCCGCTGCTTCAGGGTGGGGCTGGTGCCCGCGTTCAGTGGAACGGCGATGGCCATGGCGAACTCCGCAATCTTCTTGATCGTTACAGGGGCGGCGGACCGCCTCTGTTCTTTTGAAACACCCGATTGGAGCAAGAACCGGTGGGAGCGAGCTTGCTCGCGATGGCTATGGCACATTCAATATTGATGTGTCTGACAAACCGCTATCGCGAGCAAGCTCGCTCCCACATGGATCTCATCCAGCTTCAGACAGTCGGGTTACTTGGCCGCCCAGGAGTTGAACCGCTGCTCCAGTTGTTCACCGTTGTCAGCCCAGAAGCTGACGTCGATCTGCACCTGGTTGGCGATGTTTTCCGGGGTGGTCGGCATGTCTTTGAGGACATCCTTGGCCAGTAACGGAACGGCTTGGGTATTGGCCGGGCCGTAGGCGATGTTTTCCGAGTAGGTCTTCTGCTGCTGCGGCGCTACCGAGAAGGCGATGAACTTCTTCGCAGCTTCGGCACGGGTCTTGTCCAGGCCACGCGGGATGGCCCAGGCGTCGAAGTCGTAGATGCCACCGTTCCACACCACTTTCAGGTTGCTTTCCTTCTGTACCGCGGCGATCCGGCCGTTGTAGGCCGAGCTCATGACCACGTCACCGGAAGCCAGGTACTGCGGCGGCTGGGCGCCAGCTTCCCACCACTGGATGTTTGGCTTGAGTTCGTCGAGCTTCTTGAAGGCGCGATCCTGGCCGTCTTTGCCGGCCAGTACCTTGTAGACGTCCTTCGGCGCGACACCGTCGGCCATCAGGGCGAATTCCAGGGTGTACTTGGCGCCTTTACGCAGGCCACGCTTGCCCGGGAATTGTTTAGTGTCCCAGAAGTCCGCCCAACTGGTCGGCGCGGTTTTCAGTTTGTCGGCGTTGTAGGCCAGCACGGTCGACCAGACGAAGAAGCCTACGCCGCAAGGCTGGATGGCGCCCTTGACGTAGTCTTCAGCCTTGCCGAACAAGGCCGGGTCCAGTTGCTCGAACATGTCTTCGTCACAACCACGGGACAATTCCGGGGACTCGACTTCCACCAGGTCCCAGGAGACGCTCTTGGTGTCGACCATGGCCTTGACCTTGGCCATTTCGCCGTTGTACTCGCCAGCCACGATCTTGCCATTGCCGGCCGCTTCCCACGGTGCGTAAAAGGCTTTGACCTGAGCCGCCTTGTTCGCCCCGCCAAAAGACACCACGGTCAGGTCCGGGCCCGCCGCCATCGCGCTTGCCGCACCCATCATGCCCAGTGTCAGGGCTGTGAACTTCAGGGATCTCAACATTTATTGTTCTCTCCACGTGCAGGGTTGGTGTTGGTACAGCAGGGGGCGATCAATTCGCCTCTAGAAGGGGATCGAGCGCACGCACATGCTCGACTTGCCAGCCAAGCGGAACCACGTCGCCGACGGCCAGCCCGGGGTCGAGCTCGGCAATCGGTTGTTTCACGAAGAAGTCGTTCTTGCCGCAGACTTCCAGGCGAACCCGGACGTGGTCGCCCAGATAGATGAATTCCGCCACCCTCCCTGAGAAGCGGTTGACGCATTGTTCGCTTGCGCCGTTGAGGCTTACCCGCTCCGGGCGGATCGACAGGGTCACCGGCTCGCCGGGCTGGCCGACATTCACCGCCAGTGCCTCAACCTTTTCACCGCGTCCCAGCTCCACCAGGCAGCGGTCGCCGGTGTGGCTGTGCAGGCGGCCATTGAGGCGGTTGTTCTCGCCGATGAAGTTGGCGACGAAGGTGTTTTTCGGCTCTTCATAAAGCGTGCGCGGTGGGGCGATCTGCTGGATCTCACCCTGATGGAACACCGCCACGCGGTCGGACATGGTCAAGGCTTCGCCCTGGTCGTGGGTCACGTAGACCACGGTCACGCCGAGGCGCTGATGCAGGTGTTTGATTTCCATCTGCATGTGTTCACGCAGTTGCTTGTCCAGTGCGCCGAGAGGTTCGTCCATCAGCACCAGTTGCGGCTCGAACACCAGGGCCCGGGCCAAGGCCACCCGTTGCTGCTGGCCGCCGGACAATTGCGCCGGGTAGCGTTGGGCAAACGTGTCCAGCTGGACCATGCTCAAGACGCGCTTGACCCGATCACTCACGTCGCTCTTGTTCAGGCCACGCACGGTCAGCGGGAACGCGAGGTTCTCGGCAACGGTCATGTGCGGGAACAAGGCGTAATTCTGGAACACCATGCCGATGTCACGCTTGTGCGGCGGCACATTGTTGATGGAACGCCCGGCCAGTTGGATTTCACCGGCAGTGGGGGTTTCAAACCCGGCGAGCATCATCAGGCTGGTGGTCTTGCCGGAGCCGGACGGCCCGAGCAGGGTCAGGAATTCGCCTTTGCGAATGTCCAGGTTGAGGTCCTTGACGATCAGGTTCTCGCCATCGTAGCTCTTTTGCACACCACGAAAGCTGACCAGCACATCGCTGGTCCCCGCGCTTGAATCAACCTGGCTCATACCCGCACCTTTTGTATTGATGACTGCTTGTGAGTCAAGCCTAGTGGAGCCTGGGGCCTGCGCAAATCGGGACGCAGGAGAGAATCGCCTCAGCCGGATGGAAGAGTCGGGGTAGGGATTGCCCTACAGGGATGGCGGGATTGGATAAGGGCAGCGCTCAGTGATGAGCCGCAAGCTGCAAGCGTGGGGCAAAAGCGCTGCTGGGGTGTGTCGCAAATAGGTATGTCAACGCACCTCCCTGTGGGAGCGAGCTTGCTCGCGATAGCGGCATATCAGCCAATACAGCGCTGAATGGTACGACGCCATCGCGAGCAAGCTCGCTCCCACAAGGGAATTGCGGTGAAGGTTAGAGCAACTTGTGCTCCATCGCATACTTCACCAGTTCCGCCAATGAGGTGATGTTGAGTTTCTGCATCAACCGCGCCTTGTGGGTGCTGATGGTTTTGCTGCTCAGGGCCAGTTGCTGGGCGATGTCGTTGACGTTGGCGCCCTGGGCCAGGCGCTCGAAAACCGAGAATTCGCGTTCGGACAGCAGCGAATGCAGCGGGCGGGTGTCGGTCAGGCCGACTTCGAAGACCATGCGGTCGGCCAGGTCCGGATCGATGTAGCGTCCGCCGGCCGCGACCTTGCGAATCGCCATGAGCAACAAGGCCGGGTCGCTGTCCTTGGTCGCGTAGCCGGCGGCACCGACCTTCAGCGCCCGGGCCGCCATTTGTGCCTCATCATGCATCGACAACACCAGAATGGCCGGCGGGTTGTTCAGCGCCCGGATCCGCGGGATCGCCTCCAGGCCATTGACGCCCGGCATGGAAATATCCAGCAGCACCACTTCGCAGGGTACATGCCGCAGGGTCTCGAGCAACTGTTCGCCATTGCTCGCCTCCCCTACCACTAAAAGGTCCTTTGCCAGGCCAATCAACTGCTTGATGCCCTCACGGACGATGGTGTGGTCTTCGGCTACCAGTACACGGATCACATGCTTCTCCAGATTCAGGATCTCATCGCGAGCAAGCTCGCTCCCACAGGGTTTGTGTACACCTCAATCAATGTGGGAGCGAGCTTGCTCGCGATAGCGTCAGCCCAGGCAATCCCAACCATCAGGGCTCATTCAACGGCACCCGCACCGACAGGGTGGTGCCCTCCCCCGGCTCACTTTCCAGTGACAACTGCCCGCCCATGATCAGCACCCGTTCGCGCATGCCGACCAGGCCAAAGGACGTCGGGCGCCCCGTATGGGCAATAAAGCCTACACCGTCATCGCTGACCGTCAGACACAATTCGTCAGCTTCCTGCACCAGCGTCAGTTCCACAGTATGCGCCTGGGCATGGCGCATCACATTGGTCAGTGCTTCCTGGAGAATCCGGAACAGGCCGATGGCCTTGGCGTCGCTCAAGGGCGGCAGGTTGTCCGGCACCTGCACCAGGCAGGGAATCTGCGTTCGGGCCTCGAAGCGCCGGGCCTGCCATTCAATGGCCGAGGCAATGCCCGCGTCGAGGATTGGCGGGCGCAGCGCCGTCGCCACGTCCCGCACCAGTTGGAACAACTGGGCAATCAGGCGCTTCATGCTGTTGAGCCGCTCCTGCAGGCCCGGATCGAGCTGCGCGTAGGCCAGTTCGCACATAGAGGTTTCAAGCTTCAACACCGTCAGCATCTGACCCAGCTCGTCGTGGACTTCCCGGGCAATGCGCGCCTTTTCCTCTTCCCGCACGCTTTCCAGGTGCGCCGACAACTCGCGCAACTGCTCACGAGAGCTGGCCAACTCCAGTTCGATGCGCTTGCTTTCGGTGATGTCCCAGACGATACCGTCCCAGACGTAAGCGCCGTCTTCGAGACGGCGGGTGATCGCCTTGATCTCGGCCCAGCGCTCCTGGCCTTCGCGGGTCAGGATGCGGCCCTGCCACGACCAGTCGCTGTCGCTGTCCAGTGCCTGGTCCTGGGTGCGGTGGTAGCCGGCCTTGTCGTCCGGATGCACCAGGCTGCGCAAGCCGGTGTCACTACGGGCCAGGGTAGCGGGGGAATACCCCACCAGGCTTTCGCTGCCTTCGCTGATGTAGGCAAAGTCGATCTGGCCGGTCACCGGCGCCCGTTCCAGGCGAAAGACCAGGCCCGGCACATTGGCGGCGATGCCTTGCAGGCGCGCTTCGCTCTCGCGCAACGCCGCCAGCGCACGACGGCGCTCGGTCACGTCATTGAGGTAGACCACCAGGTACTCGGCGTCGCGAAAGCGTAGGAAACTCAAGGAAACATCCGCCGGCAAGATACTGCCATCGGCCCGTACGCATTCGGTTTCGAAACTTTGTGGCGCTTCATCACTGGCCCGGGCGCGCTTCCACAGGTTCAGCCAGCGATCCATGTGCAGGCCCGGTTCGAAGTCGATCAAAGGCCGGTCGATAATGGCGCCCGATGCATAGCCGAGCATGATTTCGGCGGCATGGTTGGCATAGCGCACGTGGCTGTCCCAGTTGACCCAGAGGATGCCGACGGTGCTTTGATCGATGGAAAACTGCGTCAGGCGCAAGGCTTCTTCGCTGGCGGCACGCAGGGCAATGTCCTCCCGCGCGGCGCGCAGGCGACGCTCCAGGCCTCGTTGCTGGCGGCGCTGCCAGAACACGATGGCCACGCTGCTCAACAGCAAGGCCAACATCAGCAGGGTCAGGTTTTGCCAGAACCCCGGGGTCTCGGTCAGGCGCGGATACTTGGGCTTGAGCCAGCGACTGTGCAGCTGTTCCAGATCCTTGGCCGGGATCGCCTGCAAACCGGCGTCGATGATTTCGGCCAACTGCGGCCAATCCCGGCGCGTGGCGACCCGGAGCAGTTGCGGCAAACCAATGTCGCCCACCACCACCAACCCGGAAAATTCAGGCTCGACCATCAACCGCCCCAACTGCGCTTCATCGACCACCGCGTAGCGAGCCTGCTGGCTCAGCAGCAATTGCAGGGCCTGGCGCTCCATCGGCACGCCTTGCAGATTCAGCATCGGGTAATTGCTGCGCAGGTAATCGGCCGTTGCACTGGGCATGCGCACCGCAACACGGCTCTGGGCGTCGAGTTTTTCCAGCTCCACGCCCTCGGCGCCCTTCTGCTCGCCGACGATCAACTGCGGCACGCGCATGTAGGGGTCGGAAAACTGCCAGAGCCTGAGCCCGTCCGGCGTTTGGCTCAGGCCCGGAGCAACGTCCACTTCGCCGTCGCGCAGCGCAGCTTCCAACTGCGCCAGGTCCTGGAAATTGCGCCAGGTCAGCTCGACATTCAACGCCTTGCCCAGCCATTGCATCAACTCGACGTTGGTCCCCGACAACCGCTGCAAGCGCCGGTCGTATTGCGCATAGGGCGCCTGCAATACCAGGCCGACCCGCAATTGCGGATGCTGCGCCAGCCACTCGCGCTGCCCTGCATTCAATTGCACCCCATGCGTCGATGGCGCGGGCGCAGCCCACGCCATCAAGGGAAGCCATAAACAGCCGATAACCCACAGGCAGCAAAAACGCATCATCGAAGTCTCACGCACTGACAAATACTGACCAACCCATTAGGCTGCCGGAAATACTTCTGGTCATGGAATATCCGATGTCCTCTGTTTATCGCCTGGCATTGCCAGCATTGTGCCTGTCGCTGATCCTGCCGAGTGCCTTTTCTGTGAAGGCCAGCGAACCGGCGCCCGCCGCAGCGGAGCAATCTGCCGAGGAAAAACCGGCCGAGCGTCAGCCTTTGCTTGAGCGTAGCCAGGAAGAAGCGGCGGCACTGGAACGACAAGTCCCGCGCCAGGAACAACAACAGCTACAGACCGGCGGCGATACTTTCCTGGCACTCTGGAAACCGGCCAACACCGGCGACCCCAAAGGCGCGGTCATCATAATCCCCGGCGCAGGCGAAACCGCTGACTGGCCTCAAGTCATTGGCCCGTTGCGTAAAAAATTGCCTGATGTCGAATGGAGCAGCCTGAGTATCACCCTGCCAGACCTGCAAAGCGACGTCATCGCACCGCGCGCGGTGGAAACGCCGCCCGAGGCCAAACCCGCCGACACGGCGGCCGCGACGCCAGATGCCGCTACCGCCGCACCGATCGAACAGGTTGCCGGGGGCGAAGCCGATGCGGCCGACCCCGCCGTCGTCGAATCAAGCGATGAACATGCCAAGGCTGACGCCGAACGCATCTTCGCCCGTATCGACGCGGCACTGGCCTATGCCGAACAACAGAGCGCGCGCAAAATTGTCCTGCTGGGTCACGGTACCGGGGCCTATTGGGCTGCGCGTTACCTGAATGAAAAACAGCCCTCGCAGATCGAGCGTTTCGTGATGGTCGCCGCCAAGACCCCGGTCGCCGCCCAACCCGGCCTGGCCGAGCTGACGTCCACCCTGAAATTGGCCACCGCCGATATTTTCTACATGGACAAACCACTGGATCGCAATGCGGCGCTTGAGCGTTTGCAAGCGAGCAAACGCTTGAAAGGCTCGACCTTCAGCCAGGTTTCCCTCAAGGCCTTGCCGAACCCGTCGGCGGAGCAGGAGCAGCTGTTTCGCCGGGTTCGCGGCTGGTTGAGCCCGCAGAAGCCGGGGGAGTGAGGCTTAAACAAACCTCAAGCCAAACAACGACTTTCTACTGTTATCCCCTTCTACCGGAAATCCCGCCGCTCCCGTATCAAGCGATAGGCGTTGTGCAACTCCCGAGTCCTGTCAGTGGCTTCACGCACCTGCAATGGGGTCGCCCCGCTGCCGGCAATCTTGTCCGGGTGGTGGCGGCTGAGCAGGCGTCGGTAGGCCCGTTTGATCTGCGACGGCTCACTGGTGGCGGAAACCCCCAGCAAACGCAACGCCTCCTGATACGTCACGCCGCTGTTGGGCAGCGACAGCTTGTGCGGTTCGTAATCACTGGCCAATGCCTGGACCTGCTGCTGTGTCCAGCCCAGCCACTTGCCCCACCGGGCAATCAACTCACGCTCGCCTACGCCCGCCTTGCCGTCCGCCCAAACCATTCGCCAGCAGGCCCGCAGCACACCTTCAGCGGCATGCGGCTGGGTGCTGAGGCGGCGCAGATAACCGCGCAAGCGGACATCTCCGGACTTGCCCCGGTTGAAGGCAGCGATGGCCCGCCGTTGCGCCGATTCGCTCAGGTCCAGGGCACGCATTTCCTGGCGAGCCTGTTGGATGTGACCATCGACCACACGCCCATCGCTTTTCGCCAAGCGCCCCAGCAACACAAATAACAATTCATCGTTGCGCAACGCCGGGCGCCCACCCAGGCGCTCACGCAGCTGCGCCCAGCTCTGCAGGTTCAGGCGTCGATCCAACGCCTGTCCCAACAACGCGCCCAGCAAGGCCCCCGGGATGCTGGCAATGGCAAAGCCCGCCCCGGCTCCAATCAGAGTCCCTGGCCACCACATATCAACGACTCGCTTTTATCAAGGTTTCGACCTGCGCCAAACGTTCATGAGTGCCGACATCGACCCAGTGCCCTTTCAGGTGCTCTCCACTGACGCGCCCCTCGGCCATGGCCTTGCGCAGCAGCGGTGCGAGCCTGAATGCACCGTCCGAGCAACCCTCGAACAGCTGCGGGTGCAGGACGGCGATGCCGCTATAAGTCAGTTTGTCGGCAGCCGGCGCGTCATCGTGAACCTTTCCGTCGGCCAGGCTGAAATCGCCGTCCGGGTGGTGCTCGGGATTATCCACCAGCACCAGATGAGCCAGCCCTTGGAGCGGATGGCGCAAGGCGCTGAAGTCGTAATCGGTCCAGATGTCGCCATTGACCACCACGAACGCTTCATCGCCCAGCAGCGGCAAGGCCCGGAAAATCCCGCCGCCGGTTTCCAGCGGCTCACCTTCCGGCGAGAATCGAATGCTCACGCCAAAGCGCGAGCCGTTCCCCAGATACTCTTCGATCTGCTGACCGAGCCAGGCATGATTGACCACGATATCGGTAAAACCGGCCCTGGCCAGAGCCCGCAGATGGTATTCAATCAAGGGCACGCCGCCGGCGCGAACCAACGGCTTGGGCGTGGTGAGGGTCAAGGGGCGCATACGCTCGCCCTTGCCCGCCGCCAGGATCATTGCCTTCATGCCGGCGCTCCGGCCGCTTGACGCAGGCTGCCCAGCAGTTCGTCCAGCGGCGCCAGTTCAGGACGACGAGCGATGACCGCTTCTATATAAGCAAAGAACCGCGGCACATCCCCCAGGTAACGCGGCTTGCCATCACGGTGACAAATGCGCGCGAAGATCCCGATGACTTTGAGATGACGCTGTACACCCATCAAGTCGCTGGCCCGCAGGAAATCCTCGAGATCCGGCTGGACGGGGATGCCGAGGGCGCCAGCCTGCTGCCAGTAATCCACCAGCCAACCGCGCACACGCTCCTCGGGCCAACTGAGGAAGGCATCCTTGAACAGGCAGGTCACGTCGTAGGTGACGGGACCATAGACCGCATCCTGGAAGTCCAGCACGCCGGGGTTCGGTTCGCTGAGCATCAGGTTGCGCGGCATATAGTCACGATGCACCAGCACTTTTGGCTGGGCCAGGGCGCTGTTGATCAGCAGGTCGCTGGCCTGTTGCCAGAGTTGCTGCTGGGCCGAATCGAATTCGATCCCCAATTCACGCTTGACGTACCACTCGGGGAACAGCTCGAGCTCCCGACGTAGCAACGCGACGTCGTAACTGGGCAGCGGCGCCACCATGGGCAGTTGCTGGAAAGCCAGCAACGCTTGCAGGGCATCGCGGAATAAAACGTCGGCATTCTCGCCGTTGATCACATCCAAGTAGGTCTGGTTGCCCAGGTCATTGAGCAAAAGAAACCCCGATCGAGGTCCTCGGCGTAAATTTTTGGCACATTGATGCCGGATTTCGCCAGCAAAAAAGCGATATCCACGAAAGGTTTGCAGTTTTCCTGGGGCGGTGGCGCATCCATCACGATGAAACTCCGGCCCTCGCCTTCCCAGCGGAAATAGCGACGGAAGCTCGCGTCACTGCTGGCCGCGGTCAACGTGGCCGGGGGTACGGCGCCCCAGCCCTGTTGAGTAAAGAGGATCGGCAGCTGTTCATCGAGCCAAACTTTCAGGTGTTGCAAGCGTACATCTTGGTCGGGCATTGCAAGGGTCTCCGACGGCGCTAGCCGTCAAGCGGGTCATGCTTTATTATCCAGCATCTTTTTCAGACCATCGAGAGGCGTGCGGCCCACACCGCGGGCAGATGGCACGCAGGAAGCCCGGACTAATAAGATGGCATTGAAATCCCCCGCGTTTCGTAAAAAATTTCCGTTGCTGGTCACCGGCAGTCTGCTGGCCCTGCAACCCCTGGCCTCTTCATTCGTCGTCGCGGCGCAGCAGTATGACTGCTCCGTCTCCGCTTCGGGTGCCTGGGACTGCTCACCCAAGTCGCCGGCCGCTGCATTGCCGCCGCGTCCAGTGCATGACGGTAGCGCGGTCGCCGACAGCGGCGACGCTCCAGCCGAAGCCGGTTCGGGTGAACAAGTCGGCGCCAAGCCGATCCTGGTCACCGAAGCCAAGGGCCGCGGCCTGAAGTCACGCAGTGCAGACTACAGTCACCTGGACTGGGTTCCACGCGAGAACCTCACGCCTGCGCAATTGGCTGAAACCGGTCCTTACTGCTCGGGTGCCTATATCGAGCCGCCCCGTCCTGGCATGAATGACAAGACGGCTAAAAGCGACGCGCCGACTTTCCTCGGTGCCAAGGCTTCGCGCTACGAGCAGGAGCAGCAGGTGGCGACCCTGGCCGGTGACGTGGTCATGCGTCAAGGCAGCATGCAGGTCGAGGCCGACGAGGCCAGCCTGTACCAGGCCGAAAACCGTGGCGAGCTGAACGGCAACGTGCGGGTTCGCGACAACGGTGCTCTGATCGTCGGCGACCACGCCGATGTACAGCTGGACACTGGCGAAGCCAAGGTCGACAACGCCGAATACGTGATGCACAAGTCGCGCATCCGCGGTAACGCGCTGTACGCCAAGCGTGCCGAGAACGCGATCATCCGTCTCAAGGACGGTACGTACACCACGTGCGAACCGAACAGCAACGCCTGGACGCTCAAGGGCAACAACATCACCCTGAACCCGGCCACCGGCTTCGGTACCGCGACCAACGTGACGCTGCGGGTCAAGGACATTCCAGTCCTGTACACACCGTACATCTATTTCCCGATCGACGACCGTCGCCAGTCCGGCTTCCTGCCGCCGACCATCGGCAGCGGCAGCGACACCGGCTTCTTGCTGGTCACCCCGTACTACTTCAACCTGGCGCCCAACTACGACGCCACGTTGTACCCGCGCTACATGAGCAAGCGCGGCATGTTGATGGAAGGCGAGTTCCGCTACCTGACCAAGTCCAGCGAAGGTCAGTTCGGCGCCGCGTACCTCAATGATGAAGACGATGAGCGCAGTGGTCAGACCGACTACAGCAAGACCCGCTACATGTACAACTGGCAGCACAAGGGCGGCTTCGATTCGCGAGTGTTCACGGAAGTTGATTACACCAAGATCAGCGATCCCTACTACTTCCAGGACCTGCAGACCGACCAGATCGGTGTCGAGTCCAAGGAGTATGTGAACCAGCAGGGTGCGGTCAGTTATCGTGGCGACACGTACGTTGCACGCCTGAACGCCCAGGCCTATCAAATGGCCACGATTTCGAACATCACGCCTTATGATCGCTTGCCACAGATCACCTTCAATGGTGCGCTGCCGCAACATCCGGGCGGTTTGGATTTCGCCTATAACACCGAGTTTGTCCGGTTTGATCGGGATTTGAGGAACGGGAATTACACGGATGAAAACAATAACTCCGAGCCTTTCCTCGACACCAATGTCCGCGGCCTAGCCCGCGCCACCGGTGACCGTATTAACCTGGCGCCCGTGGTCAGCCTGCCGATGAGTGCGAGCTATGGCTTTATCAAGCCGTCGCTCAAATACCAGTACACCCAGTACGACCTGGATCTTGACAATCAGGGCAAGGCCGACATCGCCACCCAGGGCGCTGAAGGCGACCGCCTGAACGGCACTTACAGCCGAAATCAGAGCCGTGGCGTGCCAATCGCCAGCATCGACAGCGGCCTGTATTTCGACCGAGACACCCAGTGGTTCGGCAAGAACTACCGCCAGACGCTGGAGCCGCGCCTGTACTATCTCTATGTACCGGAGAAAGACCAGAGCGACATTCCAGTCTTCGATACCAGTGAAAGTACCTTCAACTATTCCTCGCTCTTCCGGGATAACCGCTTCACCGGTTCCGACCGTGTCGGCGATGAGAACAAGCTGTCGCTGGGCGTGACCAGCCGTTGGATCGAAGAAAACGGCTTCGAACGCCAACGCATCAGCGTTGGTCAGGCCCTGTATTTCAAGGATCGCGAAGTCCAACTGCCAGGCATCGACTTCAAGACTCGCGAAGACGCGCAGTCGAACGTTTCGCCGTACGCGCTGGAATACGAATACCGCTGGAACCGCGATTGGCGCACCACGGCCGACTACAACTGGGACCCGGACAGCCACAGCCCTCGCTCGGGCAGTGCGATGTTCCACTACCAGCCAGAGGACAACCCGAACAAGGTTATCAACGCCGGGTATCGTTATCGCAACGACCAGGTCCGCTACGACCAGACCACCGGCCAGTGGTCCGTGGGTGGTGGCGATTACGGCACGCCGGGTACTCCTGGCTACGTGAAGGACTACTACAAGATCAAACAGCACGACTTCTCGGTCATCTGGCCGATCGTGCCGCAGTGGAACGTGATCAGCCGCTGGCAGTATGACTACAACCGCAACCGTACCCTGGAAGCCTTCGGTGGTTTCGAATACGACAACTGCTGCTGGAAACTGCGCCTGATCAACCGTTACTGGGTCGACTATGAAGAGTTCAGTCAAGCCGCCCCGGAAAACGAAAAAGGCGACCACGGCGTCTTCCTCCAAATTGTTCTGAAGGGACTCGGCGGCCTCACCGGCGCCAAGGTAGAGAGCTTCCTCGACAAAGGCATCCAAGGTTATCGTGAACGTGAAGATCAAGCTTTCTGATTGTCTGCGCCCGCTGATGCTGGGCGCGCTGTTCCTGGGTACTGCGGCCAACGCCGCGGTACAGTCCATCGATAAAGTGGTGGCCATTGTCGACAACGACGTGGTCATGCAGAGCCAGCTGGATCAGCGCGTCCATGAGGTGCAGCAAACCATCGCCAAGCGCGGCGGTGGCCTGCCGCCGCCGGGTGTACTGGACCAGCAAGTGCTCGAACGCCTGATCGTCGAAAACCTGCAATTGCAGATCGGCGAACGCTCCGGCATTCGCATCACCGATGAGGAACTGAACCAGGCCGTCGGCACCATTGCCCAGCGCAACAACATGACCATCGACCAGTTCCGCGCCGCCCTGGCTCATGACGGCCTCTCCTACGAGGACGCCCGTGACCAGATCCGCCGTGAGATGGTCATCAGCCGTGTGCGCCAGCGCCGTGTCGCCGAGCGCATCCAGGTGTCCGAGCAGGAAGTGAAGAACTTCCTCGCCTCCGACCTGGGCAAGATGCAGCTTTCCGAAGAACTGCACCTGGCGAACATCCTGATTCCTACTCCGGAAAGCGCCAACTCCGAAGCCATCCAGAGCGCTTATCGCCAGGCAATGGATGTGTACCAGCAGCTCAAGCAAGGCGCTGATTTCGGCCAGATGGCCATTGCCAAGTCGGGCAGCGACAACGCCCTGGAAGGCGGCGACATGGGCTGGCGCAAGCCCGCTCAACTGCCGCCTCCGTTCGACCGTGAACTGAGCGCCATGGCCGTGGGCGACATCACCCAGCCAGCACGCACCCCAGGCGGCTTTATTATCCTGAAAGTGCTGGAAAAACGCGGTGGCGGCACCCAGGTGCGCGATGAAGTGCATGTTCGCCACATCCTGATCAAGCCCAGCGAAATCCGCAGCGAAGCTGAAACCAAGCGCCTGGCCGAGAAACTCTACGACCGCATCGAAGCGGGCGAAGATTTCGCCGAACTGGCCAAGAGCTTCTCGGAAGACCCGGGCTCGGCACTCAACGGTGGTGACCTGAATTGGGTTGATCCGAACGCACTGGTACCCGAGTTCCGCCAGGTCATGGCCAGCACGCCGCAAGGCCAGCTGTCCAAGCCGTTCAAGAGCCCTTATGGCTGGCACGTACTGGAAGTCCTTGGCCGTCGTGCCACCGACAGCACCACCCAGGCTCGCGAACAACAGGCGATGACGGTACTGCGTAACCGCAAATACGACGAAGAGCTGCAAACCTGGCTGCGTCAGATTCGCGACGAAGCCTACGTAGAAATCAAACTCCCTGGTGCAGACCAGGCAGCGCAGTGAAACCCAAGCGTTTCGCGCTGACCCCCGGCGAGCCCGCTGGCATTGGTCCCGACCTGTGCCTGCTGCTCGCCTCGCAACCCCAGCCACATCCTCTGATTGCCATCACCAGCCGCGACCTGCTCCTTGAGCGGGCCGCGCAGCTGGGGGTGGTCGTCGACTTGTTGCCTGTGTCGCCGAGCGCCTGGCCGGACGTCCCGGCGCCCGCCAACAGCCTGTATGTCTGGGATACGCCTTTGGGCGCCCCGGTCGTCACCGGGCAATTGGACAAGGCCAACGCGGCGTTCGTCCTCGAGACCCTGACCCGGGCCGGCCAGGGCTGCCTGGACGGGGCTTTCGCAGGGATGATTACCGCACCGGTGCACAAGGGCGTGATCAATGAGTCGGGGATTGCCTTCTCTGGACATACCGAGTTCCTGGCAGACCTGACCCACACCGCGCAAGTGGTGATGATGCTCGCCACTCGCGGCCTGCGCGTGGCCCTGGTGACCACTCACCTGCCCTTGCGGGACATCGCCGACGCCATCACCCCGGAACGCCTGGAGCGGGTCACACGGATCCTGCATGCCGACCTGCAGGAAAAGTTCGGCATCGCCCGGCCCCGTATCCTCGTGTGCGGGCTCAATCCCCATGCCGGTGAAAGCGGTCACCTGGGCCGCGAAGAAATCGACATCATAGAACCCACATTGGAGCGCTTGCGCAGCGAGGGCATGGACCTGCGTGGCCCGCTGCCTGCCGACACTCTGTTTACCCCCAAATATCTGGAGCACTGCGACGCAGTGCTGGCGATGTACCACGACCAGGGCCTGCCCGTGCTGAAGTACAAAGGCTTCGGTGCGGCCGTCAACATCACGTTGGGCCTGCCGATCATCCGTACCTCAGTGGACCATGGCACCGCCCTGGACCTGGCCGGCAGCGGGAAAATTGATACCGGCAGCCTGCAAGTCGCGCTGGAAACCGCCTACCAGATGGCCGAGACCCATTTATGACCGAACAATACCAACACCGCGCGCGCAAGCGCTTCGGCCAGAACTTCCTGCATGACCCTGGCGTGATCGATCACATCCTGCGCTCCATCAATGCCAAGCCCACTGATCGCTTGCTGGAAATCGGCCCGGGCCAGGGCGCCCTGACCGAGGGCCTGCTCGACAGCGGCGCGCAACTGGACGTAGTGGAACTGGACAAGGATCTGGTCCCGATCCTCAACCAGCAATTCGCCGGCAAGAGCAATTTCAACCTGCACCAGGGCGACGCACTGAAGTTCGACTTCAACAGCCTGGACGCCGCGCCGAACAGCCTGCGGGTGGTCGGGAACCTGCCGTACAACATCTCCACGCCCCTGATCTTCCACCTGCTGAGCAACGCAGAGCTGATCCGCGACATGCATTTCATGCTGCAGAAAGAAGTGGTAGAGCGTCTTGCCGCCGGCCCTGGCGGTGGTGACTGGGGTCGCCTGTCGATCATGGTTCAGTACCATTGCCGGGTCGAACACCTGTTCAACGTCGGCCCCGGGGCGTTCAACCCACCGCCGAAAGTCGATTCAGCCATCGTCCGCCTGGTGCCCCATGCGGTCCTCCCGCACCCGGCCAAGGATCATCGGCTGCTGGAGCGCGTGGTACGCGAGGCGTTCAACCAACGTCGAAAGACCCTGCGCAACACCTTGAAGTTACTGCTCAGCAGCGCCGAAATCGAAGCCACTGGCGTCGACGGTAGCCTGCGTCCCGAACAGTTGGACCTGGCGGCTTTCGTGCGCCTGGCCGACAAGCTCAGCGAACAGGCCGCGCCGCAAGCCGACGCCAGCTGACGGACGATGGTCCCTATCGGGTAGGACGCTACTCTGGTTTACTACCCGATACTTGGCCTAGACTGACTGCGTCAGCTACGCCCGCGTCCCGCTTCGCTTCTAAGGCCTTCTTGCATGTCTGATCCTCGTTATCAGGTCGACGTCAGCGTCACCACCCGCTTTCTGGCAGAACAGTCGCAACCCGAACATAACCGTTTTGCCTTCGCCTACAACATTACCGTGCGCAATAACGGCTCTTTGCCAGCCAGGCTGCTGTCACGGCACTGGGTCATCACCGACGGCGATGGGCATGTCGAAGAGGTACGCGGTGAAGGGGTCGTCGGTCAGCAACCCTTGATCGAGGCCGGTAAAAGCCACAGCTATAGCAGCGGCACCGTGATGACGACCAAGGTCGGCACCATGCAGGGCACCTATCAAATGCTGGCCGAGGACGGCAAACGCTTCGATGCCGTCATCAAGCCCTTTCGCCTCGCGGTGCCCGGAGCCTTGCACTGATGGCCACGTATGCGGTCGGCGACCTGCAAGGCTGCCTCGATCCACTCAAGTGCCTGCTGGAACGGGTCGCCTTCGATCCGCAGAAAGACACACTGTGGCTGGTGGGTGACCTGGTCAACCGTGGCCCGCAATCGCTTGAGACCTTGCGTTTTCTCCATGGCATCCGCCAGTCGCTGGTCTGCGTGCTCGGCAACCACGATCTGCACCTGCTGGCCGTCTGGCAGAACATCGAGCGCCTGAAAAAATCCGATACCCTGAGCGAAATCCTCAACGCCCCTGATTGCGTTGAACTGCTGGAATGGCTGCGCCAGCAAAAACTCATGCACTATGACGAGCAACGTAACCTGGCGCTGGTGCATGCTGGTGTCCCGCCCCAATGGTCCCTGAACAAGGCACTCAAATGTGCCGGCGAGGTTGAACAGGCATTACGCGACGATAACTTGTTCGGCCCCTATCTGGACGGTATGTACGGCAACGACCCGGTCAAATGGGACAATGACCTCACCGGCGCCGCGCGCCTTCGAGTCATCACCAACTATTTCACCCGCATGCGCTTCTGTACCCGCGACGGCAAGCTTGATCTCAAGAGCAAGGAAGGCATCGAGACGGCTCCGCCTGGCTATGCCCCCTGGTTCAAGCACAAGGAACGCAAGACCCGTAACCTGAAAATCATCTTCGGTCACTGGGCGGCGCTGGAAGGTCAATGCGACGAACCCGGGGTTTTCGCCCTCGATACCGGCTGTGTCTGGGGCAGCGCGATGACGCTGATGAACGTCGACACCGGCGAGCGACTGCGTTGCGATTGCGATGAACAGGGGCACGCCAAATCCCATCACCACCCGAGCACCGCATCATTGTCGGCCGGCACCGCCGTTTGACCGGCACTGCGCTTTCAAGCTACAGGAGTCCCACATGACCGAATTCAAACGTATCCCCCCGGACAAGGCCCAGGCCCTGCGCGAGCAAGGCGCGGTCATTGTCGATGTCCGCGACCCAGCCACATTTGCCGCCCTGCATATCAGCGGCTCCACCCACCTGGATAACCATTCCATCGCCGACTTCATCCGCGCCGCCGACCTCGACGCACCGACCGTCGTGGTCTGCTATCACGGCAACTCCAGCCAGAGCGCAGCCGCCTACCTGGTCAGCCAGGGCTTCACTGACGTCTACAGCCTGGATGGCGGGTTTGAGCTGTGGCGCATGACTTATCCGGAGGAAACCGCGCAAGGCACTCAGGAATAATTTTTTACGCCGCCCGAGCCCGCGTGAACCGTGGGCTTGGGCGTTGGCAGACGAACGGTCTGCCATAACTAATTACGCATTCCACCTTTACCTCTCCGATTCCGAACTATCCTTAGCCACAGGCCATCCAAAACAGGGGAGAGCCGGTACACCGGCGCACGGGTCATCGGGAGTAAGCGTTCAGGAGCCTGTGTTCCTGGAAGCATTCTGGGGGGGTAAGCGGCAGCTGGGTTCCCAGCGGCCGACCAGCATCGACTGATTGATCCGCCACCGGCTCCACGTATCGAGCGAGGTGACGTCATGAGTATTTTTAGCCACTTCCAGCAACGTTTCGAGTCCACGCGGCAGGAGGAATACTCGCTGCAGGAATACCTCGAACTCTGCAAGCAGGACCGCAGTGCCTATGCATCGGCTGCGGAGCGTCTGTTGCTGGCAATCGGAGAACCGGAGCTGCTGGATACCTCGGCCAACTCGAGGCTTTCGCGGATTTTCTCCAACAAGGTAATCCGTCGCTATCCGGCCTTTGCAGACTTCCATGGGATGGAGGAATGCATCGAACAGATCGTGTCCTATTTCCGCCATGCCGCCCAAGGCCTGGAAGAGAAGAAACAAATCCTCTATCTGCTCGGCCCCGTAGGTGGCGGTAAATCGTCCCTGGCCGAAAAACTCAAGCAACTGATCGAAAAAGTGCCCTTCTATGCCATCAAGGGCTCGCCGGTATTCGAATCGCCCCTGGGGCTGTTCAACGCCACCGAGGACGGCGCGATCCTCGAAGAGGACTTCGGCATTCCGCGCCGCTACCTCAACACCATCATGTCGCCATGGGCCACCAAGCGCCTGGCCGAGTTCGGCGGTGACATCAGTCAGTTCCGGGTGGTCAAGCTCTACCCATCGATCCTCAACCAGATCGCCGTGGCCAAGACCGAACCGGGCGACGAAAACAACCAGGACATTTCGGCCCTGGTGGGTAAAGTCGATATCCGCAAACTGGAAGAATTCCCCCAGAACGACGCCGACGCCTATAGCTATTCAGGTGCACTGTGCCGGGCCAACCAGGGCCTGATGGAATTCGTCGAGATGTTCAAGGCCCCCATCAAAGTGTTGCACCCGTTGCTGACGGCAACCCAGGAGGGTAACTACAACAGCACCGAGGGCCTTGGGGCGATTCCGTTCACCGGGATCCTGCTGGCCCACTCCAACGAATCGGAATGGCACACCTTCCGCAACAACAAGAACAACGAAGCGTTCATCGACCGGATCTATATCGTCAAGGTACCGTACTGCCTGCGCGTCACCGACGAGGTGAAGATCTACGACAAGCTCTTGTTCAACAGCTCGCTGGCCAAGGCCCACTGCGCGCCCGACACGCTGAAGATGCTCGCCCAGTTCACCGTGCTATCGCGCCTCAAGGAGCCGGAAAACTCCAACATCTATTCGAAGATGCGCGTGTATGACGGTGAAAACCTCAAGGACACCGATCCCAAGGCCAAGTCGATCCAGGAATACCGCGACAACGCGGGGGTCGATGAAGGCATGAACGGACTGTCCACTCGTTTCGCGTTCAAGATTCTTTCCAAAGTCTTCAACTTCGACCCCCATGAGATCGCGGCCAACCCGGTTCATCTGTTGTATGTGCTGGAACAACAGATCGAGCAGGAACAGTTCCAGGCGGAAACCCGCGAACGCTATCTGCGATTCCTCAAGGAATACCTGGCCCCGCGCTATATCGAATTCATCGGCAAGGAAATCCAGACCGCCTACCTGGAGTCCTACAGCGAGTACGGCCAGAACATCTTCGACCGTTACGTGCTGTACGCGGACTTCTGGATTCAGGACCAGGAATACCGTGACCCGGAAACCGGCGAAATCCTCAACCGCGTGGCGCTGAACGAGGAACTGGAAAAAATCGAGAAACCGGCTGGCATCAGCAATCCGAAGGATTTCCGCAACGAAATCGTCAACTTCGTGCTCCGCGCCCGGGCCAACAACAACGGCAAGAACCCAACCTGGCTCAGCTATGAAAAGCTGCGGGTGGTGATCGAGAAGAAAATGTTCTCCAACACCGAAGACCTGCTGCCCGTCATCAGCTTCAACGCCAAGGCCAGCAAGGAGGACCAGCAAAAACACAACGACTTCGTCACACGCATGGTCGAACGTGGCTACACCGACAAACAGGTACGGCTGCTCTCCGAGTGGTACCTGCGGGTCCGCAAATCGCAATAAGCAGCGGCAAGCTTCTAGCAACAAGCTGCGAGGGAACAGCGTTGAGCCCATGGCTCGGCGCTATTCCCTTGCCGCCTGAGGCTTACGACTTGAAGCTCCCCCGGAGGGGCCTATGAGCTATGTGATCGACCGACGCCTTAATGGCAAGAACAAGAGCACGGTGAACCGCCAGCGCTTTCTGCGGCGTTACCGTGACCATATCAAGAAGGCCGTCGAAGAGGCGGTCAGCCGGCGTTCCATTACCGACATGGAACATGGCGAACAAATCAGCATTCCCGGCCGCGACATCGACGAGCCGGTGCTTCACCATGGCCGCGGTGGCAAGCAGACCGTGGTGCATCCCGGCAACAAGGAATTCACCAGCGGCGAGCACATCCCTCGTCCGCAGGGTGGTGGCGGCGGCAAGGGGCCCGGGAAGGCCGGTAACTCCGGCGAGGGCATGGACGAGTTCGTGTTCCAGATCACCCAGGAGGAATTCCTGGAGTTCATGTTCGAGGACCTGGAGCTGCCGAACCTGGTCAAGCGCAACCTGACCGGCACCGACACCTTCAAGACCGTGCGCGCCGGTATCAGCAACGAAGGCAACCCTTCACGCATCAATATCATTCGTACACTTCGCTCGGCCCATGCCCGGCGTATTGCCCTGTCCGGCAGCAGCCGGGCCAAGCTGCGGGAAGCCAAGGAAGAGTTGGCTCGCCTAAAACGCGAAGAACCCGACAATTTCGGCGATATTCAAGACCTGGAAGCGGAAATCGAGAAACTCAGCGCACGCATCCATCGCGTACCGTTCCTCGATACTTTCGACCTCAAGTACAACTTGCTGGTGAAGCAGCCCAATCCTAGCTCCAAGGCCGTGATGTTCTGCCTGATGGACGTGTCCGGCTCCATGACCCAGGCAACCAAGGACATCGCCAAGCGCTTTTTCATCCTGCTGTACCTGTTCCTCAAGCGGAACTACGACAAGATCGACGTGGTGTTCATCCGCCACCACACCAGCGCCCGGGAGGTGGACGAGGAAGAGTTTTTCTACTCCAGGGAAACCGGCGGCACCATCGTTTCCAGCGCCCTGAAACTAATGCAGGAAATCATGGCCGAGCGCTATCCGGCCAATGAATGGAACATCTACGCAGCCCAGGCGTCCGACGGTGACAACTGGAACGACGACTCGCCGATTTGCCGTGACATCCTGATCAACCAGATCATGCCGTTCGTCCAGTACTACACCTACGTGGAAATTACTCCACGGGAACATCAGGCGTTGTGGTACGAATATGAACGCATTGCCGAAGCTTTTTCCGACACATTTGCTCAGCAGCAACTGGTCTCGGCCGGGGATATCTACCCGGTCTTCCGTGAACTCTTCCAGCGCAGGTTAGTGACATGACCGCCAAAAAAGAGCAGAAGCGCCAGCCCATTTCCACCGGCTCCGAATGGACGTTCGAGCTGATCCAGGCCTACGACCGCGAAATCAGCCGTATCGCGGACCGTTATGCCCTGGACACGTACCCGAACCAGATCGAGGTGATCACCGCCGAGCAAATGATGGACGCCTACGCGTCGGTCGGCATGCCGCTGGGTTATCACCACTGGTCCTACGGCAAACACTTCCTCAGCACTGAGAAATCCTACAGCCGCGGCCAGATGGGGCTGGCCTACGAGATCGTGATCAACTCCGACCCGTGCATTGCCTACCTGATGGAAGAAAACACCATCTGCATGCAGGCCTTGGTGGTGGCGCATGCCTGCTACGGCCACAACAGCTTCTTCAAGGGCAACTACCTGTTCCGCACCTGGACCGATGCCAGCTCGATCATTGATTACCTGGTGTTCGCCAAGCAGTACATCATGCAATGCGAGGAGCGCCATGGCATCGACGCGGTGGAGGATCTGCTGGATTCCTGCCACGCCTTGATGAACTACGGCGTGGACCGTTACAAACGACCGTATCCGATTTCAGCCGAAGAAGAGCGCCGTCGCCAAAAAGATCGTGAAGAACACCTGCAAAAGCAAATCAACGACTTGTGGCGCACCATTCCCAAAGGCGCTGACAAGTACAGCGAAAAAGACAACGCGCGCTTCCCTGCCGAACCGCAGGAAAACATCCTCTATTTCATTGAAAAACATGCGCCGTTGCTGGAGCCATGGCAGCGGGAAATCGTGCGCATCGTGCGCAAGATCGCCCAGTATTTCTATCCACAGCGCCAGACCCAGGTCATGAACGAGGGGTGGGCCACGTTCTGGCATTACACGCTGATGAACGACCTGTACGACGAGGGCCTGGTCACCGACGGCTTCATGATGGAGTTCCTGACGTCCCATACCAGCGTGGTGTTCCAGCCCGGCTTCGACAGCCCGTACTACAGCGGGATCAACCCTTACGCGCTGGGCTTTGCCATGTACCGCGACATCCGCCGCATGTGCGAACACCCCACCGAAGAGGATCGCCGCTGGTTCCCGGATATCGCGGGCTCGGACTGGCTCTCCGCCATCAAATTCGCCATGAGCAGCTTCAAGGACGAGAGCTTTATCCTGCAGTACCTCTCACCCAAGGTGATCCGCGACCTGAAACTGTTCAGCATCCTGGATGACGACCAGAAAGATGACCTGTTGGTACCGGCCATCCATGACGAAGGCGGTTATCGCATCATCCGCGAAACCCTGGCAGCGCAATACAACCTGGGCAATCGCGAACCCAACGTGCAAATCTACAGTATCGATCGCCGGGGAGATCGCTCGCTGACCCTGCGCCATCAGGCGCACGACCGCAAACCGCTGGGTGACTCCACCGATGAAGTGCTCAAGCACTTGCACCGTCTCTGGGGGTTCGACATCCATCTGGAGACCCTGCAGGGCGACCAAGTGATGAAGACTCATCACGTACCGCCCCGAACCGAGCAAACCGAAGGAGACTATGGCCGCCTGGACCTGGCCGTCATTCATCTTTGATCCCGTTTTCACCTCCGAACGTCCGGCGCAAAGGTTATCCTGTCGGACCAACGGAGGTTTTTTATGCAGATCTATAAAGTCGGCGGCGCCGTTCGCGATCGCCTGCTGGGCATCCCCGTCACTGACGTTGATCGGGTTGTGGTGGGTGCCACCGCCGAGGAAATGCTTGCCAAGGGATTTCGCCCCGTGGGGGCTGACTTCCCCGTGTTCCTCGACCCCAAGACCGGTGAGGAATACGCCCTCGCCCGCACCGAACGCAAAAGCGGCCGAGGCTATGGCGGCTTCGTTTTCCACGCCAACCCTGAAGTGACCCTCGAACAAGACCTGATCCGCAGAGACCTTACGATCAACGCCATGGCTGAAGACGACAACGGCCATCTCACTGATCCGTACCACGGCCAGTGCGACCTCGAAGCCCGTATTCTTCGCCATGTTTCCCCCGCATTTGCCGAAGATCCCCTCCGAGTCCTGCGGGTTGCCCGTTTCGCCGCACGCTATGCTCCCCTGGGCTTCAAGGTGGCTGACGAAACCCTTGAGCTGATGCGTCAGCTCAGTGATTCCGGCGAACTGGAAGCGTTGACCGCCGAGCGCAGCTGGAAGGAAATTTCCCGCGCCCTCATGGAAAACCAGCCGCAAGTCTTTATTCAGGTCCTGCGCGACTGCGCCGCCCTCAAGGTCTTGATGCCCGAGGTCGACGCACTGTTTGGCGTGCCGCAGCCTGAAGCCCATCACCCGGAAATCGACACTGGCCTGCACACCCTGAGCGTGCTGGAACAGGCAGCACTGCACCGGCAGCCCCTGACAGTTCGCTGGGCGTGCCTGTTACACGACTTGGGGAAAGGCCTCACACCCGAACACAAATGGCCGCGACACATCGCCCATGAGCACACGGGTTTGAAGCTGATCAAAGCGGTCAACGAGCGCTTCAAGGCGCCCCGCGACTGTCAGGAGTTGGCACTACTGGTCGGCCAATACCACACCCATGGTCATCGCGCGCTTGAGCTGAAGGCTTCTACCTTGCTTGAGCTGTTGCAGAGTTTTGATGTGTACCGCCGACCTCAGCGCTTCGAGGAATTCATCGCAGCCTGTGAGATGGACGCGCGGGGCCGCAAGGGGCTTGAAGACAGAAGTTATCCACAGGCCGAGTATCTGCGCGGCGCGGCAGCAGCGGCTCGGGGGGTGGCAGTACAGCCCTTACTGGAAAAAGGCTTCAAAGGTCCGGAACTGGGCGAGGCGATCAAGCGCGAGCGGCTCAAGGCATTAAAGGCCTACAAGGAAGCGGCGAGCTGACGGGGGCTTCGCGTCAGCTTGGCATTTGCAGTGGATGTGCCGTCGTCATCGCGAGCAAGCTCGCTCCCACATTGATTCCCAGTGGACACACGTCTTGTGTTCGACTGAAGTCCACTGTGGGAGCGAGCTTGCTCGCGATGACGGCAGGCGCCTCACAACAGGCTGGACGGCGTGAGCGGCTGGCCTCGCCACTCAAACGCCACCGGCGCCAGCACCTGGTCAATCTGCGACTCATCCCACAAGGTAGCGAAGCTCTTGCCTACGCCAGGATGAATCCGATCCGGCGCGATCAACGACAAAGGCCACAGAACAAAGGCGTTCTTGAGGATCTCGGCGCGCGGCAGGATCAGTCCGTCGAAGTTACCGACCCGCTCGCCATACAACAGCACGTCGATATCCAGCGGCAGCCCCTTGCGATCCGGTGCATAACGACCATTGTCCGCCTCGATGAACTTGAGGCGACGATCCAGCTCCATCAGCGGCAGATCCGTGAAGGCCGACACGACGAAGTTGAAGAACGGCCCGCTCTTGATCCCCACTGGCTGGCTCTCGAACACGGCCGAACAGCGCATGTCCACCAGGAAGCCAGCCAGGGCTTCAAGACCGGCGCACAAATGGGTTTCGCGCTCGATATTGCTGCCGAGCCCGAGAAAAACCTGAGTCAGCGACATCCGCGCTCGATCTCCACGCCAACACCGCTGGCCGCCGGCACAGCACCGGGCTTGGTCACTTTCAGACGCAGCCAGGTGATCTCGAACTCGTCCATCAACTCTTGGGCGAGTCGCTCGGCGAAGGTTTCGACCAACTGGAACTGCGCCTGCTCGGCAAACGACTGGATGCGCGACGATACGCTGGCGTAGTCAAGCGCCAGGGTCAGGTCATCGCCTGCGGCGGCCGGACGGTTGTCCCAAGCGAAACTCAGATCAAGCCGCAGACACTGTCGGATGCCTCGTTCCCAGTCGTAGGCACCGATTACCGTGTCGACTTCCAGGCCCTCGATAAACACTCTGTCCAAGCACTCTTCTCCGCAGCACGACAAGGGCGCAATGCGCCGTTAGAATCAGGGCGTCCTCGCCCGGAATAGTTAGCATGTTTTGGTTACTGGCGATTCTCGCCTACCTGCTCGGCTCGCTGTCCTTTGCCATTTTGCTCAGCCGCCTGACCGGTCGCCCGGATCCGCGAATGAGTGGCTCAGGCAATGCCGGCGCCACCAACATGCTGCGCCTGGCCGGACGCAAACTCGCCGTCCTGACCCTGCTTGGTGACCTCTGCAAAGGCCTTTTCCCGGTATTGATCGCCAGCCTTGCAGGGCTCTCGTTGCAGCAACAGGCCTGGATCGGCGTCTGCGCAGTCATCGGTCATCTGTTTCCAGTTTACTTTCGCTTTCGCGGCGGCAAGGGTGTCGCCACCGCTGCCGGCATGCTGCTGGGCCTGTATCCGCCCGCCGCCCTGCTGGCGATCTGCGCCTGGCTGCTGACGTTCTACCTGACCCGCACCAGCTCACTGGCCGCGCTGATCGCCACACCGCTGACCCTGCCGCTACTGGCCTGGCAGGAACCGGCGGCGTTGTTGCCAATGAGCGCACTCGTTGCACTGATCGTCTGGCGCCACCGGGGCAATCTACGCGACCTGTTCGCCGGGCGCGAACGGCATTTTTAAATGACGCTTCACAGCGGCGGCAACTGCTCCATCGGCCAACGAGCCTGGACACTGATTGCCAGGCTTTCATGCTGGCCGGCCTGCAGGCGCTGACAGCCAGCAAAGGCAATCATCGCGCCGTTATCGGTGCAGAACTCCGGCCTGGCGTAGTAAACGTCGCCCTTCATGTCGCCGAGCATTTTCTCCAGCGATACTCGCAACGCCTTGTTCGCACTCACGCCGCCGGCGATCACCAGGCGCTTGAGTCCGGCCTGCTTCAGGGCACGCTTGCACTTGATGGTCAAAGTCTCTACCACGGCCTGCTGGAACGCCAGCGAGATGTCGCAACGGACTTGCTCACTGTCGTCCCCAGCCCTGACGCATTGCTGCCAGGTGTTCAGGGCAAAGGTTTTCAGGCCGCTGAAACTGAAATCCAGGCCTGGCCGGTCGCACATCGGACGCGGAAACACGAAACGTCCATCAAGGCCTTGAGCTGCAAGCCGCGCGATTTCCGGCCCGCCAGGGTAATTGAGGCCCATCATTTTCGCGGTTTTGTCGAAAGCTTCGCCGGCGGCGTCGTCAAGGGTTTCGCCCAATAGCGCGTATTGGCCGATTCCATCGACTCGAACCAATTGCGTATGACCGCCCGACACCAACAAAGCGACGAACGGAAATTGCGGTGGCTGCGGCTCCAACATCGGTGCCAGCAGATGGCCTTCCATGTGATGCACGCCAAGGGCCGGGATGCCCCAGGCAAACGCCAGCGCCTGGGCACAAGACGCACCTACCAGCAGCGCGCCCACCAGGCCCGGCCCGGCGGTGTAGGCGATGGCATCGATCTCGGTCGGCACACTGCCGGCCTCGGCCAGTACCTGGCGGATCAAGGGCAGCATGCGCTTGACGTGATCGCGGGACGCGAGCTCGGGCACCACGCCACCGTAGGCGCGGTGCAGGTCGATCTGGCTGAACAGCGCATCGGCCAGCAGGCCGCGCTCACTGTCGTAGAGTGCAACGCCGGTTTCGTCGCAGGAGGTTTCTAATCCCAGTACTAGCATGGGTTTGCGCCTTGTAGAGGCTGAATTCGAAGGCGCGCATAATAGTCGCCGCGTTGTGCCCCGACCAGCGGTTTTCGATCAGAGGCTTTGCATTCCGAGCGATGAGGGGTTAACATCCGCAACCCTTAAAAACCGACGTCTTCAAGTGCTCTTTTGCCGCGAGGATGTTGACCCCGGTAATGAATGAAGGTAGCTCTGGATGCCAGCCGTCAAAGTAAAAGAGAACGAACCCTTCGACGTAGCTCTGCGTCGTTTCAAGCGCTCCTGCGAAAAAGCCGGTGTTCTGGCTGAAGTTCGTAGCCGCGAATTCTACGAGAAGCCGACTTCTGAGCGTAAGCGTAAAGCAGCAGCCGCTGTTAAGCGTCACGCCAAGAAAGTTCAGCGCGAACAGCGCCGCGCCGTACGTCTGTACTAATACACAGACGTCCGTAGCAAGCTTCTGCCAAGCCCGGCCCTCAAGCCGGGCTTATGGCATTTGCGGAATAACGCTTGATGCTTCACCGTCAAAGTCGCAGACGCGACCACGACAACCTGCTTCACCCACGTCAGACCTGGCTTTTTTGCCAGCGGTGCACGTCTCTTCTGACGAGCCTACCAAGGCTACTGACGAGCACACCCCTGATTCCTCTAACGACGATCAGCCCAAGGCACCTGCTTGCGTGCCCGCTTCATTGAGCTATCCGAGGCCTGACCGGCCGTTACCGGACTCAGCGCAACACATTCAAACAGTCGAATACTGATAGTTATTAACGTCAGTGGATTATCGGCAGATACACTTCCCGACAGCGATGATGCAGACGACCCGGTCGAGCCACCGATTACCGTGCCTCAAGACCAAGCGTCGGTTACGCCTGCTGATTTCGGGTCCATATTTCGCGCAGTGATGATGAGAACGCCATGGCCGGGCTGATTCCCCAGAGCTTTATTGACGACCTCCTGAACCGCACCGACATCGTCGACGTGGTCAGCTCTCGCCTGCAAATGAAGAAAGCGGGCAAGAACTACACGGCCTGCTGTCCGTTCCACAAAGAAAAAACCCCCTCTTTCAGCGTCAGCCCCGACAAGCAGTTCTACTACTGCTTCGGCTGCGGCGCTGGCGGTAACGCCCTCGGCTTCATCATGGACCACGACAACCTGGACTTCCCCCAGGCCGTCGAAGAACTGGCCAAAGCCGCCGGCATGGAAATTCCCCGCGAGGAGAGCGGTCGACAGCACAAACCACGTCAACCGACCGACTCGCCGCTCTATCCGCTGCTAGCCGCGGCCGCCGACTTTTATCGCCAGGCCCTCAAAAGCCATCCGTCACGCAAGGCGGCGGTCGATTATCTCAAGGGCCGCGGCCTGACCGGCGAAATCGCCCGGGATTTCGGGCTCGGCTTCGCTCCGCCCGGCTGGGACAATCTCTATAAGCACCTGAGCAGCGACACGCTGCAGCAACGCGCCATGATCGATGCCGGCCTGCTGATCGAGAATGCCGAAACCGGCAAGCGCTACGACCGCTTCCGCGACCGGGTGATGTTCCCGATCCGTGACTCGCGCGGGCGAATCATTGCGTTCGGTGGCCGGGTACTGGGCGACGACAAGCCCAAATACCTGAACTCCCCGGAAACCCCGGTATTCCATAAGGGCCAGGAGCTCTATGGCCTGTACGAAGCGCGCAAGAACAACCGCAACCTCGACGAGATCATTGTCGTCGAAGGCTACATGGACGTGATCGCCCTGGCCCAGCAAGGCTTGCGCAACGCTGTCGCGACCCTGGGCACGGCCACCAGCGAAGAGCACATGAAGCGCCTGTTTCGCGTCGTGCCCAACGTATTGTTTTGCTTCGACGGCGACCAGGCCGGTCGCAACGCCGCCTGGCGCGCACTGGAAGCCACCTTGCCGTGCCTGCAGGACGGCCGCCGGGCACGCTTTCTATTTCTGCCCGAGGGCGAAGACCCGGATACCCTGGTGCGCTCCGAAGGCACCGACGCGTTCAAGGCGCGGATCAACCAGCATGCGCAACCCTTGGCCGATTATTTTTTCCAGCAATTGACCGAAGAATCCGACCCGCGATCCCTCGAAGGCAAGGCCCACATGGCCACCCTCGCGGCACCGCTGATCGACAAGGTGCCCGGCGCCAATCTGCGCACACTGATGCGCCAGCGCCTGACCGAAATCACCGGCCTCAACAGCGAAGCGGTCAATCAACTGGTGCACAGCGCCCCCCAGGAAGCGCCGCCGGCGTATGACCCGGGTATCGATTACGACGCGATGCCGGATTTCGCCGACTATCATCAACCCCAGCAGGATTACGCCCCCCAGCAGGAATGGACGCCGAAAAAACCCGGTAGCGGTGGCAAGAAATGGGATAAAAAACCCTGGGACAAGAATGGCAAGCGCGGCGATCGCGACGCGCCACGTGCCCCGCGCGTGCCGGCCGCCGTCGAACCACCGACACTGGCCGCTCTGCGCACCTTGCTGCATCACCCGCAACTGGCTCAGAAAGTCGAGGACGCAGGACACTTCGCCGCCGAGGACCACAGCAATACGCAATTGCTGATCGCACTCCTTGAAGCCGTGCAGAAGAACCCCAAGCTAAACTCTTTCCAGTTGATTGCACGGTGGCACGGCACTGAGCAGGGACGCCTGTTAAAGGCCCTGGCCGAGAAGGAATGGCTGATTAAAGGAGACAACCTTGAACAACAGTTTTTCGACACCATTACTAGCTTGTCCGCCCGCCAACGCGAGCGAAATCTGGAACAACTTCTGCGAAAAGCTCGCCAGAGCGAGTTGACCAGCGAAGAGAAAAACCAATTGCGCGACTTACTCAGCCGCAATGTTTGCGCATCAAACCCGACCTCAACTGGCGCGTGAGGTCACAGCTCAGGTATAATCCTCGGCTTGTTTTTTGCCCGCCAAGACCTTCAGTGGATAGGGTGTTATGTCCGGAAAAGCGCAACAGCAGTCTCGTATCAAAGAGTTGATCCTATTGGGTCGTGAGCAGGGCTACCTGACTTACGCGGAGGTCAACGACCACCTGCCGGAGGATATTTCAGATCCGGAACAGGTGGAAGACATCATCCGCATGATCAACGACATGGGGATCAACGTATTCGAGGTTGCTCCAGATAAGGATGCCCTTATGCTGGCCGACGCCGATACCGACGAGGCGGCCGCTGAAGAAGCGGCTGCAGCGTTGGCAGCGGTCGAGACCGACATTGGTCGCACCACCGACCCCGTGCGCATGTACATGCGTGAAATGGGTACGGTAGAGCTCCTCACACGTGAAGGCGAAATCGAAATCGCCAAGCGTATTGAAGAAGGCATCCGTGAAGTGATGGGCGCAATCGCGCACTTCCCTGGCACGGTTGACCATATTCTCTCCGAGTACACCCGCGTCACCACCGAAGGTGGCCGCCTGTCCGACGTTCTGAGTGGTTACATCGACCCGGACGACGGCATTGCGCCGCCTGCCGCCGAAGTGCCGCCGCCCATCGATGCGAAAGCCGTCAAGGCCGACGACGAAACCGATGACGACGACGCCGAAGCCAGCGACGACGAGGAAGAGGCCGAAAGCGGTCCGGATCCGGTCATCGCTGCACAGCGTTTCGGCGCTGTGGCCGACCAGATGGAAATCACCCGCAAGGCGCTGAAAAAGCACGGTCGCAACAACAAGCAGGCGATTGCCGAGCTGTTGGCGCTGGCTGAGCTGTTCATGCCGATCAAACTGGTGCCTAAGCAGTTCGAAGGCCTGGTGGAGCGTGTACGCAGTGCCCTGGATCGCCTGCGTCAGCAAGAGCGCGCGATCATGCAACTTTGCGTGCGTGATGCCCGCATGCCGCGTGCCGACTTCCTGCGTCAGTTCCCTGGCCACGAAATCGACGAAAGCTGGACCGACGCATTGGCCAAAGGCAAAAGCAAATACGCTGAAGCCATTGGTCGCCTGCAACCGGACATCATTCGTTGCCAGCAGAAACTGAGCGCGCTGGAGGCCGAAACCGGCCTGACCATCGCCGAGATCAAGGACATCAACCGTCGCATGTCGATCGGCGAGGCCAAGGCCCGCCGCGCGAAGAAAGAGATGGTCGAAGCGAACTTGCGTCTGGTGATCTCCATCGCCAAGAAGTACACCAACCGCGGCCTGCAATTCCTCGATCTGATCCAGGAAGGCAACATCGGCCTGATGAAAGCGGTGGACAAGTTCGAATACCGTCGCGGCTACAAGTTCTCGACTTATGCCACCTGGTGGATCCGTCAGGCGATCACTCGCTCGATCGCCGACCAGGCCCGCACCATCCGTATTCCGGTGCACATGATCGAGACGATCAACAAGCTCAACCGTATTTCCCGGCAGATGTTGCAGGAAATGGGTCGCGAACCGACTCCGGAAGAGCTGGGCGAACGCATGGAAATGCCTGAGGACAAGATCCGCAAGGTACTGAAGATCGCCAAAGAGCCGATCTCCATGGAAACCCCGATCGGTGATGACGAAGACTCCCATCTGGGTGACTTCATCGAAGACTCCACCATGCAGTCTCCGATCGATGTCGCCACCGTTGAGAGCCTCAAGGAAGCGACTCGCGAAGTACTCTCCGGCCTCACAGCACGTGAAGCCAAGGTATTGCGCATGCGCTTTGGTATCGACATGAATACCGACCACACCCTCGAGGAGGTTGGTAAGCAGTTCGATGTCACCCGTGAGCGGATTCGTCAGATCGAAGCCAAGGCGTTGCGCAAACTGCGCCACCCGACGCGAAGCGAGCATCTGCGCTCCTTCCTCGACGAGTGACCTTCAAACCCCCGGCCCTGCCGGGGGTTTTGTTATGTGCAGATAAATCCCCCCAGCTGTGTCCCCCACCCTATTGCCCGTCTACACTCGAAACATCCTTTCCAAGCCATGACGAGACACTGATGCCCAGACTGACGGCCGCGCTTTTGCTGTCCTTGATCACCTGGACCGCAACAGCTGGCGCGTTGACGCTTACCGACGAAGAGCTCCGTTGGCTCAAGGACCACCCCGACCTGCGCCTGGGTGTCGATGCTTCATGGCCGCCGTTTGAATTTCGCGACGACCAAGGCCGCTATCAAGGCCTGGCCGCCGATTACGTCGACATCATCCGTGAGCGGTTGGCCGTCAGGCTTACTCCCATCGAGCCAGCCAGTTGGACCGCCGTGCTGGAACAGGTCGCACAGGGCAAGATCGACCTGTTGCCAGGCATCATGTCCACTCCCGAACGCCAGAATTACCTGGCATTTACCCGACCTTACCTCGACTTCCCGATCGTCATCCTGGCCCATCGTGGCGGCGCCCAGCCTCACAATCTCACAGAGTTGTACGGACTGAAAATCGCCGTGGTGGAGAACTATGCCCCCCACGAACTGCTGCGCAACCATCATCCCGACTTGAACCTGGTGGCCTTGCCCAACGTCAGTTCGGCCTTGCAAGCGCTGGCAACCGATGAAGTGGATGCGGTGGTGGGCGACCTGGCGTCCAGTGTCTGGAACCTGCGCCAACTCAAGCTCGAAGGGCTTTATGTCAGTGGAGAAACACCCTATCGCTATCAACTGGCAATGGCCGTTCCTCGAGACAACAAGATATTGGTGAGCATCCTGGACAAGGTGCTGGCGGACATGAACCCTGCCGAAATCGGCGAGATCCAGCAAAAGTGGGTTGGCAACGTGCACGATTACCGCCAGCTCTGGTCCGACCTGCTGCTTTACGGGCTGCCTGCGCTGCTGCTCTTTACCGGCATACTCGCCGTGGTCATCCGCATCAACCGCCGGCTCAGCTCAGAGATCGCCCGCAGGGTCGAGCTGGAACAGGAACTGCGCAGCAGTGAATACCATTACCGCGGGCTGGTGGAGAGTCTGTCGGCGATTGCCTGGGAAGCACGAGTCAGCGATTTCACCTACAGCTATGTCTCGCCCCATGCGGAAGATCTGTTGGGCTATCCCCTCTCCCACTGGTTGATCCCAGGCTTCTGGCGAAACATCATCCACCCCGCCGACCTGATCCGCGCCCAGACCTATTGCGATCATGAAGTGCTGGCGGGCCGCGACCACTGCATCGATTACCGCGTGATCACCGCCGATGGCCGTTGCCTCTGGGTACGCGACATCGTCAGCCTGATCGAGCACGGCCACGAACCGGTGATGCGCGGGCTGATGATCGACATCAGCGAAGCCAAGCGCACCGAAGAGGCATTGCGCCTCTCGGAGCAGAAGTTTGCCTCGGTGTTCCGCCAATGCCCGGACATCCTGGTGATCGCGCGCCTGATGGACGGCTGCCTGCTGGAGGTCAACAAGGCCTTCGAAGAGCAAATCGGCCTGAGCGCTGCAGATGTGGTGGGTCACAGCGCAACCGAACTGAACATCTGGGGCATCCAGGGCGTTGGTCCGAGCCTGCTGCAGCGTTTGCAGGCCGGCAGCATTCGCAATCTGGAAATGCCCTTCCGCCGCAGCAACGGCCAAGTGTTCACCGGGCTGATCTCCGCCGAACCTTTCGACCTCGACACAACGCCAGCCCTGGTCGTGGTGGTGCGCGACATCAGCCAGCTCAAGGAAACCCAGCAGCAATTGCAGACGTCCGAAGAGAAGTTCGCCAAGGCTTTCCACGCCTCGCCCGACGGTTTGCTGCTGTCCCGGCAAAGCGACGGCCTGCTGATTGAGGTCAACGAAGGTTTCAGTCGCATTACGGGTTTCAACAGTGCCCTGTCGGTAGACCGCTCGACCCTGGACTTGGGCATATGGGTCAATCTCAACGAGCGCAAACAGATGCTCGATCTGCTGAAACGGGATGGATTTGTCCGGGATTTCAGCTGCCATATCCGCCGTAACGACGGGCAGATACGGCTCTGTGAAGTGTCCAGCCGGCCGCTGCCCATCGGCAACGAAGACTGCATGCTGACCATCGCCCGGGACATCACTGAACGCCATCTGATGCAGGAAAAACTGCAACAGGCCGCCACCGTGTTCGAAAGCACCGCCGAAGGTGTGCTGATCACCGATACGCAGCAGCACATCAGTGCCGTGAACCGTGCCTTCACTGAAATCACCGGCTACAGCGAAACCGAAGCTTTGGGCCATACGCCTCGATTGCTGGCTTCCGGTCTTCACGACAGCGCGTTTTACGCCGCGATGTGGCACCAACTGACAGCAGAGGGGCATTGGCAGGGAGAGATCTCCAATCGGCGCAAGAACGGCGAGCTGTACCCCAGTTGGCTGACCATCAGCGCGGTGCGCAATCGGGACGAACAGATCACCCATTTCGTCGCGGTATTCGCCGACATCTCAAGCCTCAAACACGCCCAGGCCCGGCTCGACTACCAGGCTCACCACGACCCACTGACCGGCCTGCCAAATCGCACGCTGTTCGAAAGCCGCTTGCTGACAGCCCTGAACAGCCAGCAGGAAAATGGCGGCCAGGGCGCGGTGCTGTTCCTGGACCTGGACCGTTTCAAGCACATCAATGACAGTCTCGGACATCCGGTCGGCGACCTGCTGCTCAAAGGCATCGCCGTGCGGCTGCGCGAGCAGTTGCGCGACATCGACACCGTGGCGCGCCTGGGGGGCGACGAGTTCATCATCCTGCTGCCGGGCCTGCAGCAACCCAGCGACGCCGAGCACATTGCCCAGAAGCTACTGAACGGCTTTGCCGCGCCATTCCAGGCCGGCGAGCACGAGTTCTTCATCAGCGCCAGCATCGGCACCAGCCTCTACCCACAGGATGGTTGCGACGTCGCCACGCTGGTCAAGAACGCCGACGCGGCGATGTACCGCTCCAAGGCCAAGGGGCGCAACCGGGTGGAAAGCTACACCCGCGACCTCACCGCCCAGGCCAGCGAGCGAGTGGCCCTGGAACACGAATTGCGGCGGGCGATTGAACGCAACGAGTTGTCACTGTCCTTCCAACCCAAGATCAGCCTCGCTGACAACCGGCTGGTAGGTGCCGAGGCGCTGATTCGCTGGACTCACCCAACGTTTGGCGATGTGCCGCCGGAACACTTCATCCCGCTGGCGGAGGAAAACGGCATGATCCTGCAAATCGGCGACTGGGTACTGGAGCGCGCCTGCCGACAACTGTGCGAATGGAACGACACCTATCACAGTCTCGGCCCGCTGTCGGTCAACCTCGCCGGCGCGCAATTGCGCCAACCCAACCTGCTGGGGCGTATCGAACAACTGCTGCGCGAACACCGTCTCAAGCCCGGCTTACTGCAACTGGAAATTACCGAAAACTTCATCATGAGCCAGGCCGAAGAAGCCCTGACAGTACTGCACCAGCTGAAAAAACTCGGCGTACAACTGGCCATCGATGACTTCGGTACCGGTTACTCATCCCTGAGCTACCTCAAGCGCCTGCCGCTGGACATCCTCAAGATCGACCAGTCTTTCGTCCGCGGCCTACCCGATGACCCCCACGATGCGGCCATCGTACGGGCAATCATCGCCCTAGGCCGCAGCATGCAATTCACCATTATCGCCGAGGGTGTCGAAACCCTGGCCCAGCAACAATTCCTGGCCGAAGAGGGTTGTGAACAGATCCAGGGCTACATCGTCAGCCTGCCCTTGGGCGCGGATGAGTTTGCCGCCACGTTTCTGCGCATGACCGTATCGGATTTTTCGGATAGCACAGCCGAGAAACCGTCGCTATAATCCGCGGCCTACTGAGGGCCTATAGCTCAGTTGGTTAGAGCAGAGGACTCATAATCCTTTGGTCCACGGTTCAAGTCCGTGTGGGCCCACCAACTCCAAAGCCGCGCATTGCGCGGCTTTCGTGTTTCTGGCGGAACCATCGCGGATACAGTCCTATGGTCCAAAGGTACAAATTAGGTACAGTGCGGCTTCGCTTGCACGCCTTTGGAGTCCTTCATATGGCCACAATCGTCAAAACCCCTGCTGGCACTTGGAAGGCCGTAATCCGCAAAACCGGATGGCCGACCAACGCCAAAACTTTCCGCACCAAACGCGACGCCGAAGACTGGTCACGACGCACCGAAGACGAAATGGTGCGCGGCGTGTACATCCAGCGCAGCGGATCCGAGCGACTTACGCTCGAAAAGGCGCTCCAGCGCTATCTCCGCGAAGTGAGCCCTACCAAGAAGCCGACTACACAGCGAGCAGAGGCCACCAAGGCGCAGCAGTTGATACAGCATCTGGGCAAGTATTCCCTCGCAGCGTTATCGTCCGAAGTGATCGCCAATTATCGCGACACCCGACTGGGCTCACTCACCAACCGCGGCAATCCCACGAGTAACAATACGGTGCGGCTGGAGCTGGCTTTGCTTAGCCATCTGTTCACTGTTGCGATTCAAGAGTGGGGGCTCGGATTGACCTTTAACCCAGTGCTCAATATTCGTAAGCCGAGCCCAGGCGAAGGTCGAAATAGACGCCTCATGGCTGATGAGGAAAAACGCCTATTAGCAGCAGTGAACAAGCACAGCAACCCCATGCTGGGGTGGATTGTCCAGATCGCCTTGGCAACGGGCATGCGCGCTTCTGAGATCGCGAGCCTACGTCGCTCACAGATTGATATCCAAAAACGGATAGTGCGGCTCTCAGACACGAAAAACGATAGCGCTCGTACCGTCCCTCTGAGCAAATTAGCTACCGAGGTATTTCGTACCGCCCTGGCGAATCCGGTACGTCCTATCGATTGTGATTTGGTCTTCTTCGGCGAACCAGGAAAGGACCAAAAGCGTCGCCCTTATGCGTTCACGAAAATCTGGGGCACGATCAAGAAAAAGGCTAACGTACCCGATTTCCGCTTCCATGATCTTCGACACGAGGCTGTCAGCAGGCTTGTCGAGGGAGGACTTTCTGATCAGGAGGTTTCCGCGATCAGCGGTCATAAATCGATGCAGATGCTCAAGCGCTATACGCATTTACGTGCCGAGGATCTGGTGCGCAAGCTCGATCAGTTTGGCTGAGTGCGTAATTGCATGGACTTGACCACCCATTTGCATCGGATTTGACCAGCGCACTGGGTGGCCTTGACCGGCAAAAAACGGCCAGGAGCAGACCTTCCTTAAATCTCCAAATAGGTTTACAAACCAGATACGTTCACAAGTTTAGGCAAGACGGTATGACACTTTCCAAGGGCAGTATCATAAAACTGATCACTATTGACCGGGCAGCGGTGGTACTCAGCGACTGGATGAACTCTCGGGAGGCGGCTCCTGGAGATATCGCCGTGGTGGAAAGGGTTTCAATGGGGGAGGCTGGATGTACCGTTCTCTTGTTGTGCGAGCCAGAAGTAGGATTCCTTGAGTGGAGAGCGTCATATTTTGAGGCTGGGTTGACCTATGAGGTGCTTAGTAGCAGTCCCACTGACGTCGCCTCTTGAATGTCTGCTCAGGGCCGATTTCTACCTGCCGCCACCGTCAGCTTTGGGTCGAAAGGCGTCTCTCGTTAAAGACATCGGAACGTCGCTACGCCCCGTGCGGACCGGGTAGCAGCGTGGAGATGGGAATCGCCTGAGTCGTTGCGCGTTTGATAGGTCATCGTCATTCTGGAAGCGACGATTTTTGAGGAGATTGAAGTGGACATTGACCGTCTGTTAAAAAAGCGGCAACTGAACGTGCAAGAGCAAAATGCTCTTGTGGCCCACAGACTCATGGTAACCGCTAAAGCTTGGTTGGCAGGAGGGATTCCCCTCGCCTTAAAAAACCATGGCGAGTCGAAAGGCATTAGATGGTCAGAAACCGTCGTACTCGACCTTGAAGTCGACTTTCCCGGAATGCCAAGCCTTTATGGTCTTTTGCTCACTCAAACAGAGCGGTTCATAGAGTTTGAAATTGAAACCGATAGCACTCATAGGTACGTGGAGTCGGTGATTCAATGGGAGGATGTTTCTGCTAATCAAGACTATGCGCCCCGCAAGCGTGGCACTGGAAAGGGCTTCGCAGCAATTGCTCTCCAGATGAGACGCGAAATTCTATGCGGCTTGTAGGTGTGAATCACAGCAGCTGAGATCCCATTGTTGATCTGAAGCCGCTTTGCGCCGACTGCTTCCAGCAACTGGTGTCGGCTTTGGGTCGACTTCAGCCAGTCAGGGCCACCCAGTGTGCTGGTCAAACCCGATGCAAACGACTGGTCAAGTCGAATGCAAATGTGTGGTCAGGTGGAGTGCAATTACCAGCTGAGTTCCCGACCTTAAAAAGAATGTAGCAGCTATCCGGCTGCTGCCTTCTATTGTTTTCCTTCTGTTATATTTTGTTTTCTTTAGTTTTCCTGTGTTTTTTAGTTGTTACCAATTTGTTTTTCAACACAGCCACACTACTGTTGGCGACAACTTCCCAGCAAACCCCTATCTTTACTGTCACCAAATTTAATTGATAGCTTTCTCCGAACATTACAAATGATACGTAAGCCAACGTAACTACGGAGAAATATATGACTTCCGAACAATACCTTTTGGACCGGTTTGGCCCGTTGATGAGCATGGCTCAAGTCGCAAACTTGTTGGACCGTTCTGCAGACGGATTCAGAGTAGCGATGTACAGCGACTCAGAGCTCTCCAGAAAGCTGAAGCCTGCGGTTGTTCGCGTTGGGCGTCGAGTCTACTTCCGCACTCTGCAAGTCAACCAGGCACTGTCTCTTGATACCCCAGCTCTTCAGGCCTGAACATGAGCTACAGGACTATAGACTGGGTTTATAACCAGCAGCTACCTGCGCAAGACAAGCTCATTCTCGTTTATATCGCCAAATGCGAAAACGAACAGGAGCCCTGTTTTGCCAGCGTAAAACTGTTAGCTGCTAAATGCGGCGTTTCGGCCAGAACAGTACAAAGGATCTTGAAGAAGCTCTGTGAAGCCGGACTTGTTTCCTCTACCCCACGGTTTAGAACTGACGGCTCACAAACCAGTAACTTCTACACTATTAACGTTGAGCGGGATGTCACAGCTATGTCACCCCCCCATGACATTCAACTGACAGGGGGGAATGTCAGCCGGGTGTCACCGCCCGACGCCACGCAGATGTCAGGCCTTGAACTACCAAATAAAACCAAATCAAAGCCACCACTACCTTCGGACACGTCACCCAGGCATCTGGTTTATCCACCAGGGTTGACGAAGCATTCCAAGGATTCAGTTGGCAGGATCCTGCAAGGAATCCCCACCGATGCCGCCCAGACGCTTCTGGATGAACTGGCCGGGGCTATGGCCGCAGGTTTCATCAAAAAGGGACCTGAATACTGGCTCTCTGGGGTAGCGATGAAATATCGGGCCGGGCAATTCAAACCGAACCTTGGTTTGGAGATAGCAAAAAACAGAAGCCCTCAGGCGAGCCTTCCCTCACCAAACAAGCCGCCCGCAAGCGACGTGAAAGTGGATCGAGGAGTGGGGAACAGATTCCTCGCCCAGTTACGACCACAGCGAACGCCATGATGACGTTTTTTAAGAGCTCTAGGCCTCTCCGCGCTCCGCTTGGGCAACCCCTTCGGTTGCACCCCGCGTCCTATCCTTGCCGGACTGGCGGCAGGGGCAGGTCCTGCGGCTTCGCCTGGTTCCTACCCCTGGCGCTAGGCTTGGACGCTTGCAGCTGTATCAAGGGTAAAGGCTGCGCCCATCATCCTCGCCCGTTCGGTGCTCGCCCTGAAGGGCTCCGCTCCGCTGCGGCCTCCGGTGATGCCCTTGACACATCTTCCAGCTCAGACGGCGCTGTAGAGCGTACAAAATCACTCAGATTCAGATCGCCGTTTACAAAAGCCTGAGCGCGAGCTTCATCTTCAGTGCTTAGGCTATAACCCGAAAGCTCGGTCGATGCTCGAGCATAATCGACCGCTTCCTGCCTGCGCTTCCGCTCTTCGTCGGTAATGGTATTGCGTAGCTTCATTTGATCACTCCGAAACACCGACAGATTAATAACAAGACAAATTCAGCGCGGACTCAGTGGGTCAAGGGCGGCACCACAAGCCGCAGCCCGCGAAGCGGGACCGGGTGAGGATGCCGGCGAAGCGAACCCTTGACGCGCTTCTCACGATGACCCTATTGGCTGGGTTGCGGGAGGCGTTATCCCCGCAGCCCTGCCACCCGGCGAGGGGCAGGAAGTCCAGAGGGGCAGAGCCCCTTTGGGTAAGCTCGCCAGGGCGCGCAGGGCAAACACACATGCAGCCAGAGGAAGTCGATGGAGGACGATTAGCCTTGTCCAATCCTTCCACCTTTCGCATGTCCCCAATTCTTGCCTAAGTTTTGCATTACGTGTTGCCGGTAAGCTGGATTCCAGAGGGTATTACCCGCCACCAAATGATTTGTACGTCCAGCTGTCACCATCATGCCGGACTCCATATCACGCCGCGTACTCGGAGCATTCATCAACCGAGCAGCAGCTCGAATAGGCGAGGCCGCGCCCTGAGCCATCGCGCGCAGTGTGACTGCCGCACTGCTGACTCCACCGGCAAGCTGCCCTGCAACTGAGTTCGCCTCACCCAGCAGCCAGAACATGACAATGGTGAAGGTGATCAGAACCAGAGACGTGAACAGTGGATTTTGCTCGCTATCCAGGTCAACGCTGTTTATCAGCGCATCGAACCCTTTGAATGCCAGCCCTACAACAGCCGCCATGAGGGCGATACGCAATACATAGGTCATAACCTGGCCAAACCAGCTATCGAAGAAACGAGCAGTGGCGGGCCACATCAAAGCGATGAGAAAGAAAGGGCCTATACCGAGCATGATCGTTAACCCCGCCTTAGCAACAACGATCATTCCGCCAGCCGGGATACCCAGCAAGCCGGTTGCCACCGCAATGATGCCGGCATTGAAATACTCACCAAATGCCATGCCGATTTCCGACCAGTCACGATTGGCCGCCCGCTCCCAAAGGTCACCAGCGACTCCCCATCCTCGACCTAAGGCGTGATCTACTACTTGATACACGGAAGTGGCCTCCCCGCCAGAGGAACCCGTGCCGGCAAAGGCCGAAGTGAAGCCCACCTCCAAGGACCGAATGCCCCCGACAATCCATTCCATATACATGTCAGCATTCAGCGCAAATGCTGCGATCAAAATGAGCTTGGCGCAGGTTTTCAGAAAGGTGGACATCGGCGCTTCGATATACCCCCAGCCGATCATGTAACCCATGACAGTCAGGTAAAGCGTGGTGCCCCCAAGCGCGAACAGCGTAAACATCGTAATGACATTGCCGGCGGTTTGGCTCACGAATGCATTCAATGCAGTATCGAGAAAAGCCCCGATAAACTGAAAAATCATCGGATCGTCCATGTTCACTCTCCCTTCTTGTCGAGATCGACTGCACCTGGAGTGACCCACCCGCGTCGGGCATTGGCTTTTTCGTTGTCGGCCTGCTGCGCATTAATGCAGTTCGGCGAGGCGGCCAGCTCACCAGGGCTGGTTTTACATTTGGCGACCATCGCTTTTCTTTCCGAGTCGTGCTGTTTGTACCAATCGACAGTTTGCACGGGAGTGTTTTCGCCACATCCAGCCAGCCCCCAAGCGATCACCAGAGTTAGGAAAGAAACTCTCATTTCCGCACCTCCTGCTTTTCTACATCGATCACAACACCTCGACTCGACCCATGACGAGCCTCATGTTGCTGCGCGAAATCCAAAGCGTAAGCAAGCTCAGCAGCATCGATGATGCGGAGCGTCGCGACAGTGCGCAGGGCGCTTTCCCGAGTGCCAGCCCAATGTCCAGCGAAGCGATTTCCGGAATCGTGTAATGACAGCACCGCACCACCTAAACACCCAACTGAAAGAAAGGCAGCTAGCACCGGTGAAACCGATCCTTCCTGGTACGGCAGTGGAATCCCGAACCAATCGACCGCTGCAATTACGAAGGGCAAAAATGCGAGCGATGCAACGAGGATGTCGGTGTGAACCAACGCAGGTGCGCGACGGCCCACCTCCCGAAGGAAGCCCATCTTGTCGATGCAGATCCAGAAACGGCGCATGGCTAGCAAGAGGAAAAAACAGACTGCCAGAATAGGAAGCTGAATGAATGAAATCATGACGCGTCCCCCTCAGTTCAAATTGTTCGATGCGTTCGGTTGTATCCAACCGCGTCGGGCATTGGCCTGGGCGTTGAGCTCCCGCTGCCGTTGTTGCTGCAAACGGTCCTCTGCCTGCGCCACCATCTGAAACATCTGAAGCTTGGTTTGCTCGTTCTGGATTTTCGCCTGTTCAATCGCAATCCGGCCTTGTAATTCCGCAATGGCCTTCGGATCTTGCGTCGTATTGATACGCGACATGAGCCCATCTATTTGCGAAAGCCGGCTTTTAGCCGCGTCGTAGGCATCAAGGGCAACCGCTTTGTCTTGCGATGGTTTGACCGCCCGCGCTTCACACGCCCGTTGCGCGTCGCGGGAGTTGATGAAGTTGCAGCTATCAAATGTCTTGTTGGCGGCATAGACCTGTTTACCGCGACCACTCAGGCCGGCATAGCCACCGTCCCTCACGGAGTCGTAGACCTGTTGCCAGTCTCGCGGCAGGTAATCACGCAGAGCCGGGTTGTCCATGATGCTGCCCATTCCACGCGATCCGGTGATCGACTGGTACTGCTGCTTCATCTGGTCAATCTGCGACGTCATCTGCTCGACTTGCTGCGCCCAGCGCGCAGTGTTGGCCGAGAACTCGGCCATGGTCATCGGCGAGTCACTTGCCTGGGTAGTTACTGTTACAGGTATTTGCGCGAAGGCTGCTGAAGGCATTGCAATGCCTACAGCCAAGAACCAAGAAGGTAGGGGATTTTTCATATTCGCCACTCCAAAGGTTGGGGGCGAACGCAGGATCGTACTGTTCCGATCTGTCGGTCTGTTTAGGAACCGCGCCCGGCACGCTGAGCGTTCTTGGGGCGACTAGGCGGCCATTCTGTTCTTGGCGGTCAGGCCCTTCTTCTCAGGCCGGCACCCGGTACGCGCGAGGCGTTCTTGGGGTAGAGCAACGTTCGTTAGAAGACCAAAACTATTCATTCTGGCGTGCGACATTTTCCCATTTTGGCTAGAAGATGTCGATGATGCAAAAATGTTCAACCAGCAATTTGCTCGCAGTTTTAATGAGCGCACTCCCTGATCGCAAATTTCGTCATGACGAAGAAATGCAAAGGTATGAAGACTAGTGCAGGATAGGCTAACCGCCGGTAAACTACCCCGGTAGTTTCTGATCGCCCTGCCGGGGCTTTATTCATTGAGGCGCTAGTCACATATGGAGAAAGCGAAGATGCCGAAGTCGGCTCAGTACCTGGACGTTTACTTGGGGGCGCTCAAAGAGCCATGGGGCGATTACTGCAAGGCTCTCGGTAAGAAGCCCGGCGCGGCAATCAAAGAGGCTATCGAGCAGCAGCTGGCGAAGGCGGCCGCAAATCCGCAGCCGAAGATTTACCATCAGATCCACGAAGCACCTGCCGCCGAGCCTAAACAACGATTTGAAGTCCTACTGACGGCTTCTGAAAAAGCGGCAATAAAAGAACGGGCGCAGATGGAAAGGTGTTCAATGCGCCGGTGGATTGTCGATGCCATCCGAGCTGGACTGACTCATGAGCCGCAATTTGGAATGAGTGAGATCGACGCACTGGGTGAGTCGAACTATCAGCTTTTGGCCCTTGGCCGCAATCTGAACCAGATCTCTCGTCGCCTGAACGAAGGTGCATACGAGCCGGTAACTGTCGAGCGGATCGAAGCGCTAACCCGCATCGTTGATAACCATACAGACATCGTCAACAGAGCTATAAGGGCAAGCCTAGAGCGATGGAATGTCGAGTGATAATTTCTCCGATGGAGTACTGCTTACCACACACAAGCCATCTTCACCCATCGAGTCAGGCCACGTATGCCTCGCAATGAGAGCGCGCTCATGCTGCACCGATGATCAGTTCAATATCCAATGGATGGCGCTATGAAATCACGTGGTTTTTTCAGCTTCATTAAAGACACCCCAGCCTACAAAGACTCTGAAAAAAACTGGTACGTCGAACTAGCCGACTATACGGTCTTTTGGTTCGATCTCATGATCAATTCGCCCCCAGGAATCGACTTTCAGAAAGTAGCCGCTGAATACCTGAAGGACTATCGCGACGCAGTAAAAGAGAGCAATGACAAACGTTTTGTGTATTTCATAGCCGCCAGACAAAAAGTTCGATTTAGCACTAGAAAGTCCCCGAAATACAGTCTAACAAAGCGAGAGATAATAATTTATCTAGAAATAGGCAAGAAGCGAACAGTTAGAAAACTGCGCTTCCTGGCATCGCCATCTCTTAGCGGCAGACGACTGCCCATTATCGTTGATAATGGACGATTCATTTCAATTTGGGGCAGCGATCAGAGTAAGCCTGTAGGAGTATCGGTGCACGAGTTTTTAATGGGGGAGAATATCAATATTGGAATCGATACCGAAATATTATACGTTGGCTCCACCGATGACCCCGCAACCCGCCCGTTGAAGCGAGACCACCGAGGCTACAGTGATTCGCTATATGACACGCCCACCGATGAAAGAGACATTTTTGTCTATTACAACCTATTTAAAGCGACTTCAGTTACACAGTCAAACCCATATCTAATTAGCTTCGCAGTTAGCAACTCTGCAATAGATGAAGTACAAAAGATGGAGGAAGGCATACTGCTAGAGCACGGACTCATTCATTATTTCGGAACTAAAAGCCAGGAAAAAAGCAAAACTCTGGAGTACGGAAGACTAAGAGAGGGTCTAAGACGACTTTCTGCCAATTACAAAATTGAGTCTGTTACTTACTATATCCAGGCGGCGACGCCTACTGAATACTGGCATCTCTATTCCAGGCAAGTGCCAGTGAACCATCGACACAACTTCTCTCTTAGCCTCGCAGGCGAAGAAGTGTTATTGGGAGAGCCAGTGGAGCTCTGAAGCCGTTTAGTCAACACTGAAGATTTCTCTCAAATTGCTTAATGCTGACAGAACGACCACCAGCATTAACTCGCTTGAGCACCCGGAAAATTGCCTATCGCCCACTGACCTAACTCGATGCCATCGAGTTCGCTGATCAGAATTCTGCGCCGCCCCCAACCCCCTGCTGTCGATCTTGAGCTTCGCGGTCTCTAGGAATGCGCCGCATGTCTGCCCCGGACGTGTGCCCCCAGTTCTTTTCGTTGACCCTAGATAAACGAAGCCCTCTCCCTTTTCGGTTCGACCACTGCTGGTCGGTCCTCAAGCCAATCCGGAACCGAAGCGCACTCTTGAAATGGTAAACAAAAACCAAAAACACCTAGAAAATTTACCACTTATGGTAAGCTCAGACCGAGAAATGGTAAATTTTACGGCATCTCATCTATAGGTCAGAGCCGTGCGCTTCCGGAGCACACATGGACAGCAAAGCAATTTTAAGCCTCATAGACCTAGCGCTAGGCGGAGATCCGCGCACTCTGCGCATGCATCTTCACAAAATGGCGGTCAAAACCGGACGCCAGGATCCAGAGTTGTCTGAAAAAATCCTGTCACGACTATCGGCAAACGGTCTGAGATCAGCTCAGCCAGCGAAACCTATCCCAGTGGATTCAGACAGTCGACTAAATTTAGTCAGGGTCGAAAATCCGGTAGTCATGGATGACGCCCCCATTTACTCCGAAGACATCCTGGCACTTCTAGACCAAGTCGTTCTTGAGCGAAAATCGGCATCAAAGCTATTAGCCGAAGGTTTGGCTCCTGCTAAATCACTATTATTCCAAGGGCCACCTGGAGTCGGCAAGACGATGACAGCACGGTGGCTTGCATCAAGGCTAGGCCTCCCGTTTTTAACGCTCGACCTAGCAACTGTCATGAGCAGCTTTCTAGGCAAAACAGGAAATAATATCAAGGCAGTGATTGATCATGCGTCTTCATTTCCCTGCGTATTGCTTCTTGATGAATTCGATGCAGTAGCTAAGCGGCGAGATGATGATAGGGAGCTTGGAGAACTTAAACGATTGGTCACTGTACTGTTACAGGCAATTGATGACTGGCCTGAATCGTCGATACTAATAGCCGCAACAAATCATGGCGACCTCTTGGATCCTGCCATCTGGCGTCGGTTCGACCTTGAAATATCATTTGATCTACCAAGCGAGCAAATGCGCAAAGCTTACATCATTAGCTACTGGCCTGAGCTAACTAAATACGCAGATAATCTTTCAACATTTTTTGGCGAAATTTCATACAGCGATATTGATCGAAGCCTCAGGAAAGCCAAAAAGAAAAGCATATTAAATGACAGTAACTTTATCACCTGCATTACTGGAACCATCGAGAGCAAACCAGGAAACAAAGTCGAACTAAAAAAGAAAGATGTTATTAGACTAGCCGCAGAAGGAATGTCTCAGAGAGCCATATCTATCGCACTTGAAATAAGCAGACCAACCGTAAAAAAAATTATGGACCAACACGTCGAATGTAAGGAAACCCAATGAACAATTTTATAGTCGGATATGGCGAAACGCTTACTACAAAGGTAGATATTAGTGGTGGAGGTGGCGATAAAAAACATCCCTACTCAATACCCGACGCGATAAAGCGCATTAGCTCTCAACTTGAAGAAATAATATCGGAAATTGAAAGCAAACCAGATGCAGAGTGCGCTGGCGGCAAGGTAGTTATAAAATTCATTCAGCACCCTTCATATCTAGCAAAATCTTACTATCCGAGAAAACTATTCTCTGCCTACGGAATGGAGGATATTGGCTCCCGTGCGGTAACCGTAAAACCTGAAAAATGGGGTGTAAAAAAACACCCGGAAGCTGGATTGGCTAGCTGCGTTTTTGTATCCGGTAAAAAAAGTCAATACAGAAAACTGTTAACTGACCTCACCTCGAACTCGTTAACAAGAGCATCCGAAGACATTATAAGAACTCTTGAAAGTGTTGAGTATTTTGATGCCGCCGAAAAGATAAAAAGCATCGATACCTCTGGCGACAGTTTGAACCTTGAAGTGGTGATACACGCATCCGCTGATGACGAGTATGTCGTTCGTGCTTTCGATAATTATGCTTCTCTCAACGGTGGGTCAGTAAGACGAGAAAAAGCCAAAGTCGTAGGCGGTTTGACATTTTTGCCTGTAAGTATTGCACGTGGCAAGGAGCATACACTTGCAAAATTCTCTCAACTTAGAGTGCTCAGAAGCATTCCAAAGCTGAGAATGAACAAACCTGAAACTCTACGCAGCCCTGTGAGCAACCCAGTTCTTCTTCCTAACTGGAATCCAGACATCTTGAATCGTGATTTCAAGGTTTGCATTTTCGATGGAGGTTTAGGAGACGGAAATCATATATCAAACTGGGTAACCGAGATCATTCCAGCAGGAATGGAAGGTTCACATCCAGAGTATCTTGCTCACGGCAGCGAAGTTTGCTCAACATACTTATTCGGACCAGCGTTGGGTTCAGACTGTACATTGGGATCGCCGTACACTACCGTCGACATAGTCAGAGTTATTTCCCAGGGTGACAACGACCCTGACCTATTTGATGTACTCACTCGCATTGAAGATACCCTGAAGCTCAAAGCCTATAAATATATAAATTTGAGCCTTGGCCCTAATATTGCGATTGACGATGACGAGGTTCATGTGTGGACATCGGTTATCGATGCGCTTCTTCAGGATGGTGACTGTCTCGCAGTCGTCGCAGTAGGAAACGACGGTGACCTACCAGGAGATTATGGTCGCGTACAACCACCTAGTGATATGGTCAACAGCCTTTCGGTTGGGGCGAGTGATGGGGAACTCCAAGGATTGTGGGCAAGAGCGCCTTACAGCTGCGTAGGGCCAGGCCGTAGTCCAGGAGTGGTAAAACCTGATGGAGTGATATTCGGTGGCGCGCCTCACAACCTGTTCAGAGTCTACTCACCGAGGATCCATTCTTTCGTAGATACTATGGGCACAAGCTATGCTGCCCCATACGCATTACGTGTGGCTGCAGGCATTGACGCCATTACAGACTTCAATCTATCCACAAATACAGTTAAAGCGCTGATGGTGCACGCTGCTAAACCAGATGAGCATGATCTGAAAAATGTAGGCTGGGGCAGATTCCCTACCTCGCCTGAGTCGGTAATTACATGCCTTGATGATGAGGCGACTATCGTATTCCAAGGCGAGCTTGAGAACTCAAAGCATCTCCGAATCCCAGTACCCCTCCCGGCATCAATTGACTCAACGTGGGTACATTTAAGCGCTACATTTTGTATAAGTGCCATCGTCGATCCTGAACATCCATTGCATTACACCAGATCCGGTCTTGAAATTTCGTTTCGAGCAAATGAAGATCGGTTTGCGATGGAAGGAGCCAATGCAGACACCAAACCATTTTTTTCGTTAGGAAAACTATACCCCAGCGAATACGAATTGAGAGAGGATGCTCACAAATGGGAAACCACACTATCTAGGCATCAACGCTTTAAACGATCGACTCTTCAATCCCCAGTTTTTGATGTTAAATATCATGCCCGCGAGCAAGGCGGAATCATTAGCGAAAATCTACCTGCAATTCGCTACACATTAATCCTTACAATACGAGCGGAAGGTGACAACAGCATTTACAACAAGATACTGCAAGAAAACCAAACATTACAGGCTATCAATGTAAGGACTAGAGTCGAGATTAAATCCTAGTCTAACTGCGCTCTATAAACCATGAGCAGCCCAGCGGGTTGCTCTGGCAGCCGAGTTAACGAAGACTAGTAATTTTCAATTCATAATCATTTGCTTCCTGGCTTTGGCCACGGGCCTCTTTCATGGCAGTTCAACGCCATGGACGTCTGCTCTGAATTGGAATAGCCTCGGTATACAGGCAATATCAAATAGCCTTCGAGGGTAAATTTATGCTAAGGCAGACGATTCAAGCTCACTCCAACGCTCGCAGTCTCCCTTACCTACTCCATTTCACACGAGCATCAAACCTTCCTACAATCCTTCAATATGGGCTGTACCCAATAGGAAGGGCACACGAAATCGGCTTAGCTCCCCAGATCAACGATCAACTGCGCCTTGACGGTCATAAAGATAGCAACTCGGTCTCTATCGGATTTCCAAATAGCCAGATGCTGTACAAGTACAGAATGGCCGAGCCCCTCGTCGATTGGGTTATTCTGGTCCTACACCCCAGCATTTTATGGGTTAAAGACTGCGCATTCTGCAAGCACAATGCCGCTGATGGCCGAATCAGTTGCTGCCCGCTCCCCGAATTAATGACGCCCGAATCGCTCTTGGGTATGTTCGAGGAAATCGACGGATGCTTGCCGCGGGCTGATCAACGATTGAAAATATCAGATCCTACCGACGTTCAAGCGGAGGTTTTGGTTTTCGATGTAATCGAGCCGCAGTACATTATCGGAGTTATTTACGAGAAGGCCCTTGTCCGTGATGTCTATGCACATTTTCTAGGCGACCGAAAGCCGTATGTGCATTCGAACCACAAAGGCATGTTCGCAAGCCGTAAATATGCTCGGACATGGGGCTGAGGAAAAATAGGATTTTTATGGCATCTAGACCGATTTTCATCCCGAACATTACAGGATCTACGCTAGTAGATACTAGGCATGTCGAATTCAAATGGTTTCCAGGACTATCAGTTTCTCAAAAACAGAAATCTGTTGAGTCGCTGCATCAAGCAGCAAAGGATCAGATCCCCTCACTCACCGACGTCCTTGAGGTGTCCAGCAAATCGAAGCTCGACCTTGGGATCGCTCTCAGTGCTTTCAACCTCACAATTACCACGCTCAAAAACAATCTGACGTTTAGTGTTGAATGTGCATTTCAGGGCAGCAAGGTTTTTGAGCATGGCGGACCCTATCGCGATATTTTTTCCCTAACCTCCCGGGAAGCCAAGAAAGATGAGAGACTAAAATCGTCGGGAAGGCTTACAGCATTTCAGTTTTTCGGCATTGAATGGCCACTCGAGCCAAGAACCGCATTTTATGATTGGCTATACATCAACGCGCTCAAAAAGCATCCATTGATCGCAACTCAGCTAACGTTATATTCAGCGTTTACAGATATTGAGTTTAATCCTGAGCGCTCGATAAATTGCCAAGCGTACTCTGTTGCACTGTTCATAGCGCTCGAGCAGCGCGGCCTACTTGAACAGGCAGCCAGCTCGAAAGATGCGTTTCTGGAAATCGTAGAAAGCGCAAAGGTCAGCAATACGCATCGCGACGACACCATTCAAGGCGACTTTCTGAGGTAGGCTGTAAAGGCACTGTCAGACCCGCCGTCATAGGAAACCGCTAATGTCGCTATCCTTGCAAACCCCGGCACGGGTCAGACAATACCGAAACAACTCTTAACTGAGTCTATGTGTAAAGCGAAACAGGTGACGATCAACACGAAAATTGCGGCCATAGCCAGCCATGCCGTAAGCGGCACCTTGTCTCTCCAAAAGCTAAAGCTCTTCTGCGCTGCTACCCAGTCAATTTGATACTGCCAGAAGAATTTGTAGTGCGCGTACCAGTCGCTGAATAGAATTTGCTTGCTGATGGAAGCACCATAATATTGAGATTCAAATGTAGCCAGTCGTGCCCAATAGATGGAAAAGTCTGCATTTGCCGCCAACACTTCAACCTCGCGGTACAGGTCACGCAGCCCATTGAAAATCTTGGTTATCTCCACGGCAGACTTCTCGTAGTCCGATTTTTTCGAATCGTAAACCGAGATATAAATACCGATAACGCCAAAAACGGCCATAAACGCAGAAACATTTTTGGCGGACAATGACTCGTATACCAGAGAAAAAATACCTACGGCCGTACCAATAAACCCAATCAATCCTGGGATCTTGTCTACGATGTCATACGTAGCCCAGTGCTTGCGTCCACCAAAGCCAACGTTGTAGCCCGTCTCTGCGATACTTTTGAGTAACGACGCTTGGCTCATATGTTTTCACTGATAGGTACAGTTATTTCGCTGCGAGCCACGACAACACCATCCTTGAGGATATAGCACTCAACCGAGTGGTCGCCTTTAAAGCTCGTGGACTCCTGGATTGTCTCATGGCCCTGGTCGGCGGTTATGTAGCCGCGGATACAATCTCGCTTCTCAGCTTCTTGCCCGATATTGAGAACCTTCCATTTTACGGTGTACGGCTCTGGAACGTCATTTAGAGCAATCTTGAATTTTAGAGTCTTGCGCGCCTGAAGGGGCAATCCTAGTGAAATCAATTCACTCAGCAAACGTTCTCGAAAACCTTTTTGCTCCACATCACAGTCGAGTACCAAGGGGTAGCGGACATCGATTGGGGCGAGATCCTCAATGAATTCCTCTGTGTCCCTGAAGGTATAAAGGGACTTGGCCATTGACTCCATAGCGGCACGTGCGGCTGTACGTGTGGTCGGAAAGTCGCGACCAAATACTTTCTTCCACCGATCTCCCTCATTTTCCTTACCCGCAGCTTCAATGGCCTTCAGGGAAAGCTCATACGCACGCTTGGCCGGCTTTTGAAATTTCTGTTTCACTTTGACATGCTGGCGACTGCCCAGCGCCGCGTAACGTTCCTGTTGTGGAAGGTTTGATGCGTAGTAAAAGAAATCTCTGACCATGCAGTCGTATGAGGCGAAACTTTTGTCAGCATAATCGTCCGTCTGCGTGAGGAAGTTATGTGCCAGCGTGTCGATCAGGAGACCCCCAATCCCGATGCCATGCTTGTTCTTCCACGCCCGAAGCATTTTGCAGAGGCGACGCAGGTTTCCATTTTGGTCAGCATCGACGTCGCTAGTAGCCTTGATTTCATCTTTGGGCTTAGTGATCTTCCACGATCCGCCGTTGTACGTATCAGGATATTTGAAGCTGCCGTCGTCTTGCTTGAATACGGGCTGAACCTCGACGTTGAAATTCTGGAACTTGACGCACACCACCAGACGGTCAACCGTAATCGTGGTCGTGGAGTACCGTTCCTGGATTGCAGCCCTGGTATCTGAAAGCAGCTTCGATTGCCCCCCCTCCTTGTTGTACCTATCCCAATCACTGTCGGGCATGATGTACAACATATCGAGGTCGGAAACGCCTTTGATGGCTGTCCACCGGCCATACGAACCTACCTGGAGGTTATTGGCGGCGGAATCCAACGTCCGAAAATATTTATTCAGCGAGCGGGTGATACCAGCGTAACGATCTTCAATCGTTACGTGGTTGGTGATGCGCAGATTGGATACAAAATCCTTGAAAATAACAGCTACTGACATCGGCATCCCTACTGGTCAAGTCCCCAATCACGCTCTATTGGAGTACGAGCATAGTAGCCGACGGCTATCATAAAGGTCCATCGCCTAACATTTTAGTGGGCCACGCGGGTAAGAGCCGGCGAAAACCTACTATCCATAGTCCCCGGCAAAAAATGAGTGAGAGCTCATAATTGCCCGTCGATAGGACGGGTACCGGCTAGGATCGGAGCACTCTTTCGATAGGTACCGGGAACAAGCAGCTACGAGATGCGTCGAGCCTTTTCCAACAGCAGCGTAACCATATTGGCGAGATTCCTAGCATCATCGATGCCTCGGTGGTAGCGGCCGCTCCAAGCTAGGCCAAGCGCTTCGACTGCGGGCCTCAACCCTAATGATGAACATGCGAATATTTCGCAATAGCGCCGCTCCAGATCCAAGTACGCAATTCCAGGCAGTATCGGCCTGCAATTGGCTCTCAGGACATCAGCCGCAAGCTGGTCAGCATCGTAATGTCCCCAAGAACCCCACAATGCACTGGGATATTTTTGTAGGAGCGCAGTGACCTCCATGGCGACCTCCGAGAATGCTTGGGCGGCATCCACATCAGCTTGCTTAATTGAGGTCAGGCGGGTACAGAACTTTGTCAAAGCAGGATGAAGGACCGGACGGACATAGCGCTGAAACATTTCAACTGTTTCTAGTGTTCGCAGATCCACCACGGCTAGCCCTATCTCGATAGTTTCCATCTCATCCGGCCTTACGATCAGTGCTCGAGGAGTCTCGGACTCCATGAGCTCGTCGCATGTCGCTTCAAGGTCGACGCATAGCATAAAATCGAAAGCACTTATAAATGTCTCGAACGCCTGCAATTGTTTGGTATTGGGTTGAGTTTTCATCTGCGTTCCTAGAATCGGGATCTTCAACACTCCATTGGCGTAGAGGGTGACAAGACGGGGCGTGATGCGTAGGGCTTGCTGAATGGCAGAGAAAAATTACTCATTTGCCAACCTTCTTAGTAAGACCTCATCGCCAACCATCCGTTTAGCCTCTTCGAGAAAGAAGGGACCATTACATAGTTCGCCAGATCTAGTGAGCATCACCACCTGCGAGTTTGCCTTGGAGCCGATCCTTGCTTACAAATGTGCCAAGCTGCAAAAACAGTACCTTTGCGGTACAGTGCCCAGCTTGAGCAACCTTCTCAAAATTACACTCAACACCAGTAACGACGAGGCCTCCAGCTATGCCAACCTACGTTCACCTTCGAACGATTTCTCTAGGCATAGCACCTCGCCCAGCAACTCATAATCCTTTGGTCCACGGTTCGAGTCCGTGTGGGCCCACCAAACTCAAAGCCGCGCATTGCGCGGCTTTTGTGTTTTCGGTGAAACCATGGGTCATCGGACGCTCAGAAGTCCGCAACCTTGCCCCAGGCGGACGACTGAAAGCGGTCAGGGTGATACGGTCGCGGATCGACGATGGGCGCGACGCCACTGACGATGTCGGCAATCAAATGGCCCGCGCCCGGACCAATACCGAAGCCATGCCCACTGAATCCTGCCGCCAATACCAACCCAGGGAGGCTGGCCATCTCGCCAATGCCTGGAACGCCGTCAGGTGTACTGTCCACATAACCCGCCCAAGCCGCCGTGATCGAAGACTCTTTCAGCAATGGGATGAGCTCCACCGCACGTTTGTAGGTCAGTTCAACGGCCGCGGCATCAACACTGGGATCGAGAATTCGCATCTTCTCCATCGGCGTCGGCTGGTCCAGCCGCCAGCGCTTCCAGCTCTCGTGGCCCGAGCGCAGGCCTTCAAGCCCGCCGGGTGCCAGATTGCGCCACCGGCGCTGGAACATCGGCAGGAATTGCGGGGCGAAACCGAGCAGTTGAGGGGTAGGGTCAACACGCCCTCTGCCGCTGATCGCCAGTGTGTAGCCGCCATCCACACGGCGCGTCATGGATACACCAGGCGTGTGCAGCGCACTCGGTATCTCATGGCTTGGGGGAGAAACAGAGAGCACGGTCTGACGAATGGTGGCCTGGGGAAAACGAATGCCGTATTGCCGACAGAACGAGGACGCCCAGGCGCCTGCCGCGAGAACCGCGAGCCGGGTGGAGATGGTGCCTTTTTCGGTAACGACTGCAGACAGTCGACCGGCTTGGGTCTCGATGCCTCGGACGGCACAGCCCTGATGCACGGTACCGCCAAGGGCCATGATGGCGCGAGCGACCGCCGGGGCTGCGCGGGACGGGTCCGCAATGCCATCGGAGGGTGAAAAAACCCCACCTTTCCATTGTTTGCCGGTCGCCCTACCCCGCTCAGCAGCCTGCTGCGCAGTGAGCATGTAGGTCTCGACATTGACGGTACGGGCAAACTCACCCCAACGCGCCCAACCTGCGATTTCCTTTTCATTGTTGCTCAAGTAGAGCAAGCCGCACCGCGTAAACCCTGTTTGCTCGCCCGTTTGCGCGCCGAACTGCTCCCACAACTCCAGGCTTTTGGTGGCCATCGGTAGCTCACGCGCATCGCGATTTTGCTGACGGCACCAACCCCAGTTGCGACTCGATTGCTCAGCGCCTATGCGGCCCTTTTCGACCAGGGCAACCTTCATGCCGCGCTTGGCCAGGTAGTAGGCGGTAAACGCACCGATGATGCCGCCGCCAATCACGACCACATCAGCGTCCGTCGGCAGATCGGGGGAGGTTTCTACAGGAGTTAAAGGCGCAGGCATGTTCTGGGTATCCGTGGAGGTCGATAATGAAGTAGGCGGCACCACATCGGGCAACACCGGATTGGCCTCAATCCGGCCTGGTTCCTTTTGCCTTGGAGAATGTCCTGGGACTAAAGCCCGACCAACCCCGCCAGCCCACCGATGTCCGGGATTTGGTGGTAGCCAAAGGCGGCGTTCGCCGGCTGCTCATGCCCACGGGCAACGAAGGCCTTGTGCTTGATCTTCATGTCGTGGGCCGACATCAGGTCATAACGGAAACTCGAGGACACGTGCAGAACATCCTCCGGCCCGCAACCAAGGCTATCGAGCATGAATTCGAAGGCGGCCAGGCGCGGCTTATAGGCTTGGGCCTGCTGGGCGGTGAAGACTTTATGGAAAGGTGCGCCGAGCTTGTCGACGTTGGACATGATTTGTTCGTCCATGGCATTGGAGAAGATCACCAATGGAATCTTACCGGCGATTTTTGCCAGGCCAGCCGGCACATCAGGGTGGGGACCCCAACTCGGCACCGCGTCGTAGTACAGCTGGCCTTCGCCCCGGTACTCAATGCCCCATCGCTTGCATGTCCGCGTCAGGGCGGTCTTGAGAATCTCATCATAAGGGCGCCAATCCCCCATCACCTGGTCAAGACGATAGGCCGCGAAATCCTTGATGAATTGATCCATCTGCCCGGAGGGAACGCGGTCGGCGAACAGCTCACGCGTCAGGGCTCCGGTTCTGAAATTAGTCAAAGTGCCATAGCAGTCGAAGGTAATGTACTTGGGACGAAGAATGCTCATGAATGCAGTCCTGAATGAGTGTTGAGGTCATAACGGGCAAGCAGTTACTCAGCGCTGAGGCATCGGGGCATCATGGATTTATTACAACACCATGAGGCCATGCATAAACGGTTAAAAACTCGGGCCAACTGGCACAAATGATCGTTTAACAGGCCGGCCTCGGCAGACTTTGCCGTTGAAGCTGGCAGGTGTTTACAACTCGGAAAAAGCGCCTTCCAGTACGTCAAGGAGCCGACCAGCTTCCCTTTCAGTCCATATCAATGGCGGGCGAATTTTCAGAATGCTCGCATCAGGTCCCGTGGCGGAAATAAGCACCCGCTTTTCACGCAAGTGGTTAACCAGCTGCAGAGCGGTTTTCATATCAGGTGCTTTGCTGCCCCTGTCGGTGACCAACTCGACGCCAAAGTACATGCCGGTGCCTCGAACATCACCAATCTGTTCATACCGCGTGGCCAGGTCTTTAAGGCCCGCCATGATCAGGCCACCCACACGGTTGGCGTTGGCCATGAGTTGCTCTTCCCGAATAACGTCGAGGGTGGCCTGGGCAGCCGCAATCGCGACGCTATTGCCGCCAAAGGTGTTGAAATAACGCATGTCACGCCCAAAACCTGCGACCACTTCCGGGCGCACCATCAACCCCGCCACGGGGTAGCCGTTACCCATGGGTTTACCCATTGTGATGATGTCCGGCACGACACCATGACGCTGGTGCCCCCAGAAATGCGTTCCGCTTCGACCAAACCCTGACTGAACCTCATCGGCAATAAACAGCCCCCCGGCTTTGCGCACCACCTCGGCAATGGGGCCGAACACGTCCACCGGATCACAGAACAGGCCATCCGACGAAAACAGGCAGTCAGCAATGAACGCCGCCACTCCACCGCCATGGCGCTGGATATCCTGAATCTGCGCAGAGACTTGGTCCGCCATGTACCGACCCAGTGCTTCACGGGGAATGCGGTAGGAATCCGGCGCGGGTACCCGACGCACAAATGGATCAAGCTTGGCATTGGCGCCTAGGGAGGGTGAAAAAGCGGCCACGGTTGCAGAGTTTCCGTGGTACGCCTCGGCCGTGACGATGACGCCGGTATTACCGGTGTGGTGGCGCGCAATGCGAATGGCCAGGTCGTTGGCTTCCGAACCGCTGCAGGTGAACATCAAATGACCGTCAGCCCCCATCTCACCGTCTGCGGTGGCACGCAGCTGCTGCGCATAATCAAGAATCCCATCCTGCATGTACCTTGTATGGCTGCACAGGGTACTCAACTGCTCAGTTATCGCAGCGACGACACGGGGATGGCAGTGCCCAACCGACACGACATTGTTGTAGGCGTCCAGATACTCATTGCCGTCCTTGTCGTACAAGTAGGCACCTTTGGCGCGGACAACACCCACCGGCTCGTTATAGAACAACCGATAAGCAGGCCCTAAAAGATTGGCTCGGCGTTGAATATGCTCGCGCGCCGTGGCGTCCAGATGATCGGTATTGGCCGGGTTGAATCCGTTAGGCATATCACCGCGGACAGCCTCGATTTTTATATGGCTCATTTAAATCCCCTCTAACAAGGATGAATCAATCAGCGAAGGACATCAGAAGTTCGGACATTTGTGACGGAGATCGGTTAAGCATCCAGCCAAGCTGGCCCCACCCCGGCGCGGCATTCCTTAAGATGTAGGTACTGTTTTGCGGGAACAGCTGCGATCGCCAGGTGGTTATCAAGGCTCTGGTGATCAGGCGCGCCATGGCAAGGTGCGGGATAAGGGACAGTTCTTCAGAGGTCAGGTCGGCAACACGCAAATAGCCTCTTAGAACATCTTTTGCCGGGGCGAAAATATCAACTTCGTTGCCCCCTCCCCCGGCCCCTAACTGGTTCATCATTGCCGTGGATACATCAATGGCAATGGCTGTCTTGACCACATCGCCGAAATCAATCACTCCGCTGACAACTTGCGGATTGTGCTCGTCAACGACGATGTTGGAAGTATTGAAGTCGTTGTGCAGTACTTGTTTTCGACAGCCCGCGATCGAGACTTCAACATCAGAAAATCGTTCGAGGGCCCTTTCCAATTGCTGTCGGCGCATCGGCTCAGGCACACACTTCAGCAAAGGCTCTAGCGTCCTCAGGTTTTGCACATCCCAGCACACCTTCCGAGACTCTCCCGGGTGAGAGAAGTCGGCAGTGGCAAGCCTGAGGCGGGCAAGCAATTCGCCGATACGCTCGCGCCCCTGCAAGTTCACGCTGGTTTTATCCAGGGGCGTGCCGGGCAGGAAGCTCATTAGCCTCACCTGCCTTGACTCGCCATGATTCGTTTCAATTCGAGCCAGGTACTCCCCGTCCTGGGATGGATAAACCCTGGGAATCGGAAGCTGCGGCGCCTTGCGCTCAATGTGTCGCATCACTTCAATTTGCAGCGAGAGTTCCAGCGGTGCTTCCTGGGGGTTGGCAATTTTAAGAACGTAAGACTGCCCGTCCGAACTGTCGCATCGAAACGTATCGTCTTTTTCCGTCGCGAATCGCGTCAGCTCAGCCTCGATCCCAAAGCGGTCTCGCAGAATCCGCCCGCCTTCCTCGACCGAAACAGGGGAGAAGGGAGCCGCCAGATCTCCCTGTAGCGCCGCAAGCCCCTCACTGAACCCGTCTTTCCGAATCACTCGCATCGTTGAACTCCGGGCCTTGGACAAGCCATCACCGCACGTCTTGGATGCCCGAATATTGTGCTACAATTTTTAAAATTAAAAGAGATTAATCACGGTTTTTTCATGAAGAAGCCTAAATCACACGTTAATACATTGTTTTTTATGGTAAAAATAATTAGATTATTTTTTATGACAAATACAATTGTTGAACAATTCAAGGATTCAGTAGGCCCGCCTCGTGCGATATAGCCCAGACGTATTAGAATCGCCCCCAGCCGAGCCCCCCACCCTGGTCATGTATAAAGATGATGATTTCCAGCGCGAACATTGAAACGCAGCCAGCCAAGCCCTCGGCGGTCGAGGTGCTGGCTGCAAAGCTCAAAGCCAGGATCCTGAACGGTGACTTCGAGCCCGGTGAGTTTCTGCGGGACGTAAAAATGGCGGAGGAGTACGACGTCGCGCGCAACACATTCCGCAGCGCAGCCCAACTGCTGGTTTCATTCGGCTTGCTGCTGAAGGTGCCTCATCGCGGTTTTTGCATCCCCGAGTTCGGACCGAACGAAATCGTGGACATCGCCAGGTTGCGAGGGGTACTGGAAACTGAAGCGGTACGCATGATTATTCTGAGTGGCGTTATTCCACCTGACGCACTGAGCGCCGTGGAAAAACTGCGTGCTACCCCTGCCGATGCACCACGTTCGGAAATTGTCATCGCCGATGGTGACTTTCATCGGGCCATTATCCGCGCCAGTGGCAGCCCGCGATTGCAACGAAGTTATGCAATGCTGGAGAGCGAGATCGAGCTGCTGCTGGTGCTGCAACAACCCTGCTATGAAGATCCCAAGCAGATCGTCTCCGATCACGAACACTTGATAGAGTGCCTGCGCAGCAGAGACTTCGAGACTGCACGCGTAGCGTTTGTCGAGCATTGGGAAGACTTGAGTTCAAAGCTGTTACGAGCGCATTTCGAACGCCGGCGATCCTGAAAATGAAACCAGCGAGCTAACAGGGGTACAGCATTCAGTTGTCCATAAGCGCCCCAGACAAACGGCGCGTGCGGATACAGCCATGAATCAGTACCTGATTCCCCAAGCCCAGCCTGTCCCTTAAAGCCCCCAATGAGATAACCATCATCGCCAGTCCCAGCCTCTCCCGACTGTTTCTTGAACTGTTCTGGCAACTCGGCATCCTGCTGGTGCCGGCTTTTTTCGTCACGATATTGCCTCCGCCGCTGGCGCTGCTGGCGGTGTTGTTTTTCGGCCTGCTAATGGGGGTTGCCGCACGATTCGGCTTTCTGTCGGCCGGGCGAGTCTGTGGCAGGCTGATCGTTGGGGCCGTGTTCGGCCTGGGGTTCAGTGTGGGTCGGGCCTTGCCTGAGTGGTGGGGCATCCTGGCAGCCATTGCCAGCATCGGCGGCGGGCTGGCGTGTGTCAGTGCCTGGGAGAGGCGTCTAGGCTTGGCGCCCGTTTCCGGCAAGGGCGCCAGCGCCTGGGGTGGAAGCGAGCCGCAACTGACGCCGGAAGGCGAGCCGATCCGGGTGTTCAACCACAGTGAAATCGCCATGGGCGGACCCACCTATTGCGACTACCTGTTTCCCGATGGTGTGCTCCTGCAAGGCCTTGGTTCTTCGTCACTGTTCTCCCACGACGGGCGCTATTTTGCGGCGACGGTGCCGTCCCGGCAGAACTGGGGGCTGGTCGTGCTCGACCGTCAACAGCGCCAGGTGTACCGCTGTGCCGACAGCGAACTCTGGGAGTTGGACGGGTTTGACCTCGGCGTGTTGAGTGGGCGCCATAGCCCGCTGGTAGACGACAGCGGGTGCGAAATCCGGTTGGAGGAGCTGTTCCAGACGGCCAGCGTTACCCATCTGGTCCCCTTCGCCGACCTGTGGTTGGAATCCGGTTGGCATCCGGAGCAGGTTCAGCAAGCCTTCGAGCGGCGTTCTGCGGACGGCCAGCACTGCCTGCGGGGCGACATTGCCTTGCCCGCGACATTTCGCGACCTGGCCCAGCCGCTGGAACCGCTGGTTTCACCGCGCTATACCATCAGCGTCGACGGGCAACCGTCCGGCCTGCTGATGGCGGCCAATGCGCCGTTGGCATGGAGCAGCGATCAACGCGCCCTGGTGTGTCTGGCCCAGGAACAATCCCCGCATGCAGACGGCGACCAGTATTGGCTGTGGCAGCTCGACCTGGGCTGGCGCGCCCTGCCCTCGCCTTGGGTGAAGAACGAAGCAGAACCGTCCTTCTATTGGCACGAGTTGCTGGGTCTCGACGCAAGCCAGGTGCAGATCGGCTCGTACCTTGACTATCCGCGACCGGGCTCCGGGCGTTATGGCTACCGCTTGGACAGCATCCACGGCGATACCGAGACCCAGGTCGGCCACGATGCCCAAGGTCGCGTGCAGGTGGGCGAATTTGCGCTGACCCGCATGACCATCGCGATGCCGCTGGACAGCCAAGGCCAGCGCGGCGATTCATGCATCGAAACGCAGCCGATGCAGGACGGGGTGCGCGCACGGCTGACCTGGCTTGGCGATAATCCCGACGGACTGGGCGGTTATCGCTGTCAGATCGGCGACTGGCAGTTGCCTGGCCGCTGGTTGCTGGATCATCGGGTCTCCGATTGCGGGCGTTACCTGGCCCTGCTGCCCTTCGACGGTGCCACGACGGTCGCGACCCACGGGGTGGTTGCCGATCTGAAGGAGCGACAGCTGCTGCAGGGGCCCGCGATGTGGGTCGCTCGCCTGCTCGACTTCCGCGCGGGCCGGCTGAGCCTGGCGGTGGTGGCCGGCCGTCTCGATCAAGACCTGGAGAGCAACGCGCTGCAACGCTTCAACATCCCCGCGCCACAGGTCGGTAGCGCCCCTTCATTCTTTCAGCCCGACGAACAATCCCGGCTGTTCTACGACACCGTGGAACTGCAGGTGAGGGATTCGCAACTGCACAGAATGCCCCCCTGGCGCTTGGTGGATCGCCCGCAAGTCGCCAATGCCGAAGGAGACTTCATCCTGCCCGCCCCCAACCAGCAGGATGCGGCCTGGTTGTTCGGCAGCGAGACGGAATATGCCGACAGTTGGGTGCGGGCGCAGGCGCCTCGGCTTGGCGGCTACCTGCTGACCGCATCAGGCTGCGCGTTGAGCGACCTGGCACCCTCGATGATCTGGTCGGCGGATGGTCGCTATCTGGCCCTTACCTGTATGGCTACCGACGTGACCGAGCTGTGTGGCAGCTATCGAGGCTGGCAGTTGCTGCTGCTGGATGTCCAGGCGCACACATTGCGAGTGCATCCGCAATGGCTGGGCAACCGCCCCCTGTTTGAAGCTTTCGACGACGATCAGGTGCGCGTGCGCTGTTTTGAGCGCGATTGGGAAGCTGAAGACGATGACGACTCAGGTTCAGTACAGTCATTGCCTCTGACCCTTTTGCTGCAAGCGCCTGCTGAACAGCTGGTGTGCCAGGACGGTTTCTGGCTCAGGTCTTCGCAAGTACACCTAACCCCCGCCTGGCGAGCACTGACGTTACCCGCCATTGGCTATTTTGAACGCGAGAGCCTGTAACATGCCCGCCAAAGATGCCCACGCCGGAGCCCACCTTGCCTGACACCCGCCCTCCCGTCCTCGATGAAATCGACCGCCAACTGATCGCGGCCCTGCAGATCAATGCCCGGGAAAGCGTCGCCATGCTGGCCCGGCAGTTGGGCATCGCCCGGACGACCGTAACCTCGCGCCTGGCGCGCCTGGAAAAGACCAAGGTGATTACTGGATACGGTGTGCGGCTGGGACAACGGGTGATTGATGGTGGTTTGCAGGCTTACGTGGGCATCAAGGTGCAACCGCGCTCCGGCAAGGATGTGCTGCGACGCTTGAGCGCCATGGCCCAGGTCCAGCAATTGTGTGCGGTAAGTGGCGAGTTCGACTATGTGGCCTGGCTGCGCACCGATTCACCGGAACAACTGGACCAGTTGCTGGACCAGATCGGCAGTGTGGATGGCGTGGAGAAGACCACCACCTCGATCATCCTCAGCAGCAAGATCGACCGAGGTCAGCCGGTCTAGCCCCTGCATGACTTAACCTGTGGGAATATCGCCAGTTACGGTGTTGGATGGGAGAAATTTTCGATCCTGACCTGCCCCTCTGGAAAGGTCGCGATAATCTCCAATTCCCCTCCCATGGCCCGGATGTAATTTCGCAACGTACTGATGTACATATCCGTCCGGCGCTCCATTTTCGAGACTGCCGCCTGGTTGATATGTAGTGCCTTGGCCAAGGCCTCCTGGCTCAACTCCTGCGCCTGGCGCAACTCGTGCAACGGCATTTCTGCACGCAACGTCTGATACAGAGCCTGTGCACGAGCCTGGGAGTCAGGCGACCGACGCGCCATCAAGTCGGAAAATTTCTTAGCCATTGTCAAAGCCCTCTCTCTTCAATACTTCCAAATGCTCGTCATAGAGGCGTTCGGCCAAAGGCACATATTCCTGGTACCAACGGCCCTGGCCGGTTTTGTCTCCCCCGATCAGCAGGATGGCGCAGCGGCGGGGATCAAACGCATAGAGCACACGATAAGGCCTACCTGCGTGTTGCACTCGTAACTCACGAAGGTTGCCGTGACGCGAACCTTTGATATCACTGGTGTGAGGAAAGCCCAGATACGGCCCGGTGTCGCCGAGCAGCATTACCGAGGCCTGTACCGAATCTTGCTCAGATTCACAGAGACGGTTCCACCACATCTCAAATTCGTCAGTGTATTCAACGTCCCATTTCATTCAAATATGCCACCCAGGTCATATAACCTCAAGGGAATAATCATAGGAGTTGGGGCGGGTATCTGCTCCTGTTGATCGCGCAAGCAATTGTTAAGGAGAGTTTCCGGGAGAGCGAGCTTGCTCGCGATAGCGGTCTGTCACTCTATGAAAGCGCTGACTGAACCGGCGCTATCGTGAGCAAGCTCGCTCCGACATGGGACAGGATTCGTCATTATGATTGTAGAGCAGATCAAAATGACTGGACTACATTCAAAACGACGACATATTGTGTCTTATTAACGTGTTTCACCCCCCCTAGAATGGCTGGCATCTTTCCTATACTCAGACGCGGACACCGCGTCGAGTCGCCCATCAAGGTCAGCCATGAACAAGCACAATCGCCACCCCGCAGACGGTAAGAAGCCCATCACCATTTTCGGGCCGGACTTTCCTTTCGCCTTTGACGACTGGATTGAACATCCGGCTGGCCTGGGCAGTATTCCGGCGCACAACCACGGCGCGGAAGTGGCGATCGTCGGTGCCGGTATCGCTGGGCTGGTGGCGGCGTACGAGTTGATGAAGCTGGGCCTCAAGCCGGTGGTCTACGAAGCATCGAAAATGGGCGGGCGCCTGCGCTCACAAGCGTTCAACGGCGCCGAAGGCGTGATCGCCGAGTTGGGCGGCATGCGTTTTCCGGTATCATCCACCGCGTTCTACCATTACGTCGACAAACTGGGCCTGGAAACCAAACCCTTTCCCAACCCGCTGACCCCGGCGTCCGGCAGCACAGTCATCGACCTGGAAGGCCAGACCTATTACGCACAGAAACTGGCGGACCTGCCCGCACTGTTCCAGGAAGTCGCCGACGCCTGGGCCGATGCGCTGGAGGATGGTTCGCGCTTCGGCGACATCCAGCAGGCGATCCGCGACCGCGACGTGCCACGCCTCAAGGAATTGTGGAACACCTTGGTGCCGCTGTGGGACGACCGCACCTTCTACGACTTTGTCGCCACCTCCAAGGCGTTCGCCAAGCTCTCGTTCCAGCACCGCGAAGTGTTCGGCCAGGTCGGTTTCGGCACCGGCGGCTGGGATTCGGACTTCCCCAATTCGATGCTGGAAATCTTCCGCGTCGTGATGACCAACTGCGACGACCATCAGCACCTGGTGGTCGGCGGCGTCGAGCAGGTGCCCCACGGCATCTGGAGCCACGTGCCGGAACGCTGCGTGCACTGGCCGGAGGGGACCAGCCTGAGTTCATTGCACCTGGGTGCCCCTCGCAGCGGCGTGAAGCGCATCGCTCGCGCGGCTGATGGTCGGTTCAGCGTGACGGACGTATGGGACAACACCCGTGAATACGCCGCAGTGCTGGTCACCTGCCAGAGCTGGCTGCTGACCACCCAGATCGAATGTGAGGAGGCGCTGTTCTCACAAAAAATGTGGATGGCCCTGGACCGCACCCGTTACATGCAATCGTCGAAGACCTTCGTGATGGTCGACCGCCCGTTCTGGAAAGACAAAGACCCGGAAACCGGGCGCGACCTGATGAGCATGACCCTCACTGATCGCCTCACCCGTGGCACTTACCTGTTCGACAACGGCGATGACAAACCGGGGGTGATCTGCCTGTCGTATTCCTGGATGAGCGATGCGCTGAAAATGCTGCCGCATCCGGTGGAAAAACGCGTGAAGCTGGCTCTCGATGCCCTGAAGAAAATCTACCCCAAGGTGGACATTGCCGCGCGGATCATCGGCGATCCGATCACCGTGTCCTGGGAAGCCGACCCGCATTTTCTCGGCGCATTCAAGGGCGCCCTGCCCGGCCACTATCGCTACAACCAGCGTATGTACGCGCATTTCATGCAGGACGACATGCCGGCCGAACAACGCGGGATCTTTATCGCCGGCGATGACGTCTCATGGACACCGGCCTGGGTCGAAGGCGCGGTACAGACCTCGCTCAATGCCGTGTGGGGAATCATGAAGCACTTCGGCGGTGAAACTCACGCCGAGAACCCGGGTCCAGGAGATGTGTTCCACGAGATCGGTCCGATCGCCCTGCCCGAATAAAAGGAGTTTTAGATGCGTGTAGCCCTTTATCAATGCCCACCGCTGCCACTGGATCCGGCCGGCAACCTGCAACGCCTGCATCAAGTGGCGCTGGAGGCCAGGGGCGCCGATGTGTTGGTGCTGCCGGAGATGTTCATGACCGGCTACAACATCGGCGTCGACGCGGTGAATGTATTGGCCGAGGTCTACAACGGCGAATGGGCGCAGCAGATCGGCCGCATCGCCAAGGCAGCTGGCCTGGCGATTGTCTATGGCTACCCTGAGCGCAGCGAAAGCGGGCAGATCTACAACGCGGTGCAACTGATCGACGCCCAGGGCGAGCGTCTGGCCAACTATCGCAAGAGCCACCTGTTCGGTGACCTCGATCACGCCATGTTCAGCGCTGGCGACTCAGCGCTGCCCATCGTGGAACTCAATGGTTGGAAACTCGGCTTCCTGATCTGCTACGACCTGGAGTTCCCGGAAAACGCCCGACGCCTGGCCCTGGCCGGTGCTGAACTGATCCTGGTGCCGACGGCCAACATGCAACCCTACGAATTCATCGCCGATGTCACCGTGCGCGCCCGGGCCATCGAGAACCAGTGTTTCGTGGCGTACGCCAATTACTGCGGTCACGAAGGTGAATTGCAGTATTGCGGCCAAAGCAGCATCGCCGCACCGGATGGCAGCCGCCCTGCGCTGGCCGGGTTGGACGAGGCCTTGATCGTAGGGGAGCTGGATCGCCAGTTGATGGAAAATTCCCGTGGGGCCTACAACTACCTGCACGACCGGCGCCCCGAGCTCTACGGTGACTTGCCCAAGCACTGACCGCGTCAGGACACACCGCCAGGGGAAACTCATTGAGAACGTTCCCCAATCCGCTAGCATGGGCGCATCTCTGTTTTGGAAGCGCTCATGCCGGTCCCCGATTCTCTTCGCCCTCATACTGAAACCCTGGCCAATGGCTTGCAGGTGACATTGCGTCACGTGCCCGACCTCAAGCGCAGCGCCGCGGTGTTGCGCGTGGCGGCGGGCAGCCATGATGTACCCCTGGCCTGGCCGGGCCTGGCGCACTTCCTCGAGCATCTTTTCTTCCTGGGCACTGAGCGATTTCCTACAGGGGAGAATCTGATGGCCTACGTGCAAAGGCACGGTGGCCAGATCAATGCTCGCACCAGCGAACGGACCACGGATTTCTTCTTCGAATTGCCACCCGCAGCCTTCGCCGGCGGGCTGGAGCGGCTCGGGGACATGCTCGCTCATCCGCGCCTGGATGAAGCCGATCAGTTGCGGGAACGGGAAGTCCTGCACGCAGAGTTCATTGCCTGGTCCCAGGATGCGGCGGCTCAGCAACAGCTGGCCCTGCATGACGGACTGTCGGCGGATCATCCGCTGCGCGGCTTCCACGCGGGCAATCGCGACACCCTTGCCGTGTCACAGCCCGGATTCCAGGCTGCCCTGCACGATTTCTATCGAACGTTCTACCAGCGCGGTCAAATGACCCTGAGCCTGGCCGGCCCGCAGAGCGTCGAAGCGTTGAAGGCGCTGGCCGAACAGTTCGGCGGAAACCTGCCGGAGGGCAAAAGGGTTGCCAGGTCGTCGCCCCCGAAGCTGATGGAATCGTCGTTGGGTGGCTATCAACAGCTGCGCGAAGGCTGTCTCGATCTGCTGTTCGCCTTCGAAGATTTACCGGCCGCCTCGCCTCAAGCCATGGACTTCCTCTGTAACGGGCTGAACGCCAGCAAACCGGGTGGCCTGCTCGCCACGTTGCGTCAGCGCGGCCTGGCTGACAGTCTCAAGGCCACGCCGCTGTATGCGTTTGCCGGCCAGGCGCTGCTGCACATCGAGTTCAAGCTCGACAACGATCAAGCGTCGAACGAAATCCAGCCGTTGCTGCACGATTGGCTGGGCTTTTTTGCCGCCCAGGACGACTGGGCACCGTTGCGCGCGGAATTCACCGCGCTGCTGCAACGTCGACAAGAGACCGGCACGGCGCTGCAATTGGCGCGTTGGGACAGCGAACAACGCGAAGGACCACTGTCGGAAATCGACCTCGCAAGGCTCAGGGAAATCCTCAAGCAATTGCACCCTGCCGATACCGTGACCGGGCAATGGCAGCTGCCCGCGCCCAACCCGTTCCTGCAATCGGCAAACGAGCCACCTCGCGCCGGCCTGATACGCGGCCAGACCAGCGCCCATCGCGGTTTGCGCACCTTCGCCCAGGATCGCTCCCGGGGCCGCCGGGAACGCTCGCCGATGCAGTTCAGCCAGGCGCTGCCAAACGACAGCCGAGAAGGCGCGGTGTATCTGCGTTGGCGGCTGGCGACCCAGGCACCGCTCGACTTTCAAGCCAGGCTCGACCGGCATCTGCAGGATCTGCGCGAGGATGCCCGCCAGGCTGGCGTGGATGTCACCTTCGAACCCGTTGGCAATCAATGGCTGCTGAAGCTGGTGGGCTTGCAGGCGCCCATGCCGCTGGTGCTCGAGCACATCCTGACCCAGCTGGGCGAACCGCTGCCGATGGTCCAGCCCAGGACTGAAGCCCCCCTGATGCCGATTCGACACCTGCTGAAGGAATTGCCGAAGCATTGCCAGCAAAACGAGCAACCTCCGGCCTTGCCGCTGCCCGACAGCGTGTGGGCGACGGCCCGGTGGGATGGCCTGGCCATCGGCCTGTCGACAGCCACCCAGGCCGCCATGGGCCCCGCGCTGGCCCGGGTGCCGGGCATGGCCGACCTGGAAATCGAACCGACGACACCTTCCAGACAATCTATCTGGCACAGCCTCCAGACCCACGGCGATGAACAGGCTGTGTTGCTGTTTTGCCCCGCGCCAACCCAGGCCTTGCCCGACGCAGCGGCGTGGCGGTTACTGGCACAGCTGTGCCAGACCCCGTTTTACCAGCGCTTGCGGGTTGAGTTGCAGTTGGGTTATGCGGTGTTCAGTGGGCTGAGGCAGATCAATGGGCAAACCGGCCTGTTGTTTGGCGTGCAATCGCCCAACGCCTCGGCAGGGCAGTTGATCACCCACGTCGAACACTTCCTGAACGGGTTACCGGAACTGATCCGGCAGATCGACGACTCGACCCTGGCCCGCCAGCAGCGAGCCCTCGCCGCGCAGCTTCAGATCGACACCCTGCCCTGTGCCCAGGCGGCCGAGCTGCTCTGGCAGGGCAAACTGGCCGGCCTCCCGTCGGATTATCTCCAACCGTTAGCCGACGCCATCGTGCTTGTGGATCGCGAACAGCTACTCAATGCCGCCAGGCAGTTGATTGACGCTGCAGGTGGCCGGTATTGCCTGGCTACCGGGGCCTGCCCAGGATCGCCCTGGCAAGCGGCGGATTGATCATTACAGCCGCTGCAATGAGCTTTCTTCGAGAATCGCGGCGAACGAATTTGTCAGATTTAGTAACATAGCCGCCTAAGCATCTGAACATCTCCGAACGGAGGTGGACTATATGTATAGATCCAAACCGTCTCCCCCCAACCAAAGGAGTATTTCCATGTCCTGGTCCAAACCCGCATATATCGACCTGCGTATCGGTTTCGAAGTCACCATGTACTTCGCCAGCCGTTGATTGCTGCAGGCACTTAAACACGCAGCACAACGCCTCGGTCAGCCGGGGCGTTTTTTATTTTGGTTTGCAGATGGAGCGGCCATGTTTGTCCAGATTCTAGGTTCCGCCGCCGGTGGCGGTTTCCCCCAGTGGAACTGCAACTGCGCCAATTGCGCAGGTTTTCGCGACGGCAGCCTGCGGGCCCAGGCGCGCACCCAATCATCCATCGCGATTTCCGATGACGGTGTGAGTTGGGTGCTGTGCAACGCCTCTCCGGACATTCGCGCCCAGCTTCAGAGTTTCGCCCCTATGCAGCCGGGCCGGGCCCTGCGGGACACAGGCATTGGCGCGATCATCCTGATGGACAGTCAGATCGACCACACCACGGGCCTGCTCAGCCTGCGCGAAGGCTGCCCGCACCAGGTCTGGTGCACCGACATGGTCCATGAAGACCTGAGCACCGGTTTCCCGCTGTTCAACATGCTGACCCACTGGAACGGCGGGCTGAGCTGGAACCGTATCGAGCTCGACCAGTCGTTCACCATCCCGGCCTGCCCGAACCTGCGCTTCACCCCGTTGCCATTGCGCAGCGCCGCGCCGCCCTATTCACCGCACCGCTTCGACCCGCATCCGGGCGACAACATCGGGCTGATCGTCGAAGACCTGCGCACTGGCGGCAAACTGTTCTACGCCCCCGGCCTGGGCAAGGTCGATGGGCCATTGCTGGAGATCATGGCCGGCAGCGATTGCCTGCTGGTGGACGGCACGATGTGGAACGACGATGAAATGCAGCGCCGTGGCGTTGGCACCCGCACCGGTCAGGAAATGGGCCACCTGGCGCAGAATGGTCCCGGCGGGATGCTGGAAGTGCTGGAGCAACTGCCCAATCAGCGCAAGGTCCTTATCCATATCAACAACACCAACCCGATCCTCGATGAAGACTCCGCCGAGCGGGCCGAGCTGGTGCGGCGCAATGTCGAAGTGGCTTACGACGGCATGAGTATTGAACTGTAGGAGCAACCGAAATGACTGACACCCCCCTGTCCCCCGCCGAGTTCGAAGCGGCCCTGCGTGCCAAGGGCGCGTATTACCACATCCATCACCCGTATCACGTGGCGATGTATGAAGGCCGCGCCACTCGCGAGCAGATTCAGGGCTGGGTCGCGAACCGTTTCTACTATCAGGTGAATATCCCGCTCAAGGACGCCGCGATCCTGGCCAACTGCCCGGACCGGGAAATCCGTCGCGAGTGGATCCAGCGCCTGCTCGACCATGACGGCGCGCCCGGTGAGGACGGCGGCATCGAAGCCTGGCTGCGGCTGGGCCAGGCGGTGGGCCTGGACCCTGACCAACTGCGCTCCCAGGAGCTGGTGCTGCCAGGCGTGCGTTTTGCCGTGGACGCCTACGTCAACTTCGCCCGCCGGGCCAGTTGGCAAGAGGCCGCCAGCAGCTCGCTGACCGAACTGTTCGCCCCGCAGATCCATCAGTCGCGCCTGGACAGCTGGCCGCAGCATTACCCGTGGATCGACCCAGCCGGCTATCAATACTTCCGCACCCGCCTGGGCCAGGCCCGCCGAGACGTGGAGCATGGCCTGGCGATCACCTTGCAGCACTACACCACCCGCGCAGGGCAGGAGCGCATGCTGGAGATTCTCCAGTTCAAACTGGACATCCTCTGGAGCATGCTCGACGCCATGAGCATGGCCTACGAATTGAACCGCCCGCCCTACCACAGCGTGACCGGGCAACGGGTGTGGCACAAAGGGATCACCTTATGAGTTTCGATCGCAGCAAAACCCCGCACTGGCGCCCCGGCTATCGCTTCCAGTACGAACCGGCACAGAAAGGCCACGTGCTGCTCTATCCTGAAGGCATGATCAAGCTGAACGACAGCGCTGCGCTGATCGGCGGCCTGATCGACGGTGAACGGGATGTCGCGGCCATCATCGGCGAGTTGGCGAAGCAGTTTCCCGACGTACCGGAACTCGATGACGACATCGAGCAATTCATGGAGGTCGCCCGTGCACAGCACTGGATCGAACTTGCCTGAGACCACCGGCTTGCCGCCCAAGCCTGAAGTCGGCCTACCGCTGTGGCTGCTGGCGGAGCTGACCTACCGTTGCCCGCTGCAATGCCCGTACTGCTCCAACCCGCTGGACTTCGCCGAGCAGGGCAAGGAGCTGAGCACCGAGCAGTGGTTCAAGGTCTTTCGCGAGGCCCGGGAAATGGGCGCCGCGCAACTGGGCTTTTCCGGCGGCGAGCCGCTGGTGCGCCAGGACTTGGCCGAACTGATCGGCGAGGCACGCCGGCTGGGTTTCTATACCAACCTGATCACCTCCGGCATTGGTTTGACCGAGCAGAAAATCAGCGACTTCAAGAAAGCCGGCCTGGACCATATCCAGATCAGCTTCCAGGCCAGCGACGAACAGGTCAACAATCTGCTGGCCGGTTCGAAGAAAGCCTTCGCGCAAAAACTGGAAATGGCCCGGGCGGTGAAAGCCCACGGCTACCCGATGGTGCTGAACTTCGTGACCCATCGGCACAACATCGACAAGATCGACCGCATCATCGAGCTGTGCATCGCCCTTGAAGCCGACTTCGTCGAGCTTGCCACGTGCCAGTTCTACGGCTGGGCGCAGCTCAACCGCGTCGGCCTGCTGCCCACCCGGGAGCAACTGGTGCGTGCCGAGCGCGTCACCAACGAATATCGCACCAAGCTGGAAGCCGAAGGCAATCCGTGCAAGCTGATCTTCGTCACGCCGGACTACTATGAAGAGCGCCCCAAGGGCTGCATGAACGGCTGGGGCAGCATTTTCCTCACCGTCACGCCGGACGGCACCGCATTGCCCTGTCACGGCGCCCGCCAACTGCCGGTGCAATTTCCCAACGTGCGCGACCACAGCATGCAGCACATCTGGTACGACTCGTTCGGCTTCAACCGTTTCCGCGGTTATGACTGGATGCCCGAGCCGTGCCGTTCCTGCGATGAAAAGGAAAAGGACTTCGGCGGCTGTCGCTGCCAGGCGTTCATGCTCACGGGGGACGCCAGCAATGCTGATCCGGTGTGTAGTAAATCCGCACATCACGGGATAATCCTGCAGGCTCGCGAAGACGCCGAGCATGCCACGCAAACCATTGAGCAACTGGCCTTCCGCAATGAACGAAACTCGCGCCTCATCGCCAAAGGCTGATCCTTTCAGCGCCGCCCAAGCCGTTGCCGCCGGTACCGACTTCGCCGAACTGCAGGTCGGGGCCCAGGGCCTGTTCTGGAATGAATACCGTCCCGAAGACGGCGCCTGCCGGATCTGGCATTGGCAAGACGCCAAGGCTCGCTGCCTGACGCCAGACGGATTCAGCGCCCGCAGTCGGGTCTATGAGTACGGCGGCGGAGCATTCTGCCTGAGTGATGACGGCGTGCTGTTCGTCAATGAGGCCGACCAGCAGGTGTACCAACAGTCGCTGACCGGTGAGCGCCCCGTAGCGCTGACCTCGGGAGACTGTCGGTACGGGGATCTTGGCTTCGCCGATGATCAGGTGCTGGCGGTGGAGGAACAGGCCAATCAGCATCGCCTGGTGTCGATCGGGCTGGCAGATCAGCGGCGGTATCTGCTGGCTCAAGGCGCGGACTTCTATGCTTCGCCGACCATCAGCCCCGATGGGCAGCGGCTCGCGTGGATTGAATGGAGCCGTCCGCATCAGCCGTGGACGGCCACCCGGTTGATGCTGGCCGAGCGCAATGCTTCGGGTTGGGCTGAGCCACGTTGTGTGGCGGGTAACGCCGCAGAGGAGTCCATCCAGCAGCCGCGTTTCGATGACTCCAATCGTCTTTATTGCCTGACTGATCGCGGTGGCTACTGGCAGCCTTGGGTTGAATCGGCCCGCGGTCTGGAGCCACTGCCCGCCGCAGCAGCCGATCACGCACCCGCGCCGTGGCAACTGGGTGGCTGCACCTGGCTGCCGCTGGATGAGCGCACTTACCTGGCGAGTTGGACCGAAGCGGGGTTCGGGCGTCTGGGCCTTCGCCGTGACGACGCGAACGAAGACTTTACTGGCCCTTACACCCGTTTTCGCAGCCTGGCGCTGGATGAGCGGTTCGTCTACGCCATCGCGGCTTCGCCGACCGGTCCGTCGGCGGTCATTGCGATTGAACGGCACAGCCATGAAGTGACAATACTGGCCGGTGGTGCCGCACCACTGGCCACCGAGCAGATCAGTCGGCCCCGCACCCTGCGATACCCCTCGGGCTCAAGCGAAGCCCATGGGTTCTTTTATCCGGCCATGAATGCTATCGAGAAACCGCCGCTGGTGGTGTTTATCCACGGCGGACCGACCTCAGCGTGCTACCCCATCTTTGATCCACGCATCCAGTACTGGACCCAGCGCGGTTTCGCCGTCGCCGACCTCAACTACCGTGGCAGCACTGGCTATGGCCGGGCGTATCGACAAACGCTGCATTTGAACTGGGGGGTTGTGGATGTCGAGGACGCTTGCGCGGTGGTCGCGTATCTGGACGAGCAAGGCCTGATCAATGGTCGCTGTGCGTTCATTCGTGGCGGCAGTGCCGGTGGGTATACGACCCTGTGCGCCCTGGCGTTCCATGAGGTGTTCCGGGCCGGCGCCAGCCTCTATGGCGTCAGCGACCCTGTCGCTCTCAGCCGCGCTACACACAAGTTCGAAGGGGATTACCTGGACTGGTTGATCGGCGACCCGCAACAGGATGCCGAACGCTACCGTGCCCGGACGCCGTTGCTGCATGCCGAGGGGATTCGCGTACCGGTCATCTTCTTTCAAGGCGAGTTGGACGCCGTGGTCGTGCCACAGCAGACGCGGGATATGGTCAGGGCTTTAGAGGCGAACGGCGTTACGGTCGAAGCGCACTACTATCCGGATGAGCGTCATGGCTTTCGCAAGGCGGCGAACCAGGCTCATGCGCTGGAGCATGAGTGGTTGTTTTATCGCCGGGTGATCGAGGACAGCCTGTAGGTAGAGGAAAAACTGTGGGAGCTTGCTCGCTCCCACAGGGGGGATAGACCATGTAATCGAATTCGCGCCAGATCCTCAGCGCTTGGCGATGATGTACACCGCATGCACGATGCCCGGGATGTAACCCAGCAATGTCAGCAGGATATTCAGCCAGAAAGCCCCGCCAAAACCGACCTGCAGAAAAACACCCAGTGGCGGCAGCAGGATGGCGATGATGATTCGAATGATATCCATGGATGACTCCCTGATTGGCGATGGCTACGTTGCCATACAGCTCATTGACCCCCGACCGCTCGCCAGGGTTCAGTGAAAAACAATCAAGAAAGACGGCCCGAACGGCCAAACCTGCGCAACGACAAAAAACGCAGGCAAAAGAAAACCCCGCCGAAGCGGGGCTTTGCAGACTGTTTCCCTGACATCCATTTCACTCCGCCATCCTGGCAGAATCCTACGTGTCCGTGCTGTTGCTTTGCGCATCCTGCGCGACGTCCATGTGAAGTAGATTAGCCTTGGATCCAACCTGCCGATAGAGGGAAAATGCCAGCACATTGTGTAAGCGTTTGCTTACACAATGTCAGTTTTTAGAACTGCCCGGGCTCCAGCAGGAACAGCGACTCGCTCCCCGCCTTCACCGAAGCACTCAGGGAATGAATACGCGGCAGCAGGCGGGCAAAGTAGAAGCGCGCCGTACCCAATTTGCTCGCGTAGAAATCATCCTGGTTTTCTTTGCCAGAGGCCGCCTTGGCCATCAACGCCCACATGTAGGCGTAGGCGGTGTAGCCGAACGCCTGGAGGTACTCCACCGAGGCGGCGCCAATTTCGTTGGGGTTGTTCTTCGCCCGGTCCAGCAACCATTCAGTCAACTCATCCAGCGTACCGACCGCGTCGTTCAGAGGCTTGGTGAACTCCGCCAGGTCGCTGCTTGCAGTGGCGGTGAAATGGCGGATCTCATCGGCAAACAGTTTGTAGAACGCACCGCCGGTGCCGACGATCTTGCGCCCCACCAGGTCCAGCGCCTGGATACCGTTGGTGCCTTCGTAGATTTGGGTGATGCGCACATCACGGACCAGCTGCTCCTGGCCCCATTCACGGATGTAGCCGTGACCGCCGAAAACCTGCTGGCCGTGGACCGTGGTTTCCAGGCCCAGGTCAGTCAGGAAAGCCTTCGCCACCGGCGTCAGCAATGCCACCAGGTCTTCGGCGCGCTTGCGGGTGGTCGGGTCTTCACTGAACTTGGCGGTGTCCAATTGCATCGCCACGTAGGTGGAGAACGCCCGGCCCCCCTCGTTCGAGGCTTTCATGGTCAACAGCATCCGACGTACGTCCGGGTGGACGATAATCGGGTCGGCCACCTTGTCCTTGTTCTGCGCGCCGGTTGGCGAACGGCTTTGCAGGCGGTCACGGGCGTATTCGATGGCGTTCTGGTAGGAGCGCTCACCAGAGGCCAGGCCCTGGATACCGACGCCCAGACGCTCGTAGTTCATCATGGTGAACATCGCCGCCAGGCCTTTGTTCGGCTCGCCGACCAGATAACCCACGGCTTCGTCGAAGTTCATCACGCATGTGGCGGACGCCTGGATACCCATCTTGTGTTCAATCGAGCCGCAGTTGGCCGGGTTGCGGGCGCCCAGGCTGCCGTCGGCATTGACCATGAACTTGGGCACCAGGAACAGCGAAATACCTTTCGGCCCAGCAGGTGCGTCCGGCAGCTTCGCCAACACCAAGTGAATGATGTTCTCGGTGAGGTCGTGCTCGCCGCCGGTGATAAATATCTTGGTGCCGCTGACTTTGTAGGAACCGTCGGCCTGGGGTTCGGCCTTGGTCCGAATGATCCCCAGGTCGGTGCCGGCATGTGGTTCGGTCAGGCACATGGAGCCCGCCCAGACACCGGCGTACATGTTCGGCAGGTATGCGGCTTTCAGCTCTTCGCTGGCGTGGGCGTTGATCGACAGGCAAGCCCCGGCGGTCAGCATCGGGTACAGACCGAAGGACAGGCTCGCGGAGTTGACCATTTCCTCGACCTGGGCGGAAACGGCCTTTGGCATGCCCATGCCGCCGTAAGCCGGATCACCACCGACACCGACCCAGCCGCCTTCAGCATAAGTCTGATAAGCCTGTGGGAAACCGGCCGGCGTGGTGACGGCGCCGTCGGCCCAGTGGCAACCTTCTTCGTCAGCCGCACGACTGAGGGGGGCAATGCTCTTGCTGGTGACTTTGCCGGCTTCTTCAAGGATCGCTTCGACAGTTTCAGCGTCTACGGTGTCGGCCAACGCCGGCAATTGGGCCCAGAGTTTCGTGACCTCGAAGACTTCATTGAGGACGAAGCGCATATCGCGCAGGGGCGCTTTGTAGTCAGCCATGGCAAACCTCGCAGGATCTAAACAGTTGGTTCGTAAGAAAACGGTTTTTGCATGGGTCGGAGTGTACCTCAACAACTTTTGCGACACATAGGGTCAACCCATGACCGTTTTGTTATTTTTAGTCACGACCAATAGATTGTCAGAGGGCAAACAACTCTGCCGGCAGCTTCATCAGGCAGTCGCTCCCAGCCTCGACAGCGGCACGATGGGCGGTCGTACGTGGCAGCAGGCGCTTGAAGTAGAACTCGCAGGTCGCCAGTTTGGCCTGGCAGAAATCGCCGTCACCGCTGCCGCTGTCGAGTTGCGACTGGGCCACCAGGGCCATGCGCAACCACAGGTAGGCCAGGATGATGTAACCGCTGTACATCAAATAATCCACGGAGGCGGCGCCGACTTCATCTGGATTCTTCATGGCGGCGATGCCAACCCGAGTGGTCAGCTCGCCCCACTGCTGGTTGAGCCCGTCGAGTTGCGCGACATATTCCTTGAGCTGCGGATGTTGCGCGTTGGCAGCGCAGAATTTATGAACAATCTTGGTGAAGCCGCGCAGCAATTTGCCCTGGCTGCCCAGCACCTTGCGCCCCAATAGGTCCAGGGCCTGGATGCCGTTGGTGCCCTCATAGATCGGCGCGATGCGGCAGTCGCGCACCAACTGTTCCATGCCCCATTCGCGAATGAAACCGTGGCCGCCGAACACCTGCATGCCGTGGTTCGTCACTTCCAGCCCGGTGTCGGTCATGAAGGCCTTGCAGATCGGCGTAAGAAAGGCCAGCAAGTCCTCGGCCTCCTGGCGGGCGGTTTCGTCCGGGCTCAGGTGCGCGGTGTCCAGCAGTTGCGCGGTGAAATAGGTCAGCGCCCGATTGCCCTCGTTGAAGGCTTTCATGGTCAACAGCATCCTGCGCACATCGGGATGGACGATGATCGGATCGGCGGCCTTGTCCGGCGCCTTGGGGCCGGTCAGCGCGCGCATCTGCAAACGGTCATTGGCATACTTGATGGCGCCCTGGAAGCTCGCCTCCCCCAGACACAGGCCCTGCATGCCGGTGCCGAGACGGGCGTGGTTCATCATGGTGAACATGCAGTTCAAGCCCTTGTTCGGCTCGCCGATCAGGAAACCCTTGGCCCCATCGAAATTCAACACGCAAGTGGCGGAGGCCTTGATGCCCATCTTGTGTTCGATCGAGCCGCAGGCAACGTCATTGCGCGCCCCTGCCTCGCCGCTGGCGTCGGGCAGGAACTTGGGCACGATGAACAACGAGATACCCTTGGTGCCGGCGGGAGCGTCCGGCAGCTTGGCCAGCACCAGGTGGATGATGTTGTCGCTCATGTCGTGTTCGCCGGCGGATATGAAGATCTTGCTGCCAGAGATCGCGTAGCTGCCGTCGGCCTGGGGCACGGCGCGGGTCTTGATGATGCCCAGGTCCGTGCCGCAGTGGGCTTCGGTCAGGCACATGGTGCCGGTCCACTGACCGGCGGTGAGTTTGCTCAGGTAGGTCTGCTTCTGCGCTTCGGTGCCATGGGCGTGAATGGCCGACATGGCGCCGTGGGTCAGGCCCGGGTACATGCCCCAGGAGGTATTGCTGGAGCCGATCATCTCGCTGATGACCAGGCCCAGGGAGCTGGGCAGCCCCTGGCCGCCATAGGTCGGATCCGCCGCCAGCCCGTGCCAGCCGCCCTCCACGTACTGTGCGAAAGCCTGCTTGAAACCGGTAGGCGTGGTGACGACGCCGTTGTCGAAGTGGCAGCCTTCTTCGTCACCCGGGCGATTGAGCGGCGCCAGCACGTTCTCACAGAATTTGGCGCCTTCCTCGAGGATCGCGCTGACCATGTCCGGGCTGGCATCGCTGACACCCAGCTCGGCATAACGGCCATGGAAGTCAAAGACGTGATCGATCAGGAAGCGCATGTCGCGCAGCGGGGCTTTGTACTCGGGCATGGTGGTTTTCTCCGGCAGCAGATCGTTTCAACCTACTGCCGGCCACCGAACCCCACAATCACAGTCCAGGCGCTGAATGCGCCGTCATCACTCAACCCGCGGCGGCGTCCATGCGCACCGCACCACGGCGGTTCTGGCCGAAGGCAATCACACAGTTACGCCCCGCGCCCTTGGCGTTATAGAGCGCCTGGTCGGCGGACTTGAGTACTTCTTCGGGGGTGCGTTGCTCGAGGCGTTCCGCGACGCCGATGCTGACCGTCACCGAGACACTGGACGCACCGGCCCCGGCGCGACGCTGGCGGCCTTGTTGATCATCCTGGGGACGACTGTCGGGATTACGCAACTGAATGCTGTACGTCTCGATGGACTGGCGGATGACTTCCAGATGGGGCATGCACTCGTCGATGGTCTTGCCGGCAAACACCAGCGCGAATTCCTCACCGCCGTAGCGATACGCCCTCCCTCCACCGCCGATCTTCGACAGTTTGCTGGCGACCAGGCGTAACACCTGGTCGCCCACGTCGTGGCCGTGGGTGTCGTTGAATTTCTTGAAGTGGTCCACGTCGCTCATCGCCAACACATAATTGCGTCCCAGGCGTTGCATGCGTTCATTCAGGGCCCGTCGCCCCGGCAGACCGGTCAGCTCGTCACGGAAAGCCATTTGATAGGCCTCATGAGCGACCGCGGCGGCGATCATCAACATCACTTGGCTGCACATGATGTTCAGGGTGAACGGCAGGATGAAGGTCTTGGGCAGCATCCAGAACACCCCCAGCAAGCCCACCAATTGCGCGGCATGCAGGGGGCGGGGGTTGCGCCAGTATTGCCAGGCCAGCAACACAAACACCGCGGCGAACACCGGATAGGACAGTTGGATCAAGCTCATCCAGGCGCCGTGCAACGCCGGCCAGCGTATCTCCGAAAGCCACAGCAGCAATGCCTGGGGGAAACTTTGCTCCAGGGCCAGCGCCACGCTGCCAAAGACCAGCAACACCGCGAACCGCGCCACCATGTCCTGGAACAAATGAGTGCGCTCCTGCCACGCCGCGAACAGCCCGAACAACAGCGGCAGCAACAGGCAGACAAGGTGGAACACCACTGCGGCGTCTTCACGCACCTTGCCGTTGTCGCGATAGAAGTCGGTCTGGGTGTCCAGCAAAAAGTAGGCGATGTACACCGTGACCATCAGGAACAGCTCACGCTGGCGACGATAGACCGCGCAATAGGCACCGCCCAGCAGCAACACCAACGTCGGAAGCACGTTGAACAGCGAGGTGAAGAAAACGTTGAGATCCTTGACGTAGGCAGCCGCGAGCCCCGCCAGCAACAGCAGCAATGACGGTAGGAAATGGCTGAAACGTACAGCGGAAGAACGCGGCAAGGGTAAAGCTCCGACCGGGCTGAGCAAAGATGGCATTGTGCCTGCTATTGCGGCGTAAGGCACTGGAGATGTGACAGATGTCACACTGCCATCCCTGTAACGGCAGGAGGGAATGTTTTCTTAGCGATTTGTTGAATGAATGTTATTTCACGAACGTTGGAGCACTGCCGTGGGAGCGAGCTTGCTCGCGATAGCGGTATGACTGCTGAGAATGATGCCGAATGTACCGCCGTCATCGCGAGCAAGCTCGCTCCCACAAGGGATTCGTAACGGACATGAAAAAGCCGCTGCTCCCGAAGGAAAGCAGCGGCTGGTAAGACCCGCTTGAGGCTTAGTAACCCAGCGCGAAGTCTTCTTCTTTCATGTCCATCAGGTTGTTGGCGCCCGACAGCATGGTTGCCACGTGAGTACGCGTACGCGGCAGGATGCGCTGGAAGTAGAAGCGCGCGGTCTGCAGCTTGGCGGTGTAGAAGGCTTCTTCAGTGGTGCCGGCGGCGAGTTTTTCCGCTGCCAGACGCGCCATGTCGGCCCAGAAGTAAGCCAGGCAGGCGTAACCGGAGTACATCAGGTAGTCCACCGACGCCGCGCCGACTTCCTCGCGATCCTTCATGGCCGCCATGCCGACCTTCATGGTCAGCTCGCCCCATTCCTTGTTCAGTGCAGCCAGGGGTTCTACGAACTCCTTGACCGCTTCGTTGCCTTCGTTGCCCTGGCAGAATTTGTGGACGATCTTGGTGAAGCCCTTGAGTGCCTCGCCCTGGGTCATCAACACTTTGCGGCCCAGCAGGTCGAGGGCCTGGATGCCGGTGGTGCCTTCGTACAGCATCGAGATACGGCTGTCGCGAACGTTCTGCTCCATGCCCCACTCGGCGATGAAGCCATGGCCGCCGTAGATCTGCACGCCATGGTTGGCCGATTCGAAGCCGACTTCGGTCATGAAGGCCTTGGCGATTGGCGTCATGAACGCCAACAGCGCATCGGCTTTTTTCTTCTCTTCCTCGTCCACACCGTATTTGACGATGTCGACCTGCTTGGCGGTGAAGTAGACCATCGCCCGGTTACCTTCGGCGAAGGCCTTCATGGTCAGCAGCATGCGACGCACGTCAGGGTGCACGATGATCGGGTCGGCGGCCTTGTCCGGTGCTTTCGGGCCGGTCAAGGAACGCATTTGCAGGCGGTCACGGGCGTATTTCAGGCCACCCTGGAAACCGATTTCGGCGTGGGCCAGGCCTTGCAGTGCGGTGCCCAGGCGTGCGGTGTTCATGAAGGTGAACATGCAGTTCAGGCCTTTGTTCGCCGGGCCGATCAGGAAACCGGTGGCCGCGTCGAAGTTCATCACGCAAGTGGCGTTGCCGTGGATGCCCATCTTGTGTTCCAGGGAACCGCAGCTCACCGCATTGCGCTGGCCGATGGTACCGTCGGCGTTAGGCAGGAATTTTGGCACGATGAACAGCGAAATGCCCTTGGTACCGGCCGGTGCGTCCGGCAGGCGCGCCAGGACGATATGGACGATGTTGTCGGCCATGTCGTGTTCGCCAGCCGAAATGAAGATCTTGGTACCGGAAACCTTGTAGGAACCGTCCGCTTGCGGCTCGGCCTTGGTGCGCAGCATGCCCAGGTCGGTGCCGCAGTGCGGTTCGGTCAAGCACATGGTGCCGGTCCATTCGCCGGACACCAGCTTGGTCAGGTAAGCCTCTTGTTGCTCCGGCGTACCGTGCTCGGAAATGGTGTTCATCGCACCATGGGACAGGCCCGGGTACATGCCCCACGACCAGTTGGCTTCACCGACCATCTCGCTGACTGCCAGGCCGAGGGATTCCGGCAGGCCTTGACCGCCGTGCTCGACGTCGTGGGCCAGGCTTGGCCAGCCGCCTTCGACGAATTGCTTGTAGGCTTCCTTGAAACCGGTCGGGGTTTTCACACCGGACTCGCTCCAGGTGCAGCCTTCGAGGTCACCCACGCGGTTCAGCGGCGCCAGCACCTGCTCACAAAACTTGGCGCCTTCTTCGAGAATGGCGCCAACCATGTCTGGCGTTGCGTCCTGGCAAGCCGGAAGGCTCTGATAATGCGCCTCGTAACCGAGCAGTTCGTCACGAACGAAGCGAATATCACGCAAGGGGGCCTTGTAGTCAGGCATAGCGATAAACCTCTGCTGATGTAACCGGGAATGAGCGACCGCGTGGATTTGTTGTAGCGATCAAACAGTTGTTTGAAACATACGTTTACGCCGAAATCTTGTCAAGGGCCGATCTTTTGCCGTTCGTCATCAGCCAGTAAAAATGTCGGACACAGAAAATCCACAGCGGTGAAGGATCCGCAATGCGCGTAGGAAAGATTAGTTGAGCAACAAGATGTTAGAGACAAAAACGCCGCGAATAATCGCGGCGTTTTTGCAAATCGGGAAATACACGATCAGGCAAAGGTATCGATTAACGTCCCGAGCATTTCGTCGGCCGCCTTGGCGACATTCACGCCCAGTTGCACCTGGAACTTGCCTTGGGCCATATCGACCATGTTGCTGGTCACGTCCGATTGCTGGCTACGGTCCACCGAACGCAGGCGATCGACCTGAACTTCGGACGACTGGCTGGTGACCGCACGCTCGATCGTGTTATTGGCGATCTGGCTGGACGCTTGATCGACGCGGTTCTGCCCTGTCTGAATAGTGCTCAGACCGGCATAGAACGCGGTGTTTCCTGAGATTTCCATGGCAGAGCTCGTCTTCTTGAAGGGTCGACAGTGGCCATTGAATCAGAAGCCTGGGGAAAAGACCCGACAAAAACACTAATGGCACAGTGCCTGGTCATAGTAAAAACCTTCGCCCGGCAGATTAATCCAGTAAATCCAGGTGCAGATGCTCGGCCACGATTTCGGCGGTCACGTTCTTGATTCTCGGTACTCGCCCCAGACACGGCGCCGGGAGGCGTTCGGCCAGGGTGGCCAGGTTTTCTTCCAGGCGCGATGTCTTGGGATCAATGATGTTCGCCACCCAGCCAGCCAGCTGCAGGCCGTCACGGGCGATGGCCTCGGCGGTCAGCAGCGCGTGGCTGATGCAACCCAGGCGCACACCCACCACCAGGATCACCGGCAGGCCCAGTGCCATGGCCAGGTCCGAAAGGTTGTCCTGGTCGGCCAGCGGCACGCGCCAACCACCCGCGCCCTCGATCAAGGTGAAATCGGCCTCCAGGGCCAGCACTGCCCGCATGGGGCCCAGCAACGATTGCACCGTCAGCGCCACGCCGGCTTCCCGGGCGGCCAAGTGAGGCGCGATAGCCGGTTCGAACGCCAGTGGATTGACCTGCGCGTACTCAAGCGGCACCGAGCACTCAGCCAGCAGCGCGAGGGCATCGGCGTTGCGCAGGCCCTGGGGCGTCACCTCACAGCCCGAGGCCACCGGTTTACCGGCGGCGGTGCTCAAGCCGGCCTGCCGCGCAGCGTGCAGCAGACCGGCCGCAATGGTGGTCTTGCCCACGTCAGTGTCGGTGCCGGTAATGAAATAAGCCTGGCTCATAGCGGTTTCTCCAAGACGGCGTAGACCACCTGATAGGTCGCGGGCAAACCCTGCGCCTGGCGAAAACCTTCGTAGGCTTCAACCAATGCCAGGATCCGTGCCCTGCCCGTCAACCCATCGGGCCGCCCAGGGTTCAGATTGTGGGCGCCCAAGGCTTTCAGTTCATGGGTCAGCCCGCGCACATCCGGGTAATGCAACACATGCGGACGATTTTCAAGGCTGACAACCTTCAGCCCACTGCTCGCACACAGTTGTTGGTAGGTCTCGAACGTGCGGAAACGGTTGACGTGCACCAGGCCATCCACCTGACGCCAACTGTCGCGCAATTCGTACAAGGTGCCGACGCAAAGGCTAGTAAAGGCAAATACGCCACCCGGTTTCAATACACGATGGGCCTCGCTTAACACCGAGGCAAAATCTGCACACCATTGCACTGCCAGGCTGGAGAACACCAGGTCGCAGCTCGCCGTCTGCAAGGGCAAGCGCTCGGCATCGCCGGCGACAAAATGTGCCGCTCCGCCCTGGGGACGAGCGTGATTGAGCATGCCTTCGGCGATATCCAGCGCCAGGCCGGTCGCCTCACCAAAGCGCGCACCCAGAGCCCGGGTGAAATAACCGGTGCCGCAGCCCAGGTCCATCCATCGCCCCGGCAAGGGTGAGGCAGGCAGGCGCGCGAGCAATTGCTGGCCCACATCGCGTTGCAACTCGGCCACGCTGTCATAGCTGGTCGCTGCCCGGGAAAACGAGGCTGCCACTTGGCGTTTGTCGGGCAAGGCTCCGGGTAATTTGGGCAGGGATAGATCAGTCATCACCGGACTCATGCAAAAAAGCCTGGATCGCCCCCGCCACACCGTGAGGGTCTTCCAGAAGGAATCCGTGGCCGGCCTGTTCGATCAGACCGATTTCGACATCCGGCAGCAATACCAGCAACTCACCCGCGGCTTCAGCCGGGACCAGGGCATCGAGCCCGGCAAACAGATGCAGTTGCGGGCCTCGAAAGCTCTGCAACGCCTGGCGGGTGTCCAGTTGCGCCAGCACCTCGAGCCCGGCCATCAATACCTCTGGCGCAGTATTCGGCGCACCGGCCAGCAGCAACCGCGACAACCCGCGCGGATCGCTGCAGCCCTGGGCGCACAACAAACTGAAACGCTTGAGGGTCTGGCGTGGATCGCCAGCGCATCCGGCGAGAAAACCGTCGAAGGTTTCGCCAGCCATCGCGCTCGGCCATTGTTCATGGGCGACGAAGGACGGATTGCTCGCCAGGGTCAGCAGGCCGCAGCAGCGCTCGCCCCGCCGCGCCGCCAGCGCCGAGGCCAGCATGCCGCCCAGGGACCAGCCACCCAGCCAGGCATCCTGGGGCACGCAGGCGTCCAGCTCTTCGAGCCATTCATCGGGATCATTCGATGCCAGTGCCGGCAACGGCTCGATTTCCACCCGCAGATGTTCGTCGAGCCCTTGCAGCGCCGCCGCCAATGGTTCCAGCGGTGACACGCCCAAACCCCAGCCGGGCAGCAATATCAGTCGATCACGCATGACTTGGCTCCGGTCCCAGTTGAGCAAAACATTCCGCCAGCGCACTGAGCAATCGTTGCACTTGGGCTTCGCTGTGGGCGGCGGTCAAGGTAACGCGCAACCGGGCGCTGCCGGCCGGCACGGTGGGCGGACGAATCGCGGTGACCATCAGCCCACGCTCGCGCAACATCTGCGACAAGCGCATCGCCCGCCCCGCATCACCGATCAGAATCGGCTGGATCGGCGTGAAACTGTCCATCAGTTGCAGGCCAATCTGCTCGGCGCCGTGGCGGAACTGGCGGATCAGCACCTGCAAATGCTCCCGTCGCCAATGTTCGCTGCGCAGCAATTCAAGACTCTTGAGGGTCGCACAGGCCAAGGCCGGCGGTTGGCTGGTGGTATAGATATAGGGACGCGCGAACTGGATCAGGCTTTCGATCAGTTCTTCACTGCCGGCCACAAAGGCGCCGGCGGTGCCGAAGGCCTTGCCCAGGGTGCCAACCAATACCGGTACATCTTCCTGGCTCAAGCCAAAATGCTCGACGATACCGCCGCCATTAGCCCCCAGTGGGCCGAAACCATGGGCATCATCGACCATCAGCCAGGCGCCCTTGGCTTTGGCGGCCTGGACCAGGGCCGGCAGGTCGGCGATATCGCCGTCCATGCTGAACACACCATCGGTGACCACCAGGGTATTGCCGGTGGCTTTCTCCAGACGGCTGGCCAGGCTCTGGGCATCGTTATGCAGATACCGGTTGAAGCGTGCACCGGACAACAGCCCGGCGTCGAGCAACGAGGCGTGATTGAGTCGGTCTTCCAGCACTGTATCGCCCTGTCCTACCAGCGCGGTGACCGCGCCGAGGTTGGCCATGTAGCCGGTGGTGAACAGCAACGCCCGCGGACGGCCTGTCAGGTCGGCCAAGGCTTCTTCCAGGGCGTGATGAGGGCTGCTGTGGCCGATCACCAGATGAGATGCGCCGCCACCGACGCCCCACCGGGCCGCCCCGGCGCGCCAGGCTTCGATCACTTGCGGGTGATTGGCCAGGCCCAGGTAATCGTTGTTGCAGAACGCCAGCAACGGCTGGCCATCCACCACCACTTCCGGCCCCTGCGGGCTTTCAAGCAACGGGCGTTGACGGTAGAGGTTTTCGGCACGACGGGCAGCCAGGCGTGCGGCGAGATCGAAGGGCATGCAGGCCTCGGGGGTGAACCGCTATTTAGAAAACTAATGAAATCCAATGTGGGAGCGGGCTTGCTCGCGAAGGGGTCATCACATTCAACAGGTGTGCTGACTGTTGCACCGCCTTCGCGAGCAAGCCCGCTCCCACACTTGGTTTGCGGCGACTCAAACAGCGGCGTTGTAAAACTGCTCGCTACTCTTCTGCTCCACCAGCGCCTGTTCAATCGCCGCCTGATGCACTTCGTCGGCATGTTCTTCACGGGCTTCTGGCTGGATACCCAGGCGTGCGAACAGTTGCATGTCCTTGTCGGCTTGCGGGTTGGCGGTGGTCAGCAGCTTGTCGCCGTAGAAAATCGAGTTGGCACCGGCAAAGAATGCCAGGGCCTGCATTTGTTCGTTCATCGCTTCGCGGCCGGCGGACAGGCGCACATGAGACTTAGGCATCAGGATCCGCGCCACGGCGAGCATGCGGATGAAATCGAACGGATCCACGTCCTCAGCATTTTCCAGCGGCGTGCCAGCGACCTTGACCAACATGTTGATCGGCACCGACTCCGGATGCTCCGGCAGGTTTGCCAGCTGGATCAGCAGGTTGGCGCGGTCGTCCAGGGACTCGCCCATGCCCAGGATGCCACCGGAACAGATTTTCATCCCCGAATCACGCACGTAGGCCAAGGTTTGCAAACGTTCGCCGTAGGTACGGGTGGTGATGATGCTGCCGTAGAACTCCGGCGAGGTGTCGAGGTTGTGGTTGTAGTAGTCCAGGCCGGCCTGGGCCAGTGCGGCGGTCTGTTCCTGGTCGAGGCGACCCAGGGTCATGCAGGTTTCCAGGCCCATGGCCTTCACGCCTTTGACCATTTCCAACACATAAGGCATGTCCTTGGCCGACGGATGCTTCCACGCCGCGCCCATGCAGAAACGGGTCGAACCAATGGCCTTGGCACGCGCGGCCTCTTCGAGGACCTTCTGCACTTCCAGCAACTTTTCTTTTTCCAGCCCGGTGTTGTAGTGACCGGACTGCGGACAATATTTGCAATCTTCCGGGCAGGCGCCGGTCTTGATCGACAGCAGCGTGGAAACCTGGACGCGGTTGGCGTCGAAGTGCGCGCGGTGCACGGTCTGCGCCTGGAATAGCAGGTCATTGAATGGCTGGACGAAGAGAGCTTTGACTTCGGCCAAAGACCAGTCATGACGCAGGTTGGCAGTGGTGCTGGCGCTCATGGGCATTTCCTTGATTATGCTTGGCTGGCGCCTGGGGCACGGAATACCCACAGGCGCGACACGGATGTTCGGCATATTTAAGGAAGAGCCATGCGCTGTCAACCACGATACGAAGGACCGGTTTACATCTGGTTAAAAAACAAACAATCCTGCCTGCTGTGCGGCGAATACACCGACACCCCGCAGCCGATTTGCACACCTTGCGAAAGCGAGCTGCCCTGGCTCGCCGATCAATGCGGCGTCTGCGCCCTGCCGCTGCCCATGGCCGGGCTGCGTTGTGGCCAATGCGCCGCGCAGCCACCGGCCTTCGAGCGGGTCCTGGCACCCTGGGCCTACGACTTTCCAGTGGACAGCCTGATCACCCGTTTCAAGCATCAGGCGAAATGGCCCTTTGGCCGGTTGATGGGCGAACTGCTCGCCCAGTCACTGCAACATCATTTCGATGAAGGGCTGGAACGGCCCGACGCGTTGGTACCGGTGCCGCTGGCGCTCCGGCGTTTGCGTCAACGGGGATTCAATCAGGCGACGTTGCTCGCCCGCTGGCTCAGCGGGCCGTTGCAGATCCCTTGCGAAGAAAACCTGTTGCGCCGCATCCAGGACACCCCCGCCCAGCAGGCACTCGATGCCCAAGCCAGGCGGCGAAACCTGCGCCAGGCCTTTGCCCTGGCCCCGGGTGCATCGTTGCGCAACCGACACCTGGCACTGGTGGACGATGTCCTCACTACCGGCGCTACCGCCGAGGCACTGGCTCGCTTGCTGACCGATGCCGGCGCTGCGCGGGTCGATGTGTATTGCCTGGCCCGTACGCCGAAACCCGCTGACCCGACTTGACGCGCCGCGCCCCAAGCGCCAACGTCCGTTCATCAACCCTTGCCCGCAGTTGTCCGTCATGTCATTGCCCACCCTACTGAGCCAACACATCGTTCGGCGTCCACAACGCATCGCCCTGTTGCAGCACATTGCCGAGCAAGGCTCGATCACCCGCGCCGCCAAGAGCGCGGGGCTGAGCTACAAGGCGGCCTGGGACGCCATTGACGAGTTGAACAACCTGGCGGACCAACCCTTGGTGGAACGCAGCGTCGGCGGCAAGGGCGGTGGCGGCGCCAAACTGTCGGCTGAAGGGCAACGCGTGTTGCGCTTGTATCAGCGCCTGCAAGCCTTACAGGCGCAGCTGCTGGAAGCCAGCGAAGACGCAGGGGATCTGGGCCTGTTGAGTCGGCTGATGCTGCGCACCAGCGCCCGCAATCAGCTGCACGGCACGGTCCAGAGCATCGAGGCCCAGGGCCACAACGACCGGATTCGCCTGGAGCTGGCTCGGGGCCTGGTCATCGAGGCCCAGATCACCCACGACAGCACGCTGCGCCTGGAACTGGAGACCGGCACTGAAGTGGTGGCCCTGATCAAGGCCGGTTGGTTGGAATTGCACGCTGTCGAGCCCGCGGAACAGCCACGAATCAATACATTGCGCGGTGTGATCGAACAGGTCGACGCCGCCGAAGACGGCCCCAGCGAAGTGCGCATCGGCCTGCCCAACGGCCAGACGCTGTGCGCCCTGGCCGATCCGCTGCAACTGAACGAACAGAACCTGGAAGTCGGATCTGCGGTGCACGTGGCATTTTCATCGACAAACGTGCTGCTCGGCACGCCGTTATAAGGCGCTGAAACAAAATATTCATCGACCCGCATTAAGGTGACTGCCAAAACCAGCAGGGAGCCTGATGATGAGCCTATTAGAAGAACACCAATCCACCGACCTGGAAAAGATCGTCGGCCTGAGCCGTCGCCGTTTCATCAGCGCCGGCGCCCTGTGCGGTGCGGCGATGTTTTTGGGCGGCAACCTGCTGAGTCGCAGCGTGCTGGCCGCCGCCGTGAGCGAGGGCAACAGCAAGCTGCTGGGTTTTGACAGCATCGCCGCCGCCACGACCGACACCATCACGCTGCCGCCGGGCTATAAATCCTCTGTGCTGATCAGTTGGGGCCAACCGCTGCAGAAAAATGCACCGGCGTTCGACCCGAGCGGCAACGGCACCGCCCGCGCACAGGAAATGCAATTCGGCGACAACAACGACGGCATGAGCCTGTTCCCGTTCCCCGGCGACAACGACCGGGCGCTGATGGCAATCAACAACGAATACACCAACTATCGCTACCTCTTTGCCCACGGCGGCCAACCGCAGTCGGCCGAAGACGTGCACAAGGCCCAGGCCAGCGAAGGCGTGTCGGTGATCGAGGTCCGGCGTCGGGGCGGCCAATGGCAGTTCGTCCAGGAGTCGCGCTACAACCGCAGGATCCACGGCAACACGCCGATTCGCCTGCGTGGCCCGGCGGCCGGACACGACCTGCTGAAGACCAGCGCCGACAAGAGCGGCAAGAAAGTGCTGGGGACTTTCCAGAACTGCGCCAACGGCATGACGCCGTGGGGCACCTACCTGACCTGCGAAGAGAACTTCACCGACTGCTTCGGCAGCAGCAAGTCCGACCTGCAGTTCGACGAAGCGCAGAAGCGCTACGGCGCTACCGTCAGCAGCCGCGAGATCAACTGGCACCTGTACGATCCGCGCTTCGACCTGGCGAAGAATCCCAACGAACTCAACCGCCATGGCTGGGTGGTGGAAATCGATCCGTTCGATCCGCAATCCACCCCGGTCAAACGCACCGCCCTGGGTCGCTTCAAGCACGAGAACGCCGCCTTGGCCCAGACCAATGACGGTCGCGCCGTGGTGTACATGGGTGACGATGAACGCGGCGAATTCATCTACAAATTCGTCAGCCGCGACCGCATCAACCACCGCAATGCCAAGGCCAACCGCGACCTGCTGGACCATGGCACCTTGTACGTGGCGCGCTTCGATGCCGGCGACAGCAACCCGGACCACCCGAAAGGCAAGGGCCAGTGGATCGAACTGACCCACGGCAAGAACGGCCTGGACGCCAGCAGCGGCTTCGCCGACCAGGCCGAAGTGCTGATTCATGCGCGCCTGGCCGCCAGCGTGGTTGGCGCCACACGCATGGATCGCCCGGAATGGATCGTGGTCAGCCCGAAAGATGGCCAGGTTTACTGCACCCTGACCAACAACGCCAAGCGCGGCGAAGACGGCCAACCGGTGGGCGGGCCGAACCCTCGGGCCAAGAACGTCTACGGGCAGATCCTGCGCTGGCGCACCGACCGCGACGATCACGCCTCCAAGCGCTTCGACTGGGACTTGTTCGTGGTCGCCGGCAACCCGACGGTACACGCCGGCACGCCAAAGGCCGGTTCGTCCAACGTCACTGCGCAGAACATGTTCAACAGCCCGGATGGCCTGGGTTTCGACAAGGCTGGCCGGCTGTGGATCCTCACCGACGGTGACGTCAGCAACACCGGGGACTTTGCCGGCATGGGCAACAACCAGATGCTCTGTGCCGACCCTGACAGCGGCGAAATCCGTCGCTTCATGGTCGGACCGGTGGGCTGCGAAGTGACCGGGATCAGTTTTGCGCCGGACTTCAAGTCCCTATTCGTCGGGATCCAGCATCCGGGGGAAAACGGCGGTTCGACCTTCCCCGAGCACCTGCCCAACGGCAAGCCGCGCTCGTCGGTGATGGTGATTACCCGGGAAGACGGCGGGGTCATCGGCGCCTGATACTGATCGTTCCCACGCTCTGCGTGGGAATGCAGCCAGGGACGCTCCGCGTCCCAAAGCGTAACGCGGAGCGTCACATGAGGCATTCCCACGCAGAGCGAGGGAACGATCACCGATCAATCCAGGCTGCTTTGCGCTACCATGCTGGGCCGGACGCGGCAGCCCTGCCGCTGCGCAGGAGTCAGCATGTCTCATCCGTTTGAAACCCTCACGCCCGACCTGGTACTCGATGCCGTTGAAAGCATTGGCTTCCTCAGCGACGCCCGGGTGCTGGCCCTCAATAGCTACGAAAACCGCGTCTATCAGGTAGGCATCGAAGACGGCGAACCGCTGATCGCCAAGTTCTACCGCCCCCAGCGCTGGACCAACGAAGCGATCCTGGAAGAACACAGCTTCACCTTCGAACTGGCTGAATACGAAGTGCCAGTGGTGGCACCGCTGATCCACAACGGCGCCAGCCTGCATGAGCACGCCGGGTTTCGCTTCACCCTGTTTCCCCGTCGTGGCGGCCGCGCACCGGAGCCCGGCAACCTCGATCAGCTCTATCGCCTGGGGCAGTTGCTCGGGCGCCTGCACGCCCTGGGGGCGACGCGTCCGTTCGAGCATCGTGAAGCCTTGGGCGTGAAAAACTTCGGCCATGACTCGCTGGCCACCGTGCTGGAGAGTGGTTTTGTCCCCCGCAGCCTGCTGCCGGCCTACGAGTCGGTGGCCAGGGATCTGCTCAAGCGTGTCGAGGAGGTCTACGCCGTCACGCCTCACAAGAACATCCGCATGCATGGCGACTGCCACCCCGGCAACATGATGTGCCGCGACGAGGTGTTCCACATTGTCGATCTGGACGACTGCCGCATGGGCCCGGCGGTGCAGGATTTGTGGATGATGCTCGCCGGCGATCGCCAGGAATGCCTGGGACAGCTGTCGGAATTGATGGACGGCTACCGTGAGTTCCACGACTTCGACCCGCGCGAACTGGCGCTGATCGAGCCCCTGCGGGCCTTGCGCCTGATGCACTACAGCGCCTGGCTGGCGCGGCGCTGGGACGACCCGGCCTTCCCCCGCAGCTTCCCGTGGTTTGGCAGCGAACGTTACTGGGGCGACCAGGTATTGGCCTTGCGCGAGCAACTGGCGGCGCTCAATGAAGAGCCGTTGAAGTTGTTCTAATTGGCTCCAGCAGCCTCCGCTCCCACAGAGGGATTTGTGCTGGGGTCAGAACGCTCACAAAGGTTCACAGCACAACCCGACAAATCTCCTTACAATCACGCCTTTGTTAGCTGCCTAAGCAAGGATTCTGCATGCAAGCCGCCAACCCGCGTCGCGGGTACATCCTGGGCCTGAGTGCCTACATCATCTGGGGCCTGTTCCCGATCTATTTCAAAGCCATCGCCAACGTCCCATCCGTGGAAATCATCATCCACCGGGTGCTGTGGTCGGCGCTGTTTGGCGCAGCGCTGCTGATGGTCTGGAAACACCCGGGCTGGTGGCGCGAACTGCGGGACAATCCGCGTCGGCTGGCGATCCTGGCCTTGAGCGGCACGCTGATCGCGGCCAACTGGCTGACCTACGTCTGGGCGGTGAACAACGGTCGCATGCTCGAAGCCAGCCTGGGTTACTACATCAACCCGCTGGTGAACGTGTTGCTGGGCATGCTGATCCTCGGTGAGCGGCTGCGGCGCATGCAATGGCTGGCGGTGGGGCTGGCGGCGGTCGGCGTGGCGCAGCAGGTCTGGCAAGTGGGCAGCCTGCCGTGGGTGTCGCTGATGTTGGCGCTGACCTTCGGCTTCTATGGATTGATCCGCAAACAGGCGCCGGTCAAGGAGCTGCCGGGGCTGGTGGTGGAAACCTGGATGCTGGTACCGATCGCCGTAGCCTGGTTGCTGTTCAATCCGACGGCCACCAGTGCCCAGGCGGCGTTCTGGACCACCTCCGAAGCCTGGTGGCTGGTGGCGGCCGGCCCCGTGACACTGGTTCCATTGGTGTGCTTCAACGCCGCGGCAAGGCATTTGCCCTACACCACGCTGGGATTCCTCCAATACATCGCACCGACCCTGGTGCTGCTGCTCGCCGTGCTGCTGTTCGGTGAGCATCTATCCTCCAGCACCCTGGTAGCGTTCCTGTTTATCTGGGCCGGGCTTGCGGTGTACAGCATCGATGCCGTGATCAGTATGCGTCGGCGTAACTGATCAAAAAACACACAAAGACCCACAGACCACGGCTGGCGTGGCCTGTGCGGATCCTTCCCAAGGTTATCCACAACCTGATCCCCGCCGTTTGTGCACAAGCCCTTGAAAATTGGTGATTTTTTGATCATTGCCCGCTGAACCCCGGCGGGCGTGGGCTGGCGCTGTGTCTCTACAGGTTATCCACAGGCAGGCGCAGTTTTTCCTTGGATAACCCCATCAGGCTTCGTCACTGAGCTTGAGCTCCACCATCAACTCATCGGCCAGGGTTTCCAGGCGCTCCTGCAAGGTGTCCAGCGACAGGGTCAACGGCACGCCCAGGATCGCTTCGGCGTGAAACAACAACTCGCTGCTCATCGGCGCCGGCCCGACATGGGTCACCAGGCGCTCGACGTTCACGCCCTGCTCGCTCAACAACCGGGTAATGTCACGTACGATGCCAGGACGATCGTTGCCCACCAGTTCCATGGCAATGGGTTTCCAGCTACAGGACTCTTCAAGAGGGCCTTCGGCAATCAACACGCGAATACCGTGGGTCGACAGTCCTTGCAAGGCTTCGATCAGTTCTTCATGGGATTCGGCCGGGGCGCTGATGCGCAGGATCCCGGCGAACTGCCCGGCCAGGCGCGACATGCGGCTTTCCAGCCAGTTGCCGCCATGTTCGGCAATACATGCGGCGATGCGCTCGACCTGCCCGGGCTGGTCCGGGGCGAAAACAGTGATGACCAAGTGGTCCATGGCGCAGCCCTCTGGTTGTGGAAGAAACAGTATAGGCAGGACGCACAAATCCTGTTCCCTTGAGAAGGCACAAGAATAATCGTGTACAACCTTCAAGATTTATCTGGAACAATCAACCCTCTTTTTGAGAACATTCGATGCCTCGTCGTGACTGCAGTGCTTTAGTCGGTCGCGGAACGACGCAATTAGTCTAATTTTCACAACCGCAATTGATCATGTAGTATGCCGCAGCGCGCACTACATAACGTTGGACCGATGTCCGCTTAAGGCGCAGTCGCATCCCTGAAAGCCCCGTCAGCAAGGCTAAAAGCCCTTGATAGGTCCCACCCAGCCGCCAGCGATGGCATGTACTGGTTCCGGGGTTTGTGGTTTAAATGTCCCGAGGCTTCATTGTCAAAATCGAAGAGCTGAAAAGCGAAATAGCTGAGCAGAGTGAGGCAAGCAATGACTGAACACGTTCAAGTCGGTGGCCTGCAGGTCGCCAAAGTCCTGTTCGACTTCGTGAATAACGAAGCCATTCCCGGAACCGGCCTCACCGCCGAGGCGTTCTGGGCCGGTGCCGACAAGGTCATCCACGACCTGGCGCCGAAGAACAAAGCCCTACTCGCCAAACGCGACGATTTCCAGGCGCAGATCGATGCCTGGCACCAGGCCCGTGCCGGCCATGCCCACGACGCCGTGGCTTACAAAGCCTTCCTGCAAGACATTGGATACCTGCTGCCAGAAGCGGCGGATTTCCAGGCCACGACCCAAAACGTCGATGACGAAATCGCCCGCATGGCCGGCCCGCAGCTGGTGGTGCCGGTGATGAATGCCCGCTTCGCCCTCAACGCCTCGAACGCCCGCTGGGGTTCGCTGTACGACGCGCTGTACGGCACCGATGCCATCAGCGAAGCCGACGGCGCGGAAAAAGGCAAAGGCTACAACAAGGTACGCGGCGACAAGGTCATCGCCTTCGCCCGCGCCTTCCTCGACGAAGCGGCCCCGCTGGCAGCCGGCTCCCATGTCGACTCCACCGGCTACAAGATTGTCGAAGGCAAACTGGTGATCGCCCTCAAGGGCGGCAGCAACAGCGGCCTGCGTGACGATGCCCAACTGATCGGTTTCCAGGGCGACGCCTCGGCACCCGCCGCCGTGCTGCTGAAGCACAACGGCCTGCACTTCGAAATCCAGATCGACGCCAACACCCCGGTCGGCCAGACCGATGCCGCGGGCGTCAAAGACATCCTGATGGAAGCCGCGCTGACCACCATCATGGATTGCGAAGACTCCGTGGCGGCCGTCGATGCCGATGACAAAGTGGTGATCTATCGCAACTGGCTCGGCCTGATGAAGGGCGACCTGGCTGAAGAAGTCGCCAAGGGCGGCCAGACATTTACCCGCACCATGAACCCCGACCGCGTCTACACCGCCGTCGACGGTTCGAGCGTGACGCTGCACGGCCGCTCGCTGCTGTTCGTGCGCAACGTCGGCCACCTGATGACCATCGACGCCATCCTCGACAAGCACGGCAACGAAGTGCCCGAAGGCATTCTCGACGGCCTGATCACCAGCCTGGCGGCGATCCACAGCCTCAACGGCAACACGTCACGGCGCAACAGCCGCACCGGCTCGGTGTACATCGTCAAGCCGAAGATGCACGGCCCGGAAGAAGCCGCGTTCACCAACGAGCTGTTCGGTCGTGTCGAAGACGTACTGAACCTGCCGCGCAATACCCTCAAGGTCGGGATCATGGACGAGGAACGCCGTACCACGGTCAACCTCAAGGCCTGCATCAAGGCCGCCAGCGAGCGCGTGGTGTTCATCAACACCGGGTTCCTCGACCGTACCGGCGATGAAATCCACACCTCCATGGAAGCTGGCCCGATGGTGCGCAAGGCCGACATGAAAGCCGAGAAGTGGATCGCCGCCTACGAAAACTGGAACGTCGACATCGGCCTGAGCACCGGCCTGCAAGGTCGTGCCCAGATCGGCAAGGGCATGTGGGCGATGCCGGACCTGATGGCGGCGATGCTCGAGCAGAAGATCGCTCACCCGCTGGCCGGCGCCAACACCGCCTGGGTTCCGTCACCGACCGCTGCCGCCCTGCACGCGCTGCACTACCACAAGGTCGACGTGTTCGCCCGTCAGGCCGAACTGGCCAAGCGCGCTCGCGCTTCGGTGGATGACATCCTGACCATCCCGTTGGCTGTCGAACCGAACTGGACGCCGGAGCAGATCAAGAACGAACTGGACAACAACGCCCAAGGCATTCTTGGCTACGTGGTGCGCTGGATCGACCAGGGCGTCGGTTGCTCCAAGGTGCCGGACATCAACGACATCGGCCTGATGGAAGACCGTGCCACGCTGCGTATTTCCAGCCAGCACATCGCCAACTGGCTGCGCCACGGCATCGTCACGCAAGACCAGGTGATGGAAAGCCTCAAGCGCATGGCGCCGGTAGTGGACCGCCAGAACGCCAATGACCCGCTGTACCGTCCACTGGCGCCGGACTTCGACAGCAACATCGCCTTCCAGGCGGCGGTCGAACTGGTGATCGAAGGCACGAAGCAGCCTAACGGCTACACCGAGCCGGTGCTGCACCGTCGTCGTCGCGAGTTCAAGGCCGCCAATGGGTTGTGATTGAGCGGTAGACAGCGGCACAAAAAAGCCCTGATCGAAAGATCAGGGCTTTTTTATGCGCCTGTGGGAGCGAGCTTGCTCGCGATAGCGGTGTAGCAGTCGATGGCGGTGTTGAATGTCAGGCCGCCATCGCGAGCAAGCTCGCTCCCACATTTGAGTGGCCCCGGTCCTCGGCAAACGGTCTTAAAGATCCATCCCCAACTCATGCTTGACCAAGCCCAGCAACTTCTCGGTATCGATCGGCTTGAGCAGGAAGTCCACCACGCTCAGGTGCATGGCTTCGATGGCGTCCTTCACGTCGGCGTCGCCGGACACAATGATGATCGGCAGTGCCGCCCGCTCGGACTCGCGCACCAGGCGCACCAGCTCCAGGCCATCGACGTTGCCCATGCGCAGGTCGGTGATCAACAGGCCTATCGACGGCTTGGTTTCCAGCATCTTGAGGGCCGTTTCGCCGCTGGCGGCGGTCATGCAATGAATGCCGTCCAGCGCCAGAATTTCCGACAGCAGCTCGCGAGCGTCCTTATCGTCATCGACGATCAAGACTCGCTGCGGCGGCAGGTCAGGTTCCAGCATGACGGCACTCAGCGCCTCGCGCTCGTCGTCACTCAAAATATCGTGGTCGGACATGATGCTCTCTACGTTCTTTAAATCGATCCCCTGGCACAGTGGTCAGACATCGTTCCGCGGCGCTTCAATGTGCACTTCGTCGGATTTTTTTCCAAGAACATTCAATGAAGAATTTTCTAAGGCCGATTGGGCGTTTTTCCAAAGCTTCGGCCGCTTTGCGCCAACCTAGACTTACGTCCAATGGGCACTCAGTGTTCAGGAGCCGACCATGGAGAACAGATCCGACCACAACAATTCGAAAAAGACTGCGTAACGGTTATGAAAAAAGCGGATGCTTTCATCCAGGCAGGGAAAACCGCGGTGTTGCAAAACATCCAGGGTACGCTGCAGTTTCTCCAGCGCTTTCCCCCGTTTAACCAAATGGAAAATGCCCACCTGGCCTACCTGGTGGAGCAATGCCTGCTGCGTTTTTACGCAATGGGCGAAAGCATCATCAAACCCGCCGACGGCCCGGTGGAGCACTTTTACATCGTCAAGCAAGGCCGGGTGGTAGGCGAGCGTCCGCATACGGCCAAGGGCGGCACCGAAACCACCTTCGAAATCACCACCGGCGAATGCTTCCCCCTCGCCGCGTTGCTGGGCGAGCGAGCGACCCGCACCGAACACCTGGCCGGCGAGGACACGTTCTGCCTGCAACTGAACAAGCAGGCGTTCATCAAGCTGTTCGCCCTGTCCAGCCCGTTTCGCGACTTTGCCTTGCGAGGCGTCAGCAGCCTGCTTGACCAGGTCAACCAGCAGGTCCAGCAAAAATCCGCACAAACCCTGGGCACCCAGTACTCCCTCAATACCCGCCTGGGTGAACTGGCGATGCGGCATCCAGTGAGTTGCAGCCCCGACACACCGTTGCGCGAAGCCGTGAAATTAATGCATGAACAACAGGTCGGCAGCATCGTGGTGGTGAACGAGCACAAAGCACCGGTCGGGATTTTCACCCTGCGCGACCTGCGGCACGTGGTGGCCGATGGTTCCGGGGACTTTTCCCAGGCGATCGCCGAACACATGACCCAGGCACCGTTTTTCCTCTCGCCGGACCACAGCGCCTTTGACGCGGCCATCGCCATGACCGAGCGCCACATCGCCCATGTCTGCCTGGTCAAGGAACATCGCCTGTGTGGCGTGGTGTCGGAGCGCGACCTGTTTTCCCTGCAGCGGGTCGACCTGGTGCACCTGGCCCGGACCATCAGCAGCGCCCCGAAAGTGGAGAACCTGGTGGCCCTGCGCGGCGAGATCGGCCAACTGGTGGAACGCATGCTGGCCCACGGCGCGTCGTCGACCCAGATCACCCAGATCATCACCCTGCTCAACGACCACACCGTGTGCCGCGTCATCGAACTGACCCTGGCTGACAAGGGCGACCCAGGCGTACCCTTCAGTTGGTTGTGCTTTGGCAGCGAAGGCCGACGCGAGCAAACCCTGCACACCGATCAGGACAATGGCATTTTGTTCGAAGCCCGGGACGCCGCCCATGCGGCGCAGATCCGCGGGTTGCTGCTGCCCATCGCCCAACAGATCAACCAGAGCCTGGCCCTGTGCGGTTTCACCTTGTGCAAGGGCAACATCATGGCCGGCAACCCCGAGCTGTGCCTGTCCCGCGCCGAATGGGCCCGGCGCTTTGCGGCATTCATCCGTGAAGCCACTCCGGAAAACCTGCTGGGCTCGAGCATCTATTTCGACTTGCGGGTGGTCTGGGGTGATGAGCAAGGCTGCGAGCAACTGCGCCAGCAAGTGCTTGCCCAGGTGGCCGATAACCGTCTGTTCCAGCGCATGCTGGCCGAGAACGCGCTACGCCATCGCCCGCCGGTGGGACGTTTCAGGGATTTCGTACTGAGCCGCAAGAATGGCGAAAAGGCGACCCTGGACCTCAAGGTGCAAGGCCTGACCCCCTTCGTCGACGGCGCCCGCCTGCTGGCGCTGGCCAATGGCATCGAAGCCAACAATACCCTGGAGCGCTTGCGGCAACTGGTCGTCAAGGAAGTGATCGAACCCTTGGATGGCGCGGCCTATGAAGAGGCCTATCACTTCATCCAGCAGACCCGCATGCAGCAACATCAACTGCAAACCCGCGAGAACCTGCCCTACTCCAATCGCGTCGACCCCGACAGCCTCAATCACCTGGACCGACGCATCCTGCGCGAGTCCTTGCGCCAAGCCCAGCGTCTGCAAAGCAGCCTGACGGTAAGGTACCAGCTGTGAGTATTTTTTCCTGGCTGCGTCCGGCCCAGCCGACGTTGCCCGACGTACTGCAGCAACGCCTGGAGCGCTTGCCCGCGCCCTCGCCACTGGATGAGCGCAGCTTGCGAGAACAGCGCTGGGTGGTGCTGGATCTGGAAACCACCGGCCTGAACTTGAACAAGGATCAGGTGCTGTCCATTGGTGCAGTGGTCATAGAAGACGGTGCTATCGATTTCAGCCAGCAATTCGAACGCACCTTGCAATGCGACAAACAGAAGCTGGGGCCGAGTGTGTTGATCCACGGCCTGGCCCCCAGTGCCATCGCCGCGGGCAGCAATCCGGCCGAGGCACTGCTGGCGTTCATGGAGTTCGTCGGCGACAGCCCGCTGCTGGCGTTTCACGCGCCATTCGATTCCCACATGCTCGGGCGGGCACTGAAGGATTACCTGGGTTATCGCTTGCAGCATCTGTTCCTGGATGTGGCAGACCTGGCACCCCTGCTTTGTCCCCAGGCCCATTTGCGCAAGGCGGGCCTGGACGAATGGATCGACTGGTTCAAGCTGCAAGTCTTCGACCGCCACAACGCCAGCGCCGACGCCCTGGCCACCGCCGAATTGGCGCTGATCCTGTTCAGCCGCGCCCGTCAGCAACAGATCCAGAGCCCGCTGGACCTGCAACAGCGGTTGGGCCAGTGGAAGCGGCGGCAACAGGCGCCTTCGCTTTAACCTGAAGCTTACGAACATAGAGCTTTTTGTGGGAGCGAGCTTGCTCGCGAAGCCGCACTGTCAGTCGACATTGATGTTGGTTGACCTGTCGCTATCGCGAGCAAGCTCGCCCCCACACAGAGCCCGGCCTCAATCTCCTTCCCCCACTGCCCGACCAGCGCCAATTGCTTTCCCTCCCCCGCCTCTGCCACAATCGCGAACAATTCTCGTTACTTAAAACGTCGGTGATGCTCCGTGTCGTCAGTCCCTAGCCCCCACAGTGATCTGGTTGGTGCGTTATACCGTGACCATCGCGGTTGGCTATTGGCCTGGCTGCGGCGCAATGTGGCCTGTCCACAGCGGGCCGAAGACTTGAGCCAGGACACCTTCGTGCGGCTGCTGGGCCGTGACGAGCTGAAGGCGCCCCGCGAGCCGCGGGCGTTTCTGGTGGCGATCGCCAAGGGCCTGCTGTTCGATTATTTCCGGCGGGCGGCCTTGGAGCAGGCTTACCTCACCGAACTGATGCTGATCCCCGAAAACGAACAACCGTCGGTGGAAGAACAGCAACTGATCCTCGAAGACCTCAAGGCCATTGATCGTCTGCTGGGCAAACTGTCGAGCAAGGCCCGCGCGGCCTTTCTCTATAACCGCCTCGACGGCCTCGGCCACGCTGAAATCGCCGCGCGCCTGGGAGTTTCGGTGCCCCGGGTACGGCAGTATCTGGCCCAAGGCATTCGACAGTGCTACATCGCACTCTATGGTGAGCCAACATGAGCGCGGCCCACGCCAAGCCAGTCTCGGCCAGTGTGCTGGATGCAGCCATCGCCTGGCAGTTGTCCCTGGACTCGGGCAGCGCCCAGGAACATGAAGCCTTCGCCCGGTGGCATGCCGCCGACGAGGAACACGCCCGGGCCTGGCGGCAATTGGGCATGCTCGACCAGCGCTTCAGTGTTGCCAGCGGGCCGGCGCGGGCCGCGTTGCTGCAATCGCGGGTCAGCATTCGACGCCGGCTTCGCAAGGTGGGCAGCGGCCTGGCCAGTCTTGTCGCGGTCATCGGTCTGGCGCTGTTTGCCGGGGAGCGTTACCTGCCGCTGGATTACTGGCTGGCCGACCAGCGCACCGCCACGGGCGAACAACGCACCCTGCGCCTGGCCGACGGCACAGTGATTAACCTCAACACCCACAGTGCCCTGGACGTGCGTTTCGATGACAAGCAGCGCCGCATCGTCCTGCAGGAAGGCGAGATCCTGGTGGAAACCGGCCACAACGACCCGCGCCCGTTTATCGTCGAGACGCGCGAAGGGCGCATGCGCGCCCTGGGCACGCGATTTCTGGTCAAGCGCGAAGACCAAGGCACGCGCCTGAGCGTGTTGAAATCCGCGGTGGCGGCCCATCCGCAAGCAACCGACGAAGAACAGATTCTGCGCGAAGGCCAGCAGGTGCTGATGCGCCGCGACGGCCTCGGACCGTTGCTCGCCTTGAGCCCCGGCGCCGATGCCTGGACCCGCGGCATGTTGGTGGTGGATAACGCTCGCCTCGAAGATCTGGTCCATGAGCTGGGGCGCTATCGTCGCGGCTACCTGGGCGTCGAGCCACAGGTGGCCGATTTGCGCATCACCGGCAGCTTCCCGCTGCACAACACCGATCTGGCCCTGACGGCGCTGCTGCCGACCTTGCCGGTGCAGGTCGAGCATCACACCAAGTGGTGGGTGGTGGTGGGGCCGAGGACCGAGGCCAAGCCCTGAGAGATGTTGTGTCAGGCAGGCCGCCTTCGCGGGCAAGCCCGCTCCCACAGGGAATAGCGGCGCACACGATATTGCGAGCGACTCGGTCAGTGTGGGAGCGAGCTTGCTCGCGAAAAGGCTATCCCACACACCACAAAACCCAAGCCGACCTCAAAACTGAATCTAAATTATTTTCATCCAGCCCTATCACTTTTCGATTTTCATCCGGCACTCAGGCAATTGAGAAATATTTCCATTCAGGAGCCGCCGTATGTCCCGCCCGCTAGACACCCTGTTGCGCCCCAGCCTGTTGGCCGTCGCCATTGCCTTTGCCGTTCCCCTCGCCAGCGGCCCGCTACTGGCGGCTGAACAGGCTTCCAGCGTACGCGCCTACAACCTGCCCGCCGCCCCCTTGGCCAGCACACTGAACCAGATCGCCAGCCAGGCCGGTCTCGCCCTGAGCCTGAACCCGTCCCTGGCCTCGGGCAAAACCTCGGCACCGGTCCAGGGCCAGTTCGACGCCACCGGCGCATTGCGTGAGGCCCTGCGTGGCACCGGCCTGCAATTGGAACAAAGCAACGCCGGCACCTACAGCCTGGTGGCGGTGCCCGAGGGCGTCATGGCGTTGCCGGAAACCAGCGTGATCGGTGCCGGCACCAGCGAAACCGCGTGGGGCCCGACCGAGGGCTACGCGGCCACCCGCACCGCGGCCGGCACCAAAACCGATACGCCGATTGTCGAACTGCCACGCTCGGTTTCCGTGGTCACGCGCCAGCAGATGGAAGACCGCTCCGTCCTCAACCTCAATGACGCCCTGCGCTACACCGCTGGCGTGCAGAGCAGCGGCTATGGCTCGGATTCACGCAACGACTGGCTGCTGGTGCGCGGCTTCGTGCCGACTCAGTTCCTCGACGGCCTGCCGTTGCCCAAGGGCAACTACATCACACCAAAAATCGAGCCCTGGAACCTGGAGCGCATCGCCGTGCTGCGCGGCCCGGCGTCGTCGGTCTACGGCCAGACGCCACCCGGCGGCATGCTGGACATGGTCAGCCGTCGCCCGCAAGCCGAAAGCAGCCATGAAGTCGAGTTGCAGGCCGGCAGCTACGAGCACAAGCAGATCAACTTCGACAGCACCGGCAAAGTCGATGACGAAGGCCAGCTTCTCTATCGGCTCAGCGGCACCGTGCGCGACAGCAATTCCCAGGTCGACCACATCCCGGACAAGCGCTACAACCTCGCCCCGAGCCTGACCTGGAACATCAACGACGACACGCGCCTGACCTTCCTGTCCCAGTACACCCGCGACGACACCGGCATCACCGGGCAATTCCTGCCGTTGCAAGGCACCAAGCTGTCTTCGCCGGCGGGCAAGATTTCCCACCACAAGAACCTGGGCGACCCGGACTGGGAGTTCTACGATCGCACCTACTACGCGCTGGGCTACAACTTCGAACATCGCCTGAACGACACCTGGCAGTTCCGCCAGAACCTGCGCTACACCAAGAGCGACCTGGAATTCCAGGGCATTTCCGCCGGCGGCTCGTTCTTTCCGGATGGTCCAGACCAATCGGTGAGCGCCGACGGCACCGTCAAACGCAGTGCCAGCATCGTTGACGAAGACATCAGCCAATTTGCCGTGGATAACAATTTCCAGGCTGACTTCCAGACCGGAGCCTTGAGTCATACGTTGCTGCTGGGACTGGACCACCAACGCTCCAACAGCAATGCCCGCTGGAAGTGGGGCTCTGGCGGTGTGCCGACCAGCAACGTCAACAACCCGACCTATGGGCAGGACTTCTCCAACGTCCAGTACTTCACCATGTACGACTACAACCAGAAGACCAACCAGACCGGCCTGTATGTCCAGGACCAGATCGCCCTGGACAACTGGCGCCTGACCCTCGGCGGCCGTGAAGACTGGATTCACACCGGCACCGTGTTCCACAACCAGAACGATGCGACCAACACCCAGCGCGACAAGAAATTCAGCGGCAACGCGGCACTGAGCTACGTCTTCGAAAACGGTGTGACGCCTTACATCTCCTTCGCCCAGTCGTTCCAGGCGGCGGCAGGTTCAACCGTCAACAGCACCGACGCGTTCAAACCAACCGAAGGCGAACAGTACGAAGCCGGCATCAAGTACCAACCACCGGGCACCAAAACCCTGCTGACGGCTGCGGTGTTCGACCTGACGCAGCAGAACAACTCGGTTACCGAAAACAACATCACCCGCCAAGTGGGTGAAGTCCAGGTGCGTGGCCTGGAACTGGAAGCCTCGGGCGACGTGACCGACAACCTGAAGCTGATCGGTTCCTACACCTATAACGACAGTGAAATCACCAAGGGTACCGCCGCTGAAAAAGGCAAGCGCATGGCCCAGGTGCCGCGCAACCAGGCCACCGTCTGGGCGGACTACACCTGGCACAACGGTCCGCTGGATGGCTTCGGGGTCGGTGCCGGCGTGCGTTATGTCGGCGACACCTACGGCAATACCACCAACACCGATTGGGGCCATGTCGGCTCCTATACCGTGTACGACGCCTCGGCCCATTACGACCTCGGGCGTTTGAACAAGACCCTCAAAGGCGTCACGGTGGCGGTGGATGCGAAGAACATCTTCAACAAGGACTACCTGTCCACCTGCGATGGCTTCTACTGCTACTACGGCGACCAACGCAACGTCGTCGCCAGCGTGAATTACAAATGGTAAACGGTTAGCATTTGCAAAACCTTTTTGAGGGCACCTGTACCTGAGACCCGTCAGTCAAATGAACACCCTGTGGGAGCGAGCTTGCTCGCGAAGACGGCGTAACAGTCAACATTGATGTTGTCTGACATACCGCTTTCGCGAGCAAGCTCGCTCCCACAGGTTTCGCGGCTTGACTGATGGGGCTCAGGCATCAGCGTCCTCTTGCATTTCGGATCGCTCATGAAAAGCAAAACCATCCGCCGCTGGTCCTTCGTCCACACCTGGACCAGCCTGATCTGTACGGTGTTCCTGCTGATGCTGGCGATCACTGGGCTGCCGTTGATTTTCCATCATGAAATCGAGCAACTGCTGGGCGACGCCCCCGAGTTCCGGGAGATGCCCGCCGACACGCCACACCTGGATCTCCAGCAATTAGTGGAAAAGGCCAAGGCCCATCGTCCGGGCGAAGTGGTCCAGTATTTCGGCTGGGACGAAGACGAGCCCAACGGCATCTTCACCATCATGGCGCCGACACCGGACACCGAGCCCAATTCCTCCCATACTTTCATGCTTGATGCGCGCACCGGCGAGGCCCTGGAAATGCCGTCGGCCAACGGCGGCTTCATGATGGTCATGCTGCGCCTGCACGTGGACATGTTCGCCGGGTTGCCGGGCAAGTTGCTGCTCGCGTTCATGGGCCTGTTGTTTGTGATTGCCATCATTTCCGGCGTGGTCCTGTACCTACCGTTCATGCGGCGCTTGAAGTTCGCCACGGTGCGCCAGGACAAATCCACGCGCCTGCGCTGGCTCGACCTGCACAACCTGATCGGCGTGGTGACGCTGGTCTGGGCACTGACCGTGGGCGTCACCGGCGTGATTGCCGCATGCGCCGACCTGATCATCGCCGCCTGGCGCAACGACAGCCTCAGCGCCATGGTCGAACCCTATCGCAACACCCCGCCGCTGACGCAATTGGCCCCGGCCACCCGCTTGCTCGACATCGCCAAGAACGTCGCGCCGGGCATGGAGCCCAGTTTCATCGCCTTCCCCGGCACGCTGTTTTCCAGCCAACACCACTACGGCGTGTTCATGAAAGGCAGCACCCACCTGACCTCGCACTTGCTGACACCGGTATTGATCGATGCCAGCACCCTGGAGGTCACCGCCGTGGCCGAGCGGCCGTGGTACATGGACGTCATGAGCCTGTCCCTGCCGTTGCACTTCGGCGACTACGGTGGCCGGCCGATGCAGATCTTCTGGGCGACCCTCGACGTGCTCACCATCATCGTCCTCGGCAGTGGCGTCTACCTGTGGCTGGTGCGGCGTAAAGCGGCCAAGCGCGCAATTGTCGGCACGGAGGTCGCCTCGTGAGGCCTCGGCAGTCGAGTTTCTGGAAGGTGTTCGGTATTCCCGTGGTGATTGGCGTACTGAGCGCGGCGGGGTTGTTTTCGGCGCTGCTGGGCGATGGGGCGTGGGATGCAGTGGCCTGGGTGGGCCTGGGGATTCCGACGGTGTTGGGGACCTGGGGATTGCTCAAGCGCGGATAAGCTCAGCCGGGCATGACCACTCGCCAGCCGCACCGGAACTGTCTAGGCTAGACCCTGCCCGCCAATCGAGGATACTTTGCATGCCCACCCCCAGCATGACGCTGTTCCACAACCCCGCTTCGCCCTTCGTTCGCAAGGTCCTGGTGCTGCTGCACGAAACCGGTCAGCAGGACCGCGTGGCGTTGCAGCTCAGCCAGCTCACACCGGTCAAGCCGGATCGGGCGCTCATTGATGACAACCCGTTGAGCAAGATCCCGGCCCTGCGCCTGGCCAACGGCAGTGTGATCCACGACAGCCGGGTCATTCTCGATTACCTCGACCACCAGCACGTCGGCAACCCGCTGATCCCCCGCGATGGCGCGGCTCGCTGGCGGCGCCTGACCCTGGCCTCCCTGGCCGACGGGATCATGGATGCGGCGGTGATGATTCGTTACGAGACCGCCCTGCGCCCAGTGGAAAAGCACTGGGACGACTGGCTCGAGGCGCAGCGGGACAAGATTCGCCGTGCCTTGGGCATGCTCGAAGCCGAGGCGATTGCCGAACTGGCTTGCCATTTCGACGTGGCCTCCATCAGCGTGGCCTGCGCCTTGGGCTACCTGGACCTGCGCCATCCGGACCTGGAATGGCGCAAGGCCCATGCGCAACTGGCGGCGTGGTTTGCCGAGGTGAGCTTGCGGCCTTCTATGGTAGCGACCGTGCCCAAGGTTTAGTGCTGCACTGGCTGTACCGGCCCCATCGCGAGCAAGCTCGCTCCCACATTTGATCCGTTGCCCGGATAATCGAGGTCTCCTGTGGGAGCGAGCTTGCTCGCGATAGGGCCACTGCGGTCCAACGGAAACAACCCGGCAATCAGCGCCACCAGCATCGCCCCCTCCCGCTGATCCTCACGCAACCCCAACGACCGGCTCATTTCACTTCTCCCAGATCGAAGGCCATTGCAGCGGCCGGCTTCGACCCCACCCCGTACCAGTCCAGCTTGCGGGTCAGCACCATGAACACGCCCAACAGGCCGAACAACAGTAGCGAGCCCATCAACAACGCGTAGTCCTCTGCGCTCAACAAGCCGTAGAGCAAGCCGTACAACCCCGCCAGCCCCGCCGAAAACCCCAGGCCATGGCTCACGCTGCGCAGCACATGGCAGACATAAAAGCCGATCAGCAACACACAGGCACTGGCCGATACCAAGTACGCCAAGGCGAAGCCAATGTGCTCCGACAATGACAGCAGCAACAGGTAAAAGAACGCCAGCGCCACACCCACCAACGCGTACTGGACCGGGTGCACCGCCAGGCTCTTGAGCACTTCGAAAAGGAAGAAGCCGGCGAAGGTCAGGGCGATGAACAGCAGCGCATATTTGATCGCCCGGTCGCTCTTGAGGTACTGGTCCACCGGGTCGACGAAACTCACCCCGAAGGCACGGCTGCGGAACGCTTCACAGCCATCGCTGGGCTCACAGGCTTGCAGTGTTTCCAGCAGGTTGGTGGAGAAAAACGATGTCTGCCAATCCGCACTGAAGCCCTGCTCATTGATGTCGCGCTTGATGGGCAGGAAGTTGCCGATGAAGCTGGGGTGCGGCCAGTCGGCTGACAGATGTACTTTGGTGGATTTGCCCACCGGCAGAATCTGCAGCTCGCCCGTGCCTTGCAGGCGCAGGTCGAAACCGAAGGTCAGCTCGGGGCTGCCCTGGGCAGTGACCATCGGCAGCGGCACATGCACACCCTGCCCCAGCCAGCCGAGCCGCGAGCCCGGCAGGAAGTCGACGGTCTGCTGGTTGAGCGTCAGGGTCAGCGCATTCTCGATGCCGCGGATGTCACTGATGCCGACGCTCAGGTACGGTTCGTCGAAGCGGTAATCGGCGAAGTCCTTGGTGGCGACACCATAGTGCTCAGGCACCTTGAAGCGGCCATCGATCCGGCTGTCGGCATGGAACAACCGCGCTTCGTAGATCCCTCGGGCACGGGTTTCGGTGCGCACCTGGCCGTCGAGCTCGAATTCCTCCGGTAAGAAATACAACTCGCCACTTTGCTCGACGGTTTCCAGGAACCGCACACCGGTCTTCTCATTGGTATTCCAGACCTTCACGTTCTTGCGAAACGGCACCACGATCATCGGCCCGATGAGTTGTTGGCTGTGGCTGGAGCTGCGGGCGATGTCCTGCAACACCCCGTCGCGCAGCTCCTGGCGCTCGTCGATGAGGCCGTTGATCATCATCAGCGGAATCATCAGCAAGAGAATCAATAGGGCGATCATGCCCAGTTTTATAGCGAGGTTGCGATTCATGTGGGGCTCTCCCTGTTCGAATGAGGGAGAGTCTGGGGTGGCTGTGTGCTGGGCTTATGGAGCGATTGTGGAGATTGTGTGGAGACTGCCCTCGTCGTGTTGCGCGCGAACGCCGGCCTCTGCCTCGTCTACGCCCTGGAAAGCTTCGCGCAGGGAATCTTCCATCAGCTGCCAGGCCTCCTCGGCCGACTCGTCCGGACCCAGATGGGTGAACATATGGTCACAACCTTCAAACATTCGCTGCCGCACTGGCACGCCGGCCTGACGCAGTTTCTCGGCGTAGGCCTCGCCTTCGCCGCGCAAGATATCGTACTGCGCCGTGATCACCGTGGCCGCGGGCATCCCCACCAGCGAATCGACCGGCGACAGCAAGGGCGACGCCAACGGATCGAGTGCCTGTGCCGGATCGCTCAGGTAGCAGCGCATGAAGAACCGCATCAGGCCGACGCCGAGCAAGGGACGAGCAATGGTGGAGGTTTTCAGCGCCGGGTCCTGGGCCAGGTCCAGCGCCGCATAGTCGATTAATTGATGCACCACTTTGAGTGTGCGATGCCCCCGTGCCAGACCTGCGACCACCGTGGCCAGATTGCCGCCGGCGCTATGGCCACCGACAGCGATCCGCTGAGGATCGATGCCCAACGCTTCGGCCTGGGCGGCCAACCACTCGAGCACGGCAAAACATTGTCGCGGCGCTGCGGGAAAGACCTGCTCTGGCGCCAGCGCATAGTCCAGGTTGACCACCAGGCAGTTCAGGTTGTGGGCCAGTCGACGGCAATAGCTATCGTCATGCTCGGGTGTCCCGGCGACAAAGCCACCGCCATGAAAATTCAAATACACCGGCAGCGTCGTCGAGGCTTGGGAATGGGGCCAGTAGAACAACGCCCGCGCTGGCCCCCAGGGAGTGGTAATGATTTGTTCGGTCACGGCGCGCAACGGAAACAGCGCGGCGTCATAGGTGAACTTCGCCTTCATTCGCTTGGCGAAGGCGCGCAGCAACTTGGCCTGCAATTTTTGCCAGAGGCTTACCATGCTCATGCTCCCGGTTGTGTAGCCACGAATAGGACCAACGAACCGAAAGCCATCTCGCCGTAAGGCAGGGCGTGCGTCTAGTTATTGTTCGTCGGTGCTGAGCGGAAATTAAACCTAAAAAATGATTATGTAAATTAACCAATAACAAAATTAATCAAATTCCTTTCAAGGCAACCGCAGCACCACCTCCACCCCACCCTCGACATTGCCAATCCTGAATTCACCCCCGTGCAACTGCACCACCTCCTCCACAAAGTTGAGCCCCAGGCCGGTACTCTTGCGACCGCTGTCAGGGCGTGGCAGGGAGTAGAAGCGCTCGCTCAGGCGCGGCAGGGCGTAGTCGGGAATCGGGTCGGCCTGATTGAACAGACGGATCTCGACGTGGCTGCCGACGCGCTCGGCACTGATGCGCAGCAATCCATGGGCGGGGGTAAAGTCCAAGGCGTTTTCCAGCAGATTACCCAGGGCCTGGCGCAACAGAAATGCCTCGCCTGTTAGCGTCAGGTCGGCGTCAATGTGTTGCTCGACCTTTAGCTGACGACTTTCGATCCAGCCACCGCGCGCTTCCAGCAACTCATCCAGCAAAGCCACCAACGGCACGGCGACCACGTCCTCCAACCCCTGTCGTTGTTCGACCTGGGCCAGATTGAGCAAGCGCTCGATCAACTGCTGCATGCGCACGCTTTCGCTGTCGATGTTGCTGACAAACCGCTGGTGCTGGGCCGCAGGCATATCACTTTGCAGCAGCTCGGCGGCGCCGCGAATCGCCGCCAGCGGACTCTTGAGTTCATGGGTCAGGGTGTGCACATAACGCTCGACGTAGGCCTTGCCTTCGAGTTGGGTGCGCATGTGTTCCACCGCGCCCGCCAGTTGCTCGAACTCGCCGCCGCGATAATGCGGTACTTCCACCCGGCGTCCCTGGCTGACCGCCTGGGCGTAGGTCGTCAAACGGCGCAATGCTGCGCTGAGCCACCACGACAGCAAAGCCCCCAACAGCAGGCCGAGGACGACCAACCCCGCGCCATACGCCAGGAGCCGTCGCTCCGTGCGGTCGATATAAGGCTGCAGCGAGCTGTTGGGCTTGGCGACGGTCACCACACCTATGATGCGGCCGTTGTCGCGGATCGGCGCGCCGACGTGCATCACCGAAGAGGTCGGATCATCGGCAACGCTGCGGGTCGAGCGGGCGCCGTAGTGGCCGCGTAGGGTCAGGTATACGTCGTTCCAGCGCGAATAATCCTGGCCCACCGCCACGCCACTGGAATCGAGCACCACGATGCCTTTGGCATCCGTGACGTAGATGCGATGGCTGACCTGGTTTTTCGGCAAGCCCCAGATCGTCGCCGCCGGCTGGCGCTCGCCGTAGGCCTTGAGAAGCTGCGGCCAACGATTCTGGTTGAGGGTGCCGGCCTTGAAATCGTCCCGCAGGATCTCGGCCATCAGGTTGGCGGTGTCCACCAGGGTCTCTTCAGTGGACTGGCGCACGCCAGGGCGGATTTCTTCCATGACCGTGTTGAGCACGAAATATCCGGTCAAACCGATAAACAGCACATACACCAGGAAAATCCGGATCCCCAGCGACATCAGCTGTGCCCCGGGCTGTAGCTGTAGCCCAGGCCCCGGTGCGTCTGGATCGGTTCGGCCTCGGCCCGGACCAGGCGCAACTTGGCGCGTACGCTCTTGATATGGCTGTCAATGCTGCGCTCATAGCCGGCATCACTGGCCACGCCCAGGGCGTCGAGCAATTGTTCGCGGCTGAAGACCCGTTCGGGTTGTTCCAACAGACAGTTCAGCAGGCGAAATTCGTGGCGCGTGAGGTTCAGCGGCTTCCCACGATAGTTGATCTGCACCCGGTCGTTGTCCACTTGGAACAACGCAGTGCCCACGTCCGCCGTCGGTCGCGGCGCCACGCGCTTGAGGATCGCCCGGACCCTGGCCGCTACCTCGCGGGGGCTGAAGGGTTTGACCACATAATCGTCGGCGCCGATTTCCAGGCCCACGACCCGATCGATCTCGCCATCCCGGGCTGTCAGAAAGATGACCGGAACGTCGCTGAAACGTCTGAGATTTTTACAAGTCTCGAATCCGCTGATATCCGGCAGGCCTACATCGAGGATGATCAGGTCGGCCGGGGTGTTTTTCTGGTGTTCCAAGGCAGCGGCGCCGAGGCTCAGCCAAGTGGTGTCGAAACCCTCACCCTGCAGGGCAAACACCAGCGTGTCGGCGATGGCGGCTTCGTCTTCGACAATCAGGATATGAGGCATGGCTTGCGAGCCCGGCAATAAAGTTGCCGGAACGGTGCCCCAAGGCTTGGGGCACGTCAATCAGGGAAATCAGCAGTCGGGCTTGTCCGCCGTAAAGCGACGGGCCGGGTTCACTGCCGCGCCGAATTCGCGCAGGGCCTTGGCGCCGATCAGCAACGGGTAGTTGAAACTGCTGCGGTCGGTCAGATTGACCTCCACGGTGCGCTTGACGTTACCCAGGCACAGCTCCAGATCCACCACCGGACGCTTGGTCGGCGCGATTTTTTCGTCGTCGTCCTCATCCTCTTCGGAGCGGGTCTTGATCTTGCTGATGCGCGCGATCTTGTGTTCATAGACCTTGTTGCTCGCACCTTTGGTCGCCAGGCGGAAGCGCACCCAGTCGTCGCCGTCGCGGGTGAACGTTTCGATGTCCTTGGCCGACAGCGAGGCGGTCAGTGCGCCGGTGTCCATCTTGGCCTTGAGCACTTCGCCACCGATTTCCGGCAGCGCGATGTATTCGTAGCGCCCGTACAGGGTCGGCTCGGCAGCCAGCACTGGAAGGGCCACCAGGGTAAGCAGGGCGAAAAAGGATTTCATGCAATAGGGCTTCCTGTGTGGATGGGGGTTTAGACCGTGACGGGTGAATTCGTTCGGTTGATCGTACCGGTGGCAAGGCAGCCAGCTTTCCCCGTCACAAGAGCAGTACAGCCTATACAAGCCAAAGTGAAACATTCGTCCACGCCGATTTGGCCTGTCGCCCGAAGCTGCTTATCATGGCCCGCCCACCCGCTTGCAAGAGTCATGTATGCGCCGCCTGCTCACCGGCTGTTTCGTCACGCTGCTGTTGTTACTCAACACCCTGGTGCTGTTCGGGCCCCTGATGGTGTTCGCCCTGCTCAAACTGATCCTGCCCGGGCGCTTTCGCGACTATGCCTCGTGGGCGGTGATGTGGATCGCCGAAACCTGGGCCGAAATCGACAAACTGATCTTCGCCCTATGCATCCCCACCCGCTGGGACATTCGCGGTGGCGCCAACCTGCGCGGCGATACGTCTTACCTGGTGATCAGCAATCACCAATCCTGGGTCGACATCCCCGCCCTGGTCCAGGCCCTCAACCGGCGCACGCCGTTCTTCAAGTTTTTCCTCAAGAAAGAACTGATCTGGGTGCCGTTCCTCGGCCTGGCCTGGTGGGCATTGGACTACCCCTTCATGAAGCGCTACACCAAGGCCTTCCTGGCCAAGAATCCGGAGCTGGCCGGCAAGGACCTGGAGATCACCCGCCAGGCCTGCGAGCTGTTCAAGCGCCAACCGGTCACCGTGGTGAACTACCTCGAAGGCACGCGCTTCACCGCCGCCAAAAGCCAACAGCAGCAGTCACCCTTCACCCACCTGCTCAAGCCCAAGGCCGGTGGCGTGGCATTCGTGCTGGCGGCGATGGGTGAACAACTGGACGCGGTACTGGACGTCACGGTGGTGTACCCGCAAGAGCGGATTCCCGGGTTCTGGGATTTGATCAGCGGCGCGGTGCCCCGGGTCATCGTCGACATCCAGACTCGCGAGCTGGACCCGGCGCTGTGGCAGGGCGATTACGAAAACGACCCGCTGTTCCGCCAGCATGTCCAGGACTGGGTCAACCAGCTCTGGAGCGAAAAGGATCAGCGCATCGCGGCCTTGCGCAGCGAGCGTGGCTGATCAGATACCGGCGCCGGCGCCCCAGATACCGCCGAGGTTTTGTAGCAGCGAACTGGCCACGCCCTGTTGGCCGAGGTATTGAAGGATCACCGGGGCAAACTGGCCAATCATGCCGCTGTCCATGCCCAGCGCACTGAAGGCGTTGTTCAGGTCACGGGTATCCTTGACGTTACCCAGCAAGCCGTCGAGCAAGGCATTTTTATCCGATCCACCACCGAGCAAGCCGCCCAAGCCATTGAGCCCGCCGATGGCGCTGTTACCGGCGATCTGATCGAGGCCCGGCACGCTTTTGCTCAACTCGGAAAACTGCGGCTCGCTGAGCTGGTTCTTCGCCAATCCCAACATTGCGCCGGCGCCGCCGATGGCCTGCTCTGGCGTGATCTTGAGCTCCGAGCCCAGTGTGTTAAGCAGCCCGGCGGCTTTCGGTGCGGCAGCCACGGCGCCCTCCCCCTGTTCAGCCTGATTGCCTTGCATTGCCGACACTACATTGGCCGCATCACTGAGGCTGAACTGTGCGAAGGCCGGGCTGGCGGCCAGCGTCAACAGGCAAGACAGGGCAAAACCGCGTGAAACCTTCATTCCGAACATCCTCTGAACCCTGAAAAACCGCCCGTGAGGGGCGGCGCAAAATCGAGCGTTGGACTGGGTTGAACGAGGATTGTTCCTGCTCTGGGATTTGCATCAGATTCGCTTTCCATGCATGAAAACTTTTCAATATTTTCAGTCACTTCCGCTTTTCATGAAGTCTTGAGTTTTTTATCACCAACGCTGATAGATCAAGCTTAACTAATTCCAAATCAACATAATCAACTGTCAGCCTTGACAGTAGTCCTCGCCGCGCATAGCCGCAACCATGTCGCCGACACGAAAAGTGGAGGCTGACACATGCGAAACATACTGACTGTCGGCGGCGCAGGAATGCTCTTGCTGATCATCGGCCATGCCCATGCCGGGGATATAACCTGTCCTGCCGTCACGCAAATCCATAGGGACACTGGAACGATAGAAGTTCAGGATGATCACGAATGGGAGAGCCACAGCCTCGTGGAAGTGGCCAACCCTGCCCTGTTGAAATTCAACGGTGCCGAGTTCGCCATTCATGAACCTGATACACATAACCAGGCGCCGACGAGGGCAACCATTACTTGCAAGTACGGTGCGATCAATCTGACCCTGGAATACCTCCAAGTCCAAGAGCCGACCCTACTGCCCTGGGCGGACAATCGCTGCGAAAGCCCGGACATCAAAACGTGCAGGTTGATCAACGCCGATGACTTTCGCGTCAGCTTTTGACGGTTGATCACCACGGATCAGTTGCCGCACCGCTGCGCCTCTAAAACGCCCTGCCATTGCCTGCGCGGTTACCGTACAGTGCCGCTTCCTCCTGCAGAGTTTGCCTATGAATGTAAAAATTGGCGGAGCGACCCTCGCGGTCATCCTGACGGGCATGCTCATAGCCTTTGGCGTCACCGAATGCCAGCGGGGCCCGCTGAATCCGGAGCTTGCCGACGACATCAGCGAAGCGCAGAAGACCTGGTTGACCATCGAGCATCGCATCAAACGCTCCGACCCGGCCCTGACCGAGGTGCGCCGCGATCAGCAGGCGCTGACGGTGCTCTACCGTCCAGGCGCTTGCGCGGATGAGTGCGAGCCCTGGGTCCCGCAGATGCTGCGCGTGGTCGGCCACGGCCTGGCGGCGCTCAATGGCGCGCCAGGAGGCAAGCAATACACGCAAGTGACGGTCAAGGCGCGACTGCTGGCCGACGATGACGTGGAACTGATCTACGACATGCAGGGCTTCGACGCCATCAAGACGCAACAGGGTGGCTACGTCACCTTTGCCAGCATGCCCCGCAACCTGAATTTCAGCGGCGCTGCATTGGCCCAGGCGCAAGACTATTGCCAAGGCCCTAGCGCCCGGGGTTTCTACCCTGAATTCTGCGACCGGGTCGGGGCCGCAACTGCACATCAATAACCGTGCGAGGAGGCTTGCCCCTCGCCACGATTGATCGTTCCCACGCTCCCGCGTGGGAATGCCGCCAGGGACGCTCCGCGTTCCGCTTCTGCAAGGTGACGCAGAGCGTCACGGGATGCATTCCCACGCAGAGCGTGGGAACGATCAGGCCGGCTGGACGTGATCGGCCGACGATTGCAAGCGCAAGCCATGGCATGACCGCCTCATGACCGCCATCTGAATATCATCTGCAATCGGTTATTTCCTCTCGGTATTGCCTACTGTCAACTCTGACAGTAGGCAACGATTTTCGCCGCCCCTAAGCTCCCGCTGTGTCAACGAAAACAAGGTCATGGGCAACCAGGCCTTTATTCATTCGGGCAAGCAGGACAATAAAAATGAACGACCGAATCAAAGGAACCGTTAAATGGTTTAACGATGCAAAGGGCTATGGCTTCATTAGTTGCGGCAAAAGCGGCGAGGAATTGTTCGTTCACTACTCGGCGATATCCGGGGAGGGCTATAAAACCTTGAAAGGGAGACAAACCGTCTCCTTTGAAATCGAGCAGGGCGCCAAAGGTATGCAGGCTACGAGAGTGATGCCGGAATAATGACCGGCCCTGCCAGTCGATGATCGCGTTATGAAAGATAGCCCAGTTATTTCCTATCTGTCTGGACCACTGTCAATCCTGACAGTAGTCCAGCCCTGCCGATCAAATGACTATCAGAACTCCAACCTCGCAAGGAATGAAAATCATGAACACAATTTTTTTTGCTGGCCTGCTGTCCATCGCTGGGCTTCTAGGCACCGTTCATACTGTGTACGCAGCAAGTTGTCCCTCTATACAAGAGATAGTAGCTACTCCATTACCCAATACCTCGCCGAATGATCCGGTAGGGTCTTACGAATATAAAGTGAGCAGTTCAGGCTGGTCGGGGCAGGCCCATGGGGACAATATCCTGTTGCTGAATGGCTTAGCACTGGAAAGCTCATCCCCAAACACCTGCGTATATGCTGTGGAGATACCAATAGACCAATATGGGAACACCAAGAAGCGAACACTGACACTCACCAAAGGGAGTTGATAACTCATTGCGTACATCCCATTTTTTTGCACGAAGCCAGCCAAGACAAATAAAAAAGGGCGACATCACTGTCGCCCTTTTTCCGTCTTGCCTACAGCCTTACGCCGCACTGAACAACTTATGCGGATCAATCACAAACTTCTTCGGCACGCCCGCATCGAACTCGCCATAGCCTTTCGGCGCATCATCCAGGCTGATCACCTGTACGCCGACGATTTCCGCGATGTTGATGCGGTCCCACATGATCGCCTGCATCAGCTGGCGGTTGTACTTCATGACCGGGGTTTGGCCGGTGTGGAAGCTGTGGGATTTGGCCCAGCCGAGGCCGAAGCGGATGCTCAGGCTGCCCATTTTCGCCGCGGCATCGACTGCGCCCGGGTCTTCGGTGACGTAGAGGCCAGGGATGCCGATCTTGCCGGCGACACGGACCACACCCATCAACGAGTTGAGCACGGTGGCCGGGGCTTCGTGCTTGACGCCGTCATGGCCATGGCCGCGGGCTTCGAAGCCTACGGCATCGACAGCACAGTCGACTTCAGGCTCGCCCAGCAGCGCAGCGATCTGTTCGTGCAACGGTGTATCGGTGGACAGGTCGGCAATTTCGAAACCCTGGGCCTTGGCGTGAGCCAGGCGGACCGGGTTGACGTCGCCGATGATCACCACCGCCGCGCCCAACAGGCGAGCGGAAGCGGCAGCCGCCAGGCCAACCGGACCGGCACCGGCGATGTACACGGTGCTGCCAGGACCCACGCCCGCGGTAACGGCGCCGTGGTAGCCGGTCGGCAGGATGTCGGACAGGCAAGTCAGGTCGCGGATTTTCTCCATGGCCTTGTCGCGGTCCGGCAGTTTCAGCAGGTTGAAGTCGGCGTACGGCACCAGCACGTATTCGGCCTGGCCACCGGTCCAATCGCCCATGTCCACGTAACCGTAGGCACCGCCGGCACGGGCCGGGTTGACGCTCAGGCAAACGCCCGTGTGTTGCTCTTTGCAGGAACGGCAGCGCCCGCAAGCCACGTTGAACGGCACCGACACCAGATCACCGATTTTCAGGTTCTCGACATCGCTGCCTTTTTCGATCACTTCACCGGTGATTTCGTGACCCAGGACCAGACCGGTCTGAGCCGTGGTACGGCCGCGCACCATGTGCTGGTCGGAGCCGCAGATGTTGGTGGAGACCACGCGCAGGATGACACCGTGCTCAATCTTCCTGCCGCGCGGGTCCTGCATTTTTGGATAGTCGATTTTCTGTACTTCGACCTTACCGTTGCCGAGATACACGACACCACGATTACCAGACATGCTTTCACCTCGCTGTTGTTTTTGTGGAACTGCGTTGCCCAGGCAGGCAGCGCGTTGATTGCTCGGGTAGTGCTTGTGTCTTGTTTCTTTACTGTTTGGGAGGGCCTCATCGCGAGCAAGCTCGCTCCCACAATTTGATCGCGTAACCCTTGCTCGCGATGTCGGCCTAAAGAACGACCGTGCGATTGGCGTTCAAGAACACCCTTCTTTCAATGTGATACCCCACGGCCCTGGCCAAGGTGAGCCCTTCGATATCCCGGCCCTTGGCGATCAGGTCCTCGGGATAGTGGCTGTGGTCCACCACTTCCACGCCCTGGGCGATGATCGGGCCTTCATCCAGGTCGTTGTTGATGTAGTGCGCCGTGGCGCCGACCAGTTTCACGCCTTTGTTGTAGGCCTGATGATACGGCTTGGCACCCTTGAAACCCGGCAGCAGGGAGTGATGGATGTTGATCGCCTTGCCGTCGAGCTTGCGACACAACTCCGGCGACAGCACCTGCATGTAGCGGGCGAGAATCACCAGCTCGGCGCCGGTGTCTTCGATCACCTGCCACACCTGCCGCTCCTGGGAGGGCTTGTCGTTCGGGTCCAGGGGAAAATGGTAGTAGGGAATCTGGTGCCAGTCGGCCAACGGCTTGAGGTCCGGGTGGTTGGACACCACGGCCACCACGTCCATGGACAACTGGCCGATGCGCTGGCGGTAGAGCAAGTCATTGAGGCAGTGATCAGCCTTGGACACCATGATCACGACTTTGGGCCGGTAGTTGGGCGCGGTCAGCTCGAAGACCATGCCAAAGGCTTCGGCACGTTCGGCCAGGCCGCTGCGGAAGTTTTGCTCGTCAAAGCCATCCGGTTGGCGAAATTCCACGCGAATGAAAAAACGCCCCGAGAGCCGGTCGTCGAAGGAATGGTGCTCAGTGACGTAGCAGCCCTGCTCGAACAGAAAGCGGGTCACCGCGTCCACCGTACCGAGCACGCTGGGGCAGTCGGCGGTGAGAATCCATGTGTCTGGGGCGCGACTCATTGCGGTGACTCCTGTTTGTTATGGGTAAAGCCTCGCCTAGCGCAGAACCCTGTGGCGAGGGGATTTATCCCCGTTGGGCTGCGAAGCGGCCCCAAAAGCTTGATGCGATCGGTCTGATACACCGAGGTGGCTGGTTGAGGGCTGCTGCGCAGCCCAGCGGGGCGGTGCGACGTTTCGCTAAATCCCCTCGCCACAAAAGTGTTCGGCTTTAGACCGTGTTTTTAGGCCTGCACGCTCAACCCATACTCAGCCGCCGCATCCTGCAACCACAGCCACCAGTAATCGGAGAAGCTGCGGCGGATCACCAGTTCCCAGGTGTCTTCGCCGGTATGGCGGATCACCAGTTGCGACTTGGCGAACACCGTACCCACGGCCTTGCCCACCGGGAAGTTGCTGGGATGTACATCGTAGCTGGTGGACTTCATCAGCACGTCGCGCACGTTCGGGCCGGACAGCTCGAGGAGCTGCTGGCCACCGCTGACGTTGACGATCTGGATATGCAGGTCGCCCAAGGCTTCGCGCAATTTTTTCTCGGCGGCGAACTCTTCACCGCTCGGCACCACCAGCAGCCACTCGTCCGGGCCGAGCCATTGCAGGCTGGTTTCGCCCTTGACGATGACGGCCAGGGCGCCTGGCAATTCCAGGCCCAGGGCCTTGTGCACACCGGCGGCGAACGCCGGGTCGTGGCCGTCGCCACGGATGGTCAGGTGGCCCAGGAGTTTTTTCTCGCGCACGGTCACACCGGCGTTCTTGCGGCCCTTGCCCACCAGGCTGGCGAGGTCGGCATGGTGCAGCGACGACTCGGCCTTGGCCCCGGTGGTTGGGCGTTGTTGGTACACGTTGACTGCGGTCATATGGAGCACCTGTCTTGAATTCTGTTGTTCCGGCATTTGTGTTGACTGTCCTGCCGCCTTCGCGAGCAAGCCCGCTCCCACATTGGATTGATGCCTGGCTCAAATTCCTTTGGCGACTTCGATCCTGTGGGAGCGGGCTTGCTCGCGAATCAGGCGACGCGGTGTAACTGCCCACCCACAGAACCAAAGTCCCTTTAGATATTCTGCCGATCCCCCTTCGGATCGAAGAACACCGAAGAAACAATCTCTGCCTCGATCACGCTGCCGTCGGCCAATGGCGCGAACACTCGTTCGCCCATCCGCTTGAGACCGCCCCTGACCACACCCATGGCAAATGAATAACCCAGGGAGTTGTGGGCGTAGCTGGAGGTCACGTGGCCGACCATGGTCATCGGGATCGCCTGCTTGGTGTTGAACACCAGTTGCGCGCCTTCCGGCAGCCAGACATTCGGGTCGATCGGCTTGAGGCCCACCAGTTGCTTGCGGTCCTCACGCACACAGTCTTCGCGATTCATGCCGCGCCAGCCGATCCACGAGAACGGTTTGGTCCGGCCTACGCACCAGCCCATGTTCAGGTCGTCCGGGGTCATCGAGCTGTCGGTGTCCTGGCCGACAATGATGAAGCCCTTCTCGGCCCGCAGTACGTGCATGGTCTCGGTGCCGTACGGGGTCAGGTTGTATTTCTTGCCCGCCTCGACGATCTGCTCGAGCACGCCCATGGCGTAGTCGGCCTGCACGTTGATTTCGTACGACAGCTCACCGGTGAACGAGATCCGGAACACCCGCGCCGGCACGCCGCCCACCAGGCCTTCCTTCCAGGTCATGAACGGGAACGCGTCCTTGTCCAGGTCGATGTCGGTGACGTCGCTCAGCAGCTTGCGGCTGTTGGGGCCCGACAGGGTCATGGTCGCCCAGTGGTCGGTGACCGAGGTGAAGTACACCTTCAGGTCCGGCCATTCGGTCTGGTGATAGATCTCCAGCCATTGCAGCACGCGCGCCGCGCCGCCAGTGGTGGTGGTCATCAGGAAGTGGTTGTCCGCCAGACAGGCCGTTACGCCGTCGTCGAAGACCATGCCGTCTTCCTTGCACATCAGGCCGTAGCGGGCCTTGCCCACGTCGAGCTTGGTCCAGGCGTTGGTGTAGACGCGGTTGAGGAACTCGCGGGCATCCGGGCCCTGGATGTCGATCTTGCCCAGGGTCGAGGCGTCGAGCAGGCCGACGCTGTCACGCACCGCCTTGCATTCGCGCTTGACCGCGGCATGCATGTCTTCGCCGTTCTTCGGGAAGTACCAAGGGCGCTTCCACTGGCCGACGTCTTCGAACTCGGCACCGTTTTTCACATGCCAGGCATGCAGCGCGGTGAAACGCACCGGCTCGAAGATGTGCCCACAGTGCCGGCCGGCCACCGCGCCGAAAGTCACCGGCGTGTAGTTCGGACGGAACATGGTGGTGCCCATCTGCGGGATGCTCACGTTCAGCGAGCGGGCCGCGATGGCCAAGCCGTTGACGTTGCCCAGTTTGCCCTGGTCGGTACCGAAGCCCAGTGCGGTGTAGCGCTTGACGTGTTCCACCGACTCGAAGCCTTCGCGGGTGGCGAGTTCGATGGCAGCGGCAGTCACGTCGTTCTGCAGGTCGACGAATTGCTTCGGCGCCCGTGCGGTGGATTTTTCGTGCGGCACCTGGAACAGCGCCAGGGTCGGCTCTTCATGACGGCTCAGGGCTTTGGGCAACACGCCCTCCACCGCTTTGAAACCGGCTTCACTGGCCGCGCGCACGCCGCCCTCGAAGCCATCGGCCAAGGTGTCGCCGAGGCTGTAGACGCCATTCACGCCGCCCACGCATACACGCTTCTGCGGTGCTTCGCCCGGTACGAAACCGAGGATGTCTTCACGCCAGATCGGCTTGCCGCCCAAGTGCGACGCCAGGTGAACCACCGGGCTGTAGCCGCCGGAAGTGGCCACCAGGTCGCAGTCCAGCCATTCGCCGGGACTGGTGACTTTATGGGCGCGGACGTCGATCGCTGCGACTCGTGCCCCGGTGACACGCTTGCTGCCACGAGCCTCGACCACGGCGCTGCCGGTGAGGATGCGAATACCTTTGGCACGCGCCTCTTCTACCAGCGCACCACGAGGGTTGGCGCGGGCATCGGCGATAGCCACCACTTGCAGGCTGGCGTCGATCCAGTCCAGGGCTACGCGATAGGCGTGGTCGTTGTTGGTGCTCAACACCAGTTTCTTGCCCGGTGCCACGCCGTAGCGACGCACGTAGGTCGACACAGCGCCGGCCAGCATGTTGCCCGGCACGTCGTTGTTGCCGTAGACCAGCGGGCGCTCGCAGGCGCCGGTCGCCAGCACCACGCGCTTGGCGCGGACACGGTTGATACGCTGGCGAACCTGGCCAATCGGCGCACGATCACCGAGGTGGTCGGTAAGGCGCTCGTGGATGGTCAGGAAGTTATGGTCGTGGTAACCGTTCACCGTGGCACGAGGCAGCAACACCACTTCGGGCATCGAGCGCAGTTCAGCAACCACAGCCGCGACCCATTCGGTCGCCGGCTTGCCGTCCAGGCTCTCGCGGGAATCGAGCAGGCTGCCGCCGAACTCTTCCTGCTCATCGGCCAGAATGACGCGCGCACCGCTGCGGGCCGCGGCCAGTGCGGCGGCCAAACCGGCAGGGCCGGCGCCGACGATCAGCACGTCGCAGTGACGGTTCATGTAGTCGTAGGTGTCCGGATCGTTCTCGGTCGGCGAGCGACCTAGCCCTGCGGCCTTGCGGATGTACTTCTCGTAGGTCATCCAGAACGATTGCGGGTACATGAAGGTTTTGTAGTAGAAGCCCGGCGGCATCAGCTTGCCGCCGACCTTGCCGAGAATGCCCATCATGTCGTTGTTCACATTCGGCCAGCCATTGGTGCTGGTGGCGACCAAACCTTGGTACAGCGCCTGTTGCGTGGCGCGCACGTTAGGGATCTGCGTGGCTTCGGTGGCACCGATCTGCAGCACCGCGTTCGGCTCCTCAGCGCCGGCAGCAAAGATGCCGCGCGGGCGGGAATACTTGAAGCTGCGGCCAATGATGTCGACGCCGTTGGCCAGCAGTGCAGCGGCCAGGGAATCGCCTTCAAAGCCTTTGTAGGTCTGGCCGTTGAAGGTGAAGCTCAGCACTTTGTTGCGGTCGATCCGTCCACCGTTGGACAGGCGATTGATCTGGCTCATACCTTCTCTCCCAGAGCCTGTGCAGCCGCTTTCGGACTGTCAGCCTTGTCGGTGAACTGCGGCTTTTGGCCGATCTTGTAGGTTTCGAGAATCTCGTAGGTCACGGTGTCACGGGTCACGTTGAAGTACTGACGGCAACCGGCGACGTGGTCCCACAGTTCATGGTGCAACCCGCGTGGGTTGTCACGGAAGAACATGTAGTCGCCCCACTCCTCGTCGGTGCAGGCGTTCGGATCCAGCGGACGCGGGATATGCGCCTGGCCGGATGCATGGAATTCCTCTTCGGAGCGCAGTTCGCCGCAGTGAGGACAGAAGATATGCAACATAGGGATTTCTCCTGTTAGTGGGCGACGGCGGCAGCGCCGTGTTCGTCGATCAGTGCGCCGTTGTGGAAACGGTCGATGGAAAACGGCGCGGCCAGTGGGTGCATTTCACCCTTGGCCAGGCTTGCAGCGAAGACGTTGCCCGAGCCCGGGGTGGCCTTGAAGCCGCCGGTGCCCCAACCGCAGTTGAAGAACATGTTCGGCACCGGGGTCTTGGAGATGATCGGGCAGGCGTCCGGCGTGGTGTCGACGATGCCGCCCCACTGGCGGTTCATGCGCACTCGCGAAAGCACCGGGAACATCTCGACGATGGCCTGGACCGTGTGTTCGATCACCGGGTACGAGCCGCGCTGGCCGTAGCCGTTGTAGCCGTCGATACCGGCACCGATCACCAGGTCACCCTTGTCGGACTGGCTGATGTAGCCGTGCACGGCGTTGGACATGATCACGCTGTCGATAATCGGCTTGATCGGCTCGGACACCAGCGCTTGCAGCGGGTGGGATTCGATCGGCAGGCGGAAGCCCGCGAGTTTGGCCATGTGCCCGGAGTTACCGGCGGTCACCACGCCGACGCGCTTGGCGCCGATGAAGCCCTTGTTGGTTTCCACACCGATGCACACGCCGTTTTCCTTACGGAAACCGATCACTTCGGTCTGCTGGATCAGGTCCACGCCCAACGCGTCCGCCGCCCGGGCAAAGCCCCAGGCCACGGCATCGTGACGGGCCACGCCGCCGCGACGCTGGACGGTGGCGCCCATCACCGGGTAGCGGGTGTTTTTCGAGCAATCCAGGTACGGGATCTCGTCGGCCACTTGCTTGGCGTTGAGCAGTTCGCCGTCCACGCCGTTGAGGCGGTTGGCGCTGACCCGGCGCTCGGAATCACGGATGTCCTGCAGGGTGTGGCACAGGTTGTAGACGCCACGCTGGGAGAACATCACGTTGTAGTTCAGGTCCTGGGACAGGCCTTCCCAGAGTTTCATCGCGTGTTCGTACAGGTGGGCCGATTCGTCCCACAGGTAGTTGGAGCGCACGATGGTGGTGTTGCGCGCGGTGTTACCGCCGCCCAGCCAGCCTTTCTCGACCACGGCCACGTTGGTGATGCCGTGTTCCTTGGCCAGGTAATAGGCGGTCGCCAGACCATGCCCGCCGCCGCCGACGATGACCACGTCGTAGACTTTTTTCGGGGTCGGCGTACGCCACATCCGCTGCCAGTTTTCGTGATGGCTGAGTGAGTGTTTGAAGAGGCCGAAGCCCGAATAGCGTTGCATAGTCATTACTCCAAAACCGACTCAGCGATAAACCGGGAAGTCCGCGCACAGGGCCGCCACTTGCTGGGCAACGTTGGCCTCGACATCGGCGTCGCCGAGGTTGTCGAGGATGTCGCAGATCCAGCCGGCCAGCGTCACGCACTGGGTAACCTTGAAGCCACGGGTGGTCACCGCCGGGGTACCGATGCGCAGGCCCGACGTCACGAATGGCGATTGCGGGTCGTTCGGCACGGCGTTCTTGTTGACGGTGATGTGGGCGCGGCCCAGGGCAGCATCGGCGTCCTTGCCGGTCAGGCCCTGACGGATCAGGCTGACCAGGAACAGGTGGTTATCGGTGCCACCGGACACTACATCGTAGCCGCGCTTGATGAACACGCCAGCCATGGCCTGGGCGTTATCGATCACTTGCTGCTGATAAGCCTTGAAGCCAGGCTCCGCCGCCTCCTTGAAGCACACCGCCTTGCCGGCGATCACGTGCATCAGCGGGCCACCCTGGGCGCCCGGGAATACCGCGGCGTTGAGCTTTTTCTCGATCTCTTCGTTGGCCTTGGCCAGGATCAGGCCACCACGTGGACCGCGCAGGGTCTTGTGGGTGGTGGTGGTGACCACGTCGGCGTACGGCAGCGGGTTCGGGTACAGACCGGCGGCGACCAGACCGGCCACGTGGGCCATGTCGACGAACAGCAGGGCACCGACTTTGTCGGCGATCTGACGGAAACGTGGGAAGTCGAGGGTCTTGGAGTAAGCCGAGAAACCGGCCACGATCATTTTCGGCTTGTGCTCGACCGCCAGGCGCTCGACTTCGTCGTAGTCGATCAGGCCGGTGGTGGTGTCGATGCCATATTGCACCGCGTTGTAGAGCTTGCCCGAGGACGACACTTTGGCGCCGTGGGTCAGGTGACCGCCATGGGCCAGGCTCATGCCCAGGATGGTGTCGCCGGCCTGCAGCAAGGCCAGGTACACGGCGCTGTTGGCCGAAGACCCGGAGTGCGGCTGGACGTTGGCGTAGTCGGCACCGAACAGTTGCTTGGCGCGTTCGATGGCCAGGGCTTCGACTTTGTCGACGTGCTCACAGCCACCGTAGTAGCGCTTGCCCGGATAGCCTTCGGCGTACTTGTTGGTCAGGCCGCTGCCCTGGGCCTGCATCACACGCTTGCTGGTGTAGTTTTCTGACGCGATCAGCTCGATGTGATCTTCCTGGCGTTGCTCTTCGGCGTTCATCGCCGCCAGCAGTGCATCGTCGTAACCTTGAATCTGATCTTGCTTGCTGAACATCGCGTCTCTCCCAGCGGCGGCGGTGCGCCTTTCGTCTCGGTGAGGCACGGACCATTCGGTCGTGCCCTTTGGATGCGATGGTATGGCCGGCGCAGGCAGGTCAAATGCCTATGGACGCCACACAAAGGTGCGTTTACGACATGCGCTCAAATGGAATGGAACACTGACCCTGTGGCGATCTGGCGAACCACGAGCAAGACCAGGAAATGCGCCGGATAAAGGCCGTACGCCCAACGCCGCATCGCCGGCGGATGAAGGCGACCGGCCTGGCGCAACAGCAACAGCCCCAGCCCTGGCGCAAACAGGCAAGCCAGCAGCCCCCACAGCGCCACCGCATCCCCCAGCCACGCCGCGCCATACAAGACCCGCCATTGATTCGCCGCTACGCACACCAACCCTGGCAATAGCGCGAAATACCAGGGCCGGCGCAACACCAGCAGCATCGCCAGCGGCAGCAGCACGCCGAAGAAGCCGAACATCAATTGCGACGAAAACAACGCCGCCAACAGCAACGCCCCCACCGCCAGGCCTCGCGCCTCCAGGGTCGGCGTCTGCCAGCTACGCGCCACCAACAGCCCCAGGGTCAGGGTTGGCAGTACATTCAGGGTGGCAGGGTCGGGGAAGAACAGTCGGTAGGGAATCTCGCTCACGGCGCTGAACAACAGCAGCCAGCCCAGATAACGCCACGGGCTGGCGCTGGCCCCGGCACGCCCCAGGTTCGCCGCCATCGCCAGGCAGAACCACGGGAACGCCAGGCGTCCAGGCACATAGAGCCAATCGACGGAGAAGCCGACATATCGAAGATGATCGAACACCATTGCCAGCAGAGCCAGCCACTTGAGCAGGTCAAGTGCCCCGTCACGGCGACTCATGTGTACAGCGGCCCAATGGCTTTGTGACTTTCTGACAGCAACATCCGGTGTGTTCCCTCGCTAATCTTGGGTAAAGTGCGCACCAGCATCGACCACGGCGCTGCAGACCCAAGCACGCCGAACCAATGGAACCCCTCACCCGGGGAATTCCGCCAGGGAACTCTTTACCCAGGACTCTCTACCTCAGGAGCAAGGCCATGACCGACAAGAGTCAACAGTTTGCCAGCGACAACTATTCCGGTATTTGCCCCGAAGCCTGGGCCGCCATGGAAGAAGCCAACCAGGGCCATCAGCGCGCCTACGGTGACGACGAATGGACCCATCGCGCGGCGGATGATTTCCGGGCCTTGTTCGAAACCGACTGCGAAGTGTTCTTCGCGTTCAATGGCACGGCGGCCAACTCCCTGGCGCTGTCCTCACTGTGCCAGAGTTACCACAGCGTGATCTGCTCGGAAACCGCCCACGTCGAAACCGACGAATGTGGCGCGCCAGAGTTTTTCTCCAATGGTTCCAAGCTGTTGGTCGCACGCACTGAAAACGGCAAGCTGACCCCCGAGTCGATCCGCGAGATCGCCCTCAAGCGCCAGGACATTCATTATCCCAAGCCACGGGTCGTGACCCTGACCCAGGCCACGGAAGTCGGCAGCGTCTACACCCCGGATGAAATCCGCGCCATCAGCGTCACCTGCAAGGAGCTGGGGCTGAACCTGCACATGGACGGCGCGCGCTTTTCCAATGCCTGCGCCTTCCTCGGCTGCTCCCCGGCGGACCTGACCTGGAAGGTCGGCGTGGACGTGTTGTGCTTCGGCGGTACGAAAAACGGCATGGCGGTGGGTGAAGCGATCCTGTTCTTCAATCACGACCTGGCGGTGGACTTCGACTACCGCTGCAAACAAGCCGGGCAACTGGCCTCGAAAATGCGCTTTCTCTCCGCGCCCTGGGTCGGCCTGCTGCACAACGATGCCTGGCTCAAGCACGCTCGCCACGCCAACCGCTGCGCCCAATTGCTCGCGCAACTGGTCAGCGACATTCCCGGCGTGGAACTGATGTTCCCGGTCCAGGCCAACGGCGTGTTCCTGCAACTCTCGGAACCGGCCATCGCCGCGCTCACGGCCAAGGGCTGGCGCTTCTACACCTTCATCGGCAAGGGCGGCGCACGCTTCATGTGCTCGTGGGATACCGAAGAAGCACGAGTGCGGGAATTGGCGGCGGATATTCGGGAAGTGATGGCGGGCTAAGTAAAGACTCACTCAAGACCGCTCCCCACCACTGCTTGGGCCGGGGACATGGTTAACCTGTGGCGAGGGGATTTATCCCCGTTGGGGCGCGAAGCGGCCCCAAAACAGCCGACTCTGATTGATCTGACACACCGGGGTGCCTGGTTTTAGGGCTGCTTCGCAGCCCAACGGGGATAAATCCCCTCGCCACAAGAGCTCATCACCCGCCAGAGAGAACGGATCAAAACTCGATCCGCACATCCCCCTTCGGCACGCTGCAGCACGACAGGATGTAACCCTCGGCCTCGTCGTCCTCGGTGATCCCGCCGTTGTGGTCCATTTCCACTTCCCCGCCCAGCTTCAATACCTTGCACGTTCCGCAGATGCCCATGCCGCAGGCCTTGGGGATCATCATGCCGAGTTTTGCAGCGGCAGCGTGGACGGTTTCTCCGGGGCCCACGCGAATGCTTTTGCCGGAAGAGGTGAACTCCACCAGGTGCAGGTCCGCGGCGTCGACTTCCGGCGCATCGGCGGCCTGTTCGGCCTGTTCCACGGCGTCGGCGCGGGCTTCCGGTGGCGTGGCGCCGAAGGACTCCTCGTGATAACGCTTCATGTCGAAACCGGCGTTCTCCAATAGACGCTTGACCGCATTCATGTACGGCGTCGGGCCGCAGCAGAATACTTCGCGCTCCAGGAAGTCCGGCGCCATCAGTTCCAGCATCTTGTGGTTCAGGTAGCCACGATAACCAGCCCAGGGTTCGCCCAGGCCATGTTTTTCACAAATCAGATGCAGATTGAAGTTGTCGATCCGCGACGCCATGTGCTCCAGCTCGCGGTGGTAGATGATGTCCTTGGGCGAGCGGGCGCTGTGGATGAACACCATGTCGACGTTGGCGTTGGTGTCGTAGTACCAGCGCGCCATGGACATCACCGGGGTAATCCCGACGCCGCCGCTGAGGTAGAGCACCTTGGGGCTGGAGAAGTCGATGGCGTTGAACAAGCCCACCGGCCCGTGCACCGCCAGCTCCTGGCCCTCGTGCAGGGTGTCGTGCAGCCAGTTGGACACCTTGCCCCCCGGCACGCGCTTGATGGTCACCGAAAAACTGTAGGGCACCGACGGCGAGCTGGAGATCGTGTAGGAACGCATGACCGGCTGGCCTTCGATTTCCAGCTCCAGGGTGACAAACTGCCCCGGCTTGAAAAAGAACATGATTGGCTGGTCGGCCATGAAGCAGAACGTGCGCACATCCCAGGTTTCCTGGATGACTTTGACGCAACGTACGATATGTCGGCCATTGGCCCAGGTCTGGGTCGTGACCGGGTTCAGGAAGTTATTGGACATGCTGATCTCCACGGCCGACTGCCGGCCTTCATGTTGGCGATTGTGCGCAGGCGCCTGAACGGCCATTTACCTATCTGCGACATTCACATACTTATCGCGACCAGCCCTTAACTACCGGGCCTTACGCGTCGGGAACAGATTGGGCCATGTCGCCCATGGATAAGGTTCGGCCCCTGCGCGGGCCCACACTCGCCCCAACAGACAAACACTATTTTTCACCTTGCGTAGCACAACCGATCAGCCACTTTTTTGATGGTCACGTAGAGGGCCATGAGGATAAAACGATGGACGTCACCACTACCCTGAGCCTGGGCGATCCGCTGGAACCCGCACGCAAGGCCACCGCACAGATGCTACAGGAGCGCGAGCGCACGTTCTCGCTGCCTCAGCCGTTCTACAGCGATGAGCGCCTGTTTGATATCGACATGCAGGAAATCTTCCAGAAGGAATGGTTGATCGCCGGCATGACCTGCGAAATCCCGGCCAAGGGCAATTACCTGACCCTGCAAGTCGGCAAGAACCCGATCATCGTGATCCGCGGCGCCGACGGCGTGGTGCATGCCTTCCATAACGTTTGCCGTCACCGTGGTTCACGGTTGTGCACCAGTGAAAAGGGCAAGGTCGCCAAACTGGTTTGCCATTACCACCAGTGGACCTACGAACTGGACGGCCGCCTGCTGTTCGCCGGCACCGAAATGGGCGCCGACTTCGACATGAAGCAATACGGCTTGAAACCCGTGAACGTGAAGACCGCCGGTGGCTACATCTTCATCAGCCTGGCGCAGAACCCGCCGGCCATTGATGACTTCCTGGCGACCTTGACCCATTACATGGAACCCTACGACATGGAAAACACCAAGGTGGCGGTGCAAACCACCTTGATGGAAAAGGCCAACTGGAAGCTGGTGCTGGAAAACAACCGCGAGTGCTACCACTGCGGCGGCGCGCACCCGGAACTGCTCAAGACCCTGCTGGAATGGGACGACGTCACCGACCCGCGGGCCGACCAGGCCTTCAAGGACCACGTGGCCGCCTCCGCCGCCGCCTGGGATGCCGAGAAGATCCCTTACGCTCACGCCAGCTTCGGCCTGCGTAACCGCATCGTGCGCATGCCGCTGCTCAAAGGCACCGTGTCGATGACCATGGACGGCAAGCAAGGCTGCGCCAAGCTGATGGGCCGCATCAAGAACCCGGACCTGGGCTCGATGCGCATCCTGCACCTGCCGCACTCGTGGAACCACTGCATGGGCGACCACATCATTGTGTTCACCGTATGGCCGATCAGCGCCCAGGAAACCATGGTCACCACCAAGTGGATCGTGCACAAGGACGCAGTCGAAGGCGTGGACTACGACGTGGCGCGCATGCGCCAGGTCTGGGACGCCACCAACGACCAGGACCGTCGCCTGGCCGAAGAAAACCAGCGCGGCATCAACTCCACCGCCTACCAGCCTGGCCCGTACTCCAAGACCTATGAGTTCGGCGTGGTGAACTTCGTGGACTGGTACAGCGAGCGCATGCTCAACAACCTGGGGGCCGAGCCAGCGCCGTACCTCAAGGGCGTTCCGGTCCAGGGCTAAGTCAGAAGCATCGCGAGCAAGCTCGCTCCCACAGGTTTTGTGAACGACACAGAACCCCTGTGGGAGCGAGCTTGCTCGCGATAGCGGCCTAGAGGACGCCGATTACTTCGACGACCACCGCACCGACCCATCCTCCCCATAAAACGTCTCTTCGATGTTCTCCCCCACCAACCGCACCTTCACATACCCGTTCAACACCCGCTCCGGATACGCCTCGTCCCCGGCCAACTGGGTTTCCGACCACAGCACCCGGGCATGCCCGTTCAGTTCGCTGGTGGTGCCGTAGGGAATCGCCCCGTGCCCGGCGCAGCGCGCGTGCAGCCCGCCCTGGGTGGCGTAGCAGATACCGTTGTGCAAGTGGCCCCAGTACCAGTAATCCGGCTCACGCCCCAAGGCATCGCACACCGGCTGGTAAAGCGCAGTCTTGTGATGCCCGGAGATATCGAAGCCCTGGTGATGGCTGAGCACCATCAGTTTCTTGCGCTTGGGCAGGCTTTTCATCCACTCGATCTGCTGGGTGTTGAGGGTACCGTCCATGTACAGGTTCATCGCGTCCGAGGCGTAGGCGCTGTCGAGGCCGACCACCAGCCAGTCGTCGTTGTACAAGGCAAAGTAACTGGTGCCCTGCTGCACCGGGAAACGCTTGGCCAGTTCCTTGAAATAACCATGGGCACCGCTGTACATCTCGTGGTTGGAGTTGAGGGTGAACGAGCCATGCTTGCCCTGGGGCCAGCCGACCATATCGACGTCTTCCTGGGAATGGGTGCCGGCGTAGTACACATCGCCCAAGTGGATGGTGAAGTCGGCCTGGGCCAATTGCATCTGATTGGCGACGGCCACCGCTGGCGCATGGCTGTCGAAAGGCCCGGTACCCCAGTCGCCGGCGATGGCCAGTATCACGTCGCTGTCCATTTTCACCAGCGCCGGGTTGGTGGCGAACGGCGCATGGTGGCGCAGGTTCTCGATCCACTTGAGCAGCGCCTCGCTCCACAACAAATCCAGCAACTCCCATTTGCGACAACCAAGCAAGGTACCGTCCTTGAGCACCCGTGTCGGCAGTTCGTCCTCGCTTTGCGGCAAGGGCTTGGCGCTGCCGATCTTCAGGATCGACAAGCCGTGGGCCAGTTCCCAGGGCACGGCCGGTTCATCATCCGGCAGGTCGCCGTGGTCAATGACGTGCTGCGCCTGGTCGTGCCCCCTTTGCAGCAACTTGACGATGGCCTGGAACTCCTCGGGTTCCAGATCGTTGACGAGTTTCTTCCAGGACATCTCCAGCCGCGTGACCAACCCGTGCAGACGGACCTTGACCTTGTCGAACTCATGTTCCCAATGGTGCAGTAATGACATGTGGACGCTCCTTCGCAGTGCCCTGGGCTACAGGGTTTTCATGAATTCGATCAGGGCCCGTTTGTCGACGTCCGACAGCTGCGTGCCATACAGGTGACCGCTGTTGTGGTTGCCTTCCAGGCGGGTGTCGTATTTGAAATCCGCCGACGCCTTCATCTGCGCGCCGCTGGTGATAAAGCCAACCTTCTCCTGGTCGTAGATGTCGGAGCCGGTGTAGAACACTGGCGGCCGTTGCTCTGGCGGTTGCAGCAAATCCCACAGGGTCGGCACCGAGCCGTTGTGCAGGTATGGCGCCCGCAGCCAGACGCCGTCGGTGGGGGTGTTGCTGTAGCTCTGGGTCTTGCGGTAGGCGCTGAAGTCGAACGGTGGTTTCTTGAAGCCATGGAACGCCGTCACCAAGCCGGTGGTGAACGAGTTCAGGCGATGGGGATCGGTGCCCAACTGGTCGATGTTGGTTGTGACCTGGCCCGTGTCGGTGCGGCCGAAGTCGTGGCAACCGGCGCAGTTTTTCTCCCAGATCGGTTTGCCCTGGGCGACTTTCGCCTGGTCCAGGGCGAACGGCCAGGCGGGCGCCTTGTGCCCCAGCAACCAATTGGTCACCCGGTTGAAACTCGGTGGCAGTACCGATTGCGGCGTCGCGCCCACGGCCATGGCCGCGGCGTAATTGCGCTCATGGATGTTGTTGTTATTGCCATCCCAGTGCAGATACAGCGACTCACGAGGCTTCTGGTTCCAGACCTGGGGCAAGTCCACGGTGCCAATGGTTGAGTCATCCGGGAAGCCGAACACCACCATTTTGGTCGGGTTGAAAGTGTCGGTCCGGCCCGGCCCCTGGGCTGGACGCAGTTTCTGCCAGGCGTAGGCCTGCTTCTGCTTGAGCAACGCACTCTTGGCCATCGGAATGATCAGGTAACGGTTGTACAGCTTTTCGAAAAAACCCAGTTGGAACTTGCTGTTGATCGCCGCCATCACCGCATCCGGGGTGAATTTCGGGTCACTGGCGCAATCGTAGGCGAACCATTGGAAGGCTTGCAGTTGCAGCGTATTGGCCGGCGCAGTGGCGACCGGAACCGCGACATCCGTGGCATTGGCCCGGTAAGAGCCGGTGTGGCACAGGGCGCAGTTGGGCTCCACGGTGGGATAGCCGAGCTGCCGCTTGGCCATGCCGATGGGCAAGTCGTTGCCGTTTTCATAGAGGAACCCGAACACCTCGTAGCCGCCCGGCTTGGGCAGTTTTTCCGGGCACATCTGCGGCAATACGGCGAACAGGTAATACGGGATGCGCGCCTCGATGCCCAGGCCGATGGCGGCGTATTTGTAATGATCTTCATCGGAGGCAAAGTCTGGCTGTGGCACTTCGCGGATCATCTGGTACCAGGTCTGGTAGCCGATGAAACCCAGGACCAGCACAACCACCAGCGTGCCGACCTTGAAGCCGTGACTGTGCCAGCGCCGCGCCCAGCCGGCACGCCATTCCCGCCAACCGGCGCAGAGCAGGGCCAGGGGTCGATTGGCCACCGGGCAGCCCAGGTACAACAGCACGCCCAGGATCAGGAACATACTCAAGTCGCCCATCAACATGGGAACGAACAATGGGCCCTGGTTGTTGGTGTTGATCAAGTAGATCCAGAACACCACCGCCACCAACCGCGACAGCACGCACAACCACGAATGCACCACGAAACGCGGCGCGTTGAACCCCGACGGCATGTAGAACAGGCTGATCCCCACCAGCAACATGCCGCTGTTTTCCAGCCAGGGATCGGACAACACGGGTGGCAAGCCGAGCATGGACGTCAGCAACGCCGGCGCGAACAGCGCCGGAATCGCGAAGACCATGTTCATGACAATCCCCACCCAGATGATGCGTTGGAACCAGCGGATGTAAGTGTTCATGGCATCCTTTTCCTTATTCTTGGCTCACGATATGCGGCGCTCTGACGATCGCCATCGCGAGCAAGCTCGCTCCCACACTGGATGTGTGGCGTGCACAAAATCAGCGGCACATGGCCCCTGTGGGAGCGAGCTTGCTCGCGATGCAGACCACTCGGTCTTGCGTCAACCGAGGGCGGTCTTCTCCAGGTGCTCAAGAATGATCGGATACACATCCACCACCGCATCCTTGCCGAACATGCAATCGATGTGGCCGTAGCCCGGCACTTCGTGGCGGCTGAACAATTGCGGGCCGTGCATATCGCACAGTCGCTCATAGGTCTTGAGGGTGCTCTGCGGCAGGTAGCACTGGTTGTCGGCGCCGCTGATGAAGCAGATCGGCAACTTCAGTCGATCGAAATGCGGCATGTAGACGTCGTTGCCCTTGAAGTCCACCAGGTGCCCCTTGCGCACGATCAGCGCCAGGTGCTCGAAGGTGTGCATGTTCGATTCGCCGAACAATTCGTGCAGGTTGTCGTGCAGGGTTTCGTTGAGGGTGTCGTGGCGGTACAGCGACGCATACATGAACGTGATGCGGTGGCAGACCGGGTTGGTGCAGTAGCCTTGGGCCTCGATCCGGGCATAGCCGTTGAGGGCCTTGTCGTAGAGTTTGTTGAACCAGTTTTCCTTGGTGTCGGCGTAGGCCGTGAGGGATTTGATGCCGATCGCGTCGAGCATGCCCGGCAGGTGCAGCCCGGCTTTCAAACCGGTGGCGGTGGCGACCACCGTGTCGGCGGCGATCTGCGAGCAGACCACCGAGCGCACCCCTTGCAACCCCGCCAGCATCGACATGAAGAAGGTCGTCGCGCCATAGCAATGCACCACGCACTGCACGTCACGGGCCAGGGTCGCCTGCTGGATCTGTTCGATGGCCGCCTTGAAATCGTACTGGGCCACCTGGTCGCCGTTCCATTCGTGCTTGCTGGCGGGCAACAGGATGCTTACCCGCAAGTCGAGGAGCCAGACGTCGTACTCGTGCTTGCACAGGTACTCCAGCAAGTTGGTATGGATGGTGTCGGTGGAGAAGATATTCGAGCCCACGCCCAAGCCATGCACCAGCATTACCGGGCCTTTGCTGCCGGCCTGGTAACGGGTCAGGCGCAACTCGACGTTGTCTTCGGTCTGGAAGAAATGCACAGTCGGCGCCGGGGCATCCAGGGGCCGTTTGAGCCGGGGCGGTGCGTCCGGGTTGAAGTAGATATCGCCGGCGAAGACCCCGCCATAGCTCTCCCACAAGATGCCGGCGAAGAATTTGCCGAACCGTGCCAGCGCCTCCACGCGCTCACGCTCGTTGCGGGCGTTGAGTACTTTCATGGTGGTCATCTGTTTGGCGAAGTCGGCCGGCAGGATGTGCATCACCCCCGAGCCGATCACCTCGCCGGTCTTGTCCGGCCCGCGATACAACGTGACATACAGCGTGCTGGTGTCGTGCCAGATGTTCAGCACGCCATCATCCTCGGGCACGGTCTTGAAGGCGCTGAAGTAGTAATCGTGGCCGTCCTCGGCAGTCAGCTTCATGTCGTAGTTCATGTGCCGCACGCCGACCTGTTCCTGGTATTGCTCGAACAGGTTGAACACGCCATTGCTGGCGACCAGTGGCTTGGGCGAAAGCAGCGGCGCATCCAGGGTGCCCACCAGGGTCGCGGCGTGTTCCGGTTCCTTGATCAGCCGATTGAGATCGGCGGCGGTGATGGTCAGGGTGAACTCGATGGACGAGTTGTCGGCCTTGCCGCGCTTGGCCGCCGCTTCGTACAACGTCAGGTCGGTGCCCTGGGCCTGGGTAAAGGCGCTGGAAAAGTAGCCCTTCATGGTTTCGGTGAACTGCACGCCGAGGGTCGGCGGCGCCACGGCTTTGCGTGGAGCCGAGGGCAGCGTGTAGTCGATGATCCAGCCCCGGTCAGCTGCCAGTAGGCCCATGTTGCGCTCGCTCACCGCCGAGATGGTCAGCAGCGGGTTGACCGCCAGGGAAGTGGGAATCACCGCACCGTCGGTCACGTAGAGGCCGGGGTAGACATCCGTGCCGCTGGCGCCGCTGAACACCTGACCCTTGTGGTTGACCACGCCTTGCGTCGCGTCTTCACCCATCACGCAACCGCCCAACGGATGGACCGAAACGATGCTGTGCTTGAGCAGCTTGGTCCAGATCGGGTTCTCGACCCAGATTCCACCCAACGCCTTGGTGCTCTGGTGCAAGCGCTCATTGCCGAGGGTGACGTTTTCCTGTTCACCCACGCCAGGCCAATCGATGCGCAACTGATCCTTGTTGTCGAGCACCATGCGGCCTTTGCCGTTGTCGTGACTCATGATCAGGTAGGTCTGCATGTTATGCAGCGCGCCGTGATACGGCCCGCGCAGGAAACTCTCGGCTTCCCGGCCTTTGTATTTGAGGCTGGCCCCGAAGCCCGTGTCGGTGGGCACCCCGATCATCTCGGCGAACGCGGCCATGCTCGGCACCATGGGCCGGCCGAGGGCGCCGGGGATCGAGCCCTCCTCGATGACCATGCGGCTGCGCCAATCGCCCTCGGTGCGCATGTCGATGATCGACGTGATGCACGGGCCCACCGGTTCCAGTTCCTTGGCCGAATGAGCGCCGAAGCCAATGCCGTTGATGGTCTGGTCGCAGTTGTGGCCAAAGCCGAGGATGTCGCCGTTGCCGCTCATGTTCTCGCCCAACTGGGCGGACATCGACAGGCCTTTGTCCCGGGAACGCAACATGATCTCGGTGGAACCCAGGGTTCCGGCGGACACCACCACGATGTCGGCGCGCACGAACAGGGTCGGCGCCGAGAACAGCTCGCGGCCGCTGTCCAGGTACTGGAAGTGCACGATCCAGCCATTGCCGTCGCGTTCCAGGTGCCTGACTTCGGCCTGGCAGAAAATTTCCGCGCCGTGGTTCCAGGCGTCTGGCAGGTAATTCATCAGCGTGGTGTTCTTCGCCTTGTTGTTACACCCCGAGACACAATCGCCACAACCGTTGCACGGCAATTGCTCGACACCGACGTGATTGAGGTTGTTGGGCAGCTTGTCGAACGTCACGTTGATGGGCGGCTTGTAGAAATGCGCGTCCTGCTTGAGGTAACTCGCCGATTTGCGGTTGGCGTCGAGCTTGGGCAGCTTCGGCGACGAATCCGGATAAGGATTGGGCTTGAGCATCTCCCGGGCCCGCGCATAGCCCTCCTTGAGCAGCGTGTCGCGGTGTTCACGCACCGCCAGCGGCCAGCGCGGATCATCGAACACACCGGGCTCCGGTTCGAGGGAAACGTTGGCATTGATCAGCGACGTGCCGCCCAGGCCGCAACCGACCACCACGTTCTGCTGGGCGTTGACGTGCAGGTCGAACAGCCCGGTGCGCGAACCGATGTGGCCGTCCGGGTCGTGCACCTGCAGTTCCTCGGTGGCGGCGAGCATGGTGTTGGGGTACTCGCCGGGCTGGATCTCCCGGCCACGCTCCAGCAGGCACACTTTGCGTCCGGCCCGGGACAGGCGCGAAGCAGCGATACCGCCGCCGTAGCCCGAGCCGATGACGATCACGTCGTAATGCTCCTGGATGTCACTGATGGGGGTCGAGATCCGTGTCATGTTCAAGTCCTCTCAAGGCAAATGGGGCAACTCTGCGGTTGCCTGCAAATCAGGCGCACGAACGCCTGGCCACTATCCCGTGCGGGTTCGAGCGGCAGTCAGCGGTGTTACGGGGGGAACGCGGGGACCTACTGGGGCGCTATAGCCGCGCACGCAGATTGACGGCGCGGCGAACAGGCCGTTTGGGCAACGAGGTGGGACACGTCGGGACGCACGTCACAGGAGAAAATAAATACGAGCGAGGGGGCTGGCTATCCATCATGCGTTCTCCCTGAACCTGATGTGGATACAGTTGCGGTGTGTCCTTGTGCCCTGAGTGAAGACAGGCGACTGACGTCCGTCAAGGGAGTTCCTTAGAACTGTATGAAATTTGATCTATCGCGTTTTCGCCTATACCCGCCGTGGCTTGTAGCCTTCCGCAAACAACTTATCCACACGACCACCCACAGCAAATGGGGACAAGTGCGGCGCGAACGAAATTTTTCTGACGAGAAAGCGAATAAAAACCGTGACTTATGAACAATGACGGTTTTCATGGCAGATAGGTCAATTATTGATCAGCGGCTTGAAAGCCTTGCCAGGCCTGACGCGTGGAGGAGAGCGAACACCTTATCCACAGAAGCGCCAACAGTGTTTGGGGGTAATTTTGACGAATCTGTGGAAAACCCCTTCAACGCTCTGTAAATGACAGTTCCAAAGGGATTTTCTGGATAGAAAAGGCGATTTGATCATTTATTGATCAATCCCATGAAAGCCCCGCTTCGTATGGCTTGTAGAGGATAGCGAACATCTTATCCACAGAAGCGCCAACAGAGATTGGGGGCAAGTATGGACATGAACCGAAACTTATTCACCCATAAAACCCAGGAAAAACCGTAGGTTAGCCTGGTTGTTTTTTGAGCACTGCCTTGGAGAGCCCGGTTGGCGTGGTGTACCGCGAGGGGCGAACAGGTTATCCACAGAGGCGCGCACAGCGATTGTGGGTAACACATGCCCCTGTGGGAGCGGGCTTGCTCGCGAATGCATTTTGTCAGTCTCATTTGGACCGACTGACCCACCGCTTTCGCGAGCAAGCCCGCTCCCACAGGGATTCGGGCCAACCTGTGCCTCGCACAAGGGTTGCCGCCATGACGGTTAAGGCCGATGCATGAGATACGCCGCACCCGTCACCCGAATCATCGGATGCGGAACAACCTGGCAGGTCTTGACGATGCTGAAGCCATGGCGCTCGTAAAAGCGCCGGGCGCCGGTGTTCGCGGCATAGTCGATCAGGCTCAGGCCGTTGAGTTGCAATTGATCGACACGCTGCTGGGCCCGCTCGAGAAAACGCACGCCCAGTCCCTTGTTGCGCCAACCTTCATGAAGGGCCAGGCTCGAGATATAGAGGGTATCGGCGATTTCCATGTCGGCGTAGGGTGCCAGGATCGGATCTGTCACTGGGGTCGCCTGTGGATCATGACGCGTCACATAAGCGTGCATCATGCCGATGACCTGTCCGTCGGCCTGGGCGACAAGGCAATTCTGGTAGGAAAAATCGACGTCTTCCCGGGCATAACGCGCGGCGCCCACCTCAAGAAGGTCCTGGCCTGGCTCCGCCAGCTGGCTCCAGATGTAATCCGATGCGCCCTCCGAGGAGATTCGGAACAAACGAGCAATCTCGCGGGTATCCGTGGGCAAGGCGGGACGAATTTCTACTTCCATTGAGGGGACTCCATTGGCGATGAAACGACCTTTTTTACCCACAGGCTTGGGACGCGGCAACCCGCCAGGCCAGTGGTTTTATGGCCGGATGTTGCAACAGGTCAGGTGGGTGTTTTTTGAGTGCAGGCCTGAGCGGCCTGGTGTGCGGCAGGCGCCGAACAGGTTATCCACAGAGGCGCATTCAGGCATTGTGGGTAAACACATGCCTCCTGTGGGAGCGAGCTTGCTCGCGATAGCGGTGGATCAGTAGCATTGATGTTGCTGACACGCCGCCATCGCGAGCAAGCTCGCTCCCACAGGGGATTTAGGTGTTCCCGGGTTTAGCGAACAACCCCTTCCTCAATCAACAGCTTGAGAATCGCCTCGGCCCCGGCCTCCGGACTCACGCCCTTGAGCACCTGGCCGCCTCCGCCGCTGGCCTTGGCCGTGGCGGCCTTCATACGGTCGGCGCCGCTCTTGGCCTTGATCACTTTCAAGCGTTTGGGCCGTGGCTTGGCCGGTTGCAGGGTCGCCACCGCCAGCAAGGTGTCGTCGATCACCTCCACCTCTTCAGCGTGCAAGGCCCCGCGCCGCGCCGGGCCAAACGCGCTTTGCCGAGGCTTGGGTGCGGCGTTATCCACAGTGGCCAAGAATGGCAGGCGCACTTTCAGGCGACGCCGTTGGCCACGGGGCAAGGCTTGCAGCACCAGGGCCACGCCGTTGTCGATGGATTCGACCTGAGCCAGCCCCACCACCAGCGGCCAGCCGAGGTTTTCCGCCAGCAGGAAGGGCAGCATCCCCGAACCTTCACCGGTTTCCGCCTGGCTACCGGTGAGCACCACTTGGGCGCCGACGTCGCGCAAGTAGTCGGTCAGGGCCGGCAGCGCATCGGCGCCGATGGGGTTTTCCAGCACGTGCAGTTCATCCAGGCCCATGCCCAAATAAGCGCGCAAGGCCGGTTCGGCGACGTCGCCTGCGTGCAGCACCTGCAGGTCGTTGCCGGCCAGTTGCAGGCCCAGTTCCACGGCGCGGGCATCCTGTTCGGCACGCCGAGGCCGACCCGAGGTCGGGTGGGCACCGATGGACACCAGGCTGATCACTTGAGTACTCATGGTTGAATCCTTTTAAGCCGCATCGCGCTTGGCTTCGTTGCGGTAAGCCTCTACCGCCGCGATCAAGGCCTGGAGAATCGCCGCACTGTCACCGATCACCGACAGGTCTGCCCGTTTGATCATGTCGCAGCCCGGGTCGAGATTGATCGCCACCACCTTGTCGCAGGCACCGATGCCTTGCAGGTGCTGGATCGCCCCGGAAATCCCCACGGCCACGTAGACCCGCGCCGTGACCCAGGTGCCGGACGCGCCGACCTGACGGTCGCGAGCCATGAAACCATCGTCCACCGCCACCCGCGAAGCGCCCTCGGTGGCGCCCAGGGCCGCGGCGGTCTGGTGGAACAGTGCCCAGTCCTTGACCCCGTTGCCGCCGGAGAAAATGAACTCGGCTTCGGCCATCGGGATCGCCCCCGGGTCCACCGCTACCGCGCCCAGGTCTTCGATGCGCGACAAGCTGCGCGCCACGCTTGTGGATAACTCCACTGGCAGGGCTTCGTGACGGGTTTCACTGACCGGCTCGGCGCATTCGGCCGCCGCCAGTATCAGGCGTGCCAATGGCCGGGCCAGGTCTTGCAGGCCTGCACCGGCGCGGCCAATGCACTCCTCGCCCTTGACCTGCCAGACCCGCGTCGCCGGACGCTCGCCCAGTGCCGCCGCCAAGCGCCGGCCCAGTTCGCCACCACCGGTGCGGCTGTCGGGCAGCAACCAATGGCGAGGGTTGAATTGGTTATCCACAGCCCGCAGGCCCTGGACCCGTTGCTCCGGTGCATAACCGCTGAAAGCCTCACCTTCCAATACCAGCAAGCGGTCGACACCGGCCGTGGCGAAGGCGTTTTCCTTGTGCTCGCCGAAGACCACGGCCAGCACCGCGCCGTCCGTCCCCGCAAGCTGATGGGCCAGGCCCAGCAGATCGCGGTCGTGGCTGCTCAGGCGACCACCGACCATGTCCGGCACCACGCTGATGTAGAACGCCGGTTGCGGTACTTGATGCAGCGGCAATTGCACTTCAACGGCGGCAGTGCGCTTGCTCGCGCCGCCCTGCTGGGCGCCGCTGCGGTCGATACGCTTGATGCCGTTGGGACCGATGAAGCCGACGCCGTGGACATTCTTGCGGATCACGCCGTTGGGCCCCATCCAGCTGTGCTGGACCGGTTGCATGGCCGCGTGCAGCGGGTGCAGGCGGTTACGGGCGATCCACTCGGCGCGAGGGTCGCGGCGGATGATGTCGCTCATTAGTGCACCTCCGCAGGTTCACGTTTGGCCGGAGCCACTGGCTTGCTTGGGGCCGCGTCTTCGAGCAGCGCGTCGGCCACCAGTTCAGCGATGTCCTTGATCATCGGCCGCGGTTCGACCACGCCTTCGAGCATCGCGGTGCACTGTGGACAACCCACCGCCACCAACTCAGCGCCGGTTTCGCGAATGTCGTCCATGCGCATGTCAGGAATCCGCTGCTTGCCTGGGATGTCGGTGATCGGCGCGCCGCCACCACCGCCGCAGCAACGGGAGCGGAAGCCGGAACGCTGCATTTCCTTGACCTCGATACCCAGCGCACGCAGCACTTGGCGCGGAGCCTCGTATTCACCGTTGTAGCGACCCAGGTAGCACGGGTCGTGATACGTCACGCTGTCGCCCTTGTGCTGGCCGAGGTTCAGGGCACCGGCGTCGATGATTTCCGCCAGGTAGGTGCTGTGGTGCTGCACCAGGTAGTTGCCATCGAAGGCGCCGTATTCGTTTTTCAGCACGTGGAAGCTGTGGGGGTCGCAGGTGACGATGCGGTTGAAGCTGTATTTGGCCAGGGTCTGGATATTGCGCTTGGCCAACAGCTGGAACGTCGCTTCGTCACCCAGGCGCCGGGCCACGTCGCCACTGTCGCGCTCTTCGAGGCCGAGCACGGCGAAGTCGACTTTCGCCGCCTTCAGCACTTTGACGAAGGCCCGCAGGGTGCGCTGGTTGCGCATGTCGAAGGCCCCGTCGCCGACCCAGAACAGCACGTCGGTGGATTTCTTCTCGCTGAGCAGGTTCAGGTTCAGATCCGCCGCCCAGTTCATCCGCCCACCCGGGGCAAAGCCGCCAGGGTTGTCGGTGGCGATGAGGTTTTCCAGCACCTCGGCGCCTTTGTTCGGCGTGGCGCCTTTTTCCAGGGTCAGGTGACGACGCATGTCGACGATGGCATCGACGTGCTCGATCATCATCGGGCACTCTTCGACGCAGGCCCGGCAGGTGGTGCAGGACCACAACGTCTCGGCGTCCACCAGGCCATTGACGATGGGCTGATGGGGGTTGCCAGCATGCTCACCCACAGGTTTGCCCGGGTATGGGCTGCCAGCGAATTTCGCATCGGTGCCGCCGGCCAGGCCGACGACCATGTCCTGGATGAGTTTTTTCGGGTTCAGGGGCTGGCCAGCGGCGAACGCCGGGCAGGCCGCTTCACACTTGCCGCACTGCACGCAGGCGTCGAAGCCAAGCAGTTGGTTCCAGGTGAAATCCTTGGGTTTTTCAACGCCCAGCGGTGCCGCCGGGTCGCTCAGGTCCAACGGCTTGAGCCCGGTGGAACGACCGCCGCCAAAGCGCTCGGCACGACGGTGCCAGGCCAGGTGCAGGGCACCGGCAAAGGCGTGCTTCATCGGCCCGCCCCAGGTCATGCCGAAGAACAATTCCGACACGCCCCACAGCACACCGACACCCAGGACCGCCGCCACCAGCCAACCGCCGAAGTTCTCCGGCAGGATGCCGGCCACCGGCAGGGTCACCAGGAAAAACGATGCTGAGAAGGCCAGCAGGCTTTTCGGCAGGCGCATCCATGGCCCCTTGGACAAACGGGCAGGCGGATTGCGCCGACGCAGGTAGACGAAGATCGCACCGACGAACATCACGGCCGACATCAACAGCAACGCATAGCCGAGGAAGCGGTTATGCAGGCCAAACCCGTGGACCAGGATCGCCAGCACCACCGACGCCACCGCACCACCGGCCGTGGCCACGTGGGTGTTGGCGATGTATTTGTCCCGCGCCACCACATGGTGCAAGTCCACCATGTAGCGCTTGGGCATGGCGAAAAGGCCACCGATCAGGTCGACCTTGGACGGTCGCCCCCGGCGCCACATATTCACCCGCCGCAAGGCGCCGAGGACCGCAAGGCCCAAAGCGGCGAACAGCAGGATAGGAAGAAGGGTGTTCAACATGGTGAAGCTCCCAAAGACCTCAGGTCTTGCAGGCACAGAAACCTGGATGTCTTGCTCGATCCCTGTGGGAGCGAGCTTGCTCGCGAAGACGGACTCAAATTCAACATATGTGTCGATTGATCCACCGCTATCGCGAGCAAGCTCGCTCCCACAGGGTTATCCACAAGCCGTTAGAAATCCTTGCACAGCCGCAGGGCGTCGTAGATGGCGGCGTGGGTATTACGCTGCGCCACGCAGTCACCGATGCGGAACAGCAAGTAGCCGTCGCCACTCTGCTCCAGGCAGGGCTGAGGCTTGATCGCGAACAAGGCTTCGACGTCGATCTGGCCCTTGTTGCGCGAACCTTCCTTGAGCGCGTAGTAGATTTCTTCGTCCGGCCGCACGCCGTTTTCCACCACCACCTGGTCCACCACGCGTTCTTCCTTGGCGCCGGTGTATTCGTTCTCCAGCACCGCCACCAGCTTGTCGCCTTCGCGGTAGACCTTCTCCAGCATCATGTCCCCGGTCATGATCACTTCCTTGGGGTACATGCTGCGGTAGTAGGTGGGGAACGAAGTCCCGCCAATAGCTACGCCCGGTTTGATGTCGTCGGTGACGATCTCGACCTGGCTGCCCTTGTCGGCGAGGAAGTCCGCCACCGACATGCCGGTGAACTCGCAAATGGTGTCGTAGACCAGCACGTTCTTGCCTGGCGCGACCTTGCCGTCGAGCACGTCCCAGCTACTGACCACCAACCCTTCGGCGGCGCCCCAGTGTTCGTTCTGTTCCAGGTTCGGATGCCCACCGACGGCCAGCACTACCACATCCGGACGCAGGTCCATGATAGTCGCCGCATCCGCCGCCACGCCCAGGCGCAGATCGACTTTCAAGCGTGCCAGCTCCAGCTGGAACCAGCGGGTGATACCGGCGATCTGGTCCCGTTGCGGAGCTTTCGAGGCCGTAGTGATCTGCCCGCCGATGAATTCCTTCTTCTCGAACAGGGTCACATCGTGCCCACGTTCGGCAGCGACACGCGCCGCTTCCATCCCGGCCGGGCCGGCACCGACGACGACCACCTTGCGTTTCGGCCCGGTGGACTTCTCGATGATGTGCGGCACGCCCATGTATTCACGGGACGTCGCGGCGTTCTGGATGCACAGCACGTCCAGGCCTTGGTACTGGCGGTCGATGCAGTAGTTGGCACCGACGCACTGCTTGATCTGGTCGATCTGGCCCATCTTGATCTTGGCGATCAGGTGCGGGTCGGCGATGTGCGCGCGGGTCATGCCGACCATGTCGACGTAACCGCCCTCCAGGATCCGCGTAGCCTGGTTCGGGTCCTTGATGTTCTGCGCGTGCAGCACCGGGACCTTGACCACTTCCTTGATACCGGCGGCCAAGTGCAGGAACGGCTCCGGTGGATAACTCATGTTCGGGATGACGTTGGCCAGGGTGTTGTGGGTGTCGCAACCCGAACCCACCACGCCGATGAAATCCAGCATGCCGGTATCATCGTAATACTTGGCGATCTGCTTCATGTCCTCGTGGGACAAGCCATCCGGGTGGAACTCGTCGCCACACAGGCGCATGCCCACGCAGAAATCGTCGCCCACTTCAGCGCGCACGGCCTTCAGCACTTCCAGGCCGAACTTCATGCGGCCTTCGAAGCTGCCGCCCCATTCGTCGGTACGCTTGTTGACCCGCGGGCTCCAGAACTGGTCGATCATGTGCTGGTGCACGGCGGACAGCTCGACGCCGTCCAGGCCACCGGCCTTGGCGCGCTTGGCGGCGCTGGCGTAGTTGCCGATCACCCGCCAGATTTCTTCCGGCTCGATGGTCTTGCACGTGGCGCGGTGCACCGGCTCACGCACACCGGACGGCGACATCAGGGTCGGCCAGTTGAAGCCGTCCCAACGCGAGCGACGGCCCATGTGGGTAATCTGGATCATGATCTTGGCGCCATGCTTGTGCATGGCGTCGGCCAGGTTCTGGAAGTGCGGGATGATACGGTCGGTGGACAGGTTCACCGAGCTCCACCATTCCTGCGGGCTGTCGATGGCGACCACCGAGGAGCCACCACAGATCGCCAGGCCGATGCCGCCCTTGGCCTTTTCTTCGTAATACTTCACGTACCGGTCGGTGGTCATGCCGCCGTCGGTGGCGTAGACCTCGGCATGCGCGGTGCTGAGCACGCGGTTACGGATGGTCAGTTTGCCGATCTGGATCGGCTGGAACATTGCTTCAAAAGCCATGGCGCGATCCTCGACTTACAACGGCTTGACGATGAACAGGCCGTCGTCGTGGCCTTCTTCGGAACCGCCGTAGACCTGCTCGGCCACGGTGCGGATCGAACTGCCGCGAGCGGCAAGAATCTGGTCCATGGCGCCGGCGAACCAGCCGGTGAACATGTAGTCGACCTTGCGCCCGACCTTGCCGTATACATAGACGAACGCCGAGTGCTCAAGCTTGACGCTGGCGGTGCCTTTATCCAGGTCGATGTCCTGGATCTTGAACAGCCCCCAGCCACGCTGGGACAGGCGCTTCATGTAGTGCTCGAACACCGCGACGCCTTCCAGGCCGTGGCATTCGGCTTCTTTTTCACACCAGTGCCAGGCGGATTTGTAGCCGGCCTTGTAGAGAATCTCGGCGTAGGCATCGGCGCCCAGCACTTCTTCGATGCCCATGTGGTTGTTGACGAAGAAGTGACGCGGTACGTACAGCATCGGCAGGGCGTCGGAGGTCCAGACACCGGTTTCGCTGTCGACTTCGATAGGCAGTTGCGGGGCGATCTTGGCCATGAAAACTTGACTCCGGAAATTCGTGGTATTGCCTGCGGCGCAGAGGGCCGCAGGTAGAGGATTCAGCGGTGCGGCGGCGGTTATTCGCCCCAGACGTCTTTCAGGACGTTGACCCAGTTTTCACCCATGATCTTGCGCACCACCCGCTCAGGGTGACCGCGCTTGAGCAGCGTCTCGGTGAGGTTCGGGAACTCGCCCACAGTGCGGATGCCCAGGGGATTGATGATCTTGCCGAAGCTGGTCAGACGACGGGCGTAGCCCTTGTCATGGGTCAGCATCTCGAAGAAATCCTGGCCGTGACCCTGGGTGAAGTCGGTACCGATGCCAATGGCGTCTTCACCGACGATGTTCATGGTGTATTCGATGGCTTCGGCGTAGTCGTCGATGGTCGAGTCGATGCCCTTGGCCAGGAACGGCGCGAACATGGTCACGCCGACGAAACCGCCGTGGTCGGCGATGAACTTCAGCTCTTCATCGGACTTGTTGCGCGGGTGCTCTTTCAGGCCGGACGGCAGGCAGTGGGAATAGCACACCGGCTTCTTCGATTCGAGAATGACTTCTTCGGAGGTCTTGGAACCGACGTGGGACAGATCGCACATGATGCCGACGCGGTTCATCTCGGCGACGATTTCGCGACCGAAGCCCGACAGGCCGCCGTCACGCTCGTAGCAGCCGGTGCCCACCAGGTTCTGGGTGTTGTAGCACATCTGCACCACACCCACGCCGAGCTGCTTGAAGATCTCGACGTAGCCGAGCTGGTCTTCGAAGGCGTGGGCGTTCTGGAAGCCGAAGATGATGCCGGTCTTGCCCTGCTCCTTGGCGCGACGGATATCAGCGGTGGTTTTCACCGGGATCACCAGGTCGCTGTTCTCGCGGATCAGCTTCTGGCTGGCGACGATATTGTTGATGGTGGCCTGGAAACCTTCCCACACCGACACGGTGCAGTTGGCTGCGGTCAGGCCGCCCTTGCGCATGTCTTCGAACAGGTCGCGGTTCCACTTGGCAATGATCAGCCCGTCGATAACGATGCTGTCGGCGTGCAATTCGGCTGGGCTCATCAGGCAGTCCCCTTTTATCAGCGATTCATGCGCCGAATCGTGTGCCGGCGCTTTGGGGCCAGCATATGCCTGAGGGCCGTAGCGACCGGGTGCAAAAACGACAGGGGAATTGCCGAAAGCGTCAATCCGCGACAAAGGGCTATGGCGAGCCCACACTGCCCGTCTGTTATTTACCGGGCGCTTGCGCCAGAATCCGCCGCATCACTGGTTTTCACTGACTTGAGCGGCAACGCGATGAAATCAATCTTCCTGGCTTTGGCACTGATCAGCACCCTGGCACACGCAACCGAAGACACCGAGCCCAATCCCTGCGACGAAGTTGAAAACGACGTCCAGACCCTGGCCTGCTCGGCCTACGGCAAGACCGCCGCCGAACAATTGCTCAATGAAAACCTGCAGAGCCTCTTTGAGCGCTTGCAAACCCGCTACACCAGCGACAAGGCCCAGCTCAACGACATCACCGCCAAGGTTAAGGCCGCCCAACAACTGTGGCTCAAACAACGCGACGCCGACTGCGCCATCGCCGCCTTCCCGGCCAAACCCGGCAGCGAAGCCTACAAGATCGCCGAAAACGACTGCATGGCCCAGGTAAGCGATGATCGGTCGGAGTTTTTGGAGTCGATTGGGCAGGATTGACCTCAGAGAGGTCGTTCCCGCCCCCGCCTACTGTCAACTCTGACAGTAGGCGGATCACAAAGAGAATCCTAGGATGACGCCACGCTTGGCTTTGCGGGGATTCTCTTATGCACGCTCTTACCGCCCTGCCCTTCTACGGCGCGGCCATTTTCATTGCCATTGTGCTGGGCATCGAAGCCGGTCGCCAGATCGGCAACCGTCACCTGGTCCAAGACCCGGAGGGTGCCCGCCAAGGCATTGGTGCAATCGAAGGCGCGGTGTTTGGCCTGCTGGCGCTGCTGATTGCCTTTACTTTTTCCGGTGCGGCCACGCGTCTTGATCAACGGCGCGCGCTGATCGTGGCCGAAACCAATGCCATGGGCACCGCCTGGCTGCGCCTGGATCTGCTACCGGCGAGCGAGCAACCGGCCGTGCGCCAGGCGTTCAAGGACTACGTCGACGCCCGCATCGAGTATTACCGCGACCTGCGCGAAGACGAACTCGACGAGGCCGCCCATGATCACGCCGGTGCTTTGCAACAGATCATCTGGAAACGCACGATCGCCGCGCTGCAACAGATGCCCACCCCGACCCTGGGGGTCAGTGTGCTGCAAGCACAAAATGAAATGATCGATATCACCACGACCCGCGCCGTGGCCCATGAAACCCACCCCCCCCTGATCATTTACCTGATGCTGGTGACCATGGCCCTGATCAGCGCCCTGCTGATCGGCTATGGCATGGCGGGGACAAAGCGGCGCAACTGGCTGCACAGCCTGGGTTACGCGGCAGTCATGGTCGGCGTGCTGTATGTGATCCTGGACTTCGAATACCCCCGCTTCGGCGTCATCCGGGTCGATTACTTCGACAAGATCATGCTTGATCTGCGCCAAGGCATGAACTGAGTGGGCCACAGGTGAAAAATCACCGCGGCGTTCCAGGCCAAGATGGATAAACTGCAACTCCACACCTCCAGGCATCAAGGGTTCCAATGATCATTTGCGGCATCGAAATCAAAGGCAGCGAAGCGATTATCGCCGTCGCCTCGCTGGAGCAGCAGGCGTTGACCCACATCGCCCTGAACACCAAGAAAATCGCCCTGGACGACGATGACGAAGCCGCCAACGTCAAGGCGTTTGCCGCCCAGGTACGGGCGTTCGTGGCGGAGCATGGCATCGAACGTATCGCGATCAAGAAGCGCAGCAAGAAAGGCGAGTTCGCCGGCGGACCGACCACGTTCAAGATTGAAGGGGTTTTCCAGTTGCTGGAAGGCTGCGAGGTGACGCTGCTGTCACCGCAGACTATCAACGCGCAGCACAAAAAACACGACTTCGCCTTGCCGGCGACGCTGAACAAGTATCAGCATGAGGCGTACAAGGCGGCGTGTTCGGCGTTGGTGAAAAAATAAATGCGTTCCCCCCGTGGCGAGGGAGCTTGCTCCCGCTGGGGCGCGCAGCGGCTCTCGCTGTTGAGGGGCTGCTGCGCAGCCCAGCGGGAGCAAGCTCCCTCGCCACAGGTGTATGACCGATGACTGGCGGTATCAATCTTTTATACCCAATTATGGCGACAGGTATAATTTATAGTCGCGAGTATAATTTAGTATAAAAGCCTGTCAAACCACCTCCCGCCCATCCCCCTGCCGCCGCCGATCCTCCCGTGGACAGCGCGCGAACCGGGCCCGGTAACTGCGGGTGAAGTACGACGGTGACTCAAAGCCACAGGCGATGCTCACTTCCAGCACGCTCATGTCGGTCTGGCGCAGCAGCTGCCGGGCCTTTTCCAGGCGCAAGCGCAGGTAGAAGTTGCTCGGGGTGTCGTTCAGGTGCAGGCGGAACAGGCGTTCGAGCTGGCGCCGGGTGACGCCGATGGATTCGGCCAGGGCCAAGGTGCTCAGGGGCGGTTCGCTGTGGGTTTCCATCTCACCGATGACGTGCACCAGTTTCTTGTTGCGAATGCCGTAGCGACTGGCGATTTCCATGCGCTGGTGATCTTTGCGCGGACGGATGCGGCCGAGCACGAACTGCTCGCTGACCTGGATCGCCAACTCCGCGCCGTGGGCCTGGCCGATCAAGTCCAGCATCAGATCAATGGAAGCCGTGCCGCCCGCGCAGGTGATGCGGCGGCGGTCGATTTCGAACAGTTCCTGGGTCACGCTGAGCTGTGGATAAGACTCCTTGAACGCTTCGATCGCCTCCCAATGCAGGGTCACGCGATGCCCTTCCAGCAGACCCGCTTCGGCCAGGACCACACTGCCCGTATCGATGCCGCCCAGGGTCACGCCTTCGTGGTCCAGCCGGTGCAGCCAGCGCTCCAATGCCGGGGTGGCGAACTTCAGCGGTTCGAACCCCGCCACTATCCAGAGGGTCGCACCTCTCTTTAACGGCTCCAGCGCCGCATCGGCGTTGACCGACATGCCATTGCTCGCCAGCACCGCTCCACCATCGACACTCAACACATGCCAACGATACAGCTCGCCGCGAAAACGATTGGCGACCCGCAACGGCTCGATGGCCGAAATGAAGCCGATGGCTGAAAAGCCCGGCATCAACAAGAAGTAGAAATCCTGGGACATGGAGCGCACTCGGTTGGCGGGTAGCGTGCGGATCTTGATACGCCAGTTGCAAGGGCTGTTCAAGCGCTGCAGGTGCGTATTCGTGAAACAGGACACCAGGTCGCTGCAGTGCAAGAGCACGTCGCCGCTGTGCGTTTTGCACGACCCGGGGCTGCGTAACTTGACATCACCGGCGCGCAGACGCCGGAACCCATAACAATAAGCTGCCGAGGAACCCGACATGAAACGACTGATCAGCTCCTGCGTTCTTGCACTCAGCGGTACCACTTTACTCAATGGCGCCGCCATGGCCGCCGAACCCGCTGCGTGCCAGAACGTGCGCCTGGGTGTGGTCAACTGGACCGACGTCATCGCCACCAGCGCCCTGACCCAAGTGATGCTCGATGGCCTCGGCTACAAGACCAAGCAGACCAGCGCCTCCCAGCAAATCATCTTCGCCGGCATCCGCGACCAGCGCCTGGACCTGTTCCTGGGCTACTGGAACCCGCTGATGACCCAGACCATCACCCCATTCGTCGAAGCCAAGCAAGTCAAGGTCCTGGAACAACCCAGCCTCAAGGACGCCCGCGCCACCCTGGCCGTGCCGACCTACCTGGCCGACAAGGGCCTGAAGACCTTCGCCGACATCGCCAAATTCGAAAAAGAGCTGGGTGGCAAGATCTACGGCATCGAACCCGGCTCCGGCGCCAACACCCAGATCAAGGCGATGATCGCCAAGAACCAGTTCGGCCTGGGCAAATTCCAACTGGTGGAGTCCAGCGAAGCCGGCATGCTCGCCGCCGTGGACCGCGCCGTGCGGCGCAAGGAAGCCGTGGTGTTCTTCGGCTGGGCGCCGCATCCGATGAACGTCAACGTGCAAATGACCTACCTCACCGGCAGCGAAGACGCTCTCGGCCCGAACGAAGGCATGGCCACCGTGTGGACGGTCACCGCGCCGGACTATGCCCAGCAGTGCCCGAACGTCGGGCGCCTGTTGAGCAACCTGACATTCACCGCCGAGGACGAGAGCCGGATGATGCAGCCGCTGCTCGATCACAAGGACCCGCTCGAATCGGCCCGGCAATGGCTCAAGGATCATCCGCAAGACAAGCAGCGCTGGCTCGAAGGCGTGACCACCTTCGACGGCAAGCCGGCCGCCGACAACCTGAAACTCACCAGTAACTGACCCACCGTTTTCCATCTGCGCAGCGCCAAAGGGCTGCGCGGTGACTCACCACGCCTGAAGGAATCCGCACCATGAACCACGACGTCATCATCACCTGCGCACTCACCGGTGCTGGCGACACGACCGCCAAGAGCCCTCACGTTCCGGTCACCCCGAAACAGATCGCCGCAGCCGCCATCGAGGCCGCAAAGGCCGGGGCCACGGTGGTCCACTGCCACGTTCGCGATCCGCAGACCGGCAAGTTCAGCCGCGACGTGGCGCTGTACCGCGAGGTGATGGAACGCATCCGTGAGGCGGACGTGGACATCATCGTCAACCTCACCGCCGGCATGGGCGGTGACTTGGAGATCGGCGCTGGCGAACGACCCATGGAGTTCGGTCCCAACACCGACCTGGTGGGCCCACTGACCCGCCTGGCCCACGTCGAGGAGCTGCTGCCGGAAATCTGCACCCTGGACTGCGGCACCCTGAACTTCGGCGATGGCGACACCATTTACGTCTCCACCCCGGCGCAACTGCGCGCCGGCGCCAAGCGCATCACTGAACTGGGGGTCAAGGCCGAGCTGGAAATCTTCGACACCGGTCACCTGTGGTTCGCCAAGCAACTGATCAAGGAAGGCCTGCTGGACAACCCGCTGTTCCAGCTCTGCCTGGGCATCCCCTGGGGCGCACCGGCCGACACCACCACCATGAAAGCCATGGTCGACAACCTGCCGGCAGGCGCCGTGTGGGCCGGCTTCGGCATCGGCCGCATGCAAATGCCCATGGCCGCCCAGGCCGTGCTGCTCGGCGGCAACGTGCGGGTCGGGCTGGAAGACAACCTGTGGCTGGACAAAGGCGTGCTCGCCACCAACGGCCAACTGGTGGAGCGCGCAGGCGAAATCCTCAGCCGCCTTGGGGCGCGAGTACTTACGCCGGCCGAGGGCCGCAAGAAAATGGGCCTGGTCCAGCGCGGCTAAACCGAACGTGCACATTGGATCTGCAGTGATTGCAGATCTCAAGACCACCCCAGATCGAGTGTGGGAGCGGGCTTGCTCGCGAAGAGGCCGGTACATCCGATGGATCTTCTGTGAAAGAAATTCCGTCTTCGCGAGCAAGCCCGCTCCCACATTAGCAATCAGCGAATTACTCAGGAAAATCACCATGAGCTTTATCACCGACATCAAGACCTTCGCCGCCCTGGGCAGCGGTGTGATCGGCAGCGGCTGGGTCAGCCGCGCCCTGGCCCATGGCCTGGACGTCGTGGCCTGGGACCCGGCGCCCGGGGCCGAAGCGGCGTTGCGCAAGCGCGTCGCCAATGCCTGGGGCGCACTGGAAAAACAGGGCCTGACACCCGGCGCCTCGCAGGATCGGCTGCGCTTTGTCGCAACCATCGAAGAATGCGTGCGCGACGCCGACTTCATCCAGGAAAGCGCCCCCGAGCGCCTGGCGCTGAAACTCGAACTGCACGGTCAGATCAGCGCCGCCGCCAAACCCAACGCGCTGATCGGCTCCAGCACTTCGGGGCTGTTGCCCAGCGAGTTCTACGAAGGTTGCACGCACCCGGAACGTTGCGTGGTCGGGCACCCGTTCAACCCGGTTTACCTGTTGCCGCTGGTGGAAGTGGTGGGCGGCAGGAACACCGCGCCCGAAGCGGTGCAAGCCGCCATGCAAGTGTATGAATCCCTCGGCATGCGGCCGCTGCACGTACGCAAGGAAGTGCCCGGCTTCATCGCCGACCGCCTGCTCGAAGCGCTGTGGCGCGAGGCATTGCACCTGGTCAACGACGGCGTGGCCACCACCGGGGAAATCGACGACGCCATTCGTTTCGGTGCAGGCTTGCGCTGGTCGTTCATGGGCACGTTCCTGACCTACACCCTGGCCGGCGGCGATGCCGGGATGCGCCATTTCATGGCCCAGTTCGGCCCGGCGCTGCAACTGCCATGGACCTACCTGCCGGCGCCGGAACTGACCGAGAAGCTGATCGACGATGTGGTGGACGGCACGAGCGAGCAACTGGGCAGCCACAGCATTTCGGCCCTGGAGCGCTATCGTGATGATTGTCTGTTGGCGGTGCTGGAGGCGGTGAAGACCACCAAGGCCAAGCATGGAATGGCTTTCGAAGAGTAAACCCTGGTTTTGGGGCCAGCAGGCCTGGCCCCATCGCGAGCAAGCTCGCTCCCACAGGGATCTTCTGGGGGAAATAATGAGCGTTCACACCGCGAAATCCTTGTGGGAGCGAGCTTGCTCGCGATAGCGCCAACCCAGTAACCCCAATTGTCGGACCTGAATCATGCCCACCCTCACCACCTACCAAACCCGCATCCGCCCCGAATGGGTCGATTACAACGGCCACCTGCGCGATGCCTTCTACCTGCTGATTTTCAGCTATGCCACCGACGCGCTGATGGACCGGCTCGGCATGGACAGCCAGAACCGCGAGGCCAGCGGCCACTCGCTGTTCACCCTCGAACTGCACCTCAATTACCTGCACGAAGTGAAGCTCGACGCTGACGTGGAAGTGCGCACGCAGATCATCGGCCACGACGCCAAGCGCCTGCACCTCTACCACAGCCTGCACCTGGCCGGCGGGGATAAAGAGCTGGCCGGCAATGAGCAGATGCTGCTGCACGTCGACCTGGCGGGTCCGCGCTCGGCGCCCTTCACGCAGCAGACCCTGGGCACACTCACCGCCCTGCTCGATGAACAGTCCGACCTGCCGCCGCCGGCCTATATCGGTCGGGTCATCGCACTGCCACCTGCCCGATAAGCCTCGAACAGGAGATCGCCATGAACACTGCCGCCGCGTTTGCCGACTTCCGCCGCTATCCCCTGATCTGCGCGCTGGGTGCTGTAACGTCCTTGGCCGACCGGGTGCAGGTCACCTGGGTCGACGGCCGGGTCAGCCCTTTCCATCATCAGTGGCTGCGGGACAACTGCCCTTGCCCTCGATGCGTCTACACCGTCACCCGCGAACAAGTACTGGAAATCGTCGACGTGCCTGAAGACAGCGCACCCGGTGCGATCCGCCTCGATGGCGAGGGCTGCCTGTGCGTCGATTGGCAGGACGGTCACCAGAGCCGCTTCGACCCGGGCTGGCTACGGGCCCATGCCTATGATGAGCAATCCAGGGCCGAACGCCTGGCAAGCAAGCCCAAAAGCCAGTTATGGCGGCATGATCTGCAACTGCCGGTGTTCGATTACCAGGCCCTGATGGACGACGCCGATGCGCTGTTGCAATGGCTGCTGGCGGTGCGCGACATCGGCCTGACGCAAGTGCGCGGCGTGCCCACCGAACCCGGTTCGTTGAAACAGATTGCCCAGCGCATTTCGTTCATTCGCGAGAGCAACTTCGGCGTGCTGTTCAACGTGCAATCCAAGGCCGACGCCGACAGCAACGCCTACACCGCTTTCAACCTGCCACTGCACAGCGACCTGCCAACCCGGGAGTTGCAACCAGGGCTGCAGTTTTTACATTGCCTGGCGAATGACGCCGACGGCGGCGAGAGCATTTTTGTCGACGGTTTTGCCATCGCCGAGGCGCTGCGCCAGGAAGATCCCGAAGCCTTTGCCGCCCTGTGCGAAATCCCGGTGGAGTTTCGCAACAAGGATCGCCACAGCGACTACCGCTGCCTGGCGCCCATCATTGCGCTGGATGCCCTGGGGCATGTCGCGGAAATCCGCATGGCGAATTTCCTGCGCGGACCGTTCGACACCACCGTCGAGCAAATGCCCAGGCTTTACCGAGCCTACCGACGCTTCATCGCCCTGACCCGCGCGCCACAATTTCGTGTGATGCAACGGCTCAAACCCGGCCAGCTCTGGTGCTTCGACAACCGCCGTACGCTCCATGCCCGCAACGCCTTCGATCCGGCTTCCGGCGCGCGGCATTTCCAGGGGTGTTATGTGGACCGGGATGAGTTGTTGTCGCGGATTCTGGTGTTGCAGAGGTAGAACGCGTCATCGTTCATCGCGAGCAAGCTCGCTCCCACAGGGGGCTGTGTCGTTCACAAAACCTAATGTGGGAGCGAGCTTGCTCGCGATAGCGCCCTGTCGAACACCCCATCAACCCCTGATTCACCCAGGCAAAAAAATCCCCGATCAAGCCGTGACAGGATCGGGGCAGGTGCGTTACTGGAGGAGCTGTTGCGCGAGGGTGACCAAACCATCGTGATTCAGCTTGAGTTCAGTGTGCCCAGTCCGGATTAGCGGGAGTTAGCCGAAAACGACCTGCTCATAGGTATCCGGGCCATTGCGACAGTTTGCCCTTGCCGCCGCTTCGGGTGGCTACCAGAATCGAGGCACGACCCCAATCCCTGAATAAGGAAAAGCGTCATGATGCACGCCGAATTGATCGACCAGGAAGACCTGTTGGGCCACCTCAAGGCCCTCGGGCTGCAGATACCCAGCGGCTCCACCGCCGAGCAGGCCTGCGAGTGCGCCGTGCGGGGTTTGGACCAGGCCCGTGCCAATGAACTGCGCCTGATGGTCAAGAGGATGTACACCAGCAGTGCGACCATCCTGCCGGCCGTGCGCCAGGCGATCGATAAGCAATTGCTGCCGGCATTGGCGCAATACCAGCAGAACCACAGCGCCTGACAAACCAATCGCGAGCAAGCTCGCTCCCACAGCGATCCCGGGTGTGCACACGCGCTATTGCACCCAGACGATCCCCTGTGGAAGCGAGCTTGCTCGCGATGAAGGCGCTGCGGTCTAGAGCCTTACACTGGCAAACGTCGACTCATTACGCGCCTGGCTCAACGCCGACAGCGGGCCGGACAACGGCGACAGCACCAACGCCTGTGGCAACGGCAACATCGCCACCTGCTGCGTGGTATTGGAGCCTACGCGTTCGTCGCGCGGTGGAATGCCGAAGTACTCGCGGTAGCACTTGGAGAAGTGCGGCGTGGAGACGAAGCCACACACCGACGCCACCTCGATGATCGACATCGGCGTCTGCTTGAGCAGTTGCCGCGCCCGGATCAGCCGCAGCTTGAGGTAGTAACGCGACGGCGAGCAATGCAGGTATTTCTGGAACAACCGCTCCAGCTGACGCCGGGACACGGCGACGTACACCGCCAACTCGTCCAGGTCGATCGGTTCTTCGAGGTTGGCCTCCATCAGCGCCACGATTTCCTGCAACTTCGGCTGGTTGGTGCCGAGCATGTGCTTGAGCGGCACACGCTGGTGATCCTGCTCGTTGCGGATGCGCTCATAGACAAACATTTCGGAGATCGCTGCCGACAGTTCGCGACCGTGATCGCGGCTGATCAGGTGCAGCATCATGTCCAACGGTGCGGTGCCGCCGGAGCTGGTGAAACGGTTGCGGTCGAGGGTGAACAGACGGGTGCTCATCGATACCCGTGGGAACGCTTCCTGCATCGCCGCCAGGCATTCCCAGTGCACGCTGCAATCGAAACCGTCCAGCAGGCCGGCACAGGCCAAGGCCCAACTGCCGGTGCAGACCGCACCGAGACGACGGGACTGACGGGCCTGGCCTTGCAGCCATGACACGTGTTCGCGAGTGACGGTGCGCTGGATGCCGATACCGCCACACACGATGACGGTGTCCAATGCCGGCGCCTTGTGCATGGAGGCGTCCGGGGTGATCTGCAATCCGTCACTGGCCCAGACCTGCCCACCGTCGACGGTAAGCGTGGTCCAGCGATACAGCTCGCGCCCGGACAGTTGGTTGGCCATGCGTAGCGGTTCTACCGCGGACGCCAGTGAAATCAGCGTGAAATTGTCCAGCAGCAAAAAGCCGATGGATTGAGGCGCACGGTTCTGGGGTTGGGCCCCGGAGTTGGTCGTCGTCATCGCGGTATCTCCTCACACAAAGCGGGTGATGGCCTCAGGCGGAGGCTCTTTTTATTGGTTGTTTGCCATCGTTCTCCATGAAGGAGACGGGCTTTACAGCGATAGAGCAATTGCCATGCCTAAATTGGATACGCGTTCAATAAATCCTGAAAACGACATCGCGACCGGTCTATATAAGGCCCGCGTCGAGTCCCGGTTATAAGTGCTATCAATGGCGGCAGGCGCCTGTCACAGCAGGCTGTGAGCAGATCGGTAGCACTTGTGGGAACAGGGCTGCGGGGCTTGCGCAACAGGTATCACCACAAGTGCAGCGACGGACGGTTGAGCGGCGTACGACGGCTGGCTCGACCATTTGTCTCTTGTCTGTTTGCGACGCGCTAAAAGGTGGCGTGTTTCAGGATGGGTGTGCATTTTATGAGCGGTTCTAGTTCTTTGTGGCGAGGGGATTTATCCCCTTGCCACAAGACTGTGGATACTGCGGATCAGCACTCCACCGCACTGACGGCCAAGCCACCGCGCGAGGTTTCTTTGTATTTGTCATGCATGTCGGCGCCGGTATCGCGCATGGTGCGGATCACCCGGTCCAGGGAGATGAAATGCTGGCCGTCACCACGCAGCGCCATTTGCGCGGCATTGATGGCTTTAACCGCAGCAATCGCGTTGCGCTCGATGCACGGCACTTGCACCAGGCCGCCCACCGGGTCGCAGGTCAGGCCAAGGTTGTGTTCCAGGCCGATTTCCGCCGCGTTGCACAGTTGCTCCGGCGTAGCGCCGAGGATCTCCGCCAGCCCCGCCGCCGCCATGGCGCAGGCCGAGCCCACTTCGCCCTGGCAACCCACTTCGGCGCCGGAGATCGAGGCGTTCTTCTTGCACAGGATCCCTACCGCCGCCGCGCCGAGGAAGTAATCCACCACGTTGGCGTCGGTGACCGCTTCGCTGAATTTCATGAAGTAATGCAACACCGCAGGAATGATCCCCGCCGCGCCATTGGTCGGCGCCGTGACCATGCGCCCGCCAGCGGCGTTTTCTTCGTTGACCGCCAGGGCGAAAAGATTGACCCACTCCATGGCGCTCAGGGTCGAACCGATCACATTGGGCTTGTTCAGCTCTTGCAGGCTGCGGTGCAACTTGGCCGCGCGCCGGCGCACATTCAGACCGCCAGGCAGGATGCCTTCATGCTTGAGGCCCTGCTCGACGCAGTCCTGCATGGCCCGCCAGAGTTTCATCAGGCCGCTGCGAATCTCGTCTTCCGAACGCCAGACCTTTTCGTTGGCCATCATCAACTCGGCCACCCGCAGGTTGTGGGTGCGGCACAGATTGAGCAGCTCTTCGGCGCTGGAAAAATCGTAAGGCAGTTCGGTACGGTCCAGGTCGACCACGCCGCTGGACGCCTGGGCCTGATCGACGACAAAACCACCGCCGACTGAATAATAGGTGTCACGGTGCAACTCGCCGTGGTCACCCTCGGCCACCAGCGTCATCGCGTTGGGGTGGAACGGCAGGTTCTCGTCGATCAGGCGCATGTCCCGGGACCAGATGAAAGGCACCGGTAGGCGACCATCCAGCAACAAAGTCTGGGTTTCACGCAGCAACTCGATGCGCGGGCCGATCTGCGACGGGTCGATTGCGTCCGGCCATTCGCCCATCAGGCCCATGATCACCGCGTTGTCGCTGCCATGGCCGATGCCGGTGGCCGAAAGCGAGCCGTAAAGCTGAACTTCCAAGCGCGTGACTTGTTCCAGAAGGCCCCGCTCACGCAAGACTTGCGCGAATAACGCTGCGGCGCGCATTGGGCCGACGGTGTGTGAGCTAGACGGGCCGATACCGATTTTGAACAGGTCGAAAACGCTGATTGCCATGGCAGAGAACCTCCAGAACGGGCACATCCGGGCGCAAGAGCGCCCGGTGACGGAGCTGCTACGCTCAACGCCGGGATGCCCGCATCATCCGGTTTTTGCCTGGGAGGTCGACGTCTGACACCGACGCAATCATGCCCAGTAACGCCGCCAGGCTTTTGCCCCGGTTTTACGCCGCTTTTTTGCAGATCAGAGGGCTTCCGAGGCCGGAAAAAATCTATAAACGACGTCACCGACACTGGATGCGACCCTCCCTGTACTGGATACGACTCACCCTGTAGGCGTCAGATTTGCACTGGTACATGATCGGTTACGGCTCGTTTGCAAGGCCGCGTGTCAGAGAGTGCCCACGCGCCACCAACCGCAACATCCAAAATAAGCGCGCGGCTGTCCTGACCGGACACCGCCGAGAAAACACCAGGAGTCCACCCATGAAAGGTTCCAAGCCGTTGTTGTTGGCCGCCATGCTGAGTCTTCCAATGCTGGCCAACGCTGCAGAACCCGCACAGTGCAGCACCGTCAACTTCTCCGACGTCGGCTGGACCGACATCACCGTGACCACCGCCACCACCAGCGTGGTCCTCGACGCCCTGGGCTACAAGACCAAGACCACCATGATTTCCGTGCCGGTGACCTATAAGTCCCTGGCCGATGGCAAGAACATGGACGTGTTCCTCGGCAACTGGATGCCGACCATGGAAAACGACATCAAGGCCTACCGCGAAGCCGGCACGGTGGAAACCGTGCGCACCAACCTCAAGGGCGCCAAGTACACCCTCGCCGTGCCCCAGGCCCTGTACGACAAAGGCCTGCATGACTTCGCCGACATTCCCAAATTCAAGAAAGAGCTGGACGGCAAGATCTACGGGATCGAGCCTGGCAACGACGGCAACCGCCTGATCCAGAGCATGATCGAAAAGAACGCCTTTGGCCTGAAGGACGCAGGTTTCAAGGTCGTCGAGTCGAGTGAAGCGGGCATGCTTTCGCAGGTCGACCGCGCCTCCAAACGCGGCACCGATGTGGTGTTCCTCGGCTGGGCGCCACACCCGATGAACACCCGTTTCAAGATTCAATACCTGACCGGCGGCGACGACTTCTTCGGCCCGGATTTCGGCGCCGCCACCGTGGCGACCAACACCCGCAAGGGCTACAGCCAGGAATGCAGCAACGTTGGGCAACTGTTGAAAAACCTTGAGTTCACCGTCGACATGGAAAGCACGCTGATGGGCAACGTGCTCGACGACAAGATGAAACCTGAAGCCGCCGCCAAGGCCTGGCTGAAGAAAAACCCACAGGTACTCGATACCTGGCTCGCTGGCGTGACCACCATTGACGGTAAACCAGGCCTGGAGGCCGTGAAAGCCAAGCTCGCGCAGTAACGCTTTTATGCCGGGCGAGTTTACTCGCCCGGGCTGTTTATCCCTTGCATGCGGACGTTCACTACCATGCTGATTGATCAGAAAATACCCTTAGGCCAGTACATTGCGGGCTTCGTCGAATGGTTGACGCAACACGGCGCCAGCACCTTCGATGCGATCGCACTGTTCCTGGAAACGATGATTCACGGCGTGACGTTCGCGCTGACCTGGTTCAACCCGTTGGCCTTGATCGGTCTCATCGCCTTGCTGGCGCACTTTATCCAGCGCAAATGGGGCCTGACCGTCTTCGTCATCGCCTCCTTCCTGCTGATCCTCAACCTGGGTTACTGGCAGGAAACCATGGAAACCCTCGCCCAGGTACTCTTCGCGACCCTGGTCTGCGTCCTGATCGGCGTGCCGCTGGGCATTGTTGCCGCGCACAAGCCGATGTTCTACACATTGATGCGTCCGGTACTCGATCTGATGCAGACCGTACCGACCTTCGTCTACCTCATTCCTACCCTGACCCTTTTTGGTCTGGGTGTGGTCCCAGGCCTGATCTCCACGGTGGTGTTCGCGATTGCCGCGCCCATCCGCTTGACCTACCTGGGTATCCGCGACGTTCCGGACGAACTGATGGACGCCGGCAAAGCCTTCGGCTGCTCCCGTCGCCAGCTCCTGTCGCGCATTGAACTGCCCCACGCGATGCCCAGCATCGCGGCCGGTATCACCCAGTGCATCATGCTGTCGTTGTCGATGGTGGTGATCGCCGCACTGGTGGGTGCCGATGGCCTGGGCAAACCCGTGGTCAACGCACTGAACACCGCCGATATCGCCCTGGGCTTCGAAGCTGGCCTGGCGATCGTACTGCTGGCGATCATGCTCGACCGAATCTGCAAGCAACCCGACGCCAAAGTAGGGGGTGACGCATGAGCATAATCCGCTTCGAAGAAGTCGACGTGATCTTCTCCAGAGATCCACGCGAAGCCCTGAAACTGCTTGACCAGGGCATGACCCGCAACGAAATCCTGAAGAAAACCGGGCAAATCGTTGGCGTCGAGAAAGCCAGCCTGGACATCGAGAAAGGCGAAATCTGCGTGCTGATGGGCCTTTCCGGCTCCGGCAAGTCCAGCCTGCTGCGCTGCATCAACGGCTTGAACACCGTGAGTCGTGGCAAGCTCTTCGTCGAGCACGAAGGCCGGCAGATCGACATTGCCTCCTGCACTCCCGCCGAACTGAAGATGATGCGCACCAAACGCATCGCCATGGTGTTCCAGAAATTCGCTCTGATGCCGTGGCTGACGGTGCGCGAGAACATCAGCTTCGGCCTGGAAATGCAGGGTCGCCCGGAAAAGGAACGCCGCAAGCTGGTGGATGAAAAGCTTGAGCTGGTGGGCCTGACCCAATGGCGCAACAAGAAACCCGACGAGTTGTCCGGCGGCATGCAGCAACGGGTCGGCCTGGCTCGCGCCCTGGCGATGGACGCCGACATCTTGCTGATGGATGAACCCTTCTCGGCCCTCGACCCGCTGATCCGCCAAGGCCTGCAGGACGAACTGCTGGAGCTGCAACGCAAGTTGAGCAAGACCATCGTGTTCGTCAGCCACGACCTCGACGAAGCCCTGAAGCTGGGCAGCCGCATCGCGATCATGAAAGACGGCCGGATCATCCAGTACAGCAAGCCGGAACAAATCGTATTGAATCCGGCGGACGACTATGTGCGCACCTTCGTTGCCCACACCAACCCGCTCAACGTACTGTGCGGGCGCAGCCTGATGCGCACCCTGGATAACTGCAAGCGCATCAACGGTTCGGTGTGCCTGGACCCGGGCGGCGATTCCTGGCTCGACCTGGCCGAAGGCAACACCATCAAGGGCGCCCGCCAGAACGGCGCGGCGCTGGACCTGCAAAACTGGGTACCGGGCCAATCCGTCGAAGACCTGGGCCGCCGTCCGACCCTGGTGGATTCCAATATCGGCATGCGCGATGCGTTGCAGATCCGCTACCAGACCGGCAACAAACTGGTGCTGCATGACAACCAGAAAGTCGTCGGGATCCTGGGCGACAGCGAGCTGTACCACGCCCTGCTCGGCAAGAACCTGGGCTAAGCCCACGCACACAAACGCCGCGAGATGATCGCGGCGTTTTTGTTTGTGCAGTGCTGACTGCTGACTGCTGACAAGCTTGACCTGGAGGAATGCAAACAACTGTGGCGAGGGGATTTATCCCCGCTGGGCTGCGCAGCAGCCCCATAGCCAGGTGTCTCGGTGTGTCAGACAGAATGAGTTCGCAGCTTTTTGGGGCTGCTTCGCAGCCCAGCGGGGATAAATCCCCTCGCCACAACAGTATTCCTACTATCAATCGGCGTTAGGCCTTCACACCCACCGACGAGTGTTATAAAGACATCCCGAAAAAGTCCTCGCCCCTGTACCGCGGGTTTTCACACATGAAATCCCGACAAACAGCGACGACTTGTCATAGAACTTTGTTTTTGTTGATTGAACGTTCAATCAAAACAAAATAGACTGGCTTTCATTCCGGCAGACGACACTCGCCCGCCGGATGGCCTAAGGAGATGTGCTAGATGCCCAAGGTCGGTATGCAACCCATCCGCCGCCAACAATTGATCGAAGCCACGCTGCAAGCGGTCGATCAGGTCGGGATGGGGGACGCCAGCATTGCGCTGATCGCCCGTTTGGCCGGTGTCTCCAATGGCATCATCAGTCACTACTTTCAGGACAAGAATGGCCTGATCGCGGCCACGGCCCAGTACCTGATGACTGTCCTGAGCGAGAACGTCACCGCACGCCGTCGCGCGCTCGAGGACGCGAGCCCGCGGGCGCACTTGAAGGTGATCATCGAGGGCAACTTCGACGCCAGCCAGGTCAATGGCCCGGCAATGAAAACCTGGCTGGCCTTCTGGGCCACCAGCATGCATCACCCGTCATTGCACAGGTTGCAGCGGATCAACGATCACCGCCTGTATTCCAACCTGTGCAGTCAGTTCCGCCGCGTGTTGCCCCTTGATGAGGCCCGCAGCGCGGCACGGGGCCTGGCCGCCCTGATTGACGGCTTGTGGTTGCGCGGGGCGCTGTCGGGAGACGCGTTCGATACCGCCCAGGCACACCGGATCGCTTACGAATACATGGATTTGCAACTGGCCAAAGCAGGGGCGCCAGAGCACACAGAACCGCTCGACTCCTGAACCCCCACCGCAGCGCGTAGTCAGCTGTAAACGACACGCTCGGTGGTCAGCCAACCACTCATGCACTTGCGAGGACTTTATGGCCCGTTTCGAACTGCAAAAACTCTACATCGATGGCGCGTACAGCGATGCCTGCGGCGACGCCACTTTCGAAGCCATCAACCCGGCCAACGGTGAAGTGCTCGCCCTGGTGCAGCGTGCAACGTTCGAGGACGTCGAGCGCGCCGTGGTCAGCGCCGAAAAGGGCCAGAAAGTCTGGGCTGCCATGACCGCCATGCAGCGTTCGCGCATCCTGCGCCGCGCCGTGGACATCCTGCGCGAGCGCAACGATGAGCTGGCCGCCCTGGAAACCCTGGACACCGGCAAGGCTTACTCCGAAACCCGCTACGTCGACATCGTCACCGGTGCCGACGTGCTGGAATACTACGCCGGCCTGGTGCCTGCCATCGAAGGCGAGCAGGTTCCGCTGCGCACCACTTCGTTCGTCTACACCCGCCGCGAGCCCCTGGGCGTGGTGGCCGGGATCGGCGCGTGGAACTACCCGATCCAGATCGCCCTGTGGAAATCCGCCCCGGCCCTGGCCGCCGGTAACGCGATGATTTTCAAACCGAGCGAAGTCACCTCGCTGACCACCCTGAAACTGGCCGAGATCTACACCGAAGCCGGCGTTCCAGCGGGTGTGTTCAACGTCCTGACCGGCAGCGGTCGTGAAGTCGGCACCTGGTTGACCGAGCATCCGCGTATCGAGAAAATTTCCTTCACCGGCGGCACTGACACCGGCAAGAAAGTCATGGCCAGTGCCTCGAGTTCTTCGCTCAAGGACGTGACCATGGAACTGGGCGGCAAGTCGCCGCTGATCATCTTCGACGACGCCGACCTGGATCGCGCCGCCGACACCGCGATGATGGCCAACTTCTACAGCTCCGGCCAAGTCTGCACCAACGGCACCCGGGTGTTCGTGCCGAGCCACCTCAAGGCCGCCTTCGAAGCCAAGATCGCCGAGCGCGTGGCGCGTATCCGCATCGGCAATCCAGAGGACGAAAACACTAACTTCGGCCCGCTGGTGAGCTTCGCCCACATGGAGAGCGTGTTGGGCTACATCGAGAAAGGCAAGGCCGAGGGCGCACGCCTGCTGTGTGGCGGCGCTCGTTTGACCGAGGGCGAATTCGCCAAGGGCGCGTTCGTTGCTCCTACCGTGTTCACCGACTGCACCGATGAGATGACCATCGTGCGCGAGGAAATCTTCGGCCCGGTGATGAGCATCCTGACTTATGACACCGAAGAAGAAGTGATCCGCCGCGCCAACGACACCGATTTCGGCCTGGCCGCCGGCGTCGTGACCCGCGACCTGAACCGCGCCCACCGTGTGATCCACCAGCTCGAAGCGGGCATTTGCTGGATCAACGCTTGGGGTGAATCGGCCGCTGAAATGCCGGTCGGTGGCTACAAGCAATCGGGCGTGGGCCGTGAGAACGGCATCAGCTCGCTGAACAACTTCACCCGCATCAAATCGGTACAGGTCGAGTTGGGCGATTACGCGTCGGTGTTCTGATTGGACATGAGGCCTTGAGTGAACGCTGTTGTGGCGAGGGGATTTATCCCCGTGGGGCTGCGTAGCAGCCCCTCCCCAAGGCCCCCCATTCTTCAGACAAACCCAGTCGCTGATTTACGACTGCTGCGCAGCCGAACGGGGATAAATCCCCTCGCCACAGGTTATGCGGCGTCAAGGCAAACGCGACCTGAACCCAATTCAAAAAGAGGGTGCATTTCATGTCCCACGTATTCGACTACATCATCATCGGTGCCGGCTCGGCCGGTAACACCCTGGCCACCCGCCTGACCGAAGACGAAGGCGTCACCGTCCTGCTGCTCGAAGCCGGCGGCCCGGACTATCGCCTGGACTTTCGCACGCAAATGCCTGCCGCCCTGGCATTCCCGCTGCAAGGCCGGCGCTATAACTGGGCCTATGAGACCGACCCGGAGCCGCACATGAACGGCCGCCGCATGGAGTGCGGTCGCGGCAAGGGCCTGGGCGGTTCTTCGCTGATCAACGGCATGTGCTACATCCGCGGCAACGCCCTGGATTACGACAATTGGGCCAAGCTGCCCGGTTTGGAAGACTGGGCCTACCTGGACTGCCTGCCGTATTTCCGCAAAGCCGAAACCCGGGACATCGGCCCGAACGATTACCACGGTGGTGACGGCCCGGTCAGCGTGACCACGCCCAAGCCCGGCAACAACCCGCTGTTCCACGCCATGGTCGAGGCCGGTGTGCAGGCCGGTTACCCGCGTACCGAAGACCTCAACGGCTACCAGCAGGAAGGCTTCGGCCCGATGGACCGCACCGTCACGCCCAACGGCCGCCGCGCCAGCACCGCGCGCGGGTACCTGGATATCGCCAAGAAGCGCTCGACCCTGACCATCGTCACCCACGCCCTGACCGACAAGATCGTGTTCGAAGGCAAGCGCGCCGTCGGTGTGCGTTACCTGGTGGGCGCTGCCGAAGAGCGCGTGGAAGCCCGGGCACGCAAGGAAGTGCTGCTGTGCTCCGGCGCCATCGCCTCGCCACAGATCCTGCAACGCTCCGGCGTGGGTCCGGCCAAATTGCTGGAGAGCCTCGACATTCCGGTGGTCCACGACCTGCCGGGCGTCGGTGAAAACCTGCAGGATCACCTTGAGCTGTACCTGCAATACGCCTGCACCCAACCGGTTTCGCTGTACCCGTCGCTGCTCTGGTACAACCAGCCGGCCATCGGTGCCGAATGGCTGTTCAACGGCACCGGCATCGGCGCCAGCAACCAGTTCGAAGCCGGCGGTTTCATCCGCACCCGCCCGGAATTCGATTGGCCGAACATCCAATATCACTTCCTACCGGTGGCGATTAACTACAACGGCAGCAACGGTGTGAAGGAGCACGGTTTCCAGGCACACATGGGCTCCATGCGTTCGCCAAGCCGTGGCCGGATCCAGGCCAAGTCCAAGGATCCACGCCAGTACCCGAGCATCCTGTTCAACTACATGGCGACCGAGCAAGACTGGCAGGAATTCCGCGATGGCATCCGCTTGACCCGCGAGATCATGCAACAGCCGGCCCTCGACCCGTTCCGTGGTCGCGAAATCAGCCCGGGTATCGAGGTGCAGACGGACGAGCAGCTGGACCAGTTCATCCGCGAACACGCCGAAACCGCGTTCCACCCGTCCTGCTCGTGCAAGATGGGCAGCGACGACATGGCGGTGGTGGATGGCGAAGGTCGCGTGCATGGCATGCAGGGCCTGCGCGTGGTGGATGCCTCGATCATGCCAATCATCACCACCGGCAACCTGAACGCGCCGACGATCATGATCGCCGAGAAAATCGCCGACAAGATCCGCGGCCGCAAGCCCCTGCCACGCAGCACCGCCCCGTATTTCGTGGCCGGCGACGCGCCGGTGCGCGGCAAGCCGATGCGGGAAGTGGGGCCAATGGCTCAGTAAGGCTCAGGACCGCCATCGCGAGCAAGCTCGCTCCCACAAAGAGCACGGAGGCCGGCACAGACCTTGTGCTCGCCGAAGAGCCAATGTGGGAGCGAGCTTGCTCGCGAAAGCGGTGGGTCAGCTTGCATCAATGTCGGATGTACCGCCGTCTTCGCGGGCAAGCCCGCTCCCACAAAGAGCACGGAGGCCGGCACAGACCTTGTGCTCGCCGAAGAGCCAATGTGGGAGCGAGCTTGCTCGCGATAGCGTCCGCCCTGACTCCTCAGTATTCCCTTCTACCTTGATCCCACCCCCACCCCAGGCCTAATCTAGAGCCGCCGCGTCAAATCACCGCAATGCGCCGCACCCTCGCTCCAGACAAGGAGGTTCCATGTTCGACTTCTACCCCCAGCTCAAGCAGCGTTTTGCTGCCTTGCGCACGGGCGCTGAATTCTTTTCCGTGCGTTATGTGCGCGAGTCCGGCCAGCATTTGTCGGTGCGCAAGAATGTCGCCGAACCGCCCAGCCTGGGCCGTGATGAAGGCGCGATGCTCACCGCGCGGGTCAATGGCGTCGAGGCGTATGCCGCCACCAACGATCTGTCCCAGGCCGGCCTGCAAGCGGCGCTGGAGCGGGCCGAGCAACAAGCCCGCCGGCTCAAGCCCCATGCCCTGCTCGACTTGCGCGAGCAACCGGTGTCCAGCGACCGCGCCGATTACTGCTCGCCCCATTTCGACCAGGCCTTCCCCTCCCTGAGCGATTGCTACCAGTTGCTCGGTGCCGAGTCGGCCGCGGTGCCCCAGGACGAACGCCTGGTGAATTGGCAAGTCAGCATCGGCCTGACCCAGATCGAACAGATCTACCTCAACAGCGCCGGCGCTGAACTGCGCCAGGCCCAGCGCTTTATCTACCCGTCCCTGGAGGTCACCGCCTTCGACGGCCACGACAGCCAGACCCGCACCCTGGGCCGGGAAAACTTCGGCCAGCAAGGTGGCTTCGATGTGATCAGCCGCTGCGGCCTGATCGGCGCCGGGCCGAAGATCGCCGACCAGGCCCTGCAATTGCTGATGGCACCGAACACCCCGCAAGGCCCCCGCGACCTGCTGCTGATGCCCGACCAGATGATGCTGCAGATCCACGAGTCCATCGGCCATCCGCTGGAGCTGGACCGCATCCTGGGGGACGAACGCAATTACGCCGGCACCAGCTTCGTCAAGACCAGCGACTTCGGACACCTGCAATACGGCTCCAACCTGTTGAACGTGACGTTCGATCCGAATATTCCCGAAGAACTGGCGAGCTACAGCCATGACGACGACGGTACGGCCGCCAGTAAACAATTCCTGATTCGTGAAGGTCGGCTGCTGCGTCCACTGGGCGGTGCACTGTCGCAGTTTCGCGCTGGCCTGGACGGTGTCGCCAACAGCCGCGCCTGCGGTTGGAACCGCCCGCCCATCGACCGCATGGCGAACCTGAACATCGAGGCCGGCGACCAGCCCCTGGAGCAACTGATCCAGGGCATCGAGCACGGCGTGCTGATGCGCACCAACCGCTCCTGGTCCATCGACGATGCCCGCAACAAATTCCAGTTCGGCTGCGAGTGGGGCCAGTTGATCGAAAACGGCGAACTCAAGGGCGTGGTGAAAAACCCCAACTACCGGGGCATTTCCGCGCAATTCTGGAAAAGCCTGCGCGCCGTGGGCGATGCCAGCACCTTCCAGGTCCTGGGCACGCCGAACTGTGGCAAGGGCGAACCGAACCAGGTCATTCGCGTCGGCCATGCCTCGCCGGCCTGCGTGTTCAGCAACGTTGATGTGTTTGGGGGAGATGCCTGATGAGCACTGTCAATAATCAGGCCGAGGCGTTCAAGGCGTTGGTCGACTGGCTGCGCAATGCGTTGCATGAGCCTGAACAGTTCACCCTCGGCTATGCCGCCGAGTCCTCGGCCTTCGTGCGCTTCAACCATGGCAAGGTCCGCCAGGCCGGGCAGGTGCAACAGGCCAATGTCAGTTTCAAACTGATCGACGACGGCCGCCATGCGGATCTGCAGATCACCTTGTCCGGCGACACCGAGACGGACCTGCAACGTCTGGCCGAAGGCCTGCAACAGCTGCGCGAAACCTTGCCGTTGCTGCCCCGCGATCCATACCTGCTGCTCAATCACAACCACTGGCAGAGCCACAACGTACAGGACCATCCGCTGCCGGACACCGAGCAGGTCGTGGCCGAAATCACCCGTGCCGCCGAAGGCCTGGACCTGGTGGGGTTCTACGCCGCCGGGCCCATCAGCCGTGGCTTTGCCAGTTCTTCGGGGGCGTTCGGCTGGCATCAGGCCAACAGCTTCAACTTCGATTTCAGCCTGTTCCATGAAAACGGCCAGGCCGTGAAAGCCAGTTACGCCGGGCATGAATGGAGCAGTGAAGGGTTCGCTCAACGCTTCGAACAGGCCCGCGAGCAACTGGAATTTCTCGGCCGCCCGCTGCGTACGCTGCCGCCCGGCGAATACCGCGCCTACCTGGCGCCTGCCGCGCTGGAAGAGATCATGGGCATGCTCAGTTGGGGCGGGTTCTCGGCCCGTGCAATCGCCAGCAAGCAAAGCCCGCTGCAGAAGTTCTACGCTGGCGAAGCCCACTTCAGCCCCAGCGTGTGGCTGACGGAGCAGGTCAGCGGCTCCTTGAGCCCGGCGTTTTCCGACGAAGGTTATCCCCGCGATGACCTGGCGCTGATCGCCAAGGGCACGGCCAATGCGCGACTGGTCAACTCCCGCAGCGCTGCCGAGTACGGCCTCACCGCCAACGGCGCCAGCAGCTATGAATACCCCACGGCGCTGGTCATGCAGGAGGGCCTGCTGGAGCACAAGCACATCCTCGACGCCCTCGGCACCGGGCTGTACATCAGCAACCTCTGGTACCTGAACTATTCGGACCAGCCGGCCGCACGCCTGACCGGCATGACCCGCTTTGCCACGTTCTGGGTCGAAAACGGCCAGATTGTGGCACCGGTCAACACCATGCGTTTCGACGACAGTGTCTACAGCCTGCTTGGCTCACAACTCGAAAGCCTGACCCGGGAGCGGGAACTTCTGCTCTCGGCCAGCACCTACAGCCAGCGGGCCACGGCCTCGATGCTATTACCGGGGGCGCTGGTGAAGCGGTTGACCTTGACGCTGTAACCAACCAAACACAGGACCTGTGGCGAGGGGATTTATCCCCGCTGGGTTGCGAAGCGACCCCCAAAGGGTAAATGCGTTCTGCCTGACTCACCGAGGCGACAGTTCTGGGGCTGCTTCGCAGCCCAGCGGGGATAAATCCCCTCGCCACAACAGCGGCACCTGTTCCTGATCAACACGCCATACAAGAGGTCCCATGCCCAACCGCGCACCACTCGACGCCGTCACCGCCCGCTGGCTTCCGTGGGTCGTGGCAATCGCCTTCTTCATGCAGTCCCTGGACGGCACCATCCTCAACACCGCCCTGCCCGCCATGGCCCGCGACCTGGCGGAAAACCCGCTGCGCATGCAGGGCGTGATCATCGCCTACATGCTCACCGTGGCGCTGCTGATCCCGGCCTCGGGCTGGATCGCCGACCGCTTCGGCACCAAGAAGATTTTCTTCGGCGCGATCCTGCTGTTCAGCATCGGCTCGCTGCTGTGCGCCCTGTCCAGTTCGTTGAGCATGCTGATCGGCGCCCGGGTCATCCAGGGCCTGGGCGGTGCGCTGATGTTGCCGGTGGGCAGGCTGGTGGTGCTGCGGGCCTATCCGCGCTCGGAGCTGGTGCGGATCATGGGCTTCATCACCATTCCCGGCTTGCTGGGCCCGCTGATCGGCCCGACCATGGGCGGCTGGATGGTGGAGTACCTGACCTGGCACTGGATTTTCATCATCAACCTGCCGGTGGGCATGATCGGTTGTTATGCGGTGTGGAAGTTCATCCCCGACCTGCGCGGCAGCGAGCGTACCCGGTTCGATGGCCTGGGGTTCCTGCTGTTCGGCGCGGCGATGGTGCTGATCACCATTGCCATGGAGGGCCTGGGCGAATTGCACCTGCCGCACCTGCGGGTGATGCTGTTGCTGTTCGGCGGCATGGCCTGCCTGGCGGCCTATTGGCTGCGGGCCGGCCACGTCGAGAACGCGCTGTTCCCGCCGTCGCTGTTCAAGACCCGGACCTTCGCCGTGGGCATCCTTGGCAACCTGTTCGCGCGCTTGGGCAGCGGCGCCCTGCCGTTCCTGGTGCCGTTGCTGCTGCAAGTGGCCCTGGGTTACTCGCCGTCCCAAGCCGGGATGAGCATGCTGCCCCTGGCGGCGGCGGCCATGGTTGCCAAATCCCTGGCCCGGCCACTGATCGAACGCCTGGGCTATCGCATCGTCCTGACCGGCAATACCGTGGCCCTGGGCGTGATGCTGGCGAGCATGGGCCTGGTCAGCGAACAGACGCCGTATTGGCTGCTGCTGGCGCAACTGGCGGTGTTGGGAGCGATCAACTCGCTGCAATTCACCGCGATGAACACCGTGACCCTGATCGACCTGGACGACGCCAGCGCCAGCAGCGGCAACAGCCTGCTGTCGGTGGTGGCACAACTGTCCCTGAGCCTCGGCGTGGCCTGCGCCGGCGCCTTGCTCGGCGGCTTTACCGCCCAGGTGGGCAACGACGGGGTGGACACGGTGCTGGGCGCGTTCCAGCTGACATTCGTGACGGTAGGGATCATGGCGATGCTGGCGGCGACGATTTTTTCCCAGCTGTCGAAGCAGGATGGGCGGCGCGTCAAGCGGCCGGATGAGCATATCGAGCATTAAGCCGGGTTTGAGTGGTTCGGTGAGCTTTTGTGGCGAGGGGATTTATCCCCGCTGGGTTGCGAAGCAACCCCAAAAAGGTTGAACACGATCAGCCTGGCTCACCGAGCTGAAAGATCGGGGGGCTGCTTCGCAGCCCAACGGGGATAAATCCCCTCGCCACAGACAATCACCTCAGCACAGTTTTGATCGTCTGAGAGCACCACAGCTCGTCCAGAACTTTCGAAGAAAGTGGCACGAGGCTGCTACACTGCGCGACATTTTGTTTTGCAGGCCAGTCCCGTGACCACCATTGCCACCGCTTTTAATACTTTGCCGCTGTCCGCCGCCATGCTGGCTAACCTCGAATCACTCGGTTATGCCCAGATGACGCCGATCCAGGCGCAGAGCTTGCCGGTGATTCTCAAGGGCATGGACCTGATCGCCCAGGCCAAGACCGGCAGCGGCAAGACCGCGGCTTTTGGCATCGGCCTGCTGAACCCGATCAACCCGCGCTTCTTCGGTTGCCAGGCGCTGGTAATGTGCCCGACCCGCGAACTGGCCGACCAGGTGGCCAAGGAAATCCGCCGCCTGGCCCGCGCCGAAGACAACATCAAGGTCCTGACCCTGTGCGGTGGCGTGTCCTTCGGCCCGCAGATCGCCTCCCTTGAACACGGCGCCCACATCATCGTCGGCACGCCCGGGCGTATCCAGCAGCACCTGCGCAAGGGCTCGCTGGTGCTCGACGGCCTCAACACGCTGATCCTCGACGAAGCCGACCGCATGCTCGACATGGGCTTCTACGACGCCATCGAAGACATCATCCAGCAGACCCCGGAACGCCGCCAGACGCTGCTGTTCTCGGCCACGTACCCGGTGGGCATCAAGCAACTGTCGTCCAAATTCATGCGCAACCCGCAGCAAGTGAAGGCCGAGGCGTTTCACTCCGACGCGCAGATCGAGCAGCGCTTCTATGAGATCTCCCCCGAGGAGCGCATGGACGCGGTGGTCAAGGTGCTGGCGCATTTCCGTCCGGCCTCCTGCGTGGCGTTCTGCTTCACCAAGCAACAAGTCCAGGAAACCGTCGATCACCTGACGTCCAAAGGCATTTCCGCCGTCGGCCTGCACGGCGACCTGGAACAGCGTGACCGCGACCAAGTGCTGGCCATGTTCGCCAACCGCAGCACCTCGGTGCTGGTGGCCACCGACGTCGCGGCCCGCGGCCTGGACATCGACGCCCTGGACATGGTGATCAACGTCGAGCTGGCCCGGGACTCGGAAATTCATATCCACCGCGTTGGTCGTACTGGCCGGGCCGGGGAAAAAGGCATCGCCATCAGCCTGGTAGCGCCGTCCGAAGCCCACCGCGCCCAGGCCATAGAGCAACTGCAGAAGTCACCGCTGAGCTGGGATCAACTGGACAACCTCAAGTCCCAGGGCGGCGCTCCGCTGCTGCCGGTCATGAGCACCCTGTGTATCGGTGCCGGGCGCAAGGACAAAGTCCGCCCCGGCGACATCCTCGGCGCCCTGACCGGCGACGCCGGCATCCCCGGTGCCCAGGTCGGCAAGATCGCGATCTTCGACTTCCAGGCCTACGTGGCCGTGGAGCGCGGCATCGCCAAGCAGGCGCTGCAACGCCTGAACGACGGCAAGATCAAGGGCCGCTCGTTGCGGGTGCGGATCCTGTAAAGCGATCTGCAACCCAACAGAGATCAAACTGTGGGAGCGAGCTTGCTCGCGATAGCGGTGGATCAGCGGCATTGATGCTGTCTGACACGCCGCCATCGCGAGCAAGCTCGCTCCCACATTCAGTATGCGAGAAAGTTGAGAGGACACCGTTTTGCGCTCTACCGAAGTCGTGATCATTGGCGCTGGCGCCGCGGGGTTGATGTGCGCGCTGACCGCCGCCGCGCGCGGGCGGCAGGTGCTGTTGCTGGACCACGCCAACAAGGCCGGCAAGAAAATCCTCATGTCCGGCGGTGGGCGCTGCAATTTCACCAACATGTACACCGAGCCAGGCAATTTTCTCTCGCAAAACCCGCACTTCTGCAAATCGGCCCTGGCCCGCTACACCCAATGGGATTTCATTGCCCTGGTGGCCAAGCACGGCGTGCCCTATCACGAGAAAAAACTCGGCCAGTTGTTCTGTGATAACAAGTCCAGCGACATCCTCGACCTGCTGCTGGATGAATGCGAGCAAGCCGGCGTCAGCCTGCACCTGGACACCTCGATCACCCAGATCGAAAAAACCGCCGGCGGCTACCTGCTGCAAACCACCCTCGACGCCATCGCCTGCCAGTCCTTGGTGATCGCTACGGGCGGACTGTCGATCCCGACCCTGGGGGCGACCGGTTTCGGCTATCAAGTGGCGAAACAGTTTGGACATGAGTTGTTGCCGACCCGCGCCGGCCTGGTGCCGTTCACCATCACCGATCAGCTCAAGGCGCTGTGCACCGAGCTGTCGGGCACCTCGGTGGATTGCCTGGTGAGCTGCAACGACCAGAGCTTTCGCGAGAACATCCTGTTCACCCACCGCGGCCTGAGCGGCCCGGCGATCCTGCAGATTTCCTCGTTCTGGGAACCCGGGGACACGGTGCAGATCAACCTGCTGCCAGACCACGACGTGCCGCAATGGCTGCAACAGCAACAGGCCGAACGCCCCAACAGCGAACTGAAAACCCTGCTGGGCGAGCTGTTCACCAAGAAAATGGCTAACCTGCTGGCCGATACCTGGTTCGTCTCCAAACCCATGAAGCAATACACCCACGCGGAGCTGGCGGACATCGCCGAGAAACTGGCGAGCTGGAATGTCGTTCCGGCTGGCACCGAAGGCTACCGCACCGCCGAAGTCACCCTCGGCGGCGTCGACACCCGGGAAGTCTCGTCCAAAACCATGGAATCGCTGAAAAGCCCCGGCCTGTATTTCATCGGCGAAGTGCTGGACGTCACCGGACACCTGGGCGGGTTCAACTTCCAGTGGGCCTGGGCTTCGGGTTATGCGGCTGCGCAGTACGTCTGACACAACACACATCGAATGTGGGAGCGGGCTTGCTCGCGAATGCGGTGAGTCAATCAATTCGATGCTGACTGACACACCGTATTCGCGAGCAAGCCCGCTCCCACAGTAGGTCGGCGGTGCATCCCGGAATACTTTTTGCTGTCAGATGTGATCGCCGCCATTGCGTCGGCGTCATTACTGCCTCAATTTAGCGTCATTGCCCGTCAGGCCCGTGCACTACATGTCATCGACTTCGTTTAGCCAGTCTCTGCGTCGCCTTTGGGCGTTGGATAAGTTCAGTTATAGCGTGCGGGTGTTCATCGCCCTGACCGGCAGCATGGCGCTGTGCTGGTACCTGGATGAGATGGCACTGCTGATTCCCCTGTTCCTGGGCATCATCGCCAGCGCCCTGGCCGAGACCGACGACAGTTGGCAGGGCCGCCTCACTGCGCTGGCCGTGACCCTGGTGTGCTTCACCGTCGCGGCACTGTCGGTGGAGTTGCTGTTCCCCTACCCAATCCTGTTCATCATCGCCCTGGCCCTGGCGAGCTTCGGCCTGACCATGCTCGGTGCCCTAGGTGAACGCTATGGCGCGATAGCCTCGGCCACGTTGATTCTGTCGGTCTACACCATGATCGGCGTGGACCAGCGCGGCGGCGCGGTTAACGACTTCTGGCACGAGCCTCTGCTGCTGGTGGCCGGCGCTACGTGGTACGGCCTGCTCTCGGTGCTGTGGCAGGCGCTGTTTTCCAATCAACCGGTGCAGCAAAGCCTGGCGCGGCTGTTTCGCGAGTTGGGACGCTACCTGAAACTCAAATCGTCGCTCCTGGAGCCGATCCGCCAGCTGGACGTCGAAGCCCGTCGCCTGGAACTGGCCCAACAGAACGGCCGGGTGGTCGCGGCGCTCAACAGCGCGAAGGAAATCATCCTGCACCGCGTGGGCAATGGCCGGCCGGGCTCGAAAGTCAGCCGCTACCTGAAGTTGTATTTCCTCGCCCAGGACATCCACGAGCGCGCCAGTTCCTCCCATTACCCCTACAACGCACTGGCCGAGGCGTTCTTCCACAGCGACGTGCTGTTCCGCTGCCAACGCCTGCTACGCCAGCAAGGCAAGGCCTGCCAAGCGCTGGCCGAGTCGATCCAACTGCGCCAACCGTTCGTCTACGACCACACCTTCGCTGAAGCCCTCGACGATCTGCATGCGTCGCTGGAACACCTGCGCATCCAGAGCAACCCGGCCTGGCGCGGTTTGCTGCGTTCGTTGCGGGCGCTGGCGGCGAACCTGGGCACCATGGACCGCCTGCTCAGCGATGCGAGCAACCCCGACGCCCTGGCCGACGCCACCGACAGCAGCCTGCTGGACCGCTCGCCGCGCAACCTCAAGGACGTCTGGTTGCGCCTGCGCACACAGCTCACGCCCACCTCGCTGCTGTTCCGCCATGCCCTGCGACTGCCCCTGGCCTTGAGCGTGGGCTACGCCGTGGTGCATATGATCCACCCGTCTCAAGGTTACTGGATCATCCTCACCACGCTGTTCGTTTGCCAACCCAACTACGGTGCCACCCGCCGCAAGCTCGGCCAGCGGATCATCGGTACCGCCATCGGCCTGACCGTGGCCTGGGCGCTGTTCGATCTATTCCCCAACCCGCTGGTGCAATCGTGCTTCGCCATTGCCGCCGGGGTGGTGTTCTTTACCAACCGTACGACCCGCTACACCTTGGCGACGGCGGCGATCACCGTCATGGTGCTGTTCTGCTTCAACCAGGTGGGCGACGGCTACGGGCTGTTGCTGCCGCGGCTATTCGATACCCTGCTCGGCAGCCTGATCGCCGGGCTGGCGGTGTTCCTGTTCCTGCCGGACTGGCAGGGCCGGCGGCTGAACAAAGTGCTGGCCAACACACTGACCTGCAACAGCATCTACCTGCGCCAGATCATGCAGCAATACGCCGCCGGCAAAAGTGACGACCTGGCCTATCGCCTGGCCCGACGCAACGCCCACAACGCCGATGCCGCCCTGTCCACCACCTTGGCCAACATGCTGATGGAGCCTGGGCATTTCCGTAAGGAAGCCGATGTGGGGTTCCGTTTCCTGGTGCTGTCCCACACCCTGCTCAGTTACCTGTCGGGCCTGGGCGCCCACCGGGGCACCGAACTGCCGGCGGACATGCGCGAGCAACTGATCGACGGCGCGGGGGTGAAACTGGCGGCGAGCATCGACGAAATCGCCCAAGGCCTGGCGAGCAAAACACCGATTGTGATTCAAAGTGACGAGGAAGAGACCCTGGCCAACGAGCTTGAGCAGATGCCCGATGACATTGACGAAGGGCAGCGGTTGGTCCAGACGCAATTGGGGTTGATCTGTCGTCAGCTGGGGCCCTTGCGGACCTTGGCGGCGCATTTGATCAAGGACACGGGCGAGGTTTGAGGGTTGTGGTGTTCATGCTCGCCTCATCGCGAGCAAGCTCGCTCCCACATTAACCCTGCTGTAACACAAAGTCTGTGCACACCAGCGATCCACTGTGGGAGCGAGCTTGCTCGCGATGAGGCCAGTACTGACACCACAACCCTAAGCTCACATCCCATGTTGCTTCAGTAACCGCGCATAACTCCCATCCGCCTTCATCGCCGCAATCTCCCGGTCAAACCCCGCCACGATCTGCTCATGCTCCGGATTTTTCAGGCTGACCAGGATATGCAGGCTGTTTTCACTCAAGGGCTTGGGCAAAAACTCCACGGCATTACGCACCTTGGCGGATTCGCGGGCCAGGTAATAACGGGCGACGTATTCGTCTTCCAGGGTCAACTTCACGCGCTCGGCCGCCAACATGCGCACGGCCATCGCGAAGTTATGCACAGGGACTTTCTGCACGTGCTGGTCTTCATCGAATGCCTTGGAGTAGGCGTAGCCGCGAACCACGGCGATGGGGTAGGCATACAGTTGTTGCAGATTGTCGAAGTCGATCGGGGCGTCCTTGCGCTTGATGAAGCGCACCCGGTTGAGCAGGTATTGCGCCGAGAACTGGCCTATATGGGTGCGCTCTTCGCTGTACCAGGCGTTGATCAGCACGTCATAGCGGCCCTCACCGATGCCCAGCATCGCCCGGGCCCAGGGCACCTGTTCGAAATCAGTGGCATAACCGGCCCGCGCCAGGGCCGTGCTGACGATATCGGTCGCCAGGCCACCGTTGATCAACGTCGAATCAGTGAAGGGTGGCCAAGCATCGGCGACCAACCGCAACCTCTGTGCGCAGGCGTTGTGACTCAGCAACAGCAACCCGATCAAAGCAAGAGCTCGATGCAATCGCGGCATGCCAAACATCCTTGGCGGGTTCAGACCCGGTTTGTTTTTTGCCGAAATCCCAAGGATATCCTCGGATATCCGCTCCTAACGTTAGCTCATTGAGACCGCTGCGCAGCCTTGGATCGAAGATTACACAAAGAAGACAACGCCGCGACAAAGGAATGATGGCATTTTGGTCTTTGTCACAGATTTTTTGCTGGATCGAGCCAGAGACTTCCGAAGACAGCGCGCTTAATATCGGCATCAGGTTCTTAAGGAAATTCAAAAAAATGGATATCGATTGGGTCTGCAAACACCACAGTGACCTGAGCAAGGAACAGCTGTATGCCATCCTCAAGTTGCGTGCCGAAGTGTTCGTCGTCGAGCAGAATTGCGCCTACCCGGACGTCGACGGCCTGGACCTGGAAGGCGACACCTGTCACTTGATGGCGTGGCAAGGCAATCACTTGGTGGCCTATCTGCGCCTGCTCGATCCGCATTCGCAAAACAGTGACGTGGTGATCGGGCGCGTGATCATCGCGCCAGAAGCACGGGGCAAGGGATTGGGTCATCAACTGATGGAACAGGGACTCAAGCACGCCGAGAAGCACTGGCCAGGTACGTCGATCTCATTGTCGGCCCAGGCGCATTTGCAGGGGTATTACGGGCGGTATGGGTTTGAACCGGTGGGGGTGGAGTATCTGGAGGATGGGATTCCACACATTGGAATGCACCGCCCCTGAGGCCGCCATCGCGAGCAAGCTCGCTCCCACAGGGATACGCATTCCAAATGCGGGAGCGAGCTTGCTCGCGATAGGGCCAGTCCAAACACCCCTTACATTCAGGGATACTCAAGCACCGCCTTGATCCGCTGCAAATTCCCCTCGATCCAGCGCCGATCGATCGCTCCCCAATCGCGAATCCGATAACGCCCGGCGTGGTTGCGGGCGCCTTCTTCCTGTTCGAACTCACACACAATATCCAGGTCCGCCAACGCCGCAACGGTGTCCTGGGCGGTACGCCGCGGCATGCCGGTGACGTCGGTGAGCGCGGGGATGTTGCTGGCCACGCCGCTGTCGATCAGGTAGGCCACGTACAAACGGCGATAGAAGCTGCTTTTGGTCTTGCTGACGTCCATCCGGTCATTCCTTGTTTTGTTGCAGGTCACGCCAGGTCAGGTACACCCGCAAGTCGAACTCCAACTGGTGATACCCCGGCAGCATGTGCTCGCAGAGCTGGTAGAACGCCTTGTTGTGGTCCGACTCCTTGAAGTGGGCCAACTCATGCACCACGATCATTTTCAGGAATTCAGGCGCCGCGTCCTTGAACAACGACGCGATGCGGATTTCCTTCTTGGCCTTGAGCTTGCCGCCCTGCACCCGTGAGACGGCGGTGTGCAGGCCGAGGGCGCGGTGGGTCAAGTCGAGACGGTTGTCGAACAGCACCTTATCGATGGCCGGCGCGTTACGCAGGTATTGCTGCTTGAGCTCCAGCGCATAACCGTACAAGGCCTTGTCGCTCTGGACCGCATGCCGGTCGGGATAGCGCTGGTGCAGGTAATCGCCCAGCCGATCCTGGGCAATCAATTGCTGCACTTGTGCTTGCAGGGCGGCGGGATAGGCCTGGAGGTATTTGAGCGCAGTCATCGGTGGCAACACAGTCACAAAAGGCCGCCAGTGTAGCGAATTCAGGCCTGCACCGCGCTCCAGTCAAAAGGCTTGGCAAAGGTATCGGTGTCTTCGGCCATCAGCGGTCGCGCCACAAGGAAGCCTTGCACATACTCGCAGCCATGGGCCTTGAGCCACAGGTATTGCTCCGGCGTCTCGACCCCTTCGGCGATCACCCGCAAGCCCAACTGTCGACACAAATCGATCACCGAAGCGGCCAGTGCCGCGTCCCGGGGCGAGTCCGGCAAACGGGCGATCAGGTGCCGGTCGAGCTTGAGGGTATCGAGCTCAAGGTCGCGCAGATGCGTCAGCGAGCACGGCCCCGAACCGAAGTCATCCAGCGCCACCCGCACGCCGAGATGCCGCAGCAGCCGCAGTTGCTTATGGGTGTCGTCGGGGTTGCGCATCAGCGCGTCCTCGGTCACCTCCACCTCCAGTTGTCGGGGCTTCAAGGCATGGCGATCGAGGACTTGGCGCAACTCGGTCACCAGGTTCGGCATGCCGAACTGGGTGCTGCTCAGACTCACCCCCAACACCAGGTCATCAGCGAACATCCGCTCCCAGACTTTGCGCTGGGCTGCGCTGCGATGATAAATCCAACTGCCCAGCCGACTGATCAACCGCGCCTCCTCCAGCAACGGCAGGAACAGCCCCGGCGGAACATCGCCGACGCTCGGGTGTTGCCAGCGCAACAGCGCTTCGAAGCCACGAATCCGTCCGTCGGCGATGGACACTTGAGGCTGATAGACCATGTTGAAGTCACGGTTCTCGATGGCCGAGCGCACGCTTTCCTCGAGCATCAGCCTTGAACGGGCTCGACCGTTCATTTCGTGGTCATAAAAACGGTATTGCTGGCGGCCGGCGCGCTTGGCTTCGTACATGGCAATGTCCGACGCGCGCAGCAAGCCGTCGAGATTGGACCCGCAATCGGGGTAGGTGGCGATGCCGATACTGGCCCCCAGTGTCACGTCCATGCCTTCGATCTGCTGACAGATCGAGACCCGTTCGATGAGTTTTTCCGCGATCTTGGCCGCGTGCTCCGGGAGCTCCAGGTCCAGCAGGGCCGTGAACTCGTCCCCGCCGAGCCGCGCCAGAATGTCGAACGGGCGCAGGCACGCCTTCAATTGTTCCGACACCCAACGCAATACCCGGTCACCAGCGTCATGGCCCAGCGAGTCATTGACGCGCTTGAAGCCGTCCAGATCCAGGTATAGCAACACCCAGTTGCTTTCCGACCGCTCGCTGCGCATCAACAGGTTTTCCGCCGTCTGATAAAACCCTCTGCGGTTGAGCAAACCGGTCAGCGGGTCAGTGACTGCCTGGAACTCGAGTTGCTGGTGCAAGTGGCGAACCACCGACATGTCCTGGAGTGTCACCACCATCGCCTTCTGCTCGGCGGGCAGCGGCGCACAGGACAAGGCCACCGACACCTGCTGCCCAGGCGCGGTGCGCAGGACAGCATCGTGCAAACGCCAGGTTTCGCCACGGCCATAAGCAGTGTGGATATCGGAACCGATCCATTCGGGGATATGAGGCTTCTGCAGGAAGTCCAGGAATGGCATGCCCTGTAACTGCTCGACGGTGGCGTTGAGCAAACGGCACGTAGACGGATTGGCGAAGCGGATACAGCCGCTCTCATCCACCACCAGGATCCCTTCGGCGGCGTTGTCCAGCACCGAGGCGTTGAACGCCCTGGCCGCCTCCAGATCCTGGCTCAGGCGCTGCAGGGCCCGGCGATTGCGTTGGTGTTCCAGCAACGCCTGGACCTTGGGCTTGAGGATCTGCGGGTCGAAAGGCTTGAACAGGTAATCCACGGCGCCACTGGCGTAGCCCTTGATCACCGCATCCTGGGATTGTTCGTTGGCGGTCAGGAAAATGATCGGCGTAAGCCGCGTGCGCTGGCTGCCGCGCATCAAGCGCGCTACCTCGAAGCCGTCCATGTCCGGCATCTGTACATCCAGCAGAACCAAGTCGATGTCGTGTTCAAGCAGCAGATTAAGGGCCTCGATACCCGAGGACGCGGTCATCACCTTCCAATCCTGACGCTGCAACAACGCTCGCATGCTAAGCAGGTTTTCGGGGTAATCATCAACAATCAAAAGGACAGAGCTGTCTTCGCCAAGCGGTGGTTGCGCGCATTCCATGCTGCTTCTCTTATCGGGCGCCACGTCCGTTTTTTACGTAGCAACGCGGACAAATACTGTGATCTCACTCTAGACCGTGAATCCCGAAAGCAGTAGGTGTCATCGCGCCATCATCCAGACAAAGCCCGAAATAGCCGACTAACGGTCACCCACCTCAGGCACAAAAGCTGCACAGCCAACCTCGACGGACAATTGACGTCAGCCGTCCGCCGAACGGCTGTCAGGCAGTTTCTTCCGTCGCTTGCCCAATACGCCCGAAAAGACCGGCCTAGAGCCTTGCTTTGTGGCGCGCAACTTTTTCATCGAGTGACAGAGGATCCCACCATGATCGATCTCTCAACCTGGAACCTGAGCATTCCCGAAGGCAGCCCTCCGGCCACCATCGAAACCTCCCAACTCGTGCAAGGGTTTCAGGACCCCTATTTCCACTCCGACTCCGGCACGGTCTTTTTCTGGGCACCGGTGACCGGCGCCACAACCGCTAATGCTATTTATCCGCGCAGTGAACTTCGTGAAACCTACAGCGACGGCACCTTGCGCAATTGGCTGTACCCGGCGGCGGACAACAAACTGGCTGCCACCCTGGCCGTCAGCCAGGTGCCCAGCACCGGCAAGGTCGTGATTGGTCAGATCCATACCAAGAACAGCACCAGCCCAATGGTGAAACTGGAATACCAATACAAAACCTACAGCTCCACCGGCAACATCGTCGCCAAGGTGCGCATGCGCCCGGACGACGAAACCGGCCAGGTCATCACCATCGCCACCGGCATCAAGCTGAATCAATCCTTCTCTTACCTGATCCATCTCAGCCCCGCCGGCGTCCTGACCATCAATGGCGCTGGCTACCAGTGGAGCTCTCCCATCAGTTCCACTTGGAGCGACAAGCCGCTGTACTTCAAGGCGGGCGTGTACGTGCAGGACAACACCGGTTATCCCACCGAAGGCGGGACCGTGACGTTCAGCCTGCTGGATATCGATCACATCTAGGCGCTTTGCAGGGTGCCATGGCGGCAACGCAGTGCTGCCCGCCAGGCGACCCTATCAATGTGCAATAGTTCACGGTGAGTTCGAAACTGCCGACTAACGGTTATCCACCCAGGCACAGATGCTGCAAATAACCTATTCGACGGACAATTGACGTCAAACATCCGCCGGATGGTTATTCAAAAAACGCCTTCCTGCGTGATCAACACACTCCAAATGCTCGGAGTAGAGCCTCCCGCTTTGGTACTCAGCACTTTTACGCCCGTTACGCAGGATCCGACCATGATCGATCTCAACACTTGGAACTTGAGCATCCCCGAAGGCACCCCCGCCACCACCATCGAAACACCTCGGCTGGCCCAAGGGTTCAAGGATGAATACTTCCACTCCGACACCGGCACGCTGTTTTTCTGGGCACCGGTGACCGGCACCAAGACTGCAAATGCGATTTATCCGCGCAGCGAACTGCGGGAAACCTACAGCGACGGCACCCTGCGCAACTGGCTGTACCCGGCGGCGGACAACATCCTGCGTGCTGCGGTCACCGTTAACCAGGTGCCCAGCAGCGGCAAGATCGTGATTGGTCAGATCCACACCAAAGACAGCACCAGCCCCATGGTGAAGCTGGAGTACCAGTACAAAACCTACAGCTCCACCGGCAACATCGTCGCCAAGGTGCGCTTGCGCCCCGACGACGAAACCGGCCAGGTCATCACCATCGCCACCGGCGTGAAGCTCGACCGCAGCTTTACCTACATGATCCACCTCAGCCCGAAGGGCGCATTGGGCATCAGCGCGGCGGGTTACAACTGGAGGACCACCATCGACCCGTCCTGGAAGGTCAAGCCGCTGTATTTCAAGGCAGGCGTGTATGTGCAGGACAACACCGGCTACACCACCGAAGGCGGAAAAGTGACGTTCAGCCTGTTGGACATTGATCACAACATCTGATCGCTTTTCCTGGCGCCATGGCAGCACGGATGCTGCTTGCGTGGCCCACCCCAACACATCGGCAATCGCACCCCACGCTCAGTCGAGTCCAAGGCATGCTGCCAGTGCCATATCGCCATCGTTCAAAAAATTTCCGCTCTAACCGACTAACGGTCGCCTGTCTCGGGCACCAAAGCGGCAAACGCCACTCTGACGGTCTGCTGACGTCAACCCTCCGCCGGATCCACGTGAAAAATGTGAGTTCCTGCTTCCTCCTGGCGTCGGTGAAAGCGCGTCCTAGAGCCTTCGGCTGTGGCGTAAATCATTTCTTATGTACAGAAAGGATCCGAGCATGGTCGATCTTGCAACCTGGAACTTGAGCATCCCCGAGGGCAGCCCGCCGAAAACCATTGAAACGCCTCGGTTGGTGGATGGGTTCAGGGATAAATATTTCAATTCCGAAGGCAGCACGGTGTATTTCTGGTCACCGGTGACCGGCACCAAGACTGAAAACGCGATTTACCCCCGCAGTGAATTGCGAGAGACCTATAAAGACGGCACCTTGCGCAACTGGCTGTACCCCGATGCCGACAATAAATTGAGCGCGACCCTGGTGGTCAATCAGGTGCCCAGTAGCGGCAAGATCGTGATTGGGCAGATTCATGCCAAGGACAGCAGCAAACCCATGGTGAAACTGGAGTACCAGTACAAGGATGACGGCAAGACTGGCGATATCGTTGCCAAGGTCCGCATGCGCCCCGATGACGATGAGGGTCGGGTTATCACCGTGGCCAGCGGCGTGAAGCTTTCTCAGTCCTTCAGTTACCGGCTTCACCTTGATCGAACCGGCGACTTGGGTATTACTGCGGCGGGTCGTAGCTGGTACACCACTATCAGCTCTACGTGGCGGGTCAAGCCGTTGTATTTCAAGGCTGGCGTGTATGTGCAGGACAACAGTGGGTATACCAGCGAAGGTGGGAAGGTGACGTTCAGTAAGTTGGATATCGATCACAACACTTGATTGTGTGCTTTCGATAGAGAGATATCGTGTGTATATCCGTTTCTGCGGTAACGGCTGCTGACGGTTCCGCTCTTACAGCGGCTCACTTTTGAGAAGCGCAAAAGTAAGCAAAACGCTCTTGCCCCACCACTCGGTGCCTCGCCTAGGCTCGGCATGCCCTCACTCCGGCATTGCTCCGTGGGCCCGCTGCGAAGGGCCATCCATGGCCCAGCGCAGCTATCCCGGCATCCATGCCGGGATGCCCACTGCGCAATGCCTGCGTTCGGCCAGCGTGGTTAACGGGGCGCCGAGATCAACGTCCACCGCGAGGCGGCCTGCCAGCCGGCCTGGCTCTCACGGTCGTACTCCGATCCAATTGTGGGAGCGAGCTTGCTCGCGATGGCGGCCTGACAGCCGACCAATCTCTACCGGTTGCACCCGATCCCAACTGTGGGAGCTAGCCTGCTCGCGAGACGGCCTGACAGCCGGCCAGTCCCTCCCGGTTGCCCTCCGATCAACCACAGCATCTGCCATTCCCTCAGGCGCAGCGACAGCAAATACTGCGCACCTGCCCTTCTGAAAATCTCGTAGGAAAACTCGCACCGTGGCGAGGGAGCTTGCTCCCGCTGGGCTGCAAAGCGGCCCCTTCTTTTCGTCAGACCTACCCGATGCCCAATGTTTACGGGGCTGCTGGCGTCCTACAGCTCGGTTGTTGAATTGGATGCGGATACGATCAAAAGTATGGGTCGTTTGTAACGTCGCCTTGCGAGCAAGCGGTACCACAAACCGTTGAGAGTTATCCGGACGCATCGTTACATAGCCGCGGCAGCTCCTAGAGCCAATATTTAGAGATGTACTGACGTTCGAATGGCACTTCGTATAAACGAGTGGTTCCAAGCACCAGGAGATGACCTTCCGAGGTCAGTGCTAAACGACTGACTCGCTCAAAAACACCGCCGTCGAGAGTGTGTATCCAGCCCACGTGCCCGGGGCTTGCGTCGAAGTTTGGCAAGCCGAAGCTGTGGTCAACGGAACCGCTCTTCTCCAAACGAAACAGTACCGCCGCTTCTAATCCCGCCGTTTGTCCGCCTATCACGATCCTGCCGTCTGCTTGAATGGCGACAGCGCTTGCCTCTCCACTGTCGATGCCCCGCTCTATCGCCAAAAGCGGTTGGCCCTCGTTGAATGTGCCATCCAGGGTCCCATCGCTGTTGAGGCGCAGAACAACAGCATCGGTAGTGTGCACCCCATCGATGCCAATTCTTCCGACCACTACCAGTTTTCCATCGGGCTGCAACGCGAGGGCATGTAGCACCGATTGGCGTTCGTCAATACGCACAAAAGTGACATACCCCCCAGTTCCGAATGTTGGCTCCGGGCTCCCATCGAACCGGTACTTGGCGACTAGTGCTCTTCCCCCGTCAATAACACCTGTAGCGAGGATGTGCTCACTCTCCATGATAATCAGAGGCCCACGTAGACCCACTGGTGCCAGAAGTACGACGCCCTGCTCACCGAATGAATGATCAATTTCACCATTGACAGTGAAGCGCATGAGCCACGATGTTCCGCTTGAGTATGATGAACCATGGCCAGAGCCGATCACCCCGCCATCGGGCAGAAGGGCGATCCTTGTGGTCGTAACCATGCCGCTGGGTATCGGTGCCCAGGCAAAGCCACCGTCACCATAGCCAATATCGAGCTTGCCTTGCGATGTGACACGCATCAAGCGTACGGCGGTCTGCTCCCGGTCCAAGCCGTAGAGCAAAACTTTGCCATCCGCCAGAATCGCGACATCTGTGACACTGAAGAAACCCGAATCAAGTATTTGCAAACCACCACCATCTCCATAGCCTTGATCGGGCACCCCCTCCGCCGTGAAGCGCCATAGTTCCAACCGCAAGCCTGGAGCCATAAATGCCATGAAAACCTTTCCATCCGGCAACTGGACGGCCGGACCGGGGAAGCGTTCGGTCTCGACACCGCTTGGGGGCGGAAAAACCAGTAGACCGTGGTTAGCGAAGGCTTCATACGGACTGCCGGGATGCAAAGGTTCACGCTTGTTCATGGCCATATCCTCCTAGGCTTGCAACCTGTTGAATGACCTTTCGAGCGGAGTGTTAAGCGTTACTCACGGTTGCAATGGGGTCTACTGTCAAAGTTGACAGATATGTAACCTGTTCCCGGATACGAAGCTGTTCCAAAAGCATATGTGGATGGCGCTAGATAAACTGTTCCCGAAAGCGGTGGATCATCTGGATAGATTCTGGATGTGCTGCCGACTCCGCGAGCAGGCTCGCTCCCACAGGAGGAACGCGTTCACCCTGTGGGGACGGTCACAACGCTTAACCTGTGCTTCTGAAAATCTCGTAGGAATCCCCCTTTGTGGCGAGGGGATTTATCCCCGCTGGACTGCGAAGCAGCCCCCTCTTTTCGTCAGACCAACCCCACACCCAGGGTTTACGGCGGCTGCGCCACCGAACGGGAGCAAGCTCCCTCGCCACCGGGGGTTGTGGGCGTCCTACAGGTCGGTTGTTGCGTCAAAAATTCCCCTCTATAGTTCGGTTCACCTGCTGGCTTTGGTTAGCGGAGGGTTTCGCAGCCCTATCGAGGAATACATGGCATTTCTTTTTCTTCGAGGACTTCAACCTTATGTCGACAAATCAATCGTCCAACAGCTTCACCCCGCTTACCCCAACCGCCACCACCCACCCGGTCCTGTTCATCGATAAAACCGCCCCACTGACCGAACTCCACGCCTGCGCTAGCGAACGCCTGCACGCCACCCTCGACTACCTGACGCTCATGGCCTGCACCACACCGCGCGATTCAGCCGAGACCGACATCAACACCATCACCAACATCGCCCGGATCATGGTCCAGGATGTAGCGGATGTTTTTGGAGTGATTGAACAGCGCGGGCTCGAAGGGCAATAAAGCTCCTCTGGTGGGAGCGAGCTTGCTCGCGATAGCGTTGGATCATCCGCAGGGATTTGACCGACACGGCGCTATCACGAGCAAGCTCGCCCATTTTGAAATCGAAGAATTAAATCCAGGGGATTCATCATGCACAGCACCCAACAGCTCAGCATCACCCTGCCTAACCAGTTGACCGAAAGGGTGAAAGCCAACGTGGCTGCCGGTGAGTGCGCCACTGAAAGCGAAGTCACTCGTGAAGCTCTCCAAGCGCTGCGGGGACGTGATAACGCTTTGAAAAACTGGCTCGTAAGCCAAGTAGCCCCAGCTTACGACGTCTTGAAAGCCGACCCCGCGCGTACGCTGAGCGTCGATCAGGTGCGTTCCCGGTTGTCAGCCGAGCACCGGGACCGAACACATGGTTGACGGGTGTGCGGGGACATAGTGGACACTTCCTGCGAACCCATTTCGCCGGCACATCCCACATTACCGCAAACCACCCCTTCGCTTTCGCGAGCAAGCCAGCTCCCACAAGAAGACCGCAGCCCCATCCAACCAGGCCGGCTATAAGGCCGCCTCGCGTCGACCTTGGTTAACGGTTAACGGGCACCGAGATTAACGTCCAAAGTAAAGCTGGAGCGACGATACGCTGCAAATTTGGAACAAGAAGAATCAATCCATCTGAAAAAGTTATAAAAAACTGTCATTTCCTACAGTAGCCTAAAGGCACGCCCCCTTCTAATACTTTAATCACCCAGATGGGTACCAAACATATTGATTCCGGAGAAAAAGAAATGGCACTCAGAACTCCCGTTTTTACAAGCCCAAGTGAAGGCTCCATTCAGAGTAAGGATGGTTTCACCATAACGGGCGTGGGTGAACCACGAACAAATGTATCAATCGCCGAGACGGGGGTTGGGCATGAATTTGCAAGTGTTTTCTGCGATGAAAATGGTCATTTTTCTGCGCGCATAACGTTAGGACACCCCGAAACTGTAAGTTTTACGGCTCAATGCCGCTTGGCTAACGAGTATTCAGAATGGAGCCATAGTTTAAGACTCAACATACAGTAACCCTTTACCCAGAAATAATATTTACTGCTCTCTATTAATTACTCAGAATAGTCAGGGCAATCGATGTAAAGCGCCCATCTTACGATGGGCTTTTTACATCATGGACATCACCGTAGATTCAACCGTCACGGTGACGGGCCCTTCGAGTTTAGGGCGCTCCGAACTGAAAGCTCTAAATTCCTATTTTGTTCATAGAGCACATGCATCGTCTTCTTTCAGTTGCTGCTTCAGTTCGGGCTCGATGTCTTTGATCTCATCACTCAAACGTTGAATGTGCCATCGTGTTCATGAGAGATCCTCCGCCGAAAACGAGAAAAACCCTGCAAGCGTAAACCTGCAGGGCTTCTCGGTCTGGCTGACCATCTCATTAAACCCACATCACTGCGGGTTTTCTCACACCACTAAAGCCTCAGTTGACCTTAGCGTTCAACTCACCCTTCAAATACCGCTGATACATCGCTTCCAACGAAATCGGCTTGATCTTCGAAGCATTCCCCGCCGTCCCAAACGCCTCATAACGCGCAATGCACACATCACGCATGGCCGTCACAGTAGCGCCAAAGAACTTACGCGGATCAAACTCGCTCGGATTGGTCGCCATCAAACGACGCATGGCACCGGTAGAGGCCAGGCGCAGGTCGGTGTCGATGTTGACCTTGCGCACGCCGTACTTGATGCCTTCGACGATTTCCTCAACCGGCACGCCGTAGGTTTCCTTGATGTCGCCGCCGTACTGGTTAATGATCGCCAGCCACTCTTGCGGTACCGAGGAAGAACCGTGCATCACCAGGTGGGTGTTGGGGATGCGCTTGTGGATTTCCTTGATGCGGTCGATGGCCAGCACGTCGCCGGTAGGCGGCTTGGTGAACTTGTAGGCGCCGTGGCTGGTGCCGATGGCGATGGCCAGGGCGTCGACCTGGGTTTTCTTGACGAAGTCGGCGGCTTCTTCCGGGTCGGTCAGCATCTGGCTGTGATCCAGCACGCCTTCAGCGCCGATGCCGTCTTCTTCACCGGCCATGCCGGTTTCCAGCGAACCCAGGCAACCCAGCTCACCTTCCACCGACACACCGCAGGCGTGGGCCATGGCCACGGTCTGCTGGGTAACGCGTACGTTGTATTCGTAGTCGGTCGGGGTCTTGCCGTCTTCGCCCAGGGAGCCGTCCATCATCACCGAGCTGAAGCCCAGTTGGATGGAGCGCTGGCAGACGTCAGGGCTGGTGCCGTGGTCCTGGTGCATGCACACCGGGATGTGCGGGAATTCTTCGATCGCCGCCAGGATCAGGTGACGCAGGAACGGTGCACCGGCATATTTGCGGGCGCCGGCCGAAGCCTGGACGATCACCGGAGAGTCAGTCTTGTCAGCGGCTTCCATGATGGCGCGCATCTGCTCAAGGTTGTTGACGTTAAAGGCTGGAACGCCGTAGCCGAACTCGGCTGCGTGGTCCAGCATCTGACGCATGCTGATAAGTGCCATTAGTGTGTCTCTCCCGGTCGAGGGTCGTTAATCGTGCCAGCCTGCCGGAGCGGCGGCGGCTATTCAAGTCATTGCGGATCGGGGGGCGGCCCCGGCCTGCGTGTTCGGTGAAACAAAATCTCAAAACTATAGAAGCCCCTGTGGGAGCGGGCTTGCTCGCGAATGCGGTTTCACATTCAGCAGATATGCAAGCTGACCCGCCGCATTCGCGAGCAAGCCCGCTCCCACATTGGACCTCTGTGGATCAATTGGCCTTGCAACCACGGCCAATCAAGTCATTGGTGGCGACCCAATACACCAGGCCTTCCTCACCCTTGACGTGAAACGCCAGCATGTCGTCGCTGTACAGCGAACCTTCAGCACCCGGCTCAAGCTTCAGGCGATAAACCTTATCGGCGCCGCCCAGGCGTACATCGACTTCCTTGTGGGCGGTATCGGTGTAGCGCCAGAGCACTTTGGCCTCGCTGTCACAGGTCCAGGTCGTCCAGTTGTCCGCAGGCTCGGATGAGAGCGACAAGCCCAACTGCGCACAACCGGCCAACATTGCCAACGCCACAACGGCGATCAAGCCTTTCATCCGTGTTCCTCGACTGACCGCACACGCCGCCAGCCATGAGTTAAGAGTCAGACCCGTCAAGGACAACCATGTTCCTTGGCGGGGGTTTGCGTCTCGTATTTATCCAGGCCATCGGGCCCGGAACGCTTGTTCAGCACCGGGTTGGTCTCGGCCTGCCAGTCGGCCTGGTAGCAACCCTCTTCAGCCGCCGGCGTCCCGGTTTCCGGGGCCGACGGCGCCTTCGGGCTGCTCGAGCAGGCCACCAACATCGTCACAGCCATCAGCAACGTGAACGTCTTGACCATTACCACACTCCTTTGCCTGGTCAACGAAGCCTCAGGCCTTGGCCCGGCTTTCCAGGACTTCCACGGCCGGCAGTACCTTGCCTTCGACGAATTCGAGGAACGCGCCACCACCGGTGGAAATGTAGGAGATCTGATCGGCCACGCCATATTTATCGATGGCCGCCAGGGTGTCGCCGCCACCCGCGATAGAGAACGCGGAGCTTTCGGCAATGGCCTGGGCCAGCACCTTGGTGCCGTTGCCGAACTGGTCGAACTCGAACACACCGACCGGACCGTTCCAGAGGATAGTCTGGGAAGATTTCAACAGTTCGGCGAAATGGGCGGCGGTCTGCGGACCGATGTCGAGAATCATGTCGTCCTCGGCCACGTCAGCGATCAGCTTGACGGTAGCGGTGGCGCTTTCGGCGAATTCCTTGGCCACCACAACATCCACCGGCAACGGCACGCTGACCTTGGCGGCGATTTCCCGAGCGGTGTCCAGCAGGTCTGGCTCGTACAGGGACTTGCCGACCGGATGACCGGCCGCGGCCAGGAACGTGTTGGCGATGCCGCCGCCAACGATCAACTGGTTGCACACCTGGCTCAGGCTGTTGAGCACGTCGAGTTTGGTGGACACCTTGGAACCGGCCACGATGGCGGCCATCGGCTGGGCCGGGGAGCCCAGGGCCTTGCCCAGCGCGTCCAGTTCGGCGGCCAGCAGCGGGCCGGCGGCGGCCACTTTGGCGAACTTCGCCACGCCGTGGGTCGAACCCTCGGCGCGGTGGGCGGTGCCAAAGGCGTCCATCACGAATACGTCGCACAGGGCCGCGTATTGCTGGGCCAGTTCGTCAGCGTTCTTTTTCTCGCCCTTGTTGAAGCGCACGTTTTCGAACAGCACGACGTCGCCGGCCTTCACGTCAACGCCGCCCAGGTAGTCGGCCACCAGCGGCACGTCACGGCCCAAGGCCTTGCTCAGGTAATCGGCTACCGGCTTGAGGCTGTTCTCGGCGGAGAATTCGCCTTCGGTCGGACGGCCCAGGTGCGAGCAGACCATCACGGCCGCGCCTTTTTCCAGGGCCAGCTTGATGGTCGGCAGCGAAGCCAGGATGCGCGCGTCGCTGGTGACAACACCGTCCTTGACGGGAACGTTGAGGTCTTCGCGGATCAGTACGCGCTTACCTTGCAGATCGAGGTCGGACATCTTCAACACGGTCATGGGTCGCAATTCCTGGATAACTGTTTAGAGAGCAGGTTTGTTGGAAGCAGCAAGCGCAGTCGCTGTTTGCAGATAATGTTCAGCAACGTCCAGCATTCGGTTGGCAAAACCCCATTCGTTGTCGAACCAAGCCAGGATGTTCACGAGCCGTGGCCCGGAAACACGGGTCTGGCTGGCATCGACAATGGCCGAATGGGGGTCGTGATTAAAATCACAACTGGCGTGAGGCAACTCGGTGTAGGCCAGCAGGCCTTTGAGCGGGCCGTTGGTGGCGGCTTCGCGCAGGATCCGGTTGACCTCGGTGGCGTCGGTATCGCTCACGGTCTGCATCGTTATATCGAGGCAGGACACGTTGACGGTCGGCACCCGCACGGCTTTGGCCTGAATTCGCCCTGCAAGTTCCGGGAGCAGCCGCTCGATGCCTCTCGCCAGACCAGTGGACACCGGAATCACCGACTGGAACGCCGAACGGGTGCGGCGCAAGTCTTCATGGTGATAGGCGTCGATCACCGGCTGATCGTTCATCGCCGAGTGGATGGTGGTGATCGACACGTACTCCAGGCCAATGGCCTGGTCCAGCAGGCGCAACAACGGCACGCCGCAATTGGTGGTGCAGGACGCGTTGGACACCAACAGTTCATCGCCGGTCAGGCAATCCTGGTTCACGCCGTAGACGATGGTCGCGTCCACATCCGCTTCGCTGGCCATCGGCTGGGAGAACAGCACCCGTGGCGCACCGGCCGCGAGAAAACGCTGGCCGTCTTCGCGGGTGTGGTAGGCACCGGAGCATTCGAGCACCAGATCGACGTCCAGGGACGCCCAGTCGATGCCTTCGGGGGTGGCACTGCGCAGGACCTTCACGCAGTCGCCATTAATATGCAGACAATCGCCTTCGACCCGAACTTCGCCGGGAAACCGGCCGTGGGTGGAGTCAAAGCGTGTCAGGTATTCGATGCTGGCCATGTCGGCCAGATCGTTGATGGCCACAATCTCGAACCCGGCCTTGGCTCCTCGCTCGAACAACGCACGCAAGACGCAACGACCAATCCGGCCGTAGCCGTTGAGTGCAACTTTGTAGGGACGCGGTTGGGGCATGGGGTTCTCTGACCTGATTGAATCCATTGAGGCAGTGTCGTCTGAGCCATCGCTATCGCGAGCAAGCTCGCTCCCACAGGGTCGGTGAAATCCTTGTGGGAGCGAGCTTGCTCGCGATGGCGTCAGAACAGGCAACCTGTTTGCGGATCAGTCTTCCAGCAGCTCTTCAGCCTGACCCAGGATGTTCTCCAGGGTGAAGCCGAATTCCTCGAACAACGCCGGCGCGGGCGCCGATTCGCCGTAGGTGGTCATGCCGATCACGCGGCCTTCCAGGCCCACGTACTTGTACCAGTAATCGGCGTGAGCAGCTTCGATGGCAATCCGGGCGCTGACTTGCAGCGGCAACACCGCCTGCTTGTAGCCGGCGTCCTGGGCGTCGAACACGCTGGTGCATGGCATGGACACCACGCGCACGTTGCGGCCTTGCTCGGTAAGCTTGTCGTAGGCCTGCACGGCCAGGCCGACTTCGGAGCCGGTGGCGATCAGGATCAGTTCAGGCTCGCCGATGCAGTCCTTGAGCACGTAGCCGCCGCGGGTGATGTCGCCGATCTGGCCGGCATCGCGGGTTTGGTGCTGCAGGTTCTGGCGGGAGAAGATCAGCGCCGAAGGGCCGTCTTTACGCTCGAGGGCGTATTTCCAGGCCACTGCCGATTCCACGGCATCGCAAGGGCGCCAGGTATCCAGGTTCGGGGTGCAGCGCAGGCTTGCCAGTTGCTCGATCGGCTGGTGAGTCGGGCCGTCTTCGCCCAGGCCGATGGAGTCGTGGGTGAACACATACAGGATGCGTTTTTTCATCAGGGCCGACATGCGCACAGCGTTGCGGGCGTATTCCATGAACATCAGGAAGGTCGCACCGTAAGGCACCAGACCGCCATGCAACGCGACGCCGTTCATGATCGCGCTCATGCCGAACTCGCGAACGCCGTAGTACATGTAGTTGCCACTGGCGTCTTCGGCGCTGACGCCCTTGCAGCCTTTCCACAGGGTCAGGTTGGAACCGGCCAGGTCGGCCGAACCGCCCAGCAGTTCCGGCAGCAGTGGGCCAAAGGCGTTCAGGGTGTTCTGGCTGGCTTTACGGCTGGCGATGGTCTCGCCCTTGGCGGCCACTTCAGCGATGTAGGCCGAGGCTTTTTCGGCGAAATCGGCGGGCAGCTCGCCGCTGAGGCGACGGACCAGTTCGTTGGCCAGCTCAGGGAATTCAGCGGAATAGGCGGCGAAACGCTGGTCCCACTCGGCTTCAAGCGCGCGACCTTTTTCCTTGGCATCCCACTCGGCATAGATGTCGGCCGGGATTTCGAACGGGCCGTGGTTCCACTTCAACGCGGCGCGAGTCAGGGCGATTTCCTCGGCACCCAGTGGCGCGCCGTGGCAGTCTTCCTTGCCCTGCTTGTTGGGCGAACCGAAACCGATGGTGGTCTTGCAGCAGATCAGGGTCGGCTGGGCGCTCTTGCGGGCCGTCTCGATGGCGGTCTTGATCTCTTCCGGATCGTGACCGTCGACATTGCGGATCACCAGCCAGTTGTAGGCTTCGAAGCGCTTGGGGGTGTCGTCGGTGAACCAGCCTTCGACTTCACCGTCGATGGAAATGCCGTTGTCGTCGTAGAAAGCAATCAGCTTGTCCAGCCCCAAGGTGCCGGCCAGGGACGCGACTTCATGGGAAATGCCTTCCATCATGCAGCCATCACCCAGGAACACGTAGGTGTGGTGATCAACGACGTTATGGCCCGGGCGATTGAACTGCGCCGCCAGGACTTTTTCCGCCAGGGCAAAACCCACTGCGTTGGCCAGGCCTTGGCCCAATGGACCGGTGGTGGTCTCCACGCCTGGGGTGTAGCCGTATTCCGGGTGGCCCGGGGTGCGGCTGTGCAGTTGGCGGAAATTCTTCAGGTCATCGATCGACAGGTCGTAGCCGGTCAGGTGCAGCAGCGAATAAATCAACATCGAGCCGTGGCCGTTGGACAGCACGAAGCGGTCACGGTCGGCGAAAGCTGGGTTGCTCGGACTGTGCTTGAGGTAGTCGCGCCAAAGCACCTCGGCGATATCCGCCATACCCATAGGGGCACCCGGATGGCCGCTGTTGGCTTTTTGCACGGCATCCATGCTGAGGGCACGAATGGCATTGGCACGCTCACGACGGCTGGGCATCGCTGATCTCCTGCGGGAATTGAATCGAGAATGAATAAAACGAAACTGAAAAAGGCGAGCATTTTCCCTCACCCACCCGCCTCGGGGCAATGACAGATAGTCATGCAAAGGCGTTTTTCCGGTGGATAAAGTCCCTTTCTCCAGGTGAAACCTTTCCGCTGATGGGCTGTAGAGTCAAGCACCTTCTGGGAAGTGCCATTTATCGAGCAATATCAAAACTTTTTGATATTGCCCTTGCGATGATCCAGCCCCCTCTCTAGACTGCCGCCCTATGAACTTACGCGTGCCTTCCATTCGCCATGACGATTGCGATGAGCTGGCGGCCCTTTGCAAGGCCGGCGGCGATCCGTTGCGGCTCAATGTATTGCGCGCCCTGGCCAACGATTCGTTCGGTGTGCTGGAACTGGCGCAGATCTTCGGCATCGGCCAGTCCGGCATGAGCCACCACCTCAAGGTCCTGGCCCAGGCCGACCTGGTGGCGACCCGCCGTGAAGGCAACGCCATTTTTTACCGCCGCGCCCTGCCCCACACCGATCTTTTGGGGGGCAAGCTGCACGCGGCGTTATTAGAGGAAGTGGACGAACTGGACCTGCCCACCGAGGTGCGGGCCCGCATCGCCCAGGTACACAGACAACGGGCTGCCGCCAGCCAGGACTTTTTCGCACGGGTGGCCGAGAAGTTTCGTGCCCAGCAAGACCTGATCGCAGGATTGCCGCAATACCGTGAAAGCGTCGTGGCGCTGCTCGATAAACTGAGCTTCGAGCCCACCGCCACCGTCATCGAAGTCGGCCCTGGCGACGGCGCCTTCTTGCCGGAACTGGCGCGGCGCTTCAGCCAGGTGACGGCGCTGGACAACAGCCCGGCCATGCTTGAATTGGCGCGCCAGGTGTGCGAGCGCGAAACATTGACTAATGTCAGCCTGCAGTTGGCCGATGCCTTGGATGGCGTGAGCCTGCAGGCCGATTGCGTGGTATTGAACATGGTGCTGCACCATTTCGCCGCGCCGGCCGACGCACTCCGGCACATGGCCGGCCTGCTGCAACCAGGCGGTAGCCTGTTGGTGACAGAGTTATGCAGCCACAACCAGAGTTGGGCCAGGGAGGCCTGCGGTGATCTCTGGTTGGGGTTTGAACAGGACGATCTGGCCCGTTGGGCCACCGCTGCGGGCCTCGTGCCCGGGGAAAGCCTCTATGTAGGCTTACGTAATGGTTTCCAGATCCAGGTCCGCCATTTTCAGCGACCGGCTGGCGACACTCACCATCGGTAACTTGTAGGAAAACATCGAGATGAGCGAATACTCCCTTTTCACCTCCGAGTCCGTGTCTGAAGGGCATCCGGACAAAATCGCCGACCAGATTTCTGATGCGGTGCTGGACGCCATCATTGCTGAAGACAAGTTCGCCCGCGTGGCGTGCGAGACTCTGGTGAAAACGGGCGTGGCGATCATCGCTGGCGAAGTCACCACCTCGGCCTGGGTCGACCTGGAACAGATCGTTCGCGACGTCATCCTGGGCATCGGCTACAACAGCTCCGACGTCGGTTTCGACGGCGCGACCTGCGGTGTGATGAACATCATCGGTAAGCAGTCCCCCGACATCAACCAAGGCGTTGACCGTGCCAAGCCTGAAGATCAGGGCGCCGGCGACCAAGGCCTGATGTTCGGCTATGCCAGCAATGAAACCGACGTGCTGATGCCGGCACCGATCACCTTCTCGCACCAGCTGGTCCAGCGTCAGGCCGAAGCGCGTAAGTCCGGCCTGCTGCCTTGGCTGCGCCCGGACGCCAAGTCCCAAGTGACGTGCCGTTACGAAGGCGGCAAGGTTGTCGGTATCGACGCCGTCGTGCTGTCGACCCAGCACAACCCGGAAGTCTCCTACAAAGACTTGCGCGAAGGCGTGATGGAACTGATCGTCAAGCACGTGCTGCCTGCCGAGTTGCTGTCCAAGGACACCCAGTTTCACATCAACCCGACCGGCCAGTTCATCATTGGCGGCCCGGTGGGCGACTGCGGCCTGACCGGTCGCAAGATCATCGTCGACAGCTACGGCGGCATGGCCCGTCACGGCGGCGGCGCGTTCTCCGGCAAGGATCCATCGAAGGTTGACCGTTCCGCGGCCTATGCCGGTCGTTACGTTGCCAAGAACATCGTCGCCGCCGGCCTGGCCGAGCGCTGCGAGATCCAGGTGTCCTACGCCATCGGCGTCGCCCAGCCTACGTCGATCTCGCTGAACACCTTCGGTACCGGCAAGATCAGCGATGACAAGATCATCAAGCTGGTGCGTGATGTGTTCGACCTGCGTCCATACGCCATCACCACCATGCTCGACCTGCTGCACCCGATGTACCAGGAAACCGCAGCCTACGGTCACTTCGGCCGCACGCCGCAAACCAAGACGGTCGGTGACGATACCTTCACCACCTTCACCTGGGAAAAAACCGACCGCGCCGACGCCCTGCGCGCCGCTGCCGGCCTGTAAGACCTGCCGTCACGAAAAAGCCCCTGGCGACTCGGTCGCCAGGGGCTTTTTTTTATCAAAAAATCAAAGTCAGGCACCGCTCCTGTGGCGAGGGGATTTATCCCCGCTGGGCTGCGAAGCGGCCCCAAAAAGGTCAAGCATGGTTAACCTGACACACCGAGGTCGCTGATTTGGGGGCTGCTGCGCAGCCCAGCGGGGATAAATCCCCTCGCCACAGGGGGACAAGTCCCCAGTGAAACAGGCCCCTCCAGAAGATCTAAGTCCTGCGCGCCACCAGCAAAAACGACGCCGCACTGGCCAGCAACCCCGCACACATCCGATTGAACAGACGCTTGCCACTGGGCCGGGCAAACAGCCGCCGCGCATAAATGCCCATGTAGCAATACAAACCGATGGCGATGCACTCCAGCGCCAGGAACAAACCGCCCAGCACGGCGAACTGTTGGGTGACGGTGCCCGCCCGGTCGACGAACTGCGGCAGGAACGCGGTAAACAACAGGATCGCCTTCGGATTGCCGATCGCTACCAGGAATTCCTGGCGCGCCAGGCTGGTCATACTCATCGTCGTGATCGCGGCTTCGCTTCCGGCCTCAGGCTGAGCGCGCCACAACTGCACGGCGAGGTAGAACAGATAACCGGCACCCACAAGCTTGATCCCCAGGAACAGCAATTCCGAGGTGTGCAGCACAGCGGTGAGCCCTACCGCCGCCAGGGCGATCATGATTGCAAATGCCACCAGCCGACCGATGCCGCCGCTGCACGCCCGGACGAAGCCATAGCGCGAAGCGTTGCTGATGGACAGCAGGTTATTCGGCCCCGGTGCCATGTTCAGCGCGAAGCAGGCCGGAATGAAAACAGCGAGGGTCGTCAAGTCCATCGTGGGCGCTCCAGGCAGAGGCAGGTCGAGGGCTCATTCTGCGCCGGCCATCGATGGGTTCAAGAGACAGTTGTGCGGTTAAATCACACCGCACTGTACCGCCGCGACTTCGCCATCAGGCCCTGCAAAATCCAGTAACGGTCCAAGCCTCACAGCTTCCACCACAGTGACTAGCCTTCCAGTACACCACCCAAGCAAGGATGCTTAGATGCTGCCGTTATTGCGTGCCCTCAGCTGTTTTATCCTCATTACCCCTCCTGTCTTCGCAGAGACCTGCCCCGATTGGCCCACTGAACGCGCCCAAGTAGAGATCACCGCCCTGCAACGGCAAATCGACAGCTGGGACGACAGTTATCACCGCCTTGGTCGCTCCCTGGTCGCCGATGAACTTTATGATCAGTCCCGCACACAACTGGGCCGATGGCGCCGCTGCTTCAGCCTCGAGGCGCCCGGCGATCCCTTGCGCACGGCAGGCGGGAAGATACCGCACCCGGTTGTCCATACCGGCCTGGATAAACTCAAGGATGCCGACGCCGTGGAGGCCTGGTTGCAAAATCGCAAGGACGTCTGGGCGCAACCGAAAGTCGATGGCGTGGCGGTGACCTTGATCTATCGCGCAGGTCACCTGCAGCAGGCAATCAGCCGCGGCGATGGCATGCAAGGACATGACTGGACCCCGAATGCGCGCAAAATCGGCGCCATCCCCCAACGGTTGCGCCAACCTCTGGACCTGGTCGTCCAGGGCGAGCTGTATTGGCGCTTGCTCACCCATGTCCAGGCCAGCAGCGGCAGCCTCAACGCCCGGGGAACCGTGGCGGGCCTGATGGCGCGCACGAATATGACGGCGCAGGAGGCGGCGGACATCGGCCTGTTTGTCTGGGACTGGCCTGAAGGGCCGGCCACCCTGCCCGAACGGATGGCCGCGCTGAATGAACTGGGCTTCGCTGACACCCTCCTCTACAACCAGCCTGTCCAGGTTCTGGCCGATGCCGAGCACTGGCGCGACCACTGGTATCGCACGCCGCTGCCATTCGCCAGCGACGGTATTGTCCTGCGCCAGAGCCGCCGCCCACCCGCCGACCGCTGGCAGGCCAGGGCACCGTTCTGGAGCGTGGCCTGGAAATACCCCTATGCCCAAGCCTTGGCCGAGGTGCGCAAGGTGCGCTTCAAGATCGGCCGTACCGGGCGCATCACCCCCGTATTGGAACTCGAACCGGTCATGCTCGATGACCGGCGAATCCGTCGGGTGAGCGTCAGCTCCCTCAAGCGCTGGGAGGAGATGGACATCCGCCCGGGCGACCAGGTCGCCATCAGCCTGGCCGGGCTGACCATTCCACGCCTCGACAGCGTCGTACTGCGCAGCATCGAACGGCAGGACCTCAATGCCCCCAAGGCAGCCGATTATCACTTCTTGAGTTGCTGGCAACCGACTCCCGGCTGCGAAAGCCAGTTTCTCGCGCGCCTGGATTGGCTCAGCGGCAAACACGGGCTCGCCCTGCCCCATGTCGGCCCTGGCACCTGGAAAAAACTCCTGGCCGCCGGTCGACTCGACGGATTACTGGATTGGTTGACCCTCGATGCCGCCGAGCTTGCTAACATTGCCGGCTTCGGTGACTACAGCAGCGCCCGCCTGCTCGCCAGTTTGCACAGTGCCCGGCAGCGTCCGTTCGAGCAATGGCTCAAGGCCCTCGGCCTGCCGCCGACCGGCGAGGCCCGGCTAGAAGGACCGTGGCAGGCGTTGGCCGAGCGCGACACCGAACAATGGCAAGCCGAAGCTGGCATCGGACCGGGACGCGCCGCGCAATTGAGCGCTTTTTTCCGCGACCCGCAGGTGCTGGCCTTGAGTGAAATATTACGCACTGCCGGGGTCGATGGTTTTTGACGCAAGCCCGAGCAGTTGAACCCAAGGGGCAAACGTGCGTTCCAACAGCGCATCTGTACCGACCGCTCGCGAGTTTTTTACGGAGTTGCTATGAATTTCCTGTCCCCCGTTGCCCTGCTGGTCTTATGCAGCGCCATGGCCGCCCCTTTGATGGCGGACGAGCAAGCACCGCAAACACCGGAGCTCACTGGCTGCGCAGCCAAGCGCCAGGGCATCATCAACCAGATCGAATTGGCCAAGTCCCGCGGCAACCAGGACCAGCAGGCAGGCCTGGAAACCGCGTTGAGCGAAGTCACTACCCATTGCACTGACGCGTCCTTGCGCAAGGAGCGTGAAAACAAGGTGCTCGACGCCAAGCATGAGGTCAGTCGGCGTCAGGCCGACCTGGAAAAGGCCATGAAAAAAGGCGACGCCGAGCGAATCAACAAGCGCAAGGACAAGCTGGCAGCCTCACGCAAGGAACTGCAGGAAGCGGTGGATGAGTTGGATAAGTGAAAAGCTTCGAGCTTGCCGCTCGAAGCTTGACGCTCGCAGCTGCTTTTATTCAATGATCCCGAAACTCTTTATGGCAGGCGCTGCACGCATCCTCGACCTTCTGCACCGCCGGCCGCAGGTAACTGGCCTTGTAGGGCTGGACGTTGCTGGCGGTCACCAACTCACCGGTGGCCGCTTCAAGGCTACGGGCCAGGTCCTGGAAGCGCGCCTGCTTTTGCCAGACCTCATCCAGGGCGCTGGTGTGATCTTGCTCGCGCACTGGCGGAAAGTGCTTCCACGGTTCGTGGGACAGTTGATCCAGTTTCACCGCGCCTTCAGCAAATCGCGCGCCATCGAACGGGACTCGGCCACGCAACATGCCACCCAACTCTTCGTTGATCTTGAGCATCTGTTTGAAAATGGCCTTGCGCTGGCCCAGGGGAGAATTGGGATCGACGCCGCCACAGGCGGACAACAGCAAGCAGGCCAGCACGGCCATGGAAAATCGTTTTACAAACATCTTGGCCTCGGGACAGGAAACGGCAGTTAGTATCCTCGGGTCATCGGTAAAGACCAATGGCCCTATCAACAATACGGGTCGTTTGAGTGCCTGACAGCGTTCGAATGACTGCAAAGGAAATCTTCATGAACAGCCGCTTCAAGACCTGGCACAAAGGCTTGGCATTGACCCTACCGTTGATCGCGGTGCTGGCCGGCTGCAATCGCGGCGACAAGGTCGAAAAGCCACAGACACACGCCCTCGCCACTTATGTCAGCGCGCCGTGGGAAGCCTTGCCGTCGGTATCCGATGAAGACCTGCTGGCCGGTTTCGGCTCCTGGCGCAGTGCTTGCACCCGGCTCAAGGCCGACGCGACTTGGGGCCCCACCTGCGCCGCTGCGGCCAATGTGCCGCAGACCGCAGCAGCCGTACGCGATTTCCTCAAACAGAACCTGGACGTCTATGGCCTGCGCTCGGGGGACAACAGCCCCAACGGGCTGATTACCGGCTACTACGAGCCGGTCTACCCTGGCAGCCTCAAACAGACCTCCACCGCGAACGTCCCGGTGTACGGCGTGCCGGACGACATGATCATCGTGGCGCTGGACAGTATCTACCCCGAACTCAAGGGCAAACGCCTGCGCGGTCGCCTCGAAGGCCGGGTGCTCAAGCCCTACGACGACGCGGCCACCATCGAAACCAACGGGGTGAAGGCACCGGTGATTGCCTGGCTGACCGATCCGATGAACCTGCAGTTCTTGCAGATCCAGGGCTCGGGGCGCATCCGGCTCGATGACGGCCGCCTGCTGCGCATCGGCTATGCCGACCAGAATGGCCATCCTTACCGGCCCATCGGGCGCTGGCTGGTGGAACAGGGCGAATTGAAGAAAGAAGACGTGACCATGGGCACCATCAGCGCCTGGGCCAAGGCCAACCCGAATCGGATTCCCGAGCTGCTGGGCAGCAACCCCAGCTACGTGTTTTTCAACCGCAACCCTGACAGCAACGAAGGCCCGCGAGGTTCGCTGAATGTGCCGCTGACCGCCGGCTACAGCGTGGCGGTGGACCGCAAGGTGGTTCCGCTGGGCAGCCTGCTGTGGCTATCCACGACGCGCCCCGATGGCAGCGCATTGAACCGGCCGGTCGCCGCCCAGGACACCGGCGGTGCGATTACCGGCGAAGTCCGGGCGGATCTATTCTGGGGTACGGGCGAGGCGGCGGGACAACTGGCCGGGGACATGAAGCAACAGGGCCAGATCTGGATGCTGTGGCCCAAGGGCGTGGCGCTGCCGCAAGTGCCGCAGGTGGCGGATGCGGTCAGCGCCAACCCCTAAAGTAATGGGTTGGCTGGTCGGGCGCCTTCGCGGGCAAGCCCGCTCCCACAGTTGATCTCCAGTGGCCACAAAATCTGTGAGCCCCTGATATCAGGGTGGGAGCGGGCTTGCCCGCGAAGAGGCCGGGACAGACACAGTGAAAATCAGGCCGGCTCAGACCGAAACAAAGAAGAAACTCAGCACCAACCCCACCCCCACGAACCACACCAGCGAACGCAGGATCGCCCAGTCCGCCAGGTAGCAAATGATGTAGAGCAGGCGACTGGTGATGAACAACACCGCCAGCACGTTAATGGTCACCAGCTCGGCGTTGCCGGCCAGGTGCGCGACGATCACGGCGGCGGCAAAGAACGGGCTGATTTCAAAGCTGTTCAGTTGCGCGGCGTAGGCACGTCGGGGAGCGCCCTCGAGCGAGTCCAGAAAATCCCGAGGATCGTGGTTATCTTGCAACCGGTATTTCCCACCGGCCTTAGCGATCCCGATACACAGGTAAGGCAGGAGAAAGGCGATCAACACACACCACAGGGCAACCGTCATGAAGCAGTTCCTTCTTTGAGTTTTATGGAAAATCGAGAGTCCGGGCGCCGGTCAGAACTTCATCACCAGCATGCCAACCAGCACCAATGCGCAAGCTAAGAGCCGCGGCCGACCGAAAGGTTCTTTCAGGTAGCGCATGCCGAACAACACCACCAGGATCACACTGATCTCCCGCAGCGCCGCCGCCTCGGCAATCGACCCCAGTTGCATGGCCCACAGCACCAGAGCGTAGCTGAACAATACGCAGAATCCGACCGCCAATCCCAGCCGCCACTGCTCACGCCAGAACCCCATGAACGCCGATCGCTTGCCCACCAACGCCAGCAACGGAAATGGCCAGGCGCTGAGCAGCGTGACCCAGACCAGGTAATCCAGCGGATGGGACCAACGCCGCAGGGCATGGCCGTCGATGAAGGTGTAGCAACCGATGCACAGACCGATCAGCGCCACCACCGGCAGCATCGACCAGGGCAGCCGCTCGCCACCACCGCCTTGCCACAACAGGCAGAGCATGCCGAACGGGATCAGCAAGATGCCGATGATCTGCTGGGTCGTCAGCGCTTCGCCGGCAAAAATAAAGGTCAGGGCCAGCACGACTAACGGCGACAGGCCACGCATCAACGGATAGACCAGCCCCAAGTCACCGACTCGATAGGCCTGGATCAGCAAATAGCGATACAGCAGCTCAAACGCCGCCGAGGCCAGGATCCACGGCCAGAGCTCCAATGGTGGCAGCGCAACGAAGCCCAGGGCCAAGGCGACGAACAGCAACGCCACGCTGTCCATGCAGGCCACCACCAGCAAACGCTCGCCGCTGAACTTGATCAGCGTATTCCACGCCGCATGCAACAGCGCCGCCAACAACACCAAGGCCGTCGCAAGCACGGCACGCTCCTTATCCATTCAGAGAATTGATTCGCCATCCATCAGCAGCCGTTTATACTGCTGGCGACCACGCCGCACTCAGTTGCGCATAAGCCAATTCCAATAATTCCGCTGCTGCCCTGTTCGTTCGAACCAGGGCGCCGGCATGCGTATGCCTGATCAGAGCGTCAAGACTACAGACAGAGACCCTGCGCATGCCACTCGCCTTGCTTGCTTTGGCCGTTGCCGCTTTCGGCATCGGCACGACTGAATTCGTCATCATGGGCCTGCTGCCCGATGTCGCCCGCGACTTGGCGGTAAGCATTCCCCAGGCCGGACTGCTGATCACCGGCTACGCCCTGGGCGTGGTGTTCGGCGCGCCGATCCTGGCCATCGGCACGGCCAACATGCCGCGCAAGGCAACGCTGCTGGGCATGACGCTGATGTTCATCCTCGGCAACGTGCTCTGTGCCCTGGCACCGAACTACGCCACGCTGATGGCCGCCCGGGTCATCACAGCCCTGTGTCACGGTGCCTTCTTTGGCATCGGCTCGGTGGTGGCGGCCGGTCTGGTAGCGCCAAACAAACGGGCCCAGGCGATTGCAATGATGTTCACCGGCCTGACCCTGGCCAACGTGTTGGGCGTACCGTTGGGCACGGCCCTGGGCCAATATGCCGGCTGGCGCTCGACCTTCTGGGCGGTGTCGGTGATCGGCGTGATCGCGGCCATTGCCCAATGGGTCTGGCTGCCCAAGGACATCCCCATGGAAAAAGCCAACCTGGCCAGCGAGTTCAAGGTCCTGGGCAAGGTCAACGTGTTGCTGGCCCTGGGCATGAGCGTACTGGCCTCCACCAGCCTGTTCAGCGTGTTCACCTACATCGCGCCGATCCTGCAAGACATCACCGGCGTCAGCCCCCACGGCATCACCGTCATGCTGCTGTTGTTCGGTGTCGGCCTGACGGCGGGTAGCTTCCTCGGCGGACGCCTGGCCGACGGGCGCCTGCTGCCCTCGCTGGTGGGCATGGCCTTGGCCGTGGTGCTGGTACTCGCCGCGTTCAGCCAAACCAGCCAATCGGTGATTCCGGCGGCGATCACCCTGGTGTTATGGGGTATTTTCGCCTTTGCCTTGTGCCCGATCCTGCAACTGCTGATCATCGATCAGGCCCATGAAGCGCCGAACCTTGGCTCGACCCTGAACCAGAGCGCCTTCAACCTCGGCAACGCGGCTGGCGCTTGGATGGGTGGGTTGGTGGTGGCCAGTGGGGCTGACCTGGCGGACTTACCATGGGCTGGGGCAGCTGTCGGCGGCCTGACGACGTTGACGGCGTTGTTCTATATCTACCGACAACGGCGCTTGGCGGCAGTCGCTGTTTAAGGAACGCTTTCAGTCATCGCCTGAAGCACCTGCGTTCAGGCTCCCACCTACTCCGCGTCGATGCGCTGCCTTGCCGCTTTGGCAGGATTATCCTTGGGCAGGCCTACTTCGCTGCGAATCTGCGCATGACTGATCAAGGCAAAGATAAAGCTCCCGCCGACAATATTGCCCGCCAACGTCGGCCCAGCGAACACCATCCAGAAGTCCTCCCACGACAACTGCCCGGCAAAGACCAGATACGACACTTCGGCCGAGCCGACGACAATGTGGGTGAAATCCCCAAGCGCCATCAAGTAGGTGATCAGGATGATGATCCACATCTTGGCGCTTTCCATGGACGGGATCATCCAGACCATGGTGGCGATCATCCAGCCGGAAATGATGCCCTTGGCGAACATCTGGCCGGTATCGTTTTCCATGACCTTGCGGCCGATTTCCAGGAAGGCCTGGTCAGTGCGCTGGTCAAAAATCGGCAGGTGCAGCATCACGTAGGCCACCAACAAGGTGCCGCACAGGTTACCTACCAGCACCACGCCCCAAAGCCGCAACAGCCGACCGAAGTTGCCCAGGGTGGGTTTGCTCATGATCGGCAGCACGGCGGTCAGGGTGTTTTCGGTGAATAGCTGCTGGCGGGCGAGGATCACCGCGAGAAAGCCGGCGCAATAACCGAAACTGGCGATCACCTTGAAGCCTTCGTGGTCGGGCAGCCGGGAGTTGAGCAAACCCATCGCCATCAGCGACAGGCCCATGGTCAAGCCGGCGGCCAGGGCCGACCACCAGAGCGCGGCGATACTGCGCTCCAGTTCCTGATTGCCCTGGGTCCGGATGATTTCATGCAGCACCGCAGCGCGCGGCGGCTGGTTGCGGTCGACTTCGTGTTGCTCCTGGGCCGAAAGGTCAGGGGTCTTGCCTTCTTCGTGGGTGTCCATACAGCTCCTGAACCGGTGGCGTGATGTAACTACGACACGTGGCGTTCAGAGCTGTTCAGTGGTGCCCCAAATACAAAATGTGGGAGCGAGCTTGCTCGCGATAGCGGTGGGTCGGTTTGCATCAGTGTTGAATGTGCAAACGTCATCGCGAGCAAGCTCGCTCCCACAGGGGGGGCGGCAAACCTGAATCCCGACCCTCACCGCAGCTCCCTTGTGGGAGCGAGCTCGCGATGACGGCGCCGCCGATCTCACTCGACGACATCATCCTTGAACTGATCCTTGACGTACTTGATCTCGGTCCGCCCATGGGGCGCCGGCAAGCCGTCTTCGCCGAGATTGACGAAGACCATTTTTTCCACGGTCAGGATGCTCTTGCGGGTGATTTTGTTGCGTACCTCGCAAGTCAGGGTAATGGAGGTACGACCAAACTCGGTGGCAGTGATGCCCAGCTCGATGATGTCGCCCTGGCGCGAGGCGCTGACAAAGTTGATTTCCGAGATGTACTTGGTAACCACGCGCTGGTTGCCGAGCTGGACGATGGCATAGATCGCCGCTTCTTCGTCGATCCAGCGCAACAGGCTGCCGCCGAACAGCGTGCCGTTGGGGTTGAGGTCTTCGGGCTTGACCCATTTGCGGGTGTGGAAATTCATGTTCACTCCTGAGCGTCTGGCCGATGAATGCCTGCATCATGGCAGACCGGACCGCCCGGCTCTACGTCGCGGGCCCTATGACGGTCATCGGCAATTTTGATTTGCCGACAGAAACCCTTTTGGAAGATCCGATTAGCCCGTTATAATCGCCCCCGTTTTACCCGGTCCACGCTTTGGACCGTTCCCGCCACCTGTCCGAGGGGCGCTGCAGCAGGCTCGACCTGTCAGGCTCGGATGGGGCGTTGTTTGTACGGGGGCTCCCCGCACGGACACTAAACGCACAACGGCGCCCATTCGCATACATTACGAATGGAGGCTCTTCATGAGCGCTGTTATCACGCCTGCCGCTTTTACTGACTACAAAGTCGCCGATATGTCCCTGGCCGCCTGGGGCCGTCGCGAAATCATCATCGCCGAATCCGAAATGCCAGCCCTGATGGGCCTGCGTCGCAAGTATGCCGGCGAGCAACCGCTCAAGGGCGCTAAGATCCTCGGCTGCATCCACATGACCATCCAGACCGCCGTGCTGATCGAGACCCTGATTGCCCTGGGTGCCGAAGTGCGTTGGTCGTCCTGCAACATTTTCTCGACCCAGGACCAGGCCGCTGCCGCCATTGCCGCTGCCGGCATCCCGGTATTCGCCTGGAAAGGCGAGACTGAACAAGAGTACGAGTGGTGCCTGGAGCAGACCATCCTCAAGGATGGCCAGCCATGGGACACCAACATGATCCTCGACGACGGCGGCGACCTGACCGAGCTGCTGCACAAAAAATACCCAGCCGTGTTGGAAAAAGTCCACGGCGTGACCGAAGAAACCACCACCGGCGTCCACCGCCTGTTGGACATGCTGGCCAAGGGCGAGCTGAAAATCCCGGCCATCAACGTCAACGACTCGGTGACCAAGAGCAAGAACGACAACAAGTACGGCTGCCGTCACAGCCTCAACGACGCCATCAAGCGCGGCACCGACCACCTGTTGTCGGGCAAGCAGGCGCTGGTGATCGGCTACGGTGACGTGGGCAAGGGCTCGGCCCAGTCCCTGCGCCAGGAAGGCATGATCGTCAAGGTGTCGGAAGTCGACCCGATCTGCGCCATGCAGGCTTGCATGGACGGTTTCGAGCTGGTTTCGCCGTTCATCGACGGGATCAACGACGGCACCGAAGCCAGCATCGACAAAGCACTGCTGGGCAAGATCGACCTGATCGTGACCACCACCGGCAACGTCAATGTCTGTGATGCCAACATGCTCAAGGCCCTGAAGAAGCGCGCCGTGGTCTGCAACATTGGTCACTTCGACAATGAAATCGACACCGCTTTCATGCGCAAGAACTGGGCATGGGAAGAAGTGAAGCCACAGGTCCACAAGGTTCACCGCACCGGCACCGGCACCTTCGACCCGCAGAACGACGACTACCTGATCCTGCTGGCCGAAGGCCGCCTGGTTAACCTGGGCAACGCCACCGGCCACCCAAGCCGCATCATGGACGGCTCGTTCGCCAACCAGGTCCTGGCCCAGATCTTCCTGTTCGGCCAGAAATACGCCGACCTGTCGCCGGCCCAGAAAGCCGAGCGCCTGACCGTGGAAGTACTGCCCAAGAAACTCGACGAAGAAGTGGCCCTGGAAATGGTCCGTGGTTTCGGCGGCGTGGTCACCAAGTTGACCAAGCAACAGGCTGACTACATCGGCGTGACCGTCGAAGGCCCGTTCAAGCCGCACGCTTACCGCTACTGATCGGCTCTATTGCCTGCTCTCCCTGTGGGAGCGGGCTTGCTCGCGAAGGCGGAGGATCAGGCGACATCAATGTTGGATGATGAACCGCCTTCGCGAGCAAGCCCGCTCCCACATTGGGATGCGCCAGGCTTTCAGCCCTACGAGTTTCTAAGGATATGACCATGTCCCAAGACCGTCGCTACAGCTTCGAGTTCTTCCCGACGAAGACCGATGCTGGGCATGAAAAACTGATCGCCACTGCCCGTCAGCTGGCCAGCTACAACCCCGATTTCTTCTCCTGCACCTATGGCGCCGGCGGTTCGACCCGTGACCGCACGATGAACACCGTGTTGCAGCTCGAAAGCGAAGTCAAAATCCCCGCCGCCCCCCACCTGTCTTGCGTGGGAGACAGCAAGGACGACCTGCGCGGCCTGCTGACCCAGTACAAGGCGGCAGGCATCAAGCGCATCGTTGCCTTGCGCGGTGACCTGCCCTCGGGCATGGGCATGGCCAGCGGCGAGCTGCGCCACGCCAACGATCTGGTTGAATTCATTCGTGAAGAAACCGGCGATCACTTCCACATCGAAGTGGCGGCATACCCGGAAATGCACCCCCAGGCACGCAATTTCGAAGACGACCTGCGCAACTTCGTACGCAAGGCCAACGCCGGCGCCAACAGTGCGATCACCCAGTACTTCTTCAACGCCGACAGCTATTTCTACTTCGTCGAGCGCATACGCAAGCTGGGCGTCGACATTCCTGTCGTGCCGGGGATCATGCCGATCACCAACTACAGCAAGCTGGCGCGTTTTTCCGACGCCTGCGGGGCGGAAATCCCACGCTGGATCCGCAAGCAACTGGAAGCCTACGGCGACGATACGTCCAGCATCCAAAGCTTCGGCCAGGACGTCATCACGCAAATGTGTGAGCGTCTATTGCAAGGCGGTGCACCGGGATTGCATTTCTACACCTTGAACCAGGCCGAAGCCAGCCTGGCGGTATGGAACAACCTCAAGTTGCCGCGTTAACCGCTAATGCGGCCGTTACACAAGGCCTGGGTGAAAACCCGGGCCTTTTTATTCGGTTGCTGCGCCGGCCCCCGCCCCTGATGCAGGTAAAAGGCAACCAAGGCCCGAGCCAGAGCACTCTAGCTATTTGATGAGCTCTCGTCGTAACCTCAGGCCATGCCCGTTATTGCCCAGTTACTCACTGCCCTTCTTCTCGTCTGCCTGAGCATGGCTGCCCGGGCCGAGAAGTTGCGCATTGTCACCGAACCCTGGGCACCTTATGTCTACGAAGAAAACGGCAAGATGCTGGGCCTGGACTACGAAACCACGGCCATTGTGTTCAAACGCCTGGGTATCGACGTGGAATGGCAGTTCCTGCCATGGAAGCGTTGCCTGGTGATGCTGGAACAGGGGCTGGCGGACGGAGCGCTGGACATTTTTCACAGCGACGAACGCGACGCCCTGCTGCTCTATCCCAGCGAACCGCTGTCGGAGGTGGAGTTCGTGATGTTCTACGCCAACGCCCGGCCCTATCCGTTTCGCACGCTCGATGACCTGGGCGGCTTGACCGTCGGCACATCCCCCGGCTACCTGTACAGCCAGGCTTTCAGGGAATCGTCCCTGTTCAAGCGTGAAACGGCGCCGACCCACGAAGCCAACTTCGGCAAGTTGCAGCTGGGCCGGATCGACCTGCTCATCACCGACCGCCGGGTGGGCCGGCATGTGCTCAAGCAAATGCAGTTGGGCGACCAGATCACCGAAAACCCGATGGTCGTAAGCCGCCAAAACCAATACCTGGCAGTACGGCGCAACGCCGGGATGGATTTGCTGGTGCGCCGTTTCGGCGCCGAACTCAAGCGTTTCAAGCGCGAACCGGCCTATGCCGAACTCAGTGCCCGCTACGGGGCCGACCTTGTTACCAAAGCGGCGGCGCCCCAGCCGGCGCTACATTGAAATAAACCGTTGAGCAGCAGGAAAGCGGCGCACGGCGTTTGCTCTGTTATACTCCGACCTTCCCGCCAGGCTCACGCCCGGACGCCCGGTCTTGCAAAAGGCATCCCGACACCGCTACAGCGCAGCTTTCAGCCCGCGCGAGCCCTGTCCGGACCCGTCTTTCAGACTCGGCAGGACCGGACGGGGTGACGTCTTTTTGTTGAACGTCATTCGCGCCCGGCAAGACTATCCCATTGGGCCAGGCCCTCACTAAAACAGGATTACTCATGTCCTTTGCTTCCCTCGGTCTCTCCGAGGCTTTAGTCCGCGCCATCGAGGCCGCCGGCTACACCCAGCCTACCCCGGTGCAACAGCGGGCCATTCCCGCCGTGTTGCAAGGTCGCGACCTGATGGTTGCGGCGCAGACAGGCACTGGTAAAACCGGTGGTTTCGCCCTCCCGATCCTGGAGCGGTTGTTCCCCAACGGTCACCCAGACAAATCCCAGCGTCACGGCCCGCGCCAACCGCGCGTACTGGTCCTGACCCCTACCCGCGAACTGGCCGCCCAGGTGCACGAGAGCTTCAAGGTCTACGCTCGCGACCTGAAGTTCGTCAGCGCCTGCATTTTCGGCGGGGTCGGCATGAACCCTCAGGTCCAGGCCATGTCCCGTGGCGTCGACGTGTTGGTGGCGTGCCCCGGTCGCTTGCTGGACCTGGCCGGCCAGGGCAGCGTCGATCTGTCCCACGTTGAAATCCTCGTGCTGGACGAAGCCGACCGCATGCTCGACATGGGCTTTGTCCATGACGTGAAAAAAGTGCTGGCCCGCCTGCCTGCCAAACGCCAGAACCTGCTGTTTTCGGCAACGTTCTCCAAGGACATCACCGACCTGGCGGGCAAGCTGCTGCACAACCCGGAACGCATCGAAGTCACGCCGCCGAACACCACGGTCGAGCGCATCGAACAGCGCGTGTTCCGCCTGCCGGCCAGCCACAAGCGCGCCTTGCTGGCGCACCTGATCACCGCCGGTGCCTGGGAACAGGTCCTGGTGTTCACCCGCACCAAGCACGGCGCCAATCGCCTGGCCGAGTACCTGGACAAACACGGCCTGCCGGCCGTGGCGATCCACGGTAACAAGAGCCAGAACGCCCGCACCAAGGCCCTGGCCGACTTCAAGGCCGGCGAAGTGCGCATCCTGGTAGCCACCGACATCGCCGCCCGCGGCCTGGACATCGACCAGTTGCCCCACGTGGTCAACTTCGAACTGCCTAACGTCGATGAAGACTACGTCCACCGTATCGGCCGTACTGGCCGGGCCGGTCGTTCGGGCGAAGCGATCTCGCTGGTTGCGCCGGACGAAGAGAAGCTGCTCAAAAGCATCGAGCGCATGACCAAGCAGAAAATCTCCGACGGCGACCTGATGGGCTTCGATGCCAGCACGATCGAGGCCGAGAAGCCTGAAGTGCGTGAGCGTCCGGATGTGCGCAACCCACGCAATGCCCGTGGCCCACGCGGCGACGGCCCGAATGGCGGCGGTGGTGGCGGCGGGCGCAAGGACAAAGGCAAGGATAAGGGCAAGGAAAAATCGGCCAGCAATAGCACTGGCCGTGGCGAACGCCCAGCCCGTGAGCAGAAGCCTCGCGAAGGTACGCCGGCCCGTGAACAACAGCGTCCGGCACCTCGCGCCGCCGCTGATCGCGCTCCGGACGAGTTCCTGGACGACGATGTCGATAACTTCGGTAACCGTGTCGACTACGTGCCACAGCAGAAACCGGCCCAGGGTCGCGGCCGTCGCCCAGGTGCCCCGGCACAAGGTACGGGTGCAACTACAGGTGCGCCGCGCGGCGGCCAGCCACAGGGTCGCCAGAACGGTCCACGCAACAGCAACGGCTCGTCCACCGGCACTCCGCCGGCCAAGCGCAGCGGCCCACGCAATGGTGCCCCTCGTGACGGCCAGGCCCGCCGCGAAGACACCCGCCCGCGCCGCCCGGCCCGTGACGACCAGCCTCGCCAGGAACCCGCCGTGCAGGCCCCGCGTGGCAACCAGCCTAAGATCATGCACAAGGAGTCGAAAGCCGACCGCTTCCCGACACCTGAACAGCTGGATCAACTGCCAAGCCGTCCACGGGGCGAGAAACCGGCATTGCTGACACGCAATCGCTGAGTTTTTTCAAGCCGTGAAAAAGCCCCGGGTCTCGCGACTCGGGGCTTTTTTTAGCCCGCCACAATTCCAAATGTGGGAGTGAGCTTGCTCGCGAAGTCGGCGTGTCAGCAGCACATCTATCAACTGACACACCGCCTTCGCGGGCAAGCCCGCTCCCACAGGGGTTCTGCACTGTCTGCTCGATTTTCATAGCCCAATAAAAAACGCCCCTGATCCCAAGACCAGGGGCGTTTTTTTGTCAGGCGCGAAGGTTACTTCGCTTTGACACCTTCAAACGAGACGTACAGTTCGACCGCGTCGGAGGTTGGACCCAGGTCCTTCTGCTTGCCGAAGTCCGAACGCTTGATGCTGGTGGTGCCTTCGAAGCCAGCACGGTAACCGCCCCATGGATCCTTGCCTTCACCCAGGAAGGTGGCCTTGACCACGACCGGCTTGGTCACGCCCAGCAGAGTCAGGTCACCGGTCACATCGGCGGTTTCTTTGCCATCGGCGTTTTTACCGGTGGATTTGACGCTTGTGGAAACGAAGGTGGCCTTGCCGAATTTGCTCACGTTCAGGAAGTCAGCGCTGGCGATGTGCTTGTCGCGCTCGGCGTGGTTGGTGAACACACTGGCGGTATTCACGTTGAACTCGATCTTGCTGGCTTCAGGCTTGGCGGCGTCGAAGCTGAACTTGCCATCGATGTCCTTGAAGGTACCGGTGATGTAGCTATAGCCCAAGTGGCTGATCTTGAAGTCGACGAAGGCGTGCTGGCCTTCCTTGTCGACCACGTAGTCGGCAGCCATGGCCTGGCCGGCCGACAGCAGGGCGGAACCAATTGCCAGGGCGGCGAGCGTCTTTTTCAACATGCTTTCTATTCCTTTGGAGTCGAGGTTGAACATCAGGCTTGGCGTCCCAGCATGCGCTTGAGGGTCGCGTCACGGTCGATAAAGTGGTGTTTCAATGCTGCCAACGCATGAAGGCCGGAAAAAATAACCAGCGCCCATGCCAGGTACAGGTGAATCTCGCCAGCGACGTCTGCCTGATCGGGCAGTCCGGACACCAGCGCGGGTACTTCGAACAAACCAAACACCGGGATCCCGACACCGTCTGCGGTGGAAATCAGGTAACCGGCGATCATCACGGCGAACAGCCCGAGATACAGGGCGCTATGGCCAAGCTTGGCACCGACACGGGTGAGGCGCCCATAGCTTTGCAGGGTGGGTGGCGGCGGGCTGACGAAACGCCAGATCACTCGCACCAACATCACCGCCAGCAGAACCAGGCCAATGCTCTTGTGCAGGTCCGGCGCGTCTTTGCGCCAGGTGCTGTAGTAGTCCAGGCCGACCATCCACAGGCCCAGGGCGAACAACCCGTACACCACCAGCGCAATGCCCCAGTGCAGGACGATACTGACCCAGCCATAACGAGAAGAAGAGTTGCGTAGCTGCATTGCTCATATCCTGTAAAAACTGCGTCCAAGCCTAGCGAGTTATCTATCGATTTAAAGCGGAAATTTTCGCTTTGAAATATCGAGAAATACGATCATCAGTCTGAGAGGGGTGGGTTAAGGAAAGATTAAAGAGAAATGGCGGGGGTGATGGCAAGAGGGCAGGCAGCCATGGGATGGCCGCACGGATCTCATCGCGAGCAAGCTCGCGCCCACAGGAAGCCGTGCCCCGGGGCCGTCACCATGATCCAAAATTTTTTGCCCCTGCAATATATATGTATCGCCGTTTCCGTTTTTACCCTTGATTAAATGAAAGCTCCAACACTCATTGAACAAGGCAAAAAACTGGCTCTTCCTTATACTCCATTTCAAAAAAGTGGCTCACCGTTGCTGCCTCCCAATCAAACAATGTCACCGGGGCAGTACCTCCACTCTCCAAATGGACGATTTCGATTGGTATTGCAGGCTAATGGGAATTTGATCATCAAAGATGGTGAGGCTGTAGTCTGGGTTGCAGATGGCAGCCAGCGATATAGCAAAACCTTGCACCCCAAAAGAATGCGTGAGCCTCTACAGTTCGTAATTAGTAATAGTGGCTTTCTCTATGACCCATCCAGAAGACGCTTATGGATTGCTGAAAGTAGCCATAGTACTGACAAGTCGCTTTGGTACAACGCTTGTATGGTCATTCAGGATGACGGCAACCTAGTCATCCATGACGGGCGAACGGGAAAGCTATGCTGGGCTCGCTTTGGCTTCGTTCCGGGACGTATGTCCAAGGCAAAGCAGGTCAAAATTTTATTTGAGGACTTGGAAATTAAAACTTGGTCGTTTTCACTGCCGCCTCTCTAGAGTCACTTATTGACGCACTCAGGCCTGTAAGGATCCATGTCGCATCTATAAACTAATTGAGGATCGTGCTTTTTCAGCACCATACGACCATCAGCAGTGCAACCACTGACACCGAATACTGCCAATAGCATTAAAACCGCTATCAACCTCATATTAACTCCAGCTTTTACGAGGTGAAATTGTGAATTATTAGTTTACCGAGCACTCAGGCCTATATGGATCGATGGAGCATTTGTGGGCTAACTGCGGATCATTTTTTGGAATCATCGGAATCAAAAGGGGATCTCTACATTCACCATACACACAACCAGAAAGTACAATCACCGTTATTGCCGCCGTTAATAGTCTCATAAACACCCCAGCCTTTTGATTTTGCAGAGACTAGAACGCAACGCTTGCCGTAATCTATCGCTCCCTTCCGACTCTTTTGTGGGAAGCATCCGATATATCGCTGAGACGTGTAGGACCGCGATCGTAGACTGTGCGATTCCACGGCACCACGCAAGCAAGCTGGGCATTTCACGCTTGATAAATGAGCAAAAAAAAGCGCGACCCTAGGGCCGCGCTTTTTTTACGCATAGACGTTACTGAGCCTGAGTCTCAGTGGTCGCCGCCGGTTTGGCCGCTGGCTTCTTCACCGGCTCGGCCTTTTTCACCGGCGCCTTGGCTGGGACCTTTTTCGCCGGGGCCTTGGCTGCCGGCTTCTTCGGCGTAGCTTTGGCCGCGGCCTTTTTGGTCGGCTCGGCTTTTACCGGGACTGCAGCCTTCGGCGCTTCTACCGGCGCAGGTGCCGGGGTTGGCGCTGGCGTCGGTGCTGGCGGCGCTACTGGCTCTGGTGCCTTGACCGGCTCCGGCTTCTTCTCGTCATCCGAGCCACCAAACAGGTTGCTGAAGAAGTTGCCCTTCTTCGCCGCCACGGCACCGGCAGCTGCCGCCGTTGCAGCCGGCGCGACCTTTGGCGGTTCGAACGACTTGCCCGCCGCCAGGTCTTCAACCTGGCTGGCGGCCCGCTGGCCGCTGCGCAATGCGCCTTCCAGGGTGCCCGGATACAGGGTGTCGGTGTGTTCACCGGCAAAGGCTACGCGCTGCAACGGCTTTTCCCACAGGCGCCAGTATTTGCTGATCTGGCCCGGGCCAAAGGCCAGGTACGCGCCGCCCGTGGATGGGTCGGTGCTGTAGCGACGAATCTCATAACCGGTGAACGAGCCACGGGCCTGGGGATAAAACGCGTGCAGGCGGATCAACACCTGGTCGACCATTTGCTTGTCGCCGAACGCCTGCATCACCCGGGCGTTGTCTCCCGACAGGTTGATGACCACGTTGGCGCCGCCCTTCATGGCCGGCTCGATCCACATCATGCCCAGGCCGGCGTTGCTGTAGATTTCGCCCGACATGCGCGCCTTGCTGTCCCAGACCGGCGTCTTGAACTTGAGCATGATCTGGTCGCGCCAGCCGTAGTTGGTGCCCTTGATCGCGCCTTGATGCTGGGCGTCCAGGGCCGGGGTCAGCTGGATTTTGCTCAGCGCCCGCAATGGCACGGCCAGCACCACGTAGTCAGCCTGGTAACCGACGCTGCCGACCTTGACGGTTACGCCGTCCTTGTCTTGTGAGATGGCCGATACAGGGGAACTGGTCTTGATGACTTTCAGTTGCTTGACGAACGCCTGGGCCAGGGTCGGGCTGCCACCCAGAAGGCGCGAAGCCCGCAGGTCGCGATCGGACACGCCACGGTAGACGCGGTTCTGTTGTGCGAAATACAGCAGCGACAGGCGCGAAGGTTCGTCGTAGCGGGTGCGAATCTCCTGGTTCACCAACTGACGGGCAGTGGCTGGCAGTTGCAGGCGGTCGAGCCAGTTGGACACGGTGATCTGGTCCAGCGAGTGCAAGGTGTTGGTGGCCGCCGGATTTTGTGGGTCTTCAATGGAGCGTGCCAGGTCGTCCAGGGTGGTTTCGTAGCGCTTGAGGGCTTCGGCCGTTGCCGGCTGTTTGGTCGCCAGGTCAGCGGCCGTGTAGTAGGTGCCGTCGATCAGGTAGCTGGGGGTGCGCACGAATTCCGGGGCTGGCGTGGTGCTCAGTTTGAAGGTCGAGACGTACTTGTTCAGCACCGGCTGCGTCTTCTCATTGCCGATCCACTCACTGGTGGCCATGCCCGAACGACCGCCCAGGCTCGGCTTGGCTTCCAGCAGGGTCACGGCCCAGCCTTTATTCTGCAGCTCATAGGCCGCCGTGAGTCCCGCCAGGCCGCCGCCGATGACGATGGCCGTCGGTTGCTTATCCTTGGCCAGCGCCGAAACGCTGAACAGCCCCATCATCACCAGCGCACAGGCGCGCAGCCAACCAGCAGACATTCAACGAACTCCGGAGTAAACGTAGGTAATTTCAGTTTTTCGAGCCAGAAAGCTCAGAAGAGCCGCGAAGAATACGTCAGCCATCAAAGCGCCGCCAGCGGCGTCTATCGCCTCGTTCAAAGTAGCGGGAACGACACAATGGGTTGTCCCCGGGCCGCCATTGCATAGGCTTGCGCGATTGTTTTGCCCGCGCCCGCCGCGAGCCGCCTCGAGGAGACTGTTAATGGGCCTGAATAACCAGTGGATGCAACGCGACCTCGCGGTGCTGTGGCATCCCTGCACCCAGATGAAAGACCACGAACAGCTGCCGCTGATCCCCATCAAGCGCGGTGAAGGCGTGTGGCTGGAAGACTTCGAAGGCAAGCGCTACCTCGATGCCGTCAGCTCCTGGTGGGTCAACGTGTTCGGCCACGCCAACCCGCGCATCAACCAGCGCATCAAGGATCAGGTCGATCAGCTGGAACACGTGATCCTGGCTGGATTCAGCCATCAACCGGTGATCGAACTGTCCGAGCGCCTGGTGAAGATGACACCTGACGGCCTGACCCGGTGCTTCTACGCCGATAATGGCTCGTCCTGCATCGAAGTGGCGATGAAGATGAGCTTTCATTACTGGATCAACCGCGGCCGGCCGGATAAAAAGCGCTTCGTCACCCTGAGCAACAGCTACCACGGCGAAACCATCGCGGCGATGTCGGTGGGCGACGTGCCGTTGTTTACCGAGACCTACAAGGCGCTATTGCTGGACACGATCAAGGTACCGAGCCCCGACTGCTACCACCGCCCCGACGGCATGGGCTGGGAAGAACACTCGCGCACGATGTTCGCCGCCATGGAACAGACCCTCGCCGAGCACCACGCCACGGTGGCGGCGGTGATCGTCGAGCCGCTGATCCAGGGCGCCGGCGGCATGCGCATGTATCACCCGGTGTACCTGAAACTGCTGCGCGAGGCCTGCGACCGCTACGGCGTGCACTTGATCCACGACGAAATTGCCGTCGGCTTCGGTCGCACCGGGACCATGTTCGCCTGTGAGCAGGCCGGTATCACGCCGGACTTCCTCTGCCTGTCCAAGGCCCTGACCGGCGGTTACCTGCCGCTGGCGGCCTGCGTGACCACCGATGAGGTCTACAGCGCCTTTTACGACGACTACCCGACCCTGCGGGCCTTCCTGCATTCCCACAGTTATACGGGCAATCCACTGGCCTGCGCGGCGGCCCTGGCGACGCTGGATATCTTCGAGGACGACAACGTCATCGAAAACAACAAAGCCCTGGCCCAGCGCATGGCCAGCGCCACCGCGCACCTGGCTGACCATCCGAACGTGGCCGAAGTGCGCCAGACCGGCATGGTGCTGGCCATCGAGATGGTCAAGGACAAGGCCAGCAAAACCGCCTATCCGTGGCAGGAACGACGTGGCTTGACGGTGTTCCAGCATGCCCTGGAGCGCGGCGCGTTGCTGCGTCCGCTGGGTAGCGTGGTGTATTTCCTGCCGCCGTATGTCATCACCCCGGAGCAGATCGACTTCCTGGCAGAAGTCGCCAGCGAAGGCATCGACATTGCCACGCGGGACAAGGTCAGCGTGGCGGTGCCGAAGGATTTTCATCCTGGGTTCCGTGATCCGGGCTGAACCTCGGTCTTCTTGTTGGAACACTATTGTGGCGAGGGGATTTATCCCCGCTGGGCTGCGCAGCAGCCCTAAAACCGGACACCCGGGTGTTTCAGGCAAATAGCGTTGGATGTTTTGGGGGCTGCTTCGCAGCCCAGCGGGGATAAATCCCCTCGCCACAGGTGCCGGGAGCATCCATAGCACCGTTAACTTTTCAGAGATTCGACATGAGACTGTCCCGCTTCTTCATCGACGCGCCCCTGAGCCTCGGCGATCACGAATTGCCCGAAGCCCAGGCCCATTACATCGGCCGGGTGCTGCGCATGGCCGAGGGCGATGCGGTGCAGGTATTCGACGGCTCTGGCCAGGAGTTTCGCGGCACATTGGCCGAAGTCGGCAAGAAACGCGTACGGGTGCAGTTGGACGAACAATTCGCCGGACAACTTGAATCGCCGTTGCGTATCCACCTCGGCCAGGGTCTGTCCCGGGGCGAGCGCATGGATTGGGCGATCCAGAAAGCCACGGAACTGGGGGTCAGCGAGATCACGCCGATTTTCAGCGAACGCTGCGAAGTGCGCCTCAAGGACGAACGCGCCGACAAGCGCCTGCTGCACTGGCGCCAGGTGGCGATCAGCGCATGCGAGCAGTGCGGGCGCTCCACCGTGCCGCTGATCCATCCACCAATGTTGCTGGCCGATTGGCTGAAGCAGACCGAAGCCGAGCTGAAACTGGTGCTGCACCCGGTGGCCGAGCCGCTGGTCAGCCACGCCAGGCCGCAGGCACTGGCCTTCCTGATCGGCCCCGAGGGCGGCCTGTCGGACGCCGAAGTCGAACAGGCCAAGACCGCCGGCTACCACGCCGCCCGCCTCGGCCCCCGCGTACTGCGCACCGAAACCGCGCCAGTGGTGGCCTTGGCCGTGGCACAGCAACTGTGGGGGGATTTCTGAAGTCAGCCCCCCCTGTGGGAGCGAGCTTGCTCGCGATGACGGTGGGCCAGTCAACATCGATGCTGACTGATCCGACGCTATCGCGAGCAAGCTCGCTCCCACATTGAATCCAGGTTGCTCAGGGGTTAGAGCACATAAAACAGAATCGCCACGAAATGCAGCAGGCTGCCGGCGATCACGAACAGGTGCCAGATGCCATGGGCGTGGCGCAAACGGTGGTCGAGGGCAAAAAAGATAATGCCCACGGTGTACAACACGCCGCCCGAGGCCAGCCAGGCAAACCCGGTGCTGCCCAGGGCCGCCAACAACGGTTTGACCGCCACCAGCACGATCCAGCCCATCACGGCGTAGATCACGATCGACAGGATCCGCGCTTCGGAACGCGGCTTGATCTCTTGCAAGATCCCGATCACCGCCAGGCCCCAGACGATGCCGAACAAGGTCCAGCCCCACGGCCCGCGCAGGGTCACCAGGCAAAACGGCGTATAGCTGCCGGCGATCAGCAGGTAGATCGAAAAGTGATCGACCTTCTGCATGATTTCCTTTTTGCGCCCGCGCACGCTGTGGTAGACCGTCGAAGCGCTGTAGAGCACCAGCAAGGTGAACCCATAGATGGCCACGCTGACGATCTTCCACGGATCGCCGGCCATCCCGGCAATCACCAGCAGCCACACCGCCCCGATAAAAGCCGCGACCGCCCCGACCAGGTGCGTCCAGGCGTTGAGTCGTTCCCCGTGATACATCCAATCCCCCTCACATTCCAAAACAGACGCCAAGGCTCAGGCTTGGCGCTGCAAAGTGCAATGGTTTGCTGTAGTCCTCAGGGCACACGACACCCTGCGGCGAGGGGATTTATCCCCGCTGGGCTGCGAAGCGGCCCCAATACAGTTGAATGCAATTTGCCTGACACGGTGATGCGGCAGAATTGGGGCTGCTGCGCAGCCCGGCGGGGATAAATCCCCTCGCCACAGATTAACCCCTCCAAAAAGAGTCGATTGGGGCACAATCGGGCGATACGAATAAGAGCCCGCCCCATGCTGATCGACGAAGAATTGACCCTGAAGAAACTCGAGGTGTTCCTGGCCTTCATGCGCACCGGCAACCTGGCGCGGGCGGCCGCGGAATTGCAGACCAGCAACGTCAGCGTGCACCGGGCCATTCACTCGCTGGAGAGCGCCTTGCGTTGTCCGCTGTTCAAGCATGAAGGCCGCAACCTCACGCCGCTGGAAAGCGCCTATGTCCTGGAAGAACGGGCGCAGAAGCTGATCCAGGACGTGGTCGAAAGTGTGCGCCTGACCCGTGAGGCCGCCGGGTTCTCCGCCGAGCGCTTCAAGCTCGGCTCGCTGTATTCGTTGACGGTCAAGACCGTGCCGCAGTTGATCATGGGCCTGAAGATCCGCCGCAGCGAACTCAATATCGACCTGATCCTGGGCTCGAACATCGACCTGCTGTACAAGCTCAAGAACATGGAGGTGGACGCGATCCTGATCTCCCTGGATGACAGCGTGAACGACCCGGACTGCGAGCATATCGAGCTGTTTTCCGATGACATCTTCCTCGCCACGCCAGCTGATTCACCCTTTGCACAACGCAGCGAAGTCGACTTGGCCGAAGTGCGCGACGAAACCTTCATCACCTTGACCCAGGGCTTCGCCACGCACCAGGACGGGATTCGGGTGTTCAAGCAAGCGGGGTTCGAGCCGAAGGTGGCGATGCAGGTCAACGACATCTTCACCCTGCTGAGCATGGTCAGTTCCGGGGTGGGCTATGCGTTGTTGCCGGGCCGGATCGCGGCGGTGTATGAAAACCGTGTGAAACTGATCCCGTTGCAGGAAAAGTACCGGTTGCAGCAGCACATTGGCGTGGTGTTTTTGAAGGCCAAGGAGCGTGATCCGAATCTGCTGGCGCTGTTGGCCGAGTGCCGGATGTATGCCAATCGCCAGGCTTGAAATCGCGCCGCACCCATCGCGAGCAAGCTCGCGATGGCGTCGGCCTGCTCAGAGCCGATCTTGAGACTTAACCGACAATCCCGCGAACAATGAAATACAACAACGAAGGCCCGAGCAAACACCCTAGCCCGGTGTGGAAGGTCGCCGTCAACGCGCCATAGGGCACCAGCCGCCGATCCGTCGCGGCCAGGCCTGCCGTCACCCCACTCACCGTCCCGGCCAGGCCGCCAAACACCATGGCCGAGCGCGGATTATCCAGGCCCATCCAGCGTGCCGCCATGGGCGTGCCGACCATCACGATGATCGCTTTGATCAACCCAGTGGCAATCGACAGCGCCATGACATCCGACGTCGCGCCAATCGCGGCCCCGGTCACTGGCCCGACGATGTACGTCACCGCCCCCGCGCCAATGGTGGTCATGCTCACCGCGTCGCGGTAACCGAACACCCAGGCGATGCTCGCACCGACAATGAACGGCAGCACCGTGCCCAGCAGCAGCGCGATGACGCCAATCATCCCGGCCTTCTTCGCTTCGGTGGCCTGCACTTCGAACGCCGTGGCAACGATGGCGAAGTCCCGCAGCATGGCCCCGCCCATCAAACCGATACCGGAAAACAGCGACAGATCCGCCAGGCCTTTTTGCCCGCCGGTCATGGTTCCGCCGACCCAGGCCAGTACCAGGCCGATCACAATGGCAATCGCCGAACCGTGGATCCGGCCATAGGTCAAGCGCTTGGACACCACCACCGACACCCACATGATCACGCCCACGAACGCGAACGCCGTGATCAGACCGTTATGCTCCAGGCCTTTCTCGATGAGATCCCACATATCAGCGACCTCCTACAGGAGTGCCGAGCGGCGTGAGCTCAGCCGGTTCATCGGGCAAGGGTTCGCCTTTGTGGGTCCGGCTGATCAGCGCAATGGTGCAGCCGCAGAGCACCACCGAACCAATCGCCGCCAGCACCGCCACCGGGCCACCGTGCAGGGCCGTGACAACGTTCTGCTGCGCGGCCATCGCCACCACCACCGGAATGTACATGGCGCCCCAGAAGGCGACGCCCATCTCGCAGTCCTTGGTCATGCCGCCGCGCTTTTGTGTCCATAACCGTGCGCAGATCAGCAGGATCATGGCAATGCCGACCCCGCCCACGTTGGATTTGACGCCCAGCAACACGCCGAGCATGTCGCCCAGGATCACCCCTGTCAGCGTACAGATCGCCAACAGCGCCACACCGTAAATAATCATTGTTGTAGTCCTCAGAGTGCATCGTCGAAGTTGTTGTTTTTGTGCTTCGCCAGCTTGAGTCGGTGTCTAGGGTTGGCGGCTTCCCTCCTCACGCAACAGCGCCTGCAAGGTATCGAGCCGGGCGCCGTCGAAGGCAATGACGGTGCCCTGCTCGAACACCCGGCGCGCCAGCCCGGTCAGCACCGCGCCGGGTGGCAGTTCGATCTGTAGCCGCACGCCACGTTCGTAGGCGCTTTGCACGGTGCCGCGCCAATCGACCACGCGGCACATGTTAAAGGCCAGGTCGTCGCGCAGAGCATCGGTCTTGGTCACCGGTCGGGCGCGGCTGCCACTGAGATAGCCCAGCGTCGGTGTTTTCAACGGCACATCGAGGAATGCCTGGGCCAATGTCCGCGCCGGGACCTCCAGCAACGGGCAGTGGGACGGCACGCTCACCGCCAACCGGCAGGCCTTGGCGGCGCCCTGGCGGCGGGCCTGCTCAGCGACGAGGCGCATGGCTTCGTCACTGCCGGCAATGACCACCTGGTTATCGGCATTGATATTGGCCAGGTAGACCGGCGTCGTTTCACCGTGCACCTGGGCCAGCAATGCTTCCACCGCCGCCAGGTCCAGGCCGATGATCGCGGTCATGCCATAGCCTCGCGGATACGCTTGTTGCATCAACTCACCGCGCAGGCTGACCAGCCGCAATGCGTCCGCGAACCCCAGCGCCCCGGCCACCACCGCCGCCGGATAGGCCCCGACGGACAGCCCCGCCACATAATCCGGCGCAGACGCCTGCTCCAGTAAGCGAAGGGACGCCGCCACACCGGCGATCAACAGGCACAACTGCACGGCGCGGGTCGATTGCAATGCCTCGGCGCTGTCCAGTTGCAGCACGTCTGCGCCAAGCACATCACTCGCTTCGCCCAAGACCTGTGGCGACAACCCATGGAGCATGCCGACTCGTTGCGCACCCTGGCCGGGGAACACCAACAGGCTGCTCATGCGACCTGCTCCCGCGACGACTGCCAGGGATCACTCACCAGCCGGGCCTGCACGTCATCCTTGAGCAAGACCCGGCGCGCCGATCCCGCCCACTCGCGCAGGGCGATAGCGCCGCAAGGCGTTTGCAATTGCATGTCCACGGCGCATCCCGAGCCATCCAGCTGCGCCAGCAGATCCCTGGCCTGGAGACGATCCAACGGTTGCGGCGTGCGCAGGATCAGGTCCAGGTCGCTGCGCTCGTGCAGCGCCTCGATGCCGCTGGCGAGTTCGAACCCGGCGCTGCCACTGACGCCCCAGGTCCAGCCGCTGGCGTCGAGCAACGGACGCAGTCGGGACAGCGCGTGCAGGGCCGGCATGTCGCGACGGGATTCGACGTGACACAGGTCCTCGGGGCGCACCCGGCGTTTGATCGCCGCCACCGGCATCGACGTGGCGTAACGTTGTTCCCGCGATTGCCCGCGCACGCCCACCGCAACGTATCCCGCAACGGTCATCGCCCTTCGCACCACCACCGGTTGCCCAACACTCAAGGCTTCAACGGCCCAGACCGGCGCATCCGCAGGCAACCGCTCTGGAGCCAGCCCCCAGAGCAGGTCGTGGGCCATGAGGTTGTTCACCACTGCGCTCTCAACAACTGGCGAACCGTGCTGGAGGCCGACCGATGGGGCGCGCCCAGACGGCTGCTCAAGTCCCGAGGCGCCCCGGCAACGTCGTCGATCGCCTGTTGCAGGCAATCGGTGACCCGCGCCAGATCAGCCGCCGTCGGTTGTTCGATCTGCTCGACCGACAGCGTTTCCCACAGCAGGCCCAGACTGGCAAAGCTGTCGATGTCATAGGCCATCGGCGGCACGCTGGCGGCCAGGGCTTCAAGCTCCTCGACGCTGCGCAGGGTCACCCGCGCCGCCGAGGCCTTGCCCATGGCGTGGACCATCACCCCCGGATCACGCAGTGCAATCAGTCGGTTGGCCTGGTAGCCGTGGGCGAGGAACGCCCCGGACATCGCCTTGCCCACCAACAAGCCGATCACCGAATGCCCGGCCAGTCGTGCGCGGGCATAGCTGTCCGCTGCACCAGCCAAGGCCTGATGAATACCGAGGGCCTCTTCGCGCCGGCCATAGGCTTGGCTCGGCACATCGACAATGGCGATCAACGCACGCTTGTGGGAGGCATCACGGTCGGCGTCGATGGCATCGTCCACGGCTTTGGCCAGGCCCCAACCCTCGAGCAAACCGACTTCGCCATTGCGCGCCCGGGGAAAGCGACTGTCGGGATCCGCTACCACCGCCAGCAGGCGCACGTGTTGCCCGCCCAGCGCGACGTCAGCGACTTTCAACGAAGCAGGCAAGCTTTCCAACGGTTTGGCGCCGCAGCTCAAGGCCTCGAACCAGCGCAAGCCTCTCAATGAATACGAGCTCATGAACGTTCTCCCTGATACAGCTGACGAACCGTGGCCGGTTCGATTTGCACGCCGGTGTCCAACCGCGCCAGGCGTTGCAGGAACAGTTCGGCCTGGCCGCTGCGGTGTTCGACGGGAACGCCCAGGTGCAGCAGTTGGCTGACCTGCTGGCGGATCCGCGCCACGTCATCGGCGACGTAACGGTCCACCAGGCCAGTAGCGAAACGCTGTTCGCCGCCGGTCAGGCTCCAAATGAAGGGTCGGTCGCGGGAATCGTATTCGTCGATCCCGGCCTCCTGTTCGATCACTTGTGGGCCATTCAGGCCCAGCCGGGCTTCCTGGGTCACCAGCAGATAACTGCACAGCCCGGCGGCGATGGACATGCCGCCGAAGCAGCCGACACTGCCGGCCACCACGCCGACCACCGGCTGGTATTGGCGCAAATCGACAATCGCCGAATGAATCTCGGCAATCGCCGCCAGCCCGAGGTTGGCTTCCTGCAAACGCACGCCACCGGTTTCCAGCAGCAGTACGGCACGGGTCGGGATGCCTTTGCGGTTGTCCTCGGCGGCCAGCTCCAACGCACCGGCAATCTTCGCCCCGCCGACTTCACCGAGGCTGCCGCCCTGGAACGCGCCTTCGATGGCGGCGATCACCACCGGCAGGCCATCAATGCTGCCCTTGGCAATCACCACGCCGTCGTCGCTTTGCGGCACCACGCCCTGGCGCAGCAGCCAGGGCGACATGATGCGCTGGAAGGGATCGAGCAATTCGCGGAACGTACCGTCATCGAGCAAGGCCTTGGCCCGTTGCCGGGCGCCGAGTTCGACAAAGCTGTGCTTGTTGAGCAGCGCTGCACTGTCAGTCATGGCCGATCTCCTCGAAGCCTTGTTCCAGGCGCAGACGCACCACGCCGGGGGTGGCGCCGAAATCGTGGATGTCGATAGACAAGGCCGGCGGCGTCTGGCCTTCGAACATGCGGGCGAACAGATGCCGCCAGCGTTGTTCACTGCCATTGACCGAGGTCTGCACCTGAATGATCAGCTTGCCCGCCAGCCCGGGTTCGAGCAGCACTTCCAGGTCGCCCGAGCCGACGCAGCCCACCAGCGCCCGGCCCCGTGGCGGCTGCCCGGCGGGGAATTCAAAGGATAAGGTTTCCATCAGTACACTCCAGGGAAGAGGCCAGCGCCGCGCTCGATACGATCAAGGAACAGGCAGGCGGCGAGCAGGTCGGCGGCGCCGCCGGGCGAGGCATTCAAGGCAATCAGTTGTTGATCCAGCGCGTGCAACTGGCGGCGTCCGCCCAGGCTGGCACTGCCACCGGCCTCGAGCACCGCTTTGGCACCCTGTTGCATGGCCTGCAAACCGGGTTCGCCTGCACGGTAGAGCACGCAGGTGTCGGCCAGGGTGGTCATGATCGCCAGCAAGGCATCGAGCCGGGCGTTCTGCTCACCCGCCCCCGCCGCGCGGCTGCGCTTGAGTTGCGGCAGGCCGAGGCCGGTCACCGCCGGGAACGCCAGTTGCGCCTCTTCCCGGGCACCGCGCACGCCGTAGCGCTGGGCGACCTGGGCGCCGTGGCTCAAGGGTTGGGGCGCATAACGGTCGTTGAGCAAAGCCAGGCGTGCGGCGCGTAAAGTGACCTCGCTCGCAACGCTGGATTCAGGTTCCAGTGCCGCAGCGGCCACGAGCAAGCCCAAGGCCCAGATCGCGCCACGGTGAGTGTTCACGCCGCCCGTGGTGACGAGCATCGCGGCTTCGCCCTCACGGCCGATCCGGCCGAGGGCTTCGCGCAATGGCAGGCCGATTTCGCCGCAATCGAGGGCGGCTTCGGCCATTTCCTTGAAGGCAGGCCATAGCGACAGCGCCGAGGCGTGCATCAGGCTCAGGTGCAAATCGGTATGGGCGCCGTTGCCGCGCCGGTCCACCAGGGCAGGTTTGGGCGACAGGTCGGCTTCGTCGATCAGCGCATCCACCGCCATGTCCGCCAGACGTTCGGCCAAGGACAGTTTTTTCGGTTGCAGGTTGAAGGCGTGCATTTACCAGCTCCTGAACTTGTCGGGCGGGTTGTAGAGGCCACCTGACCATTCCACCAGGTCGGCCACGCTCTTGGCCGCAAGCAGCTCGCGGGTGGCGTCGGTGCGACGGATGCCGAGGTCTTCGGGCAAGGCGATCAGCCCTTCGCGGCGCATGCGCGCAGTGTCTTTCGGATCATGGCGCAAACCGATGGCGGTGACCCCGGCCACGGCGGCGATCATCGCCTGGCGTTCTTCCAGGGACCGAGCCTTGTACAGGTAGGCGATGCCTTCTTCGGTGAGCAAATGGGTGACGTCGTCGCCGTAGATCATGATCGGCGCAAGGGGCATGCCGGCTTTCTTCGCCACGTCCACCGCGTCGAGGGTCTCGACGAAGGTCGGTTTGCCGCCCTCCTGGAACGTCTCGACCATCTGCACCACCAGTTTCTTGCCACGCTCGAGCAACGGTGCCTCGCCGTCGCCGTGGCGCATGTCGAGCCAGGCCGGCGTGCCGTGACGGCGCCCCCGCGGATCGTGGCCCATGTTCGGCGCACCGCCGAAACCGGCCAAGCGGCCGCGCGTCACCGTAGAGGAATGGCCGTCGCCGTCCACTTGCAGGGTAGCGCCGATGAACAGGTCCACCGCGTACTGTCCAGCCAATTGGCAAACCATGCGGTTGGAACGCAGCGAGCCATCGCGTCCGGTGAAAAACACGTCGGGGCGGGCAGCGATGTAGTTTTCCATGCCCAACTCAGTGCCAAAGCAATGCACACTTTCGACCCAGCCGCTTTCAATGGCCGGGATCAAGGTCGGGTGAGGATTGAGGGTCCAGTTACGGCAGATCTTGCCCTTCAAACCGAGGGATTCGCCGTAGGTCGGCAGGATCAGTTCGATGGCGGCGGTGTTGAAACCGATGCCGTGATTGAGGGACTGGACGTTGTGCTTTTCGTAGATTCCGCGGATCGCCATCATCGCCATCAGCACATGCACAGGCTTGATGTGGCGCGGGTCGCGGGTAAACAGCGGCTCGATGTAGAACGGCTTGTCGGCCACCACCACGAAATCGACCCAGGACGCCGGGATGTCCACCCGTGGCAGGTCACTGACGTCATCCACCAACTGGTTGACCTGGACAATGACAATCCCGTCGCTGAACGCCGCCGGCTCGATCAGCGCCGGCGTGTCTTCGGTGCTGGGGCCGGTGTAGATATTGCCGGCGCGGTCGGCCATGAAACCAGCCGAGAGCACCACATTGGGAATCAGGTCCACCACCAGTCGGGCGTAGAGCTCGATGTAGGTGTGGATCGCACCGATTTCCAACAGGCCGTCTTCCAGCAACTGGCTGATGCGCAGGCTCTGGGTGCCGGCGAAGGAAAAATCCAGCTTGCGGGCAATGCCGCGTTCGAACAGGTCCAGGTGCTCGGACCGGCCGACACTGGGCATGATCATGTGCAAATCGTGCAGCTTCGAAGGATCGACTTTCGCCAGCGAGCGCGACAGAAAGTCCGCCTGCTTCTGGTTATTGCCCTCCAGCACCACGCGGTCGCCGGGCAGGATCAACGCTTCCAGTGCTGCAACGATCTTGTCGGTGGGCAACACCACACCGTCGGCAAGCCCCTTCACCAGCCCGAGACGCCGCTGCTTTTCGCTGCGCCGCCGCGTCCAGCGCGAGTCGGGGGATATTGTTGTTGTCATGACCACTCCACGGGTTCGCTGTCGTGGGGGTTACCTTAGGAGTGTTGTGGCGAGGGCATCAATCAAGCTCAGCGGCGGATCGTTACGGTTGGAGTAACGGTGGGGAAAACGGACCCAGCCCCCTGTGGGAGCGAGCTTGCTCGCGATAGCGGTGGATCAGTCGACTTTGAGCCGGCTGATACTCTGCCATCGCGAGCAAGCTCGCTCCCACAGGGGAATGGGTTGGATTGGAAATTTGCGGCGACCGCCAAGGGTCAACTCATACTCATCAATTGCCGAACCCGTTCGAGCAGTTCTGCAGCACTCTCAATCAGTTGCGTAAGAAGCGCATCATCTTCATCCATGCAGCCTTCGTACTCGGCAAGGTTGCGCCGCTTATGGCATGGGCGAATAGCCGGACCTGCACTTTGGTGACATCCGCCGTATGAACCAGACACTGAAAGACCAGATAACGCTTGTCCGAACGATAGCCGCTCATCCGTAGCGCCGTAAGGGCGGCGGCATGGGCGGCGTTGTACGCCAGGTCGAATCGACTGGCAAACGAAAGAGACACTGTTTGCGCATCTGTCAGGCGGTCCATTGCAGAACGCATCAAGCCCTCGCATTCCTGGCGATCCGGCGGTTCTGCTTTGAGGCTGCCGCTACGTAACAGATTTTCCAGGCTTTCCTGCTTGCCCATCCTTGGACTCCAAAGGGTCTTCACCCAGCAAGTTGATCTTGTCCTGCTGCGCTACCCGCACCACGAAGCTGTTACCCGCCGCAAATTTTGCAGCCCAGTCCTGGGGCGTGTAGAGCGTAGGGTTAAGAGGACGGCCCAGTTGCTCCTCCAGAGGCATAAGCCGCTCCATCACTTCACTGTAGTGCAGGCCTTCACCGATCAGCATGAGATCTATGTCACTGGATGCATTCGCCTGGCCTTTGGCGATGGAGCCGTAGACGAACGCCCAACTCAACTGCCTGGAAAACGGCTCCAAGGCTTGGCGCAACGGCTCGGCTATCCCCATGGTTTTTTGAACGATGCCCAACAGTTCCGCGTAGATCGGGCAATGCACATTGGCTTGGTAATGGGTTTGATTGCCCTGACGAGTCATCAGCAAAATCCCTGAGTTTTGCAAACGCTCCAGCTCCCGCATGAGACTGCCCTTGCCGACTTGAGCCCAGCGAGCAATTTCATTGGCATAGAAGCTTTGATCCGGTTTACCGAACAACAGGCCCAGGACCCGTTGCTGAGTGGCCGTGAACAACGCATCGCTTAGAGAGAGGTGATTCATGGTAAAGGCTATAAGTCCCAAAAAGGGAACGATAGGTCCCTTTTTGGGACTTATTAAGTTGGGATTGGCATTTAACGTAGCGCCCGGCCTTTTTGGGAGAGACAGGGGTATGTGGTTGGGTTCGAGTTCTGTAGCGAGGGGATTTGTCCCTGCTGGGCTGCGCAGCAGCCGTAACCTGAGCAGTCTGACATTCCGAGAACTCAGGCTTGGAGGCCGCTGCGCGGCCCAACGGGGATAAATCCCCTCGCCACAAGAACGCGTTCAACTTTAGCGCGGGTCGACAATATCCAGCGCCCGATTGGCCAGCAACTGACTGAGTTCGATCATCTGCTGGATGCCCAGGGCAAAATGCCGGGGCGAACCCTCAAGGTCGAAAGCCAGCTCGTTAATCATGACATTGGCGGAGGCGAGGGTTTCGCTGAGGTTGGCCAGGAGGCATTCGCTGTCGAGGTCATCCACGACAGTGAACAGTTGGCCTGGAGGTTGTTTCTTTTGGGTTTGAGGTTTGGGGTCGAGATAGAAGCTCAGGGCACGTTCGGCGGCTTCATCAAGCTTTTGCGGATCAAGGCCGGCGTGGCCTGATGAGGAGTCGGTTTCGGGAGGATTGGGGGTGACCTTGAACATAGGGGTGACACTCCGTTTACTGGTTGGAGCTGCCACGTTCGTTTCCAAGCGAATGGGTGGCAGCCGTACGCAGGTTGGAAAACCGGGGTAAACGAGCCCGGCAGACCCGAAGGCCTCCCGCGCACAGCCGCCATAACGAAAGCAAGGTCAAAAAACGACCGTCAGCATACGTTATGAAGGGCGCTTTTGCGCCGTCTACTTCGGGTTTCCAAGCCCGATCGCTGAATTTGCAGCGACAGGAAAAGGTTAGCGACAGCCCTTCCCACCCGGCAACCGCCAGAGTTCGTCGGAAAAATCTGCTTGAGTCAGGAAGTTTGTCCGACCATTCCCACAACCTTGGTCGGCTGTCAGGCCGCCATCGCGAGCAAGCTCGCTCCCACACAGGTTTTTGGTCGTTTATAAGATCAGTGTCCACCGCCAATCTTGCGGGAGCAAAGCTTGCTCGCGATGGCGGTGGCTCTACTTGCATCAATACTGAATGTGCCGCCGCCTTCGCGGGCAAGCCCGCTCCCACATTGGTTGGAATTGAGTACACCCGGGCGAACAGGTCGGCTATAAGGCCGCCTCGCGAGCAAGCTTTGCTCCCACAGGTCCAGCCCAAACAGGTCTGATTGGTAAACACCGCCCGCAAGAGCCAGGCCGGCTATAAGGCCGCCTCGCGCCGGACGTTGATCTCGGCGCCCCGTTAACCACGCTGGCCGAACGCAGGCATTGTGGAGTGGGCATCCCGGCATGGATGCCGGGATAGCCGCGCTGGGCCATGGATGGCCCTTCGCGGCGGGCCCACGGAGCAATGCCTGCGTTCGGGCATGCCGAGCCTAGGCGAGGCACCGAGTGGTGGGGCAAAAGCGCTTTGGTTACTTTCGCGCTTTTTCGAAAGTGACCCGCCGTCAGGGCGGAACCATAAGCCGCCGTTACCGCAGCAATAGATATGTACTCGACCAACAAAATCCTGGCCCGCTGCCAGGCCAGCTCGCTCCCACATTGGCGCTGCATAGGCTTCAGGATTTGTGCCGCCGAACCAATCCCGCAGCCACCACCAACTCCTCCAACGCCAACAAATCCGGCACCTTCGCCACATGTTCCCCCACCTGCACCGCCGCCTGCTCCAACCCGCACAGCGGCACGTCGACGTAGCTCAACTGGGTGTCGAGCTTGTAGGACCGCGGGATGCCCTGCACCAACAGCGCAATGAACCTCAGCTCCGGCCGTCCGCCCAGGGCGTTGAGGACGACGATGCGCACTCGCTCGCCGATCACGGTTTTCTGACCGCAGGCCGATTCGAAGCTCAGCAGCGGGATTTGCCGTTCACGCCAGCTCACCCAGCCGAGAAACCACGGCGGGGTGTCCATGTCGAAGGCGCTGCTCTGGTAGTCGATCAACTCGGCCACAGCCACGTTGGGCAGCACCAGGTGCCGGTCAGCCAGGGGCAGCAGCAACCCGGTGAGGTGGTGGGTGCGATATTCATGCATGGGTCTTGCTCCAGTGGGCGATGCTGTCGAGCAGCACCGATTCCTGGTACGGCTTGCCCAGGTAGTCATTGACGCCGATGGCCATGGCCCGGTCGCGATGTTTCTGGCCGGTGCGGGAGGTGATCATGATGATCGGCAGGTGCGCCAGGCGCGGGTCGTTGCGCACTTGGGTGGCCACTTCGAAGCCGTCCATGCGCGGCATTTCGATGTCCAGCAGCATCAGGTCCGGGGCGTGTTCGGCCAGCAGCGCCATGGCGTCCACGCCGTCCTTGGCGGTGAGGACGTGCATGCCATGGCGCTCCAACAGGCGGCTGGTGACTTTGCGCACCGTCACCGAATCGTCCACTACCAGCACCAGCAACGGTCGCTGATGCTCACCCTCGCCTTCCGTCGTCGGGCGGCGCGGTGCGTGGCTGGGCATGGCGCGGATCGGCGCCAGCAGGTCGAGGATCAATACCACCCGGCCGTCCCCCAGGATGGTCGCCCCGGACAGGCCTTGCACCGCCGAGAACTGCGGGCCGAGGCTCTTGACCACGATTTCCCGGGTCCCGGCGGTGGCGTCCACCTGCACCGCGATATGCCGCTCGTTGCACTGCATCAGCAGCACCGGCAACGGTTGGCTCTGGCCCAGCAGTTTAGGGCGGGCACCGGTTTTCAGCAGCTCACCCAGGTAGCACAGCTCATAACGCTGCCCGGCGTAGGTATAGGTCGGCGGATCGATCTGGTAATAGCCGTCCAGCTCGGCCGGCAATACCCGGACGATGCTTTCGATGGTGTTCAGCGGAATCGCGTACTGGTCGTCATGACACTGCACCATCAGCGCGCGGTTGACTGCCACGGTAAATGGCAGGCGGATGCGGAAATGCACGCCTTGCCCCGGCGTGGAATCGATGACCATGCTGCCGCCCAGTTGCCGCACTTCTTCATGGACCACGTCCATGCCGACACCACGCCCGGAGATCTGGGTGATTTTTTCGGCGGTGGAGAACCCCGGCTGCAGGATGAACTGCAGCACGTCACGATCATTCATGTCGCTGTCCGGTGACAGCAAGCCACGCTTGATCGCCTTGCGCCGCACTGCGTCCAGCGGGACCCCGGCACCGTCGTCGCGGATGTCGAAAATGATGTCGCCACCTTCCCGGGACAGGTCGAGGCTGATGCGTCCCCGGGCCGGCTTGCCAGCGGCGATGCGCACGTCGGCCGGTTCCAGGCCGTGGTCGACGGCGTTGCGCAGCATGTGTTCCAGCGGCGCGGCCATGCGTTCGAGCACGTTGCGGTCCATCTCGCCTTCGGCATTGTCGACCACGAACTCCACGTCCTTGCCCAGTTCCTGCGCCACTTGCCGCACGATGCGCTTGAGGCGCGGCAACATGCGCTCGAACGGCACCATGCGCGTACGCATCAGGCCTTCCTGCAGTTCGGTGTTGATGCGCCCCTGCTGTTGCAGCAGATTCTCTGCATCGTGGTTGCTGCGGTCGAGGGTTTCCTTGAGGTCGAGCAGGTCCGAGGCGGATTCGAACAGTGCCCGGGACAACTGCTGCAACTGGGAATGGCGGTCCATTTCCAGCGGGTCGAATTCTTCATAGCCCAGGCGCTCGGCCTCCACCTGCTGGCGACTGAGAATCCGCCCCTGGGTTTCGGTATCCAGGCGGCGCAACTGGTCACGCATCCGTTCGATGGTGGTTTCCATCTCGCCCAACGCCACCCGCGCATCGTTGACCTGCTGCTCGATGCGTCCGCGGAAGATCGACGTTTCCCCGGCCAGGTTCACCAGGTCATCAAGCAATTCGGCGGAAACCTTGACCATGTCCGCACCGTCGCTCGGTGCGGTGGGCTCGGTTTTGGCGGGCGCGGGCGTCGGGGCCGCAGGCGGAGCAAGTTCCGGGGCAGCGACAGCTGGGGGTATCTCGCGCGCCTGCGGATGATTCACCGCCTGGATCTGCGCGATCAGCCGGTCCGCCAACGGGCACGGCTGGCCAGCGCGCACTGCGTCGAGCATCTGGGCGATTCGGTCATGGCTGCTTTGCAACAAACTGAACAGCGCCGGGGTCGGCTGAAGCAGGCCCGCCGCCAACCCTTCATAAAGGTTTTCCAACTCATGGGCCAGGTCGCCGATGGGCACGATTTCCACCATCCGCGCGCCGCCCTTGAGGGTGTGCAAATCCCGCAACAGGGTTTCCACGGCCTGGCGGTTCGACGGTTCTTCCTGCCAACGCAGCAGCGCCGCGCCAGAGCTGTCGAGGATGTCGAAACCTTCTTCGAGGAAGATCTCCAGCAGTTCGGGATCATGCCCGGCCGCATCGGCCTGGGCCGTCCCGTTCGCCTCCGTTGTGTTCGTCTTGTCCTGACGGAACCGGCGAATGGCGTCGATCAGGGCAACGGGATCGCCCAACGGCTGGCCCTGCTGCAACTGCCCGAGCAACAGGTCGAGGCGTTCGTGGCTGCTGTTGAGCAGTTGCGCCAGTTCTTCGCTATGGCTGTAGCGGCGGTCCACCAACCCTTCATAAAGGTTTTCCAGCTCCTGGGCCAGATCGCTCACCGGCCGCACGTCCGCCATCTTCGCACCGCCCTTGAGGGTGTGCAGGTCACGCTGCAACGAGGACAGCGGCGCGCCATTGTCCGGGTCGGCCAGCCAGCGTTGCAGGGCCTGGGCGGCGCTTTCGAGGATGTCCTGGGCTTCTTCGAGAAAGATCGAAGCGATGTCGTCGTCCACCGAGGTCGCGGCGGGGGCGCTGCGTTCGAGTTCAGCCGTCGCATTGCCCAGTTCGCGGATGCTCAGGGTGCGGCTGCCGTCGCTGCGGATCAGGCCGGTGGCCGCTGGGTCGAGACTGGTCTCGAGCAGGTTGCGCAGGGCCTGCACCCGTTCGGGTTGCGCATGCACATGTTGCCCGGCCGCCAGCTCATCGAGCATGTCGATCAGGGCTTCATGGGCGCGCTGCGCTTCCTGGAAAAACGTGTCGCTGACCGTCAGGCTGCTTTCTTCCACCGCGCCGTAGAGGTCAAGCAGGGCTTCGCAGAGTTCGTCCACCGGGTGCAGGTCGGCCAGGTGTGCGCCTTCGCCGAGGGTGGTCAGCTCATCCAGCAGCGCACTCAGTTCCTGGCCTTCGCCCGGGTGCTGCTGCCAACGCTGCAACAGGCTTTCGGCGTCCAGCAGGATGTCCATGCCCTGGGCCAGGAAGTTGTTGATCAGTTGTGGGTCGCGCTTGGTCCGCAGCCCTTTGTTGGGTGCGCTGAGGGCCGCTTGCAGACGTTCGGCCAACAGCGCTTGGGCGCGCTGGATCAGCTCCTCGGCGCCGGGGATTGGCGCCAGCGGCGCGCTGTGCAACTGGCGCAGGCCCCGGCGTAGCAGGCCTCCGGCCTCCAGCAGCAGTTCGACCTCATCCAGGTCGAGGGCGATCAGGTGTGCTTTGTATTCCCGGGCCAGCTCGTCCAGCGCACCGGCCAGCTCGGCGATGGGCAAAACACCGGCCATCGAGGCGCTGCCCTTGAGGGTGTGCAAGGCCCGCTGCAATTCGTCGCTAGCCTGTAATGGCAGGTGGTCGGCGGCCTGGTCGAGGAAGCGATTGAGGCTGGTGAGGTGACCCTGGGCTTCGTTGTCGAAGATCTTCAGCAGCAGCGGATCGAGGGCCGCCACGTCCTGTACGTCTTCGTCTTCATCGCGTCCCCTGGCAAGGGCATGGGCGCGGACGGCCAGACGGTCGACATCGTCACGCTGGCGCTGGCGATGGGCGGCGAATTCAGTTACCAGATCAGGGAGCAACTGCACCGTTTCGTCGATCAACTGTCGGACCGACGCATCGGGTTCGACGCTGCGTTCCAGCACCCGATTGAGCAGGTTTTCCACGGCCCAGGCCAGCTCACCCAGCACCAGCGCCCGGACCATCCGGCCGCTGCCCTTGAGGGTATGGAAGGCCCGGCGCAGTTCACTCAGGGCACCCTGGTCGTCAGGGTGAGCCGTCCAGCGCGGCAGGTACTCACGCAGGACATCCAGCACCTCGCCGGTTTCTTCGAGAAAGACCTCGCGCAACTCATCATCCACCGGATGCTCATCCACCGGCGGCGGCAGCAGGCTGCCCGGGGTGTTCCTGGCGGGAGGGTTGACCGCCGAGACCGGACTGGCCAGCACTTGGGCCAGGGACTGCACGGTCTGTGGGTCATCCAGCTCCTGCAAGTCCTGCATCAGCTGGGCTTCGTTGGGGCTCAGCACATCGTCGAGCAAGGGCACCCGAGCTTCGTCGGGGAAATAGCCGAGCGCGGCCAGGCTCCGCTCCACCACGTCCAGCAGAGGTTCGCCGGGGGTTTCCGGGTCTTCGCTCAAACGCTCCAGGTAGTATTCGAGGCCGGTGATCACGTCGGCCAGGTGGTCGAGTTCTTCCCAACCCGGCTGGGCGTGCTCCAGTAACAAATGCTCGCGGATGAACCCGTTGCAGGCCTCCACCAGGCTGGCGGCACGGCTCAGGGGGATCATCGCCAGCGCGCCACGGACCTGGGTCAACAGCGCCGGCAAGGCTTGCAGTTGCTCGCTGTTCCAGTCGGCGTCGATGTAGTCGACGATCATGTCCTTGGCCTGTTGCAGGCAGGTGTGGGCCTCTTTGATGACGATCTGGTGGATCTGGGTCAGGTCGGTGGTGGGCAGGTGGGTGTCTTCGCGGCTCTCGGGCTCGACGGTGCCGACCATGCCGGCCAGGGTCGCCTCGACATAGAGCAAGGCCCCGGCGACGTCCATGAGGGTCGCGTCATCCGGCTCGCGCTGCCCCTGGGCGAGGCTCAGCACCACCGCCAGTTGATCGATGATGACCTTGCGCGGCTGGCCGAAACCGAGCACCGCCAGGGTGTCGGCGATCTGCCGCAGGGGCGCCAGCAGGCTGTCCAGCTCCGAAGCGTGCTGACGGTCGCTGCGCACGAACAGGTCGAGGCGCTCCTTGACCCGCACCAGCTCTTCGCAGAGCGCGGCGAGTACCGAGCGCATGGCATCGCGGTCGGGCCCGGCCAGGCGTGCCCGCTCTTCGTCGACCATGGCGCTGTCAGGCAGCGCGTCGTCCAGTGAGTAGCGTTCTTTCATGATCTGCATCTGCCCGCTGGGTTGTTCGGCCTTGGCAATATAGAACAACAAGCTCTTGAGCAGGTGTGGCGGTGCCGGTTGATTGATGCCGGGCATGCCTTGGTCCAGCAGGCGCTTGAGTTCCTTGTCGGCTTCCTTGAACAGGCTGCGCAACGCCGGGCTGTTGGCGATGCGCCCGTCGCGCATGCCCTCGACCAGCGCCGAAGCCACCTGCCACAGGGCATTGAGCGGCGCCCCGGCGCACAAGCCCTCCAGGCGCAGGAAGACTTTGGCCAGGTAACCGAGATGGGTGGTGTCATCCTGTTCACGCAGCAGGCCGACCAGGGCCACTTGCAGGGTCTGGCGCAACTTACGCAAGGTGCCTGGCAGGTCCGCCGGTTTGAGGCGCTTCAAGGCCTCGTCGCTGAGCGGCGCGATATCCGGCAGCTCGGGGCTGAACAGGCTGGTTTCCGACAACAGGCTCTCGCCGCGGGCGCTGCGCAGGTCGTTGATCAGCGGCAGCACCACCAGCGGCAGGTCGCGACGGGCGCTTTGGATACGGTCCAGGTAAATCGGCAACTGCCCCAAGGCCTGGCTCAACAGGCTGATGGCTTCGTCGCGATGAACGATGCGGTTGTCCTGCAGGGCGGCGCACAGCTGTTCCATCTCCTCGGCCAGCAATGCCGCGCCGTAGAATTCGACCATCTGCAAGCCGCCGTGGACCTGATGAATGCAGGCCAGGCATTGCCCGAGGGCATCCGACGCCTGCGGATCGTCCACCAGGCGGTTGAGGGCCAGATGGGCCTGCTTCAGCGTTTCGGCAATCTCGCCCTTGACCCATTCCAGGGCCACATAGTCGTGCCGATCACCCATAACCACTCCAAATCAACTGTGACATGCCAAGGGTACAAATCCACCCTGTGGCGAGGGGATTCATCCCCGTTGGACTGCTTAGCAGTCCCAAAATAGCCAGTCTGGGACATAAATGCTGGCCTGTGTATTGTCGGAGGCCGCTTCGCGCCCCAGCGGGGATAAATCCCCTCGCCACAGATGATCTTCACCACCATCACACTTTGTCTTCATCCGCCACAGGTGCGGCCGGCAAGGTAAAACCCGACACCGAGCGGCGCAGTTGGCTGGCCATTTTCGCCAGGTTGCCGATGCTTTCGGCGGTGGCGGTAGAGCCGGATGAGGTCTGCGTGGTGATCTGCTGGATCACGTTCATGGTCAAGGAAATCTGCCCCGCCGAGGTGGTCTGTTGCTGCGCCGCGTTGGAAATGCTCTGGATCAGCGCCGCCAGGGTCTTGGACACACCTTCGATCTCTTCCAGGGCGACGCCGGCGTCCTGGGCCAGTCGCGCACCGCGCACCACTTCGGTGGTGGTCTGTTCCATGGAAATCACCGCTTCGTTGGTGTCGGCCTGGATCGCCCGTACCAGGGTTTCGATTTGCCGGGTCGCCGCCGAAGACCGCTCGGCCAGGCGTTGCACTTCATCGGCCACCACCGCGAACCCGCGCCCGGCATCACCGGCCATGGACGCCTGGATGGCGGCGTTGAGGGCCAGGATGTTGGTCTGGTCGGCGATGTCGTCGATCAGGCTGACAATGTCGCCAATTTCCTGGGACGACTCACCCAGGCGCTTGATGCGCTTGGCGGTGTCCTGGATCTGCTCGCGAATGTTGTCCATGCCATGAATGGTGTTGTGCACCACCTCGTTGCCCTTGTTGGCAATTTCCACCGAACGCTCGGCCACTGCGGACGACTCGGCGGCATTGGCCGACACCTGGTCGATAGACTGGGCCATTTCATTAATTGAAGTCGAAGCTTCGGAAATTTGCTGGGCCTGGTGCTCGGAAGCCTGGGCCAGGTGCATCGCCGTGGCCTGGGTTTCCTGCACGGCGGCGGCGACCTGGCCGGCGGTGAGGTTGATGGTGGCGACCAGATCGCGCAGTTGATCCACCGAGTAATTGATGGAATCGGCGATGGTGCCGGTGAAGTCTTCGGTCACCGAAGCGGTGACGGTCAAGTCGCCGTCGGCCAGGTCTTCGATTTCGTCCAGCAAACGCATGATCGCGTTCTGGTTACGCTCGTTCTTTTCCGCCGTCTCCCGCAGCTGGCGGTTGGTTTCGCGGACCATCACCAGCCCGATCAGGATGATCGACATCAGCGCCAGCAGGCCCAGCACATAGCCGCCGATGCTGTTGACCGCGCGCCCACCGGCCAGGTTCTCGAAGGCCGTGGCCAAGTGCGAGGCCTCGTCGAGCAGGGTTTGCGACAGGTTGAAGATGTTGCCGGCCGATTCGCGGACCTTGAACAGCTCCGGGGAGGTTTCGAGGATTTCGTCCACCGACCCCGAGACAAACTCGAACAGCTCGCTGATCTCGGCCAGGCGTGCCCGGGCGTCGCGGTCCTGGACCTGGGAGATCTTCAAGGCCGGGTCACCTTGCAGCATGCCATTGAGCACCTGGCCGAAACGCGCGGCGTCGCGGCCAAAGGTGTCGGCGGCCTGGCTGGCGTTCTCGTCCCCGGCCAGCACGGTGTTCACCGCGCCGAGAATCCGCTCGGCCAGCAGCGACTGACGCTGGGCCATGGCCACCTGGGCGGCGGGCGCGCCACGCTGCAGCAGAATCTCGACGACTTTTTCGTACTCGACCTGCAACTGCGGCACGGTTTCAGCCAGGGTTGCCGCCACCTGATGCAGCGACAACACGGTCTGCTCGCTGGAGAGGATGGCGTCGGTGTTCTGCAGCAGGCGCTCCCAGTCCAACTGCACGGCACGCATCTGCGGACGCAGGGTGGCGGGGGCCGGCGGCAGGCCGGTCACCGGGTCGCCCTGCTTCAGGTAGCCCCAGCGCTGGGCAAAATCATTGCGCGCATCGCTCAACAACTTGAACGCCGCAGCCTTGCCGGCGGCAGCTTCGGTGGCGTTCTTGGCGATACGCTGGGACAACACCCGCAGTTCACCGGCGTGGCCAATGTACTGCTTATCGTAGGTGGACTGGGTGTTGAGGTAAGCGAAATTGGCGAACAGCAGCATGATGAAGACAATCAACGCGACGAACAGCACGATGATCTGCGAACGACTGCGCGACGCTTCCAGTGGCTTGCCTGTTTTTGCTTTGATCATCGGTCCTCGCCTGTGCTGCCCAAAACCCCAACCCACCGCCATTCCAATGTGGGAGCGAGCTTGCTCGCGATAGCGACGGTACAGCTTGCATCAATGTTGACTGCACTGGCGCCATCGCGAGCAAGCTCGCTCCCACAGGGGCCGCATTTACGGCCTGTTAAATCGCCACATCCATGAACCCCGGTGATCGCGTCAACGCAAACGGGCTGAACACCTGCCACTGTCGCTCGCCGCGAAAGCGCCCCTTGACGAACGCCGACTCCGGGCCGCCGAGGGCGTCCACCGGGGTCGGCTCCAGGCTGTCCTGGGCGAAATGTTGCAACCCGAGGACCTCGTCCACCAGCAACCCGGTGAACACCTCGTCGTGATCCACCACCAGTACCCGGCGCTGTTTGCGCACGGTCGACAGCTCGTGACCGAAGAAGCCGCTCAGGTCCATCAACGGCAACAAGCGCCCACGCAGGTTAGCCACGCCACGCACCCATGGCTTGACCCCGGGCAAATGCGTGTAACGCGGCTCGTGCAGCACTTCGCTGACTTCGCCCATGGGCGCCACGTACCAGTGTTCGCCCAGGCGAAAACCGATGCCGCTCCAACCGGCGCGATGGGTCGGCTGGGATGGCAGGTCGGCCCCCAGCAACCGGCAGCGCCGATCGATCTGCAGCAGCAGCTCGAAGGCGGTCAGGGATGGGCTCATGGCCGCGCCGTCAACCCGCCAGCACTTTGTTCAGGGTCGCGATCAGGGTTTCTTCGTCCACCGGTTTGGTCAGGTAGTCCTTCGCGCCCTGGCGCGTGCCCCAGACCTTGTCGGTTTCCTGGTCCTTGGTGGTGATGATGATGACCGGGATGTGGCCAGTGTCCGGGTCCTTGGTCAACTGGCGCGTGGCCTGGAAACCGTTGAGGCCGGGCATGACGATGTCCATCAACACGGCATCGGGTCGTTCCTGGCGGGCCAGGGCCACACCGTCGGCGCCGTTTTCAGCCTTCAGGACCTCGTGGCCGTGCTTTTCCAGCATGCCGGTCAGTTTGTACATTTCGGTCGGCGAATCATCGACGATCAGGATACGTGCCATGGTGTTCCCCATTTTTTTGTTGACCCCAGGCCCGTTGGCCGAGCGTCATTAATGTGCCTGGTGCGGCTGGACAGCGGCAAAGCCCGGGACATGGGCCTGTATCGCACCCAGCAGTTCTTCCTTGCTGAACGGCTTGGTCAAAAACTGATCGGAGCCGACGATGCGCCCCTTGGCCTTGTCGAACAGCCCGTCCCGGGACGACAGCATGATCACCGGTGTCGCCTTGAACGCGCTGTTGTTCTTGATCAGGGCGCAGGTCTGGTAACCGTCCAGGCGCGGCATCATGATGTCGACAAAGATAATGCCCGGATGATGATCGGCAATCTTGGCCAGGGCATCGAAACCGTCCACGGCCGTGATCACCTCGCACCCCACGTTGCGCAACAAGGTTTCGGCGGTGCGGCGGATGGTCTTCGAATCGTCGATGACCATGACCTTCAAGGTGCTGGGTTGCTGCTGCGTAAGATGCTCTGCCATTGCCACTGCGGACCGGTTTTTAACGCTTAAGAGTGAACGACAGCGCAAACCCTTGATGTTCAAGGCCCGCACGTCACATGGCAGCCTTTTTAGCACAGTCTCCATCGCCGATCTATCGGCCACTCGGCGCGGTGGTTTTTCCTTGACCGCCAATCTTCCGGGCGCCACTCTGACGCCACTTTTTCACGCCATTTGTGCCTATCAAATTTTCGAGGAACCAAGCCATGAGCGTACGCGTTGGCATTGTCATGGACCCTATCGCCAGCATTTCCTATAAAAAGGATAGCTCGCTGGCCATGCTGCTGGCCGCTCAAAAGCGCGGCTGGGACCTGTTCTATATGGAGCAGCGCGACCTCTACCAGGCCGAAGGCCAGGCGCGGGCGCGGATGAAACCGCTGAAAGTCTTCGCCAACCCCGAGAAGTGGTTTGAGCTGGGCGATGAAAGCGATGCGCTGCTGAGCGACCTGGATGTGATCCTGATGCGCAAGGATCCGCCGTTCGACATGGAGTTCGTGTACTCCACCTACCTGCTGGAGCAGGCTGAAAACGCTGGCGTACTGGTGGTCAACAAGCCCCAGAGCCTGCGCGACTGCAACGAAAAGCTGTTCGCCACGCTGTTCCCGCAGTGCACGCCGCCGACCATCGTCAGCCGTCGCCCGGACGTGTTGCGCGAATTCGCCGACCACCACGGCGACGTGATCCTCAAGCCCCTGGACGGCATGGGCGGCTCCTCGATCTTCCGGCACACCGCCGGCCACCCGAACCTGTCGGTGATCCTGGAAACCCTGACCTTGCACGGCAAGCAGCAGATCATGATCCAGGGTTACCTGCCGGCCATCGTCGATGGCGACAAGCGCATCCTGATGATCGACGGCGAACCGGTGGATTATTGCCTGGCGCGCATCCCGGCCGCCGGTGAAACCCGGGGCAACCTGGCGGCCGGCGGTCGTGGCGAAGCCCGTCCGTTGACCGAGAAGGACCGCTGGATCGCCGCCCAGGTTGGCCCGACCCTGCGCGAGAAAGGCCTGCTGTTCGTGGGCCTGGACGTGATCGGCGAGCACCTGACGGAAATCAACGTCACCAGCCCGACCTGCATCCGCGAAATCGACAACGCCTTTGGCACCGACATCGGCGGGATGCTGATGGAGGCGATAGAGAAGCAGCTGCAAGCGATAAGCTTCAAGCGGCAAGTTTGATACGGGCGACGTACAGCTTGTCGCTTGCAGCTTGAAGCTTGCAGCTAAAAACCAACATTGCGTTATCATGCCGGGCCTGAAAAACGCGATGTTGGTTTTGCTGCCATGACACTCCCGTCCGATCTGCCCCAAGAGCTCGCCCATCGTGGCGTGCGCCCGGCCGATCGCCTCGGTTTTACCCTGTTCCTGGCGGCGCTGATCCACCTGGCCCTACTGCTGGGCGTCGGGTTTGCCACGGTCGAACCCAAGCAGATCAGCCAGACACTGGAAATCACCCTGGCCACCTTCAAGAGCGAAACGAAGCCGGCGAAGGCGGATTTCCTGGCCCAGGAAAACCAGCAAGGCAGTGGCACCCTGGAAAAGAAGGCGATTCCCAAGACCACCGAGATCGCGCCGTTCCAGGACAATACGGTACAGAAAGTCACCCCGCCGCCGGCCGCCAAGCCCGAAGTGCAGGAAACGGCGCCCAAGGCCGCCGTGACCACCGTGGCGCCGAAACCGAAGAAAGCCCCGGTCAAGGAAGAGGTCAAGCCCGATCCCAAGCCCAAGGCCCCGGCGCCCACTTTCGACAGTTCCCAGCTGTCCAGCGACATCGCCAGCCTGGAAGCCGAACTGGCCCAGGAGCAACAGCTGTATGCCAAACGCCCGCGCATCCATCGCCTGAGCGCCGCCTCGACCATGCGCGACAAGGGCGCCTGGTACAAGGACGAGTGGCGCAAGAAGGTCGAGCGTATCGGCAACCTCAACTACCCCGACGAAGCCCGGCGCAAACAGATCTACGGCAACCTGCGGCTGATGGTCTCGATCAACCGCGACGGCTCGCTGTATGAAGTGCTGGTGCTGGAGTCCTCCGGCCAGCCGCTGCTGGACCAGGCCGCCCAGCGGATCGTGCGCCTGGCTGCGCCGTTCGCGCCGTTTACCGGGGATTTGTCGGACATCGACCGGCTGGAAATCATCCGCACCTGGAAGTTTGCCCGTGGCGATAGGCTTTCGAGCAATTGATCACGGGTTTGTGCCGGACATAACCTCTGCGCCCGCCGCAGATCCCTTGTGGGAGCGGGCTTGCCCGCGAAGACGGCGGTCCTGCCGCAATAGATCTGTCGGTTGCACGGGCCCCTTCGCGAGCAAGCCCGCTCCCACATTTGATCGGTGTCGCCAGCCAGATCGGGGGACTTCTTGCACATCCCCAGCTTGTCAGTTCGCCCCTCGGCCGCCACACTAGCGCCTATGAAAAACGTCAGCCCCACCTACCTCAAGCATCATTTCCTGATTGCCATGCCGCACATGGCTGATCCGCACTTTGCCCATACCTTGACCTACATCGTCGAGCACACGGCCAATGGCGCCATGGGGCTGGTGATCAATCGCCCGCAGGAACTGAACCTGGCGGACATTCTTGAGCAGTTGCGTCCCGACATCGAACCGCCAATCCTGTGCCAGCACGTGCCGATTTTCATCGGTGGCCCGGTGCAGACCGATCGCGGTTTCGTGCTCCATCCGTCGGGACCGACCTACCAGGCCACCGTGGACCTGAATGGCGTGTCGCTGTCCACGTCCCAGGACGTGCTGTTCGCCATCGCCGACGGTGTAGGCCCGGAAAAAAGCCTGATCGCCCTCGGCTATGCTGGTTGGGAAGCCGGGCAACTGGAAGCCGAGCTGGCCGACAATGCCTGGCTGACCTGCCCGTTCGACGCCGATATCCTGTTCAACACCAGCAGCGAACTGCGCCTGGAAGCGGCGGCCAGTCGGCTCGGGGTCAACCTCAGCCTGCTCACCAGCCAGGCGGGACACGCCTGATGGCCCTGCGCTTGCTGCTGGGTTTCGACTACGGCACCAAACAGATCGGCGTCGCGGTCGGCCAGGTCATCACCGGCCAGGCCCGCGAGCTGTGCACATTGAAGGCGCAGAACGGCATTCCCGACTGGAACCAGGTCGAAGCGCTGATCAAGGAATGGAAACCCGACGCCGTGGTGGTCGGCCTGCCGCTGAACATGGACGGCACGCCCAGCGACATGTGCCTGCGCGCCGAAAAGTTCGCCCGCCGGCTCAATGGTCGCTACAACCTGCCCTTCTATACCCATGACGAGCGCCTGACCACCTTCGAGGCCAAGGGCGAGCGCCTGGTGCGCGGCGGGCAGAAAGGCAGTTACCGCGACAACCCGGTGGACGCCATCGCCGCCGCCCTGCTGTTGCAAGGCTGGCTCGATGCCAACGCCGCCTTGTTTGAAACCTGATTTTTGAAAGCGCCGCCAAGGCGCTTTCTTTTAGCGATAAGCCGCGCCACTCACCACCGGCCCGGGAACCTGAAGGAGCCAGCATGAGCCTGCCCAATCCTGCCGAACTGATCAGCCAGATGGCGATTCGTCTCACGGCACACCTGGAACAACGCGGCATCAGCGAACCGCGCTACATCGGTATTCGCACCGGCGGCGTCTGGGTCGCCCAGGCCTTGCTCGAACAACTGGGTAATCCCTCGCCGCTGGGCACATTGGACGTGTCTTTCTACCGCGACGACTTCAGCCAGAACGGCCTGCACCCGCAAGTACGCCCCTCGGCCCTGCCCTTCGAGATCGAAGGCCAGCACCTGGTCTTGATCGACGACGTGCTGATGAGCGGCCGGACCATCCGCGCCGCCATGAACGAATTGTTTGACTATGGCCGACCGGCCAGCGTGACGCTGGTGTGCCTGCTGGACCTGGACGCCGCCGAGCTGCCGATCCGTCCGAACGTGGTCGGCGCGACGTTGACGCTGGCCGCCCATGAGCGAGTCAAGCTCTCCGGCCCGTCGCCGCTGCAACTCGAACTGCAAGACCTTGCCCTTTAACTGCCCTTGTAAGAGTCCATCGCGATGACGCCTCTCGAAACCAAGCGCCCGCTGCAGCTCAACGATCAGGGCCAGCTGCGGCACTTCCTGTCCCTCGACGGCCTGCGCCGCGAGCTGCTGACGGAAATCCTCGACACCGCCGACTCGTTCCTCGAGGTCGGTGCCCGGGCGGTGAAGAAAGTCCCGTTGCTGCGCGGCAAGACCGTGTGCAACGTGTTCTTCGAAAACTCCACCCGCACCCGTACCACCTTCGAACTGGCGGCCCAGCGGCTGTCGGCGGACGTGATCACCCTCAACGTGTCGACATCCTCGGCGAGCAAGGGCGAAACCCTGCTCGACACCCTGCGCAACCTCGAAGCCATGGCCGCCGACATGTTCGTCGTGCGTCACGGTGATTCCGGCGCCGCGCACTTCATCGCCGAACATGTGTGCCCACAGGTGGCGATCATCAACGGCGGCGACGGCCGTCACGCCCACCCGACCCAGGGCATGCTGGACATGCTGACTATCCGTCGGCACAAGGGCAGCTTCGAGAACCTGTCGGTGGCCATCGTCGGCGACATCCTGCACTCGCGCGTGGCCCGCTCGAACATGCTGGCCCTCAAGACCCTCGGTTGCCCGGACATCCGCGTGATCGCGCCAAAAACCCTGCTGCCCATCGGCGTCGAGCAATACGGCGTGAAGGTCTACACCGACATGACCGAAGGCCTCAAGGATGTGGACGTGGTGATCATGCTGCGCCTGCAACGCGAGCGCATGACCGGCGGCCTGCTGCCCAGCGAAGGCGAGTTCTACCGCCTGTTCGGCCTGACCACCGCCCGCCTGGCCGGGGCCAAGCCGGACGCCATCGTCATGCACCCGGGGCCGATCAACCGCGGCGTGGAAATCGAGTCGGCGGTGGCCGACGGTCCGCACTCGGTGATCCTCAACCAGGTGACCTACGGCATCGCCATCCGCATGGCCGTGCTGTCCATGGCCATGAGCGGGCAAACGGCCCAGCGCCAATTCGACCAGGAGAACGCCCAGTGAAGCTCAGCATTCTCGGCGCACGCGTGATCGATCCAGCCAGTGGCCTGGATCAAGTGACCGACATCCATATCGATGCCTGCAAGATCGTCGCCCTCGGCGCCGCTCCGGTCGGCTTCGTGGCCGTCGAGGTCCTCGACGCCCATGGCCTGGTGGCCGCCCCTGGCCTGGTGGACCTGAACGTCGCCCTGCGCGAACCCGGCTACAGCCGTAAAGGCAGCATCGTCAGCGAAACCCGGGCCGCCGCCGCCGGTGGCGTGACCAGCCTGTGCTGTCCGCCACAGACCAAACCGGTACTGGACACCTCGGCCGTGGCCGAACTGATCCTCGATCGCGCCCGCGAAGCCGGCAACACCAAGGTCTTCCCCATCGGCGCACTGAGCAAAGGCCTCGACGGCGAGCAACTGGCCGAACTCATCGCCCTGCGCGACGCCGGTTGCGTGGCGTTCGGCAACGGCCTGAACAGTTTTCGCAACACCCGTACCCTGTGCCGCGCCCTGGAATACGCGGCGACCTTCGGCCTGACGGTGATCTTCAACTCACAGGACCATGACCTGGCCGAAGGTGGCCTGGCCCACGAAGGCCCGACCGCCAGTTTCCTCGGCCTGCCGGGCATTCCGGAAACCGCCGAGACCGTGGCCCTGGCTCGGGACCTGCTGTTGGTGGAGCAAAGCGGCGTACGCGCGCACTTCAGCCAACTGACCAGCGCCCGCGGCGCGGCGTTGATCGCCCAGGCCCAGGCCCGTGGCCTGCCGGTCACCGCCGATGTGGCGCTGTACCAGCTGATCCTGACCGATGAAGCGCTGATCGACTTCAACAGCGTCTATCACGTCCAGCCACCGCTGCGCACCCGTGCCGACCGCGATGGCTTGCGCGAGGCGGTGAAATCCGGGGTAATCTCGGCCATCTCCAGCCATCACCAACCCCACGAACGCGATGCCAAGCTGGCACCGTTCGGCGCCACCGAGCCGGGCATCAGCAGCGTCGAACTGCTGCTGCCGCTGGCCCTGACCCTGGTGGAAGACGGCTTGCTGGACCTGCCGACCTTGCTGGCCCGCCTGAGCGCCGGCCCGGCCCAGGCGCTGCAATTGCCAGCTGGCAAACTGACGGCAGGCGCAGCGGCGGACCTGGTGCTGTTCGACCCAGCCGCGTCCACCGTGGCGGGGGAAACCTGGCGCTCCAAGGGCGACAACTGCCCGTTCCTCGGTCACAGCCTGCCGGGGGTGGTGCGCTACACCTTGATGGATGGGCGGATAACCCACCAGGCCTGATACCGCGCCGTTCCTATCGCGAGCAAGCTCGCTCCCACAGGGGGATCTTCGGTGAACACATGATGTGTGAACACCTCGATCCAATGTGGGAGCGAGCTTGCTCGCGATACAGGCGACTCGGTCTTACTGAAAAGCCCCCCGCTTCTGCGCATTACGAATCGACACCTGATCGTTCAGCGTCCAGAAGTCATACAGCACCCCGAGAAAAAACACCCCGCCGGTCAGCAGGTAAATAATCCCGCTGATCCACTTGCCCTGATACATCCGGTGTACGCCCAGCACCCCGAGAAACGTCAGCAGGATCCACGCCACGGTGTATTCGATAGGCCCCGGGGTAAACCGCAGGTCCGCTTCGCGATCCATGGCCGGGATCAGGAACAGGTCGATCAACCAGCCGATGCCCAACAGGCCAAAGGTGAAGAACCAGATCGTGCCGGTGACCGGCTTGCCGTAATAGAAGCGGTGGGCGCCCGTGAAACCGAAAATCCACAGCAGATAGCCAATGACTTTGCTGTGGGTATCCCGGATGGCGTCCTGTTGATAGCTGTTCATGAATGGCCTCTTTGCCTCGATAGATAAATTTTTTCGGATTTTTTGTGACTTTTTTGTGTCTCGCCGACAAGCGGTCTTGAGCGACCTGAACCAAGCAAACCCCCGTGGTGTCGGGGTTCTGTCGGACAATCGGGTCAATTTGTCGCAATTGTGCGGGGTTCGTAGCGACTTTCGAATCGACAAACGGCCTCAGGAACGCGAAAAAAGCTGTTATAAAGTTGCGCGCTAACCTTTAAGAGCCTTGCCTAATGCGTCCATTTTTCAAGACATGGCTGACCCTTTGCCTATTATTGCCACTGGCCGCCCACGCCACCAATCGTGAGCAACGTCTTCCCAACGTCAACGGCTACACCCCGAAATCCCATGTTTCTGCTTCCTTGAGCAAGAACAAGCCAAGCACCCAGCGCGTGAGCAATGCCAACAGCAAGCTGGTTCCGCCCATGGCGACCAAGGCGAGCAGCAACGTATTGAGCCGCGCCGTGAATGTACTCGGCACACCTTACCGTTGGGGCGGCAGCAGCCCAAGTAAAGGCTTCGATTGCAGCGGTTTGGTGAAATATGCCTTCAACGACGCCACGTTCGACCTGCCACGCACCTCCAATGCGATGGCCTCCGGTCACGGCGAGAAAGTCGATCGCAAGGATCTCAAGCCCGGCGACCTGATTTTCTTCAAGCTCAAGAGCCGCCGGGTCAATCACGTGGCCATTTACCTGGGCAACGACCGCTTCATCCACGCCCCGCGCCGCGGCAAGTCGGTGAGCATCGACACCTTGAACAAACCGTACTGGGATACCCATTACGTGGTGGCCAAGCGGGTCTTGCCGAAAGAACCGGGTGGGTTGCGGGTGGTTCAGCGCTGATCAAGCATTTGTGTCACAGCTGATGTCCCCATCGCGAGCAAGCTCGCTCCCACACTTGATTTTCAGTGTTCACAGAGATTGTGTCCGCCGCAAATCAAATGTGGGAGCGAGCTTGCTCGCGATGGGGCCTGCAGAAGCGCTGCAAATCCCCTGGCCGATCCCCTAGAAATTATCCGGCGTACGCGCCTTCTCCCGCGCATGCTCGCGGCTGATCACGCCTTTGCTCACCAAATCCTTCAAACACATATCCAGCGTCTGCATCCCCAGCGAACCACCGGTCTGGATCGACGAGTACATCTGCGCGATCTTGTCTTCGCGGATCAGGTTCCGAATGGCCGAGGTGCCCAGCATGATCTCGTGCGCGGCGATCCGGCCGCCACCGATCTTCTTGATCAATGTCTGGGAAATCACCGCCTGCAGTGACTCCGACAGCATCGAGCGAACCATGGACTTCTCGTCGCCCGGGAACACGTCGACCACCCGGTCGATGGTCTTGGCCGCCGACGTGGTGTGCAGGGTGCCGAACACCAGGTGCCCGGTTTCGGCGGCGGTCAGCGCCAGGCGGATGGTCTCCAGGTCACGCATCTCTCCCACCAGGATCACGTCCGGGTCTTCCCGCAGCGCCGAGCGCAGGGCCGTGGAAAAGCCCTGGGTGTCGCGGTGCACTTCGCGCTGGTTGATCAGGCATTTGCGCGGTTCGTGAACGAATTCGATGGGATCCTCGATGGTGAGGATGTGATGGTGCTTGTGGCTGTTGAGGTAGTCGATCATCGCCGCCAGGGTGGTGGATTTGCCCGAGCCGGTCGGTCCGGTCACCAACACCAGCCCCCGCGGCGATTCGGTCACTTTGCGAAACACCTCGCCCATCCCCAGGTCTTCCATGGTCAGCACTTTCGACGGAATGGTGCGGAACACCGCCCCCGCGCCGCGATTCTGATTGAAAGCGTTGACCCGAAACCGGGCGACGCCTGGCACGTCGAAGGAAAAATCGGTTTCCAGAAACTTTTCGTAATCTACCCGTTGCCGGTCGTTCATGATGTCGTAGATCAGCTCATGAACCTGCTTGTGGTCCAGCGCTGGCAGGTTGATGCGTCGCACATCGCCATCGACGCGGATCATCGGCGGCAACCCAGCGGACAGGTGCAGGTCCGACGCGCCCTGTTTGGCGCTGAACGCCAGTAACTCAGTGATATCCATAGCGCTCCTCAATTCCAGTAGAATGCCGCGAACCTCACCGCTGGCGCTTCCTTATGTCCACGATAGCAGACAACATTGCTCAGGTTAGTTCGCGTATCCGCGCTGCGGAGCAAGCCGCCCACCGTACCGAACACAGCGTTCAACTGCTGGCCGTGAGCAAGACCAAGCCCGCCCAGGCCCTGCGCGAAGCCCATGCCGCCGGCCTGCGGGACTTCGGCGAGAACTATCTGCAAGAAGCACTGGGCAAACAGGCCGAACTGACCGACCTGCCCTTGATCTGGCACTTCATCGGCCCCATTCAATCGAACAAGACGCGCGCTATTGCCGAACACTTCGACTGGGTGCATTCCGTGGATCGCTTGAAAGTTGCACAACGCCTGTCCGAGCAGCGTCCCGCCGAGCTGCCGCCGCTGAACATCTGTATCCAGGTCAATGTCAGCGGTGAAGCCAGCAAGTCCGGCTGCACCCCCGCCGACCTGCCCGCGCTGGCGAACGCCATCAGTGCCTTGCCACGCCTGAAGCTGCGTGGGTTGATGGCGATTCCCGAGCCGACCGATGATCGCGGCGCCCAGGATGCGGCGTTCGCCGCCGTGCAACGTTTGCAAGCCAGCCTGGACCTGCCATTGGACACCCTGTCCATGGGCATGAGCCATGACCTCGAGTCGGCCATCGCCCAGGGTGCCACTTGGGTGCGCGTCGGTACCGCGCTGTTTGGTGCCCGCGACTACGGTCAATCCTGAAGCATGACCCACTCATTTCTTTAATAAGGACCTGTCATGAGCAACACGCGTATTGCCTTCATCGGCGCCGGCAACATGGCGGCCAGCCTGATCGGCGGCCTGCGGGCCAAGGGCCTGGATGCTTCGCGGATCCGCGCCAGCGATCCGGGTGACGAAACCCGCGCCCGCGTGAGCGCCGAGCATGGCATCGAAACCTTCGCCGACAACGCCCAGGCCATCGACGGCGTGGACGTCATCGTCCTGGCGGTCAAGCCGCAAGCCATGAAAACCGTGTGCGAAGCCCTGCGCCCCAGCCTCAAGCCCCATCAACTGGTGGTGTCGATTGCCGCGGGTATCACCTGCGCCAGCATGAACAACTGGCTGGGTGCCCAACCGATTGTGCGCTGCATGCCCAACACCCCGGCGCTGTTGCGCCAGGGCGTCAGCGGGTTGTTCGCCACGGCACAAGTGACCGCAGCACAACGTCAGCAGGCCGAAGAACTGCTGTCGGCCGTCGGCCTGGCGCTGTGGCTGGAAACCGAGCAACAACTGGACGCCGTCACCGCCGTCTCCGGCTCGGGCCCGGCGTACTTCTTCCTGCTGATCGAAGCCATGACCGCCGCCGGCGAGAAACTCGGCCTGCCACGGGAAGTCGCCGCCCAACTGACCTTGCAAACCGCCTTGGGCGCCGCGCACATGGCCGTCGCCAGCGATGTCGACGCGGCCGAGTTGCGTCGCCGCGTCACCTCTCCGGCCGGCACCACCGAAGCGGCCATCAAATCGTTCCAGGCCGGGGGCTTCGAAGCCCTGGTGGAAAAAGCACTCGGCGCCGCCGCGCACCGCTCGGCCGAACTGGCCGAACAACTGGGCCAATAAGGAGCCATTCATGATTGGATTGAACACTGCAGCGGTCTACGTGCTGCAAACCCTCGGCAGCCTGTACTTGCTGATCGTGCTGCTGCGTTTCGTGCTGCAACTGGTGCGCGCCAACTTCTACAACCCGCTGTGCCAGTTCATCGTCAAGGCCACCCAGCCGCTGCTCAAGCCCCTGCGTCGGATCATTCCGAGCCTGTTCGGCCTGGACATGTCCTCGCTGGTGCTGGCGATCCTGGTGCAACTGGCGCTGATGGCCCTGACCCTGCTGCTGACCTACGGTACCACCGGTAACCCGCTGCAATTGCTGATCTGGTCGCTCATTGGCGTGACCGCGCTGTTCCTGAAGATTTTCTTCTTCGCCATGATCATCAGCGTGATCCTGTCGTGGGTCGCTCCAAGCAGCCATAACCCGGGCGCCGAGCTGGTGAACCAGATCTGCGAGCCGGCCCTGGCGCCGTTCCGCCGCATCCTGCCGAACCTCGGCGGCCTGGATATCTCGCCGATCCTGGCGTTCATGGTGCTCAAGCTGATCGACATGCTGGTGATCAACAACCTGGCGGCAATGACCATGATGCCGGAAATCCTGCGCCTGCTGATCTGACCCACGTGAGCTACTTTCGCTGGGACGGCGACGACCTGATCCTGGAGTGTCACCTGCAACCGGCCGCCCGCAGCGATGATTTCGCCGGGCTGCACGGTGACCGCCTCAAGATCCGCCTCACCGCCCCGCCGGTCGAGGGCAAGGCCAACGCGTACCTGAAGGCGTTCCTTGCCAAGGCGTTTGGCGTGTCCAAGAGTCAGGTCAGCCTGATCAGCGGCGAATTGAACCGGCAGAAGCGGGTGCGGATTCATGCGCCGAAGAAGCTGCCGGAGTTGCCTGGGCTAACACGCACTTGATCGGTTAGCGCCGGAACCTTGTGGCGAGGGGGATTTATCCCCGCTGGGCTGCGAAGCGGCCCTAAAAGCAGCGACTCAATCAACCTGACACACCGAGATGCCAGCTTCAGGGGCTGCTGTGCAGCCCAACGGGGATAAATCCCCTCGCCACAGAGAAATCCCACCTGGCCACAGAGAAATATCCTCACCACAAATAAATTTTCCGGCGACTGGTTTGCGGTGGGCCAAAAAATCCGTCCCGCGCCTTTGCTTGCCGCTTGCCACAGCGGTCTTTAGACTTACGCCTCATTTCAACGCGAGCAGGGTCGATGCCAGCTGCCTTTCCCCCCGATTCCGTTGGTCTGGTGACGCCGCAAATGGCGCATTTCAGCGAGCCCCTGGCCCTGGCTTGCGGCCGTTCGTTGCCAGCCTATGACCTGATTTTCGAGACTTACGGCACGCTCAATGCCACGGCGAGCAACGCCGTGCTGATTTGCCACGCCTTGTCGGGGCATCACCACGCCGCCGGCTACCACAGCACCGACGACCGCAAGCCCGGTTGGTGGGACAGTTGCATCGGCCCGGGCAAGCCCATCGATACCAGCAAATTCTTCGTGGTCAGCCTGAACAACCTCGGTGGCTGCAACGGCTCCACCGGTCCCAGCAGCCTCAACCCGGACACCGGCAAGCCCTTCGGCGCCGACTTCCCGGTGCTCACCGTCGAAGACTGGGTCCACAGCCAGGCACGCCTGGCCGATCGCCTCGGCATCGCCCAGTGGGCAGCGGTCATCGGTGGCAGCCTCGGGGGCATGCAAGCCCTGCAATGGACCATCACCTACCCGGACCGCGTGCGCCACTGCCTGGCAATCGCCTCGGCCCCCAAGCTGTCGGCGCAGAACATCGCCTTCAACGAAGTGGCGCGCCAGGCGATCCTCACCGACCCCGAATTCCACGGTGGCTCGTTCCAGGAACACGGCGTGATCCCCAAGCGTGGCTTGATGCTGGCGCGGATGGTCGGGCATATCACCTACCTGTCCGATGACTCCATGGGCGAAAAATTCGGCCGTGGCCTCAAGAGCGAAAAGCTCAACTACGACTTCCACAGCGTCGAGTTCCAGGTGGAAAGCTATCTGCGCTATCAGGGCGAGGAGTTCTCCGGGCGCTTCGACGCCAACACCTACCTGTTGATGACCAAGGCACTGGACTACTTCGATCCAGCGGCGAACTTCGACGACGACCTGGCGAAAACCTTCGCCGGCGCCACGGCCAAGTTCTGCGTGATGTCGTTCACCACCGACTGGCGCTTCTCCCCGGCGCGCTCCCGGGAGCTGGTGGATGCGCTGATGGCCGCGCGCAAGGACGTCTGCTACCTGGAAATCGACGCGCCCCAGGGCCACGACGCCTTCTTGATCCCGATCCCGCGCTACCTGCAGGCGTTCGGCAACTACATGAACCGTATAACGCTGTGAGGACGCCATGAGAGCCGATCTGGACATCATCCAGGAATGGATCCCCGCCGGCAGCCGCGTGCTCGACCTGGGCTGCGGCAACGGCGAACTGCTGACCTGGCTGCGGGACAACAAGCAAGTAACCGGCTATGGCCTGGAAAACGACCCGGACAACATTGCCGAGTGCGTGGCCAAGGGCATCAACGTGATCGAGCAGGACCTGGACAAGGGCCTGGGCAACTTCGCCAGCAACAGCTTCGACATCGTGGTCATGACCCAGGCACTGCAAGCGGTGCACTACCCGGACAAGATCCTCGACGAAATGCTGCGGGTCGGACGCCAGTGCATCATCACCTTCCCCAACTTCGGGCATTGGCGTTGCCGCTGGTACCTGGCGAGCAAGGGCCGCATGCCGGTGTCGGAGTTCCTGCCCTACACCTGGTACAACACGCCGAACATCCACTTCTGCACCTTCAAGGATTTCGAAGCGCTGTGCCGCGAACGTGAAGCCAAGGTCCTCGATCGCCTGGCGGTGGACCAGCAGCACCGCCACGGGTGGGCCAGCAAGCTATGGCCTAATCTGTTAGGTGAAATAGGCATCTATCGGGTCAGCAGCCCAGGCCTTGCCGATTACCAGGTCGCGGTGTAATCCCCGGCCGTACCCAGGAGCACGACATGAAACGTCTAGCGTTGTTTCTCATCACCGCTTGCCTGAGCGTTGGCGCCATGGCCGCCGATGTCATCAAGGCTGAGCGCAAGGAAGTGTTCGGTGACGTCACCGTGCACTACAACACGTTCAACTCCACCTTCCTGACGCCGAATATCGCCAAAGCTGCCGGGCTGGCTCGCGACAAGAACCAGGGCGTGATCAACGTCTCGGTAGTAAAGGGCGGCCAGCCTTTGAAGGCCCAGGTCAGCGGGTCGGTCAAAGACCTTACCAGCAGCAGTGTCACGCTGAACTTCAAAGAAATTGCCGAACAAGGCGCGATCTATTACATCGCCCAGTATCCAGTGGACCAACAGGAAACCCGCACCTTTGAAATCAAGGTGCAAACCGGCGACAAGATCAACACCCTCAACTTCAACCAGGAACTGTTCCCGGGCCAATGATGAACCTCACCCAACTCGTACTGGCCAGCCACAACGCCGGCAAGCTCAAGGAACTCCAGGCCATGCTCGGTGGATCGGTGCAGTTGCGCTCGATTGGCGAGTTCAGCCAGGTGGAACCTGAAGAAACCGGCCTGTCGTTCGTCGAGAACGCCATCCTCAAGGCCCGCAATGCCGCACGCATCTCGGGCCTGCCGGCATTGGCCGACGATTCCGGGCTGGCGGTGGACTTCCTCGGCGGCGCGCCGGGCATCTACTCGGCCCGTTACGCCGACGGCCAAGGTGACGCGGCGAACAACGCCAAGCTGCTCGAGGCCCTCAAGGACGTGCCGGAAGCCGAGCGCGGCGCGCAGTTCGTGTGCGTGCTGGCCCTGGTCCGGCATGCCGATGATCCGTTGCCGATCCTGTGCGAAGGCTTGTGGCACGGGCGCATCCTCACCGAGGCGAGCGGCGAACACGGTTTCGGCTACGACCCGCTGTTCTGGGTGCCGGAGCGCAACTGCTCCAGCGCCGAACTGGGCCCGGTGGAAAAAAACCAGCTGAGCCACCGCGCCCGCGCCATGGCCCTGCTGCGTCAACGCCTGGGCCTGCAATGACCATGGATTCTCCCGCACCGCTGATTCACGGCGGTGCACAGACACCTCGGGCGCCGCTGCCAGTGCTGCCGCCCCTGGCGTTGTACATCCACATCCCGTGGTGTGTACGCAAATGCCCCTATTGCGATTTCAACTCCCACACCGCCAGCCCGCAGCTGCCGGAAGAGGAATACGTCGACGCCTTGCTGGCCGATCTCGATCAGGACCTGCACGGGGTGCATGATCGCGAATTGAGCTCGATCTTCTTCGGTGGCGGTACGCCAAGCCTGTTCAGTGCCCAAGCTTTGGGCCGCCTGCTCAAGGGTGTCGAGGCGCGGATACCCTTCGCCCCTGACATTGAAATCACCCTGGAAGCCAACCCCGGCACTTTCGAGCAAGAGAAGTTCGTCGCGTACCGGGCGCTGGGCATCAATCGCCTGTCCATCGGTATCCAGAGCTTCCAGCAGGCCAAGCTCGAGGCCCTGGGGCGGATCCACAACGGTGACGAGGCGGTACGCGCCGCCGGCATGGCCCGTCAGGCCGGGTTCGATAACTTCAACCTGGACCTGATGCATGGCCTGCCCGACCAGTCCCTCGACGACGCCCTGGGCGACCTGCGCCAGGCCATCGCCTTGAAGCCGACCCACCTGTCCTGGTACCAACTGACGCTGGAACCGAACACGGTGTTCTGGAACCAGCCGCCGACCTTGCCGGAAGACGACACGCTGTGGGACATCCAGGAAGCCGGGCAAGCGCTGCTGGCCGAGCACGGCTACGCCCAATACGAAGTCTCGGCCTACGCCCAACCCGGCCGGGCGGCGCGGCATAACCTCAATTATTGGAGTTTCGGCGACTTCATCGGCATCGGCGCCGGCGCCCACGGCAAGCTCAGCCACCCGGACGGGCGCATCGTACGCACTTGGAAGACCCGCCTGCCCAAGGACTACCTCAACCCGGCCAAGCGCTTCCTCGCCGGCGAGAAAATCCTGGCCAACGAAGAGTTGCCCTTCGAGTTCCTGATGAACGCCCTGCGCCTGACCGAAGGCGTTGACGCGCGGTTGTATCCGGAGCGCACCGGCCTGTCCCTGCAAAGCCTGGCCGAAGGCCGACGCGAGGCCGAACAAAGCGGGTTGTTGCAGGTCGAACCGACACGTCTGGCGGCCACCGAGCGTGGACAGCTGTTTCTCAATGACTTGCTGCAGACATTTTTGAGCTAATTACCCAAACAAGGAAATCGAATGGATCTGGTACTCGACCTGCTCGCCACCGTGTCCCGTTGGAGCCGCAGCAACCTGTCGGAAATCTCCCTGGCCTTGGTGGGCTGCCTGCTGGTGCTGTTTGGCGCCGACATCAAGGGCTGGGTCGAACAACGCCTGGGCAGCATCGCCGGCGCCCTGCGCGTCCCGCTGATCGCCCTGCTGTGCATGATCGGCAGCGGTGCCGCGCTGATCTATGCCACGCCATGGATCGTCAGGGGTTTGAGCCAGTTCAACAACTACAGCCTGGCGCCGGTGTTGTTGGTGGTGCTGGTGTTGATTGGCGTGGTGGCGGATCGGCGCTGATCCAGAGCACGCCAGAAAACAAATGTGGGAGCGGGCTTGCTCGCGAATGCGGTGTATCAGTCGACAAAAATGTTGTCTGACACGCCCTCTTCGCGAGCAAGCCCGCTCCCACAGTGTTTACCGCGTGATGTTTACGCCACCTTCTCGAACTTCAAATCCCAAACCCCATGCCCCAGCCGTTCGCCACGGCGCTCGAACTTGGTGATCGGCCGTTCGGCCGGGCGTGGCACGCACTTGCCGTCTTCGGCCAGGTTGCGATAGCCAGGGGCGACGCTCATCACTTCCAGCATGTATTCGGCATAGGGTTCCCAGTCGGTGGCCATGTGCAGCACACCGCCGACCTTCAACTTGCTGCGCACCAGTTCAGCGAACGACGCCTGGACGATACGGCGCTTGTGGTGACGGCTTTTGTGCCATGGATCTGGGAAGAACAGCATCAGCCGATCAAGACTGTTGTCAGCCACGCAGCGGTTGAGCACTTCGATAGCGTCGCAATCGTAGACCCGCAGGTTGGTCAGCCCCTGGGTCAGTACGCCGTTGAGCAGCGCACCGACGCCGGGCCGGTGCACTTCCACACCGATAAAATCCTGCTCCGGCGAAGCGGCGGCCATTTCCAGCAGCGAGTGGCCCATGCCAAAGCCGATTTCCAGCGAGCGCGGGGCCGAACGACCGAACACCTGGTCAAAGTCCACCGGCGCATCGGCCAGGGGCAGGACAAACAGCGGTGTGCCCTGGTCCAGGCCGCGTTGCTGGCCTTCGGTCATGCGTCCGGCGCGCATCACGAAACTCTTGATGCGGCGGTGTTGGCGCTCTTCGCCCTCTTCCGGCAGGACAGGCGTGTCGTTCGATTCAGTCATCAATGGCTCTTACTTGATCAGACCATCCAGCGGCGAGGAGGCGCTGGCGTAGAGTTTTTTCGGCATGCGACCGGCAAGGTACGCCAGGCGCCCGGCGACAATCGCGTGTTTCATCGCTTCGGCCATCAGGATCGGTTGCTGGGCGTGGGCAATGGCGGAGTTCATCAACACCGCTTCGCAACCCAGTTCCATGGCGATCGTGGCGTCGGAGGCGGTACCGACACCGGCATCCACCAGCACCGGGATCTTGGCTTCTTCGAGGATGATCTGCAGGTTGTACGGGTTGCAGATCCCCAGGCCCGTGCCGATCAAGCCGGCCAGCGGCATGACCGCGATGCAGCCGATTTCCGCCAACTGACGGGCGATGATCGGGTCATCGCTGGTGTACACCATCACGTCGAAACCTTCCTTGACCAGGGTTTCAGCGGCCTTGAGGGTTTCGATCACGTTGGGGAACAGGGTTTTCTGGTCCGCCAGCACTTCCAGCTTCACCAGGTTGTGGCCATCGAGCAGCTCACGGGCCAGGCGACAGGTGCGCACGGCCTCGATGGCGTCGAAGCAACCGGCGGTGTTCGGCAGGATGGTGTAGCGATCCGGCGGCAGGATATCCAGCAGGTTCGGTTCGCCCGGGTTCTGGCCGATATTGGTCCGGCGCACGGCGACGGTCACGATTTCGGCGCCCGAGGCTTCGATGGCCAGGCGGGTTTCTTCCATGTCGCGGTATTTGCCGGTGCCTACCAGCAAGCGCGACTGGTAGGTACGACCGGCCAGGACGAAGGGCTTGTCGCTACGAACGATGCTCATGGGAAATCCTCTGTTGGGGTGAGGTTCTTGCGAAATGCTGTGAAGCCGCTGGGGACTTAGCCGCCGCCAATGGCATGGACCACTTCGACACGATCACCGTCGTTCAGCGTGGTTTCGGCGTGCTGGCTGCGCGGGACGATATCCAGATTGAGTTCCACCGCCACACGGCGTCCGGTGAGTTCCAGACGGGTCAGCAGGGCCGCAACGGTTTCGCCGTCGGGCAGGTCAAGAGGGTCGCCGTTCAACTGAATGCGCATGCCGGAAGCCGCCATCATTTTTAGGGGCTGGCATTCTAGCCCGATCAGTCAGGGCGACCCAAGTCCCTTGGTCAGCTATAAGCGACGAGCGTCAAGCGGCAAGCTGCAAGCGCCACGCCGCGAGCCCCAGGCACAGCCAGCCGATCAGGAACGCCACGCCGCCAAACGGTGTGATGATGCCCAGCTTGCTGATGCCCGTAAGCGTCAACAGGTACAGGCTGCCGGAGAACAGCAGGATGCCGATGACAAACGAAATCCCGGCCCAGGTGACGATGCGACCGGGAATGTGCGTGGCCAGCAGCGCAACGCCGAAAAGCGCCAGGGCGTGCACCAGTTGATAGGTGACGCCGGTGTGGAAAATCGCCAGGTAATCGGCGCTCAAGCGATTTTTCAGGCCGTGGGCGGCAAACGCCCCCAGTGCCACGCCAGTGAAGCCGAAAAAAGCAGCCAGCATCAGAAAGCTACGCAGCATGAGAACTCCAATCAGACTCGGTGGACAGGGTCTGTATAATGGCCCGCTCGACGGGTTCGGCCAAGCCATCTCTATGCTGCGTTTATTGTTTCGACGATTCGTTAAAGCCCTGCTCTGGTTCGCCGTCGGCAGCGTTGTACTGGTGTTGCTGTTTCGCGTGGTGCCGCCGCCGTTCACGGCGCTGATGATCGAGCGCAAGGTCGAATCCTGGTTCGGCGGCGAGCCGATCGACCTGCAACGCACCTGGCAGCCTTGGGACAAGATCTCCGACAGCCTCAAGGTCGCGGTGATCGCCGGCGAAGACCAGAAATTCCCCGAACACTGGGGCTTCGACATCGGTGCGATCCAGGCCGCGTTTGCCCACAATGGGCGCGGCGGTTCGATTCGCGGCGCCAGTACCCTCAGCCAGCAAGTGTCCAAGAACCTGTTCCTGTGGTCGGGCCGCAGTTGGCTGCGCAAGGGGCTGGAGGCCTGGTTCACCGCACTGATCGAAGTGCTCTGGCCCAAGCAGCGGATCCTCGAGGTGTATCTCAACAGCGTCGAGTGGGATAAAGGCGTGTTCGGGGCTGAAGCCGCGGCACGCCATCATTTTCGCATCAGCGCCGACGCCTTGTCCCGGCAACAGGCCAGCTTGCTGGCGGCGGTATTACCTAACCCGCGGGTCTGGAACGCCGGTCGACCGAGCCCTTACGTGCTAAGGCGGGCGAGCTGGATTCGCCAGCAGATGAGCCAGTTGGGGGGCGACAGTTATTTGCTGGGGCTCAATGATTCGCGGCGGGCGCCCTGGGCGCAGTAGCCCAGACACTGAAAATCCCTGTGGGAGCGAGCTTGCTCGCGATGACGGTTCGACAGCCAACATTGATGTTGAATGTAATGGCCTCATCGCGAGCAAGCTCGCTCCCACAGGATCAGCAGTGAATTCAAATTATCAAGCCCGAACAAAAACGCCCCGATCATCACTGATCGGGGCGTTTTTTATGGGCTGCTATCGCAGGTCAAGCCGCAATCGACACCTTGAGCTTGTTCATCGCGCTTTTCTCAAGCTGACGAATCCGCTCGGCCGATACGTTGTACTTCTGCGCCAGGTCATGCAGCGTGGCTTTTTCCTCGGCCAGCCAGCGCTGGTAGAGGATGTCGCGGCTGCGTTCATCCAGCACTTCCAGGGCTTCGTGCAGGTTGGTGTTGGAGTTGTCGCTCCAGTCGGCGTCTTCCAGTTGACGCGCCGGGTCGTACCGGTGGTCTTCCAGGTAGTTGGCCGGCGATTGGAAAGCGCTGTCGTCGTCCGCTTCCGCGGCCGGGTCGAAAGCCATGTCATGGCCGGTCAGGCGACTTTCCATCTCGCGCACTTCCCGAGGCTCTACGCCCAGGCTTTCAGCCACGCGATGGACTTCTTCGTTGTTCAGCCAGGCCAGACGCTTCTTCTGGCTGCGCAGGTTGAAGAACAGCTTGCGCTGGGCCTTGGTGGTCGCGACTTTCACAATGCGCCAGTTGCGCAGGATGAACTCGTGGATTTCCGCCTTGATCCAGTGCACGGCAAACGACACCAGGCGTACACCCATTTCCGGGTTGAAACGCTTGACCGCCTTCATCAGGCCGACGTTGCCTTCCTGGATCAGGTCGGCCTGGGCCAGCCCGTAGCCGGAATAGCTGCGGGCGATATGTACGACAAAACGCAGGTGGGCGAGCACCATCTGCCGAGCCGCCTCAAGATCCTGCTCATAATAGAGACTCTCGGCCAGTTCACGCTCCTGCTCGGGCGTCAGCAAGGGGATGCTGTTCACCGTGTGCACATAGGCCTCCAGGTTCGCACCCGGGACCAGAGCATAAGCAGGTTGCAAAGAAGTGGTCATACGAAAAAACCTCCGACTCACATAACTCGTGCAGTTCAGCACTGCGAAAATTGACCGGGAACCCAAAGACAAGTTCCCACAAAAACCGAAAGGTCAATACGCGCAAAAAACACTATTTTGGCGCAAGCTCACGCAAGTGGCGTGCGACCGCAATCCATGCACCGATATAACCCAACAGCACCGCGCCAAGCAAGAGCGACAGACCGTCGGCGACTGGCACTCCGGCCAGCGCGAAATCACTGCCGTACAAACCGGCCAGCCCCACTACCGCATCGTTCAGCCAGTCCAGGCCAAACGCCAATACGCCCCAGGACAGAATCCCGGCACCGAAGCCATACAGCGCCCCCATATAAAGGAAGGGCCTGCGTACATAACTGTCCGTGCCGCCGACGAGTTTAATCACTTCTATCTCGGTGCGGCGGTTTTCAATATGAAGACGAATGGTATTGCCTATCACCAAAAGTAATGCAGACACCAGAAGCACCGTCAGGCCGAAGACAAACCGGTCACCGAGCTTGAGTATCGCCGCCAGACGCTCGACCCAGACTAGATCAAGTTGTGCCTGTTGTACCTTCGGCAATTCGGAAAGTCTTTGTCTTAATGCTTCAAGGGTCGGCTTGTCGACTTCATTCGGTGTCACTAGCACCACGCCTGGCAGCGGGTTTTCCGGCAGCTCCTTGAGGGCTTCGCCCAGGCCGGACTGCTGCTGGAACTCTTCCAACGCCTGCTCGCGGCTGATGTATTCGGCATCGGCCACGCCCGGCATGGCTTTGATCTGCTCGCGCAGCGCCTGGCCTTCGCCCGGGGTCGCCTCCAGTTGAAGGTAAAGGGAAATCTGCGCCGCACGCTGCCAGGAGCCCCCCAGGCGCTCCACATTACTTAGCAATAATGACAGGCCCATGGGCAAACTCAGGGCCACCGCCATCACCATGCAGGTAAAGAAACTGCCGATGGGTTGCTTGCCCAAGCGCCGCAGGCTGTCCAGCAGGCTGGCGCGATGGCTTTCGATCCAGGCGCGCAACAGCGTGGCGAAGTCCGGACCGTCGTCATCGTCGCGTTTTTTCTTTTGCGGCTGCGGGTCGGAGGCTTTCGGGGCCACCCGTTCGGCCACTTTCGGGCTGCGAGTCGCACTCATACGCCGGCCTCCCCGTCACCGATCAATCGACCACGTTGCAAGGTGAGCATGCGGTGACGCATGCGCGCGATCAGCGCCAGGTCGTGACTGGCGATCAGCACACTGGTGCCCAGGCGGTTGATGTCTTCGAACACGCCCATGATTTCCGCCGCCAGACGCGGGTCGAGGTTACCGGTGGGTTCGTCCGCCAGCAGCAAGGCCGGGCGGTGGACGATGGCGCGGGCGATGCCGACCCGCTGTTGCTGGCCGGTGGACAGGTCGCCCGGGTACAGGTCGGTCTTGTCCGACAGGGCCACGCGCTCCAGGGCCGAGTCCACACGCTTGATGATCTCGGCCTTGGACAGGCCAAGGATCTGCAACGGCAACGCCACGTTGTTGAACACCGTGCGATCGAACAGCAACTGGTGATTCTGGAACACCACGCCGATCTGCCGCCGCAGGTAAGGGATCTGGGCATTGCTGATGGTGCTCAGGTCCTGGCCGGCCAGCAGCAGTTTGCCGGTGGAGGGCCGCTCCATCGCCAGCAGCAGGCGCAGCAAGGTACTTTTACCGGCGCCGGAATGGCCGGTGACAAACAGAAACTCGCCCCGACGGACCCGAAAGCTCAGCTCATGCAAGCCGACGTGACCGTTCGGATAGCGTTTACCGACCTGTTCGAAACGAATCATGAATGCTCCCGCTCGGCAAACAGTGCCTGGACAAAGGGCTCGGCTTCAAAGGTGCGCAAATCGTCGATGCCTTCGCCCACGCCGATGTAGCGAATGGGCAGGCCGAATTGCTTGGCCAGGGCGAAAATCACCCCGCCCTTGGCGGTGCCGTCGAGCTTGGTCAGGGCCAGCCCGGTCAGCTCGACGGTCTGGTTGAACTGCTTGGCCTGGTTGATGGCGTTCTGGCCGGTACCGGCGTCCAACACCAGCAGCACTTCGTGGGGTGCGTCGGCATCGAGCTTGCCGATTACCCGACGAACCTTCTTCAGCTCTTCCATCAGGTTGTCTTTGGTGTGCAGGCGACCGGCCGTGTCGGCGATCAACACGTCGATGCCACGGGCCTTGGCGGCCTGCACGGCGTCGAAGATCACCGACGCGGAGTCGGCGCCGGTGTGCTGGGCGATCACCGGGATCTTGTTGCGCTCGCCCCACACTTGCAGTTGTTCGACGGCGGCGGCGCGGAAGGTATCACCGGCGGCGAGCATGACTTTCTTGCCATCAAGCTGCAGCTTCTTCGCCAGCTTGCCGATGGTGGTGGTCTTGCCGGCGCCGTTGACGCCCACCACCAGGATCACGAAAGGCTTGTTCTGCGAGGCGATCACCAGTGGCTGCTCCACCGGCTTGAGCAGGCTGGTCAACTCGCCTTGCAGGGACTTGTACAGCGCGTCGGCATCGGTCAGCTGCTTGCGCGCGACCTTCTGGGTCAGGCTCCGGATGATCACCGAGGTGGCCTCGACGCCTACATCGGCGGTCAGCAGGCGGGTTTCGATGTCTTCGAGCAATTCGTCATCGATGACTTTCTTGCCCAGGAACAGGCTGGCCATGCCTTCGCCAATACTGGCGCTGGTCTTGGACAAGCCTTGCTTGAGGCGGGCGAAGAAACCCACCTTGCTTTCCTCGGTGGAGCGTACGGGCTTGGCGGGAGCAATCGTTTCCAGCAGCGCTGGCGCTGGCTCGGGTGCCGCTTGCGCAATCACGGGGGCAACAGCGGTGACCGGCGGCTCAATGACCGGTTCGACGACCGGTGCCTCGACAACGTGTGTCGGAGCCGGAATCGGTGGGGTGACATGGGGTACCTGTGCGTCCTCGACCAGCGCGACCGGCTCTTCCGCCACCGGCAAGGTCAGCCACGGCGTGTGCTCGGCGGGCGGGGTCAGCGGCTGCTCGACCACTGGCTCGGCAGCAGCCTCAGGCTCGACCGGTTGCAGCACCGGCTCGGCCAGCGGCAGGACGATGGGCGGCGGTTCTTCGACCACGGCCTTGGCGTCAGGCTCAGGCAGCACTTGTGGCTGTTCGACGACGGTTTCCTGCGGCTTCTTGCGCAGCCATCCGAACAGGCCTTTTTTCTCGCCAGCCGCAGCTGGGGTCTTCTTGTCGTCGTTGGAACCAAACATGGAGGACGGCTATCTCACGGTAGCGAAGCGCCACGAGGGCGCTTCGGTGATAAATATTCGATGCTGAACAGACTGCGTTTCATCCAGCTTGTTCACGCGCAACAGATTGTCGAAATGTCCCAGGGACACCTCATCGTCGATGTTTTCGAAGGACTGGCAGGGCATCATCGGCGAAAACGCAGGGATCAACGAACAAACCCAGGGTTTCTCCGGGGAATCCAAATAGCCCGGGGCCGATAAAAGGCCCAATAGGCGTGGCCGCCAGTAAAACGGACCGTTATCCTAGCACCCTCTCGCCCGCCGACGCTAAGACCTAGCGGGCAGCCCAACAGGTTTAAACACGAATGAATGCTCTTGCCCGCCGTGCTGCAGGCCTGCTGCTCAGCACAGTTTTTCTGCCCTTTTCAGTCCTGGCTGCCGATCCACAACCCACCCACGAATTTACCCTCGACAACGGCCTGAAGGTCGTGGTGCGCGAAGACCATCGCGCGCCAGTGGTGGTATCCCAGGTCTGGTACAAGGTTGGCTCCAGTTATGAAACCCCCGGCCAGACCGGTTTGTCCCACGCCCTGGAACACATGATGTTCAAGGGCAGCGAGAAAGTCGGCCCTGGCGAAGCGTCGCTGATCCTGCGGGATCTGGGCGCCGAAGAAAACGCCTTCACCAGCGATGATTTCACCGCTTATTACCAAGTGCTGGCCCGGGATCGCCTGGGCGTGGCCTTCGAACTGGAAGCCGACCGCATGGCGAGCCTGCGCCTGCCACCGGAGGAGTTCAGCCGCGAGATCGAGGTGATCAAGGAAGAGCGCCGCATGCGCACCGACGACAAGCCCATGTCCAAGGCCTACGAGCGCTTCCAGGCCATGGCTTACCCGGCCAGCGGTTATCACACGCCGACCATCGGCTGGATGGCCGACCTTGAGCGCATGACCGTCGAAGAGCTGCGTCACTGGTATGAATCCTGGTACACCCCGAACAACGCAACCCTGGTGGTGGTCGGCGACGTGACGCCGGACGAGGTCAAGACCCTGGCCCAGCGTTACTTCGGCCCGATTGCCCGGCGCGACGTGCCGGTGGCGAAAATCCCCCTGGAGCTGGCCGAACCCGGCGAGCGCCAGATCACCCTGCATGTGCAGACCCAATTGCCAAGCCTGATGCTGGCCTTTAATGTGCCGAGCATCGCCACCGCCACGGACAAAACCTCGGTCAACGCCCTGCGACTGATCTCGGCCCTGCTGGACGGTGGCTACAGCGGCCGGATCCCGACCCAGCTGGAGCGCGGCGAAGAGCTGGTGTCCGGCGGATCGTCGAGCTACGACGCCTACACCCGTGGCGATACGCTGTTCACGTTGTCGGCGACGCCCAACACGCAGAAAAACAAAACCCTCGCCCAGGCCGAAGCCGGTCTGTGGCGGCTGCTCGAGCAGTTGAAAACCACCGCCCCGACCGCTGAAGAACTGGAACGCGTGCGCGCCCAGGTCATTGCCGGCCTGGTGTATGAGCGCGATTCGATCACCAGCCAGGCCACCGCCATCGGCCAGTTGGAAACCGTCGGTTTGTCCTGGAAGCTAATGGACACCGAACTCGCCGAACTGCAAAGCGTGACCCCGCAAGATATCCAGAAGGCAGCCCAGCTGTATTTCACCCGCTCGCGCCTGAGCGTTGCGCACGTCCTGCCCGAGGAGAAAGCTCATGAGTGAGCGCAAATCATCGCGCCTGGTGCTGATCGGCCTGGTGTCTATCGCCCTGATCGGCGCCCTGGCCTTCTATCTGTCCCCCACCAGGGGCGTCACCGCGAGCCAGGCCCTGGATAAAGCCAAGTCTGGCAACAAGCTGCAATCACTGGCGGAACTGGACGGTAAAGCCCCCAGCCACCGCCAGCTCGACGTACAGACCTGGACAACCACTGACGGCGCCAAGGTGTTGTTCGTCGAAGCCCGGGAGCTGCCGATGTTCGACCTGCGCCTGACCTTTGCCGCTGGCAGCAGCCAGGACGGCGACGCTCCCGGCCTCGCCCTGCTGACCAATGCCATGCTCAACGAAGGTGTGGCCGGCAAAGACGTTGGCGCCATCGCCCAGGGTTTCGAAAGCCTTGGCGCGGATTTCGGCAACGGTGCCTACCGGGACATGGCCCTGGCATCGCTGCGCAGCCTCAGCGCGGTGGACAAGCGTGAGCCAGCGCTGAAGCTGTTCGCCGAAGTGGTCGGTAAACCGACCTTCCCCGCCGACTCCTTCGCCCGCATCAAGAACCAGATGCTCGCCGGTTTTGAATATCAGAAACAGAACCCCGGCAAACTCGCAGGCCTGGAATTGATGAAACGCCTGTACGGCGATCATCCTTATGCCCATTCCAGTGACGGCACCGCAGAAAGCATTCCACCGATCACACTGGCTCAAGCCCAGGCTTTCCATGCCAAGGCTTATGCCGCCAGCAACACGGTGATTGCCCTGGTGGGCGACTTGTCCCGCGCCGAGGCCGAAGCGATTGCCAATCAGGTGTCCGCCGCGCTGCCCATGGGCCCGGCCCTGGCGAAAACGCCACCGCCGGTGGAACCGAAGGCGAGCGTGACGCATATCGAGTTTCCGTCCAAGCAGACCAACCTGATGCTCGCGCAACTGGGCATCGACCGGGACGATCCGGACTATGCAGCGGTATCCTTGGGCAACCAGATTCTCGGTGGCAGTGGTTTTGGCACGCGGCTGATGACCGAAGTGCGGGAAAAGCGCGGCCTGACCTATGGCGTGTATTCCGGCTTCACGCCGATGCAAGGCCGAGGCCCGTTCATGATCAACCTGCAAACCCGGGCCGAGATGAGCGAAGGCACGTTGAAATTGGTGCAGGAGGTGTTCGCCGACTACCTCAAGAACGGCCCCACCCAGAAAGAACTCGATGACGCCAAGCGTGAGCTGGCCGGCAGCTTCCCGCTGTCCACCGCCAGCAACGCCGATATTGTCGGCCAACTCGGCGCGATGGGCTTCTATGACTTGCCGCTGAGCTACCTGGAAGACTTCATGCGCCAGTCCCAGGCACTGACGGTCGAACAGGTCCGGGCCGCGCTGAACAAACACCTGAGCACCGACAAAATGATCATCGTCACCGCCGGCCCGACCGTGCCGCAAAAGCCGCTACCGGCCCCTACTGACAAACCCGCCGAGCAGCCGCTCGGGGTTCCGGAGCACTAATGGCCCGCTCATCGAATTCCAGCAAGAAACCCGTTCACAACGGGGTGAATCAATTGCGCATCATCGGCGGCGAATGGCGCAGCCGCCGCCTGAGCTTCCCTGACGCACCAGGCCTTCGACCGACCCCGGACCGGGTGCGCGAAACCCTGTTCAACTGGCTCGCGCCTTACGTAGCGGGCGCCCGGGTGCTTGACCCATTCGCCGGCAGCGGTGCGCTGTTTCTCGAAGCGCTGTCCCGTGGCGCGGCCATGGGCCAGGCATTGGACGCCAGCAGCCTGGCGGTCTCCAGCCTGAAAGAACACCTGGGTACCCTGCGCTGCACCGTCGGCCAAGTGCAAACGGCTGACGCGCTGCGCTACCTGGATGGGCAACCGGCGAGCCCCTTCGACCTGGTGTTTCTGGACCCACCGTTCAATCAGAATCTGCTGCCCGCGGTCTGTGCCTTGCTCGAGGAACGGCATTGGCTGGCCGAGGATGCCTGGGTCTACACTGAAAGCGAGACCGCCCCGTCCACCCTGGGCTTGCCGGGCAATTGGCGCCTGCATCGCGAGCAGAGGTCTGGACGGGTGTATTACGCGTTGTGGCAACGTATGGCAGAGACCGTTAGTTGAACGGCTGGCCAGTGCATCGAGAATAATAATAATGATGTCCGCTGCATCTGAACGTTTCGTCCCCGCCCTGGGCCTTGGCAACCCGCACTTGCAAACCTTGTGGGGGCCGTTGTGGCGCAAGACCACTCACATCGATCGCGAACGTGAGCGCCTGTGGCTCGATGACGGCGATTTCCTCGACCTCGACTGGCATGGCCCCCACCGCGCCGATGCCCCCTTGGTGCTGGTGCTGCACGGGCTGACGGGCTCTTCCAACTCGCCTTACGTCGCCGGCCTGCAACAAGCCCTCGGCGGCCAGGGTTGGGCCAGTGTCGCGCTGAATTGGCGCGGCTGTTCCGGCGAGCCGAACCTGTTGCCCCGCAGCTACCACTCCGGCGTCAGCGAAGACCTGGCCGCCACGATCACCCATCTTCGGGCCCGACGGCCCTTGGCGCCGCTGTTTGCGGTGGGTTATTCACTGGGGGGTAATGTGCTGCTCAAGCACCTGGGGGAAACCGGCGGCGACAGCCAGCTGCAGGGCGCGGTGGCGGTCTCGGTACCGTTCCGTCTCGACCAGTGCGCCGATCGCATCGGCCAGGGATTTTCCAAGTTCTACCAGGCGCACTTCATGCGTCAACTGGTGGCCTACGTGCGTAACAAGCAACGCCAGTTCCAGCACGACGGACGCCACGAAGGGCTGGCGACCCTGGCGGCGCTGGGCCCACTGGAAAACATGCGCACCTTCTGGGACTTCGATGGCCGGATAACCGCGCCGCTACATGGATTCTCCGATGCGGCGGATTATTATCGGCGCGCCTCCAGTCGTTATTTCATGGGTGGGATCAAGACACCGACCCTGGTCATCCAAGCCGCCGACGATCCCTTTGTCTTCCCCCACAGCTTGCCCGAACCCGGCGAGCTGTCTACCTCGACCCAACTTGAGCTGCACGCCCAGGGTGGGCATGTGGGGTTTGTCGACGGGACCTTGCGGCGCCCGGGGTATTACCTGGAGCGGCGGATTCCCCGCTGGCTGGCCAGCCTCGGCCGCGGATGAGCATCCCCTGTGGGAGCGAGCTTGCTCGCGATAGCGGTGGATCAGCTTGCAATGACGCTGACTGTGCCAGCGCCATCGCGAGCAAGCTCGCTCCCACAGTCGTTTAGGGTGTGAGCACTATTCGCCCTTCGCCACGCCCCGCTGCGGATCGGTGATCCACTCACTCCATGAGCCCGCGTACAACCTTCCCAACGGATAGCCGGCCAGGCACAAGGCAAACAGGTTATGGCACGCCGTCACGCCAGAGCCGCAATAGGCCACCAGCTCAGTCGGCGAACGCTCCCGCAGTTTTTCGGCGAAACGTTGCTTGAGTTGATCCGCCGGCAAAAAGCGCCCATCTGCGGCCAAGTTGTCGGTGAACGCCGCGCATTGGGCGCCAGGAATGTGCCCGGCCACGGGATCGATCGGCTCGACCTCGCCCTTGAAGCGTGGCAACGCCCGGGCGTCCAGCAGGGTCATATCCGGTTGGCCGAGGCGCTGTTGCAGCGCTTGAGCACTGAGCAGCAAGGTCGCATCCGGCGAACCGCTGAAGGTCCCGCGACGGCCCAGCGGCGGGTCGAGACTCAGCGGCAGGCCGGCGGCATGCCAGGCCTTGAGCCCGCCGTCGAGGATGAACACGCCATCACGCTTACCCAGCCAGGCCAGCAACCACCAGGCTCGGGCCGCATAGGCCCCCGGGCCGTCGTCATACAGCACGATGTCGCTGTCGTTGCTGATGCCCCAGGCTTGCAGGCGCTCTACCAAGGTCTCGGGCTCCGGGAGCGGATGACGTCCGGTCACGCCCTTGATCACCGGCCCGCTCAAATCTCGCTCGAGGTCCGCGAACGACGCCCCGGCGATATGGCCCTCGGCGTAGCTGCGCTGGCCGTAATCGGGGTCTTCCAGGGCAAAACGACAATCGAGGATCACCAACCCGGGTCGTGACCTTTGCTGCTCGAGGGCTTGAGGGCTGATGAGTTGCGCGATGGGCATGCTGGGCTCCTGTGGTTAAGTCGAGGGTTCGATGCCTACAGCCCTTCTTCCAGGGTCCGGGCCAGGGGGACGTAATACTCTTTGAACAGTGCATCCACCGCTTCGCGGGCCTGGTCGGTCACGAAGCCGGCCTCCAGCACCAGCACCTGGTAGACGCCACGCTTGATGGCCTGTTCACTCAGATGGCTGGAGTTTTCTCGCGTCGTGCACAGAAATCGCACCCAGGACGTGAGGATGATCCAGGCATTGAGGGTCAGGGACTCGATCTGCACCCGGTCCATCTTCAGGATACCGGCCGCCACGAAGCCCTCGTAGATCGCCGTACCGTGGATCAGGCAGCGCTGGGAAAACCGACGATAGCGGGCCGCGAGGTCTGGGTCGCTGTCGAGCAGATGCTCCAGGTCCCGGTGCAAGAAGCGGTAGCGCCACATCGCCGACAGCAGTTCCTGCAGGTAGAAACGCTTGTCGTCCACCGTAGATGCGCGACCTTTGGGCGGACGCAGGAAGCTGTCCACCAGGTTTTCGTATTCACTGAACAGCACGGCAATGATCGCCTGCTTGTTGGGAAAGTGGTAGTAGAGGTTGCCTGGGGACATGTCCATGTGGGCGGCAATGTGATTGGTGCTGACACTGCGCTCGCCCTGCTGATTGAACAGTTCGAGGCTGTTTTGCACGATGCGCTCGCTGGTTTTCATTCGTGGGACCATGGTTTGGGCTTTAATTCGACGAAGGCATTGAATGGCATCTTACGACCTATCGATGATAGGCAAAACCCAAAGCCGTTGCGGATGCCATTGACTTTCTAGAGTACAAGCTCTAGAAAACACCCATTCTAATAATATCCGGTGCCCGACAATGCCTGCCGACGTTGCTTACCTGCACGAGTCTCAACAGCAACTGGGCGCACTGCGGTCGCTCTTCGATGCCCAGCGCCAAGCCTACGCCGCCCATTCGATGCCACCGGCCGAACAACGCCAACAATGGCTCAAGGCATTGCAGGAGCTGTTGAGCAACGAGCGACAAGCGTTGGTCGACGCCATCAGCCAGGATTTCAGTCATCGCAGCGCCGACGAAACACTGTTGGCCGAGTTGATGCCGAGCCTGCACGGCATCCATTACGCCAGCCGACACCTCAAGGGCTGGATGAAACCCGTCCGACGCAAGGTAGGCATGGCGTTCCAGCCGGCATCGGCCAAAGTGATGTATCAGCCGCTGGGCGTGGTCGGGGTCATCGTGCCTTGGAACTACCCATTGTTTTTGGCCATTGGCCCGTTAGTGGGGGCGTTGTCGGCAGGCAACCGGGTCATGCTCAAGCTCAGCGAATCGACCCCTGCGACCGGCTTGCTGCTCAAGCAATTGCTGGCCAGGATCTTTCCCCAGGACCTGGTAGGCGTGGTACTCGGTGACTCTGAGGTCGGCATGGCGTTTTCCAAACTCCCGTTCGACCACCTGTTGTTCACCGGCGCCACCAGCATTGGCAAGCATGTGATGCGTGCCGCCGCCGAAAACCTGACCCCGGTCACCCTCGAACTCGGTGGAAAATCCCCAGCCATCGTCTCTGTCGATGTGCCGCTCAAGGACGCCGCCGAGCGCATTGCCTTCGGCAAAACCATGAATGCCGGACAAACCTGTGTCGCACCGGACTACGTGCTGGTCCCGCAAAACCGTGTCGGCGAATTCGTTGAAGCGTATCGCCAGGCGGTTCGCGGGTTTTATCCGACCTTGGCTGATAACCCGGACTACACCGCAATCATCAACGAACGACAGCTGGCGCGGCTCAACGGCTACATCAGCGATGCCACCGCCAAGGGGGCGCTGCTGATTGAACTGTTCGACCAAGGCCAGGGCCGGCGCATGGCCCACAGCCTGTTGCTCAATGTCAGCGATGACATGACCGTCATGCAGGACGAAATCTTCGGCCCGCTGTTGCCCATCGTGCCTTATGAGAGCCTGGACCAGGCATTTGCCTACATCAATCAGAGACCTCGTCCGCTGGCGCTCTACTACTTTGGCTACAACAAGGCCGAACAGAACCGTGTGCTCAACGAAACCCATTCCGGCGGTGTCTGCCTGAACGACACGTTGTTGCACGTGGCCCAGGACGACTTGCCGTTCGGCGGCATCGGTGCCTCGGGAATGGGGCACTACCACGGGCACGAAGGTTTCCTGACGTTCAGCAAAGCCAAAGGCGTGCTGACCAAGCAGCGTTTCAACGCCGCAAGGCTGATTTATCCGCCTTACGGCAAACCTCTGCAGAAACTGATCCAGAAGCTGTTTGTCCGCTAACGCGCGTCTGCCTGGGTAATCACAAGAATGAATCCAAGCCTCACCGCTACACCCGCCCTGTCGCGGCGCGGCCTGCTGAAATTCAGCCTCGGCGCCAGCATGTTCCTGGCCACCGTCGGGCTGGGAACCAGCCTGAGCGGTTGCTCGTCCAGCCAGCCGGCCCGCGGCCTGGCGGCCTTGCGTGACAGCGATCTGCCGTTCTTGCGTGCCGTCATCCCGGTGCTGCTGGACGGCGCCGTGGCCATTGAACAGATTCCCGCCGCCACTGAAGCCACCCTGCAAAGCCTCGACAGCGGCCTGGCTCATCTGTCCCCGACCATGCTCAAGCTCACGCGCCAACTGTTCGACGTGCTCACGCTGGGCGTGACTCGCGGGCCGCTGACCGGGGTCTGGGGCTCGTGGGAAAACGCCAGCGCCGATGACATCCGCCAGTTCCTCGATCGATGGGAAAACAGCTTGCTGGATTTGCTGCGACAAGGCCACAGCTCGTTGCTGCAAATGGTGATGATGGCGTGGTACAGCCGGGCCGAGGCCTGGGCGCATTGCGGGTACCCGGGACCGCCCAAGATTTGAAAACCAAGTGAAATCCTGTGGGAGCGAGCTTGCTCGCGATGGCGGTGTGTCAGTCAATACAGTTGCGCCTGATCTGACGCCATCGCGAGCAAGCCCGCTCCCACAGGGGTCTACATCACATACTCATAACAATAAGAGCGCCTGAACATGCCCGTACCCGATCCCTTCCGCGAAGGCCTGGCCCGTGGCTGGACCACCTACAACGGCGCGCAACTGGCCCAGGACCTGACGCTGGAAGCGGACGTGGCGATTATCGGCAGCGGCGCAGGTGGCGGCACCACGGCCGAAATCCTCAGTGCTGCCGGCTACAACGTGCTGTTGATCGAGGAGGGCCCACTCAAGACCAGCCATGACTTCAAGCTGCTCGAGGACCAGGCCTACACCAGCCTCTACCAGGAAGGCCTCGGGCGCATGAGCAAGGATGGCGCCATCACCATTCTCCAGGGCCGGGCGGTCGGTGGCACAACGCTGATCAACTGGACCTCCAGCTTCCGTACGCCCGGCCAGACCCTCGACCACTGGGCCGCCGAGCACAACGTCAAGGGCCACAGCCCCGCTGAAATGGCGCCTTGGTTTGAACAGATGGAACAACGCCTGGGTGTGGCGCCCTGGCTGATTCCACCCAACGCCAACAACGATGTGATCCGCAAAGGCTGTGAAAAACTGGGCTACAGCTGGCACGTGATCCCGCGCAATGTGCGCGGCTGCTGGAACCTGGGCTATTGCGGCATGGGCTGCCCGACCAACGCCAAGCAGTCGATGCTGGTCACCACCATCCCGGCCACGCTGGACAAGGGTGGGGCGCTGCTTTACCTGGCACGGGCCGAGCGCCTGATCCTCAAGAACGATACGATTACCGGGCTTGAGTGCCTGGCCATGGATGAGCGCTGCGTGGCGCCGACCGGGCGGCGCATCACGGTCAAGGCGCGACACTACGTACTGGCCGGTGGTGGCATCAACAGCCCGGCCCTGCTGCTGCGCTCCGACGCGCCAGACCCGTATGAACGCCTGGGCAAGCGGACTTTCCTGCATCTGGTGAACATGTCCGCCGGGCAATTCGACGAGGTCATCAACCCGTTCTATGGCGCGCCGCAGTCGATTTATTCGGATCACTTCCAATGGCAGGACGGTACCGCTGGCCAGATGTCCTACAAGCTGGAGGTCCCGCCCTTGCATCCGGCCCTCGCCGCCACGCTATTGGGCGGGTTTGGCACCGAGAACGCCCTGCACATGGCGCAACTGCCCCACACCCACGCCATGCTGGCGCTGTTGCGCGACGGGTTTCATCCGGACAGCCCCGGCGGCAGCGTCGAGTTGCGCAGCGACGGCACGCCCGTGCTCGACTACGCGGTGTCGCCCTACGCCTGGGACGGTTTGCGCCGGGCATTCCACAGCATGGCCGAGATTCAGTTCGCCGGCGGCGCCCGGACGGTCATGCCAATGCACAGCGATGCCCGCTACGTGAAGACCTTGGCCGAAGCCCGCTCGCTGATCGACGGCCTGGACCTCGCCTTGTACCGCACGCGCCTGGGCAGTGCCCACGTGATGGGTGGCTGTGCCATGGGCGAAGATCCGAAAACCGCCGTCACCGACAGCCTCGGCCGTCATCATCAACTGAACAATCTTTCGATCCATGACGGCTCGTTGTTCCCCACCAGCATCGGCGCCAATCCACAATTATCGGTGTACGGGCTAACCGCTCAATTGGCGACTTCCCTGGCCGAACGTCTGAAAAAATCATGAATATAGGGATTATTCGCAGCGTCTATAGTGCTTTCTTACCCAACAGCCGACTTGGCCGACCGAGAAGGCTGCGATACCATCCGACTCCCCAACGGACACCCGCCAGGACGACGCGATGAACCGAGTGTTGTACCCAGGTACCTTCGACCCTATTACCAAGGGCCATGGCGATCTGGTCGAACGCGCCGCGCGCCTGTTCGACCATGTGATCATTGCCGTCGCCGCCAGCCCGAAGAAAAACCCGCTGTTCCCGCTGGAACAACGTGTGGATCTGGCTCGCGAGGTCACCAAACATCTGCCCAACGTGGAAGTGGTTGGCTTCTCGACGCTGTTGGCGCACTTCGCCAAGGAAAAGAACGCCAATGTGTTCCTGCGCGGCCTGCGGGCGGTCTCGGACTTCGAGTACGAGTTCCAGCTGGCCAACATGAACCGTCAGTTGGCACCGGACGTCGAGAGCCTTTTCCTGACGCCGTCGGAGCGCTATTCCTTTATTTCTTCGACCTTGGTGCGGGAAATCGCGGCCCTGGGCGGTGATATCACCAAGTTCGTCCACCCGGCCGTGGCCGATGCACTGACCCTGCGCTTCAAGAAATAACCCGCTGGCTGCGATCCACTTCGCAGCCCGACACAGCGCAGTCCATCGCGCCCGCGTGCACTGCGCTCGCCAATGGGGCACAATTGCGCCCATACGTTTTCAGATGCCCGGGCCCAACGCCCCGGCAGGAGCCTGCATGTCCCTGATCATCACCGACGACTGCATCAATTGCGACGTCTGCGAACCCGAGTGCCCGAACGAAGCCATTTCCCAAGGCGAAGAGATCTACGTCATCGACCCGAACCTGTGCACCCAATGCGTCGGCCACTACGACGAACCCCAGTGCCAGCAGGTCTGCCCGGTGGATTGCATCCCCCTGGATGAAGCTCATCCGGAAACTGAAGAACAGTTGATGGCGAAATATCGCAAGATTACGGGTAAGGATTGAGCCAGATTATTGTGTAGGGTCTTTGCGGGCCTCATCGCGAGCAGCAACACCCAAGATCCAACTGCCCGCCTCACTCCTGCCGCTCAAACCCCTCCCCAATACACCCCAGGCATCGCACGAATGTGGCCTTCGCCGGGTCCACCACCAACGCCTTCCCCGCATCACCAACCCCACCGCCCAGCGCGGTAAAGGGCAACGACACCACAAACGCCCCGGCACCGATCACCGTGGCGACCAGCAACAGCGGGCGGGCGATCAGCAGGTCGCCGATCATGGCGAAGGCAGGCGGATTCTGGATGGTGTAGCGCGGGTCGCCGCTGCCTTCGTTCGCCAAGGCAGGCAAACCGACACTCAGCAGCAGCGCAAGAACAACAGGTCGAAGCAGATTCATGGGGCGATCCTTCGGCTAAGCAGTATGACTACTGACTATAGACGGATCAGCCCTGACAGCGTGGACACCAGACACTGGCGCGCTGTCCCAGGCGGATTTCCCGCAGCCCCGTGCCGCAGACCTTACACAGCTCACCGCCTCGGCCGTAGACGAACAATTCCTGCTGGAAGTAGCCGGGCTGGCCATCGCCACCGATGAAATCACGCAGCGTGGTACCGCCGCGCTCGATAGCGTGGGCGAGGATGCGCTTGATCTCGATTGCCAGCTTCAGGTAACGCGCCCGGGAAATACCTCCGGCCGCCCGACGCGGGTCGATGCCGGCGGCAAACAACGCCTCGGTCGCATAAATGTTGCCCACGCCCACCACCACCGCGTTGTCCATGATGAACGGCTTGACCGCCATGGAGCGACCACGCGAGAGCTGGAACAAGCGTTCGCCGTCGAACAGGTCGGTCAACGGTTCCGGCCCGAGGCGGATCAGCAGTTCATGATTGAGCGGGTCGAGGCTCCAGAGCATCGCCCCGAAGCGCCGCGGGTCGGTGTAGCGCAAGGCCAGGCCGGACTCCAGCTCGATGTCCACGTGCTCGTGCTTGGCGGCGGGCATGCCGACCTCCACCAACCGCAGATTGCCGGACATGCCCAAATGGCTGATCAAGGTGCCGACTTCGGCATTGATCAGCAGGTACTTGGCCCGTCGCTCCACCAGCACAATGCGTTGCCCCGAAAGCCGCACATCGAGGTCTTCCGGAATCGGCCAGCGCAGGCGGCGGTCGCGGACCACCACGCGACTGACCCGCTGGCCTTCAAGGTGGGGCGCGATTCCGCGACGGGTGGTTTCGACTTCCGGCAGTTCTGGCATAGGGCTCTCGAGTCAGGCGAAGGCTCGGCGCTTATCTTCAGCGCTTAGCGAGTAGCGAGGTCGCGGATTTCCTGTTTCTGGGTCTGGAAGTCGTATTCCGACAAACCGATGTAATCGAGCACCAGCGCCCCGACGCACTCCCACTCATGGTCTTCGGCCTGATTGCCCAGCACCCGATGGGAGGCACAGATGTTCTCGGACATTTTCAGGATCGCCAGCAGGTTTTTCAGCTGACTGTTGTTGCGTGAAGAGTCGTCGCTGAAAACCGCCAGGGCATTGTGGTGGTTGGCGATGGCCTGGCTGACGTGGTCCGGCAGGCGCCAGGATTTGGAGGTGTAGTAACCGACCACCGCATGGTTGGTATTGAACACGCGGTTCTCGGTGTCCACCACCCGGCACTCGGCGCTGGCATTGGCGTAGGCCTCCTCCAGCACGCCCATGTAGCTGGGAAACTGCTTGAGCATCAACGGCACGCCGCAATCGTGGAACAAACCCAATGCGTAGGCTTCGTCGCCATTCTCCAGGCCGACGCGCTTGGCCAGGGTCAGGCAGGTCATCGCCACGTCCTGGGCCGTATCCCAGAAGCGGTTCAAGGTGACGATGGCATCGTCGTGCAGCTCGCCCTTGATCGACTGCGCATTGATCAGGTTGATGATCGAGCGGCTGCCCAACAGATTCACCGCACGCTGGATCGACGTGATCTTGTTGCGCAGGCCGTAGTACGGCGAGTTGACGATCTTGAGCAAGGCCCCCGAGAGACCCGGGTCCTGGGAGATCAACTTGGCAATGGTCTCCAGGTCCGGATCGGGCATGTACTGCTCCATCTGCAGATCCACCATGATCTGCGGCTGGGGCGGCACGCTGATGCCTTGCAGGGACTGTTGGATCTGTTCAGCGGTAAGCTCTTTGGACATGAGTGCACACTCTGGGTCAGGCGGGGATTCTAACCCTTAAAGATGGATCCGATACACCGCTGGGCCACCGATCGTCCTTCAAGCACGCCAATCACCGCAACACGGTATACTCCCGCTCTTTTTTCCGGAGCGACGTCATGTCCCTGCCTAGCCTGCGCCTCAAAGCCAACGCCGACCGTCGCCTGCGCGCCGGCCACCTGTGGGTCTACAGTAACGAAATCGACGTAGCCGCCACCCCGCTGCACGGTTTCAAGGCCGGCGACCAGGCCATCCTCGAGGCCGCCGGTGGCAAGCCGCTGGGCATCGTCGCGATGAGCCCCAACAACCTGATCTGCGCCCGCCTGCTGTCCCGTGACGTCAAGCTGCCGCTGGACAAATCCTTGCTGGTGCATCGCCTCAACGTGGCCTTGTCGTTGCGCGAACGGCTGTTCGACAAGCCGTTCTATCGCCTGGTCTACGGCGATTCCGACTTGCTGCCGGGCCTGGTGGTCGACCGTTTCGGCGACATTCTGGTGGTGCAGATCGCTTCCGCCACCATGGAAGCCCATAAAGACGACGTGATCGCCGCCCTCACCCAGGTGCTCAAGCCCAGCGGCATTCTGTTCAAGAACGACTCCGCCGCCCGTGATGCCGAAGGCCTGAACCGCTACGTCGAGACCGTGTTCGGCCTCGTGCCGGAATGGGTCGCCCTGGAAGAGAACGGCGTGAAGTTCGAGGCACCGGTCATGGAAGGTCAGAAAACCGGCTGGTTCTACGACCACCGCATGAACCGCGCACGCCTGGCGCCATACGCCAAGGGCAAGCGTGTCCTGGACCTGTTCAGCTACATCGGCGGCTGGGGCGTGCAAGCGGCGGCGTTCGGTGCCAGTGAAGTGTTCTGTGTCGACGCCTCCGCCTTCGCCCTCGACGGTGTCGAGCGCAATGCGGCGCTCAATGGCTTCGCCGAGAAACTGACCTGCATCGAAGGCGACGTGTTCGAAGCCCTGAAGGAGCTCAAGGCCAGCGAAGAGCGTTTCGACGTGATCGTGGCCGACCCGCCGGCCTTCATCAAACGCAAGAAAGACCTGAAAAACGGTGAAGGCGCCTATCGCCGTCTCAACGAACAGGCCATGCGCCTGCTCAGCAAGGACGGCATCCTGGTCAGCGCTTCGTGCTCGATGCACCTGCCCGAAGACGACCTGCAGAATATCCTCCTGACCAGTGCCCGCCACCTGGACCGCAACATTCAGCTGCTCGAACGCGGCGGCCAAGGGCCGGACCATCCGGTGCACCCGGCCATTGCCGAAACCCGCTACATCAAAAGCATTACCTGCCGGTTATTGCCCAACAGCTGAGTCTCGGATGGGGCCGCAGTCATGGCTGCCGGGCCCCGCACCGTGATATTTGATCGATGCCTGATTCGCAGCCTTGGCTGCGAATTTTTTTGCGCGTATGAAAAGTTACCGAGCACTGAAGTCAATATCACTATCTATACATTCTGTATGAACCCTCCCACATAATTACTGGAGCTTTCCTACTCAATATCCACTTGCCAAGCACTCATCACAAACTATGATTGAACTGTCACAGCGCAAGTGACAACTATTAAAAAACACAACACTCATCTCAAACAAAGGAGCTGTACGATGAAAGCAATCAATCTGGAAGCTAATAAAATCGCAAACCTGGCAGGCCTGATTGTTCCAAAAAGCCGCTAAGTAAGTAAAAGATGGAGCTGGGGAGTGCCGGCGCCCCGCTCCATCCAGACTCTTCGTTCCAGCGGAATCCATTTTCATGCATATAAACCCGTGCCTTTTCATACTTGCGCGACCGCCGCACCAAATTGTATGGAACTATGAGTACCACACTCAATTCGAACTTGAACTTGAACATTCGATACGTTTGGCGCAACTTATCAGCGATCCGTCACAATTCGACACCTGCAACCCAATAGACATTGAGTTCGTCAAGGCCGACATACTGATTACCGAACCCAGAAAACCGATTAACTGGAAATGGGATGAACTGTCGAAAATCTTTCATATCGGCACAAAGAACATTCCCTGCGAGAGTGTCCCCCAAGATGTGAATGAATGGGCGACGCTGTATCTGCAACATTGCAATGAAGTACTTGCCTCACCGACACCCACCACCAGGACGAAGCCATGCCCGGTCGACCGGATTGCCCTTGCTCCGTGCTCGCTGGTGGATCTACAGCACGTTTCGCTGGCGCAGACGCTGGTCAACCGGAGCACTTCTCGCTCATTCAGCGAACACGCCATTTCAGTCGAGCAGGTCAGCACCCTCCTATACCTGACCCTGGGTTACTTGAACGAACGCTCGTGCGTTCAGGTCAGCCCCCCCGATACGCTGAACGCACGCCGCAGCAGCCCCTCGGGTGGCGGCCTGAATGCCTGCGAGGGTTATCTTTACGTGCGCAACGTCACAGGGCTGGCACCGGGGATGTACACCTATCACCCCGACGAACACGCCTTGAGCCTGATCCGACCAATACCGGATGCTCCCCTGGGCCAATTGTTATGTGGTCAGCACTTCATTAATCCTCTGCCATTCGGGCTGTTCATCACTTCACGCTTCGACAGACTGTGGTGGAAGTACGAGCACTCCCGCGCCTACCGGATGGCATTTGTTGAAACGGGTCACGTGTCCCAGGTCTTCCTGATGGTTGCGACTGCACTTGGCCTCAATAGCTGGTTGACCGGGGCGCTGGCCGACCGCCAGGTGGAACAGCTGCTTGGCCTTGAGGAAGCCCCGGAGCAACCGTTGTTTTTTGTCGGCTGCGGGCATGGCGACGGACAGGTGCATTGCAATGAGCTGATGGCCCTGGTCAATGGCCAGGACACTGTCTCATGACCGGTTCTACCTTTACCCAGGTACCTCGCTACACCCTGGGCGACTGGGATAACAAGGCCACGGTACGCGTGGGGAAAAACGACTACCGGTTGCCCGATGATCTGGAGCAGCAACTGTCGATTCGAGACTGGTTTCCCCCCACCTTCATTCCCTATATCGAACATCCGCTGATCGACAGGGCAGGACGCTCCATTGCCCAGCGCCTGGCGGCCAATCACCTGGTGTATTTCCTCGACTACACCACCTTGCTCGAACACCGAGTCGTCAATCGTGCCGTGGAAACCCTCGTTCATGGCGAACTCACCGTGCCGATCCCCAGGCAGATGAAAACCGCTGCCCTGCAGCTCTATACCGACGAGGGCTACCACGCACTGTTTTCCAATGAAGTGGCCGAACAGATCGCCGCCCTGTATGACATCCGCGATCGTCCGCCCCCCAGGCGTATCGCCCGGCTATTGGCTGTAATCGACATCACGTGCCCCGCGGATCGGCCCCTGGCGTGGTTCCTGCTGGGGTTCGTCTCCGAAACGATCATCGCCAAAGAGCTGCTGGCCATCACCCGCGAAGGGTTGGTTTCCACGGTGTACAGGATGCTCAGGAGTCATCTCGAGGACGAGGCACGCCACAGTCGCTACTTCAGCGAGGTGTTCCAGTACTTGTGGTCCGCCCTGGCCCCGACACAACGCGACCTGGCCGCAAGCATGCTGCTGGAGATCATCGGCCTTTATTTCGAGCCTGACGTGCCCAGGCTGCTGGGCAGCCTCGCCAGCGTCGGTTTCGACGAGCCGTCATCCCAGCAGATCATCGCCGACCTCCTGCAACCAGGTGCCCATGCCCGACGGGTGCGCTCAGGGGCGATCTCGACCTTCGCGGCCATGGAAAAGGCGGGTTTTTTCGACAACGAACACAACCGGCAGCTTTTCTCTCAGGCGGGGTTTATCGATGGCTGACACCCAAGACCTTCCAGGCACTCGCAAACCAGCCACCGTCGGGCTGTTGCTGACGCTGACCTTGCTCGGCGTGTTTCCGATCGATGTGGTGCTGCCCTCGTTCCCGGCGTTGTCCGAGCATTTTCAGAGGCCGTCGTCTGATATCGCCCTCTCTGTCAGCCTGTTCGCAGTAGGCATCGCTCTTTCGCAGCTGCTGATCGGCCCACTCTCCGACGCCATGGGGCGCAAGAACCTGCTGCTGATCGGGATCAGCGTTTCAGCCGTCGGGGCAACAGGTTGCGTGCTCGCCGATGGCTACTGGTCCTTTCTGTTTTTCCGTGTCGCCCAGGCCTTGGGGTGCGGTTGCTTCGTCCTGTCCCAGGCGTTGATCCAGGACCTGTTCACAGGCAGGGAACAGCAGCGACTGCGTATTTTCCTGGTCACCTGCGGTGGCATCTTCATTTCCGTTTCGCCCCTGGCCGGCACCGGGCTACAAAGCTGGATGGGCTGGCGTGGCAGTTTCCTGGTGTTCGTGGCCCTGGCAGTCGGCGTGTTTGTCGGCGCCAGCCTGTTACTCAAACCGTCCCCGGCGGGCCACCCACGCAAGCGCCTGGACTTCATTGCGTCTTATCGAAAGGTCTGCGGTGACTTCAGCTTCATGGCCTATTGGTTGACGTCGGCACTGGCCTTTTCCTGTCATTTCTCGTTTATCGTCATCTCACCACTGGTGCTCATCGATCAGTTGCAACTCTCGCCCGAGGCCTTTTCGTGGGCATTGCTGGGCTACGGACTGGCTTATATCGGCGGCGGAGCGGTAGCGACCGTGCTGAGCAATCGAATAGACCCACAGACGCAAATCATCACGGGCCTGGGCCTGATCCTGGTAGCGGGCGTCTTGATGCTCGGACTCTCCAGCCAACTGGGCTTGTCGGTCACTACCCTGCTGCTGCCCATGATCGTATGCACCGCCGGAACAACCATTGCCCGGGCGGCGGCCCACACTCTGGCAATGAATAGATTCCCGGGGCAAGCCGGTACATCCGCCTCGGCCGGCAGCGTGCTGATCTTCATCGTCGGCGGGCTGACCAGTGCCGCGATCAGCCTTACACCGCTGGATATGCAGATCACGCTGGCGCTGTGCCTGATGTTGCTCAGCCTCCTCGGGCTGCTGCTCAACACCCTGGTCCGGCATCGCCACAGGGGACTGTTGGCAGGCTGAGCGCCGCCAGTCGTCATCCCAAGCACGACATTGGCGTCCGATCAGCACTTTGCGTCATTTCATCCTGGCGCCAGCGGTGTAGAATCGCGACATTCATCGCCATTCATCCCCGGCGGGTTTATGAGCTCATGCTGAGGCGCGCAGTGATCCTGCAAAGTCATCGGCCACTTCCGGACACTCGGCCAATCCCCGGTGTTCCCGAACGTCAACAGAAGCTCACTTCCCCTTTGATATCTGATTAGCCGCCCGGAGTGCTCCATGCCTGATTACCGCTCGAAAACATCCACCCATGGCCGCAACATGGCCGGTGCCCGCGCATTGTGGCGCGCCACGGGGATGAAGGATGACGACTTCAAGAAGCCGATCATCGCCATTGCCAACTCCTTCACCCAATTTGTACCCGGCCACGTGCACCTCAAGGACCTGGGTCAACTGGTTGCCCGGGAAATCGAACGCGCTGGCGGCGTTGCCAAGGAATTCAACACCATCGCCGTGGACGACGGCATCGCCATGGGCCATGACGGCATGCTCTATTCGCTGCCGAGTCGCGAGATCATCGCCGACTCCGTCGAATACATGGTCAATGCCCACTGTGCCGACGCCATCGTGTGCATCTCCAACTGCGACAAGATCACCCCTGGCATGCTCATGGCCGCCCTGCGCCTGAACATCCCGGTGATCTTCGTTTCCGGCGGGCCGATGGAAGCGGGCAAGACCAAGCTTGCCAGCCATGGTCTCGACCTGGTGGATGCCATGGTGATTGCCGCCGACTCCAGCGCTTCTGACGAGAAAGTCGCCGAGTACGAGCGTAGCGCCTGCCCGACCTGCGGTTCGTGCTCCGGCATGTTCACCGCCAACTCGATGAACTGCCTGACCGAAGCCTTGGGCCTGGCCCTGCCAGGCAACGGTTCCACCCTGGCCACCCACAGCGACCGCGAACAGCTGTTCCTGCAGGCCGGCCGGACCATCGTCGAACTGTGCAAGCGCTACTATGGCGAGAACGACGAGTCGGTGTTGCCACGCAATATCGCCAACTTCAAGGCATTCGAAAACGCCATGACCCTGGACATCGCCATGGGCGGTTCCACCAACACCATCCTGCATTTGCTGGCCGCCGCCCAGGAAGCCGAAATCGATTTCGACCTGCGCGACATCGACCGCCTGTCCCGTCACGTGCCGCAACTGTGCAAGGTCGCGCCGAACATCCAGAAGTACCACATGGAAGACGTGCACCGTGCTGGCGGGATCTTCAGCATCCTCGGCTCCCTGGCCCGTGGTGGCTTGTTGCACACCGATCTGCCGACCGTACACAGCAAGACCATGGCCGAGGGCATCGCCAAGTGGGACATCACCCAGACCACTGACGAAGCCGTGCATCATTTCTTCAAGGCCGGCCCAGCGGGCATTCCGACGCAAACCGCGTTCAGCCAGTCGACCCGTTGGGAAACCCTGGACGACGACCGTGAAAACGGCTGTATTCGCAGCGTCGAGCACGCGTACTCCAAGGAAGGCGGCCTGGCCGTGCTCTACGGCAACATCGCCCTGGACGGCTGCGTGGTGAAAACCGCCGGCGTCGATGAGTCGATCCATGTGTTCGAAGGCAACGCCAAGATTTTCGAAAGCCAGGACAGCGCGGTGCGCGGGATCCTCGCCGACGAAGTGAAGGCCGGCGATATCGTGATCATCCGCTACGAAGGCCCGAAAGGCGGTCCGGGCATGCAGGAAATGCTCTACCCCACCTCCTACCTGAAGTCCAAGGGCCTGGGCAAAGCCTGCGCCTTGCTGACCGATGGCCGGTTCTCCGGCGGTACCTCGGGCCTGTCCATTGGCCACGCTTCGCCGGAGGCTGCTGCTGGCGGTGCCATCGGCCTGGTGCGGGACGGCGACAAGGTGCTGATCGACATTCCGAACCGCTCGATCAACCTGTTGGTCAGCGACGAAGAATTGGCCGGACGTCGCGCTGAACAGGACAAGAAAGGCTGGAAGCCAGTGGAAGTGCGTCCGCGCAAAGTCACCACGGCGCTCAAGGCCTACGCCCTGCTCGCCACCAGCGCCGACAAGGGCGCGGTGCGGAACAAGGCGATGCTCGACGGCCTGTAAACGCGATAACCGCCCATAAAAAAAGCCCCGCCAAGTGCGGGGCATTTTTTTGCGATGAACGCAAATCCTGAGAACACCGACAACCGAATGTGGGAGCGAGCTTGCTCGCGATGGCGGTGTGTCAGCCAACAAGGATGCTACTGATCCGACGCCATCGCGAGCAAGCTCGCTCCCACAGGGGATGGGTCTTACTGGATATCTTCCGGCTTGACGATCACCCAGTTCTTGTCCGCCGTGACCGGCAGTCCTTCCTTGGCCTGGGCCGCGGCGTGCTTGGCCATCATGCCGTTAATCTGGGTCATGTATTTGTCCTTGCGGTTGACCCACAGGTGGATGCCGCCCTTGGCCACGTCCACATCGTGGAACAGCATGTAGCCATCGCTGCTCGGCGTGTCGCCGGCCACGAGCACCGGTTTTTTCCATTCATCGATATAGGTCAGGATCGCCGCGTGCTTACCGGCCATCCAGGTCGCCGGGGTCCACAGGTAAGGTGTGTATTCCAGGCCGAGGTTGGCCTTCTCGTCATACTTACCCGCGGTGATCTGCTTGCGGGCGGTGGTCAGTTCGCCGGTCTTGCGGTCCTTCAGCAGCGTGGTCACGCCAATCACGTTCTGCGGCTTGAGGTTGTAGCCGTACTTCGGATCGGACGCGACCATGCGCACCAGCTCTTCCGACGCTGCGGTCATGACATAGACCTCGATGCCGTTTTCCATCAGCTTGTTGTACAGCTCGGCCTGACCGGTGAAGACTTTCGGCGGGTTGACGTTGTACTGGACCACCTTGTCGCCATCGTAATAGGTGGTCGGCACCGGCTTGCCGGAAGCCATCAGCTCATCGACGTAGCCCTTGAGTTCCTTGAGGGTAAAACCGGAGAACACCTGGGCGACCCACGGGTAGCAGACCATGTCGTCCACTTCACACAGACGGTAGTAATAACTGAACAAGCTTTCCTTGTGATCGGCGGTGTCCTTGAACGGCATCAGCTTCAAGGAAGGATCCAGGGTTTCACGGGTGATGAGGCCCTTGTTCTCCATGAACGGCAACAGCGACTCTTCAAGGTCGTAGCGGTAACTGGTGTTGTCCATGTCGAACACCGCGTAGTTACCTTTGTTGGCGTTGGCCGCGATCATCGCGTCCAGTGCCTTGGCCTGTTCGGCGGGCCAGTGTTTGAGATCAGTGGCAAATGCCTGACCGACGAGGCCCAGGCCCAAGGCAACAGCGAGAAGGTGAGGTACGAGCTTCATCGGCATTTCTCCCAGGTTCAAAGAACCCGACGCTAACAAATGCGTGTGACAGTCCTCGCCTGTGGGCGACCGCTTACATCGTGATAGCGCCAGCGGCGTATCCGTAAACGCCATTGCCTTATTCCATAAACGACAATCTACATGCTTTTTTAGTATTAATTCATTAGTTATCAGGCTGTTAGGCTCCGCGGTTCGCAGTCGCGGCTTCAGGCGACTGGCACAAGTCTGATGGAGCTCTTTTGATGAACCTGCCGCTGATCCTCAATCTGCTGGTATTCCTCGCCTTGCTGTTTGGCCTGGCGAAAACCCGTCACAGTACCTGGAGCCTGGCCAAGAAAGTGCTGTTGGCACTGGTGCTGGGCGTGGTGTTCGGCATTGCCCTGCACACGATTTATGGCGCCGGCCACCCGGTGCTCAAAGCTTCGATCGGTTGGTTCGACCTGGTGGGCAACGGTTACGTGCAGTTGCTGCAAATGATCGTGATCCCGCTGGTCTTCGCCTCGATCCTCAGCGCCGTGGCCCGCCTGCACAACGCTTCGTCCTTGGGCAAGATCAGCTTCCTGACCATCGGCACGCTGCTGTTCACCACCGCCATTGCCGCCCTGATCGGTATCGGCCTGACCAACCTGTTCGGCCTCACCGCCGAAGGCCTGGTGGCCGGCACTCAAGAAATGGCGCGCCTGCAGGTGATCCAGAGCGACTACGCCGGCAAGGTCGCCGACCTGAACATCCCGCAACTGCTGCTCTCGTTCATTCCACAGAACCCCTTTGCCGACCTGGCCCGGGCCAAGCCGACTTCGATCATCAGCGTGGTGATTTTCGCCGCGTTCCTCGGTGTCGCGGCGTTGCAGTTGCTCAAGGATGACGTGGAGAAAGGTCAGAAAGTGATCAACGCCATCGACACCCTGCAAAGCTGGGTGACGCGCCTGGTACGCCTGGTGATGAAACTGACCCCGTACGGCGTGCTGGCACTGATGACCAAAGTGGTGGCCGGTTCCAATCTGCAGGACATCATCAAGCTCGGCAGTTTCGTCGTGGTGTCGTACCTGGGACTGGGCCTGATGTTCGTGGTCCACGGCCTGTTGGTGTCAGCCGCCGGAATCAACCCGTTGCGCTTCTTCCGCAAAATTTGGCCGGTGCTGACCTTCGCCTTCACCAGCCGCTCCAGCGCGGCAACCATCCCGCTGAGTATCGAGGCCCAGACCAGCCGCCTTGGCATTCCGCGTTCCATTGCCAGCTTCAGCGCCTCGTTCGGCGCCACCATCGGCCAGAACGGTTGCGCCGGGCTCTATCCGGCCATGTTGGCCGTCATGGTTGCGCCGACGGTGGGCATCAACCCGTTGGATCCAGTATGGATCGCGACACTCGTGGCGATTGTGACCCTGAGCTCGGCCGGTGTGGCCGGGGTCGGTGGAGGCGCGACATTTGCCGCACTGATCGTACTGCCGGCCATGGGCTTGCCGGTCTCGCTGGTGGCGTTGCTGATTTCCGTCGAACCACTGATCGACATGGGCCGCACGGCGTTGAACGTCAGCGGTTCGATCACCGCCGGGGCGATTACCAGCCAGGTGATGCAACAGACCGACAAGGCATTGCTGGATGCCGAGGGGCATGGGGCGTTGGTGCAGGCTTGATGGGTGGCACCTGATCGATCGCTATCGCGAGCTTGCTCGCGATGCTTTTAAAGCTTTTCCCACACCTCAAAGCTGTAGGCAGGCTTGTCCCCTTCAGCCGGGTTCGGTTGGTTCGAAACCAACTTCCACTGGCTCGAATCAAATTCCGGAAACCAAGCATCCCCCTCAGGGCTCAAGGCCACGCGAGTCAGGTACAGCCGATCCGCCTGGGCCAGCGCCTGGGCGTACAGCTGCGCACCGCCGATCAACATCAGCTCAGCGACGCCCTGCGCCAAGGCCCAGGCCTCGGCCCGCTCGACCGCTGCCTCCAGGGTGGAAAAAACCTCCGCGCCCTCCAGCACCAGCCCCGGCTGACGGCTGACCACGATGTTCAGGCGCCCCGGCAGCGGTCGGCCGAGGGAATCCCAGGTCTTGCGCCCCATGATGATCGGCTTGCCCAAGGTGGTGGCCTTGAAATATTTGAAATCCCCCGGCAGGTGCCAGGGCATGCTGTTGTCGACGCCGATCACGCGGTTTTCACCGAGGGCTGCGATCAGGCTTAAGGGGAGAGTTTTTTTCATGGCGGCGAGGATACCAGAGGCTTGGCGCCTGGCAACGTACCCCGACGGGCGCTACAGCGGTTATGCTCACCCCTCATTCGAGCGACGGGAGCGCCCGTGACTGAACTGCAGAACCTCTGGTTGACCGAGACGGTCCGCCTGCGTGAAGAACACGCCGGCCCGCTCGAAGACCAGGAAGCCAATCGCCTGGCCCGAGCGGCAGGCGGCGATTTATCCACCCGTATCCGCCACCGCGCCCGCTGGCTGGCCGAGCGCGATGGTCTCACCGACGCCCTGCGCCATTGGTTGCAAGGGGCGCGCCTGGCGCTGATCGTGCTGGCGGTGCTCGCCATCATCAGCGGCGCCGGCCTCGGGTTCGCCGCGCTCGGCGATGGGCAAACACCGGTCAATGTGTTCTGGGCCCTGGGCAGTCTTCTGGGGCTGAACCTGATCCTGCTCGTCGGTTGGGTCCTGGGGCTGATATTCGCGGGCGAGCACGGTGCCGCGCTGGGGCGCCTGTGGCTGTGGCTCAGCGAAAAACTCGCCCGCGATGCCAAGGCCGCCCAACTGGCGCCGGCCCTGTTGCTGTTGCTGCAACGGCACAAGCTCAATCGCTGGGCCCTCGGTGCGCTGGTCAATGGTTTGTGGCTGCTGGCGATGTTCAGCGCGCTGGTCATCGTGCTGATACTGATGGCGACCCGGCGCTATGGCTTTGTCTGGGAAACGACAATCCTCGGTAGCGAGACCTTCGTCGCCATGACCCGAGGCCTCGGCGCGCTGCCTGCCCTGTTGGGCTTCAGCGTGCCGACCGTGGAGATGATCCGCGCCAGCGGCGACGGCGCCCTGGCCATCGAGAGCGCCCGCCAGGCCTGGGCCGCCTGGCTGGTCGGCGTGCTGCTGGTCTATGGTGTGCTGCCGCGCCTGGGCCTGGCGCTGCTGTGCCTGTGGCGCTGGCGGCGCGGCCGGGCCTCGTTGCGCCTGGACTTGAACCTGCCGGGCTACGCCCAACTGCGCGAACGCCTGATGCCCAGCAGCGAACGCCTGGGCGTCAACGATTCCGCACCCGCGCAGCTGCATCAGATCGAAAGTGCAGTCAGTGCGCAGGAAAGCGACGGAGCCTTGCTGGTGGCGATCGAACTGGACGAGCGGCCCTGGCCACCGAAACTGCCAGACACCGTGAAAAATGCCGGCATCCTCGACAGTCGCGAATCCCGCCACCGGCTCCTCGAACAACTGTCGCGCTTTCCCCCGGCGCGACTGGCGATTGCCTGCGACCCACGCCGCTCACCGGATCGCGGCAGCCTGGCGTTGATCGCCGAGCTGGCCCGCAACGCCAGCGCCACCCGCGTCTGGTTATTGCAGGCCCCGCCCGGCGAAGCCCTGGACGCCGAACGCCTGGGCGACTGGCACAACGCGCTGCAGCAGTTGCAGCTACCCTTCGCCGACTGCATGCCCTTGAACTGGCTGGAGACCGGCCATGACTGAACCCATGAAGCCGTTGAAGCTGGCCGTGGTCGGCCATACCAACGTTGGCAAGACCTCCCTGCTGCGGACGCTGACCCGAGACGTCGGCTTCGGCGAGGTGTCCCACCGCCCGAGCACCACCCGGCACGTCGAGGGCGCACGCTTGTCAGTGGACGGCGAAGCGTTGCTGGAACTGTACGACACGCCGGGCCTGGAGGACGCCATCGCCCTGCTCGATTACCTCGAGCGCCTGGAGCGTCCCGGTGAACGCCTGGATGGCCCGGCGCGCCTGGCCCGGTTCCTCGAGGGCAGCGAGGCGCGGCAACGCTTCGAGCAGGAAGCCAAGGTGCTGCGGCAGCTGCTCGCCAGCGACGCCGGACTCTATGTGATCGATGCCCGGGAACCGGTCTTGGCCAAATACCGTGATGAACTGGAAGTCCTCGCCAGTTGTGGCAAACCGCTGCTGCCGGTGTTGAATTTCGTCAGCAGCGCCCACCATCGCGAGCCCGACTGGCGTGAAGCCCTGGCTCGACTGGGACTGCACGCCCTGGTGCGCTTTGACAGCGTCGCTCCGCCCGAAGACGGCGAACGACGTCTGTATGAAAGCCTCGCGCTGTTGCTGGAAAGCGCCCGCGGGCAACTGGAACGACTGGTCGCCGATCAACAGGCCCAGCGCCTTGCCCGTCAGCGAAGCGCGGCGCGATTGATCGCCGAATTGCTGATCGACTGCGCCGCCTGCCGACGCAGCGTGGCCAGCGATGCCGAACTGGAGCGCCAGGCCATCGCTGAGCTGCGCAACGCAGTACGTCAACGCGAACAGCGCTGTGTCGAGGCCCTGCTCAAGCTCTACGCCTTCCGCCCCCAGGACGCTGCCGCCAGCGATCTGCCGTTGCTGGACGGGCGCTGGGGCGATGACCTGTTCAACCCCGAAACCCTCAAGCAACTGGGCGTACGCGTGGGCGGAGGGATCGCGGCGGGCGCGGCGGCCGGCGCCGGGGTGGACTTGCTGGTGGGCGGCCTGACCCTCGGTGCCGCCGCCCTGGCCGGGGCCATTGTCGGCGGCACCCTGCAAACCGCGCGCAGCTATGGCAACCGGCTGATGGGCAAACTCAAGGGCCAGCGGGAACTGACGGTGGACGACAGCGTGCTGCGCCTGCTGGCCCTGCGCCAACGACAACTGCTGCAAGCCCTCAACGAGCGCGGTCACGCGGCGATGGACAGCATCCGCATCGCCACGCCCCAGGACAAGACCTGGCGCGAAGGCAAGTTGCCCGACGCCTTGAGCAAGGCCCGGGCGTATCCGCAATGGTCGTCGCTGAACCCTCAGGCACGGTTGAGCCAGGCAGAGCGGCAGGAGCGGATCGAGCAGTTGGCCGAGGAGCTCTAGACACCTCCTGCCTGAACCGAGAATAGGGTGGACACAGTTTGTGGCGAGGGGATTTATCCCCGCTGGGCTGCGCAGCAGCCCCAAAACCTGACACCTCGCTTTCTCAAGTCAATAGCGTTCAACCATTTTGGGGGCGCTTCGCACCCCAACGGGGATAAATCCCCTCACCACAAGAGCCGCGGCGCCCGCTCAGGGTCAATCGCCGATCAATGCCTTGAGCGCCAAAGCCGCTTCAGGCAGTTCCAGTTCGCTGAACACCTTCACGCCATGGCGCTTGAGCAGGGCTGCCGTCACGCCTTCGCCACCGACTTTCACGCCACTGAACGTCCCGTCATAGGTCAGCAGATTGCCGCACGACGGGCTGTTGGCCTTGAGCACGGCGATCCGGATACCGTGTTCACGCACCAACGCCAGCGCTTGATAGGCACCTGACAAAAACTGCGCACTGACATCTTCACCGTCGGTAGTGATCACTGCTGCGTGGCCATCGAGCACTTGCCCACCCTGCCCGCCGGGAATCTCCGCCGCCGCCCGGGGCGTGGGCAGGCCGCCGGCGACTTCCGGGCACAGCGCCACGACCCGGCCTTCGTCGAGCCAGTGCCGGAGCTGATCGAACGACCCGCTGGCACCGCCGTCGTAGCGCACGCGGTGCCCGAGCAGGCAGCGACTGACCAGGACCTTTTCCATCCTCAGAACAACTCGTTGCCGCGGCGCCGGAACCACCCCGTCAAGGACAGGCGATCCCGCGTGGCGGGCAGGACTTCATGGGGAATTTCCCCCGACAGGAACACCACCAGGCAGCCGCCGGTGGGCACCACGTCATGTTCCGCGCCGTCGTCCAGGTACATGCGCAACTGGCCGCCATGTTCCGGCAACCAGGCGTCGTTAAGATAGAGTACCGCCGACACCATCCGTCGGTCGTCATCGCGGAAGCGGTCGACATGCTTGAGGTAGAACGCACCGGGCGGGTACAGGGCGAAGTGGCTTTCGAAATCCTCCAGGCCCAGGAAAAGCCCGCGATTCATCGCCTCCCGCAGGCTGTCCATCAACCCCAGGTAACGGTCGCAGGCTGACGCCTGGCCGGGTTCGATCCATTGGATGCGATCACCCCGAATGCCTTCGCGAATCTCCGAGAACGGCCCGCGCCCGACCGCCGCCGGGGCCAGTTCGCCTTCAGCGGCACGCTGGCGGCACTCGGCCGCCAGGGCGCGGGTCAGCGCATCCGGCAGGAAGATGTTCTGCTGCGACCAGCCGCGCTCGGCCAGGTCGTCCACGATACGTAACAGCAGCGGGTGATCAGAAGATATTGGCATGGCGCGCATAGTATTCCTGTGCCTGCAAAACCGACAGCGATGCCCGGCAGGTTTTTAAGGCCAGATAACCTCGCCGTAGGAACTTGATACGAATTCTCGACAAGTTCCCACACCCCACGGAGAATAGTCGGCTGCTGACAGGAGTCCCTATGCGTCGTTTGCTTTTCTCACTGTTGATGTTCTGCGTATTGCCTGCCTGGGCAGACAGCTACGACCAGTTGTACAAGGTCGCCGGCTGGCCGGAACAGCGGGCGCATTTCAATGACGCCTTGAGCGCCACGCAACAGCGTTACCAGAACAGCCTGCCACCAGCGGTGTTCCAGGCGTTGGTGAACAATAGCAATCAACGTTTCGCCCCCCAGGCCATGGACCAGCGGGCCGAGGCGCAAATGCGCAAGAACCTGCGTGACCCTCAGCCGGCCCTGGCGTTTTTTCAATCGCCTTTGGGGCGCAAAGTCGTGGCGGCCGAACTGCTGGCGACCCGCCGCGATCAATTGGCGAAAAACGCCAAGGGCCTGCCGAAGATGCAAGCCAGCGACAACCGCCTGTTGACCATCGGTCACCTGGCCAAGGCCCTGCCCGCCCGCGAGGCTGGCGCCGAGGTCAGTCTGGCGATCGCCGGCGTGGCGGCCGACAGCCTGAGTTCGATGATCCCCGGCCTGCTGGGTGGCGGCCAGGCCCAGGGCATGCTCAATGGCCAGCGCCAGCGGCTGATGGAGCAGATCGGCGCGGACCTGAACAACACGTTGCTGTACGTCTACCGCGACCTGTCGGATACCGAGCTGGAAGAATTCGCCACCTTCGCCGAATCGGCCGAGGGCCAGGCTTATTACCAGGCGGCTTTGGCGGCGATTCGGGCGGGGTTGGCGGTGGGGCAGACGCTCGGGCAGTAGTTCCCTCAGCGTCCAAGGCACCGCTATCGCGAGCAAGCTCGCTCCCACAGGGGGTTGAGTGAACTCAGGTTTCACTAGCGTCAAAGGTCCTGTGTGGGAGCGAGCTAGCTCGCGATAGCGATCACAAAGTCACCGCCGAAACCGGCTCATCCGCTTGCTCAGAAACCCAAACATCTCCTGCCGCATCGCCAAGGCCTCATTGGCCAGATGATGCCGGCCCTCCGGCAGCATCAACACTTGGGGCCGGTCGAACTTGCTGCGCAACACTTGCAGATTGTGTACCCAGTCCACCGTCATGTCCGCCTGCCCTTGCACGATCAATGGCTGGCGTGGGCTGCTCGGGGCGGCTTCGATGCGTTTGATCCATTGCCCCAAAGCCCCCACCCACGCGGTGGGCAGGCGCAGCGGTTGCAGCGGGTCGGCCTGCAGGAAGGGCAGGAACTGCGGGTCGGTGGAGTTCTCGCTGAAGCGCCGGGCGATGCCGGTCACGAAAGGTTTGAGCAGGTAGTAACTCAGGCGCGACCAACCCCAGGCCCGCGGTCGCACCAGCGGCGACAACAGGATCACCTGGCCCTGGGCCGGGCTAGTGGCGCCGTGGTTGAGCACATGATCCACCACGATGGCCCCGCCGGTGCTTTGCCCACACAGATGCCAGGGTTGCGGCAGGTCCAGTGTCCCGGCCTCGGCCAACAGGCCCTGCAACGTGGCCTGGTACTCGGCGAAATCGCCAATGCTGGCCCGCTCGCCGCTGGACAGGCCATGGCCCGGCAGGTCACAGGCAATCACTGCGAACTTCTGCGTCAGGGCCCACTCGATCAAGTGTCGATACAGGCCCATGTGATCGTAGTAACCGTGGAACACAAACAACGTCGCCACGGCTTTTTCCGGCCACCAGACCTGGGCAACCACCTCATACCCGGCGATCTCGAAACGCCCCAGTCCCTTGCGCAACGGGTATTGGGGGAAATCCAGCCCATAAAAGCGCTGATAAGCCTGTGCTTGCTCCGAGAGGGGCTGCCACTGGGCCAGGGGCTGCAGGCTGGCACGCAGGTGATCGGGGTCGAAAGTGGCAGGCATCAAGATTCCCAGGCAGAAGCGCATCGCGCGAAACAGACTTTATAAGCCTGCGATATTCATCTGTCGCGGCAGGCATGGCAAGCTAGCCGGCCTCAGAGGATCGACTTCATGCGCCCGTCCCACCGCACGACCTTGCTTGCCAGCCTGCTTGTCCTCGCGTGCGCCGCCGTGTTGTGGTTCGCCTATGACTGGTTCCAGGGACGTTTTCTGCGCACATTCAGCCAACACACGGCGGTGTTTTCCGGCGACCCACTGAGCCTGCCTGCCGACCTGGCCGGCCCTGGTGCGATCCGCCTGGTGCATTTCTGGGACCCGGCCTGCCCGTGCAACGTCGGCAATCAGCAACACCTGGCCGAGCTGGTCGATAAATACGGACCACAAGGCGTCGAGTTCTATGCGGTACAAAAGACCGGTAGCCAAGGGCAGTTACCGACCACGTTAAGCGATCTCAAAGCCCTCTCGGCACTCCCCGGTTCAAGCCAGATTCCCGCCAGCCCCGCCGTGGCGATCTGGGACCGCAGCGGCAAATTGGCGTATTTCGGCCCCTACAGCGAAGGCCTGACCTGCAATTCGAGCAACAGCTTCATCGAGCCGATTCTCGAGGCGTTGAGCGTTGGCCGGGCGGTGGATGCGACTCATACGCTGGCGGTGGGTTGTTATTGTCCGTGGGGCGAGGACACATCTGCCAAAGAATAAGGAATCCCTCCGAGGGCGATGCGCAACAAAGCAGTGGCATGCTAAACAGGGAATCAACAGCGAGACCATGGGACCGCTGTCATCAGAATAAGGAATCACCATGAAACGCACCCTCATCGCCTTCCTGTCACTGGTCGTCACCGCCATCATCGTCGCGGGCGGCTACCTCTACAGCAAGCAGCCCACCCGCCAGGGCACGGTACAGCTGCAAGGGCTGCACGGGTCGGTGACCGTGCGCTACGACGAACGCGGTGTGCCGCATATCCGCGCCGAGAACGAAACCGACCTGTACCGCGCCCTCGGCTATGTCCATGCCCAGGACCGGTTGTTTCAAATGGAGATGATGCGTCGCCTCGCCCGGGGCGAGCTGGCCGAGGTACTGGGGCCGAAGCTGCTCGACACCGACAAACTGATGCGCAGCCTGCGTATCCGCGAGCGCGCCGCGACCTATGTCACCGAACAAGACCCACAGTCGCCGGCCTGGATCGCGATGCAGGCCTACCTGGATGGCATCAACGCCTACCAGGACAGCCATACCCGGCCGGTGGAGTTCGATGTGCTGGGCATTCCCAAGCGCCCTTTCACCGCCGAAGACACCGTGAGCATTACCGGCTACATGGCCTACAGCTTCGCCGCGGCCTTTCGTACCGAACCCCTGCTGACCTACGTGCGTGATCAGGTGGGCGCCAACTACCTGGACATCTTCGACCTCGACTGGCAGCCCCAGGGCGTGTTGGTCGATGGTCCCAAGCGCGGTCTGCCATTGGTCGCAGCCGACTGGAAAGACCTCAACGCCCTCGCCCGCCTGAGCGAACAGGCCCTGGGGGAAAACGGCCTGCCGCAGTTCGAGGGCAGTAACGCCTGGGCGGTTTCCGGCAACCGCACCCACAGTGGCAAACCTTTACTGGCAGGCGACCCGCACATCCGTTTTTCCACGCCATCGGTGTGGTACGAGGCGCACCTGTCCGCGCCGGGTTTCGAACTCTACGGGCACTACCAGGCATTGATGCCGTTTGCGACGCTGGGCATGAACAAGGATTTCGGCTGGAGCATCACGATGTTCCAGAACGACGACCTGGACCTGGTCGCCGAGAAGGTCAACCCGGACAATCCCGAGCAGGTCTGGTATCGCGGCCAATGGGTAGACATGACCCGCAGCGAACAGCAGATCGCGGTCAAGGGCCAGGCGCCGGTGACGCTGGTGCTGCGTCAGTCGCCCCACGGCCCGATCGTCAACGATGCCCTCGGTGCGAACGCCGGCAAGACGCCGATCGCCATGTGGTGGGGTTTCCTGGAAAGTCGCAACCCGATCCTCGAGGCCTTCTACCAGCTCAACCGCGCCGATACCCTGGCCAAGGCCCGTGGTGCCTCGGCCAAGATCCATGCACCAGGGCTGAACGTCGTATGGGCCAACGCCAAGGGCGATATCGGTTGGTGGGCCGCCGCGCAATTGCCCAAGCGACCGGCCGGCGTGAAGCCCAGGTTCATCCTCGATGGCAGCAGCCCGGAGTCGGAAAAGGAAAGTTTCTATCCGTTCAGCAGCAATCCCCAGGAAGAGAACCCGGCGCGGGGCTACATCCTCTCGGCCAACTTCCAGCCGGTGCCGGCCAGCGGCATCGAGATACCGGGCTACTACAACCTCGCCGACCGCGGCCAACAACTCAATCTCCAGCTCAGCGACAAGCAAGCGAAATGGGACCTCCAAACCACCCAGAAGCTGCAACTGGGCACGGCCACCGCCTACGGCCCGCGCCTGCTCGCGCCGTTGTTGCCGGTGTTGCGCGAAGTGGTCAGCGACCCGCAGGAACGCAAGTGGGTGGAGCAACTGGGCCAATGGCAGGGCGATTACCCGCTGGACTCCATCAGTGCCACGCTATTCAACCAGTTCCTGTTCAACCTGGCCGACGCCGCCCTGCACGATGAATTGGGCGATGGGTTCTTCGACACCGCGCTGTCGACCCGGGTGATCGACGCGGCCCTGCCACGCCTGGCGGCCTCGAAGGATTCACCGTGGTGGGATGACCGCACGACGCTGGGCGTGGAAACCCGTGCCGACACGGTGAACGTCGCCTGGAAGAAAAGCCTGGCGCACCTGCGAGCCACCTTGGGTGACGATGCCACGCAATGGCAATGGGGCAAGACTCACACCCTGACCCATGGTCATCCGCTGGGCCAGCAAAAGCCGCTGGACCGGATCTTCAACGTCGGCCCGTTTGCGGCCCCCGGCACCCATGAAGTGCCCAACAATCTCTCGGCCAGAATCGGTCCGGCTCCCTGGCCGGTGACTTATGGTCCTTCCACCCGACGCATCATCGACTTCGCCGATCCAGCCCACAGCGTCACCATCAATCCGGTCGGCCAGAGCGGCGTACTGTTCGACAAGCATTACGAGGATCAGGCCGAGGCGTACATCGAGGGGGTCTATTACCAGGCGCACCTGGCCGAGGAAGAAGTGGTGGCCAATACCCGCGCGACCCTGAAACTGTTACCGGCGAGGAGCTCGCCCTGATTCTGACGGGTGTAATTTTTCATCACCAACGGGCTCAATCGTCATTGATGGTCAAGACTACAAGGGTTCAACACCCCGTCCCCCCTCACAGGAGTCAATGCAATGTTCAATAACTGGTCCGAACTGCTTCCCACCATCAAAAGTGCCTTTGGTGCCCTGGGCAAGAGCAACCCGAAGATGGTCAAGGCCTACATGGCCCTGGATGAAGCCGCGGCTGAAAACGACGTGCTCGATGCCAAGACCCGTGAACTGATTTCCATCGCCGTGGCCATCACCACCCGTTGCGACGGCTGCATCGGCGTGCACACCGACGCGGCCATCAAGGCCGGCGCCACCCGTGAAGAAATCGCCGCCACTCTCGCCACGGCGGTGTCATTGAATGCCGGCGCGGCGTACATCTATTCCCTGCGAGCCCTGGAGGCCCATGACGCATTGAAGAAGTGAGCGGCGATAACTGAACCGCTATCGCGAGCAAGCTCGCTCCCACAATGGGGTCTGCGTTCGACTGCAGATTTGTAGCCGCCCCAAAAAACTGTGGGAGCGAGCTTGCTCGCGATGACGGACTGACATTCAACATCTTCGTCGACTGTCACACCGCTATCGCGAGCAAGCTCGCTCCCACAATAGGATCTGCGTTCGACTGCAGATTTGTAGCCGCCCCAAAAAACTGTGGGAGCGAGCTTGCTCGCGATGACGGACTGACATTCAACATTTTCGCCGACTGTCCCGCCGCTATCGCGAGCAAGCTCGCTCCCACAGGTAGAGCCGCTTCGGGTTAGACCGGTGCGGTCTCGGCCCGGCGTATTTCCGGTTGCTTCCAGGAGTCCGCGGCGCTTTCTTCGATGGCTTGCTGGATCGCCCGCTTGCGGTTTTCTTCGGCGCGGCGGCTGAAGTACCAGACCAGGAAGGTCACCAGCGACACGGCCAGCAGGATCAGGCTCGCCACGGCGTTGATCTCCGGCTTCACGCCCAGTCGCACCGCCGAGAACACTTCCATCGGCAAGGTCGTCGAGCCAGGGCCGGAGACGAAGCTCGCCAGCACCAGGTCGTCCAGGGACAACGCGAACGACATCATGCCCCCCGCCGCCAGCGATGGCGCGATCATCGGGATGGTGATCAGGAAGAACACCTTCCACGGCCGCGCACCGAGGTCCATGGCCGCCTCTTCGATGGACAGGTCCAGCTCACGCAAGCGCGCCGAGACCACCACCGCCACATAAGCCGCGCAGAACGTGGTGTGGGCGATCCAGATCGTGACGATGCCACGCTCCTGGGGCCAGCCGATCATCTGCGCCATGGCCACGAACAGCAGCAACAGCGACAGGCCAGTGATCACTTCCGGCATCACCAGCGGCGCGGTGACCAGGCCGCCAAACAGCGTGCGCCCCTTGAAGTGGGTGATGCGGGTCAGCACGAAGGCCGCCAGCGTACCCAAGGCTACCGCAGCGACCGCCGTGTAGCAGGCGATCTCCAGCGAGCGCAGCACCGACCCCATCAGCTGAGTGTTGTCCAGCAGGCCGACGTACCACTTGATCGACCAGCCGCCCCACACCGTCACCAGTTTCGAGGCGTTGAACGAGAAGATCACCAGGATCAGCATCGGTGCGTAGATGAACAGCAAACCCAGCACCAGCATCAGGCTTGAAAAACTGAAGCGCTTCATTCCTTGCCCTCCATTTCTTTGGCCTGACTGCGGTTGAACAGGATGATGGGCACAATCAGGATCGCCAGCATCACCACCGCCAGGGCGGATGCCACCGGCCAGTCACGGTTGTTGAAGAATTCCTGCCACAGCACTTTACCGATCATCAGGGTTTCCGGGCCGCCCAGCAGTTCCGGGATCACGAACTCGCCGACCACGGGGATGAACACCAGCATTGCGCCTGCGACGATGCCGTTCTTGGACAGCGGCACGGTGATTTTCCAGAAACTGTTGAACGTACTCGAACCCAGGTCGGATGCGGCTTCCAGCAGGCTGGCGTCATGCTTCACCAGGTTGGCGTACAGCGGCAGGATCATGAACGGCAGGTAGGAGTAAACGACCCCGATATACACCGCCAGGTTAGTGTTGAGGATCTGCAGCGGTTCGCTGATCCAGCCCATGCTCAGCAAAAAGCCGTTGAGCAGGCCGTTGTTGCTGAGGATGCCCATCCACGCGTAGACGCGGATCAGGATCGCGGTCCAGGTCGGCATCATGATCAGCAGCACCAGCACCGTCTGCAGCTCTTTGCGGGCGTTGGCGATGCCGTAGGCCATCGGATAGCCGATGAGCAGGCACAGCACCGTGCTGATCAGCGCCATCTTCAGCGAGCCGAGGTAGGCGGCGATGTACAGCTCGTCCTCACTCAGCATCGCGTAGTTGGCGAGGTTGAGCAGTACTTGCAGCTTCTGGTCGACGTAGCTGTAGATCTCGGTGTACGGCGGAATGGCCACATCGGCTTCAGCGAAACTGATCTTCAGGACGATGAAGAACGGCAGCATGAAGAACAGGAACAGCCAGATGAAGGGCACCCCGATGACCAATTGACGGCCACCGGGCGTTATTCGGTCGAGTCGGCGTTTGAATTTGCGCATGTTCATGAGCGAAGTACCACGCCGCTGTCGTCTTCCCACCAGACGAACACCTGGTCGCCCCAAGTCGGGCGCTGGCCACGGCGTTCGGCGTTGGCGACGAAGGACTGCACCACCTTGCCGCTTGGCAACTCGACGTAGAACACCGAGTGGCCGCCCAGGTAGGCGATGTCATGGACCTTGCCGCTGGACCAGTTGTTATCGCAAGTCGGCTGCTCGGCGGTGACCAGCAGTTTTTCCGGGCGAATGGCGTAGGTCACGGACTTGTCCTGCACCGAGGTGCTGATGCCGTGGCCCACGTAGATGTTGCGGTCCAGGTCCTTGCAGGTCAGCACGGCGTGGCCTTCGGCGTCCTCCACCACCTCGGTCTCGAAGATGTTGACGTTGCCGATGAACTCGCAGACCAGCCGGCTGGTCGGGGTTTCGTAAATGTCGATCGGGCTGCCGATCTGGGCGATCCAGCCCAGGTGCATGATCGCGATACGTTCGGCCATGGTCATGGCCTCTTCCTGGTCGTGGGTCACCATGACGCAGGTCACCCCGACCCGCTCGATGATCTCGACCAGCTCCAGCTGCATTTGCGAACGCAGCTTCTTGTCCAGGGCACCCATCGGTTCGTCGAGCAGCAACAGCTTTGGCCGCTTGGCCAGGGAACGGGCCAGGGCCACGCGCTGGCGCTGGCCACCGGAGAGCTGGTGCGGCTTGCGCTTGGCGTACTGGCTCATCTGCACCAGCTTGAGCATTTCCGCCACACGGGCGTCGACCTCGGCTTTCGGGATCTTGTCCTGTTGCAGGCCGAAGGCGATGTTCTGCGCCACGGTCATGTGGGGGAACAAGGCGTAGGACTGGAACATCATGTTGATCGGCCGCTCATACGGCGGCATGTCGGTGATGTCCACACCGTCGAGGAAAATCCGCCCCTCGGTGGGCCGCTCGAAACCGGCCAGCATGCGCAGCAAGGTGGATTTGCCCGATCCCGAACCGCCGAGCAAGGCGAAGATCTCGCCTTTCTTGATTTCCAGGGACACATCGTCCACGGCAATCGTCTCGTCGAACTTCTTCGTGACCCGGTCGATTTTGACCAGCACCTGTTTGGGTGTCTGGTCGCCCTCGAGGGCTTTCTTATAGGCGCCGGAGGCAACTGCCATTTACGAAACTCCCACAGAATTTGCAGTTCGCCCTACGCGGACGAACAAGAGTGTTGAGATTATTTACCCGACTTGACCTTGGTCCAGCTGCGGGTCATGAGTCGTTGGATCTTGGGCGGCAACTCGGAGTTGACGTAAAGCTTGTCGACGACCGCTTGCGGTGGGTAAACCGCTTCGTCGGTACGTACTTTCTGGTCCATCAGTTCGCCAGCCTTCGGGTTCGGGTTGGCATAACCGACGACGTCGCTGACCTGGGCGATCACCTCAGGCTTGAGTACATAGTTGATGAACGCGTGAGCTTGCTTGACGTTGGTGGCGTCGCGCGGGATCGCCAGCATGTCGAACCAGAGGTTGCCGCCTTCCTTGGGGATCACGTAGGCGATGTCGACGCCTTTGCCGGCTTCGCTGGCACGCGCACGGGCCTGGAAGATGTCGCCGGAGAAACCGGCGGCCACGCAGATCTCGCCATTGGCCAGATCGGAGATGTATTTGGAGGAATTGAAATAGGTCACGTAAGGCCGGATCTTGAGGAGCTGGGCCTCGGCCTTCTTATAGTCTTCAGGGTTTTCGCTGTTGGGGTTCAGCCCCAGGTAATTGAGCATCGCCGGGATCATCTCGTCGCCCGAGTCGAGGAACGACACACCACAGCTGGAGAGTTTCTTGATGTTTTCCGGTTCGAACAGCATGGCCCAGGAATCGATCTTCTCGACGCCCAGGACCGCCTTGATCTTCTCGACGTTATAACCGATGCCGTTGGTGCCCCACAGGTAAGGCACGGCGTACTGGTTGCCCGGGTCGTTCTTTTCCAGGCGCTTGAGCAGCGCAGGGTCGAGGTTGGCGTAGTTGGGCAATTGCGACTTGTCGAGCTTCTGGAATGCCCCGGCCTTGATCTGCTTGCCCAGGAAGTGGTTGGACGGCACGACCACGTCGTAGCCGGTACGCCCGGCCAGCAGCTTGCCTTCCAGTGTTTCGTTGGAATCGAATACGTCGTACACCGGCTTGATGCCCGTGGCTTTTTCGAAGTCCGCCAGGGTGGTCTCGCCGATGTAGTCCGACCAGTTATAAATATGCACGGTGGAGGCAGCCTGGACACTGACGGCGAGCGTCAGGCCGGCACCCACCAGCAAGGCGTTGCGTAACAAAGAAAAGACTGGCACGTGGAGGTCCTCTTAAATAGTTGGGCCCAAGTTGCCCCCGTTACCTGGCCACAATGGGCCCTGCAACAAAACCGGCGCGCAACTTACCCTCGATAAACCGATCCAGCAAAACTTTTAATTATTTAATTGCTCCTGTTGCCGCCGCCGCGATGACAGCGACAACAGGAAGGCACTTCAGGCCGGCTTACTTACCGGATTTGATCTTGGTCCAGCTGCGAGTCAGGATCCGCTGGGTTGCCGACGGCAGGTCGGCGATGGCGTACAGCTTGGCCTTCACTTCGTCCGATGGATAAATGCTCGGGTCACCGGAGATTTCCTTGTCCACCAATGCGGTGGCGGCCTTGTTGCCGTTAGGGAAACGCACGTTGTCGGTGATCTCCGCCATGATCTCCGGCTGCATGATGAAGTTCATCCATTTATAAGCGGCCTCGACATTTTCGGCATCCTTGGGAATGGCGACCATGTCATAGAACGAACCGGCACCTTCCTTGGGAATGGTGTAGGCCACTTTCACTTTGCCGCCAGCCTCGGCAGCACGGCTCTTGGATTGCTCGATATCACCCGAGTAGCCCACGGCGACGCAGATGTTGCCGTTGGCCAGGTCGGAAATGTATTTGGAAGAGTGGAAGTAACCGATCGATGGACGCAACTTGAGGAACAGTGCTTCGGCCTCGGCCAGTTGCTTCTTGTCCTGGCTGTCGGTCGGGTAGCCAAGGTAATGCAGGGCCACCGGAATCATTTCGGTTGGCGAATCGAGGAAGCTCACGCCGCAGCTCTTGAGCTTGGCGATGTTCTCAGGCTTGAGCAGGGTGTCCCAGGAATCGATCTTGTCGACGCCCAATGCGGCCTTGACCTTCTCGGGGTTGTAACCGATGCCGATGGTGCCCCACATGTAAGGGAAGGCGTGTTTGTTGCCCTGGTCGCTGGCATCGCCGACAGCCTTGAGCAGATCGGTGTCCAGGTTCTTCCAGTTCGGCAGCTTGGACTTGTCCAGTTCCCGGTAGACCCCGGCCTTGATCTGCTTGGCCAGGAAGTTGTTCGACGGCACTACGATGTCATAGCCGGACTTGCCGGCCAGCAACTTGGCTTCCAGGGTTTCGTTGCTGTCGAACACGTCGTAGACGACTTTGATCCCCGTTTCTTTCTCGAACTTGGCGACGGTGTCCGGCGCAATGTAGTCGGACCAGTTATAGACGTGCAGCACTTTATCGTCCGCCTGGACGGCGCCCGCCATCACGCCCATCAGGGACATGGCGAGGAGGGTCTTGCCAGCTATCTTCATACCTAATGCCTTCATGGATTGATGCTCCAGTTATTCTTTTTAGCCACGTTCAGTAGCCGGCTCGCGGGCAACTTGAACAGCCGGTAGTCTGGCAAGTTACAGGGCAGGCTTTCAACACAAGCCCAGCCTTTTGTTGGCACTGGGCGAGGCCCTTGCAGGTACCTCGTCCAGAGCCTAGCACTTAGCCTTGCAACGCACTGAGGGTCAGGTCCAGGCACTGACGCGCCTTGGTCACCAATTCATCGATCTCGGCCTTGCTGATCACCAGCGGCGGCGCAATGATCATGGTGTCACCCACCGCGCGCATGATCAGCCCGTTATCGAAGCAGAACTGCCGGCAGATCATGCCCACGCCCTTGCCTTCGTAGCGTTTGCGCGTGGCCTTGTCCTGGACCAGTTCGATTGCCCCCAGCAAACCGACACCGCGCACTTCACCCACCAGCGGATGATCGTTCAGTTCCCGCAGACGCTGTTGCAAATAGGGTGCCGTTTCGCCGTGGACGCGCTCGATGATCTTCTCGTCGCGCAGGATACGGATGTTTTCCAGGGCCACCGCAGCAGCCACCGGGTGGCCGGAGTAGGTAAAGCCGTGGTTGAAATCACCGCCCTCATTGAGCACCGCGACCACGTCGTCGCGCACAATCAGGCCACCCATGGGGATGTAGCCGGAAGTCAGGCCCTTGGCGATGGTCATCATGTGCGGTTTCAACCCGTAATGGTCGGTACCGAACCACTCACCGGTGCGGCCGAAGCCACAGATCACTTCGTCGGCCACGAACAGAATGTCGTACTTGGCGAGGATTTCCTTCATGCGCGGCCAGTAGCTGTCCGGCGGCACGATCACCCCGCCCGCCCCCTGGATCGGCTCGGCGATGAAAGCACCGACGTTGTCCACGCCGATCTCCAGGATTTTCTCTTCCAGCTGGTTGGCCGCCCATACGCCGAACTCTTCGGGGCTCATGTCGCCGCCTTCGCCGAACCAGTAAGGCTGGGCGATGTGGACAATGCCCGGGATCGGCAGGTCACCCTGTTCGTGCATGTAAGTCATGCCGCCCAGGCTCGCGCCGGCCACGGTCGAACCGTGATAACCGTTCTTGCGGCTGATGATGACTTTCTTGTTCGGCTGGCCCTTGATCGCCCAATAGTGGCGGACCATGCGCAACATGGTGTCGTTGCCCTCGGAGCCGGAACCGGTGAAGAACACATGGTTCATGCCTTCAGGGGCGATATCGGCGATGGCTTTGGACAGTTCCAGTACCGGCGGGTGGGCCGTCTGGAAGAACAGGTTGTAATAGGGCAGTTCGCGCATCTGTTGACTGGCCGCATCGGCCAGCTCATCGCGGCCGTAGCCGACCGCCACGCACCAGAGGCCGGCCATGCCGTCGAGGATCTTGTTGCCTTCGCTGTCCCACAGGTAGACACCCTTGGCGTGGGTGATGATGCGCGGGCCTTTCTCTTTGAGCTGTTTGAAGTCGCTGAACGGCGCCAGGTGATGATCGTTGCTCAGGGCTTGCCATTCACGGGTTTTCGGGTTGTTGCGGGTCATGCGAATTCTCCTTTATATCGGTGGAGGCGACGCTGTCCGGAGCAGCGTCGCCCGGCGCATCAGACGGCAAAGAGCAGGAATTCCCGCTCCCACGAACTGATGACGCGCTTGAAGTTTTCATGCTCGGCCCGCTTGACCGCGACGTAGCCCGTGATGAATTTCTTGCCCAGGTATTTCTCGATGGTGGCGCTGTTTTCCATGCGCTCGAGGGCATCTTCGATGGTCAACGGCAGGCGCAGGTTGCGGCGCTCATAGCCTCGGCCCACGACAGGGGCGCTCGGGTTGATGCCTTCGACCATGCCGATGTAGCCGCACAACAGGCTGGCGGCAATCGCCAGGTACGGGTTGGCGTCGGCGCCCGGCAGGCGGTTTTCCACCCGGCGGTTCTGCGGTCCGGCATCCGGAACCCGCAGGCCCACGGTGCGGTTCTCTTCGCCCCACTCCACGTTCACCGGCGCCGAGGTGTCGGGCAGGAAGCGGCGGAACGAGTTGACGTTGGGAGCGAACAGCGGCAACAGCTCGGGGATGAATTTCTGCAAACCGCCGATATGGTGCAGGAACAGCTCGCTCATGGTCCCGTCTTCGTTGGAGAAGACGTTCTTGCCGGTTTCTTTGTCGATGATGCTCTGGTGCAGGTGCATGGCGCTGCCGGGCTCGCCGGTCATGGGCTTGGCCATGAAGGTGGCGGCCACGTTGTGCTTGAGCGCCGCCTCGCGCATGGTGCGCTTGAACACCAGGATCTGGTCGGCCAGGGACAAGGCGTCGCCGTGACGGAAGTTGATTTCCATCTGCGCCGTGCCGTCCTCGTGGATCAAGGTATCGAGGTCCAGTTCCTGCAATTCGCACCAGTCATAGACGTCTTCGAACAGCGGGTCGAATTCGTTGGCCGCTTCGATCGAGAAAGACTGGCGACCGGTTTCCGGGCGGCCGGAGCGACCAATGGGCGGTTGCAGCGGGAAATCGGGGTCGTCGCTGCGTTTGGTCAGGTAGAACTCCATTTCCGGCGCGACGATCGGCTGCCAGCCCTTGTCGGCGTAGAGCTTGAGCACCTTCTTGAGCACGTTGCGCGGCGACAGCTCGATGGGGTTGCCCTGCTTGTCGTAGGCGTCGTGGATAACCTGAGCCGTGGGCTCGATGGCCCAGGGCACAAGGAACACGGCGTTTTCGTCCGGGCGGCAGATCATGTCGATGTCGGCCGGATCGAGCAGTTCGTAATAGATGTCGTCTTCGACGTAATCGCCCGTAACGGTCTGGAGCAGAACGCTCTCGGGCAGCCGCATGCCTTTTTCGGCAATGAACTTGTTGGTCGGCGAGATCTTGCCCCGGGTAATGCCGGTCAGGTCGCCAATCATGCATTCGACTTCTGTGATCTTATGGTCTTTCAACCAATCGGTGAGCTGGTCGAGGTTGTTACTCATAAATGCCTCTAGGCGTGAGTTTCCTGGCTGCTATTAGTAGTCAGGCGTTAGTTGACGCATCGGCGTCGCGTTGTGTTGCCCTTGCTCGGCAGGCATCGCCAAATGCCTGGAAAATCGCAAGGTAGTACGGATTCGAGCTTACCTCCCATTCAGGGTGCCACTGCACACCTAAAGCAAAAGCCTTGCCTTGTATCACCGAGACCGCCTCGATCAGGCCGTCCGGTGCCAGTGCTTCGGCCCGCAGGCCGGGCGCCAGGCGCTCGATACCCTGGCCGTGGATCGAGTTGACGTCAATCACCGGCGGCAAGCCCAGGCTCGCGAGGACGCCGCCCGGCTGGATATGCATGGGGTGAGCCGGGCCGTACTGAATGTCCACTGATTGTGTGTCGTCTTCACGATGGTCGATGAAGGTTCCGACTTCATGAACTTTTTGGTGAAGGCTGCCGCCAAAGGCTACGTTCATTTCCTGGAACCCCCGGCAGATGCCCAGCACCGGCACGCCCGCCTCGACAGCGGCGCGGATCAGCGGCAGGGTGGTGGCGTCCCGTGCAGGATCATGGGCAGTGCCCGGCGCGCTGGCGGGGCCCTGGTAGTGAAAAGGTTCTACATTAGAAGGAGAGCCGGTAAAGAGAATGCCGTCCAGGGCGTCCAGAATATCGGACGGCGAGAACAGATCCGCCAGGGACGGGATCATCATTGGCAAGCCCTTGGCGGCTGTTGCGACAGCCCGGGAATATTTATCGCCACTGATGTGATAAGCATGCAGACCGATCTGCTTGGAGCAGGTGGTGACGCCGATTAACGGCAGGCGAGACATGAAGCACCCCGGTATTATTGCTGTTATGGGTTTTAATCGAGCTTAGCCTTGTTCATTTTTTTACACAACACCCCCGTAAAAAATACAACACGGCCCGCTCAAGCCTGCGGGCGCCAAGCCCGCCAAAGGGGAAAAAACGCCCTAAATTGCCTCAAAAAAGCCCTGCAGGTGCTTTTTTAGGGCAAAAAAGGCCCTGCTTGACTTCGGCATGCCGTTCGGGTTGACTGGCTTTCGAAGAGTTCAATGATTGATATTTTTAACAACAAAGGTGTTGCATCATGTCGGTACCCCCGCGTGCCGTTCAGCTTAACGAAGCGAACGCGTTCCTTAAGGAACATCCTGAGGTTCTGTACGTTGACCTTCTAATTGCGGATATGAATGGTGTGGTGCGCGGCAAGCGCATCGAACGCACCAGCCTCCACAAGGTTTACGAGAAAGGCATCAACCTGCCGGCCTCTTTATTTGCTCTGGATATCAATGGCTCGACGGTGGAAAGCACCGGCCTGGGCCTGGACATCGGCGACGCAGACCGAATCTGTTATCCAATCCCTGACACCCTGTGCAATGAACCCTGGCAGAAGCGCCCCACTGCGCAACTGTTGATGACCATGCACGAACTCGAAGGTGAACCTTTCTTCGCCGATCCTCGCGAAGTCCTACGCCAAGTCGTGACCAAGTTCGATGAACTGGGCCTGACCATCTGCGCCGCGTTCGAGCTTGAGTTCTACCTGATCGACCAGGAGAACGTGAATGGACGCCCACAACCGCCCCGCTCGCCGATCTCCGGCAAACGCCCACACTCGACCCAGGTCTACCTGATCGACGACCTCGACGAATATGTCGATTGCCTCCAGGACATTCTGGAAGGGGCCAAGGAGCAAGGCATTCCCGCCGATGCCATCGTCAAGGAAAGTGCCCCGGCGCAGTTCGAAGTGAACCTGCACCACGTGGCCGACCCGATCAAGGCCTGCGACTACGCGGTACTGCTCAAGCGCCTGATCAAGAACATCGCCTACGACCATGAAATGGACACCACCTTCATGGCCAAGCCGTATCCGGGCCAGGCGGGCAATGGGTTGCACGTCCACATTTCGATTCTGGATAAAGAAGGCAAGAATATCTTTGCCAGCGAGGATCCCGAGCAGAACGCCGCACTGCGTCACGCGATCGGCGGTGTGCTCGAGACCCTACCGGCGCAGATGGCTTTCCTCTGCCCGAACGTCAACTCCTACCGTCGTTTCGGCGCTCAGTTCTACGTGCCGAACTCGCCGACCTGGGGCCTGGACAACCGCACCGTGGCCCTGCGCGTGCCCACCGGCTCCGCCGATGCCGTACGCCTGGAACACCGTGTGGCCGGCGCCGACGCCAACCCGTACCTGCTGATGGCAGCAGTGCTGGCGGGCGTGCACCATGGCCTGGTCAACAAGATCGAGCCCGGTGCGCCGGTGGAAGGCAACAGCTACGAGCAGAACGAGCAAAGCCTGCCGAACAACTTGCGCGATGCCCTGCGTGAATTGGACGACAGCGAAGTCATGGCCAAGTACATCGATCCGAAATACATCGATATCTTCGTGGCCTGCAAGGAAAGTGAGCTGGAGGAGTTCGAACACTCCATCTCCGACCTTGAGTACAACTGGTACCTGCATACCGTGTAAGCGGTTGCTGTAAAGAAAAACGCCGCGGCCCTAAAGGGCTGCGGCGTTTTTTATGGGCGCTCACTGACCATTGTGGCGAGGGGATTTATCCCCGCTGGGCTGCGTAGCAGCCCCAACCCGACCAAATGGAGTCCTGCCTGACACAACGAGGCGGCTGGTTTCAGGGGCGCTACGCACCCCAGCGGGGATAAATCCCCTCGCCACAGGAAATCCTCACCACAAGACCTGGCTATGGACCATCCGCCCGCTCTGCGTACAATGCCCGCCAGCCCCGCAGGAGACATCCATGACGCGCATCGCCACCCCTCGCAAACCCCGCGCACGCAGCCAGGCCCGGATCGACACCATTCTCGATGCCGCCCGTACGCTGCTTGCGGCCGAAGGCGTGGCCAGCCTGTCGATCTACAGTGTCGCCGAGCGCGCCGGGATCCCGCCCTCCTCCGTGTACCACTTCTTCGCCAGCGTCCCGGCCCTGCTCGAAGCCCTGACCGCCGACGTCCACGCCGCCTTTCGCGCTGGCCTGCAAGCACCGATCGATCATGCAGCGCTGAACCATTGGCACGACCTGTCACGGCTGGTGGAACAGCGCATGCTCGCCGTCTACAACCAGGATGCCGCCGCTCGCCAACTGATCCTGGCCCAGCACGGCCTGACCGAAGTCACCCAGGCCGACCGCCAACACGACCTCGAGCTGAGTGACTTGATGCACAAGGTGTTCGACCACCATTTCGCCCTGCCGCCCCTGCCTGGCGACGTCGATGTGTTCGCCCTGGCCATGGAACTGGGTGACCGCGTCTACGCCCGCTCGATACAGCAGCACGGCCAGATCACCCCACGCATGGCCGAAGAAGGCATGCGGGTGTTCGATGCCTACCTGGGATTGTACCTGCCGCCGTATTTGCCCAAGCGTGAAGTCGTCTGATGGGCTGATCAGCTCTTCATGCGATAGGCTCCCATGGCGGCAATGGCCAACTCCAACTCGACGCCTCCCAGCAGGCTTGCGTAGTGCTCGCCGAGCTCGGCCTCCCAACTGATCACTTCATCCAAAGCATCGGCCGCCTGCTCAAGCGTCAAGGCAAAGTGTGCGCAGTGACTCAGCAGGTTTTCTCGCGTGATCATTCGCCCATGCCTGCCGACCGCCATTGAGAGATTAGGCGGTGACGACCCGTCGAGGCCCGGCACTACGTCATACATCGGCGCCAGTCGCCAGCGCCCTTTGAGCCAGAGGATGGCGTGATTTTTGGGATGATCATCGTCATTACCCACCAAAGCGTTAAAACACATGCGCTTGAACAGTTCATGCAGGTCTTCGTCCGGAACCCCGCGTCGCTTCATCTCGTTGGCGATCCCGGCATATACCCAGGCGCTGTGATCATTGGAACGCCAATCGGCATCCAGCAATGTCAGCGCGCTCAGCATCGGTATGCGACGAGCGGCCTCGGCCAACGGAAACCGATCGAAACGTTTCACCAGCAGTGTCGATGGCGTGCCGACATATAGCGCAGTTTTCGCAACGTTCAGCCCTTTGAGCGCCGCAAATGTCATGCACGCATGCTCCAATGCCGGAATATCGCAACTGTCGTAGCGGTCACGCGGCTTGGCGAGAATCAACACGCCTTCATCCTGCAACGTCCGCTTGGGTCTGGCCCCACCAAGGGAGGACCGCTGCCTGCGCAACTTGAGGGTTCTGATCGCCTCATCATCGAGTTGGTTATCGAAAATGGCTTCAGTGGCTTCAATAAATGCAGCCAGACCTTTCAGGGAAGGCAGTGCTTCCTGGCCGATGCCTGGGGGCGGATGCCGGGTCGCTCCCGCCATCAGGTTACCGGCGCGATCATTGTTAGGTGATTTGAGCAAGTAATCGACAGCGCTCAGATCCGTACGATGAAGATCTTGCAGAACCCGCTCGCCCCAACCATCGGGCATTGCGTCGTGGATGAAGCCGGGCACTCCACGATTAGTGGTGATACCCGTAAAAGGTTGCGCACGCAACGGATAGCGGATGGGATCAGGCACCCATTTGTGGCTGGCCACATAATCGGGATCATAAACAAACTCACCTCGACCGTTGTCGATGCTCAATCGGCCTAATGTGAGAATTTCTGTACTTTCGGGGTCTTCCATATAGATGTAGGCGCGTGACATCAGAAATCCCCTTTGGCGCTGGCCAATCGCACACGAGCGTTTCGTGATGCTTGAGCCGAAGCGAGGGACGACACTTCAATCTGTTGGCGGCTCTGGAAAACTTCTTGGGTCAGCCCTAGTTGCCATAGAACCAGCATGAACGAACGCAGTTCCACGGAAGGGTCCCCAGCCTCGATCTTGCGCACGGTTCTTTCGGAAATGGCCAGCGAGGCCGCCAGATCCTTTTGTCGTTGCCGATTTTGCAGGCGCCGATTTTTGACGAGAGAGCCAATCGCCAGGAGACTGTCGGCGCATTCGATAGGAAAAAACTCGTTCATAAGAGGCGTTCTGAGGCTGCTAAGGCTTAGATAAAACGCACTATAGCACCCCTTAAATATGAAACCTCAATAAATAAATCGCACATAAGCAGCACTATAAAGCGCCTTAAATTAAATAAAGCGCATTTAAATACCGCTTAACAACCAAAAAAAGCCCCGAAAGGCTTACGCCGTCCGGGGCTGTGGGTGAACCATCGCTCACAACTTGGCGATAGACACTTCGGTGGATTTCACGAAGGCGATCACTTCGCTGCCAATGGCCAGCTCCAGCTCCTTCACCGAGCGGGTGGTGATGACCGAGGTGACGATGCCGGAGGCGGTTTGCACGTCGATTTCCGACAGCACGTCGCCTTCGACGATTTCCTTGATGGTGCCTTTGAACTGGTTACGTACGTTGATGGCTTTGATAGTCATGGTGTTGATTCCTGTCTGGATGAAATTATTGAGCCCAGCGCAATTGCGTAGGCAAGGGTGAAACGGGTTCGGGTTCCGGCGGTTGGCCGGGCAAGGACAGCACGCGGTTGAGGACTTCGGTTTCCAGGGTCGCCAGGCGATGAGAGCCGCGAATCCGTGGACGTGGCAGGTCGATGGACAGGTCGAGGCCGATCTGGCCGTCCTCGATCAGGATTACCCTATCGGCGATCGCCACGGCTTCGCTGACGTCATGGGTTACCAGCAGCACGGTAAAACCGTGTTGCTGCCATAGGCGTTCGATCAATTGCTGCATCTCGATGCGGGTCAGGGCGTCCAGCGCTCCCAAGGGCTCGTCGAGCAACAGCAGGCGCGGTTGATGGATCAAGGCACGAGCCAGGGCCACCCGTTGTTTCTGTCCGCCGGACAGCGCCGCCGGCCACTCATGGGCACGCTCGGCCAGGCCCACCGCTTCCAGTGCCTGCAACGCTTGCGGCCGCCAGTTGCCCTTGAGGCCGAGGCCGACGTTGTCGATGTTTTTTTTCCAGGGCAGCAAACGTGCTTCCTGGAACATCAGCCGCGTGTCTTCCCGTGCATCGCTCAATGACGCCGAGCCGGCCAACAGCTGGCCGCCGGTGGGCTGGTCGAGGCCAGCCAACAAGCGCAGCAAAGTACTTTTGCCGCAGCCGCTGCGACCGACCACGGCCACGAACTGCCCGGCCGGGATATGCAGGTCGATCTCCCGCAGCACCTGGCGCGAGCCGAAGGTCTTTTGCAGCTTGCGCACCGCCAGCGGAATGCCTCGCAGCAGGCGCGGAGGTTGTTGGGCGGTCATGCGGCACCTCCCTTGTTCACTTGATACGCCGGATGCCAGCGCAGCCACACCCGCTCAAGTCCACGGGCGGCAAGATCGGCCAATTTGCCCAGTACGGCATAGAGAAGAATCGCCAGCACCACCACATCGGTCTGCAAAAACTCCCGGGCATTCATTGCCAGGTAACCGATGCCGGAGCTGGCGGAAATGGTTTCCGCGACGATCAGCGTCAGCCACATGAAGCCCAGGGCAAAGCGCACGCCCACCAGGATCGAAGGCAAGGCGCCCGGCAGGATCACTTGGCGAAACAGGCTGAAACCGGACAAGCCGTAGCTGCGGGACATTTCCACCAGTGCCGGGTCGACGTTGCGGATCCCGTGGTAGGTGTTGAGGTAGATCGGGAACAACGTGCCCAGCGCCACCAGGAAAATCTTCGCCGACTCGTCGATGCCGAACCACAGGATCACCAGCGGAATCAACGCCAGGTGCGGGACGTTGCGGACCATTTGCACCGAACTGTCCAGCAGGCGCTCACCCCATTTCGACAGGCCGGTGATAAAGCCCAAGGCCAGGCCGATGCCGCCGCCGATCAGAAAGCCGACCGCTGCCCGCCAGCCGCTGATGGCCAGGTGCGTCCAGATCTCGCCGCTGCGCACCAGGCTCACCCCGGCTTCGATCACCGCCACGGGCGCCGGCAGGATCCGCGTGGATAACCAGCCCGCCGACACCGACAGTTGCCAGACCGCCAGCAACAGCAGCGGCACCGCCCAGGGCGCGAGGTTGTGGATGATTTTCTTCATGGCCGCCTCAGCTCTGGGACGCGGCTTTGGGCAGGATGTCGTTGGCGACCATTTCACCGAACGGGCTCACATAACCCTGGCTTTTCGGCAGTTCCGGGCGCTCCACGTCCAGGTGCGGAAACAGCAGCTCCGCCACACGGTAAGACTCTTCCAGGTGTGGATAACCGGAGAAGATAAAAGTGTCGATCCCCAGTTCAGCGTATTCCTTGACCCGCGCCGCCACGGTCGGCCCATCGCCCACCAGCGCCGTACCGGCACCACCACGAACCAGGCCGACACCGGCCCAAAGGTTGGGGCTGACTTCCAGCTTGTCACGACTGCCGCCGTGCAAGGCGGCCATGCGCTGCTGGCCCACCGAATCGAAGCGGGCCAGGGAGGCCTGGGCCCGGGCAATGGTTTCGTCGTCCAGATGGGAGATCAGCCGGTTGGCCGCTTGCCAGGCTTCGGCGTTGGTTTCACGCACGATCACATGCAGGCGGATGCCGAAGCGCACGGTACGCCCGAGCTTCGCCGCCTTGGCCCGCACCTGGGCGATTTTTTCCGCAACGGCCGCGGGCGGCTCGCCCCAGGTCAATACCATTTCCACCTGTTCGGCCGCCAAGTCCTGGGCAGCTTCCGACGAGCCGCCGAAATACAGCGGCGGACGCGGTTGCTGGATCGGCGGATAGAGCAGTTTGGCGCCCTTCACACTGATGTGTTCACCGTCGTAATCCACGGTTTCGCCTTCCAACACCCGGCGCCAGATGCGGGTGAATTCCACCGATGCCTGATAGCGTTGCTCGTGGTCGAGAAACAGGCCATCGCCGGCCAGTTCATCCGGGTCACCGCCGGTCACCAGGTTGAACAACGCCCGCCCGCCGGACAACCGGTCGAGAGTCGCGGCCTGACGCGCCGCCACCGTCGGGGAAATGATCCCGGGGCGCAGAGCGACGAGAAACTTCAGGCGCTGGGTCACGGGAATCAACGAAGCGGCCACCAGCCAGGAGTCCTCGCAAGAACGCCCGGTGGGGATCAGCACGCCACCAAAACCCAGTCGATCCGCCGCCTGGGCGATCTGCTGCAAGTAGCCGTGGTCGACGGCGCGGGCGCCTTCGGCGGTGCCAAGGTAATGGCCGTCACCGTGGGTGGGCAGGAACCAGAAAATATTGAGGCTCATGGAGTGGTCTCCTAAGGAATCGAATTACTGCGCGGTCGCAACGGCCGCCGGCGGTGTCCATATCACGTCCTTGATGCTCAAGGGCTTGGGAATCAATTTGAGCTGGTAGAAGCTGTCGGCGATTTTCTGCTGCGCCGCCACCACTTCCGGCGTGAGGAACAACGCCCCGTAGCCTTGGCGTTTCACCGACGTCAGGGTGATGTCGGCGGGCAAGCCGAGCAGCGGCGAGACCTGTTTGGTCACGTCGTCAGGGTTGGCCTTGGACCACTCGCCCACCGCGCGCACTTCCTCCACCAGCGTCGTGATGACCTGGGGATTTTTTTGCGCATAGGGTTTGGTCGCGAGGTAGAACTGGTGGTTGTCGACGATGCCCTTGCCGTCACGCAGGGTGCGCGCCTGCAATTGCTGTTCGGCGGCAGCCTGGTACGGATCCCAGATCACCCAGGCATCGACACTGCCACGCTCGAACGCGGCGCGGGCGTCGGCCGGCGGCAGGAAAACCGTCTGGATATCGGAGTATTTCAGGCCGGCATCTTCCAGCGCTCGCACCAGTAGGTAGTGAACGTTGGAGCCTTTGTTCAGCACGACTTTCTTGCCTTTGAGGTCTTGCACCGACTGGATGGGCGAACCCTTGGGCACCAGGATGGCCTCGCTGGCGGGCGCTGGCGGTTCGTAGGCAACGTAGAGCAGATCGGCACCCGCCGCCTGGGCGAACACCGGCGGGGTTTCACCGGTCACACCGAAGTCGATGGAACCGACGTTCAGGCCTTCAAGCAGTTGCGGGCCACCGGGGAATTCGGTCCATTGCACGTCCACGCCTTGGGCAGCCAGGCGTTTTTCCAGGGTGCCCTTGGCCTTGAGCAGCACCAGGGTGCCGTATTTCTGATAACCGATCCGCAAGGTTTCGGCTTGAGCCTGGGTAACGACGCCGAAGGACACAGCCGCAGCAAACAGAGCGACCAGCCCGCGACGCAAAATGACAGTGCGCATGGCGCCTCTCCTTTTTGCTGTGGGGTTTTGGCTGCACCTGCTTGGCCGTTGGCGGCTGAGTAAGGTGAGTTGAATCAGGGATTAGCGGGTTCAAATGCTCCAGCGAGCACTCAACAAACGTTCGTTCAACAGGCCAGGATCCAATGGCCTTGGGCGACGAGCCATGGCGCTGAAAAACTGCTCCAGGGCTTCGTCCAGGCGTTGTTGCAGGGCCGGCGCCAATTGCGCTTGGGCGTTGCCTTCGCCGTAAGCGATCTGACTGTCCTCGGCAAAAATACCGTGGAGCATTTCCTGGGCCTTGAGCGCCGACAGCACCGGCTTGAGGGCGTAATCCACCGCCAGCATGTGGGCGATGCTGCCGCCGGTGGCCATGGGCAGTACCACCTTGTGGGCCAAGGCGCGTTCGGGCAGCAAATCCAGCACGGTCTTCAGCGCACCGGAAAAAGACGCCTTGTAGACCGGTGTGGCGATCAGCAGGCCGTCGGCATTTTCGATCTGCTGGAGCAGGTCGACCACCTTCGGGCTGTCGAAGCGAGCATGGAGCAGATCCTCGGCCGGGAAATCGCGCACCTGATAGCTCACCACTTCCACACCTTGCTGCTGCAACCAGCGCTGCGAGCGCTCCAGTAGCACTCCGGAACGGGAGCGTTGGCTGGGACTGCCACCGAGTGAGACGACCAACATGCCAAGCATTCCTTAATGTCACGTGCGATTCGCGGTGGGCGATCTCGCTGTATGGGGCCAACCATAACAGGGGATTTATATATCTTTAAATCATATTTATTCATTTACTTATACGATACAGAGATATGTGATTGGCTTTTCCAAGGCAAAAAAAAGGCCGTCGGAACGGCCAAAACCCTTGGTGCACAGAAAGCCCAACCTGTGGGAGCGAGCTTGCTCGCGATAGCGGTGTATCCGTCGACATCGACGCTGGCAGATCCGACGCTATCGCGAGCTAGCTCGCTCCCACAGGTTCAGGTGTTGTGTCAGCGGTTGGGCTGCGGGGTGAGGCGCAGGTAGGGCTTCACGGCGCGATAGCCTTTGGGGAAGCGCTGTTTGAGTTCCTCTTCATCCTTGAGCGACGGCACGATCACCACTTCATCACCGTCCTGCCAGTTGGCCGGGGTGGCAACTTTGTAGTTATCGGTCAATTGCAAGGAATCGATCACCCGCAGGATTTCGTTGAAATTGCGCCCGGTGCTGGCCGGGTACGTGATGGTCAGGCGAACCTTCTTGTTCGGGTCAATCACGAACAACGAGCGCACAGTCAAGGTGTCGCTGGCGTTAGGGTGGATCAGGTCGTACAGATCAGAAACCTTGCGGTCGGCGTCGGCCAGGATCGGGAAATTGACGACGGTGCCCTGGGTCTCGTTGATGTCCTCGATCCATTTGTGGTGCGAATCCACCGGGTCCACCGAAAGCGCAATGGCCTTGACCCCGCGCTTGGCGAACTCATCCTTGAGCTTGGCGGTGAACCCCAGTTCGGTAGTGCACACCGGAGTGAAGTCCGCCGGGTGGGAAAACAACACGCCCCAGCTGTCACCGAGCCATTCGTGGAAGCGGATCTTGCCCGCGCTGGAATCCTGTTCGAAGTCGGGGGCGATGTCGCCGAGTCTGAGGCTCATGGTGCAGCTCCTGGATGGGGTTGTTGTGAGCCCAACTTTGCACCGGTTTCGGCTGTTTTAAAAAGAATAAATATCCATTTATCTATATCTTTAACGAATATAAAAAACTGTTCACTGGCGCCATTTCGCATACCGGCCCAAGATCGTCAGCGAGGTTCGAGAAGGCCTCGAGTTGCTGAAAGAGGAGGAGTTTCGGGGAGGGCTACAGGGGTGGGCCTGACTCGAAAACGCAAAAGCCCCGCCCGGCGTGTTGCCGGGCGGGGCTTTTTTTCGTCACGCGAGCGCGTTGCTTACAGCAGCGGCAGCGAGTAGCTGACGATCAGGCGGTTTTCATCCTGGTCGCGCTGACCTGGGATGTCGTTGCGCCAGGTGGCGTTTTTCCACATCACGCCAACGTTCTTCAGCGGACCTTCCGGTACGACGTAGCCGACGGTGATGTCACGTTCCCATTCCGAGCGGCCAGTAGCCGACAGGTTGGTCTGGGCCACGCCTACACGGCCGGTGGTGTCGACATTGTCGCCACGCAGATAGATGACACCGGCGGTCAGGCCAGGCACGCCCAGCTTGGCGAAGTCATACGAGTAGCGAGCCTGCCAAGTACGTTCACCGGCACGGGCGAACTTGGCGATCTGCATGTCGGTGGTCAGGTACGCCGAAGAACCGTCACCCTGATTCAGCCAAGGGAAATCGCTGTCGCCGTTACTGACCTGATAGCCACCACCGAAGGTGTGACCGGCCACAGTGTAGAGGAACAGGCCGCTATAGAGGTCGTTGTCGACTTTACCGCGGGTGATGCCAGTACCGTAGTCACCTGTGGTGTAGTACGCCGAATCGTGACCATTGGCGCCATCATTGGTGCTGTGGAAGTAACGCAGGTCGGACTTCAGAACACCAGGACCGATGGCCCAGCTATGGACCAGACCCAGGAAGTGCTGCTTGTAGAAGTCTTCCAGGTTACCGTAGTAGTACTGGGCAGTCAGGTCCTTGGTGATCTTATAGTCACCACCACCGTAGATGAACTTGTTGCTGTCACGACCGGCAGAGGTGTGAGCGTTGGCACCAGCGATCGACAACTCCTCGTTGTTGCTGGAGTTACGGCCCTTGGCGTGCTCGATCTGGCCACCTACCAGTGTCAGGTCCTTGATCTCACCCGAGGTGATCTGGCCGCCCTGGAAAGTTTGTGGCAACAGACGACCATCGTTGGTCACGATTACAGGCAGTTTTGGCTGCAGGGTGCCCAATTTCAGTTCGGTCTGGGAAATCTTGGCCTTGGCGGTCAAGCCCAGGCTGGAGAAGTTATCCACTGCCTTGCCGTTGGATTCGCTTGGGAAAACCGTGCCACCGTAGGAAGTCGAAGTGGCGCCGTTGGTACCACCACCCGAATCCAGCTTGATACCCAGCAAGCCAATGGCATCGATACCGAAACCAACGGTGCCCTGGGTGTAGCCGGAAGTGAAGCGCAGATCAAAACCCTGGCCCCATTCTTCGGTCTTGCCTTGTACGCCGTTAGCCTTGTTACGAGGCGCATTGGTGTCGGAATCACGGTTATCCGTATTGATGTAGAAGTTACGCAGACCCAAGGTAGCCTTGCTGTCTTCAATAAAACCGGCGGCGCCTGCTTGCTGCGCCAAAACCCCAACGGCCACGGCCAGTGCCAAGGTGGACTTGTTCATGCTTCGCTCCTCTCGTTTTCTAATTCTTGTGTTCTTTGGTTCCTGGATCGATCGTCCGGAATCCGCAGATGCGCGATTAGCGCCAGACCGTGACTGACAAGTCAATCGTAACCATTTGTGACTACGACCAAGGTCTAACTCCGCTACATCGGCCCGCAGGATAATGGATTCTCTATAAATCCAAAAAGAATTGTTTCATTAGTTTTCAGCTCATTTTGACATATGGTTGCCATCAAAGCGTCATCAAGCCGTGACAAGGCTTATCGGCGATGTCGAGGATTACTGAATGGTATTTTGTCGGGCTTTGCGAGGTCCGCTCATCCTGCGGCGAAATAGGCTCCGGCGCCTCCAATGGCTTCGATCCTGATCACGACGGCTCGCGCATGCCGCGATCTTGAGCGTTCCAGACTAGCTACTCATTGTCTGAAATCAAGAAGGTCGCGGTCCATGCAAAGGTTCAGGCCGGGCTCTACAGGGCTTTTTCGAAGATCTTCGAATTACGCTGATAGTTGTAGAGCGACGCCCGCGCTGCCGGCAGACGGTCGACGCTGCTGGGCTCGAAACCGCGTTCGCGGAACCAGTGGGCAGTCCGAGTCGTCAGTACGAACAGCGTCTTGAGCCCTTGGGCGCGGGCCCGGGTTTCGATCCGCTCCAGCAGTTCGTCGCCGCGCCCGCCGTGGCGGTATTCCGGATTCACCGCCAGGCAGGCCAGCTCGCCGGCATCCGAATCGGCGATCTGGTACAGCGCCGCGCAGGCGATGATCATGCCCTCGCGCTCGACCACGCTGAACTGTTCGATCTCGCGTTCCAGCACTTCGCGGGAGCGACGCACCAGAATTCCCTGCTCTTCCAGCGGGCTGATCAGGTCGAGCAAACCGCCGACGTCTTCGATGGCCGCTTCGCGTACGACTTCGAATTGTTCCTGGGCCACCAGCGTACCGCTGCCATCGCGGGTGAACAGCTCGGCCAACAGCGCACCGTTTTCGACGTAACTGACGATATGGCTGCGGGCCACACCGCCACGACAGGCCTGGGCCGCCGCATCCAGCAGCTCAGCCTGATAGTCGTTGCCCAGGCGCTGTATATGGGCCGGCACCTGTTGCGGGCGCAACTCGCGCACCAGCCTGCCGTCTTCGCCGATCAACCCTTGCTCGCTGCCGAACAGCAGCAGCTTGTCGGCGGCCAGGTCGATGGCCGCCCGGGTGGCGACGTCTTCGCAGGCGAGGTTGAAAATCTCCCCGGTGGGCGAATAACCCAATGGCGACAGCAGCACGATGGAACGCTCATCCAGCAGCCGATTGATGCCTTTGCGATCGACCCGGCGGACTTCGCCGGTGTGGTGATAATCCACGCCTTCCAGCACGCCAATGGGCCGCGCGGTGACGAGGTTGCCACTGGCGACGCGCAGCCGCGAACCCTGCATCGGAGAGGACGCCATGTCCATGGACAGGCGGGCCTCGATGGCGATGCGCAACTGGCCGACCGCATCGATCACGCACTCGAGGGTCGCGGCATCGGTGATGCGCATACCGTGGTGGTAATGCGGCGTCAGGCCCCGCGCGGCGAGGCGTGTTTCGATCTGCGGGCGCGAGCCATGGACCAGCACCAGGCGCACGCCAAGGCTGTGCAAGAGCACCAGGTCATGGACGATGTTGCCGAAGTTAGGATGCTCCACCCCGTCGCCGGGCAGCATGACGATAAAGGTGCAGTCGCGGTGGGCGTTGATGTAGGGCGAAGCGTGACGAAGCCAATTGACGTATTCGGGCATGAACCTGGACCTGTAATAAATAACAGCCGAAATAAAGACGACACAGAACGCACAGCAGGCTGGTGGTTATCGTCGGAACAGGCTTGGCGACACGCGCGCTCTCCTCATGAATACGGGCCCGGACGGGGGCAATTTAACCGGCCGTGGCCGGCGTCAGGCAGTAATGCCCGATCAACTGCCGCAGTAATTGCACGGTAGGTTGCAAACGTGACATTTCAAGGTACTCGCCCGGTTGGTGGGCGCAGGCGATATCGCCAGGACCGAGTACCAGGGTTTCGCAGCCAAGGCGCTGAAGATAAGGCGCTTCGGTGCCGAACGCCACTGCTTCGGCACGATGCCCCGTGAGTCGCTCGGCCACGCGCACCAGTTCACAGTCCTCGGCCTGCTCGAACGGCGGCACCTCGGGGAACAGCGGCGCATAGTCAATCTTGACCTTGTGCCGCTCGGCGATGGGGTTGAGCTTTTGCTGGATCGCCGCCCGCAGCACTTGCGGGTCCATGCCCGGCAGGGGGCGCAGGTCGAATTCCATGGAGCACTGGCCGCAGATCCGATTGGGATTGTCACCACCGTGGATGCAGCCGAAGTTCAGGGTCGGTTGTGGCACGGTGAACTGCGGGTTGCGGAATTCACGCTGCCATTGCAGGCGCAGGCCGCGCAGTTCGCCCATGGCATCGTGCATGGCTTCGAGGGCGCTGTGGCCCAGGCTCGGATCAGAGGAATGGCCGCTGCGCCCGAGAATATCAATGCGCTCCATCATCACGCCTTTATGCAGGCGAATCGGCCTGAGGCCGGTCGGCTCGCCAATGACGGCGGCGCGCCCCAATGGCCGTCCGGCATCGGCCAGGGCCCGGGCGCCGGCCATGGAGCTCTCTTCGTCGCAAGTGGCGAGGATCAGCAGCGGCTGCTTGAACGGCTGGTCCAGCAAGGGCTTGACCGCTTCGATGGCCAAGGCGAAAAAACCTTTCATGTCGCAACTGCCCAGGCCCACCCAGCGGCCATCAACCTCGGTGAGTTTCAGCGGATCGGTCTGCCACAACGCACCGTCGAACGGCACCGTGTCGCTGTGCCCGGCCAACACCAGGCCACCGGGACCGCTGCCGAAACTGGCCAGCAGGTTGAATTTTCCGGGGCTGACCTGCTGGATATCGCAGGAGAACCCAAGGTCGCCGAGCCAACCCGCCAGCAGTTCGATCACGGCACTGTTGGATTGGTCCAGCCCAGGCTGGGTACAGCTGACCGAAGGCGCGGCGATCAGGGCAGCGAACTGATCTTTCATGGACGGCAAAGGCATCGCTGACTCCGGGCTTACAAATTGACGTCCATCATAGAACCATCCGGCGCAAGGAATAAACCGTCGCGGCGCGTAGGATGAGCGAGTCCTGTACACTGCACGGCCTTGGCAGCCACACCTTCCCCCGGCTGCACACCCGATCCCTGGATTTTCCGGCCATGCAGAAAGAAACCGAAATCAAACTCCGCGTCAGCCGCGAGACCCTGGCAGCCCTGCGCGAGCACCCGCTGCTGAAAAAACGCAACAAAAGTGGCTGGGAACGCCATGAACTGATGAACCAGTATTTCGACACCCCAGAGCGTGACCTGGCCCGGGCCAAGGTCGCCCTGCGCCTGCGTCGCGACGGTGAAGAGGTGATCCAGACCCTCAAGACCCGCGGCCAGAGCATCGCCGGCCTGTCCGAGCGCAACGAGTACGACTGGCACCTGCCCAAAGCCAAGCTCGACCTGAAAAAACTCGACGGCGAATGCTGGCCCGAGGCATTGGCCGACCTGGACAAGAAAACCCTCAAGGCCATCTTCACCACCGATTTCGTCCGCGAACGCGCCGAAATCGCCTGGGGTCGTGGCAAGAGCAAGGTGGTGATCGAAGCCGCGCTGGACCTGGGCTATGTCGTGGTCGGCAAGCAGAAGGAAGAAATCTGCGAACTGGAGCTGGAGCTGCGTGAAGGCGAGCCCGCCGCCCTGCTGGAATTGGCCGCCGAACTGGCCGTAACCCTGCCTTTAATGCCTTGCGACATCAGCAAGGCCGAACGCGGCTATCGCCTGCACGACGCGGGCAGTTATGCCTTGAGCCTGCCGGCCCCGCAGTTGACCGCCGAAACGCCGCTGGATGACGCCTTCGCCGCGCTGAGCTGGCATTTGCTCGGCAGCAGCCAACGCCTGGCCGAACAATATCGTTTCAACGGCCACTGGCGCCTGCTGCAGGATTGGGTGGAGAACCTCGCCGAACTGCGCGCCCTGCTCAGCAGCCTCGGCCAGGCCGCACCGCGCCAATCGACCCATGACTTGCGCATCGCCCTGGACGCATTGCTGGAAGACTGGCGCCCGCTGGTCCAGGCTGGCCTGGACGACGAAGACGTGCGCAAGGCGGCGCCGGAACAGTTTCTCGAGGAACTGCAGGACCCGCGCTGGGGCCTGTTCTCCCTCAATACTTCACGCTGGCTGCTGGCCCGTAGCTGGGCCACCGAGCGCAACACCCGTGGCAACCGCCAGGGCGCAGCGCAACTGGGCAGCTGGCTGCCGCGCCTGCTGGGCGAAGAATCCTCGTCCCTGCAATTGCAGCGCTATCAGCAACAGCCGGAAGACCTGGCCGAGCAACTGCCGCGCATCGAACGCATCCAGGCCTGGCTGCACCATGCCCGCCATGTGCTGGAGATCCCGGAAATGGATCGCCTCTATGGCGAGCTGAACAAACTGACGCACCTGGCGAACGCACCGATCACCGACGAAATCCTGGATGCGCGCAAGCAGCAGGCGATTGCGGTGTATCAGAATCGGGCCTGGAAGACTTTGCTGCGCCTGTGATGCCGCCATCGCGAGCAAGCTCGCCCCCACAGGGGTTCAGCGTTGTAATCACATCTTGTGACCGCTGAAGATCAACTGTGGGAGCGAGCTTGCTCGCGATGGGGCCAGCACATCCTCCACAGAACTCAACGCACCACCGGCAAACTCGTCGTCGACTTGATCTCCGAAAGCGCCACGATTGAGTTCACTTCCTGAATCCCCGGCACCATCGACAGCTTTTCGAAAAAAAACCGCTCATAAGCCTCGATGTCCGCCGTGACAATGCGCAACAAAAAATCCACCGACCCCATCAGCACGTAACACTCCAACACTTCGGGGAAACCACGAATCGCCTCGGTGAATTCGGTGAAGTTCGACCGGCCGTGGGCGTTGAGTTTGATTTCGGCGAAGATCTGCGTATTGAGGCCGATTTTCTTGCGGTCCAGCAACGTCACCTGGCCGCGAATGATGCCCTCCTCCTTCATCCGCTGAATCCGTCGCCAGCACGGCGATTGGGACAACCCCACCTGTTCGGCGATCTGCGCGCTGGACAACGAAGCGTCCTCTTGCAGCAGCGCCAGTATCTTGCGGTCGTAGTGATCCAGTTCGCTCTGCATTGATAAACCTCAAATAGCCCGATGACGGAATCATACAATTCGCCAGACCGGCCAAAGCGTTCATCTTAGATAAGAAATACCCCGTACCGCATGTAAATATTTCTCCCGAACCCCAGGAGATCGAACATGCCCCCATTCGAAGCCGTCGCCACTGCCCCGAGCCGCGCCGACGTCTGGCACAGCGCAAATACCCATTGCCGCGCCCAGTACCATTTACTGGCCGAAGCCGAACCGGATCTGCTGTGCCGGGCGCTGAACCTGTTTGCCCTTCAAGGACTGACACCGCAACAGGTGCACGTCGAACGTCAGCATGATCTGCTGTCGATGGAGATCGTCGTGGACCGGCTAAGCTGGCACCGTGCCCAGGTCATCGCTGAAAAATTGCGTAACCTGGTCAGCGTGTGTTCGGTGAACCTGCAAGACCCTGATATTGCGCGGGTTGAGCCAGCCCAGGCGGCGGGCTGAGGGGCGCAAGGCAAGAATTCGAAACGCATTGGTCGGGTAGTGGCCCAACGATCCATATGGTCGGGACTATTCTTTTGCAGACCAAGCCAAGACGCCGAAGCGTCTGTATCGCGGCTTTGCTGCAATTGTCCAATAGGAAACCCGCATGTCCACCAAACACGCCACTCAGGACCGCTGGCTGGACCTCAACGATCTGCTGCGCCAATTGGTCGCCCAGGGCTTCATCAGCCAGGACAGCGCCGAAACCGCGCTCAATGCCCGCCGACGCCACAGCACCAATGCCCAATTGCATCCGTTGGAGTTTATCGCCAACCAGCATCTGGACGACCTCAGCCGCCCCGGCAAACGCCTGGATCTGGAGAGCCTGACCCTGTGGCTGTCCCAGCAGGCCGGGCAACCCTACATGCGTATCGACCCGCTGAAGATCAACGTAGCGGCCATCACGCCACTGATGTCCTATGCCTTTGCGCAGCGGCACAAGATTCTCGCGGTGGCAGTCGACCGCGACGCCGTCACCGTCGCCAGCGCCCAACCCTATGTCAGCAGTTGGGAAGCAGACCTGACCCACGTACTCAAGCTGCCCATCCAGCGGGTGGTCGCCAACCCGGTGGATATCCAGCGCCTGAGCGTGGAATTCTATCGCCTGGCCAAATCGGTCAGCGGCGCCAATACGGCCGACCAGCAACCGAGCAACCTGAGCAATTTCGAACAGTTGCTCAATCTGGGCGCCAGCGACCAGGAGCCGGACGCCAACGACGCGCACATCGTCAATATCGTCGACTGGCTATTCCAGTACGCCTTCCAGCAGCGCGCCAGCGATATCCACATCGAACCGCGTCGCGAACAGGGCACGGTACGGTTTCGCATCGACGGGGTGCTGCACACCGTCTATCAGTTCCCGCCGCAGGTGACGATGGCGATCATCAGCCGCCTCAAGAGCCTGGGGCGGATGAACGTGGCGGAAAAGCGCAAGCCTCAGGACGGCCGGGTCAAGACCAAGACTCCGGACGGTGGCGAAGTGGAATTGCGCTTGTCGACCTTGCCCACGGCGTTCGGCGAAAAAATGGTCATGCGGATCTTCGATCCGGAAGTGCTGCTCAAGGACTTCGACCAACTCGGCTTCTCCGCCGACGACTTGCGCCGCTGGCAGGACATGACCCGCCAGCCCAACGGCATCATCCTGGTGACCGGGCCGACCGGTTCCGGCAAGACCACCACCCTCTACACCACCCTCAAGAAGCTGGCGACGCCGGAGGTGAACCTCTGCACCATCGAAGACCCGATTGAAATGGTCGAAGGCTCCTTCAACCAGATGCAGGTCCAGCACAACATCGACCTGACCTTCGCCGCCGGCGTACGCGCGCTGATGCGACAAGACCCGGACATCATCATGATCGGTGAGATCCGCGACCTGGAAACCGCCGAAATGGCAATCCAGGCAGCACTCACCGGGCACCTGGTGCTCTCGACCCTGCACACCAACGATGCGCCGAGCGCCATCAGTCGCCTGCTGGAACTCGGCGTGCCCCATTACTTGATCAAGGCCACGGTACTCGGGGTCATGGCCCAGCGTCTGGTGCGCACACTGTGCCCACACTGCAAGGCGCCCCTGACCCTGGACGAAGACGACTGGCAGACCCTGACCCGGCCCTGGCAGGCCCCGTTGCCAGGCAATGCCCAACAAGCCGTCGGCTGCCTGGAGTGCCGCGACACCGGCTACCGCGGTCGGGCCGGGGTCTACGAAATCATGCAACTGACCGACAGCGTCAAGGCCTTGATCCATCCCGACACCGATCTGCTGGCGGTGCGCCGCCAGGCGTTCAAGGAAGGCATGCGCAGCCTGCGGCTTTCGGGGGCACAAAAGGTGTCGGCGGGCTTGACCACCGTTGAGGAAGTCCTGCGCGTGACCCCGCAAAGCGAACAGAAATAGCAGCCTGGAGGCCGGAAAACTCCCACAAATAAACCGGAAAGGACCATAGCGAAGATAACGGCCGCTTGCCCTACACTCAGGGCTCGCCAGCCATTTCAATTCGAACAGGGAACAGTCATGCAGATCGGTAGCGTACTTTTGCTTTTTGTCGGCCTCGTGGTCGCCATTCTGTTCATGGGTTTCAAGGTCGTGCCCCAGGGTTACCAATGGACCGTCGAACGGTTCGGCCGCTACACCAACACGCTCAAGCCGGGCCTGAACATCATCATCCCGGTGATGGATCGTATCGGTCGCAAGATCAACGTCATGGAAAGCGTGCTGGACATCCCGCCCCAGGAAGTCATCACCGCCGACAATGCCACGGTGCAGATCGATGCCGTGTGCTTCTTCCAAGTGGTCAATACGGCCCAGGCGGCCTACGAGGTCAACAACCTCGAGCACGCCATCCGCAACCTGCTGCAGACCAACATCCGCACCGTACTGGGGTCCATGGAGCTGGACGCGATGCTGAGCCAACGCGACGGTATCAATGAAAAGCTGCTGCGCACGGTCGATGAGGCCACAGCACCGTGGGGCATCAAGATCACCCGGATCGAGATCAAGGACATCAGCCCGCCGGCCGACCTGATGGCCGCCATGTCGGGGCAGATGAAAGCCGAACGCATCAAGCGCGCCCAGATCCTGGAAGCCGAGGGCCTGCGAGCGTCGGCGATTCTCACCGCCGAAGGCAAGAAGCAGGCGCAAATCCTTGAGGCCGAGGGCAGCCGCCAGGCCGCATTCCTCGAGTCCGAAGCCCGTGAGCGCCAGGCAGAGGCCGAGGCCCTGGCCACCAAGGTGGTGTCCCAGGCGATTGCCGACGGTAACGTCCAGGCCGTGAACTATTTCGTTGCGCAAAAGTACATCGATGCCCTGGGCCGCCTGGCCTCGGCCAACAATAGCAAGGTGATCCTCATGCCGTTGGAAGCCAGCCAGGTCATCGGTGCCGTTGGTGGCATCGGAGAGATCGTCAAGGCCACTTTCGACAGCAAGAAAGCCTGAGGCGCCTGTATGTGGATGTTCCTGCAACAAATGTCGTACTGGGACTGGCTGGCGTTGGGCGTCATCCTGCTGATCCTGGAAGTGTTCGGCGCCGGCGGCTACTTGCTGTGGATCGGCATGGCCGCTGCTGCGGTGGGTGTCTTGACCTTCATCCTGCCGCAGATGTCGTGGGAGATGCAGTTCCTGTTGTTCGGTCTGTTCGCCATCGCGACAGCGCTGTACTGGTGGCGACGCCAGCGCAGCGCCGTTCGCGAAAGCGATCAGCCGCACCTGAACCTGCGCGGGCAGGAGCTGATCGGCAAGGTATTCCAAGTTCATGAAGCCATTGTGGATGGACGCGGCAAGATCAAGGTGGCCGACGGTGTGTGGTTGGCCAAAGGGCCCGAGTCGGCCGTGGGCACACGGGTCAGGGTGGTGGCGCAGGAAGGTGCAGTGCTGCTGGTGGAACGGGCTGACTGATCAGTCATGGAACTGAATAGAGGCGCAGGCTATCCAACGTCATAGTTAACCCAGTGGAGTCACCTATCATGCGTCTCAAACTTGCTGTCGCTACCCTAGCCTTGCTGTCTCTTCCTGTTGGCTCGGCGATGGCCGACACGTTTTGGCGTAACGTCATTTCATCCGGTGCGACCACCGGTTCCACCTACCTGACCTTCAAGGATCATAAGCTGATCGTCGCCGCCCAGGACGACGCCGGCAGCTTCGTCGCCAGTGACGGCGGTATCCGCGGCCCTTACCTGGAAGCAGCGATGCAGAAAGTCCGCGCCGACAACCCAGGCCTGCAGGCCACCGACATGGAGCTGGCCAATGCGATCCTGGCGAAAAACGCCGTCGCCCAGGAGTAATCCCAGCCCCATGAAAATGCCGCTCGATTGAGCGGCATTTTTTTGCCCGGTGAAAATCCCAAGGCTGTCCCCCCCTGTGGGAGCGAGCTTGCTCGCGATGGCGGAGTGTCAGCCCACATCAATGCCGCTGATCCACCGCTATCGCGAGCAAGCTCGCTCCCACAGGTGCAGTCGTCCTTATTCGCCGATAGCAGCCTTGTAGCCTGCCGCATCAAGCAACTTGTCCAAATCAGCTGTGTTGCTCGGCTTGAGCTTGAAGATCCAGGCTCCGTACGGATCTGAGTTCAGCGACTCAGGCGAACCGCTCAGCTCTTCATTGACCGCAATCACTTCACCTGCAATAGGAGAATAGATATCGGAAGCGGCTTTGACCGACTCAACCACACCGGCCTGGTCATTTGCGGAAAAAACCGTACCGACCTCAGTCAGCTCGACAAAGACCACATCGCCCAAGGCTTCCTGCGCATGGTCGCTGATGCCCACGGTGACGGTACCGTCGGCTTCCAGACGCGCCCACTCGTGGCTTTCGGCAAAACGCAGTTCGGCAGGGATATCACTCATATTCTGTGTCCTCAAGAGAAAGTGTCAGCGGCCAGCGGCCTGCCGCAAAGGGTTAGATCAGGGTTTTGCCATGGCGGACGAAGGTCGGTTTGACCACCCGTACCGGGTACCACTTGCCACGAATTTCTACCTCGGCACGGTCGGCGGTTGCCATCGGAACACGTGCCAGGGCGATCGACTTGCTAAGCGTAGGAGAAAAACTACCACTGGTGATCTCCCCTTCGCCAACATTGGCGATGCGAACCACCTGGTGGGCGCGCAAAACGCCGCGTTCCTCCAGCACCAGGCCCACCAGTTTTTGTTGCACGCCACCCGCAAGCTCGGCTTCCAGCGCACTGCGACCGATGAACTGACGGCTCGCCGGTTCCCAGGCGATGCTCCAGGCCATGTTGGAGGCCAGCGGGGAAACATCCTGGTGGATGTCCTGGCCATAAAGGTTCATGCCGGCCTCCAGGCGCAAGGTATCGCGGGCGCCGAGGCCGATGGGGGAAATGCCGGCCCCCACCAGGTCGTTGAAAAAACTCGGGGCTTCGTGGGCGGGCAGGACAATTTCCAACCCGTCTTCACCGGTGTAACCGGTACGGGCGATGAACCAGTCACCGTCGGCACGGCCTTCGAAGGGTTTAAGCTGCTGGATCAACTGGCCGCGCGCTTGCGTGACCAGCTCGGCGATCTTGTGCCGGGCCTGGGGCCCCTGGATTGCCAGCATCGCCAGTTCGGGACGTTCGCGCAGTTGCACATCGTACTCACCCAACTGCGCCTGCATCCAGGCCAGGTCCTGATCGCGGGTCGAGGCATTGAAGACCAGACGATAACCGTCCTCGACCCGGTAGATGATCATGTCGTCGACGATGCCGCCGCGCTCATTGAGCATGGTGCTGTACAAGGCACGTCCTGTGTCCTGCAAGCGATCGACGTCATTGGCCAGCAAGCGCTGCAGCCAGGCCTTGGCCTGGGGACCGGCGACATCGATCACGGTCATGTGGGATACATCGAACACCCCGCAGTCGCGACGCACCTGGTGGTGCTCCTCAACCTGCGAGCCATAATGCAAAGGCATATCCCAACCGCCAAAATCGACCATCTTCGCGCCAAGGGCGAGATGAAGGTCATACAGAGGCGTACGCTGTCCCATGGGTTTCTCCTTCCGGGCTTGGCGAAGGTGCGGACGGGCACTGCACAGCGTAGCACCTTGAAAAAAGGAGTTTTCAGCCGCTCTCAGCTACCCGGTCCGACAGACGGACCGCACCGAATGCCGCGCATTGTAGCCGCATGATGTAGGACTGGCACCTAGCTGTTTCGATGGGCCGAACGTCGTATCAATCCGATGACCGGCAATAGCCCCACCAGCACCAGGGTCAGCGCCGGCAATGCGGCCCGTGCCCACTCTCCTTCACTGGTCATTTCGAAGATCCGCACCGCCAGCGTGTCCCAGCCGAACGGGCGCATCAGCAGGGTCGCGGGCATTTCCTTGAGCACATCGACGAACACCAGCAACGCCGCGCTCAAGGTGCCGGGCAACAGCAACGGCAGATACACTTTGAAAAACAGTCGTGGCCCACTGACGCCAAGACTGCGTGCCGCTTCGGGTAACGACGGGCGGATCCGCGCCAGACTGCTTTCCAACGGACCGTACGCCACGGCCAGAAAGCGCACCAGATACGCCAGCAACAGCGCCGACAGGCTACCCAGCAGCAACGGCTTGCCGGCACCGCCGAGTGCGGTTGACAGTGGGATGACCAGTTCGCGGTCCAGATAGCTGAACGCGAGCATGATCGACACCGCCAACACCGAACCGGGCAAGGCATAGCCAAGATTCGCCAGGCCGACACCGGCGCGAATGGTACGGGTGGGTGCCAGTCGTCGGGCGAACGCCAGCAGTAAAGCGACGCAAACGGTGACCAGCGCCGCCAGGCTGCCCAAATAGAGGGTGTGGACGATCAGCCCGGCATAACGCTCGTCCAGATCAAACCGCCCGCGCTGCCAGAACCACACCAGCAACTGCAGCATCGGAATGACAAACGCGCAGGCGAACACCAAAAAGCACCAGCCGCTGGCCGCCACCGCCTTGAAACCACGCAACCGGTACAACGCCTTGACTCGAGGTCGCTCGTTGCCGGTCCGCTGGGCGCCTCGGGCGCGGCGTTCGCCGTAGAGCACCAGCATCACCGCCAGCAAGAGCAGGCTGGCCAGCTGGGCGGCACTGGAGAGGCTGAAGAAGCCGTACCAGGTCTTGTAGATTGCCGTGGTGAACGTGTCGAAGTTGAACACCGATACCGCGCCGAAATCCGCCAGGGTTTCCATCAGCGCCAGCGCCACGCCCGCACCGACGGCTGGCCGGGCCATCGGCAGCGCCACTCGCCAGAATGCCTGCCACGGCGATTGCCCGAGCACCCGGGCCGCCTCCATCAAGCCCTTGCCCTGGGCCAGGAAAGCACTTCGCGCCAGCAGATAAACGTAAGGGTAAAAGACCAGGACCAGGACCAGGATCACCCCGCCGGTGGAGCGGACCCGAGGCAGGCGCAGGCCGCTGCCGAACCATTCACGCATCAGCGTTTGCACCGGCCCGGCAAAATCCAGCAGGCCAACGAAAACAAACGCCAATACGTAAGCGGGAATCGCAAACGGCAGCATCAACGCCCAGTCGAGCCAACGTCGACCGGGGAACTCACAAAGACTGGTGAGCCAGGCCAGGCTGACCCCCAACAACGTCACCCCCATCCCCACACCGAGGATCAGCGTCAGGGTGTTACCCAGCAGACGCGGCATCTGGGTGTCCCACAAGTGGGACCAGATCTGCTGGTCGATGCTCTGCCAGGACAACAGCAGGACGCTCAGGGGCAACAAGACCAGCGCGGCGACGGCGAAGACCAGGGGGTACCAGCGGCGTTGGACGGGGTGGGTCAAGGGAGCTCTCGTTTAAATGATGATGCCCGCGCATTGGCGCGGGCACCTACTTTATAACCCGCCGCAGAAAACCTGTGGCGAGGGGATTTATCCCCGCTGGCTTGCGGAGCAAGCCCAATTAAAGACAACTCAACCCGTCTGCAACGCCGCGTTCTCCGCTTGGGGGCTGCTTCGCAACCCAGCGGGGATAAATCCCCTCGCCACAGGGAATCGTGTCTGACTTGGGATTAATTCCAGCCAGCCCGATCCATCAAGCGAATCGCTTCAGCCTGGCGTTTACCCGCCACCTCCACCGGCAAGGTGTCGGCCTTGAACTTGCCCCAGGCCGCCACTTCCTTGGAGGGCTCCACCTTCGGATTGGCCGGGAACTCCTGGTTCACGTCGGCGAAAATACTTTGGGCTTCGGGCGTGGTCATCCATTCCACCAATTTCTTCGCGGCGTCCGGATGCGGTGCGTGCTGGGTCAAGCCGATACCCGAGAGGTTGATGTGCACGCCACGGTCAGCCTGGTTCGGCCAGAACAGTTTGACCTTCAGGTCCGGCTTCTGCTGGTGCAGGCGGCCGTAGTAGTAAGTGTTGACGATGCCAACGTCACACTGCCCGGCGTTGATCGCCTCAAGCAACGCGGTGTCGTCGGAGAACACGTCGGTGGACAGGTTCCTGACCCAGCCCTTGACGATTTCCTCGGTTTTTTCCGCGCCGTGGGTTTCGATCAGGGTCGCGGTCAAGGACTGGTTGTAAACCTTCTTCGAGGTGCGCAGGCAGAGACGGCCTTCCCATTCCTTGCCTGCCAGGGCTTCGTAAGTCGTCAGCTCGGTCGGTTTGACTCGGTCGGTGGAGTAGACAATGGTCCGCGCCCGCAGGCTCAAACCGGTCCAGGCGTGGGAAGCGGCACGGTACTGGGCCGGGATGTTGGCATCGATCACCGGGGAGGTGAACGGCTGGAGAATGCCCATCTGCTCGGCCTGCCAGAGGTTGCCGGCGTCGACGGTGAGCAGCAGGTCGGCGGTGGCGTTTTCGCCTTCGGCCTTGATCCGCTGCATCAGCGGCGCTTCCTTGTCGGTGATGAACTTCACCGTTACACCGGTTTTCTTGGTGTAGGCATCGAAGACCGGTTTGATCAACTCATCGATGCGCGAAGAGTAGACCACCACCTCATCGGCGGCCTGGGCGGCGGTGGTGCCGATCACGGTCAAGGCGAGGGCGGACAGCAGGCGCTTGGAAGCCAACATGGGAGCGGTCTCTCGATTGGAAAGGAGTGCAAATGATAAGGACTCACATTTGGCATCACAATCGAACAGTTGCCGGACACATTTCCAAATGTTGCACAAAGAAATCAGGCCTTGGCCAACGCTGGCAAATCCCCAATCAACCCCAGCGCCTCGCGCACGAACAACGCCTTGGCCTCGGGCAGGCGGTCCACCAGTTTCAGCCCGGTATTACGCAACCAACGCACCGGCAACGGATCGGCCTGGAACAAGCGCTCGAAACCTTCCATAGCCGCCATCAACGCCAGGTTATGGGGCATGCGTCGCCGCTCATAACGGCTCAACACCTTTACGTCCGCCAGTCGCTCGCCGCGCCCGGCCGCCTGCAACAGCACTTCGGCCAGCACGGCGGCGTCGAGGAAACCCAGGTTGACTCCCTGCCCGGCCAACGGATGAATGGTATGGGCTGCATCGCCGATCAGCGCCAGCCCTTCGGCCACGTAGCGCTTGGCGTGACGTTGGCGCAGCGGTACGCACAGGCGCGGATCGACGCTGAGCACCGTGCCGAGCTGGCCTTCGAATGCCCGTTCCAGTTCGCTGCAGAACTCACTGTCATCGAGCGCCATCAAGCGCTGCGCCTCGCCCGGGGTGGTGGACCAGACGATCGAGCACCAGTCGTGCTGACCGTCGCGGTCCAGCGGCAGGAACGCCAGCGGACCGTTATCGGTAAAGCGCTGCCATGCCGTCATTCGGTGCGGCCGTGCGCTGCGCACGCTGGTGACGATGGCGTGATGCAGATAATCCCATTCCCGCGTGGCGACGCCTGTCAGGCGGCGCACGGCGGAATTCGCACCGTCGGCGGCAATGACCAAAGGCGCTCGCAACGTGCGGCCATCGGCCAGGGTCAGCAGCCAGTCATCGCCGGAGCGACGCATCTGCTCCAGTCGTGCGTTGGCCAGCAAACCGAGGTCGCAGTCATGCAGTCGGTCTAGCAAGGCGTCCTGCACGACGCGATTCTCGACGATGTGCCCAAGCACCTCGGCATGCAGGCTGGCGGCCGAGAAATGGATCTGCCCGGTGCCGCTGCCGTCCCAGACGTGCATGTCGGCATAGGGGCTGGCGCGCCGGGCGGTAATACCATCCCAGACACCCAGGCGATCGAGGATCCGCTGGCTGGCCGTCGACAAGGCACTGACCCGCGGCTCGAACGCGGCCTGGGGATCGAAGGGTTTGACACTCATGGGGCTGCCGTCGAGCAACAGCACTTGCAGGCCACTGCCCTGCAACGCCAGCGCCAGGGCGCTGCCGACCATTCCGGCGCCGACAATCAGCAGATCTGCACGTAATTCCATGCTTCAAGCCTGTTTTGCTGGCGACGTGAGCCGCCCGTGAAAAGAATGATCAACCTCACACATCCGGACGCGTCCCCAAGCCCATGGCCTGGCGGGCGAACCAGCGCTTGGCTGGCGGCAGCAGGTCGAGGCCCAACAAGCCGAGGTTGCGGCCCAGGGACACCAGTGGCAGGTTGCTGCTGAACAGGCGCGTGACCTGGTCGGAAAACCCCACGGTCAGGGCCTGATCCATGCGCTGACGCTCGCGATAGGCTTGCAGCACGGCAAAATCGCCAAGTTCACTCTCACTGTCGAGCAAGGCATCGGCCAGGGCCTGGGCGTCGCGCAGGGACAGGTTGAATCCTTGCCCGGCAATCGGATGCAGGCTGTGGGCGGCATTGCCCAGGATCGCCAGGTGCGGGCGTACCTGTTCTTCGGCCTCTATCAGCGCCAACGGATACAGATGCCGCGCCCCCACCTGTTTCAGGGTGCCCAGGCGATAACCGAACACGCCTTGCAACTCATTGAGGAAACTGCGCTCGTCGAGGGCCGCCAGCCGTTGCGCGTCCATGCCCTGGCGGGTCCAGACCAGCGCGCAACGATTTTCCGGCAGGGGCAACAAGGCCATTGGGCCGTCATCGGTAAAGCGTTCGAAGGCCACGCCATTGTGGGCTTCGCTGGGCGTGACGTTGGCGATCAACGCGCTCTGGTCATAAGGTCGATTGCGCACACCGATGCCTAGTTGCTCGCGCAGGCCGGAGCGGCCCCCATCCGCCAGCACGGCAAGGTCGCATTCCAGGAGGGTTTCATCGTCGAGGGTCAGGCGATAACCGTCGACCAGTGGCTCCATCCGAGTGACCTGCGCCGGGCAGCGCCAACTGACCACTTCTTTGTCCAAGCCTTGCCACAGGCACTGGCCGAGCCAGGCGTTTTCCACCACGTAGCCCAGGGCCGGCACCCCCTCTTCCATCGCCGACAAGCGCGCCGTGGAAAACCGTCCGCGATCAGACACGTGAATTTGCTTGATCGGTTCGGCGCGACGGGAAATTTCCTGCCAGACACCCAAGCGTTGATAAATCTGCCGGGCACCGTAGGACAACGCCGAGGATCGAGCATCGTAGCTTGGCTGCCAGGCGTCGCCGGGAGCGAAGGGCTCGATCAGCATGATCTTCCAGCCCCGGGCCTTGGCGCCGGCCTGCAAGGCCAGCGCCAGGCTGGCGCCGACCAGGCCGCCGCCGATGATCGCCAGGTTGACCCGGCTCATGCCGCTTGAGTCCGTGCGGCGGCCATCAGGGCCTCGATGTCGGCGACCGTTTTCGGCACGCCGTGGCTCAAGATTTCACAACCGGTTTTGGTCACTACCACGTCATCCTCGATGCGCACGCCAATGCCGCGCCATTTTTTCGCGACGCTGCGGTCGTTCGGGCTGATGTAGATGCCCGGCTCAACCGTCAGCGTCATGCCGACCTCCAGGACCCGCCACTCGCCGCCGACCCGGTATTCGCCTACGTCATGCACATCCATGCCCAGCCAGTGGCCGGCGCGGTGCATGTAAAAGGCCCGGTAGGCTTCGCTGGCGATCAGCGCGTCTACCTCGCCTTGCAGCAAGCCCAGGCGCACCAGGCCTTCGGTAATGACCCGGACCGTCGCTTCATGGGCCTGGTTCCAGTGTTTGTTCGGCGCGATTTCGGCAAAAGCGGCTTCCTGAGCCGCCAGAACCACTTCGTAGATCGCTTTCTGTTCCGGCGAATACTTGCCGCTGACCGGCCAGGTACGGGTGATGTCACTGGCGTAGCAGTCGATTTCACAACCGGCGTCGATCAACACCAGGTCGCCGTCCTTGAGCAGCGCGTCGTTCTGCTGGTAGTGCAGGATGCAGCTGTTGCGCCCCGCCGCGACGATTGAGCCATAGGCCGGCATTTTCGCTCCGCCCTTGCGGAACTCGTAATCCAGCTCGGCTTCCAGGCTGAACTCATGCAGCCCCGGACGCGCCGCCTGCATCGCCCGGATATGCGCCTGGGCGGAAATCCGTGCCGCTTCGCGCATCACTTTCACCTCTGCCGCCGATTTATACAGGCGCATGTCGTGCAGCAAGTGATCCAGGGCAACGAATTCGTTCGGCGGCTGCGCGCCAAGGTGGGCCTTGGAGCGAATCACGTTGATCCACTCCATCAGGTGCCGATCGAATTCCGGGTTGCTGCCCATGGCCGAATACACCCGGTCACGGCCCTCGATCAGGCCCGGCAGGATGTCGTCGATGTCGGTGATGGGAAACGCGTCGTCGGCGCCGTAGTCACGGATCGCCCCTTCCTGGCCGGCCCGCAGGCCGTCCCACAGTTCGCGCTCGGCGTTGCGCTCGCGACAGAACAGGATGTATTCGCCGTGGGCCCGGCCGGGCATCAGCACCAACACCGCTTGCGGCTCGGGAAAGCCGCTGAGGTATTGGAAGTCGCTGTCCTGGCGGTACACATGCTCGACGTCGCGGTTGCGGATCGCAACGGCGGCGGCGGGCAGGATTGCGATGCTGTTGGGTTCCATCTGCGCCATCAAGGCCTTGCGGCGACGGCTGTATTCCGATTTCGGGATATGAATCATAGGCAGACGGTGTTCCCTTTCAAGCGATCAGTGCAAGGACGGCTTGGCGGCCGCTGCATCGGTTTTCTTGGTCTCGGTGAACAGCAGCAATGGTGCGACCCGCAGGTACTCCATCACTTCCATGTAGTCGCTTTCGCCGTCATCGGACTCTTCCAGGGCATCCTGGACCTGAGAGATCGCAGCCAAGTCTTGCAACACTTCCTTGGCCTCGTCGCTCAACGCGTATTCACGGCGGGTCAGGCCGAAGCCAGCGAGGAAGCCCTGGCACCACTGGCCCAGCGCGGCAGCGCGGTCGGCCAACGGTGCGTCGTCGGTGGGCAACAGCAGAACGACGGTCATGTCGTCGCTGGTCAATTCGCCCTTGACCATTTCCTGCAGCCCGATCAGGGCATTGCGAACATTGTCCGCCGGCTCGCCTTCAAGCAGCTCGGCGGCGTCGGCCAACCAGCCGTCGGCATCGAAACCGGCACCGGCGCAACTGCGGCCGAGCAACAGGCCATGCAGTTCAGCAGGCGAGACAGGATGGCCACTGGTGCTCAGCAGGGTGGCGAATGCTTGATACGGAGAATTCTGAATGGGCATGGGCAGCTAGGCGCCAGACGGCGCTATGTCTAGAATGGAGGCCTTGTATCCTACATCGACAGACTCGCCAAGACCATTAAAGGCTGTGCGACCCCCGATCCCCCATCAGACACAATCTTCAGTGGACACAATGGAAGACAACGACCTGCAAGCGCTGATGGCCAGACTCGAATTGCTAATTGACCGGGTCGAGCAACTTAAGAGCCAAAACGGACTCCTATTAGCTCAGGAAAAGACCTGGCGCGAGGAACGCGCGCACCTCATTGAAAAAAACGAAATCGCCCGGCGTAAGGTCGAATCGATGATTTCGCGCCTCAAGGCCCTGGAGCAAGACTCATGAGTTCAAGCAATAGCGTTACCGTGCAGATCCTCGATAAAGAATATTCGATCATCTGCCCCCAGGAAGAGCGTAGCAACCTGGTGAGCGCCGCCCGCTACCTGGACGGCAAGATGCGCGAGATCCGTAGCAGCGGCAAAGTCATCGGTGCCGACCGCATCGCCGTGATGGCTGCCTTGAACATTACCCACGATCTGCTGCATCGCCAGGATACGCCTGACTTGCAGGTCAGCGGCTCGACCCGTGAACAGGTGCGCGACCTGCTCGATCGGGTGGATCTGGTGCTGGCCACCGATCCAGACGTCAGCAAGGGCTGATTCGCGAGGCTGCCTGGGGTATACTCGCTTCACTCCCTGGGGTGCTTGCCAGTTGGTGATGTCCCTGAGCCGATACGCACAACCATGGGGGTTGCACGTTGGGGCCGGTGTGCATGTCCGCTTGACGGAAAGCCTTAACGCCCCCTGCAACTTCCACCTTGAACTTTCGGGTTCAAGGGCTAAGCCGACAGCGGTTCATCCGGGGAGCCTGATTTCAAACAATGCCAGTCCAAGTGGATTGGCATTGTTGTTTGTGGCGCCGGCATTTCTGAGCGCCCGGTTTTGCGGTTACGCTGTGCTGCCATCGCCACTGCGTGAAGCCTCGACATGACCGAACCCGCGCTGCTGCCCCGCCCACAACTTCGCCGCCTGCTGCGCCAGGCCCGTCGCGCCCTGACACCCGCCCAGCAACGGCAAGCCGCTCGCGGGCTCTACAAGCAATTGGCCCAGCACCCGCTGTTTCGCCGCGCCCGACACATCGCCCTGTACCTGCCCAACGATGGCGAGATCGACCCACGCCTGTTGCTGCGCGCCGCCCAGCGCCGAGGCAAGGCCACTTATCTGCCGGTGCTCAGCCCGTGGCCGCAGACCAAGATGGTTTTTCAACGTATTCACCCAGGCGAAAAAATGCAGCCCAACCGCTTTCGTATTCCTGAACCGCGCAAGAACATCGCCCGGCAACGCAAGGTCTGGACACTGGACCTGGTGTTGTTGCCGTTGGTCGGGTTCGATGATGCCGGAGGCCGGCTGGGCATGGGGGGTGGCTTCTATGACCGGAGCCTGGCGTACCTGGGACGACGCAAGCAATGGCACAAGCCAACGCTGCTGGGGCTGGCCCATGAGTGTCAGAAGGTCGAGCGATTGGCGCAGGCCAGCTGGGATGTACCGCTACAGGGAACGGTCAGCGACAGGCATTGGTATTTGGCGCAATAGACAGACGCCGCGAAAATCAGCGGCGTCTGGAAGACAGGTTCAGCGTTTAAGCGATGGCGCGGGCTGGGTGACATCCACCGGCGCGTCGATCTTGTTGGCCCACAAGCTTTGAGCGTAACCCGTGGTCACAACCCCGAGGCCAAACAGAATGACTAAGATCCACAACAAATCCGGTTTGCGTTTCATCGATTGCCCCCCTCAAGGCAGATCACACACGATGACAGCAGCGGTTTTCTTATTGGCCGTGCAGCAGCGTCAAGCTTGGAAGGCCGGCATTTTGCGGCAACCTGACCCGACACGCAAACGCTGGCGTCAACCGACTGTCGGTTTGTCATAAAATCGCTGAACTATTTTTATCCATACCGCCCAGGAGTAGAAATCATGGCCTATTGGCTGATGAAATCCGAGCCCGACGAATTGTCCATCCAAGGCCTGGAAAAACTCGGCCAGGCGCGCTGGGACGGGGTGCGCAACTACCAGGCGCGCAATTTCCTGCGGGCCATGGCGGTGGGCGACGCGTTCTTTTTCTACCATTCCAGTTGCCCGGAGCCAGGCATTGCCGGGATCGGCAAAATCATCAAGGCCGCCTACCCCGATCCAACGGCGCTGGAGCCTGACAGCCATTACTTCGATCCCAAGGCCAGTCCGGATAAAAACCCTTGGACTGCAATCGATGTGGCCCATGCCGAAACCTTTTCCCGGGTGCTGAAGCTCGACTATCTCAAGCAACAGGCCGCCCTGGCCGAAATGCCGCTGGTGCAGAAAGGCTCGCGACTGTCGGTGATGCCGGTGACGGCCGAGCAATGGGCGGCGGTGATTGCCTTGCGTTGATCATCCATGTGTTGATGGATATCAAGCCGGGGCAGTCGCGGACCCGGCAGACTGCAATGCTACAGCCGCAGGATGCCGGACATGTCGACGAACCTTCGTACCTCTCGCTTTTTTGCCCTTGCCTTGATGGCTGTGCTGCTCGCCGCTGGCGGGTTCGGCTATTGGAAGTCCCGGCATGATCGCCTGCCAGAAGGCCTGAGCATGGGCAACGGCCGCCTTGAGGCCACCGAAATCCAGATCGCCAGCAAGACACCTGGGCGCCTGGCCGACGTTCATGTCGATGAAGGCGACCACGTTCTCAAGGGTCAATTGCTGGCGCGCATGGACACCCGCACCCTGGAGGCCCAGCGCAACCAGGCTGAAGCCGAGGTCGTGCGCGCCCGGGAAAACCTCGCCGCCACCGAGGCCAATGTGCAATTGCGCCAGAGCGAACAACTGCTCGCCCATCAGGAACTCAAACGGAGCCAGGAACTGTTCAAGCGCGGTTACGCCAGCGCCCAGGTCATCGACCAGCAGCAAGCCCGTGTCGACACCGCCAACGCAGCGGTCAACGCGGCCCGGGCCCAAGTGTCAGCGGCGACCGCCGCCATCGGCGCGACCCAGGCCCAAGTGGCCCAACTGACCAGCGAAATAGACGACAGCAGTTTGCGTGCGCCCATCGATGGCGTGATCCAGCTGCGCCTGGCCGAGCCGGGCGAAGTGCTGGGCGCTGGCGGACGGGTGCTGCTGATGATCGATCCGAACGACCAGTACATGAACCTCTACCTGCCAGCGTCCGTAGCCGGGAAACTGGCGATAGGCGACGAAGCACGAGTGCTGCTTGACGCCCTGCCCGAGCGACCGTTGCCGGCAAGCGTCAGCTTCGTCGCGGCCAAATCCCAATTCACCCCAAGGAAGTCGAAACCCGTGATGAACGCCAGAAGCTGGTGTTCCGCGTCAAAGTGCGCCTGACCTCTCCCGGGGAAGTCCCCCAGGCCAAACCTGGCATGCCCGGCGCGGGTTACGTGCGTACCGGCCCCGTCGACTGGCCGGCCAACTTGCAATGAGCGCCACCCTCAGCGCACCGGCACTACGGGCTTCGGGCCTCGAGCATCGCTACGGCCAGCATGTTGCCCTGAGCGATATCGCCTTCAGCCTGCCGGTGGGCACTCGTTGCGGCCTGATCGGCCCGGACGGGGCAGGCAAATCGAGCCTGCTGGGGCTGATTGCCGGAGTGAAGAAGCTTCAACGTGGCCAACTGGACGTACTCGGCGCCTCGATCGAGGACCGAAACCATCGCAACACCCTCTATCGACGTATCGCCTTCATGCCTCAAGGGCTCGGAGGCAACCTTTATCCTGACTTGTCGATACGCGAGAACATCCGTTTTTTCGGCACGCTGTTCGGGTTATCGCGCTCCGAGTGTGAACAACGCATGGGCCAGCTGTTGTTGGCGACCGACCTGCAGCGTTTTGCCGACCGGCCGGCGGGCAAACTCTCCGGCGGCATGAAACAAAAGCTCGGCCTGTGTTGCGCGTTGATTCACGAACCAGACCTGCTGATTCTCGACGAACCCACCACCGGCGTGGACCCGTTGTCCCGGCGACGCTTCTGGGAGTTGATAGCCGACGTACGTCGACAACGGCCGCAACTGACGCTGCTGGTTGCCACGGCTTATATGGAAGAGGCGGAACAATTCGAGCATTGCCTGATGCTCGATAACGGTCGCTTGATCGCCCAAGGTTTAAGCGCTGAACTGGCCGCTGCCACACCCGACGGCAAGCTCGACGCGGCGTTCACCCATTTCCAGGGTGACAGCGGCCGCAACACCGAGCCACTGACGATACCGCCCAGGTCCCAAGACACCACCGACATCGCCATTGAAGCCCACGACCTGACCCTGCGCTTCGGTGACTTCACCGCCGTCGACAAGGTCAGTTTTGCGATTGGTCGTGGTGAGATCTTTGGTTTCCTGGGCTCCAACGGTTGCGGCAAGACCACCACCATGAAAGTGCTGACCGGGTTGATGCCCGCCAGCGAAGGCAGCGCCCGCCTGCTGGGCAATCCGGTCAACGCCAAGGACCTCGCCACCCGCAAGCGCGTAGGGTTCATGTCCCAGAGCTTTTCGCTGTATGGCGAATTGAGCGTGCGCCAGAACCTGGCCCTGCACGCGAGACTGTTCGACCTGCCCAAGGCCGAAAGCAGTAGCCGAATCGAAGAACTGATCCAGCGCTTCAACCTCCAGGGCCTCGCCGACCAACCTTGCGGCGCACTCCCCCTGGGCCTGCGCCAGCGTTTGTCCCTGGCGGTGGCGGTGCTGCATCGCCCGGAAGTGCTGATTCTCGACGAACCGACTTCAGGGGTTGATCCGGCAGCGCGGGATGACTTCTGGCGGTTGCTGATCGAGCTGTCTCGCGAACAAGGCGTGACGATTTTTCTCTCCACGCACTTCATGAACGAAGCCCAACGCTGCGATCGCATTTCGCTGATGCACGCCGGCAAGGTCCTGGCCTGCGACACCCCCGCGGCCTTGCAGGCACAGTTCAACGGCCAGACCCTGGAAGCGGCGTTCGTCACCTGCCTGGAGCAGGCCCAGGGTGAGTCGCCGCAAGACACCACACCCGTGACCCTCGACAACACCGACGTCCCGCAGGGCCGCCACGGTCTCAGCCTCGGTCGCCTGTTGGCCGTTGCCAGCCGCGAAGGCAAGGAACTGTTGCGCGACAAAGTACGCATGGCCTTCGCCCTGCTCGGCGCCCTGTTCATGATGGTGATCTTCGGCTACGGCATCTCCCTGGACGTGGAAAAACTCGCGTTCGCTGTGTTCGACCAGGATCAAAGCCCGCAAAGTCGCGCCTATCTGGAAGCGTTTCGCAGCTCGCGCTATTTCGAGGAGCAGCCGGGCATTCAAGACGCGAAGGCGCTGCATCGGCGCCTGCAACGCTCGGACATCAAGCTGGCCTTGGAAATACCACCCGGTTTCGGTCGTGACCTGTACGCCGGCCGGCAACCCACCGTCGGTGCCTGGCTGGACGGCGGCATGCCGTTTCGCGCCGAGACCAGCCGCAACTATGTGCAGGCGGTGCATCAGGCCAACCTCGAGCAACTGGTCGAACAGGGCAGCCCGGCGCGAAACCCGCTAGTCGCGGCCAAGCTGGAAACGCGGTTTCGCTACAACCAGGACGTGGTCAGCGTGAACGCCATCGGGCCAGGGGTCATGGCACTGATCCTCGCGTTCATTCCCGCCATGTTGACGGCCCTGGGCATCGTGCGGGAGAAGGAGCTGGGCTCGATCACCAACTTCTATGCCACGCCGCTGACCCGCCTGGAGTTCCTGCTGGGTAAACAGGCCCCCTACCTGGTCATCAGCCTGGTCAACCTGGCCCTGCTGACGGCCATGAATCGCTGGCTATTCGGCGTGCCGTTCAAGGGCAGCGGCCTGACGCTGGCATTGGGCGGCCTGCTCTACGTGCTGGCGACCACCAGCATGGGCTTGCTGATTTCGGCGTTCACCCGCACCCAGATCGCGGCGATCCTCGGCACCATGATCCTCACCAGCCTGCCGACGATCCAGTTCTCTGGGCTGATCGTGCCGCGCTCATCCCTGGAAGGCGCCGCGTCGATGATGGGCCAATTGTTTCCTGCCGGTTACTTCCTGGACATCGCCGTCGGCACCTTCACCAAGGCCCTGGATCTGCGCCAGCTATGGCCGCAATGCCTGGCGTTGTTCGGGTTCTTCCTGGGGTTCACCGGGCTCAGCCTGGTCATGCTGAAGAAGCAGGAGGCCTGATGCTGATATCCACGCTTTCACATATCTGGCGCCTGGGGCTCAAGGAGCTGACCAGCCTGCGGTACGACTCCGTCCTGCTGCTGTTTCTGGCTTACGCCTTCACCGTGGCGATCTACATGCCGGCCGCAGGCTCGGTGATTGGCGTTCACAACGCCAGCGTGGCGGTGGTGGATGAAGACCAGAGCCATCTCTCGCGCCAGCTGGCCCAGGTGCTGCAACCGCCGGAATTTCAAACCCCGGTCGCGCTGCCCTATGCCGAACTGGACAAGGTCATGGACAGTGGGCGCTACACCTTTGTCATCAACGTGCCCGCCAACTTCCAGGCCGACCTCCTCGCCGGACGCGAACCGGCGTTGCAGCTCAACGTCGATGCCACGGCGATGAGCCAGGCATTCATGGGCGCTGGCTACATCGGGCAGATTTTCCAACAGGAACTGCTGGCCTACAGCGGCCAGGCGCAAGCGAGCGAACAAACGCCCGTGAAGCTGACCACCCGCGCGCTGTTCAACACCAACCTTGAGGGCGGGTGGTTTCTGGCGGTGATCCAGATCGTCAACAACATTACGATCCTGGCCATCATCCTGACGGGAACCGCACTGCTGCGCGAGCGCGAGCACGGCACCCTCGATCACTTGCTGGTGCTGCCACTGACGGCGCTGGAGATCATGCTGGCAAAAATCTGGAGCAACATGCTGGTGGTCGTGCTGTGCACCTGGGCGTCGCTGGAGATCATCGTCAAGTTCGCCCTGGGTGTGCCGCTGGCCGGCTCCATGTTCCTGTTCCTGCTGGTGACGGCGCTCTACCTGTTCGCCAGCACCGCCCTGGGTATCTTTCTCGCCACCCTGGCCCGCTCGACGCCACAGTTCGGTTTACTGGCGATCCCGGTCATCATCCCGATGCTGCTGTTGTCCGGCGGCAGCACACCGCTGGACAGCATGCCGCAATGGCTGCAATGGGTGATGCAAGGCTCGCCGTCGACCCATTTCGTCAGCCTCAGCGCGGCGATTCTGTTCCGTGACGCAGGCGTTGAGGTGGTCTGGCCGGACATGCTGGCGCTGGCGATCATCGGGCTTTTGTTCTTTGCCATCGCCCTGGGACGGTTTCGTAAAAGCCTGGCATCTTGACGAAAAAAAACAGCCTCCGGCAGCGCCTACAAAGTCGTGGCGCTGCCGGAGGCTGCGATGTTGGCGATTTATTGAATGATCAGGTTGTTGAACAACAGATCATCCACCATCGGCTTGCCGGTTTCGTCGTTCATGACCTGCTGGGTCTGCTTCAACGCTTCCTGGCGCAGCTTTTCCTTGGCCTCCAGATTATTCATGGCCTCGGTGGTCTGCTGGGCGAACAGCGCCACCAACTGGTTGCGAATCAACGGTTCGTTGGCCTTCACCGCAGCAGCAGCGGCATCGCCGGTGACGCGCAGGGCCACGTCGGCCTTGTAGACCTTCAGCTTCGCTGTACCGTCCAAGCCATAATTGCCCACGAATGGCGGGCTGAGGGTGATGTAACTGACTTTCGGTGCCTCGCCTTCCTTCGCTTCCTTGGCCTCTTCGGCCATCGCCGCCACAGGCAACGACAGGGCCAGCATCAACATGATCCGCGCTTTCACAATTGACTCCTCATCCGGTTTGCGGCCCAGCATACCGCCCCGCCGTTCAAGCACAAGCTTATAGCCGGCTATCAGGACAGGGCATGCTCGTTGACCCATTGACTCTCACACCTACACTTATCGGCCATCACTCCCAAAGGAATAGCCCTGATGAAAGCCGTGCTGTGCAAAGAATTCGGCCCCGCCGAATCGCTGGTGCTGGAAGACGTCACCAGCCCCGTCGCCAAGAAGAACGAAGTGCTGCTGGACGTGCACGCCGCCGGGGTAAATTTCCCTGACACGCTGATCATCGAGGGCAAATATCAATTCAAGCCACCGTTCCCGTTTTCCCCTGGCGGTGAAGCGGCGGGTGTTGTCAGCGCGGTGGGTGAAAAAGTCAGCCACCTGAAGGTCGGTGACCGGGTGATGGCATTGACCGGCTGGGGCAGCTTTGCCGAACAAGTGGCGGTGCCGGGCTACAACGTGTTGCCGATTCCCGCGTCCATGGACTTCAACACCGCTGCCGCCTTCAGCATGACCTACGGCACCTCGATGCATGCCCTCAAGCAGCGGGCCAACCTGCAACCCGGCGAAACCTTGCTGGTGCTCGGCGCCTCCGGTGGCGTTGGCCTGGCGGCCGTGGAAATCGGCAAGGCCATGGGCGCCCGGGTCATCGCTGCTGCCAGCAGCGCGGAAAAACTCGCCGTGGCCAAGGCAGCCGGCGCCGATGAATTGATCAACTACAGCGAAACCAGCCTGAAGGATGAAATCAAGCGCCTCACCGACGGCCAGGGCGCCGATGTGATCTACGACCCGGTGGGTGGCGACCTGTTCGACCAGGCCATCCGCGCCATCGCCTGGAACGGCCGGCTGCTGGTGGTGGGCTTCGCCAGCGGACGCATCCCCGAACTGCCGGTGAACCTGGCCCTGCTCAAGGGCGCCGCCGTGGTGGGCGTATTCTGGGGCTCCTTCGCCCAACGCCAACCCGAGGACAACGCCGCCAACTTTCAGCAATTGTTCGGTTGGTTCGCCGAGGGCAAGCTCAAGCCGCTGGTGTCGCAGGTGTACCCGCTGAGCAACGCGGCACAAGCCATCAATGATCTTGGCCAACGCAAGGCGGTCGGAAAAGTAGTGGTTCAGGTGCGCTGATTGCTTACCCCAACTGTTTATACCGGGCCGTAACCCTACGACCCGGTTCCGCCATCCCCAAACCGCCCTTCATTTATACCTGAGCGACGTGTTCATAAAAGAACACGTTATCGCCAACATTCCTGCTTTTTGTTGATGCGAACCGATGCTATTTTCGGTAACGAAACTGTAACATTCGCATCCGCAGTCAAAACAAGAAATCTGGAGCTCTTGAATGTTTGCTTTCTTTCGACCTGCCGTACACCAGGCAGCTCTGCCTGAAGAAAAAATAGACAGCACCTATCGACGCCTTCGCTGGCAGATCTTCGCCGGGATATTCATTGGCTACGCCGGGTATTACTTGCTGCGCAAGAACTTCTCCCTGGCTATGCCGTACCTGATCGACGAGGGCTATACCCGTGGCCAGTTGGGCCTGGCCATGTCGGCCATCGCCATCGCCTACGGGCTGTCGAAGTTCCTGATGGGCCTGGTGTCCGACCGTTCCAATCCGCGCTACTTCCTGCCCTTCGGCTTGTTGGTATCGGCGGGGGTGATGTTCGTGTTCGGTTTCGCGCCTTGGGCAACCTCCAGCGTGACCATGATGTTCATCCTGCTGTTCATCAACGGCTGGGCCCAAGGCATGGGTTGGCCGCCAAGCGGACGGACCATGGTGCACTGGTGGTCGCAGAAGGAACGTGGCGGCGTGGTGTCGGTGTGGAACGTGGCGCACAACGTCGGCGGCGGCCTGATCGGCCCGCTGTTCCTGCTGGGTATGGGCTGGTTCAACGACTGGCACGCGGCATTCTATGTGCCCGCTGCCGTAGCGCTCGTCGTTGCGGTGTTTGCCTTCGTGACCATGCGCGACACACCGCAATCCGTGGGCCTGCCGCCCATCGAGAAATACAAGAACGACTACCCCGAAGGCTACGACGCGAGCCACGAGAACGAATTCAGCGCCAAGGAAATTTTCGTCAAATACGTGCTGCGCAACAAAATGCTCTGGTACATCGCCATGGCCAACGTCTTCGTTTACCTGCTGCGCTACGGCGTGCTGGACTGGGCGCCGACCTACCTCAAGGAAGCCAAGGGCTTCACGGTGGACAAGAGTTCCTGGGCCTATTTCTTCTACGAGTGGGCGGGCATTCCCGGCACGCTGCTGTGTGGCTGGATGTCGGACAAGATCTTCCGTGGCAACCGTGGCCTGACCGGCATGGTGTTCATGGCCCTGGTGACCGTGGCCACGCTGGTGTACTGGCTGAACCCGGCCGGCAACCCGACCGTCGACATGATCGCCCTGGTTTCCATCGGCTTCCTGATCTACGGCCCGGTGATGTTGATCGGTTTGCAAGCATTGGAACTGGCACCGAAGAAAGCTGCCGGTACAGCTGCCGGCTTCACCGGCCTGTTTGGTTACCTGGGTGGCTCAGTCGCGGCCAGCGCCGCCATGGGCTACACCGTGGACCATTTCGGCTGGGACGGTGGTTTTGTGCTGTTGATCGGCGCCTGCCTGCTGGCAATGGCGTTCCTCGCGCCAACCCTGTGGCACAAGCAAGTCGCCAGTCAGAGCCGCGAAGCGGTGGCCTGATCCAGCGCTGATTGGCAGCGCTTGAGTCGCGCCTCCAGATTCCGGTCTGGCATGGCGTGGCTGCGCAGGGCGTGGATGGTCTGCTCGACATAATCGCGGGTGGTGCCATAGCGCCCGCAAGCGCTTTCGAACACCTGGCTCAGCACATGGTCCGGCAAATTACCGGCATAGCTGGGCAGGTGCCGCTCCAGCACAAACCCCAAGGCTTGCACCTGGCTGCCATCCTCGAGACGGCAACTGAGCCAGTGTGGACGATAGGACGGGAACGGCATCTCGCGTTGCCATAAGGCAAACAGCGAGTCCTCGAGATTCTCTTGCGGCAAACGATAAGCGAAACCGCTGCAGGAGCCGCCGCGATCCAGCCCGAACACCAATCCCGGCAACTCCGGGGTACCACGGTGTTCGTGGGACCACAAATACAAGCCACGATGATAACCATGAACCCGGCCACGCATCCGCTCCACCGCCGTGCATTCCGGCCGCCAGATCAACGAACCATAGGCGAACAGCCAGACCGGACCGCCCAGGTGAAGGCGCATGGTCGATTGCATCGAGGCGAGCAATTGCTCACGGGTCAACTGTGGTCCCAAGTCGAGTCGTGGCGGGTACGGCGCACAGGTAATGGCGGATTCGATAACGGTCATGGCCGGTAGCGTAGGGCTCCTCGCGATTCAAAAAAGCTGGGTGGCGCGCCGTCATGACACTGACGCTTGGCAGAACCCAGGCAAATTGGATGCCATTAAGGGTGGGGGGCGCTGGCATATACCTTAACGGCATCTAGCTCAGGAGCTAAATATCGAATAGGCATATGTGCAGTTCTATACTTCGGTGGCGAGGGGATTTATCCCCGCTGGGGCGCGAAGCGGCCCAAAAATCCGAGCACTCGGTGTGTCAGATCAATTGATTTCTAATTTCGAGGGCCGCTTCGCAGCCCAACGGGGATAAATCCCCTCGCCACAAAAGCACCTTAGCCTGGGCTAAATGAGCTCTACTCAAGCCCGAGGCGCGTAGGCAAAGACATCGGCACGCATTTGATGGGCGTCCATTCCGGCATCGACCAACGCATCGAGCGTGGCGTAGATCATGGCCGGCGAACCGCTGGCGTAGACATACACACCGGAGAGATCGTCGATGTCCTGGCACACCGCTTCGTGGAGCATCCCGCAGCGCCCTTCCCAGCCACACACGTCACTGACGACTTTGTGCAGGAACAGATTCGGCAGCTTTTTCCACTCGTCCCAATGCTCGATCTCATAGAAATCCTCGGGACGACGCACTCCCCAATACAGATGCACCGGGTGCTTGAACCCCGCTGCGCGGCAATGTTCGATCAGGCTGTGCATCTGCGCCATGCCGGTACCTGCGGCGATCAGCACCAATGGGCCGTCGGGCAGCTCTGACAGGTGGGTGTCACCGAAGGGCATTTCGACGCGCACGCTGGGGTTGCGCCGCAGTTGCTCCAGCAGCGCCTGCGCACTGCTTTCGCGCACTAATACGTGCAATTGCAGGTCGCGCCCCGAATGCGGTGCCGAGGCCAGGGAGAACGCCGATTTTTCGCCGTTTTCCCGTTCGATCATCAGGTACTGTCCGGCGTGATAGCGCGGTGGCTTGCCCGCTGGCGCCCGCAGGCGCACTCGCCAGACATCGCCGCCCACGTCGGCGCACTCGATGACCTGGCAGGCCAGGTTGCGTACCGGCAACTCACCCGGCGACAGCACGCCATCCCACAACACCACGCAATCCTCCAGAGGTTCGGCGATGCAGGTGAAAATCTCACCGTGATCACGCACTTCGCCAGCCTGCTCGACGCGGCCCTCCACTAACAACGCGCCACACACATGGCAGTTGCCGTTGCGGCAGCTTTGCGGGCATTCATAGCCCAGGCGCCGCGCGCCATCGAGAATCCGCTCAGCGGGCCGGATGTCCAGCACCGCCCCGGAAGGCTGCAAGGTTACACGCATCAATCTATTCCTAACTGATTCCAGATGGCATCGATCCGTTGGGTAACGGCTTCATCCTTGACGATAACCCGGCCCCACTCACGGGAGGTTTCACCGGGCCACTTATGCGTGGCGTCGAGCCCCATCTTCGACCCCAGGCCAGACACTGGCGAGGCGAAGTCAAGGTAGTCGATCGGCGTGTTCTCGATCATCACTGTGTCGCGCTTGGGATCCATGCGCGTGGTGATGGCCCAGATCACATCGTTCCAGTCCCGTGCGTTGATATCGTCGTCAGTGACGATAACGAACTTGGTATACATGAACTGTCGCAAAAACGACCAGACACCGAGCATGACCCGCTTGGCGTGCCCCGGATACGACTTCTTCATGGTCACCACGGCCATTCGGTACGAACAGCCTTCCGGCGGCAGATAGAAGTCGGTGATTTCCGGAAACTGCTTCTGCAGGATCGGCACGAACACTTCGTTCAGCGCCACCCCGAGAATGGCCGGCTCGTCCGGTGGACGGCCAGTGTAGGTGCTGTGGTAGATCGGCTTGATCCGATGGGTGATGCGCTCGACGGTGAACACCGGGAAGCTATCGACTTCGTTGTAGTAACCGGTGTGGTCGCCATACGGCCCTTCATCGGCCATTTCACCGGGATGGATCACGCCCTCAAGGATAATCTCGGCAGTGGCCGGCACTTGCAGGTCGTTGCCACGGCATTTCACCAGCTCGGTGCGATTGCCGCGCAACAGACCGGCGAAGGCATATTCGGAAAGGCTGTCAGGCACAGGCGTGACGGCGCCGAGGATGGTCGCCGGGTCCGCCCCCAGGGCAACCGATACCGGGAACGGCTGGCCGGGATGTTTTTCACACCACTCGCGGTAGTCCAGCGCCCCGCCGCGGTGGCTCAGCCAGCGCATGATCACCTTGTTGCGGCCAATCACTTGCTGACGATAGATGCCGAGGTTCTGGCGCTCCTTGTTCGGGCCTTTGGTGACGGTCAGGCCCCAGGTAATCAGCGGCCCTACGTCGCCCGGCCAGCAGGTCTGCACCGGCAGCATCGCCAGGTCGACATCGTCACCCTCGATCACCACTTCCTGGCAAATGGCGTCCTTGACGACTTTCGGCGCCATGGCAATGATCTTGCGGAAAATCGGCAGCTTGGACCACGCATCCTTCAGGCCTTTCGGCGGCTCGGGCTCCTTGAGAAACGCCAGCAACTTGCCGATCTCGCGCAGTTCGCTAACCGCCTCGGCGCCCATGCCCAGCGCCACGCGCTCAGGCGTGCCGAACAGGTTGCCCAGCACCGGAATATCGTAGCCCGTAGGATTCTCGAACAATAACGCCGGGCCCTTGGCCCGAAGCGTGCGGTCGCAGACTTCCGTCATCTCCAGCACCGGAGAGATGGGAACCTGGATGCGTTTCAACTCGCCGCGCTGCTCCAGTTGCTGCACGAAATCCCGAAGATCCTTGAATTTCATTGAGATGCCACCCCGAAAATAGGCGTACATCCTACCTGCTCTAACGCCCAAACAGCAGCCCGCACGTGCGCGGCAATGATCAATTGTCGGTTGTACCCAACAGCACCGGAGCAAACAATGGGCTGAGCCGGGTGCTGCCGATGTCAGACAAATGATCCTCGTCCTTGTACTGCGAATGACCATTGACCTCTATGCTGCAGACCTCGTCCGCACACATCAGCGGGGTCGGGTCGATGACATGCACGCCCGGGTCGGCGGCGCTCATCGAGTCGAACAAGTCACTCAGGAAACGCTGGCGGGCCAAATGTTCCTGGAGCGGGCGCCCCAATCCTTCGGCCGAACGACCGACCCGGGCCAAGCTCGTCAATCGGCTAATAGTACCCTTGCGCTGCAGCGGCACCTCCTTGAACAACCAGACTTGCGCCCCCGCCGCCCTTATCGCCGCCACTTGCGCCTTGAGCGCCGCGGCCATACGGGCCTCGGCCTCGGCGGTACTGTCGCGAGTATTGAGCAACAATGTCTTATTGCCGTCCTCCCGGCCGTAGACGTAAAGACTCCAGCTGGACGCCAGCACCACGTCCCTGATCTGCAGGCGGCGAACCTGTTCCATCGTTCGTTCGTTAAAGTCCCTGCACCGCTGGCGAGGTCCTTCGCTCAGGATCGACGGGCAACCACTCATAGTGTAAAGCCATACCGGCCGCCCCTCACGGGCGGCCCCCGCTTCAATCGCCGGCAACAATGCGGCGGCATGACTGTCGCCCCAGACCAGTTGAGTCGCCGGCGCCTCCTTGTTCCTGCCAATCAGGCACGCCTTGTCCAGACTCTTGTCCGAGGTCATCAACATGCATTTCATCTGCCCAGCCCGCCACTCTCGCGCCTGTGCATATTCCAGGGCCTTGCCGGTAAGGCGCTGGGGAAAGCCATCGGCCGAGCGCACCACTGACCCCGTCACCGCCAGGGCAACCATGGCCAGCAAACCTGCGGCCAGCACCGGCTTGCGTGCAGCCAGCAGGCGCTTTTCACGAAACGGAAGCTCGACAAAACGCCAGCTCAACCAGGCAAGGCCCAGCGCCAGCAGTATCCAGCCTACAGCTTCCCAAGACTGAATACCGTCGATCGAGATGGTATTGGCATACACGTAGACCGGCCAATGCCACAGATAAAAGGAATAGGACAGCAGGCCAATCCAGACCAGTGCCCTGGCACTCAGCAACTGGGCGACCCAGGTCGAACCCTGTGCACCAGACCAGATCAGCGCGGTGGTACCAAGGACAGGCAGCAAGGCCGTCCAACCCGGAAAAACCGTGTTCTCGTCAAAGGTGAAAACCGCCACCAGGACAGCGGCCAAGCCGAGCGCGCCTGCACATTGATAGAACCATGGCTTCACGACGTATTTTGATGTCGGCAACACCGCGAGCATTGCCCCGCACAACAACTCCCAGGCCCGTGTCGGCAGCGAAAAGAACACGAAGTCAGGTTTGCGATCGATAGAGGTGACATTCAATCCGAAAGAAACCAGCAACACGGCAAACAGCATCCAGCGCCAATGGCGAATATGGCGCATCAACAACACCATCAGCAGTGGAAAGAAGATGTAGTACTGCTCTTCAACCGCCAGGGACCAAGTGTGGAGCAAGGGCTTGAGGTCCGATGCGGGCTCGAAGTAACCGTCCTGGCGCATGAACAAGATGTTGGAAATGAACAGCGCCTGATAACGAACCGTCCTGCCCAGCTCCGAAAAATCCTTGGGTGTCAGCAGCAACCAGCCCAGGGCCAGCGTTGCCACCAGCACCACGCTCAAGGCTGGAATGATGCGTCGCGCACGCCGCGCCCAGAAATCGACGAAGCTGAAACGCTGCGCACTGATCTCGCGAAACAGGATGCTGGTTATCAAGAAACCGGAAATGACGAAAAAAACGTCAACACCGACAAAGCCACCACTGAACGTGCTGAAACCGAAGTGAAACAGCACCACAGGAATAACAGCCAGCGCCCTCAGGCCGTCGATGTCACGGCGGCTGCCGAATGTGTGCATAACAATCCTTGTCGTTTACGAGCTGATGCAAGCACGGACACTACCGGCTTGGGAAAGTTGTCTTTTTTGATACAAAGCCACGAAAAAAAAGAGCGCCCCTGTTCAGGGCGCCCTTTCTTGAAGCGTGCTGGGTGTTACTTGCGTTTCATCGACAGGAAGAACTCATCGTTGGTCTTGGTCTGTTTCAGCTTGTCGACCAGGAACTCGATGGCAGCGACTTCGTCCATCGGATGCAGCAGCTTGCGCAGGATCCACATGCGCTGCAGCTCGTCGTCGGCGGTCAGCAACTCTTCGCGGCGGGTGCCGGAACGGTTGATGTTGATGGCCGGGAAGACACGCTTTTCGGCGATCTTGCGATCCAGAGGCAGTTCCATGTTGCCGGTGCCTTTGAATTCCTCGTAGATCACTTCATCCATCTTCGAGCCGGTTTCAACCAGCGCGGTGGCGATGATGGTCAACGAGCCGCCTTCTTCGATGTTGCGCGCCGCGCCGAAGAAACGCTTGGGTTTTTCCAGGGCGTGGGCATCGACACCACCGGTCAGGACCTTGCCGGAGCTCGGGATGACGGTGTTGTAGGCCCGGGCCAGACGGGTGATGGAGTCCAGCAGGATCACCACGTCTTTCTTGTGCTCAACCAGGCGCTTGGCCTTCTCGATCACCATTTCGGCCACCTGCACGTGGCGGGTCGGTGGTTCGTCGAACGTCGAGGCGACCACTTCGCCGCGCACGGTGCGCTGCATCTCGGTCACTTCTTCCGGACGCTCGTCGATCAGCAGCACGATCAGATGAACTTCAGGGTTGTTACGGGCGATGTTGGCCGCGATGTTCTGCAGCATGATCGTCTTGCCCGCCTTCGGCGGCGCCACGATCAGGCCACGCTGGCCTTTGCCGATGGGTGCGCACAGGTCGATGACTCGACCGGTGAGGTCTTCGGTGGAACCGTTGCCGGCTTCCATCTTCATGCGCACGGTCGGGAATAGCGGGGTCAGGTTCTCGAAGAGAATCTTGTTTTTCGCGTTTTCCGGACGGTCGAAGTTGATGGTGTCGACCTTGAGCAGCGCGAAGTAACGCTCGCCTTCCTTCGGAGGACGGATCTTGCCAACGATGGTGTCACCGGTGCGCAAGTTGAAGCGACGGATCTGGCTCGGCGAGACGTAGATATCGTCTGGGCCGGCGAGATAGGAAGCGTCTGCAGAGCGGAGAAAGCCGAAGCCGTCCTGGAGAATCTCCAGCACGCCATCACCGGAGATTTCCTCGCCGCTTTTCGCGTGCTTTTTGAGCAGGGAGAAAATCACGTCCTGCTTGCGCGAACGGGCCATATTTTCTATGCCCATCTGTTCGGCCAATTCGAGCAGTTCGGTAATCGGCTTTTGCTTGAGTTCAGTCAGATTCATATAGGAATGACGTAATCATTTATGGAGGGGGGAAATTAAGCTTTTGGCTTAATGAGGCCGCGCCGCGGAGAAGGCGACAGGATCGCGTACTTATTCGAAAGGAGAGCGTCGGCGACGGCTTGCAGGGGGCAATGGAGAAACCAGTGCGGGGCCGAATGTAACACCTGGGTTTGCAAGCGTCTAGCCCCGGATAACGAAAAAGCCCCGCGATTTGCGGGGCTTTTTCAATGGCATTCGGCGCTTAGATGTTGGCGTCGAGGAAAGCGGCCAGTTGCGACTTCGACAGCGCACCGACCTTGGTGGCTTCGACGTTGCCGTTCTTGAACAGCATCAGGGTCGGGATACCACGCACGCCGTGCTTGGCCGGAGTCTCCTGGTTTTCATCGATGTTCAGCTTGGCAACGGTCAGCTTGTCCTTGTAGGTCTCGGCAATCTCGTCCAGGACCGGCGCGATCATTTTGCACGGGCCGCACCACTCAGCCCAATAGTCGACCAGTACCGCGCCTTCGGCCTTGAGTACGTCAGCCTCGAAGCTAGCGTCGCTAACGTGTTTGATCAGATCGCTGCTCATGGAAATCTCCGGGGTTGTCAGCAAAAAAACGTGGCCCATCATAGCGGCCCTTCCCGGGTTCAGGAAGCCGCAGTTGATTGAGTCTCGCTATGACGAAAGACGTATTTGGGTATAGCTCAACTCACGAAGCGGCGGGGGCGACGAAGGCAATCCCGGTACGCAACGCCGCGTTACGTACATGTTCCTGCATGGCTTTTTGCGCGGCGCCCGAAGCGCGGCGAGCCAAGGCGCGCAGGATCTTGCGATGTTCCTGCCAGGTTTCCATCGCCCGCTCCGCCCTGATGAACGGTAGTTTCTGGCTCTCCAGGAAGATGTCGGCGCTGGCGGTGAGAATGCTCAGCATCGCCTGATTGCCACTGGCCAGGAGGATGCGCCGATGAAATTCGAAATCCAGGCGCGCCGCAGCGTCGAAATCCCCAAGCTTCAACTCCCTGCGCATGGCCTCGACGTTGTCTTGCAGCGTGTCGAGCTCATCGGCGCTCAGCGTCACCGCCGCCAACCCGGCCGCGAAACCCTCCAGGGCATAACGCAACTGGAAAATATCCACCGGCGAAGCCTGGGCCGCGAACGGCCAGCCCAGCGCCGACTCGGTGCGCAACACCTCCGTCAGCGATTGTACGAAAACCCCTTTGCCCGGCTGCACGCTGATCATGCCCAAGGCGCTCAACGATGAAAGCGCCTCGCGCAACGACGCCCGACTCACCCCCAGCTGCAGCGCCAGGTCCCGTTGCGACGGCAACGCATCCCCGGGACCGAAGCCTTCATCGGCGATCAGTTTGCGGATGGCTTGCAGGGCCACTTCAGGAACGGCGCGAGCGATGGAATTCATGATTTTTTCAGACGAACCGGACCAGTGAGCAGCTAGTTGTAAAGCTATTCGCCGCGCCCGGCAAGTCGTGCCCCAGCAGGGTTCGGCGGTCCTTGCCGATGCCCGATAACGGTGCGAAACGCGGCCTAACTGTTCAGACCAGTAAGACCACGCCCCACCAGTAAAACCGTGGCTTTGGCAGATGAAATCCCGCCTTGGCATGGCCTGTGCTCTGTCCGAACGCAGAAATCACATCACCGACTGCGGAGATTCGCCATGATTCAGCGTTGCAGCGCCCTGCTCACTGCCCTGTTTGCCAGCCTGATGCTCTGTCAACTACCCGCCCACGCCGATGGCCTGGAAGACGTGGTCAAGCGTGGCACGCTCAAGGTCGCAGTGCCTCAGGACTTCCCTCCGTTCGGCTCAGTGGGCCCGGACATGAAGCCCCGCGGCCTGGACATCGACACCGCAAAACTGCTGGCCGACCAGCTCAAGGTCAAGCTTGAACTGACGCCAGTCAACAGCACCAACCGCATCCCATTCCTGACCACCGGCAAGGTCGACCTGGTCATCTCCAGCCTGGGCAAGAACCCGGAGCGGGAAAAAGTCATCGACTTCTCCAGTGCCTACGCGCCGTTCTACCTGGCGGTGTTCGGCCCGCCCGATGCAGCCATCAATGGCCTGGATGACCTCAAGGGCAAGACCATCAGCGTCACCCGTGGCGCCATCGAAGACATCGAGCTGACCAAGGTCGCGCCCGAAGGCGTCACCATCAAGCGCTTCGAAGACAACAACTCGACCATTGCCGCCTACCTCGCCGGCCAAGTGGACCTGATCGCCAGCGGCAACGTGGTGATGGTCGCCATCAGCGAGCGCAACCCCAAGCGCGTCCCGGCCCTGAAAGTGAAACTCAAGGATTCGCCGGTGTACGTGGGCGTGAACAAGAACGAGCCGGCCTTGCTGGATAAGGTCAACCAGATCCTGGCGACCGCCAAGACTGATGGCAGCCTGGAAAAAAACTCCCAGACCTGGCTCAAGCAGCCACTGCCAGCCGACCTCTGATCGTCGCGTGAGAGGCTGAGCATGGCTTACCAGTTCGATTTTCTGCCGGTGGTGCAAAACACCGAGCTGCTGCTGCGCGGCGCCTTGTTCACCTTGGAACTCACCGCCATCGGCGCGTTGCTCGGCGTCAGCCTGGGCATCGTCGGGGCTGTGGTGCGGGCGTGGAACATTCGTCCGTTCGCGGCGATCTTCGGCGTGTATGTGGAGCTGATCCGCAACACGCCGTTCCTGGTGCAGCTGTTTTTCATCTTCTTCGGTTTGCCGTCCCTGGGCCTGCAGATTTCCGAATGGCAGGCGGCGGTGCTGGCAATGGTGATCAACCTCGGCGCCTACTCCACCGAGATCATCCGCGCCGGTATCCAGGCGATCCCGCGGGGGCAACTGGAAGCGGCCGCAGCCCTGGCGATGAGCCGCTTCGAGGCCTTCCGCCACGTGGTGCTGCTGCCGGCATTGGGCAAGGTCTGGCCGGCCCTGAGCAGCCAGATCATCATCGTGATGCTCGGCTCGGCGGTCTGTTCGCAGATCGCCACCGAAGAGTTGAGCTTCGCCGCGAACTTCATTCAATCGCGCAATTTCCGCGCCTTTGAAACCTACGCGCTGACCACGCTGATCTACTTGTGCATGGCGCTGTTGATCCGTCAGTTCTTGAACTGGGTGGGTCGCCGTTACATTGCCAGGAGCCGTCCATGAGCGATTTCACTTTCTGGGACGTGGTGCGCAACCTGCTCACGGGCCTGCAATGGACCCTGGCGCTGTCGCTGGTGGCGTTTATCGGCGGCGGCGTGATCGGCTTACTGGTGATGGTGCTGCGCATTTCCAAAAACGCCCTGCCGCGCAACGTCGCCCGCACCTACATCGAGTTGTTCCAGGGCACGCCGCTGTTGATGCAGTTGTTCCTGGTGTTCTTCGGCGTGGCCCTGGCCGGAGTGGAGATTTCGCCGTGGATGGCCGCGGCGATTGCCCTGACGCTGTTTACCAGCGCTTATCTGGCGGAGATCTGGCGCGGTTGCGTCGAGGCGATCTCCAACGGCCAATGGGAAGCCTCCGCCAGCCTGGCCCTCAACCCGCTGGAGCAGTTGCGCTACGTCATCCTGCCCCAGGCCCTGCGTATCGCCGTGGCGCCGACCGTGGGCTTTTCCGTGCAAGTGGTCAAAGGCACGGCGGTGACCTCGATCATTGGCTTTACCGAACTGACCAAGACCGGCGGCATGCTCGCCAACGCCACGTTCGAGCCGTTCATGGTGTATGGCCTGGTGGCCCTCGGTTATTTCCTGCTCTGCTACCCCTTGTCCCTCAGTGCGCGCTACCTGGAAAGGAGACTGCATGCCTCTGCTTAGAATTTCCGCCCTGCATAAATACTACGGCGATCACCACGTGCTCAAAGGCATCGACCTGACCGTCGAGGAGGGTCAGGTGGTGGCGATCATCGGCCGTAGCGGCTCGGGCAAATCCACTTTGCTGCGCACCCTCAACGGCCTGGAGTCGATCAACGACGGCGTGATCGAAGTGGATGGCGAATACCTCGACGCCGCTCGTGCCGACCTGCGCAGCCTGCGGCAGAAAGTCGGGATGGTGTTCCAGCAGTTCAACCTGTTCCCGCACCTGACGGTCGGTGAGAACGTGATGCTCGCGCCGCAGGTTGTACAGAAAGTCACCAAGGCCAAGGCGGCCGAACTGGCGCGGCAGATGCTGGAACGAGTCGGCCTCGGCGAGAAATTCGATGCCTTCCCCGACCGTTTGTCCGGTGGCCAGCAGCAACGGGTCGCCATTGCCCGGGCCCTGGCGATGTCGCCGAAAGTGCTGCTGTGTGACGAAATCACCTCGGCCCTGGACCCGGAGCTGGTCAATGAAGTGCTCAGCGTGGTGCGGCAACTGGCCAAGGAAGGCATGACCCTGATCATGGTCACCCACGAAATGCGCTTCGCCCGGGAAGTCGGGGATAAATTGGTGTTCATGCACCAGGGCAAGGTGCATGAGGTGGGGGATCCCAAGGTGTTGTTCGCCGCTCCGCAGACGGCGGAGCTGGCAAACTTTATCGGGACCGTCGAGCCGGCCTGATTTTCTCAGCCAAGGAACACTCTGTGGCGAGGGGATTTATCCCCGTTGGGCTGCGAAGCGGCCCCCAAACCAGGCAACTCGGCGTGCCAGGATGATTGAGTTCACAGCTTTAGGGCTGCTGCGCCGCCCAGCGGGGATAAATCCCCTCGCCACAAGAGCACCCTGCAAGCTGCTCTGGCTCAAGGGTTTGGTTCAGGTGCGTTGGCGTAAGCGGTTGATCGTGGCAGGATGGCGAGGTTATCGACCGAGACTTTTTGACCATGCCGCCATCCCAAGCCAAGAATCTGTCCCTGATCGCTGCCATAGACCTGGGCTCCAACAGCTTCCACATGGTCGTCGCCAAGGCCCAGAACGGGGAAATCCGCATTCTTGAGCGGCTCGGCGAGAAGGTCCAACTGGCCGCCGGGATCGACGAAGAGCGCAAGCTCAGCGAAGAATCCATCCAGCGCGGGCTCGATTGCCTCAAGCGCTTTGCCCAACTGATCAACGGCATGCCCCTGGGCGCGGTGCGGATCGTCGGCACCAACGCCCTGCGCGAGGCGCGCAACCGGGGTGAATTCATCCACCGTGCCGAAGAGATCCTCGGCCATCCGGTGGAGGTCATCTCTGGCCGTGAAGAAGCCCGCCTGATCTACCTAGGCGTCTCCCACACCCTGGCCGACACACCGGGCAAGCGCCTGGTGGCGGACATCGGCGGCGGCAGTACGGAGTTCATCATCGGCCAGCGCTTCGAACCGCTGCTGCGCGAAAGCCTGCAGATGGGTTGCGTCAGTTACACCCAGCGCTATTTCCGCGACGGCAAGATTACCCCGGCCCGCTATGCCCAGGCCTATACGGCGGCGCGCCTGGAAATCATGAGCATCGAACATGCCCTGCACCGCCTGACCTGGGATGAAGCCATCGGCTCCTCGGGCACCATTCGCGCCATTGGCCTGGCGCTCAAGGCCGGCGGGCATGGCACCGGCGAAGTCAACGCCGAGGGCCTGGCCTGGCTCAAGCGCCGGGTGTTCAAGCTCGGCGATACCGATAAGATCGATTTCGAAGGCATCAAGCCCGACCGCCGGGCGATTTTCCCGGCGGGCCTGGCGATTCTGGAAGCCATCTTCGACGCCCTCGAATTGCAGCGCATGGACCACTGTGAGGGCGCCCTGCGCGAAGGCGTGCTGTATGACTTACTGGGGCGTCATCATCACGAAGACGTGCGGGAACGCACCCTGGGCTCGCTGATGGAGCGTTATCACGTCGATCAGGAACAAGCCGCTCGGGTCGAGCGCAAGGCGCTGCATGCCTTCGACCAGGTGGCCGATGACTGGGACCTGAACGACGGCGTCTGGCGCGAGCTGCTGGGCTGGGCCGCCAAGGTGCATGAGGTGGGCCTGGACATCGCCCACTACCACTACCACAAGCATGGCGCCTACCTGATCGAGCACTCGGACCTGGCGGGTTTCTCCCGGGAAGACCAGCAGATGCTCGCGCTCCTGGTGCGTGGACACCGTCGCAACATTCCCAAGGATAAATTTGCCGAATTCGGCGATGACGGCATCAAGCTGATTCGCCTGTGCGTGCTGCTGCGCTTCGCGATCCTGTTCCACCACATCCGTGGCACCCAGGAAATGCCCCAGGTGGTCCTGCGCGCCGATGGCGATCATCTGGATGTGCTATTTCCTGAAAACTGGCTGGAAGAGAACCAATTGACCCAGGCCGACTTCGCCCAGGAAGCCGACTGGCTGACCCGGGTCGGGATTGTGCTGAACATCCACTAAGCCCCGCCACAACACAGATCTCTGTGGCGAGGGGATTTATCCCCGCTGGGCCGCGAAGCGGCCCCAAAGAGTTGAAAGGTAATCAGCCTGGCACAATGGGCTGGCAGATTTTAGGGCCGCTTCGCAGCCCAGCGGGGATAAATCCCCTCGCCACAAAAGCGCCCCCCTCCCGGAGCACGTTTAACGAACCGCCAACACCGGGCTGCTCAAGCGCTCCAGCAACGTCGCCTGGGCACTGCGCGGGTTCTGGTTGCCGGTCGGCGTGTTGCGGATGTAACGGCCATCCGACTGCAGGCTCCAGCTGTGGGTGTTGTCGGTGAGGTAGCTTTCCAGCTCCTTCTTGACCCGCAGGATCAACTTCTTGCCTTCCACCGGGAAGCAAGTCTCGACCCGCTTGTCGAGGTTGCGCTCCATCCAGTCGGCACTGGACAGGAACATCTGCTCCTCGCCGCCGTTGAGGAAGTAGAACACCCGGGTATGTTCCAGAAAGCGCCCGATGATCGAGCGCACGTGGATGTTATGGGACACCCCCGGAATGCCCGGCCGCAGGCAGCACATGCCACGTACCACCAGGTCGATGCGCACGCCCGACTGGCTGGCCTTGTACAACGCGCGGATGATTTTCGGATCGGTCAGCGAGTTGAATTTGGCGATGATGTGCGCCGGCTTGCCTTCCAGGGCGAACTGGGTTTCCCGGGCGATCATGTCGAGCATGCCCTTTTTCAGGGTAAAGGGCGCATGCAGCAGTTTTTTCATGCGCAGGGTCTTGCCCATGCCGATCAACTGGCTGAACAGCTTGCCGACGTCTTCGCACAAGGCATCGTCAGAGGTCAGCAGGCTGTAGTCGGTGTAGAGACGGGCGTTGGCGGCGTGATAGTTGCCGGTGCCCAAGTGGGCGTAACGCACGATCTCACCGGCTTCGCGCCGCAGGATGAGCATCATCTTGGCGTGAGTCTTGAAGCCGACCACACCGTAGATCACCACCGCACCGGCCGCTTGCAGACGGCTGGCCAGTTGCAGGTTGGATTCCTCATCGAAGCGCGCGCGCAATTCGATCACCGCCGTGACTTCCTTGCCGTTTCGCGCCGCGTCCACCAGGGCATCGACGATTTCCGAGTTGGCGCCGCTGCGATACAGGGTCTGGCGCACCGCCAATACGTGAGGATCCTTGGCTGCCTGGCGCAGCAGGTCGACCACAGGGGTGAACGACTCGAACGGGTGCAACAGCAGGATGTCCTGCTTGCTGATCACGCTGAAAATGTTCTCGCTGTTCTGCAGCAGTTTCGGGATCTGCGGCGTGAACGGCAAATATTGCAGCTCAGGGTGACTGTCCAGGCCGGTGATGCTGAACAGTCGGGTCAGGTTGACCGGACCGTTGACCTGATACAGCTCGGTCTCATGCAGGTTGAACTGCTTGAGCAGGTAATCGGACAGGTGTTTCGGGCAGGTATCGGCCACTTCCAGGCGCACCGCATCGCCGTAGCGGCGGGAGAACAGCTCGCCGCGCAGGGCGCGGGCCAGGTCTTCGACGTCCTCGGTGTCCACCGACAAGTCGGCGTTTCGGGTCAGACGGAACTGGTAGCAGCCCTTGACCTTCATGCCCTGGAACAGGTCATCGGCATGGGCGTGGATCATCGACGACAGGAACACGTAGTTGTCGCCAGTGCCGCCCACATCTTCCGGTACGCGGATGACGCGTGGCAGCAGGCGCGGTGCCGGGATGATCGCCAGGCCGGAGTCGCGGCCGAAGGCATCGATGCCCTCCAGTTCGACGATGAAGTTCAGGCTCTTGTTGACCAGCAGCGGGAACGGGTGTGTCGGGTCGAGGCCGATCGGCGTAATGATCGGCGCGATCTCATCGCGGAAATAGCGACGCACCCAGGTCTTGATCTTGGTGTTCCAGTTGCGGCGACGGATGAAGCGGACATGATGTTTTTCCAGCTCCGGCAACAGGATGTCGTTGAGGATCGCGTACTGGCGGTCAACGTGGCCGTGGACCAGTTCGCTGATGCGCGCCAGGGCCTGATGCGGTTGCAGGCCGTCGGCACCGGCCTGCTCACGGGCAAAGGTGATCTGCTTCTTCAGCCCGGCGACGCGGATTTCGAAGAACTCATCCAGGTTGCTGGAAAAGATCAGCAGGAACTTCAAGCGCTCGAGCAACGGATAGGACTCGTCCAGCGCCTGCTCCAGCACGCGGATGTTGAACTGCAGTTGCGACAGCTCCCGATGGATGTATAGGCTGCTGTCATCCAGGTTGGGAACGGCAATCACCGGGGCCGGGGCAGGCTCGATGACAGCCGGGGGAGCGGGCTCCAACTCCGGCGGTGTCTCAGCGACTTGCTCGACCACGGGTTGAGCATCTTTTACGGCAACTTCAGAGAGTCCTTCGGTATTCATCGCAAGTTCCTGGGAGGCTATTTCTGCTCTCGTAACAATTGGGCAGCGCGCACGGCAAAGTAAGTCAGGATGCCATCAGCTCCTGCACGTTTAAAAGCGGTCAAGGACTCGAGGATCACGCCTTCGCTCAACCAACCGTTCTGGATCGCCGCCATGTGCATGGCGTACTCGCCGCTGACTTGATAAACAAAGGTCGGCACTTTGAATTCATCCTTGACCCGGCAAAGAATGTCGAGGTAAGGCATGCCCGGCTTGACCATGACCATATCTGCCCCTTCTGACAAGTCAGCCGCGACTTCGTGCAAGGCTTCGTGGCTGTTGGCCGGGTCCATCTGATAAGAGGCCTTGTTGGCCTTGCCCAGGTTCAGGGCCGAGCCGACCGCGTCGCGGAACGGGCCGTAATAGGCGCTGGCGTACTTGGCCGAATAAGCCATGATCCGCACGTTGACGTGGCCGGCCACTTCGAGGGCTTCGCGGATCGCCTGGATGCGCCCGTCCATCATGTCCGACGGTGCCACCACCTGGGCGCCGGCCTCGGCGTGGGACAGGGCCTGCCTCACCAGTGCATCGACGGTGATGTCGTTCTGCACATAGCCTTCTTCATCAAGAATGCCGTCCTGGCCATGGGTGGTGAACGGGTCCAGCGCCACGTCGGTGATCACCCCCAGCTCCGGGAAGCGCTCGCGCAGGGCACGGGTGGCACGCTGGGCAATGCCCTCCGGGTTCCAGGCCTCGGCAGCGTCCAGGGACTTGAGGGCCGGCGGGGTCACCGGGAACAGCGCCAGCGCCGGAATGCCCAGCTCGACCCACTGGGCCGCTTCTTCGAGCAACAGATCGATGGTCAGGCGCTCCACGCCAGGCATTGACGCCACCGCTTCGCGACGGTTCTCACCGTCCAGCACGAACACCGGCAAGATCAGGTCGTTGGTGGTCAGTACGTTTTCACGCACCAGCCGACGAGAGAACTCATCACGGCGATTGCGACGCAGGCGGGTAGCAGGGAACAGACGATTGGCGGGGGTAAAGCTCACGGCGGACTCCTGAGCCCGTGCTGACGGGCGAGCGTGACAGTTATAAGCGGCCATTATGACCAAAGCATTACAGTTGTGCGCAGCTGTGACCTGTCGTCGCAGTTATTGTCATTGTAGGAATTGTTCACGTCGAGACACATTTCGATACTTTCCTGAATGTGCTCGAAGGGTTAGGCTGCGCGTTCATTTCGCCAGCACCCAGACAATGCTCCAACAATTTCTGCATGACTTCGGCTACTTGGCCCTGTTTATCGGCACGTTCTTCGAAGGCGAAACCATCCTCGTGCTCGCAGGCTTCCTGGCGTTCCGTGGCTATATGGATATCAATCTCGTGGTGGTCGTGGCGTTCTGCGGCAGCTATGCGGGCGATCAGCTGTGGTATTTCCTGGGCCGCAAGCATGGGCGCAAGCTACTGGCGCGCAAGCCACGCTGGCAATTGATGGGGGATCGCGCGCTGGAGCATATCCGCAAGCATCCGGACATCTGGGTCCTGAGCTTTCGCTTCGTCTATGGCCTGCGTACGGTGATGCCGGTGGCTATCGGCCTGTCAGGCTACCCGCCGGGCCGTTACCTGTTGCTCAACGGCATCGGTGCGGCGATCTGGGCCACGGCGCTGGCGGCCGCCGCCTACCACTTCGGCGCGGTGCTCGAAGGCATGCTGGGCAGCATCAAGAAATACGAGCTATGGGTGCTTGGTGCCCTGTTGCTGCTGGGCCTGTGCCTGTGGCTGCGTCGGCGCTTCAAGACCGCGCGGCAGGCCAGGAAGGTCCTCGAAGCCGAGCGCCTGGAACAAGCCAAGACCGGCGAACCTACGACGCCAACCGAGTAAACCGGTTGCGGCAGCAATACAGGCCAATACCACTGAGCAAACTGTAGCTGAGCAACCCGACCCAGGCCGCTGGGCCGGCCGACCACAAGCCGACCAGCGGCGCCAGCCACACCAGCGGCAGGTTCGAAGCCAGCCGCAACAGCTCCAGCCTCAACGCCCACGGGCGATTCTCCAGGGCCACGCCCAGCACGAACAACCCCCATGCCACCACTCCCCAACCGAGCACCAGGGCGGCGACCGGCAGGCTGTTCTCCAAGTTCATCAAGTAACTGCCCAGCGCAATGTAGACACAGAACTGCAGCGCCACATACCCCTGCTGGCGCCCGTCCAGTGGCACCTCGAACTTGCGGAACTGGCTGAGCTGCGGCTTGTTCAGCGGGTATCTGGCGGCAACGTCCGCTGGCCGCCAACCGGTGGGCATGAACCAGATCCGCAGCTTGTCCCTCCAGCGCTCGGCCCGACGGGCATCTGCCCATAGCTGTGCATAGAACTGCAGGTTGGCCCACAACGGATTCCAGCTGGCCAGCGGCGTGGTCACACCGAAAATCACCGGCTCGTTGTCGTCTTCTTCCTGGAAGGTGCCAAACAGACGGTCCCAAATAATGAACACCCCGCCGTAGTTGCGATCCATGTAGAGAGGGTTCTGTGCATGGTGGGCACGATGATTGGACGGCGTAACGAAGCACCACTCCAGCCAGCCGAGCTTGGGGATGTGCTGGGTGTGGACCCAGAACTGGTACAGCAGATTCAACGCCGCCACGCTGACGAACACGACCAGCGGCACGCCCAGCACGGCCAGCGGCAGGTAGAAGATCCAGCTCAACACAAATCCGGTGCTGGTCTGGCGCAACGCGGTGGACAGGTTGTAGTCCTCGCTCTGGTGATGCACTGAATGGGCCGCCCAGAGGATATTGCGTTCATGGCCCATGCGGTGCAGCCAGTAATAGCAAAAGTCGTAGAACACAAAGGCAAACACCCAGGCCCAGGCCCGGTCGGCAGGCAGTTGAGTGACGGCCAGATGTTTCAATGCAAAGGCGTAGGTCACCAGCCCCACGCCCTTGGTCAGCAAACCGGTGGTGGTCGACAACACACCGGTGCTCAGGCTATTGATCGCGTCTGCCACACGGTAGTGACTCACACCACGCCAGCGATCAGCCAGCAACTCGACGGCGATCAGCACGAAGAAGAACGGCACGGCATACAGAATGAAATTCATGACCCGCCCCAGCTTGGAGGTAACCGGCAGATTAGGTGTAGCCGCTGGAGAACCCTATGGCAACGAGTGACAAATTAGTGGACATTTAACGCCATGAATCTGGAGAAAATCCCATGAGCAAAAAAATTGCAGTGATCCTTTCCGGCTGTGGCGTGTATGACGGCGCCGAGATCCATGAAAGCGTGATCACCTTGCTGCGTCTCGATCAGCGCGGCGCGCAGGTGCAATGTTTCGCCCCCAACATCGCCCAACTGCATGTGATCAATCACCTGACCGGTGAGGAAATGCCCGAGAGCCGCAATGTACTGGTGGAGTCGGCGCGGATCGCCCGGGGCAACGTGAAGGACTTGCGCGAAGCCAGGGCCGAGGATTTCGACGCCTTGATCGTGCCCGGCGGTTTTGGCTCGGCAAAAAACCTCTCCAACTTTGCCGTCGAAGGCCCGGGTTGCACCGTGCAGCCAGAGGTCCTGGCGCTGACCGAAGCCTTTGCCGAGGCCGGTAAACCAGTGGGGCTGATCTGCATTTCCCCAGCCCTGGCGGCCAAGATCTATGGTCCTGGCGTGGTCTGCACCATCGGCAACGACGTCGACACCGCCGCCGCCGTGGTCAAGATGGGCGGCACCCACGAAGACTGCACCGTCACCGATATCGTCGAAGACACCGCGCGCAAACTGGTCAGCACCCCGGCCTACATGCTGGCGCAGAACATCAGCGAAGCGGCCTCGGGCATCAATAAACTGGTGGACCGGGTGTTGGAATTGACGCACGAGAACGACGCCTAGCAACACGCCGAGCCCCTGTGGGAGCGAGCTTGCTCGCGATAGCGGCGGATCAGTTGGCCAATCTATCGGCCGATACACCGCCTTCGCGAGCAAGCTCGCTCCCACAGGTTTTTTACACCGGGCTCAAGCCATTCGGGCCAAGCGCGTCAGTATCCGATCCAAGGCATTGGCAAATCCCTGCTTGTCCCGCTCGCTGTACGCCGCTGGGCCACCGCCCACGTGGCCCTGTTCGCGCAGATCGGTGAACAGGTTGCGCACCGCCAGCCGATCCCCCATGTTTTGGGCATCGAACTCCTTGCCCCGAGGGTCCAGGGCGGCGACGCCTTTCTTCACCAACCGGTCAGCCAAGGGCACATCGCTGCAGATCACCAGCTCGCCCGGCACGGCGTGTTCCACCAGGTAATCGTCCGCCGCATCGGGGCCGCTGGGCACCACGATCAGCTTCACACAGGCCAGGCCCGGCTTGATCTGCGGCTGGCCAGCCACCAGCACCACTTCGAACTGGCGCTTCAAGGCAAACTTGACCACCAGTTCCTTCGCCGCCTTGGGACAGGCATCGGCGTCGATCCATACGCGCATGGGTTGTTCCTCGTTAAAAGCACGGCGCGATTGTGAGCGCAGCGAATGTTTTTAGGAAACCTGAACCTTGCGCTTCTCCGCCACCCAACTGCGCCCATACAGCACCACAATCGCCAGGATCGCGACCACTTGAGCGGTCAGCGAATAGGCATCGGCGTGAATGCCCAACCAGTCGAAGTCGAAGAACGCCACCGGATGGGTACCGAAGATCCCGGCTTCCTGCAACGCCTTCACGCCATGACCGGCGAACACCACCGACAGCGCGCACAGCAACGCGGCGTTGATACTGAAGAACAGCGCCAGCGGCAGTTTCGCCGAACCGCGCAGAATCACCCAGGCCAGGCCGACCAGCAGCACCAGCGCCGTCGCGCCGCCCGCCAACACGGCGTTGTGCCCGGCGGGGCCGGCCTGCAACCACAGGGTTTCATAGAACAGGATCACTTCGAACAGCTCGCGATAGACCGAGAAGAACGCCAGGATCGCGAAACCGAAACGGCCGCCGCCGCCCACCAGGCTGCTCTTGATGTAATCCTGCCAGGCCGCCGCATGGCGCCGGTCATGCATCCATACCCCCAGCCACAGCACCATCACACTGGCGAACAACGCCGTCGCGCCTTCGAGCAATTCGCGCTGGGCACCACTGACGTCGATCACATACGCCGCCAGGCCCCAGGTCGCCAGGCCGGCCAACAGCGCCAGGCCCCACCCCACGTTGACACTGCGAACCGCCGACTGCTGGCCGGTGTTGCGCAGGAACGCCAGGATCGCCGCCAGCACCAGGATCGCCTCCAGCCCTTCGCGCAACAGGATCAGCAACCCGGAGATGTAGCTCAGTGACCAGCTCAAGCCGTCACCGCCCAGTAGGCCGGCGGACTCCTTCAATTTAGCCTTGGCCGCGTCCAGACGCTGTGCGGCCTGCTCGACCGGTAACCCGTCCTGCAGCGATTGACGGTAAGCCATCAAGGCCTTTTCAGTGTCTTTGCGCACGTTGGCATCGACATTGTCCAGCGAGCTTTCTACCAGCTCGAACCCTTCCAGATAGGCCGCTACCGACAAGTCATAGGCTTGGTCGTGGTCACCGGCGCGATACGCCGCGATGCTTTTGTCCAGGGTGGCGGCGGTGTAGTCGAGCAACTGCGCCGGACCGCGCTGCACCTGCGGCGGCTGGGCGCGCTGGGCACGGAAGGTGGCGGCCGCCTCTGGGCCCTGCGCGGCGAGGACTTCGGCCGGTGTCTGACGCGCGAGGTCGGCAAGGTTGAAGGTCTGCGCACTTTTGGCGGCGGCCGGGTCGGCGCTGAAACTGGCGATGTAGGTCGCCAGGTCCCAACGTTGACGATCATCGAGCTGATCGGCGAAGGCCGGCATATCGGTGCCTTCGACCCCCATGCCGAGGGTGTTGTAGATCGCGTAGAGGCTCAGGCGATCCAGGCGCTGACCGTCGCGCAGATTGGCAGGCGGTGGCTCCAGGCCGACACCGGCGGGACCGTCGCCGGCACCGCTGTCACCGTGGCACACCGAGCAATTCTGGGCATACAGCGGCGCGCCGCGTGTGGGGTCCGGAGTGATGATCGGCGCCTGGCTCACTTCGTAAGCCACCGCCAATCTGGCACCCAGTTGCCGTGCCTGACGGGCCACCTCACCGCCGTCCTGATGCTGGCTGATCGCGCTGCGCAAGGCGCCGACGCCTTGGGCCAGCTCAGCCTTTTCCGGCTTGGCCGGTAGCCCGGCGATCAACCCTTCCAGCACCTGGGTGAATTCAAGTTGCTCGCGGTATTCGGCGTCGTCGATGACCTTGCCCGCGTCGACCGTCTCCGGATAATCCGCCCCGATGTAATCCAGCAGATGCAGTGCCTGAGGGGCACCCTCAACGGTGTCGGCCAGCAGATGGGGGCTGCACAGTGCAAGCAACGGTAGTGCAAGCCAGGCCAGAAAACGGAACGGCGCAGTCATGAATGACTCTCGATTGGAAATAAGAAGTAACACATTGTTCACTTCCAATGACTTTGGCTCAAGGGCTGATGTGCATTGGCAGCACATTTTCATCGGACTTTCATGCTTTGGAGGTGATGTCACAAAAACAGCACTTAGACATTGAAAAGCCATTACATAACCCCGAGCCCTGTTTATAATCGCGCCGCCTTCTTATGGTCAGATGGCATAAAAGCTCCTCGCTTTATGAGGAACTGACGGCGTCTCGACGCTTGTCCGTGGGATCGCTCCAGCCCGACCCGCATACCCGGCTGATACCTCAGGGAAGATGTAGACATGGCCTCCCGTGCCGCTTTTTCGCTCGTCCTCGGTGCAATCATCTTGGTGTCCGGCTGTTCGGCCTTTCGCAACTACGACAGTGAGTTGGCCCAGACCAACCAGCAGCTGGCTTCCGGCAACGTCGACGCCGCGTTGACCCTGCTGGAAAAGAACAACAGCAGCCAGGACAAAGACCTGCTGTATTTCTTCGAGAAAGGCGAGCTGCTACGCGCCAAGGGCGATCTGTCCGGCAGCCAGACCGCCTGGACCAGCGCCGACCAGCAGGTCGGCCAGTGGGAAGACGCTGTCAAGCTCGACACGGCCAAGTACCTGGCGCAGTTCGGCAGCTTCCTGGTCAACGATAAAGTCCGGCGCTACGAGGGCTACGACTACGAGAAGGTCATGCTGACCACGCAGATGGCCCTGAATCTGCTGGCGGTGAATGACTTCGACGGTGCGCGGACGCAAATCAAGAAGACCCACGAACGCGAAGCGGTAATTGCCGACCTGCGGGACAAGGAATACCTCAAGCGCGAAGAGGATGCCGAGAAGCAAGGGGTCAAGACCGAGTACAAAGACCTCAAGGGCTACCCGGTGGCCAGCCTCGACGCGCCGGAAGTGGTCAGCCTGAAAAACAGTTACCAGAGTGCGTTCAGCCACTACCTGGCCGGTTTCGTCTACGAAGCCCTGGGGGAAAAGGACCTGGCCGCACCGGGCTACCGCAAGGCCGCCGAACTGCGCCCGAACACCCCGTTGCTGGAACAGGCGCTGCTCAACCTCGACAAACCAGCCAAGAACGACGACAGCGACATCCTGATCGTCGTCCAGAGCGGCCTGGCGCCGTCCCGGGACTCGATCCGCATTCCCCTGCCCTTGCCTATCAGCGGCAACCTGGTCATCACGCCACTGTCGTTCCCGCTGATCAAGCCTGACACCTCTACCGCCACCTTCGCCCAGATCGGCGTCGACGGCCGTCAGCTCGACCTGACCCAGCTCAACAGCACCACCGCCATGTCCCGCCGGGCCCTGCGCGATGACATGCCAGGCATCATCCTGCGCACGACCGTGCGGGCGATCACCCGTGGTGTGGCACAAAAGCAGATCAATGACACCAATCCCCTGGCCGGCCTGGCCGTGGGCATCACCTCGGCCGTGCTCGAAGGTGCTGACACCCGGACCTGGCGCACCTTGCCGGACTACACCCAGGTGGTGCGCCTGCGCCTGAAGAAAGGCGAGCACCAGGTCACCTTGCCGAGCGCCGTGGGTGGCTCGGTGGTCAAGGTTACCGTCGACCAGCGTTACCAGGTCATCAGCCTGCGGGCGGTGGGCAACCAAGTGTTCGCTGGTGGCCTGGCTGCCCAGGTGATGCCCAGCGCCAACCCGACCGCCATTGCCCTTAAGCAACCTTAAGAACGGAGTCTTGTTCACATGCGTTTAAAACTGATCGCCGTCGGCGCCCTGGCCTTGCTGGCCGGTTGCGCCACCCCGCCACCACCGGAGCCGGGCAGTGCCGCCAGCAAGGTCGTGGCGATGGGCAAGACGAAAAACATCGTGGTGGGCGCCATGCGCGTCGCCCGGGAAAACGGCTACCTGACCGTCAACGTGCAGCTGAGCAACACCAGCTTCAACAACAAGACGATGTATTACCGTTTTGCCTGGCTGGGGCCGGAAGGCTTTCCGATCGCCGAGGAAGAAACCTGGAAAACCCTGACGCTGTACGGCGAACAGACCCGCTTCCTGCCGGCCATCGCGCCGACGCCCAAGGCTGTGGATTTCCGTTTGGAAATCAATACCCCTTGAGCCGCACAACCTGTGGGAGCGAGCTTGCTCGCGATGGCATTGGATCAGCCAGCAATGATGCTGACTGACACACCGCTATCGCGAGCAAGCTCGCTCCCACAGAAAGCGACCGAGTGACAGGTATTACGCGTTATCCCTTTTTCAGTTTTCGAGAGCATCCCCATGTTTGTACGCATTTCCTCCATCGCCCTCGCCGCCCTGCTGGTCAGCGGCTGTGCCAACAACTCCCCGGTCCTGGGCAACAAGAACATCAGCTACGGCGATACCAAGGCCGTGGAAACCGTGACCAACGAGTTCGGTTCCACCGACCTGCAGATGATCGCCGAATCCATGACCCGCTCCCTGGCCCAGTCCGGCGTTTTGCAGGGCCGTCCGGTGGTCCAGGTCTATGACGTGAAGAACAAGACCAGCGAGTACATCGACACCCGCGAAATCACCACCAGCATCAAGACCCAGCTGATGAAGACCGGCGCCGCCCGTTTCGCCAGCGACAACACCGCCATGGACAGCCAGGTCGACCAGCTCAAGCTGCAGAACCAGAGCGGCCTGTACAAGAAAAGCACCGTGGCCAAGACCGGCAACATGATCGCCGCCAAATACCGCATCGAGGGTTCCATCAGCTCGATCGTCAAGCGCAGCAGCGACTACAAGGACGTCTTCTATAAATTCAGCCTGCAGTTGATCGACGTCGAAAGCGGTCTGGCCGAGTGGATGGACGAAAAAGAAATCCGCAAGACCACGGAGCGTTAAGCCATGCGCACATGGATCGGCATCATGGCCCTGGCCTGCGCGTTCGGCGCGCAGGCGGCCCCAAAAGTCGCGGTCACTGACCTGGCGTACCAGGCGCGGGTGGAAGAGTACATCCACACCGTTTCCGCCCAGAGTAACTTCCAGGCCAATGCCTATAGCGCCAGCGCGTCGTCGAGCTACGACGAGATGGAAGCCACCAGCAGCTACATCGAGCAGGGCGAGCTGCGCAAGTTCACCGGTGACATCAAGGGCGAGATCCTGCGCAGCGGGATGTTCCAGCTGGTGCAGGGCACACCGTACACCGCGTCGTCCACCGGCGATGTCTATGACGTCATCAAGCGCATCAAGGGCGGCCACTTCAAGGGCGCCGATTACGTGCTGTTCGGCACCGTGTCCGACATCGACTTCACCCGCGACATCAACGAACTGGCCAACACCGACAGCTACTCGGCAGTGCTTGCACTGACACTGGTGGCGGACTTCAGCCTGATCAACACCAAGACCTTCGAAATCACCTCGGCCTTCACCGCCATGGGTGAAGGCCAGGACACCAAGCTGTTGAACCACCGGGACGTCCACATCAGCCTCAACCGTCCGCGGGTGGTGCGCGACGTGTCCAAGGCCCTGGGTGAAGACGTGGCGCGGCAAATGAGCGAACAACTCGGTGGCCCGAGCCACCAACAGCCCGGCGAGCCGATGCAGCGCAATAATCTGCCCCGGGATACCGCGCCGGTAATCCTGCGCTGAGCCACACCGCGGGATAGGGCGCAATGATCGTTCCCACGCTCTGCGTGGGCATGCAGCCCGTGACGCTCTGCGTCACCTTCCAGAAGCGGAACGCGGAGCGTCCCTGGCGGCGTTCCCACGCGGAGCGTGGAACGATCAAAGGGATAGGTAGGTGCTTTTGTGGCGAGGGAGCTCCCTCGCCACAGGTGTTGTTTATAAGCCGGTTACACCGCAGCCTTGCGAATCGTCGCGAGCAAGCCCGCCGCCCCGATGAACAGGCCAGCAAACGTGCGGTTCATCCGCCGTTGCTGCTTCGGTGTGCGCAACAGGCGCAGGACTTTGGACGCCAGCCCGGTGTACCCGGCCATGACGATGAGGTCGACGCAGATCATCGTCACGCCCAGGATCAGGTACTGCTTGAGCAAGGGGGCATGGGGGTCGATGAACTGCGGCAGCACCGCCAGCATGAACACCAGCGCCTTGGGGTTGCTGATGTTGACCAGAAAGCCGCGAAACACCAGGGCCAAAGGGTTGCCGATAGGCCGCACGACGGAGTCATCACTGATATCGCCGGGGATGGCTCGCCACTGTTTGATACCCAGGTAAACCAGATAGGCCACACCGAACCATTTGATCGCGTAGAACGCGGTGGCTGATGCGGTGAGGATCGCGCCAACACCGGCGGCGACGATCACGATTTGCAACGCCAGGCCCAGCTGCAGGCCGAGGGCGTTCCAGTAACCGCGCCAAAAACCGTAGCGCAAGCCACTGGACATCGATGCAATGGCACCGGCACCCGGGGAAAGACTGATCACCCAACAGGCAGCGAAAAACGCCAGCCATGTTTCCAGCAACATTGCACACCTCGGCTCGGATTAGTCGAAAACGACTAAGCTAATCCGCCGCCGCAGGATTGACCATCGCTTTTTCGCAAAAAACAGCCAATCGGCACGGCCCGGTCATTCGACGAAACCGCCAACCGGAAACGCCTCGCTGCCACGCCAGCGCCGAACCGAACGCTGGAAAAACAGGCTGTTGGGCACTTGCACCATGGCGCTGCCGGTGCCGAGCTCCTCGGGTTCGATCAATGTGGTGTACAGCAGGTTGATCGCCACCACGCGACCCTTGATGCCAGGCTTGTCGGTGGTGTCCACCAGCTCGACCACATCCCCCAGGCGAAACGGTCCAACGGTGTAGATCAACACGGCGCAGAACAGGTTAGACAGCACGCTCCAGATGGCGAAGAACGCCACCGCTGCCACCGCCACGAAACCCGAGATCGCCGTCCAGAGTACCGTGGCCGAGACACCCAGGCGCTCCAGCGCCACCAGTACGGCGCTGCCCATGATCAGCCAGCGCAGCACACCGCGCAGGATGATCACCAATTGCGTCGGCAGTGGGTAGCGCTCGCCGAGCCCCGTGAGCGCACGCGCAACGAAGCGCTGGGCGATATATCCCACCAACAGGATCAGCAGGATTTGCACACCGAGCCAGATCGGCTCGATCCACATGACAGGGACAGGCAACGCCAACGCTTCCATCAGGACAAAGCCTCCAGCTCCGCTTGCAAGTTTTCCAGCAGCTCCAAGGCTTGCATCCACGCCTCCTCAAGCTCCGCTTCCCGAACCTTCAGCCTGGCCTGTTCGGCCAGCAGATCACGCAGCTCATCCTTGCGCGCCGCTTCGTAAAGACCGCTGTCGCCGAGGCTGGTTTCGATTTTCTGCAGCTTTTCATGGAGCTTGCCCAGTTCGACTTCGAGCTTATCGGCTTCGCGCTTGTGAGGTGCCAACTGCTGACGCAGGGCCGCTGCGGCCTGGCGCTGGGCTTTCTTGTCGGTCTTGTCCGGGTTGACGGGCGTGGTGCTGACCGGGGCATTGCGCTGACGGTACTCCACCAGCCAGCGCGCGTAGTCTTCCAGATCGCCGTCGAACTCCTCGACCTTGCCGTCGGCCACCAGGAAGAAATTATCCGTGGTGCTCTTGAGCAAATGTCGATCGTGGGACACCACCAGCACGGCCCCACTGAACTCCTGCAAGGCCATGGTCAGGGCCAGGCGCATTTCCAGGTCGAGGTGGTTGGTCGGTTCGTCGAGCAGCAGCAGGTTCGGCCGACCCCAGGCGATCAACGCCAGCGCCAGGCGAGCCTTTTCGCCACCGGAGAAATTCAGCACCGGCTCGTCGATACGCGCGCCACGGAAGTCGAAACCACCGAGGAAATCCCGCAGGACCTGCTCGCGCTCGGTCGGCGCCAGACGCTGCAAATGCAGGAGCGGGCTGGCCTTGGAATCCAGGGAGTCGAGCTGATGCTGGGCGAAGTAGCCAACCACGGTGTTCTCGCCCCGGGTCAGGCGCCCGGCCAGAGGTTCGAGTTCACCGGAAAGGTTTTTGATCAGGGTCGACTTACCGGCACCGTTAGGGCCCAGCAGACCGATCCGCGCACCCGGGGTCAGTTGCAGCTTGACCTTCTCCAGCACAGTCTTGTCGCCATAGCCCAGGCGCGCGTCGGACAGGTCGATCAGCGGGCTGGAAATCTTGGTCGACTCGCGGAAGACGAAATCAAACGGTGAATCGACGTGGGCCGCGGACAGCTCCTCCATCCGCTCCAGCGCCTTGATCCGGCTCTGGGCCTGGCGGGCCTTGGTGGCCTGGGCCTTGAAGCGGGCGATGTAGCTTTCCATGTGCGCACGCTGCGCCTGCTGCTTCTCGTATGCCTGCTGTTGCTGGGCCAGGCGTTCGGCACGGGCTCGCTCGAAAGCACTGTAGCCGCCGCGGTACAAGGTGAGCTTGCGTTGATCGACATGGGCTACGTGATCGACCACGGCGTCGAGGAAGTCCCTGTCATGGGAAATCAACAGCAGCGTGCCGGGGTAATTCTTGAGCCAATCTTCGAGCCAGATGATGGCGTCGAGGTCCAAGTGGTTGGTGGGCTCATCGAGCAGCAGCAAGTCCGAGGGGCACATCAAGGCCTGCGCCAGGTTCAGGCGCATCCGCCAGCCACCGGAGAAATCCCCGACCTGACGGTCCATCTGCTCATTGGTAAACCCCAGGCCTGCCAGCAATTTGCGCGCGCGGGCATCGGCGGTGTAGCCGTCGGCACTGTCGAGTTCCGAATGCAAACGGGCTTGGGCGGCGCCGTCGTGGGCCGCCTCGGCCGCCGCCAGGTCGCGTTGAACCTGGCGCAGGCGCAGGTCGCCGTCGAGCACGTAGTCCACTGCCAGGCGCTCGAGGGTGTCGACCTCCTGGCGCATGTGGGCGATACGCCAATCGGCCGGCAGCAAGCAGTCGCCCGAGTCCGGGTGCAGCTCGCCCCTCAGCAAGGCGAACAGGCTCGATTTGCCGGCGCCGTTGGCACCGATGAGGCCAGCTTTGTGGCCGGCGTGCAGGGTCAGCTCGGCGTCTTCTAGCAGACGTTGCGGGCCACGCTGTAAAGTCAGGTTCTGAAGTCGGATCATAATGGCGGCGGAGTCTACCAGCTTCGCTCACAACTGGCGCGAGTAGCACGATGTCCCCTGACCTGTGGAGCTTTTCCCTCGACCTCTATGCCAAGCCTGGCGTAGAGCCAGCCTGCCTGGCGCTACAGAACGCTGGCGCCAATGTGTGCCTGCTGCTTTGCGGACTTTGGCTGGAACGGCGCGGCGTAACCTGCAATGAACAACGGCTGCAACAGCTTCGGCAATTGACCGAGCCTTGGGATGCTGAGGTGGTAAGGCCCTTGCGCTCGCTGCGCAGCCAATGGAAAACCAGCGCCTTGCAAGACACAGCACTCAATAGCCTGCGCGAACAGCTCAAGGGACTGGAGTTGGAAGCCGAACGGCGATTGCTGGAGCGATTGCAGGCAACGACCGAGGATTGGCCTGAGGGACAACGGAGCGATTCAGCGCAATGGCTGCAAGGGCTGGCGGCGAATGCCGACCCAGCGAACCGCGACGCGCTGCATCAGCTGCGCGTCGCGGTGTCCGGCACTTAGGAAGCGCTGGTTGGGTTGCTGGAGCTCGGCGCTACGGCAGCGGATGGGCTGATCGCCGGGGCCGGAGTGCTGGCGGTTGGAGCAGGTGTCGCGGTCGTGGTCGAAGCCGGTGCCGATGTCGCAGGCTTGGCTGCTGGCGCAGTCGAGGCTTTTGCGGTGGCTGGCTTTTTCACGGCGGGTTTCGCCGCTGGCTTAGCCGCAGGTTTTGCAGCAGCTGGCTTCGCGGCAGCTGGCTTGGCCGCAGGTTTTGCAGCGGCAGGTTTTGCAGCGGCAGGTTTCGCGGCGACTGGCTTGGCTGCAGGTTTTGCAGCGGCAGGTTTCGCGGCGGCTGGCTTGGCTGCAGGTTTTGCAGCGGCAGGTTTCGCGGCGGCTGGCTTGGCCGCAGGTTTTGCCGCAGCGGGTTTGGCAGCGGGTTTAGCCGTCGCTTTGGCAGGTGCTTTGGCAACAGCTGGCTTGGCAGCCGGTTTCACAGCTGGCTTGGCCGCAGCAGTTTTTGTTGCCGCAGGTTTGGCAGCTGGTTTCGCAGCGGCAGGTTTGGCAGCAGCTTTTGCAACAGGTTTGGCGGCGGCGGTTTTAGCGGCAGGTTTAGCGACAGCTTTTGCAGCAGGCTTAGCGGCGGCTACAGGCTTAGCGGCGGCCGTTTTTGCAGCGGGTTTGGCGGCAACTTTAGCAGCTGGTTTTTTTGCCGCTGGTTTTGCAGCGCTGGCAGCGACCGATTTGGCAGCCGGCTTGCTTGCTGCTTTGGCCGGTGCTTTCGCAGCTGGCTTGGCAGCCACTTTAGCGGGTGCTTTTGCCGCGACGGGTTTAGCTGCCGGCTTCTTGGCCGATACAGCAGCAGGCTTGGCAGCACGAAGCGACAGCGCCTTGCCCGCAGCCTCTTGCACGCGACCGACGCCCTGGGCCAGTTTCAGGCTTTCCTGGGCATCACGCTTGAGTTGCAGAATGTAGGTGCGGGTTTCGGACTGACGATCCTTCAAGGCATCGAGCAGGTCTTCGAGTTCTTTCACAACGTCCTTGGCCTTGGCTTGTGCCTTGGCCTTGCCAGCGGTGGCTGCATCTTGCAACTTGGTGCGCGACTTGTGCAGTTTCTCCTGGGCTTTGCCGCGTTGTTTTTCCAGCTTGGCGAGCAGTTTTTCAGCATCAGCCAGGGCTTGGGAGCAGGCATTTTCCAGATGCTCGAGCAAGCTGCCCGAAAGTTGTTGGAGCAGGTGCAACGGAGTGTTTACTGGCTTCTTGGTGGCCGACATGGTTTACCTCCTGACTGACGTGAGTGCGGCTCATACTAGACCTCTGCTGCAACCGCCGCTAGGGCATGTTGACAGTACACAAGACGTTGCGTTGCAAGAGACGAAAAATCTTCTACATCCGTGCCTGGGCAATCCACCGCTACAGATATCGACACTGGCATAATTCCTCGATTCGAGGCCGGAGAGCACACATGTCGCGTCACCTGTTTTTAAGCCTGTGCATGGTTTGCTCCATGACTCAGGCCGTTGAAAAAACCAACGCAAACGAGGCTCGCGATCTGGCGTACAGCTTGGGTGCGAGCCTGGGTGAACGTCTGCGCCAGGACGTACCCGACTTGCAGATCCAGGCCCTGGTGGAAGGTCTGCAACAGGCCTATCTGGGCAAGCCACTGGCCCTCAAGGATGAACGCATCGAACAGATCCTGGCGGCGCACCAGGCGCAACTGACGGCGCAATCCACGACTCCGCAGATCGAAGTCGCACTGAAGACCGAACAGAAATTTCTCGATGAAGAAAAAAACCGCCCCGGCGTCCAACAGCTGGCAGACGGCATCCTGCTGACCGAACTCAAGCCAGGCCACGGCGCGAAAGCCGGTCCCCACGGCAAGGTCCAAGTGTTGTACATCGGCCGGTTGCCGGACGGCACCGTATTCGACTCCAACCGGCAAGCTCAGTGGTTCAGCCTCGACAGCGTGATTGACGGTTGGCGCAGTGCATTGCCGCAAATGCCGGTCGGCGCGAAGTGGCGATTGGTGATTCCATCGACCCAGGCCTATGGCGCCGAAGGTGCCGGGGATTTGATCCCGCCATTCACGCCTCTGGTGTTTGAAATCGAGTTACTGGGCGCGACAACCTGACACTGTCCCAAACGAAAAACGGTGCGCAATGCGCACCGTTTTTTATGACCGCGAGCCCTTCAGGCCTGGACCGCAGCCTCTTCCTTGTGGGCGTTGTGCAGCACTTCGATCAGGCAGTCTTCCAGTTCGAAGCGCTCGTGCAGCAAGCCGCCCAGCTCTTTGAATTTTTCCGCTACGCACTTGCCTTCATCACAAAGGTCGTTGAACGCCAGCAGTTTTTCGGTGATGACGTCGATACGCGGGTAAATCTGCTCGGCGAGCTCCAGGCCACGCTTGTCGTTGAAGGCCTTGGCCTCGCCTGTCAGCTGTTCGTAGATCTCGAAATGACCGGCAGACACATAGTCGACCAGCACACCGCAGAATTCCTGCAACGGTTTGCGGCTTTCGCTCAGCGCTTCAGGCTTGTCGCCGAGAGCATCATAGGCCCGAACCAGTTCGTGACGCTCCTGCAACCAGCGGTCGATCAGCAGATGCACCCCACCCCAGCGTTCCTGAGCATTCTGACAACTTTCGAGCATGGTGATTTCTTCCCTTGTGAGTCATGCCCCCTCGCAGTCTGCACACGCCTGAATGATCAGGGACAAGCCAGACATAACATGATCGAGCGGCACAATTCCAATAACACGTGCGGGCCAGATTATGCCCGCACGACAACCGCTTCAAGGTACGCAGGAGATAAAGTTCATACAAGTGTTTAATCCAACACCCGGACCAGGTGCGACGTATCGCCGCTGAGCGGTCGTACCAGAGCACTCCAGACAAGGCGCAACAGCAAATAGCTCATCACGCTGGACACCGCGAGAAAAAACAACAGGCTCCATTCGGGGATGCTCAGGTCGAACAGCGTCCAAGTGAGGTTCGCGCAGTCGACCGCACCCTCGAGGACGCGATGCAAGGCACACCACCAGGAATCGGATCTCTGCATCTGCACAATACAATCGGGCAACTGCTCGAACGAAATGCTTTGCATCAGGACTTGACGCCACGCGAGGGTCATTCCCGCCGATGCAAAAACCAACCCTATCGCCCCATAGAAGATGCTGCCCTTTTCACCTGGACCGTGTACACAGGCTACGAGGCCATTCACCAGAAACAGCATCAGGCACAACCGCTGCAAAACACACAGGCTGCAAGGCGTCAGGCCGACCGCATATTCCAGATAATTGGAGATGCCCAAAGCCAGGGCAGCGGCAATGGAAGCCATGAGAAACAAGAAGCGTGAGCTGGCCAAAGACATGGCGGTTCCGTAACAAAAGAGACAAGCAGTTACGGTAGAGGAAAGCCCTCGGGCCTTTCAAGGCAGGTCCGTGCAGACACTTCACCAGGGGTGTAGGGAATTCCCGACAGGCACGAGCGGATTCAGCGCAATCCTTTGTAGGACTTTCCCGTGGTCACGATTAAACCCCTGTATTTGCGGCGAGGGAGCACGCTCCCCCGCCAAAACGACTCAAACGCAGATCAAGTGGACAGGACCTGAGCCGGGACCGGCAAAGGCGCGGCCAGCAGACGCTCATCCAGCAGCCCCAACCCTTCCTGGAACAACTGATTGCTGCGCTCGGCATCCCCCAGCTGCGCCAACAACCGCGCCAATTCAGCGCAGGCTTCGGGATTGCGCTGAACCCGCAAACTGCTTTCCAGATAGTCCCGCGCCTTGCCCCACAAGCTGCCCTGAAGGCACAGGCGCCCGAGTGTCAGCAGCAGACTTGGATCGGCCGGATGATCCTTGAGCCAGCCTTCGGCCGTTTGCAGCTGGCGAATCGGATCATTGCCCCGAACCAACCCGTACAGGCGTGCCAGGTGACTGTCATAGTGACGCTTGAGCGCAACCCGCAACACTTCTTCGGCCTCGACCTGGGCCCCCAGTTGCCGCAGCTGCTCGGCATAGGCCAGCACCAGCGCCGACTCCTGACGCTGCGCGGAGGTCAGTTGCTGCCAAGCGCGGTTGAGCGATTGCAAACCGACGCTGCCGTCCTCTTCACGATGGGCCGCCAGGGTGAGATTCTCGCCCCACGCCCGGCGCTCCAGCTCAGCCAGTTCACTGGGCGGCAGGACTTTGTCCTTGCGCAGCTCCGGCAACAACCGAATCACCGCCGACCAGTCACCCCGTTGCTGATGCAGTCGCTGCAACTGGCGCAAGGTCTGGGCGTTATGTGGATGACGTTCATGCATGGCTTGTAGCGTGCTCAACGCGCCGTCGGTGTCACCTCGGTCGGTCTGCAATTGCGCGTGAGTCAGGGCGATGGCCAATTCCGCCTGGGGCTGACGTTCCAGGGCACGCTCCAGCAAACTGTCGCTCTGCTCGTAGAGCCCCTGCTCATTGGCCGCGCGGGCGGCTCCGAGGTAGTAGAGCAACGGTTGGCGCTCGGCTTCGGCGGCACGGTGCAAATGACGCTGGGCGCTGGCCCAACGACCTTCGGCCAGGTCCAGTTGGCCGTGCTCGATTGCCACCTGCACACGGCGACTGCGGTTGCGCCGCGACCATGGGTTGACCACGTCACTGGACGTGGTCACCAGCCCGATCAAGGCCCTCACGCCCCGCCACAACAGCCAGAGCACCGCCACCAGCGCCAGGGTGACCCACAGGCCGGCCTCGTAACGAAAGTTCTTGTACGCCACCAGCACGTAACCTGAATGCTCGGCGATCGCCACACCCAGCAACGCAGCGGCAGCGATGACCACGAACAGAATCACGTAGAGGCGCTTCATGGCGCGGTCTCCTGCTCGCCAGGCTTGGGCAGCGGCTTGACCGAATCCTCGGCATTCAGGTTGCGACGCTCAAGGTAGGCCTGGACGCTGCTCAGGGTACCCGTCAGGTCCGGCGTGACCACCGTCACCGGCTGTTTGGACAGCTCGACCACGCGCTCAAGCATTATTTTGCTTTGCGGATTGTCCTGGTTGAAGTTGCTCTTCAGCACGTCCCGCGCTTCGGTCAGCGCCTGGGTGTACACCGGCGCCTGGCCATTGAGGGCAGCCCATTGCGCCTGCTCCAGCGCCAGGCTCAAGGCCAGGCGCACCTGCACCAGGCTCTGCCCGGCCAGGAGTGGACGGACGTTCTCGTCCGCGTTGAAATCGATGCGGATGTAGCGCGAGATCTGGTCCCACCACTGTGCCCAGCGGCTGGCACCATCGCCATCGGCGGTCAGGCCCAGCAGGGATTCACCACGGTCCTTGTATTCGGGCGCCAGCTCGGTGAGTTGCAACACCTGGTCACGCAGGGCACCCAGTTGCAGGAAGAGCCCGGTGCGATCCGGTTGTTCGGTGCTGCGCAACGCCGCGAGCGTCTTGGCCAACTGCTCGCGGGCGGCGAACGAGCCAGGGTCGTTCTGCTCGCGCAGGATCTCGTCAGCCCCCTGGACCAATGCCTGGGCACTGCTGATGTCTTGCAAGGCGGAAAGACGCAGGCTGGCCAGGCGTAACAAATGCTCGGCTTCAGCCAGGCGCCAGTCCTTGCGGCTGGCACCCAGCACGGTTTCCAGGCGCTGGTTCAGGCGTTGCTGATCGCCTTGCAGTTGGGCGACCTGACGCCGCCGTTCCTCCAACTCTTCAGCCGGTGGCAACTGCGCCAGACGCTCACTGAGGCGCTGCTCATTGAGCTTGAGGGTCTGGGCCTGGTCATTCAGCGCCTGGACCTGGGTGGACTGCTGCTGGTTATTGGCTTGCAGATGACGCACCTGCCACACGCCCCAGCCGCCAACGGCCACGCCGGCAGCTCCCAGTAACAACGCGACAATGGCCAGTCCGTTGCCGCGACGCGGCGCCATCGGGGCCGGGGTTTCAACCGGCGCATCGATCGCTGGCTGGTCTTGATCTTTTGGCAAGGCTGTTTCGTTCACGTATCCATCCTTTGCAATAGAAAACGGCACGGACTGTTCCCGTAACGCCGCCAGCAAAGCCGCGGCACTGGCGCCACGGCAATCCACAACTGTTCGGGCCCCGGCGGCACGCGCCATCTCGGCAACCCTCGGGCTTGGAACAAACAGCGGTAGCCGCGCCAGGGCGGGCCACGCATCGCCAGCGAGCCGCTGCAGATGCTCGAAGCTCTGCCCACTGCTGACCACCAGCGCGTTCAAGCGTTCCGCTTCAACCTTCGCTGGCAACTCACCTTCGCGGTAGTGCGGCAGGCCGCGCCGGTACAATTCCAGATAATCGACCCTAGCACCTTGCTCGCGCAAACGCTCTGCCAGCAGACCGCGCCCGCCCTCGCCACGCACGATCAAAACCTTGGGATCGGGACGGGTGATAGCCTGGCGTAACACCAGGTGCTCCAGCAAGGCTTCGCTGTCGTCGCCGTTATCGGGATAAAACACGGTGAGGCCAGCGTCGGTCAGAATCTGCCCGGTGGCCGCCCCCACGCTGAACCATGGCTGGTCTGGCGGCTGGGGCCAGTATTGGCGCAGCAGCTCCATGCACAAACGAGCGGCAGGCTTGCTGACCACAATCACGGCGCAGTACCGGTCCAGGTTTTGAAGGATCGCTTGCCCGGCATCAGACACGGGGATCGGCTCGATATCCAGCAACGGCAGGCTGCTGCTGAATACACCCGCTTCGGCCAGGACAGCCGCCAGCGCCGACGACTCGTCTGCGGGCCGGGTGAGTAGCAGACGCCAGCCTGTCACGCGTGGCCTGCCTCGCCGTAGACTGCCTTGAGAATGTCATCGGCGCCCTGGCTGAGCAGATCTTCAGCCACTCGCACACCCAACGCCTCGGCATCGTGGCGCGGCGCCCGGGCCTCTGCGCTGATCAGCCGGCCACCGTTCGGATCACCCACCAGGCCACGCAACCAGACCTGTTCGCCTTCCAACACGGCGTAACAGGCGATGGGCACTTGGCAACCGCCATTGAGGTGTTTGTTGAGGGCTCGCTCGGCGAAAACCCGAGTGGCCGTGTCTTCGTGGTGCAACGATGCCAGCAGGGCGTGAATGTCACTATCGGCGCTGCGGCATTCGATGCCCACCGCCCCCTGCCCACCGGCTGGCAGGCTGTCGTCGACACTGATGGCCGAGGTGATGCGATCTTCGAAACCCAGGCGGATCAGGCCCGCGGCGGCGAGGATGATCGCGTCGTACTCACCGGCGTCGAGCTTGGCCAGGCGAGTGTTGACGTTACCGCGCAGGAAACGGATCTGCAGGTCAGGGCGGCGAGTCAGCAACTGCGCCTGGCGACGCAGGCTGGACGTGCCCACCACGCTCCCGGCAGGCAGCGCATCGAGACTGGAGAAAGTGTTGGAGACGAAGGCATCGCGCGGATCTTCCCGCTCGCAGATACAAAACAGGCCCAGGCCTTCAGGGAAGTCCATGGGCACGTCTTTCATCGAATGCACGGCGATGTCGGCTTCGTTGTCCAGCAGCGCGGTTTCCAGCTCCTTGACGAACAGACCCTTGCCGCCGATTTTCGACAGCGGCGAGTCGAGCAGCTTGTCACCGCGGCTGACCATGGGCACCAGCGTCACGTTAAGGCCGGGGTGGGCGGCTTCCAGACGGGCTTTAACGTATTCGGCCTGCCAGAGAGCCAGGGCACTTTTACGGGTGGCGATGCGAATCTCGCGAGGGGACATGGATCAATCCGTACTTAAAAGATACGGCGGATAATAACAGCTCAGCCAAAACCGCTTTGATTTGAATCACGACCCCAAAGCCTCCCTGGCCGTCAATGTCCTGGAAATGGAATGTCTTGCCGCACGGCACTAGAGCTGCTGCATCATCTTGCGGACACCGGCCACGTGTCGCCGACTGACAATCAACGCATCACCATTGAGGCCTTTGAGAAACAGCTGGAAGTGTCCAAGCGGAGTGCGTTGCAAACGCTCGATTCGCTCACGAGCCACGAGGGCATTGCGGTGGATGCGCACAAACCGTTCGCCGAACTCGTCTTCAAGGGCCTTGAGCGGCTCGTCCAGCAGCACCTCGCCACTCTCATGGCGCAAGGTCACGTATTTATGGTCGGCGATAAAGTAGACCACCTGGTTCAACGGAATCAGCTCGATCCCCTTGCGGGTTCGAGCACTGATGTGGCTGCGCGGGCCGCTGCCACTTTCGGCGGCCGGGCGGGTCAGCGCCGCCAGTTGCACCCGGTTCGGTCGCTCGGCCTTGCGCAAGGCCTCAACCAACGCCTCGGCGGAGATCGGCTTGATCAGATAGCCCACGGCGCCGGCCTGCAGCACCTCCGGCGGAAAGTCGTCCCGCGTGGTGCAAAACACCACCGCGGGCGGAGACTCTCGCTCGCACAGCTTCGCCGCGACCTGCAAGCCGTCCAGGCCAGGCATGCGGATGTCGAGCAGCACAATATCCGGCTTGTGGCTTTCAATAAGGGCCAACGCCTCTTCGCCATTGGTGGCGCTCGGCTCCAGGACACTGTAACCCTCGAGTTCGCCAATCATTCGGCTCAGGCGCTCACGGGCCAGTGGTTCGTCATCAACGATCAGGACATTCATATTGCGCTGGATTCCTGCGTGAGTCTCGCACAAGGATAGCGTAGACAGGGGAAGTGACATCCGTCACCGCGATCCACGCTAAGACTCGCTCGAGGGCCAAAAAGTGCCGCGAGGCAGTTGCCTATCTTTACCAACGCTTGCCGATAGATGCTCGAGGCCCGTTGTCGCACGGCGTCGCCATAGGGATTGTTAACACTCGATCTGATCAATATGAGCTCCCCCTTTTTCTATTCGTCCGCTGCGCCATGGATGGAAAAAGCAAAAGTCCTACCGTCCACTGTAGACGGTTGCCGCGACGATATTGCTCAATCGGAAAATATCGTTGCGCAAAAAGCCTCATTAAATGCTCAGGTTGTGCGCAAAAAACCTGCCGACCAGTGCCAGCGCCAGCCCCGGCAACCCTGCTATCATCCGCCGCAGCCTTTAACCGCTATTTTTTCTTCAGCCGATCACGAGCGAATTCATGAGCACTGACAAGACCAATCAGTCCTGGGGCGGCCGCTTCAGTGAACCCGTCGACGCCTTCGTCGCCCGCTTCACCGCCTCCGTCAACTTCGACCAGCGCCTGTATCGCCACGACATCATGGGTTCGATCGCCCACGCCACCATGCTGGCCAAGGTCGGTGTGCTGACCGATGCCGAGCGCGACAGCATCATTGATGGCCTGAAGACCATCCAGGGTGAAATCGAGGCCGGCCAGTTCGACTGGCGCATCGACCTTGAAGACGTGCACATGAACATCGAAGCGCGCCTGACCGATCGCATCGGCGTGACCGGCAAGAAGCTGCACACCGGTCGCAGCCGCAACGACCAGGTAGCCACTGACATCCGCCTGTGGCTGCGCGATGAAATCGACCTGATCCTGGCCGAGATCACGCGCTTGCAAAAAGGCCTGCTGGAACAGGCCGAGCGTGAGGCCGAGAGCATCATGCCGGGCTTCACCCACCTGCAAACCGCCCAACCTGTAACGTTCGGGCATCACATGCTGGCCTGGTTCGAAATGCTCAGCCGCGACTACGAGCGCCTGGTCGATTGCCGCAAACGCACCAACCGCATGCCCCTGGGCAGCGCGGCGCTGGCCGGTACCACCTACCCGATCGATCGCGAATACACCGCACAACTGCTGGGCTTCGACGCCGTGGGTGGCAACTCGCTGGATAACGTTTCTGACCGCGATTTCGCCATCGAATTCTGCGCCGCCGCGAGCATCGCGATGATGCACCTGTCGCGCTTCTCCGAAGAGCTGGTGCTGTGGACCAGCGCGCAATTCCAATTCATTGACCTGCCAGACCGCTTCTGCACCGGCAGCTCGATCATGCCGCAAAAGAAAAACCCCGACGTGCCGGAACTGGTACGGGGCAAGAGTGGCCGCGTGTTCGGTGCGCTGATGGGCCTGTTGACCCTGATGAAAGGCCAGCCGCTGGCCTACAACAAGGACAACCAGGAAGACAAGGAACCGCTGTTCGACGCCGCCGACACCCTGCGCGATTCACTGCGGGCCTTTGCCGACATGATCCCGGCCATCAAGCCCAAGCATGCGGTGATGCGCGAAGCAGCCCTGCGCGGCTTTTCCACCGCCACTGACCTGGCCGACTACCTGGTACGCCGTGGCTTGCCGTTCCGTGACTGCCACGAAATCGTCGGGCACGCCGTGAAGTATGGCGTGGACAGCGGCAAAGACCTGGCGGAGATGAGCCTGGATGAACTGCGCAAGTTCAGCGACCAGATCGAGCAGGACGTGTTCGCGGTGTTGACCCTGGAAGGCTCGGTCAACGCCCGTGATCACATCGGCGGTACCGCACCGGCGCAGGTCAAGGCGGCCGTGGTGCGCGGCCAGGCGTTGCTCGCCAGCCGCTAAAAGCTGAAAAGCTTCGCGAGCAAGCCCGCTCCCACAGTCAATCTCCCGTGAACACACTGTTGTGAACATTCGGAGATTCAAATGTGGGAGCGAGCTTGCTCGCGATAGCTGACTTCAAATCACCGAAAAGCTCACTTCTTGGCAGCGATCATCGCCAAAAACGCCGGCATCTCTGTCTCCCTGTCCGCAGCGATACGCCGCACGTTCGGATTTTGCTCCAAGCGCTCCATCAGCGTCTTGGCCGCCGGCATGTCCACCAGCAAATCGAGATCGAAGACCTTCCTGCCCACCTGCAAGGCCAGGGATAAGCTGTAGAAGAAATACAGATCGGCGAGGCTCATGCTATCGCCCGCCACGTAGGGCGAGAACTTGCCGTGCCTGCCGAGCGAGGCGAACCCCAGCAGCAATTCGGCCTTGGCCTTTTCCTTGATGGCATCAGGCACCGGCACGCCGAAAAACGCCTCGCCATAACAGGCTCGCCCCGGCAGCTCGATGTACAACTCGATCTCCCTGCACAAGGCCAACACCTGGGCACGCTCGAACGGGTCGCTGGGCAGCAGCGCCTTGCCTGGCTGGGTTTGCTCGATGTATTCGAGAATCACGCTGGTTTCGTTGATAAACCCTTGTTCGGTCTTCAACACCGGGACCTTGCCGCGCGGGCTGATGGCCAGGGCTTGCGGGGTCTGGTTGCCAAAGAACTGCACTTCTTCGAAGGGCAGGCCCTTCTCCAACAGTGCCAGCTTGACCATGTTGTAATAATTACTGACAGAGAAACCATAAAGCTTAAGCATTACAAAGCCTCCAGGCCGTGCGGGGTTGGCAGCCTTGCGTTATAGACTGCCAAGGTGCGTTCCGCCAGGCGCATCACCGCGCTGAATGCAGGTAAACTGGCGACCTTTCTCCAAGGAGCCTGCCATGAGCGAGCCAACCGACATCGACAGCGACGAAGAAGAATTCGTCGAGAACACGCTGATCGAAGCCATCGAAAACCAGATCGAAAGCGACAACCCACCAGCGGCCAAGGCCACCTTCAACAAGCTGACCCTGGTCGGTTACGAGCGCGAAGAAATCCTCAACCTCATGGCCCATGTATTGGCGTATGAGATCGATGCCATTCTCGAAGAAGACCGCCCGTTCGATACCCAATGGTACGAAACGGCGCTGCGCGCCCTTCCCGAGTTGCCGCCGGAAAAGAAATAAACCGTGAGGCAAAGTTGCTCCTGTGGCGAGGGGATTTAGCGAAACGTCGCACCGCCCCGCTGGGTCGCGAAGCGGCCCCAACAACGAGCGCGCCTGTTTCCTTGGGCCTGCTTCGCAGTCCAGCGGGGATAAATCCCCTCGCCACAGGGTGTTCCACCTGCAGAACAGCGGTGTTCCGTCACCCGAAACAAAAAAACCATGACGCTGACACTGGACAGCCCGGCCGACTACGCTCACCTTAGTAACGCTGTCGTCCACATTCCTAGAAAGTCTGGAGTCCTTATGTCGCTTACCCCTGAGCTGGTTGCCGAACTGGAAATCCTTGCACTCTTCAACCTGGACAGTTCCCAGGAAGGCCTGAAAATCCATCAGACCGCTGCCCCCTCTGCCATCGCTGCTGCCAAACGCCTGTACGAAAAAGACCTGATCACCCTGTCCGATGGCGGTTACCTGACCAGCCTGGGCCGAGATGCCGCCGAGCATGTGCAAAGCCTGTTGACCATTCTTAACGTTGTTCAAGAAGCCGCCTGACTCCCCCTGCCGCCCACGGAAATCTCCTTCAGCGAGATTTCCGCAGGCGCACTGGCACCCCGTGTAAAAAATCTGACGTCAAAAACCCATTTTCAGCTTAAGAATTCCCAAGGTCGGGCGCTAAACTGCCATTAGCTGTGATCTCCCACGTTCGACGCCGCGAGCCGGTTTGAGCCGACATGACCCGCAATCACGAAATACGCCCCGATCTGGACGAGGGAATCGACCGCAAGGTCCTGAGCCAGTTGCGCGCACGTTTTCTCAAGCTCAACAGCGTCCGGATGGAGCGCGCCCTGGAAGGCCTGTCGACCCGCCAGCAAGGCGTGTTGACGTTGCTGCCGCTGTTTTTCCACGTCAACCATCCACTGCTGCCTGGCTACGTCTCGGGCGGTACGCCTGCCGGGCTGTCGAACTATGAGCCCGACGCCAGCGTCCTGGCCGAGGCCCAGCGGCTGACCCGTTCGTTCTCCTACAAGCCGCGCCACGGCAGCAATCCGCCGCGCCCGATTCTTGGCCTGTTTTTGATGGGCAGCCTGGGCACGCTGGCCCAGGCCGATCAGAGCGACATGGATGTGTGGGTCTGCCACGGGCCGGACCTGAGCGACGACGAACTGGCCGAGTTGCGCAAGAAATGCCAGCTGCTGGAGGCCTGGGCCGCGACCCAGGGCGCCGAAGCCCACTTTTTTCTGATCGACCCAGCGCGTTTCGTGCGAGGAGACCGGGACAATCAGCTCAGTTCCGACGATTGCGGCACGACCCAGCACTATCTGCTGCTGGACGAGTTCTACCGCACCGCGATCTGGCTGGCCGGGCGCACACCGATCTGGTGGCTGGTGCCGGTCTATGAAGAAGACAATTATGAGCAGTACACCCATACGCTGATTTCCAAGCGCTTCATCCGCGCGGATGAAACCCTGGATCTCGGGCATCTGGCCTACATCCCCGCGGGAGAATTCATCGGCGCCGGGCTCTGGCAATTATTCAAAGGCATCGAATCGCCGTACAAGTCTGTGCTCAAGCTACTGCTGACCGAGGTTTATGCCAGCGAGCACCCGAACGTGCGCTGCCTGAGCCTGCGCTTCAAGCAGGCTGTGTTTGCCAATCGCCTGGACCTGGAAGAGCTCGACCCGTACATGGTGGTCTACCGCCGCCTGGAGGAATACCTCAATGCCCGTGGCGAACCCGAACGCCTGGAGTTGATCCGACGGGCGCTGTACCTGAAGGTCAATCGCAAGCTAACCGGCCAGGGGCGCAGCAGCGGCTGGCAACGGGTGCTGCTCGAACGACTGGCCCAGGAATGGGGCTGGGACCAGCGTCAACTGGCGCTGCTGGACAGTCGCAGCCAATGGAAGGTGCGCCAGGTCAGCCACGAGCGACGAGCGCTGGTCAACGAGCTCACCCACAGCTATCGCTTCCTGACCCAGTTCGCCCGCACCGAGAAAACCGTCAGCCTGATCAACAGGCGCGACCTTAACGTCCTTGGCAGGCGGTTGTACGCCGCTTTCGAACGCAAGGCCGACAAGGTCGAGTTCATCAACCCTGGCATTGCCCCGGACTTGGCCGAAGACACCCTGACGCTGGTGCAGTCACCCAACAAGAAAGAACCGGGACAGAATCAGTGGGGCCTGTACAACGGCAGCCTCAACGCCCTGGAGTGGGAAAACTTCGCGCCGATCAAACGCAGCCGCGAGTTGCTGGAACTGCTGACCTGGTGTCATCGCAACGGCGTGATCGACAGCAGCACGCGCCTGGCGCTGCACCCAGGGGACAGCGACCTGAGCGAGTTCGAATTGTTCAACCTGCTGGGCAGCCTGCAACAGTCCATCGCCCTGCCCCTGACCACCGTGGATGAAGAGCAATTGCTGCGCGCCAGCGTACCCAGCGAAGTGTTGATCCTGGTGAACGTCGGCGTCGACCCGCTCAAGCATCACCGCGACCTGAATATCCTGATGACCACCGAGCGCACCGACTCCCTGAGCTACGCCGGGGTGCGGGAGAACCTGGTGCTGACCCTCGACCAGATCACGCTCAACAGCTGGAATGAAGTGCTGGTCAACCGCTTCGACGGCGAGCACGCCCTGCTCGACTGCCTGCGCGACTACCTCAACGACCTGCCCGTCACGCAGCGCCAGCCGCGCTTGCAGGTACGCTGCTTCTGCCACAACCGCGCGCAGTTCATCGCACGACGGGTCGAGGACGTCATCGAAACGGCCCAGACCCTGCTGTTGAGCCGGCTCAACCATCGCTATCTGCTTCAGGTCCAGCAGCACTATCACGTACTGGAGCTGGTGCCCGGCCATGTCAACCATGTGGCGCTGGGCAGCCTGTCGGCACTGATGGATTACCTGGGCGAGGAACTGACGGCCTACAGCCCGCTGCATCTGGACTCGATGGCCCTGGAAGACCACGACCTGGCGCTGGTCCTGCCCATGGGCCAGCCCGAGTGCATTCAGGTGTTCTACCGGATCAACGAGGACGACGCCGAGCTGTACGTGCTCGATGAATTCAACGCCTTGTGGCAACAACGCCTGCCGTACCACGACGAGCACAGCCTGCTGGTGCCACTGCAACGCTTCCTGCAATCGGTGCTGTACCGCCGCGACGCCCTGCTGCCGATGGATGCCGCCCAGCCGTTGACCCTGGAAACCCTGTACTACCAGCTCCTGCCCTCAGGCCCCGGACGAGCACGGCGGATCGAGGCGCGACAAACGCCGCAGACGCCAGAAAACAAGCCGTTCTACGACGTGCAGGCCATCATCGGCAAAGCCGCGCACGGGCAGGTGCACGTCACCCTGTATTGCGATCAGCAGGAGTTTTCGGAGTTGGAACATGGCGACCAGTTGTTCAGCGTGGTCGCCAGGGAGATCGTCGAGCAACGCCGCGAGGCCAAGCGCTACCGTTGCTACATCACCGACCTGGACCTCTCGGGCCTGGTGGGCGATGGCGCCTGTTCAAGTAATTTGTACCTGCGCTACAAGGCCGACCTGGAACGCGCGCTGAACGAGGCGCTGGCCTCGGTCTGACGCCCTCAGAGGTGGAAATCACCGCCCGCTTCAGGCTGATATTCCACGGCCAGCAACGTCAGTTTCAGCGTCTTGCCACCTGGGGCCGGCCAGTCGATGTGCTGGCCGACCTTCAGCCCCAGCAATGCGCTGCCCACCGGGGCGAGGATCGAAATCTTGCCTTCGTCGGCATTCGCGTCCTGGGGGTAGACCAGGGTCAGGTGATAGTCCTTGCCACTGCTTTCTTCGCGGCAGTGCACGCGTGAGTTCATGGTCACGACATCGGCGGGCACTTCATCGTGGCCCACCAGGTTATCGGCGCGATCCAGTTCGGTTTGCAACGCAATCACGCCCGGCAGCGTTTCATCGAGGCTGTCGATCAGGCGTTCCAGACGCTGTACGTCCAGACGGGTAAGGGTGATGGAAGGTGCGGTCATGATCCTGGCAGACTCCTTTCTTCTGCACAAAAAAAGCAAAACCCCGCCACAAGAAGACGGGGTTTTCACGGGCCTCGATGAGTTGAGGCGTAGCCGGACACTATCACAGCTCAATAAATAAACAACCCGGGCGGGGTCTACTCATTGTCATGGGAAGCAACATCACCTCGCCACAAATTACCTCAGCGACTGGCGCTCAAGCGCCTCGGCACAGATAACCCGGCGGCGCTCATCGTCGGCCGAGCGCCATTCGCGGATGTCTTCCACATGACGGAAACAGCCGAGGCAGACCTTCTGTTCATCCAGTTTGCACACGCTGGTACAGGGTGACGGCACGGTGGGGCTGACGTTGCTGTAGAGCGGCTTGGGGGGCCGTGGCGGGGCGATCTGGCTCACGCCGTCACAGGCCTTCGAACTCGAGTTCCACGCCCGCCTGCTGCTTGACGATGCGCTCGAGCATCTCGCCCAACTGCTCCTCGCTCTTGTCGCACTGCCAGCGCTCGCTTTCCTCGTTGTAGTCGAAGTGGAACCCGCCAGACACCGCCGCCAGCCATAACTGCCGCAACGGCTCCTGGCGACTGAAGATCAACTGGGTGCCGTTCTCGAACTTGACGGTCAACACGCCGGCGGAGCTTTCCAGGTCGACATCCAGGTCACTGTCGTCAAACACATCCTCCAGCGTTTGCTGGGTGGTATCGACCAGATCGTGGAAACGGGCTTCAGTCAAACTCATTGCGGCAACCTCGAAAATGTCTGCTCATGCTCAAGCGCCGCAAAGATACGGACGCTTCCCGGCGATTGCAAAGGATATACCGACCGGCGACAGCCCGCGCCGGGAAATGCCCGGTGGCCTGTCGGACGGGAGCCCCGTTGCATAGGCAAGCCGCCGGGTGGCCGGTATACTCCGGCGCAATTAACGCATTTTCAAGGATTTCGCCATGAAGCGCCTGATCTCTTCCCTTGCTGCGCTCGTCGCGGTTGCCTGCCTTGTGACGGCCTGTGGTCAAAAAGGTCCGCTGTACCTGCCTGACGACAGCAAGTCCCCTGAAGAGCAGGCCAAGTCGTCGCAAGCCAAATCCCACGCGCACGACACCCACACCACTTACTAAGGGAACGCCATGGACGCTTTTAACTACCGTGGCGGGGAGCTGTTCGCGGAAGGGGTTGCCCTGTCCGCCATCGCCGAACGTTTCGGCACGCCGACCTACGTCTATTCCCGCGCCCACATCGAAGCCCAATACCTGGCCTTTGCCGATGCCCTTGCCGGCATGCCGCACCTGGTGTGTTTCGCCGTAAAAGCCAACTCCAACCTGGGTGTGCTCAATGTCCTGGCGCGCCTGGGCGCCGGTTTCGACATCGTCTCCGGCGGAGAGCTCGAACGCGTCCTGGCGGCCGGCGGCAGCGCCGACAAGATCGTGTTTTCCGGCGTCGGCAAGACCCGTGAAGACATGCGCCGCGCCCTGGAAGTTGGCGTGCATTGCTTCAACATCGAATCCACCGACGAGCTCGAGCGCCTGCAAATCGTCGCCGCCGAGCTGGGCGTCCGCGCTCCGATCTCCCTGCGCGTGAACCCGGACGTCGACGCCGGCACCCACCCATACATCTCCACCGGTCTCAAGGAAAACAAGTTCGGCATCGCCATTGCCGACGCCGAAGACGTGTACGTGCGCGCCGCCCAACTGCCGAACCTGGAAGTGCTCGGCGTCGATTGCCACATCGGCTCGCAGCTGACCACCCTCGAACCGTTCATCGATGCCCTCGACCGCCTGCTGGCGCTGGTCGACCGCCTCGGCGACTGCGGCATCTACCTGCGTCACATCGACCTCGGTGGCGGTGTCGGCGTGCGCTATCGCGATGAAGAGCCGCCCCTGGTGGCCGACTACATCAAGACGGTGCGCGAGCGCCTCGAAGGCCGTGACCTGGCGCTGATGTTCGAGCCGGGCCGCTACATCGTGGCCAACGCCGGCGTGCTGCTGACCCAGGTCGAATACCTCAAGCACACCGAGCACAAGAATTTCGCCATCGTCGATGCGGCCATGAACGACCTGATCCGCCCGGCGCTGTACCAGGCGTGGATGGACGTCACCGCCGTGCGCCCTCGCGATACAGCCGCCCGCCCCTACGACATCGTCGGGCCGATCTGCGAAACCGGCGACTTCCTGGCCAAGGGCCGGGAACTGGCGCTGGAAGAAGGCGATTTGCTGGCCGTGCATTCGGCCGGGGCCTACGGGTTTGTCATGAGTTCCAACTACAACACCCGCGGCCGTTGCGCCGAGGTGCTGGTGGACGGTGATCAGGCATTCGAAGTGCGTCGCCGCGAGACGGTAGCCGAGTTGTTTGCCGGCGAAAGCCTGCTGCCGGAGTAGAACCATGCTGCTGCGTTTTACCAAGATGCACGGCCTGGGCAATGACTTCATGGTCCTCGACCTGGTCAGCCAGCACGCGCATATCCTGCCCAAGCATGCCAAGCAATGGGGAGACCGGCACACCGGTATCGGTTTCGACCAATTGCTGATCGTCGAGGCGCCCAACAACCCGGACGTGGATTTCCGTTATCGGATCTTCAACGCCGACGGCTCGGAAGTGGAGCAATGCGGCAACGGCGCGCGCTGCTTCGCCCGCTTCGTGCTGGACAAGCGCCTGACGGCCAAGCGGCAGATCCGCGTCGAGACCAAGAGCGGCATCATCGAACTGGATGTGCGCAGCGACGGCCAGATCGGCGTCAACATGGGTGCTCCGCGCCTGGTACCGGCGGACATTCCATTCGAAGCGCCGGCCCAGGCTCTGAGCTATCCGTTGGAAGTCGATGGCAACACGGTGGAACTGGCGGCGGTTTCCATGGGCAACCCCCATGCCGTGCTGCGAGTGGCCGATATCAACAGCGCCCCGGTGCATGAGCTGGGGCCTAAAATCGAACACCATCCGCGCTTCCCCGCGCGGGTGAATGTCGGTTTCCTGCAGGTCATCGACCGTCACCGCGCACAATTGCGCGTCTGGGAACGCGGCGCCGGGGAAACCCAAGCCTGCGGTACCGGCGCCTGTGCCGCTGCCGTCGCTGCGATCAGCCAGGGGTGGATGGATTCGCCATTGTTGATCGACCTGCCCGGCGGGCGCCTGTCCATCGAATGGGCAGGCCCTGGCCAACCGGTGATGATGACCGGCCCGGCAGTGCGCGTATACGAAGGACAAGTTCGTCTTTGAGTGAGCCAAACCCATGACCGATCAGCCACAGGTTCCAGCCCCACAGCCCGACGAATCTCCCAGCCTTCCAGAAGTCGCGGCCGTGGCCGCTTACCTGGAGGCTCATCCGGACTTCTTCGTCGAGCATGAAGAACTGCTTGCGACGATGCGCATCCCCCACCGGCGCGGCGACACCGTGTCGCTGGTGGAGCACCAGATGAAAATCCTGCGCGAGCGCAACATCGAAATGCGCCATCGTCTTTCGCACCTGATGGACGTGGCCCGGGACAACGACCGGCTCTTCGACAAGACCCGTCGGCTGATCCTGGCCCTGATGGACGCCAGCACCCTAGAAGACCTGGTCATGAGCGTCGAAGACAGCCTGCGCCAGGATTTCCAGGTGCCTTTTGTCAGCCTGATCCTGTTCGGCGACAGCGCCATGCCGGTGGGCCGCTGGGTGACCCACGCCGATGCACAGACCGCCATCGGCGGCCTGCTGACGGAAAACAAAAGCGTCAGTGGCAGCCTGCGCGAGCATGAGCTGGACTTCCTGTTCGGCGAAGAACAGCGCAAGCAGATCGGCTCCACTGCCGTCGTCGCCATTGCCCATCAAGGCGTGCATGGCGTGCTGGCCATCGCCAGCCGCGATCCGCAGCATTATAAGAGCTCGGTGGGTACGCTGTTCCTGAGCTACATCGCCGAAGTCACCGGCCGGGTACTGCCACGGGTTGCCGGCTCGCTGCGCTCGGTACGCTGATGATGGAACGACAACTGGACGCCTACTGCGAACACCTGCGCAGTGAGCGCCAGGTGTCGCCCCATACGTTGTCGGCTTATCGCCGCGACCTGGAAAAAGTGCTGGGCTGGTGCCAGAAACAGAACATCAGCAGTTGGACGGCCCTGGATATCCAGCGTTTGCGCAGCCTGATCGCGCGCTTGCATCAACAGGGGCAATCTTCCCGCAGCCTGGCGCGCCTGTTGTCGGCGGTGCGCGGCTTGTACCACTACCTCAATCGCGAAGGCCTGTGCGATCACGACCCGGCCACCGGCCTGGCGCCGCCCAAGGGCGAACGCCGGCTGCCGAAAACCCTCGACACCGATCGCGCCCTGCAACTGCTTGAAGGTGCCGTTGAGGATGACTTCCTGGCGCGACGGGACCAGGCGATTCTCGAGCTGTTCTATTCTTCCGGCCTGCGGCTTTCGGAGCTGACAGGGCTGAACCTGGATCAATTGGACCTGGCCGACGGCATGGTCCAGGTGCTCGGCAAAGGCAGCAAGACACGCTTGCTACCCATCGGCCGCAAGGCCCGCGAAGCCCTGGCTCTATGGCTGCCGCTGCGGGCGTTGACCAACCCCGCCGACGACGCGGTGTTCGTCAGCCAACAGGGTCGACGCCTCGGCCCGCGAGCGATCCAGGTGCGGGTCAAGGCGGCCGGCGAACGTGAGTTGGGACAGAACCTGCACCCGCACATGCTCAGGCATTCCTTCGCCAGCCATTTGCTGGAGTCCTCCCAGGACCTGCGCGCCGTCCAGGAGTTGCTCGGCCATTCGGACATCAAGACCACACAGATCTATACCCACCTGGATTTCCAGCATCTGGCGACGGTCTATGACAGTGCCCATCCCAGGGCCAAACGCATCAAGGGCGACGCATCATGACCATCGAGCTCATCACTTTCGACCTCGACGACACCCTGTGGGACACCGCCCCGGTGATCGCCAGCGCCGAAGCCGTATTACGCCAGTGGCTGACCGACAACGCCCCCAATCTGGGTGGCTTGCCGGTGGAGCACCTTTGGGCAATTCGCGAGCAAGTACTGCGCGAAGAGCCAGGCTTGAAGCATCGCATCAGTGCATTGCGCCGGCGCGTGCTGTTTCGGGCCTTGCAGGAAGCCGGCTATGACCAGTGGCAAGCGTCCGAGCTGGCGGACCAGGCATTCGAGACGTTCCTGCAGGCCCGTCATCAACTGGACATTTTCCCCGAGGTGCAGCCCACCCTGGAAATCCTGGCCAATCATTTCGCCCTCGGCGTGGTCACCAATGGCAACGCCGATGTGCGTCGCCTGGGGCTGGCAGATTATTTCAAATTCGCCCTGTGCGCCGAAGACATCGGCATCGCCAAGCCGGACGCGCGACTGTTCCACGAGGCCTTGCAACGGGGCGGTGCCACGGCGCAGACCGCCGTGCACATCGGTGATCATCCGGGCGATGACATCGCCGGCGCCCAACAGGCCGGCCTGCGCGCCGTGTGGTTCAACCCGGCGGGCAAGGCCTGGGACGCCGATCACGCGCCGGATGCGGAGATTCGCAGCCTGACTGAATTGCCAGGGCTGCTGGCGGGGTGGCATAGCCAGCCCTGAACCCTTTGAAGCGGTGTACTGCGGCGCTATGCCGGATACAAATCCTGTGGGAGCGGGCTTGCTCGCGAAAGCGGTGGGTCAGCTTGCACAGTTGTTGAATGTAGCGCCGCCTTCGCGAGCAAGCCCGCTCCCACAGGGACTGCGTCTGGCCTGGGAACTGCGCCCATGAAAAAGCCCGCAGCGACGGCGGGCTTTTTCAGCAAGCAAGAAGCAAAAGCTCAGATAGGGCGGCTGCCGTACTTGTTATCAGGCTTCTTGGGCGGATCAGCGACCACGTTGGCCTCCACTTCCTGCACCTTTCCACCCCTGGCCAGGAATTCCTCCATGGCCTTGGCGAGCGCATCACGCTCCTTGTTCTTGGCCTCTACGCTCGGCAACTCGTCGACCGATACCGCCGCCTTGGCCTTGCCTTTGGCGGTCGGTGCCGGTACATCGGCCCCTTCATCATCGTCGGCAACGTCTTCAGCCGCTGCTTCCAGGCCTTCTTCGGCCTCGTCTTCGTCACCTACTTCGAGGTCGTCGTTTTCCAGATCATCGTCGCTCATGTTCTACCTCATGACTTGCGAAAAGCAGATTAGTTATAGCCCAGCTTCGCCATCTGTCGAAGGCTGCCAGAAAAAATTCAACATCCGCCAGCAAACAGCGGTTATGCCCCTTCACCGTACAAGGTGGCGAGGACTTTACGAGCACCGCCATGATCACGGTGCTCGCCCAGATAGACACCTTGCCAGGTACCCAGCGCCAACCGTCCTGCCGTGACCGGCAGACTGAGCTGACAACCCAGCACGCTGGCCTTGAAGTGCGCCGGGAGGTCGTCCAGGCCTTCGTCGTTGTGCTCATAATCGGCGGTTCCTTGTGGGATCAGCCGATTGAAAAATCGTTCGAAGTCTCGACGCACCGCCGGATCGGCGTTCTCGTTGATGGTCAACGAGGCCGAGGTATGCTGCAGCCACAGATGCAACAGACCGACACGACACGCCTGGAGTTCAGGCAGGCCGGCGAGCAACTCGTCCGTTACCAGATGAAAGCCCCGGGGCCTTGCCCGCAGGGTTATCAGCGTCTGTTGCCACATACAGATCTCCGCACGTTCGGCGCGCATTCTAGCGCGCTCTGGGAAAAAACAAAGGGCCTAATGCGCCTGCCTCTACGTAAGCCTTTGGCCGTAGAAAAACCGATGTCGCATCCACAACAAAAGACGTCGGGAAAACCAGCGCGCTATGTGAGCACTGACAAATCCCGGACAAAAAAATGCCCGGCGAACCGGGCATTTTTTTATCGCGCGTGTTTACAGGTTGTAACCACGCTCGTTGTGCTGGGCCAGGTCCAGGCCCACGGCTTCTTCTTCCTCGGAGACACGCAGACCCATGACGGCGTCCAGCACCTTGAGGATGATGAAAGTGACGATCGCGGTGTAGACCACCGTGAAAGCCACACCCTTGAATTGAATCCACACTTGCGCACCGATATCGGTCACAGTGCCGAAGCCACCCAGGGCCGGTGCTGCGAACACGCCGGTCAGGATCGCGCCGAGGATACCGCCAATGCCATGCACGCCGAAGGCGTCCAGGGAATCGTCATAACCGAGTTTGCGCTTGAGGGTGGTGGCGCAGAAGAAGCACACCACGCCTGCTGCCAGGCCGATGACCAGGGCGCCCATCGGGCCCACGGTGCCGGCAGCCGGGGTAATCGCGACCAGACCCGCCACTACGCCCGAGGCAATGCCCAGTGCGCTTGGCTTGCCATGGGTGATCCACTCGGCAAACATCCAGCCCAGCGCGGCAGCGGCGGTGGCAATCTGGGTGACCAGCATCGCCATGCCGGCGGTGCCGTTGGCGGCGACGGCGGAACCGGCGTTGAAGCCGAACCAGCCGACCCACAGCATGGCGGCGCCCATCAGGGTGTAACCCAGGTTATGCGGTGCCATTGGCGTGGTCGGGAAGCCTTTGCGCTTGCCCAGTACCAGGCACGCCACCAGGCCGGCGATACCGGCGTTGATGTGCACCACGGTGCCGCCAGCGAAGTCCAGCACGCCCCAGTCCCACAGCAGGCCGCCGTTACCGGACCAGACCATGTGTGCAATCGGTGCATACACCAGGGTGAACCACACGCCCATGAAGACCAGCATGGCGGAGAACTTCATCCGCTCGGCAAACGCACCGACAATCAGCGCCGGGGTGATGATGGCGAAGGTCATTTGGAAGGTGATGAACACCGCTTCAGGGAACAGCGCCGCCGGACCGGTCAGGCTGGACGGGGTAACGCCCGCCAGGAACGCTTTGCCCAGGCCACCCACGAAGGAATTGAAATTGACGACGCCCTGCTCCATGCCCGTGGTATCGAACGCGATGCTGTAGCCATAAATGACCCACAGGACGCTGATCAGACCGGTAATGGCGAAGCACTGCATCATCACGGAAAGAAGGTTTTTCGACCGAACCATGCCGCCGTAGAACAGCGCCAGACCGGGAATGGTCATAAACAGTACAAGAATCGTGGCAGTCAGCATCCAGGCGGTGTCGCCGGAATTCAGGACTGGGGCTGCCGCTTCTTCTGCCATGGCCAGGCCAGGCATTGCGAAGGACAACAGGGCTCCTAGCCCTGCGAATTTACGCAGAGTCATATTGTTTTCTCCTGGGGCGTTGGGTTTGGCGGCTTAGATAGCGTCGGTATCGGTTTCGCCGGTACGGATGCGAATAGCCTGTTCCAGATTGACCACAAAGATCTTTCCGTCACCAATCTTGCCGGTGTTGGCGGCCTTGGTGATTGCCTCGATCACCCGGTCAAGATCCTTGTCGTCAATGGCGACATCGATCTTCACTTTCGGCAGGAAATCGACCACGTATTCCGCGCCGCGATACAGCTCGGTATGACCTTTTTGCCGACCGAAGCCTTTGACCTCAGTAACGGTAATGCCCTGCACGCCGATCTCGGACAACGACTCGCGCACGTCGTCCAACTTGAACGGCTTGATGATGGCAGTGACTAGCTTCATGAAACTTTCTCCCGAATTGGTGGACTTGCCCCAGGAAAACAAACCCGACTCAAGTCTAAGCGCAGTGCCTGGCTTTGTAACGCATCGTCGGCCCAAGTTGCCCGACTGGTGCCAGTTAACCGCTCCTGACGAAACTCCCCGCTCCGCCTGTTGCACTGCATTCGTCACAACGACTGCATCAGTGCATGGGTCATCAGCCTCTAAGCAGAAAGCTTGCCATCTGTGCCCAACCCCACTGATTTCAATCCTTTCAAGCGTCTGCCGGCCTGCGCTGCGCCACAAACCGCAGCGTTACGCACAACAACAGTGCGACGACGCCCGGCCTCGTGCGCGAAAAGCGTGCATCCGTTGCTCGCGAATTGACTATAGACACTGCGTGATACACTGCCTGCCATTGTTTCCAGGACACCTGCCATGCTTGCGCCCAAAGACCTCCTCGACGCCCTGAGCGGCCATGCTTCCCGCCTCTTGAGCGGCGATACCCCTCTGCCCAAAAGCGAAATCGAAAGCCAGTTCAAGGCCCTGCTGCAAAGCGGATTCAGCAAGCTGGACCTGGTGAGTCGGGAAGAATTCGATAGCCAGATGGTCGTGCTGGCCCGAACCCGGGCACGGCTCGAGAGTCTGGAAACCAAGGTCGCGGAGCTGGAAGCGCGACTGGCCCCAGCACAGGAATAACCCGCCTCGGGCCACCGCCCGGCGGACCACGGACACTGAGCCGCCGCCGGCGCGACACGCCTGGCGGCCCAGGCGTATTCAACCCATGGGGTCAGAGACGGAAACGACCGACCAGGGTATTGAATGACAGAGCCAGGTTGGACAGTTCCTGGCTCGAAGCATTGGTCTGGTTCGCTCCAGCCGCAGTCTGGGTGGAGAGATCCTGGATGTTCACCAGGTTGCGATCAACCTCGCGGGCCACATGGGCCTGCTCCTCGGACGCCGTGGCAATCACCAGGTTACGGTCATTGATCTGCGAAATACCGTCGGCGATCTGCTCCAGTGCCTCGCCAGTGGCCCGGGCCAGGCTCTGGGTCTCGGTCACCAGCGCCTGGCTCTTGCCCATGGCGTCGACCGCGCTGTCGGCACGATCCTGTACCGCGTGGATCATGCTCTCGATTTCACCGGTGGACGCCTGGGTGCGCGCCGCCAGGGCGCGAACCTCATCGGCCACCACGGCAAAGCCCCGGCCCTGCTCCCCGGCGCGGGCAGCCTCGATGGCCGCGTTGAGCGCCAACAGATTGGTCTGCTCAGCGATCCCGCGGATCACATCCAACACTTTGCCGATATCACGAACCTGCACGGCAAGATCCCTGACCAGCCCGGTGGACGCGGTGATTTCCTGGGTTGCGGTGTTGATCGCCTGCACCGCGCTACGGGCCTGATCACGGCCGCTGCTGGCCTGCGAACTGGTCGATTGCGACGCCTGCGAAGTGGAGACCGCGTTACGGGCCACTTCCTCGACCGCCGACGTCATCTCAGTCACAGCGGTGGCCGCCTGCTGGATTTCGTCATTCTGCCGGGTCAAGGCACGACTGCCGTCATCGGTGACTGCCGTCAGTTCCTCGGCGGCGGAAGCCAACTGGTCCGAAGCGCTGGCAATCTGCTGGATGGTGGTCTTCAAGCTCGCCTGCATGTCCCCCAAGGCCTTGAGCAACTGGCCGGCCTCGTCGCGACTGCGGCTGGTGATGTGCTGGGTCAGGTCGCCCTGGGCGATGCGCTGTGCGCAATCGACCGCCGTGGTAATCGGTCGACTAATCAGGCGGCTGATAAACATGCCCAACAGCAGCGCGGCGATAAACGCCACGACGATGCCGCTGTACAACACGGTCTTGGCCGTCGCCTCCTGCCGCGTGGCGGCCTTGGCGTCTTCGCTGATCTGACGGTCATTGGAGTCGATCATGATGGTCAACTGGTCCATCACCTTGCGATAAGCCTTCTGCAAGTCACCGAGCAACAGGGTGCGGCCGTTCTCCAGGTCGCCAGCCGCCATCATCGCCACGTACTGCTGCACCATGGCCTGGTAGACAGGCCAATCGCGGGCCATCTGGTCGCCGGCGATGCGCTCGTCTTCAGCCAGATTGCCTTTGCGGTAATCGGCGAAAGCCTTTTCGCTGGCCAACTGATTGGCTTTCATCGAAGCGAGAAACTCATCCTTCATGCTCTGCGGAGCATTGCCGGCGGTAGCGACATACAGCCGGTACATGTCGCGCGTCTGGCCGACCGCCTTGGTCTTGGTCTGCGACGTATTGGCAACCGAGACCAGGTTGTTGTTGAACACCGCCTGCAGGCGTGCCGAAAGCGCGGAAACACCACTGACCCCAAGCAGGCCCACGGCCAGCGTGATCAAGGCACAGAGGAAAAACGAGGTAATCAGTTTGGTCGAGAGTTTTGCATCATGGAGCCAGTTCATCGGTGGATCCTCATGGGTGCTGGTCCAGCAGCCCTGTTATGTGTGCATTTCCCTGCCCCGCGTAACGCCAGGTAAAGGGCCTGTGTCCGGATTCCATCGCCGCTCGAGTCCGCCCATCTACAGGGCACTGCTGGCACGACGCTTGATGGTTTTTCGTCATGTCGTCGTACAACTAGGCAAAAATACAAGCCAAACCCCCTGCTCACCCTTAAGTTAGGTAACGACGATTCCTGCCTCTCCTGCCGGTTGCATTGACAACAATTTTGACTCACACCTTCTAAAACACACGAACTAGAGCCATTTGTTTAAAAAAATAAATAGTGGCCCTTAGCTATATTCGTTGAGAAATGTTACAGCATGTGAAATATTGATCGCAATATACGACATCGTATAACTGATGCAATTCTTGACGAACCGAAGGTCACGCGTCGAAGCCCAACCGTGAGGAGTGACACATGCATCCGCAGAGGAGGGGTCAGCCATTGCCCGGCGTGCGCAAGGCGAAGCCCATGAGAAATATGCTTGCGGGCGGCCTGGCCCTGATGATGATCAGCCTCGCGATCCACGGCGAGACGCTCGACACCAGCGCCTCGCCCGGCAAACGGCTGGCGGTAGCCGCCGATTGCGTGGCCTGCCATAGCACCACCGACGGCAAGCCCTTTGCCGGCGGGTACCCGATCAACTCGCCGATGGGCGTCATCTACTCGACGAACATCACCCCTTCCAGAAGCGCCGGTATCGGTCATTACAGCCAGGCCGATTTCGCCCGCGCCGTGCGCGACGGCGTGACCCCGGACGGTACTCACCTGTACCCGGCAATGCCCTACACCGCCTACACGAAGATGACCGACAGCGATATCGCCGACCTGTACCAGTACTTCATGAATGAAGTCGCGCCGGTGGATACGCCCAGCCCCAAGACCGAACTCGACTTCCCGTTCAATATCCGCGCCTCGATGCTCGGCTGGAACGCGCTGTTCCATAGCCAGAAACGCTTCGAAGCGGATCCGGGCAAGTCCGCAGTGGTCAATCGCGGCGACTACCTGGTCAATGCACTGGCCCACTGCGACACCTGCCATACCCCACGCAACCTCCTGATGGCCGCGGATAACAGCAAGGCGCTTTCCGGTGGTTCGCTGGGGGCCTGGTACGCCCCGAACATCACCTCGGACAAGATCAGCGGGATCGGTGCCTGGTCGAGCGATGAGCTCGTGGCCTATCTGCGCAGCGGTCATGTGGAGGGCAAGGCGCAGGCTGCCGGGCCCATGGCCGAGGCGGTCGAGAACAGCCTGCAATACCTCGGCGAGGATGACCTCAAGGCCATCGCCGCCTACTTGCTGCAGACTCAGCCAATCGCCACCGGAGAACGCCAGGCCCGTCATACCTTCGGCCAGGCCTCGAACGACGAACTCAACCTGCGCGGCGGCAAGCCGCAGGACAATCCGGGCTGGCACATCTTCAGCGGCACCTGCGCCAACTGTCACCAGGCCAACGGCCAGGGCACCCGCGAGTACCCATCGCTGTTCCACAACACCGCGACCAGCCGCCGCGACAACCTGATCGCGACCATCGTCCACGGCGTGCATCGCGAAGTCGACGGCGTGGCAATCGACATGCCGGCCTTCGGTCCCGGTGCGCTGTTCACCGATCGCCTCGACGACCAGCAGATCGCCGATGTCAGCAACTACGTTCTGTCCCGCTACGGCAATGCCGGCTTGAGCGTGACTGCCGCCGATGTGGCACAGGTGCGCGAAGGCGGACCCAAGGCCCCTATCGCCGTGCTGGCACGCTACAGCGTACCGGCACTGGTTGTGCTCGGCCTGCTGATCCTCCTGGGGCTTTACAGACTCAAGGCTCGTCGCCGGCTGCAGGAGGCCTGAGCAATGGATACTTCAATGACAAACAGACACATGCCCGTTTCATCCACACCCTCCGGCAAGCTGTCCCGCCGCAGCCTGCTGCGCGGGTCGATCACCCTGGGCCTGGCGGCCCTGGTCGGTGGCCTTGGCCCCTGGCAATCGGTGCTGGCCGAGGGCGACCAGGACTTTATCGTCCTGTCGCAATTCCTCGTCAGCCGTCCAGTCAACCCGATCCTGGCGGCACGCTACTACCGCGCCCTGAGCCAGCGCGCACCGAACTTCAGCGGCAATGTCGGCGCCCTCAGGCAACTGGTCGACGGGCAGGGCTTCAAGCATGTGGATGAATACCTGGCCCAGGCCAACCCGGACCCATCGTTGAAAGCGACGGCCACCAGCATCATCTCGGCCTGGTACTTGGGCATCGTCGGCGAGCTCGCCGACGCCGAACTGATCAGTTACTCCGAGGCGCTGATGTATCGCCCGACCCACGGCATTCTCATCATTCCAACCTACGGTGGTGGCCCCGACTCCTGGGGTGACAAGCCAGCCGACACGCAGGATTTCAAACTATGAGCAGCGTTGTTTATGACGCCGACGTGGTCGTCATCGGCTCCGGCGTAATGGGTGGCCTGATTGCCAGCGAGCTGGCCAAGGCGAAAAAATCCGTGATCGTCCTCGAAGCAGGCCCACGGGTGAATCGCCGCGACATCGTCGAGACCTTCCGCAATGCGCCGGTCAAGCTCTCGCTGGCCAATGCCAAGCTGCAGGGCGCCGGCTCACCCTATCCGAGCCTGCCCCATGCGCCCTCCACTTATGGTGACTACCTGCAGCAGGTCGGCCCGGTGAAATACAACACCTCCTACCTGCGGGTGGTCGGCGGCACCACTTGGCACTTCGGCTCCTCGCTGTGGCGCATGCTGCCCAACGACTTCCGCCTCAACTCCCTCTACGGACGCGGGCGCGACTGGCCAATCAGCTATGACGAACTCGAACCCTTCTACGCCCGCGCCGAAACCGAGCTGGGCGTGTCCGGGGTCGACGGCCAGGATGAAAGCGGCCAGGGTGGTGCGGCTTATCCGCCGCGCTCGATTCCCTACCCGATGGAAGGCCTGAAGCCCAGCTACATGTTCAAGCGACTCTCGAGCCTGTTAAGCAAGGGCGGCTACAACCCGATCCTCGAACCCAACGGGCGCGCCACCCGCCCCTATGGCAAACGCCCACCGTGCGCGGGCAACAACAACTGCAACCCGGTTTGCCCGATTGCCGCCAAGTACGACGGTTCGATGCATATCGACGAGGCCGAGCGCCATGGCGCCAAGGTCCTGGACAACTCGGTGGTGTACCGGATCGAGGCCGGCGACAACGGTAAGATCAGCGCAATCTGGTACATGCGCCCCGACAAGACCCAGCATCGCCTGACCGCCCGGTACTTCGTGCTGGCGGCCTATGGCATCGAATCGCCGAAGCTGTTGTTGATGTCCACGTCCGAGAAATACCCCAACGGCATCGCCAACACTTCCGATCAGGTCGGTCGCAACCTGATGGACCACACCGGCGTGAGCATGAACGTGATGACCAAGGAGGACATGTGGCCCGGCGAGGGGCCGACCCAGTTGCTGGTCTACCTGAACAGCCGCGACGGCGCGTTCCGCAAGGACTACCCGAGCTACAAGATCAAGGTCCGCAACACGGTGCCCACCTCGCAGATCACCACCAATCTGATCGCCAAGGGCGTGCTGGGCTCCAAGCTCGACGAGCAGATCCGCCTGCAGTCGGCACGCTCCCTGAACTGGGCGGTGGACTTCGAAACCCTGCCACTGCCGGAAAACCGTGTCACCCCGAGCAAGACTCGCTTCGACGCGATTGGCCTGCCGGTACCGGAGATCTACTACAGCGTTCCCGACTACTGGCACGCGGGCAAGGAAAAGGCCTTGGAGGACCTCAAGCAGTTCGCCCACCTGCTCGACGCCGACATCATCAGCACCGACGTCAACTTCCAGAACCGTCAGCACATCATGGGTACTACCATCATGGGCGACGATCCGAAGAACTCGGTGGTCGACCGCGACTGCCGTAGCCACGACCACGCCAACCTGTTTATCGCCGGGACCAGCGTGATGCCGTCATCATCTTGCGTGAACCCCACACTGACAGGCGCCGCCCTGAGCATTCGTATCGCCGATCAGTTGCTGAGGGAGGTGTAGGCAAGGTTATCGGGGCCGTTCAACCACTCGCGACCCTCGGCGATGGGTCTTGAACAAGCGCGAGTGGTAGCTCCAGGATAAAGAGCGCCCCCTTGCCCGGCCCCGCGCTCTGCGCGGTCAGCTCGCCACCCATCTCGTGCGCGGCGAGGATACAGCTGTGCAGGCCAAAGCCGTGGCCGTTGGCGCGCGTAGTGAAACCGTGCTCGAACACCCGCGCAAGATTGTCCGGCGAAATCCCCTCGCCATTGTCCTCGACCTCGACCCGCACGCGCCTATCGTCAACGACCTTCAGGCGCAGGACGATCTGCGGCGGCCGGTTCACACCCGCGTCCAGCGCCTGCTTGGCGTTGTTGATCAGATTGACCAGGATCTGCAGCACTCGGTGCTTGTCCAGTGGCATCTGCGGGACATCGCTGAACTCCTTGATCAGCGAGATGTGGTGGCGGGCCAGGGACACATCGCAAATGCGCACGACATCCTCGACCAGCTCTCGCAACGAGCCCGGCTCCAGAACGCTGGCATTGCCGGCATAGGATTGCTGGGTGGCGACGATTTCCTTGATGTGGTCGATTCGGCGGGTCAACTGCGCCAACTCGGCGATCATGCCTTGCTGCTCGATGGCCAGCGCGTCGGCCAGCTTGTCGAGATAGTCCGGTAGTGCGCGCCCTTTCGGATCACTGCTGATGAAGTCGCCGAGGTCGTCGGGATGCTCCTTCATCAACTGGACGACCTTGGCCACCCCGGGCCCCTTGGAGGTGTGCACCTTCTCGTAGAGGACCTGGGCTGACACGTTGACGCTATTGAGCACATTGCCCACGTTATGCAGCACATTGGTGGCGATCTCTGCCATACCGGCCCGGCGCGCGGTGGTGACCAGCTCGGCCTGTGCCTCACGCAACTCGTCGTTGACCTTGGCCAATTGCTGCGGGCTGGGGATCTTCAGGGCTGCCGGCACCAGCCGGACCAGGAGGATGGCGGTAATCACCGACGCTATCGCAGTGATTACCTTGACCAGCGCCGACAGCCAGTAATAGGGCTGCCAGATGGTCAGGATCTCCATCACATGGCTGGTCCCACAGGCCAGGATAAACACGCCAAAGGCCGCCAGCATCCAGTCGAAAGGCACGTCCTTGCGCTTGTGGATAAAGTAGATGAGCGTAAAGGGAATGGTGACGTAGGAGAGGGTGATCAAGCCATCGGCGATGACATTGGTCCACAGCAGATCAGGGCGCCACATATAGCAATGCCCATGGGGCATGAAGCGTTTATCGGTTAACAGAGCCAGCAGATCGTTCATGGCCACTTCCTCCCTGCGCCATTGATGCCGCCAAGTGCCGATGGGGCAAATCGCAGTCTAGCAGAGGCCTGGCTCGGTCATTTTTGAGCGAGCAAATGGACGCAAGCGGCCAAGCGCGTGCAATGGATCAGGGTGCAAACGAGCGTCACCCCGCAACATTCTGCGAAAATTTCCCCATCAATTACCACGCCACTGCATGCCCCCACGACTAACCTTCAAGAGCCGCAGGACGCGGCTCCCTATTCACTCAAGGAACGATTCATGTCGCTTGCCATTATCCATAGCCGCGCCCAGGTGGGGGTGGAGGCTCCTGCCGTTACTGTTGAGGTCCATCTGGCCAATGGCTTGCCGTCGCTGACGATGGTTGGCTTGCCGGAGGCGGCAGTGAAGGAAAGCAAGGATCGGGTACGCAGCGCGATCATCAATTCGGGACTGAATTTCCCGGCCAGGCGCATCACCTTGAACCTGGCGCCGGCGGATCTGCCGAAGGATGGCGGGCGGTTTGACCTGGCCATCGCCTTGGGAATCCTGGCCGCCAGCGTGCAGGTGCCCACCTTGACCCTGGACGATGTGGAGTGCCTCGGCGAGTTGGCGCTATCCGGTGCCGTGCGACCGGTACGCGGGGTATTGCCCGCAGCGCTGGCGGCGCGCAAGGCCGGGCGCACACTGGTGGTGCCCTGGGCAAATGCCGAGGAAGCCTGCCTGGCGTCGGGACTGAAGGTGATTGCCGTGAATCATCTGCTCGAAGCCGTGGCTCATTTGAATGGGCATACTCCGATCGACGCTTATGTTTCCAATGGGCTGCTTTGCGCCAGCAAGCCCTACCCCGACCTGAGTGAAGTACAGGGCCAGGCCGGGGCCAAGCGTGCACTCCTGATCGCCGCCGCGGGGGCGCATAACCTGTTGTTCAGCGGGCCACCGGGCACCGGCAAGACATTGCTGGCGAGCCGTTTGCCGGGGCTGTTGCCGCCGTTGGCGGAAAGTGAGGCGCTGGAAGTGGCGGCCATTCAGTCAGTCGCCAGTTGTGTACCGTTGAGCCACTGGCCGCAACGTCCCTTTCGCCAGCCACACCACTCGGCCTCCGGCCCGGCGCTGGTGGGTGGCGGATCAAAACCGCAACCTGGGGAAATCACCCTCGCCCACCACGGCGTGCTGTTTCTGGATGAACTGCCGGAGTTCGACCGCAAGGTACTGGAGGTCCTGAGGGAGCCGCTGGAGTCGGGCCACATTGTGGTTTCTCGTGCCCGTGACCGTGTACGCTTTCCGGCACGCTTCCAATTGGTGGCGGCGATGAATCCCTGTCCCTGTGGATATCTTGGCGAGCCCAGCGGCCGTTGCTCGTGTACGCCGGACATGGTGCAGCGCTACCGCAATAAACTCTCCGGTCCCCTGCTGGACCGCATCGACCTGCACCTGACCGTCGCCCGGGAGGCCACGGCGTTGAATCCCCGAAGCGAACCCGGCGATGACACGGCCACCGTTGCCGAGCAGGTGGCCGCAGCCCGGGAACGCCAGCAAAAACGCCAGGGTTGTGCCAACGCTTTCCTGGACCTGCCGGGTTTGCGTCGGCATTGCAAGTTATCCACAACCGATGAAACGTGGCTGGAAACCGCTTGCGAACGGCTCACCTTGTCACTGCGAGCCGCCCACCGCCTGCTCAAGGTTGCCCGTACGCTGGCGGACCTTGAGCGCACAGATCGAATCAGTCGGGACCACCTGGCCGAAGCGCTGCAGTATCGGCCCGCCACGTCTTGAACTGCGTCATGGCTTGCTCAGGTCAACCAGCGGCGTTTCCCGTACCTCGGTTTTTTGACCGTTCTGGATGGCGTCGATGCGCTTGAGCGCTTTATCCACAGCGCCTTTGTCCGCCAACAGGCTGTAGTGAATCTGGAATTGCTTGTGCTCTTTCGGTCCGATCGTGGGCACCAGGCCCAGTGGCCGCTGATACCGGCGGTTATAGGAAAAACTGGTGCCGGGTTCCAACCCGGTCACGTAGCCCTGGCCTTGCGTATCGGTGTTTTTCCACAGGGAGAACACCGGAAGCGTGCCGGTGTTGAAGCCCACCGACACGCCGAGGCTACCGGCCTTGTTGTGCAGGACGGTGAGCGTGTCGCCCTTGGCGTCAGCGTAGGGCACGACGTTATAAACGGTTTCGTCGTAATCCTTGGTGGGGGCCCGGTAAGTTTGCCAATCCGGCAAATCGCCCTTGGCCTTGTCGTTGAACGGCGAGACCTGCTTGACCGGCGCCACGAAACGCGCGCCCTGCTCCAGGAATGGCGTGCTGAAGTTGCTGTGATAGAGCGCCTGGTATTCCTTCGGATAGTCGCCGTTGTTGGTCAACGTGTCGCTGAGGGCGAACGTCACGCTACCCGGCTCGGTAACCAGTTCAGTCTGCACCGAGAAGTCGACCTTCTTGAAGGCCTGCTCCTTCAACTCGCCCCGCAGGGTGATGGCGTATGGAGGCTTTTCATCGATGTGCACGGTGACCTTGTTGGCCGGTATGTTGGCCGCACGACCATGCAGGGTCAGCAGTTCACCGTTGTCCATGCCGGGATGGCCGACCCATTCGTAACCACAGCGGGTCACCAACTCATTGAAACCTTCAAGCCAGCCCAACCCACCGCGACCATTGAGTTCGATGAAAGCCGGATTGACCACTTCCTTGACCGGCGAATCCCAACCCATGCGCACATTCCCGACCGACGCCTGCAGCACATTCATGCCACGGGTCGGGACGACCGAAAGCTTCAGGGTGCCGTTGTCGATATCGACGACACTGACACCCTCTTGCCGGCCACCGTGCAGGGTGCGCATCGTCACGGAAAAGGGCTTATCGGTTTTCACGCCGAGCTGCTGGCTGGTGATTTGCCAGGGCTGCGCCGCTTTATCGGTATCGAGCAGGACATAATCCCAAGCCATGGCATGGGAAGCAGCGCCCAGGGCGCTAAGGGCAACGAGGAGTTTGAGCGAAGTCATGGACACGGCCTTTTATTGGAGTTGTGCGGTTTTTATAGACTTGAAGAAACGTTTCAGCAAGCCTAAAAACAGCAAATTCCGTAAAAGAAGGAAGAATCCTAGGCAGGGACTTTGCGAGAGCGTGCTCGCGAAAGCGGTGGGTCAGCGGGTAAAGAAGTGGCTATGCCGGCGCCTTCGCGAGCAAGCTCGCTCCCACAGGGATTTGGAGTGCCCGCCAAATGCGCGAACATCCGTGAGCAAAAACTGTGGGAGCGGGCGTGCTCGCGAAAGCGCCGGATCAGTTTCGATGATGTTGGCGGTGAGATCGCCTTCGCGGGCAAGCTCGCTCCCACAGGGTTATCCGGTAGTTGCGAGCTTGATGTTCACCGCCAAACTGTGTGCAGTGCCTCAGCGGAACCGATCAACCTCTTGGCGCAGGTCCTGGGCCAATTTTTCCAGTTCCTTGGCGGTGACCGCCAGGTTCGAGACCACCTGGCGCTGTTCACTGTTGGCCATGGCGATGCTTTGCAGGTTGCTGCTGAGCAAGGTCGCGGTGCTGCTTTGCTCTTGGGTGGCGGTGGTGATTGCCGCGAATTGCTGGCCGGCGGAGCGGCTCTGTTCGTCGATACGCTCCAAGGCCGAGGCCACATTGGCGTTGCGCGACAAGCCTTCCTGCATCAACACTTTGCCTTGCTCCATCGTGCTGATGGCGTTGCCGGTTTCCTGCTGGATGCTGCTGATCATGCCGGAAATTTCGTCAGTGGCCTGACGGGTACGGGACGCCAAGCTGCGAACTTCGTCAGCCACCACGGCGAAACCACGACCCTGCTCCCCTGCACGCGCGGCTTCGATGGCGGCGTTCAAGGCCAGCAGGTTGGTCTGTTCGGCGATCGAGGTGATGACCCCGACGATACCGCCGATTTCCTGGGAACGCTGGCCCAAGGTGTTGATGACCGTAGCGGTGCTGTTCAACGCGCTGGAAATTTGCTCCAGGGACGACGACGCTTCACCCATCGAGGTACGACCGATCTGAGTTTGCTGGGCGTTCTCCTGAGCCAGGCGCTGGGTGTTGCCCATGTTATCGGCGATATCCAGCGAGGTAGCGCTGAACTCTTCCACCGCACCCGCCATGCTGGTGATTTCCCCGGACTGCTGCTCCATCCCTTCGTATGCGCCGTTGGACAACCCGGACAGGGCCTGCGCCCGGCTGTTGACCTCTTGCGAGGCTTTGCGGATGTGCTCGACCATGGTCGACAGGGCTTGGCTCATCTGGTTGAAGGCGCGGGCCAGTTGGCCGATCTCATCGTGGCTCGACACGTTCAGGCGCACGCTCAGGTCGCCGGCGCCCAACGCTTCGGCCTGACGCACCAGGTCACCCAACGGTGCCAGCTTGCTGCGCAGCAGCCACATGGCCGCGCCAACCGCCAGCAACATGGCCAACAGGCTGCCAATGGCCAGTTGCGTACCGACGCTCCAGGTCACGGCGCGAATTTCGGTTTTCGGCATGCTCGCCACCACCGCCCACGGCCCGCCCTCGAACGGCACGGCAACACTGTAGAAATCTTCGGCGGTGTCACTCCAGAACGCACCCTTACCCGGCGTCTTGACCAAGCCATTGATGGTCGTGACCGCCTGGTCCAGCGCTTGCACGCCCGCCGGCGGCACCAGCCATTTGTTTTGTTCGTCCAGCAAGGCCAGCGAACCGGTCTGGCCGATGCGGAAGCGCTTGAGGTTCTCGAACTGCGCGTTCTGCGCGTCGGTGTAATCGAATCCCACGTACAACACGGCAATGATCTTGCCGCTGCTGTCGCGTACGGGCGTGTACTGCGACATGTAGAAACGCCCGAAAAGCAGGGCCCGACCGATGTAGCTCTGCCCGCTGATCACCGGGCCGTAGGCTGGCCCGGTACGGTCGAGCACGGTACCGATGGCCCGCGTACCGTCCTGTTTACTGACTGAGGTACTGACACGAATGAAATCATCGCCGCTGCGCACGAATAGCGTGGCAACCCCGGCGGTCATCGCCTTGAAGTCATCGACTTCCTTGAAATTGTTGTTCAACACTTCGCCACCCAGGCTCAAGCCAGGGGTCTGTACACCCGCCACGGTTACCGGCTGGTCCGGATGCACGCTCAGGCCCGCGCTGAAGCGCTTTTCGAACAAACCTGCCAATCGCTGAGTGCTCTCGCGCAAGGTGCTGTGGAACGTATTGAGCTGGTCGGCCATCAGGCGCGCTTCGCTGGCCAGGTGTTCTTCACGGGTCGAGAGGTTGGCGGAATCCAGCGAACGCAAGGCAAAGACGGTACTGCCGGAGATCACGACCGCCAGTATCACGGCAAGGGCAAGGCCTAGCTGTGAGGCGATTCGGGCACGGGGTTGAGACATGACGACTCCTGGCCGAGAGACCGGATCATCCTGATCACGTCGCACGCTCGGCATTTTATTCAAGGATAAGGTGTGTTTAGCCCTTTCTGAACGAGGGTTCCATGTTCACGGATTCGGCAGCGATGGCGAATACTTGAGCGGTTTGGAAGGAATACTGCCAAGTGGCTAGCACGGACACTGCAACGTTTCAGCCTAGACGTTCCACGGCGGGTAATTGCATGGCCTTCACTTCTCCTTGGAGAAAATCACTGAGCCGGCGCAGACGTTCACCGCCGGGCCGGGTTTTCGGCCAGACGAGGTAATAGTGCTCACCACTGGCTACGGCGGTCGGCCACGGCAAGCTCAAGCGCCCCTGGGCGACATCCTCGGCCACCATCAGCAGGTCACCCATGGAGACGCCGTAACCCCGCGCCGCCGCGATCATGCCCAGCTCCAGTGTATCGAACACCTGCCCGCCCTTGAGCGAGACCTTGTCCGACAACCCCATGCGTTGCAACCAGTTGCGCCAGTCCCGGCGATCCGGCGTGGGGTGCAGCAGTTCGGCGCTGGCCAACCGCGCCACATCCCAGGGCTGATCGTTCAACAGGTTCGGCGCGCCCACCGGGATCAGTTCCTCGGGAAACAACAAACTGGCCTCCCAGTCCGCGGGAAAATGCCCGTTGCCCAGCAGCACAGCGCAATCGAAGGGTTCGGTGTTGAAGTCGACTGCATCGATGTCCATCCAGGCGCTGGTCAGTTGCACCTCGTTGCCGGGTTGCAGATGCCGGAACCGACTCAGTCGCGCCAGCAGCCAGCGCATGGTCAGGGTCGAGGGCGCTTTCATGCGCAGGATATCGTCCTCACCATGCAAGGTATGACAGGCCCGCTCCAGGGCCATGAATCCTTCACGCACGCCCGGCAGCAGCAACCGCGCCGCTTCGGTCAACTGCAGATTGCGGCCACTGCGCTGAAACAACCGACAGGCAAAGTGCTCTTCCAGCGTACGAATATGCCGGCTGACCGCACTTTGCGTAATCGACAGTTCTTCAGCGGCCCGGGTAAACGAGCTGTATCGCGCCGCCGCTTCAAAGGCTCGCAACGCATAAAGAGGAGGGAGACGACGAGACATTGGCAAGCTCCTATAGCCTTTGACGAACCCTACCAGAAAGTTCTTTAGTATGAGTTTTAATCATGCCAGCGATCTTTTTTATCCTTTTGTGCAAACGGCCACAAGCGCCGAGAATCATCGCTTTACTGCCTAGTCTGGACATGGAGTGTGATGATCATGCGGCATCCGGTGCGTACCGAACTCTGGGCCATCCTGCGGCTGGCGGGGCCGTTGATTGCCTCGCAGTTGGCACACATGCTGATGGTGCTCACTGACACCGTGATGATGGCGCGCCTGAGCCCCGAAGCCCTGGCCGGCGGCGGGCTCGGGGCGGCCACCTATTCGTTCGTGTCGATTTTCTGCATCGGCGTGATCGCAGCGGTAGGCACGCTGGTGGCGATCCGTCAGGGCGCCGGCGACGTCGAAGGGGCCACTCGACTGACCCAGGCCGGATTGTGGCTGGCGTGGCTGATGGCGTTGATGGCCGGGCTGCTGTTGTGGAACCTCAAGCCTGTGCTGCTGCTGTTTGGCCAGACCGAAACCAACGTGCTGTCCGCCGGCCAGTTCCTCCTGGCGCTGCCGTTCGCCCTGCCCGGCTATTTGAGCTTCATGGCCCTGCGCGGCTTCACCAGCGCCATCGGCCGGGCCACGCCAGTGATGGTGATCAGCCTCGGCGGCACCGTGGCCAACTTTCTGCTCAACTACGCACTCATCACCGGCCTGTTCGGCCTGCCGAAACTCGGCTTGATGGGTATTGGCCTGGTCACCGCCATCGTCGCCAACTGCATGGCCCTGGCACTGGCCTGGCATATTCATCGGCATCCGGCCTACCGGGCCTATCCGCTGCTTGAAGGGTTGTCGCGGCCGAATCGCCAATACCTCAAGGAACTGTGGCGCCTGGGCCTGCCGATTGGCGGCACCTACGCGGTGGAGGTCGGGCTGTTCGCGTTCGCCGCGCTGTGCATAGGCACCATGGGCAGCACGCCACTGGCGGCACACCAGATCGCCCTGCAAATCGTCTCGGTGGCGTTCATGGTTCCAGCGGGGATGTCGTATGCAATCACCATGCGCATCGGCCAGCACTACGGCGCCGGGCAACTGCTGATGGCGCGGCTGGCCGGGCGGGTCGGTATTGGTTTTGGTGCGGCGGTGATGCTGGCGTTCGCCATGGTCTTCTGGTTGTTGCCCAACCAACTGATCGGCTTGTTCCTGGACCACAACGACCCGGCCTTCCGTCCGGTGATCGACTTGGCCGTAAGCCTGTTGGCCGTGGCCGCGTGGTTCGAACTCTTCGATGGCGCGCAAACCATCGCGATGGGTTGCATTCGCGGGCTCAAGGATGCCAAGACCACCTTCCTGGTCGGCCTGGGGTGCTATTGGCTGATCGGTGCACCGGCGGCATGGTGGATGGCCTTCCACTTCAACTGGGGGTCGACCGGCGTCTGGTGGGGCTTGGCCCTGGGGCTGGCCTGCGCGGCGGTGAGCCTGACGGCGGCGTTTGAATGGAAAATGAAACGGATGATTCGCAGTGAGCCTGGGCTGCGGCGTTTCGAGAGCATTCAAGCCGAGTGAGGCCCCTGTGGGAGCGAGCTTGCTCGCGATAGCGGTGTATCCATTACAGTTGGGGTGGCTGACACGCCGTCATCGCAAGCTCGCTCCCACAAGGTTTGGTGTCAGACCACGACTTCCTGCGTCGATTGGTTGCCATCAAACGTCAGGTATTCAACCAATTCAGGCAGTGGCAACGGTTTGCTGATCAAGAAGCCCTGCACCTGATCGCAACCAAAACCGCGCAGCAGGTCCAGTTGCTCCTGGGTTTCCACACCTTCGGCCACCACCTCCAGGTTGAGGTTGTGAGCGAGGTTGATCATGGCATGCACCAATTTGCGGTTTTCTTCCCGTTGCTCCATGCCGCCGACGAAGCTCTTGTCGATCTTGAGCAGGGCGATGGGCAGGCTGTTGAGGTGCACGAACGAGGAGAACCCGGTGCCGAAGTCGTCCAGGGAGAAACGCACCCCCAGGCGGCCCAAGGCATCCATGGTCTGCTTGACCAGTTCGCTGCGGCGCATGACCGCGGTTTCGGTGAGTTCGAATTCCAGCCACTGGGCCTCGACGCCCCGTTCGGCAATCAGCCGGCTCAGGGTCGGCAGCAACTGGCTGTCCTGGAACTGCCGGAACGACAGGTTGACCGCCATGTGCAAGGGCGCCAGCCCCCGTTCACGCAGGGCCTGCATGTCGCGCAGGGCCCGGGAAATCACCCAGTAGCCCAGCGGTACGATCAGGCCACTCTGCTCGGCCAGCGGCACGAATTCACTCGGTGGCAGCAGCCCGCGTTCGCCGTGGCGCCAGCGCACCAGGGCTTCGAGGCCGACGATGTTGCCGTCCTCGAGGTTCAGCCGAGGCTGATAATGCAGCTCCAACTCGTCGCGACGCAGCGCCCGGCGCAGTTCGCTTTCCAGGTCGGCGAGGCTGCGGGCATTGCGGTTGATGCGCTCATTGAAGATATGAAAAGTGCAGCCTTGAGTGCTCTTGGCCTGCTGCATGGCGATGTGGGCGTGCCACATCAAGGGGTCCGCGCCGGCCTGGGCGCGGGCGTGAGCGATGCCCAGGCTGCAACCGATCAGCAGGCTTTCGCCGTCCACCCAGTAAGGTTCAGCCATGGCTTCGGTGATGCGCTCGGCCATCCACTCGGCCCGCTGCGGGGCACGGCGGGTGTCGATCAGCAAGGCGAATTCGTCGCTGCCCAGCCGCGCCAGTTGGTCGCCGGCCTCGAGTGCCCCCTTGAGCCGCGACACCACTTGCAAGATCAAGCGGTCACCGGCCTGGTGACCCAGGGCATCGTTGGCGTGGCGGAAGTTGTCCAGGTCGAGGTGACCGAGTGCCAGGCCGCGACCTTCGTTTTCAGCCAGGCGCGCCGCCAGCAAAGTCTGGAAACCCTGGCGATTGGCGATGCCGGTCAGCGGGTCCTGTTCGGCGAGGCGCTGCAGGGTGTTTTCCAGCACGCCACGCTCACGCACATGCCGCAGGCAACGGCGCAGGGTGGCTCTATCGAGTACATCGCGCACCAGCCAGTCACTGACGCCATCGGGTGCAGTCGCGGGTTCATGCTCAAGCAGCAGGACCGTCGGCAAGCGGCAGCGGCCGGGCGCCGGCTGCAACGCCGCAATGGTCAGCAATACCGCGTTACGGTTGTCTTCGAACAGGCTGCTGACCGAGTCCCAGTTTGGGGCACTGATCAGCACGACCGACGGCCCCATGGGCACCAGGCACTCGCGCAATATCACTGACCACTCAGGCGTTTCGGCCAGTAATAGCAAACGCAAGGGTTCGACAGGCGTAGACAAGCTGACTCCCTAGACTCTGCAAGGTGGTAGGCGCTGGGCATTATGACCTGCCGATCAGCAATGACCAATGGAAACGGTTCTCAAACACCTGCTTTCGGCGGTTTTTTCCATGCGAAGTCGACGTTAAACGCCAGTCCGCCCGACATCCTGCGTGAAAGTAGCAAAAGCGGCAAATGACAATGATGTGATGGGTCACAAGTCGGACAGGGCAGCACAATTCTCAGAGCCTGTTAAAATGCCGGCCCATTTCGCAAACGACTCCCTGACTCTGTCATGTCCCGACTCAATCCCCGGCAGCAAGAAGCCGTGAACTATGTCGGCGGCCCTCTTTTGGTGCTCGCCGGTGCAGGCTCCGGCAAGACCAGCGTGATCACCCGCAAGATCGCGCACCTGATCCAGAATTGCGGCATCCGCGCCCAGTACATCGTCGCCATGACCTTTACCAACAAAGCCGCCCGGGAAATGAAGGAGCGGGTCGGCGGCCTGCTGCGCGCCGGTGAAGGTCGCGGCCTGACGGTCTGCACCTTCCACAACCTGGGCCTGAACATCATCCGCAAGGAACATGCGCGGCTGGGCTACAAGCCGGGCTTCTCGATTTTCGACGAGACCGACGTCAAGGCCTTGATGACCGACATCATGCAGAAGGAGTACTCGGGCGACGACGGCGTGGACGAGATCAAGAACATGATCGGTTCGTGGAAAAACGACCTGATCCTGCCCGCCGAAGCCCTGGAAAACGCCCGCAACCCCAAGGAACAAACCGCCGCCATCGTCTACACCCACTACCAGCGCACCCTCAAGGCGTTCAACGCGGTGGATTTCGACGACCTGATCCTGCTGCCGGTCAAGCTGTTCCAGGACCACGCCGACATTCTCGAAAAATGGCAGAACAAGGTCCGCTACCTGCTGGTGGACGAATACCAGGACACCAACGCCAGCCAGTATCTGCTGGTGAAGCTGCTGATCGGCAAACGCAACCAGTTCACCGTGGTGGGCGACGATGACCAGTCGATCTACGCCTGGCGCGGCGCGCGGCCGGAAAACCTGATGCTGCTCAAGGACGACTATCCGTCGCTCAAAGTGGTGATGCTGGAGCAGAACTACCGCTCCACCAGCCGCATCCTGCGCTGCGCCAACGTGCTGATTTCCAACAACCCCCACGAGTTCGAAAAGCAGCTGTGGAGCGAGATGGGTCACGGCGACGAAATCCGCGTGATCCGTTGCCGCAACGAAGACGCCGAAGCCGAGCGCGTGGCCATGGAAATCCTCAGCCTGCACCTGCGCACCGACCGGCCGTACAGCGACTTTGCGATCCTGTACCGCGGCAACTACCAGGCCAAGCTGATCGAACTGAAATTGCAGCATCACCAGATCCCCTATCGCCTGTCAGGGGGCAACAGCTTTTTCGGCCGCCAGGAAGTGAAGGACCTGATGGCCTACTTCCGCCTGATCGTGAACCCGGACGACGACAACGCCTTCCTGCGGGTGATCAACGTCCCGCGCCGGGAAATCGGTTCGACCACCCTGGAAAAACTCGGTAACTACGCCACCGAGCGCAAGATCTCGATGTACGCCGCCACCGACGAAATCGGCCTGGGCGAGCACCTGGACAGCCGCTTCACCGATCGCCTGGCGCGCTTCAAGCGTTTCATGGACAAGGTCCGTGAACAGTGCGCCGGCGAAGATCCGATCTCGGCGTTGCGCAGCATGGTCATGGACATCGACTACGAGAACTGGCTGCGCACCAACAGTTCCAGCGACAAGGCCGCCGATTACCGCATGGGCAACGTCTGGTTCCTGATCGAGGCGTTGAAAAACACCCTGGAAAAGGACGAAGACGGCGAGATGACCGTCGAGGACGCCATCGGCAAACTCGTGCTGCGGGACATGCTTGAACGCCAGCAGGAAGAGGAAGACGGCGCCGAAGGCGTGCAGATGATGACGCTGCACGCCTCCAAGGGCCTGGAATTCCCTTACGTGTTCATCATGGGCATGGAAGAGGAAATCCTGCCGCACCGCTCCAGCATCGAGGCCGACACCATCGAAGAGGAGCGACGCCTGGCCTACGTCGGTATTACCCGCGCACGTCAGACACTGGCCTTCACCTTCGCCGCCAAGCGCAAGCAATACGGCGAAGTGATCGACTGCGCCCCGAGTCGCTTTCTCGATGAGCTGCCGCCGGACGACCTGGCCTGGGAAGGCAACGACGACACACCGACGGAAGTCAAAGTCGTCCGGGGAAACAGCGCCCTGGCTGACATACGCGCGATGTTAAAGCGCTAGAATCGACTACTTTTTTCACCGACTTCAGGCGCTGAAGGCGTCATTAGAGGAGGCTTCATGGAAGCCCTGCACCAGAAAATCCGCGAGCAAGGCATCGTGCTTTCCGACCAGGTTCTGAAAGTCGACGCATTTCTCAACCACCAGATCGACCCGCAGTTGATGAAGCTGATCGGCGACGAATTCGCCGCGCTGTTCAAGGATTCGGGCATTACCAAGATCGTCACCATCGAGGCTTCGGGCATTGCCCCGGCGATCATGACCGGCCTGATCCTTGGCGTACCGGTGATTTTCGCCCGCAAGCAACAGTCCCTGACCCTGACGGAAAACCTGCTGTCGGCGACTGTGTATTCGTTCACCAAGAAGACCGAAAGCACCGTGGCCATCAGCCCGCGCCACCTGACCAGCAGCGATCGGGTGCTGATCATTGATGACTTCCTGGCCAACGGCAAGGCGTCCCAGGCGCTGATCTCGATCATCAAGCAGGCCGGTGCCACTGTCGCCGGGCTGGGGATCGTGATCGAGAAGTCGTTCCAGGGTGGTCGCGCCGAACTGGATGCCCAGGGCTATCGCGTTGAATCCTTGGCCCGGGTGAAGTCGCTGGCGGGTGGGGTCGTGACCTTCATCGACTAACCCAGTGCCCCTGTGGGAGCGAGCTTGCTCGCGATAGCGGTGTATCTGTTACATAAAATGTGTCTGACAGGCCGCTATCGCGAGCAAGCTCGCTCCCACAGGGGTTTTAGGTTGTTCGCGATAGCGCAGTGGCCTTGAGGCCGGCCAACAACAGCCGCTGAAACAACTCCTCCTTCAACCCTTCAGGGTTGGTCAGCTGCATCCGCTCCAAATGCCCGGCATATTCCCAGGGTTCCGGAGCATCGAGGGCGGCTTTGCCCAGTTCCAGGATCTCGGTGAGCTTGAACTTGCTCTTGAGCCAGTTCAGCGCCCGCAACAGGTCTCGCTCTAAGTCGTCAAAATCGCAGCCCAGCGGGTACTCCGGAAACAGGTTCGGATGCCGCGCCTGGATCGCCTGCAAACGCTCCGAGGTGTTGTCGGCGAAGCGCGGATCGAGGCGAAAATCCTTCGGCAACTTACCGGCTTTTTGCGCCTGCTCGATCAGCCCGGGCTGGAAGCGTGAGTCGCTGATGTTCAGCAACGCCTCGATCACCGCGGCGTCGGTCTTGCCTCGCAGATCAGCGATGCCGTACTCGGTCACCACGATGTCGCGCAGGTGCCGGGGAATCGTGCAGTGCCCGTACTCCCAGACGATGTTCGAGCTGATATCGCCGCCCGCCTCACGCCAACTGCGCAAGAGCAGAATCGAGCGCCCGCCTTCCAGCGCATGGCCCTGGGCGACGAAGTTGTACTGTCCGCCCACGCCGCTGAGGACTCGCCCATCTTCCAACTGGTCAGCCACGCCGGCCCCCAACAGGGTCATGGTGAAGACCGTGTTGATGAAGCGGGCATCGAGTCGCTGCAAGCGCTTGAGTGGTTCCTGGCCGTACAGTTCGTTGATGTAACTGATACGGGTCATGTTGAATTCGAGGCGCCGGCTCTGTGGTAGCTCGCGCAGGCGCTCGTAAAAGCTGCGCGGGCCGAGGAAAAACCCACCGTGTACGCAGATGCCGTCGGGTTGCGCCGCCTCGTCGAGGGTTCCGGCGTTGGCCTGCTCCTGGGTCGGAACATCGGGGTAGACCTTGCGTCGGATGATCCCGGCGTCCGCCAGCACCAACAGGCCGTTGACGAACATCTCACTGCAGCCGTAAAGCCCCTTGGCAAACGGCTCGACCCCGCCTTCGCGCTCGATCAATTGTGCCCACTGACTGAGATTCAGGTCGGCCAGCAAGGCCTGGTAGCCGGCGTTATCGGCCTGGCGCGCCAGCAGCGCCGCCGTCAACGCGTCGCCCATGGCGCCGATGCCGATCTGCAGCGTCCCACCGTCGCGCACCAGGGTGCTGGCGTGCAGGCCGATCAGATGATCCTGGAACCCCACCGGCATGTTCGGTGTGGAAAACAATGTGTGGCTGTCCTTCTCATCGATCAACAGGTCGAAACCGTCGATGCCGATCTCCGCGTCCCCCGGCATATAGGGCAAATCGCTGTGAACCTGGCCCACCATCAGGATGGTCTCCCCGGCTGCGCGCCGCTTGGCGATCATCGGCAACAGGTCGAGGGTGATGTCCGGGTTGCAGCTCAGGCTCAGGCGATCTGGATGTTCGGGGTCACTCGCCACCAGTTGCGCCACCAGGTTCAAGCCGGCGGCGTTGATGTCCCGGGCGGCGTGGCTGTAGTTGCTGCTGACATAGCTCTGCTGGGCCGAGGCGCTGTGCAGCAGGCTGCCGGGCTGCATGAAGAACTGTTCGACCCGGATGTTGGCCGGCAGGCTGTCCTGATGCAGGTCAGCGAGGTAATCCAGTTCGGGGTAGTCGCCGAAGACGCGCTCGACGAAGGGCTCGAGAAAGCGCTTCTGCAAACCATCGCCCAGCTTCGGCCGGCCCAGGCTCAAGGCCGTGTAAATGGTCAGTTGGCGTTCAGGCAATTGTGCGATACGCCGGTACAACGCGTTGGCGAACAGGTTGGGCTTGCCCAGCCCCAAGGGCATGCCGAGGTGAATATGCGCGGGCAGGCGCTCGAGCACGTCGTCCACCACCTGTTCGATTGAACACAACTGCACCATCCGACCCTCCAGGACATTCCATGAATGTGGGTTGGACCGAGCTTGCCGGGAGTTGGTTGCGCTGAACAGCCCTGAAAAATCCCAGGCGCAAAAAAGCCGCTCGAAAGCGGCTTTTTTGGATAGATGCAGGCTGTTACAGGCCAGACATCTTTTTAATGGCGCCCTTGAGCTCGTCATTCGAGCAGTCGGCACAAGTGCCTTTAGGCGGCATGGCATTGATGCCAGAGATAGCTTTGGCCAGCAGGCCATCAACACCACCTTCTTTTTTCGCCCTTTCGCCCCAAGCGGCTGCGTCACCCACTTTCGGGGCGCCCAGCAGGCCAGTGCCGTGGCAAGCATTGCAGTGTTTTGCAATGACATCGGCCGGCTCCTTGGCTCCGCCAGCGCCACCCGCGGTAGCGGCGACTTCCATGCCTTTGCATTCCTTCCCCTGAACGCAAACCTGGCCGACGGGTTCTAGGCGCTTGGCGATTTCGTCGTTGGGCGCCGCTTGAGCGCTCGCAGCCCATAGGGCCAATACGGTTGCTGGTGCAGCCAGCATTTTCATAATTAGGTTCACGCGTACACCCTCAATGGTGGCTAGTCACGCCTGCGGCCACGGTTTGCAGGCGGGCGCAAGTATAGCGGTAAGCCCGTCACACTGAAACAACCCCAAAGTCGCAAGGGTCTTGTTTGCAATGACGGCTCATTCCTTGGGCGCCGTTGCCGTACGGCTCGGCGCCTCTTTTTCTAGAAATTGGCCGGTGTAGCTGCGCTGATCAGTCGCGCCGGCACATCGAACGGATTACGGAAACGGTGTGGCTTGGTGCTCTCGAAATAGTAGCTGTCGCCCGCTTCGAGCACGAAAGTTTCGGCGCCGACCACCAGCTCCAGCCGCCCTTCCACCAAAATCCCGGTTTCCTCGCCCTCATGGGTGAGCATCTCGTCACCGGTGTCGGCGCCAGGCGGATAGATTTCGTTCAGGAAGGCAATCGCCCGGCTCGGGTGTGCCCTGCCCACCAACTTCATGGTCACGGCGCCGTCGGAGATGTCGATCAGTTCGTTGGCTTTGTAGACGATCTGAGTGGGTTTCTCCTGAAGGATTTCCTCGGAGAAAAACTCGACCATGGACATGGGAATCCCGCCAAGGACCTTACGCAGCGAGCTGATCGAGGGGCTGACGCTGTTCTTCTCGATCATCGAAATAGTGCTGTTGGTGACGCCCGCGCGCTTGGCGAGTTCACGCTGGGAAAGGCCTTTGAGTTTACGAATGGATTGCAGTCGTTCACCGACGTCCAATGCTGGAGCCTCCAGGGAATCAGGTTGTGTGGAAAGTGAGCGTTATCATGGCGACAGCGTTCAGTATTTACAACACTTTGGCCCGAATCCTGTGCGGTGAAGCGACTTTCGGTAGCTTGCGCGTTGCCTCAGCGCCCGGAATAGAGCCTTGGCACCCGGCGCAGGTTGCAGAAAATCTGGTAAGGAATCGTGTCGGCAGCCTTGGCGACGTCGCTGGCGAGGATGTTCTTGCCCCATAACTCCACGGTCGAACCGAGCCCAGCCTGGGGAATAGAGGTCAAGTCGACACACAGCATGTCCATTGACACCCGCCCGACCAGTTGGCTGCGCTGCCCATCCACCAGCACCGGCGTGCCGTTCGGCGCCTGACGCGGGTAGCCGTCGGCATAACCCATGGCCACCACCCCGACCCGGGTCGGTTGCGTGGTCACGAAGCGAGCACCGTAGCCCACCGGCTCGCCGGCGGGCAATTCACGCACACAGATGATCTTCGATTCCAGGGTCATCACCGGTTGCAGGCGCGCGGCGACGGTGTTGGGCTCGTCGAAGGGGGTTGCACCGTAGAGCATGATGCCCGGTCGCACCCAGTCGCTGGGCATCTGCGGCCAGCCCAGCACCGCCGGGGAATTGCGCAGGCTGATCTCTGCCGCCAGCCCCTGGCGAGCCGCCTCGAACACGGCCAGTTGCTCGGTGCTGCTGGGATCGTGCAGTTCATCGGCGCGGGCGAAGTGGCTCATCAGCACAATCTTCGCCACTTTGCCGCTGGCCAGCAGTCGACGATAGGCCGCCTGGTAGTCCGCCGGGTGCAACCCGACCCGGTGCATCCCCGAATCGAGCTTGAGCCAGACCGTGATCGGCTTGCTCAGCGTCGCGTTTTCAATCGCTTCGAGCTGCCACAACGAATGCACCACGCACCAGAAATCATGCTCGACGATCAACGGCAGCTCATCGGCCTCGAAGAAACCCTCCAGCAGCAGGACCGGCCCACGAATCCCGCCGGCCCGCAGTTCCAACGCCTCTTCGATACACGCCACGGCGAACCCATCGGCCGTGTCCTGCAAAGCCTCGGCGCAGCGCACCGCGCCGTGTCCATAAGCGTCGGCCTTGATCACCGCAAGGGCCTTGGCTCTTGTGACATCGCGGGCCAATTGGTAGTTGTGACGCAAGGCTTGAAGGTCGATCAGGGCACGGGCAGGACGCATGGCGGCAGGCTTCTAGGCGGTCATGGGATAAAAAACCGGTGCTGGCTGATGGGCTTGACCACCAACAGCACCGGGAGAGGGATCTTTTTGCCAGGTATTAAGGCAGCGCGGCCACAACGGACAGCTCCACCAGAATCTCCGGTTCGCATAGCTTGGCTTCCACTGTGGCACGGGCCGGGGCAACGCCTTTGGGCAGCCACTGGTCCCAGATCGAATTCATGCCTTCGAAATGGGCCTCAATGTCCTTCAGGTAAATCGTCACCGACAGCAGACGATTCTTGTCAGTCCCGGCCAGGTCCAGCAAACGCTCGATATTGGCCAGGCATTCGCGGGTCTGCTGCTCGATACCGGCGCTCATGTCGTCGCCGACCTGCCCCGCCAGGTAAACGGTGCCGTTGTGCACGACAACCTGGCTCATGCGGTCATTGGTGAGCTGGCGCTGGATTGACATGTTTTGCGGACTCCTGGTGTTTGCTGCCATAACGGGAAATATCGAGGCCTTCGGCGCTGATCTGCGGCTTTTTCTTCGCCATCAGGTCCGCCAACAAGCGACCGGAACCACAGGCCATGGTCCATCCGAGGGTGCCGTGGCCGGTGTTCAGGTACAGGTTCTTGAAAGGTGTCGCACCCACGATTGGCGTGCCGTCCGGGGTGGTCGGGCGCAAGCCGGTCCAGAAACTGGCCTCGGCCAGATTGCCGCCCTGAGGATAAAGGTCGTTGACGATCATCTCCAGGGTTTCGCGTCGCCGTGGGTTGAGAGACAGGTCAAAACCGGCGATTTCCGCCATCCCGCCCACGCGAATACGGTTGTCGAACCGGGTGATCGCAACCTTGTAGGTTTCGTCGAGAATCGTCGAGGTCGGTGCCATCGCCGGGTTGGTGATCGGCACGGTCAGGGAATAGCCCTTGAGCGGATAGACCGGTGCGCGGATTCCAAGGGGCTTGAGCAACTGCGGCGAGTAGCTGCCCAGGGCCAGGACGTAACGGTCGGCGGTTTCCAGCTTGCCGTCGATCCAGACGCCGTTGATGCGGTCACCGGCGAAGTCCAGGCGCTGGATATCCTGGTTAAAGCGGAACTGCACACCGAGCTTCACGGCCATTTCCGCCAGGCGCGTGGTAAACATCTGACAGTCACCGGTCTGGTCGTTAGGCAGGCGCAAGGCACCGGCCAGAATGTCGGTGACATTGGCCAGGGCCGGCTCGACCCGGGCAATGCCCGCGCGATCGAGCACTTCGAACGGCACACCGGACTCTTTGAGCACCGCGATATCTTTTGCCGCGCCGTCGAGCTGTGCCTGGGTGCGGAACAGTTGGGTAGTCCCCAGGCTGCGGCCTTCGTAGGCAATCCCCGTTTCGGCGCGCAACTCGTCGAGGCAATCACGGCTGTACTCGGACAAGCGGACCATGCGCTCCTTGTTGATTGCATAGCGGCTGGCGGTGCAGTTGCGCAGCATCTGCGCCATCCACAGGTACTGGTCGATGTCGGCGGTGGCCTTGATTGCCAGCGGTGCGTGGCGCTGCAACAGCCACTTGATGGCCTTGAGCGGCACACCCGGCGCGGCCCACGGCGAGGCGTAACCCGGCGACACCTGGCCAGCGTTGGCGAAGCTGGTTTCCATGGCTGGCGCCGGTTGCCGATCGACCACGACGACTTCAAACCCGGCCCGGGCCAAGTAATAAGCACTGACGGTACCGATGACGCCGCTACCCAAGACCAGAACGCGCATGTTGATGCCCTCATCGCGGATAACCGCTGACGTTTGTTATACAAAGCTTTGATGAACGCAGTGTAAAAAAGATTAGCCAGTGCTTTTCACTATATAACTGCCTATATTTGGCGAGAATTCTCGGCAAAAACCCTTTTCATGGAGGCGCATCACCTGTGCGTACCAATACCCAGACCAAACGCGAGCTGGATAAGATCGACCGCAACATCCTGCGCATCCTCCAGGCGGACGGGCGGATTTCCTTTACCGAGCTGGGGGAAAAGGTCGGCCTCTCCACGACGCCCTGCACCGAGCGGGTGCGGCGCCTGGAGCGTGAAGGGATCATCATGGGCTACAACGCCCGGCTCAACCCGCAACACTTGAAGGGCAGCCTGCTGGTGTTCGTCGAGATCAGCCTCGACTACAAGTCCGGCGACACTTTCGAAGAATTCCGACGCGCAGTGCTGAAATTGCCCCATGTCTTGGAATGCCACCTGGTGTCGGGGGATTTTGACTACCTGGTGAAAGCGCGGATTTCCGAGATGGCTTCGTACCGCAAGCTACTGGGCGACATCCTGCTCAAGCTGCCCCACGTGCGCGAATCCAAGAGCTACATCGTGATGGAAGAGGTGAAGGAGAGCTTGAACCTGCCGATTCCCGATTGAGCCTGGCATCGATCATTCCACGCAGAGCGTGGGAGAGCGCTAGACCAGGACCTGGCGATTAGCAGCCATGTATTCATGAATCTGCTTTTCGACCCGCGGATGGATCAGCTCCACCGGCCGCCGTCCGTTGGGGCACGGCAGCGTTGCAGTGGTGCCGAACAGCCGGCAGATCAGCGGCCGCTCGTCATACACCGTGCAGCCGTTCGGCCCCAGGTGCACGCAATCGAGTGACTCCATGGCCGCGTCCTGTTCGGCACGACTTTTACGCGGCAAGCGGGCCATTTCTTCGGGAGAAGTGGTCACCGGACCACAGCAGTCATGGCAACCCGGTACGCACTCGAACGAGGGAATCTGTTGGCGCAGCGTACGAATTTTTTGACTGTTGCAGCTCATCGAGGCGGTTACCGAGGTGGGACAGTTCACGATTCTGCCCTAAAAGCCTTAGCCCAGACAGCGCCAGCCGACCGGTGTTGCCCACCCATGAAGCCACGGCTTATGCTCCGTAAAATTTCTCAAACACAATAATCAGGATTACGCACATGAACGCCCGTGTTCAGCAACCTGTCCCGAACCACGCGCACGCCGCCTCTTATTACGCTGCCAGCAGCCTGCCGCAACCGGACCATCCGGCGCTGCAAGGTGATCTGGTAGCGGATGTCTGCGTGGTCGGCGGCGGGTTTTCCGGGCTGAACACGGCGATTGAACTGGCCGAGCGCGGCATGCGCGTGGTGCTGCTCGAAGCGCACAAAATTGGCTGGGGCGCCAGCGGGCGTAACGGCGGCCAGTTGATTCGCGGCGTCGGCCATGGCCTCGATCAGTTCACCCCGATCATCGGTGCCGACGGCGTACGCCAGATGAAACTCATGGGGCTGGAAGCCGTGGAAATCGTCCGACAACGCGTCGAGCGTTTTCAGATCCCCTGCGACCTGACCTGGGGTTACTGCGACCTCGCCAACAAGCCCGGCGACCTGGAAGGCTTCGCGCAGGAGGCCGAAGAGCTGCGCAGCCTGGGTTATCGCCATCAGACCCGGCTGCTGCAAGCCCATGAAATGCACAGCGTCGTGGGTTCGGATCGCTACGTCGGCGGCCTGATCGACATGGGTTCGGGCCATTTGCACCCATTGAACCTGGCCCTGGGGGAAGCCGCCGCCGCGCAGCAACTGGGCGTCAGGCTGTTCGAGCAATCGGCGGTCACGCGCATCGATTACGGCCCCGAAGTGAAGGCGCATACCCAACAGGGTTCCGTCCGTGCCAAGACCCTGGTGCTGGGCTGCAACGCCTACCTCAGTGGGCTCAATGCGCAGCTCAGCGGCAAAGTGCTACCCGCCGGCAGCTACATCATCGCCACCGAACCCTTGAGCCAGGACCAGGCACAGGCCTTGTTGCCGCAGAACATGGCCGTCTGTGATCAGCGGGTGGCGCTGGACTATTACCGGCTTTCGGCGGATCGACGCTTGCTGTTCGGCGGCGCCTGTCATTACTCGGGCCGCGACCCGCAGGACATCGGCGCCTACATGCGTCCGAAGATGCTCAAGGTTTTCCCTCAACTGGCGGATGTGAAGATCGACTATCAATGGGGCGGGATGATCGGCATCGGCGCCAACCGCTTGCCGCAGATCGGCCGGCTCAAGGACCAACCCAATGTGTATTACGCCCAGGCCTACTCCGGCCATGGCGTGAACGCCACGCACCTGGCGGGCAAGCTGTTGGCCGAGGCCATCAGCGGCCAGCAAAGCGGTGGGTTCGATCTGTTCGACCGGGTGCCGCACATGACCTTCCCTGGCGGCAGGCACCTGCGTTCGCCGCTGTTGGCGCTGGGGATGTTGTGGCATAGGTTCAAAGAGTTGGTTTAATCCTGCGGGTACCCGCCAATGGAGCCGGGCACCTACTGTCTGTGGCGAGGGGATTTATCCCCGCTGGGCTGCGAAGCGGCCCCCAAAGCGAATCTGATACACCGAGTTATCAGGTTCCAGGGCCGCTTCGCGCCCCAACGGGGATAAATCCCCTCGCCACAAGGTTTCTGCGTCCAACGAATCACGCTTCAAAGCCGCCAGAACGGCTTGAGCCCCTCCTCCCGCGCCAGCTCCGGGCTCAGCCCGATATCACGCAACTGTTCGGGTGTCAGCTCCAGCAAGGCTTTGCGTGTATGCAGGCGATGCCAGAACAGGCCCCAGCGACCCAGGCAGGACGGCGCGTTGCGCAACATCGCATCGCGCAGCTCCTTCTCCCGCCCTGCCGCCAGTTCCTGACTGTGTAACGTCAGCCGCACATCGCTCAAGCCGTTCATTTTGATCGCTCCTGTTTACTTGGGTTGCCAGAGGTTTCATGATGCGCGGACGGTCTAAAGCAATACAGATTCAACCGGTATATTTTATAAACATACAGATTTAGCTTTTTCGCGACTGAATCATCTTTTTCTGGCTCAACTGTATTGGTTGCCGTTGTCCATCTCATTGGGAGCACACAATGACCCTGTACGTGAACCTCGCCGAATTACTCGGTACCCGCATCGAACAGGGCTTCTACCGCCCCGGCGACCGGCTGCCATCCGTGCGCGCCTTGAGCACGGAACATGGGGTCAGCCTGAGTACGGTGCAGCAGGCCTATCGCGTGCTGGAGGACAGCGGGCTGGCGATGCCGAAACCCAAATCCGGCTATTTCGTACCGGCCAGCCGCGAACTGCCAGACCTGCCAGCGGTAGGCCGGCCGGCCCAGCGACCAGTGGATATTTCCCAATGGGACCAAGTGCTGGAGCTGATACGCGCTGTGCCGCGTGCGGATGTGGTGCAACTGGGGCGCGGCATGCCGGACATTCATTCGCCGACCATGAAACCGCTGCTGCGCAGCCTGGCGCAGATCAGTCGTCGGCAAGACATGCCCGGCCTGTATTACGACAACATCTACGGCAACCTCGCGCTGCGGGAGCAGATCGCCCGCCTGTCACTGGACTCCGGCTGCCAGCTGGACCCCGGCGACCTGATCGTCACCACAGGCTGTCACGAAGCGCTGTCCGTCAGCATCCGCGCCACCTGCGAACAAGGCGACATCGTCGCGGTGGATTCGCCCAGCTTTCACGGGGCCATGCAAACCCTCAAGGGCCTGGGCATGAAGGCCCTGGAAATCCCCACCGATCCGCTGACCGGCATCAGCCTGGACGCACTGGAACTGGCACTGGAGCAATGGCCAATCAAGGCCATACAGTTGACCCCCAGTTGCAATAATCCGCTGGGCTACATCATGCCCGAGGCCAACAAGCGCGCCCTGCTGACCCTGGCGCAGCGCTTCGACGTGGCAATTATCGAAGACGATGTGTATGGCGAATTGGCCTACACCTACCCACGACCACGCACGATCAAGTCCTTCGACGAAGACGGCCGCGTCCTGCTCTGCAGCTCTTTCTCCAAGACCCTGGCACCGGGCCTGCGAATTGGCTGGGTCGCACCGGGCCGCTACCTGGAGCGGGTTCTGCATATGAAATACATCAGCACGGGCTCCACCGCGCCACAACCGCAGATCGCCATTGCCGAATTCCTGAAAGGCGGGCATTTCGAACCGCATTTACGGCGGATGCGCACACAATACCAGCGCAATCGTGACGTGATGATCGACTGGGTCAGCCGCTATTTTCCGCTGGGAACCCGCGCCAGTCGCCCGCGAGGCAGCTTCATGCTGTGGGTCGAATTGCCGGATGGCTTCGATACGCTCAAGCTCAATCGAGTCCTCCTCGACCAAGGCGTGCAGGTGGCCGTCGGCAGTATTTTTTCGGCCTCAGGCAAGTACCGCAATTGCCTGCGCATGAACTACGCTGCCAAGCCAACGGCACAGATCGAAGAGGCTGTCCGCAAAGTCGGTGCCGCCGCTATCGCGCTGTTGAACGAAACCCGGTGCGACACCGTCTGAACTGTACGCAAAGAAGCAGCACCCAATAGCCGATCAACGCAAACAAGCGGAACGATCCTACGTGAGATCCAGCCCGATCCTGCATGTGCTTCTGTTTGTCGCCGCGCTACTGAGCGGCTGCGCCAGCTTTGATGTCACCCGCGAGCCCTCCCAGGCGTTACCGGCCTCCGAATCTTCATTCGGTCGCTCGGTCCAGGCCCAGGCCGCGCCCCATGAAGGGCAGTCGGGTTTTCGCCTGCTCTCGGACAGCACCGATGCCTTTACCGCCCGGGCGGAGCTGATTCGCAACGCCCAAAGCAGCCTGGACTTGCAGTACTACATCGTTCACGACGGCATCAGCACGCGGATGCTGGTGGATGAACTGCTCAAGGCCGCCGACCGGGGCGTACGCGTGCGAATCCTGCTGGATGACACCACCAGCGATGGCCAGGACCAGATCATCGCCACCCTCGCCGCTCATCCGCAAATCCAGATTCGCCTGTTCAATCCACTGCACCTGGGACGCGCCACCGGCGTGACGCGTGGTCTCGGGCGCCTGCTGAATCTGTCGCAGCAACATCGCCGGATGCACAACAAGCTATGGCTGGCGGACAACAGCATGGCCATTGTCGGCGGTCGCAACCTGGGGGACGAGTATTTCGACGCCGAACCCAACCTGAACTTCACCGACATCGATCTGCTCAGCGTCGGGCCGGTGGCCGAACAACTGGGGCACGGCTTCGACCAATACTGGAACAGCGCCCTGAGCAAACCCATCGAGCAATTCCTGTCCCACCGCCCAACCCCCAAGGACCTGGCCAACAGCCGCTTGCGCCTGCAAGAGTCGATGGAGCAGACGCACAAAGAGAACCACGCGCTCTATCAGCAGTTGACCCGCTACAAAACCCAGCCACGCCTGGACATCTGGCGCAATGAGTTGGTCTGGGCCTGGAACAAGGCCCTGTGGGACGCGCCCAGCAAGGTGCTGGCCAAAGGTGAGCCGGATCCACACCTGTTGCTGACCACGCAACTGGCCCCGGAGCTGACGGGTGTCAGTAAAGAACTGATCATGATTTCGGCCTATTTCGTGCCTGGCCAGACAGGCCTGGTGTACCTGACCAGCCGCGCCGATGCCGGAGTGTCGGTGAGCCTTCTGACCAACGCCCTGGAGGCCACTGACGTGCCGGCGGTGCATGGCGGCTATGCGCCCTATCGCAAGGCGCTGCTGCAACATGGCGTACACCTGTTCGAGTTGCGACGGCAACCGGGCGACACAGGCAGCAGCCCTCACCTGTTCTACAGCAAGTCCTACGGCGAATCGGACTCGAGCCTGCACAGCAAGGCGATCATTTTTGACCGCCAGAAATCCTTCATTGGCTCGTTCAATTTCGACCCACGCTCAGTGCTGTGGAACACCGAAGTCGGCGTACTGGTGGACAGCCCGGAACTCGCCGGTCAAGTGCGTGAACTGGCCTTGCAAGGCATGGCGCCGGCCTTGAGTTATCAGGCCCGCCTGGAAAATGGAAGGCTGGTGTGGACGACCGAAGACAACGGCAAATTGCATGACCTGGACCGCGAACCGGGCAGCTGGTGGCGCCGGTTCAATGCCTGGTTCAGCACGACCATCGGACTGGAACAGATGCTGTAGGCCTGCACAAACCGGGTGCTGCTCAGGCAGGTTGGGTCGCCCCAAATGCCCCTTGGCGCAACAACAGGATCACCAACCCGAACGCCCCCGCCGCCATGAACAACGGCAGCGCATGCCCACTGATCCACTGACTGCCCGCCCCCGCCACCAGCGGGCCGACCAGGCAGCCAATCCCCCACAGCTGCGCCACATGGGCGTTGGCCCGCACCAGCGCATCGTCGCGGTAACGCTCGCCGATCAGGATCAGCGACAAGGTAAACAAACCGCCTGCGCTGGCGCCAAACAGCACCCACAGTGGCCAGATCAGCACCGTATCGATCAGCAATGGCACCGCCAGGCTCGATAACGTCAGTGCCACTGCACAGCCGGTGAACAACGACCGGCGAGACAGGCGATCGGCCAGGGCGCCGATGGGCAACTGCAGCAAGGCGTCACCGACCACCACCGTACTGACCATCGCCAACGCGATGTCGGCGCTGAAGCCTTGGCGCAGGCAATAAATCGGCAACAGAGTCAGGATCATCGCTTCGAACGCCGCGAACAACGACACGGCCCAGGCAATGGCCGGCAAGCCTCGGCAAAACGTCCACAAATCTGCGAAAGTAACGCTGCTGGCCTCGCTGGCGGGCGCCCCGCCACGCCCCAGCAACAGCAATGGCGAGACCAGCAGCAAACCGACACCCACCCAGAAACCGTAATCATGACCGGTCCCCAGCGCACCGAGCAGCAACGGACCCGACAGTTGGCTCAGGGCGTAGCTGCTGCCATACAGCGCCACCAGTCGCCCACGCCACCGTTCGATGACCAGTTGATTGATCCAGCTTTCACCGAGGATGAAAACCAGGGTCAGGACCACGCCAATCACCAGCCGTAGCACCAGCCAGACCGGATAACTGGGCAACAACGCCAGCAACCCGATGGACACCGCACCGCCCCACAGGCACAGGCGCATCAACGCCGCCGTGCCGAACCGTGCCGCCAGCCGGCTCGACACCTTGGCCCCGACCAACACCCCAACCGCCGGCATGGCGGCCATCACCCCAATGGCAAACGAGCCATAGCCCCAGCTCTCTAGACGCAGCGATACCAGCGGCATGCTCACGCCCAGGGCCAGGCCGACACTCAGGACAGACGCCAGCACGGCGAAATAGGTCGCCCAACGCATTTCCACGCTCCTGTGGACAGTTATCTTTCAGTCCTGCGCAAAGCAAATGTGGGAGCGGGCTTGCTCGCGAAGGCGGTTTCACATTCAACAGCTAAGTTGACTGACACTCCGCTTTCGCGAGCAAGCCCGCTCCCACAATGACCTGCGTGACATGTAGCCCCGGACTGGATCCGGGGCCGCCACTGTCAGAGCTTGATCCAGGTCGACTTCAGCTCGGTGTACTTGTCGAATGCATGCAGCGACTTGTCGCGACCATTGCCCGATTGCTTGAAACCACCGAACGGCGCGGTCATGTCGCCGCCATCATATTGGTTGACCCAAACGCTGCCGGCACGCAGGGCCTTGGCGGTCAGGTGAGCCTTGGAGATGTCCTTGGTCCATACGGCCGCGGCCAGGCCGTACGGCGTGTCGTTGGCAATCTGGATGGCTTCTTCAGCGGTGTCGAAGGCGATGACGGACAACACCGGACCGAAAATCTCTTCCTGGGCGATTTTCATCGCGTTGCTCACACCGTCGAAAATCGTCGGCTCAACATAGGTGCCACCGGTTTCCTCGAGAATCCGCTTGCCACCGGCCACCAGTTTGGCGCCGTCATTGTGACCGGCCTCGATGTAGGACAACACGGTGTTCATCTGCTGGGTATCCACCAAGGCACCGACATTGGTTGCCGGGTCCAGGGGATTGCCCGGTTTCCAGCCCTTGAGGGCTTCAATCACCAGGGGCAGGAACGTGTCCTTGATGGAGCGCTCCACCAACAAACGCGAGCCGGCGGTGCAGACTTCGCCCTGGTTGAACGCGATGGCGCTGGCGGCGGATTCAGCGGCGGCTTGCAGGTCCGGGGCATCGGCGAACACGATGTTCGGGCTCTTGCCGCCGGCCTCCAGCCAGATGCGCTTCATGTTGGATTCACCGGAGTAAATCATCAGTTGCTTGGCGATCTTGGTGGAGCCGGTGAACACCAGCGTATCGACGTCCATGTGCAGGGCCAGGGCCTTGCCGACGGTGTGGCCGTAGCCAGGCAGCACGTTCAGCACGCCTTTCGGAATGCCGGCCTCGACCGCCAGGGCAGCGATACGGATGGCGGTCAGCGGGGATTTTTCCGACGGCTTGAGCACCACCGAGTTACCGGTGGACAGCGCCGGGCCAAGCTTCCAGCAGGCCATCATCAACGGGAAGTTCCACGGTACGACAGCGCCCACGACGCCCACCGGCTCGCGTGTCACCAAGCCCAATTGGTCGTGCGGGGTCGCGGCCACTTCATCGTAGATCTTGTCGATGGCTTCACCGCTCCAGCTCAACGCTTGCGCCGCGCCAGGAACGTCGATGTTCAGGGAGTCGCTGATCGGTTTGCCCATGTCCAGGGTTTCGAGCAGGGCCAATTCCTCGGCGTTCTGCTTGAGCAGGCCGGCGAAACGGATCATGGTGGCTTTGCGTTTGCTCGGCGCCAGGCGCGACCAGACGCCGGAATTGAACGTCGCCCGGGCGTTTTCGACAGCACGCTGGGCGTCGGCGACGTCGCAACTGGCAATCTTGCCCAGCAGGCGGCCATCGACCGGGCTGAGGCAATCAAAGGTTTCGCCGGACACCGCATCGGTGTATTCACCGTTGATGAAGGCGCGGCCTTCGATCTTCAGGTCGCGGGCGCGTTGCTCCCAGTCGGCACGAGTCAGGGTGGTCATGCGTGTGTCCTCCTCTTATTGAGTACGAACGCCACGCAATGCGCAGCGTTTCAAGAATTCCCGGCCAGCCTGGTTGGGCGCTTTTTTTGGCATGGGGCACCCGCCACCCTAAACCAGCGGCCGGTCATGTTTCAATATATTTGACACAACCGCGGCAAACAGCCTTGCGATGTTCGTTTTAATAAACATAGACTCGAGGCCTTCCAAGCGATCACTGGGGATCAACCGCATGAGCATTCAGGACATCGTCGACTTCAGCCAGGCCAATACCACCGCCGAGCGTTATCGCCCGGACCCGGCCAAAGTGTTCAAGGGCGATCCCGAGCAAACCGTGTTCAACCACTACAGCAGCCCCTGTGGGCAAATGAACGCTGGCGTATGGGAAGGCGCCGTTGGCCAATGGACGGTCAATTACACCGAACATGAATACTGCGAAATCGTCCAGGGCGTTTCCGTACTGCGCGACGAAGATGGCAATGCCAAGACCCTGCGGGCCGGCGACCGGTTTGTGATCCCGGCGGGTTTCCAGGGCACTTGGGAAGTGCTGGAGCCATGCCGCAAGATTTATGTGGTGTTCGAGCACAAAGCCTGAGACTTTGCTGCCCCTCAGGCCTGCTCCCATGAGCGCCTGGTCGGCCAAAAAACAACAAAAAAGGCCCGTATCTCGCGATACGGGCCTTTTTCGTAAGAAGGAAAAATCAATTACTTGATTTTGCCTTCCTTGTAGATCACGTGCTTGCGAACAACCGGATCATATTTCTTGATCTCGATTTTGTCCGGGGTAGTACGCTTGTTCTTGTCGGTAGTGTAGAAGTGACCAGTACCGGCGCTCGAGATCAAACGAATCAATTCACGCATGATTAGCTCCCTTAAACCTTGCCATCGCGACGAAGTTCGGCCAGCACGACACTGATGCCACGCTTGTCGATGATACGCATGCCCTTGGCAGATACGCGCAGACGCACAAAACGTTTCTCTTCTTCAACCCAGAAGCGGTGATGCTGCAGGTTCGGCAGGAAACGACGACGGGTTTTGTTGTTTGCGTGGGAAATGTTATTCCCAGTCACCGGACCCTTACCGGTAACTTGACAGACTCTCGACATGCCTCAGCCCTCTAAAACCACATGCCCAACCCGGCATGGGTTGGCCGCTTAATCTCTCAGTCATTTGGCGCCAGGCGCCGCGTTTCTTTAAGGGTCTTACCGGCTACACCTACAGTGAAGGAACCGGGCCCCTAGAAAAGAGCGCTGCTTTATACCAGAAAGACCACAGTGCAACAACAGCCGATGTGATTTGTCTTCCTGGAGAAACATCGGCTCACCGCCCCGGACGGCTGGGGCAGAGGCTGGCACGGCCCCTGACCGCTCGTCGCTGCACGCAGGTTTTTTTCACGTGCGGCAGGTTCCGGCCACCCATCCCGTCGCCGCAGAGTGCCGGAAAATGTAAAAAGGGGATAGTCATTTGCCAGCGAGCCCACTAGGGTAGGCCTTTTCCAGACTGCACTCGCAGATGGGCCTTCGACTTGCACAGGAAACCGACCATGCGCCTCGCTGCCCTACCGTTGTTGCTCGCCCCTCTGCTGATCACCCCGCAGGCCTTCGCCGCCGCCCTGAGCGTCTGCACCGAAGCCAGCCCGGAAGGGTTCGATGTCGTCCAGTACAACTCACTGACCACCACCAACGCCTCCGCCGATGTGCTGATGAATCGCCTGGTGGATTTCGACACCGCCAGCGGCAAAGTGGTCCCCAGCCTGGCCGACCACTGGGAAGTCTCGACCGACGGCCTGACCTATGTGTTCAAGCTGCGCCCACAGATCAAGTTCCACCACACCGAATACTTCACGCCGCGCCGCGACCTGACCGCCGAGGATGTGAAATTCAGCTTCGAGCGCATGCTCGACCCGGCGAACCCTTGGCACAAGGTGGCGCAGAGCGGTTTCCCCCATGCCCAGTCCATGCAGCTGCCGGCGCTGATCAAGAAAATCGATGCACTGGACCCGTTGACCGTGCGCTTCACCCTCGATCACGCCGACTCGACCTTCCTGGCGACGTTGAGCATGGGGTTTGCCTCCATTTATTCGGCCGAATACGCCGATCAGCTGATGAAGGCCGGCACGCCGGAAAAACTCAACAGCCAGCCGATCGGCACCGGCCCGTTCGTCTTCAACCGTTTCCAGAAAGACGCTTCGATTCGCTACAAGGCCAACGGCGATTACTTCGGCGGCAAGCCCCAAGTAGATCCCCTGATCTTCGCCATCACGCCGGACGCCAACGTGCGCCTGCAGAAATTGCGCCGCAACGAATGCCAGATCGCCCTGTCGCCCAAGCCGCTGGACGTACAAGCCGCCAAGCAAGAGCCTACGCTGAATGTGGCTCACACCGACGCCTTCATGACCGCGTTCGTGGCGATCAACAGCCAGCATCCGCCGCTGGACAAACCCGAGGTGCGCCAGGCCATCAACCTCGCCTTCGACAAGGCCAGCTACCTCAAGAGCGTCTTCGAAGGCACCGCCGAAGCGGCCAACGGCCCTTACCCGCCGAACACCTGGAGCTACGCCAAAAGTTTGCCCGGCTACGCCCATGACCCAGCCAAGGCCCGAGACCTGCTGGCCAAGGCCGGTTTGAAAGAAGGCTTCCAGACCACTATCTGGACCCGCCCTTCCGGCAGCCTGCTGAACCCCAACCCCAGCCTTGGCGCGCAATTGCTGCAGTCCGACCTGGCGGAAATCGGCATTCAGGCGGAAATCCGGGTGATCGAATGGGGCGAACTGATCCGTCGCGCCAAGGCCGGCGAACATGACTTGCTGTTCATGGGCTGGGCCGGCGACAACGGCGATCCGGACAACTTCCTCACGCCGCAGTTTTCCTGCGCGGCGGTCAAGGCGGGCACCAACTTCGCCCGCTACTGCAACCCAGACCTGGACAAACTGATCAGCGCCGGCAAGACCACCAGCGAACAAGGCGTGCGCACCAAGCTCTACGAACAGGCCCAGGCGCAGATCCAGCAACAGGCCCTGTGGCTGCCGTTGGCGCACCCGACTGCCTTCGCCCTGACCCGCAAGGATGTCCAGGGTTATGCGGTGAGCCCGTTTGGGCGGCAGGATTATTCCAAGGTCAGCCTCAAGTGACTGTTGTGTGCATGGTTTGAAACTGCAGTGACCCCTGTGGGAGCGAGCTTGCTCGCGATGGCGTCATGTCAGATGACATCGATGTTGACTGACCGACCGCTATCGCGAGCAAGCTCGCTCCCACAAAGGAATCTTTGAGCACCCGATATCGCCTACATCCACCCATACTCAGCCATCGACAGCGGCTGCCCGTCGCCCACGATGAAATGGTCGAGCACCCGCACATCGATCAACTCCAGCGCCTCTTGCAGTCGATCAGTGAGCAGCCGGTCGGCCTGGCTGGGCTCGGTATTGCCGGAGGGGTGGTTGTGGCACAGGATCAGCGCAGCGGCGTTGTGGGCCAGGGCACGCTTGACCACCTGCCGCGGGTAGACACTGGCGCTGTCGATAGAGCCGCGAAACAGCGCCTCATACGCCAATACCCGGTGACGTGAATCCAGGAACAGGCAACCGAATACCTCATGCGGTTCGTGGCGCAACATGGCCTTGAGGTAGTCGCGCACCGCCAACGGGCTCTCCAGTACCGAATCTCGGCGCAGGTCTTCGGCCAGATGCCGTCGGCCCATTTCCAGCACCGCCTGCAACTGCGCAAACTTCGCCGGGCCCAGGCCCAGTTGCGCGCTGAAGGTACGCAGGTCGGCCTCCAGCAAAACCCGCAGGCTGCCGAATTGATGCAGCAGGTGTCGCGCCAGGTCCACCGCGCTTTTGCCGGATACGCCCGTGCGCAGGAAAATCGCCAGCAACTCGGCGTCAGACAGGCTTGCAGGGCCCTGGTCCAGCAGTTTCTCCCGCGGGCGTTCCGCCGCAGGCCAATCGCGAATGCTCATAGCACCTCCGTGTGAATTGGGCGCCGCTGTTCCGTAGCGGTCGCTGTGATATCGTAGCCCATCTTTTTTGCAGGCGATTTGCACCCTGGCAGCTGCTGCCATGGGGGTTCGCCTTGCACTGACCATTGAACTCGAAAGGCAGGCCTATGCAGCGGCTGTATCGGAAACGCATCGTTCTGGGCGTCGGCGGCGGCATTGCCGCCTACAAGAGCGCCGAGCTGGTTCGCCGACTCATCGACCAGGGCGCGGAAGTACGGGTTGTCATGACCCGCGGCGGCAGTGAGTTCATCACCCCGCTGACCATGCAGGCACTGTCCGGGCACCCGGTTCACCTGGACTTGCTCGACCCCGCGGCCGAAGCCGCCATGGGCCATATCGAACTGGCCAAGTGGGCCGACCTGGTGTTGATCGCCCCAGCCACGGCGGACCTGATCGCTCGCCTGGCCCAGGGCATCGCCGATGATTTGCTGACCACGCTGGTGCTCGCCACCGACGCCGTGGTCGCCGTCGCCCCGGCCATGAACCAGGCCATGTGGCGCGACCCCGCTACCCAGGCCAACCTGCAATTGCTCGAAAGCCGTGACCTGAAAGTCTTCGGCCCAGCCTCCGGCAGCCAGGCCTGCGGCGACGTCGGCATGGGTCGCATGCTTGAAGCCACTGACCTTGCCCAGTGCGCCGCCGACTGCTTCCAGCGCCAGGCCTTGACCGGCAAACACGTGCTGATCACCGCCGGACCGACCCAGGAAAACATCGATCCGGTGCGCTACATCACCAACCACAGCTCCGGGAAAATGGGTTTCGCCCTGGCCGAAGCGGCGGTGGAGGCTGGTGCCCGGGTGACGCTGATCACCGGCCCCGTGCACCTGCCGACCCCGGATCGGGTCACCCGCATCGACGTGGTCAGCGCCCGGGACATGCTCGCGGCCTGCGAAGCCGCCATCCCGTGCGACCTGTTCATCGCCTCGGCGGCGGTAGCGGATTACCGCCCTGAAGTCGTCGCCCCACAAAAATTGAAGAAAGACCCTACGAGCGGCGACGGCCTGCTACTACAAATGGTGCGCAACCCGGATATCCTTGCCACCATCGCCACTCGCCCGGATCGCCCTTTCAGCGTCGGCTTCGCCGCCGAGACCGAACACCTGCTCGACTACGCCGCGCGCAAACTCAAGGACAAGAATCTGGACTTGATCGTTGCCAACGACGTCGCCAACCCGAGCATCGGCTTCAACAGCGAAGAAAACGCCTGCAGCGTGATCGACCGCCAGTTGCACGCCACGCTTTTCGCCCAGACCAGCAAGAGCAAGATTGCCCGCCAGTTGGTCACTTTTATCGCCGAACGTCTAAACCAGGTTTAATTTTCATGCACGCCTTACAAGCCAAGATTCTCGATCCACGCATCGGCAACGAATTCCCGCTACCGCAATACGCCACACCGGGTTCCGCCGGCCTCGACCTGCGGGCAATGCTCACGCAGGACACGATCCTGGAGCCGGGCCAGACCTTGCTGATCCCTACCGGCCTGTCGGTGTACATCGGAGACCCGGGCCTGGCCGCGCTGATCCTGCCGCGTTCCGGGCTGGGCCATAAGCACGGTATCGTGCTGGGTAACCTGGTCGGCCTGATCGACTCCGATTACCAGGGCGAACTGATGGTGTCGTGCTGGAACCGCGGTCAAACGGCGTTCAACATTGCCGTGGGCGAGCGCATCGCCCAGCTGGTGCTGGTGCCGGTGGTCCAGGCTCACTTCGAACTGGTGGAAGAGTTCGACGAAAGCCAGCGCGGCGCCGGCGGTTTCGGGCATTCGGGCAGCCACTGATCCGGCTGTTTCAAGCCGGGCGTCCTGCCCGGCTCGTTTGTTAAGCTTCTGTTTCAGGACAAAGAATGCGCAAGAGCTCTGAGCAAGGTTTTCCCATCCGGAATCAACGTATTAGGCCGCTGTGTTCGAGGTAACGCTGTCTCATGGCACTTTCCCACCGCGAACTCTCTGTCAAAAACGCCGTCATACCCTTCAGCTTGAGCCTGCCGACGCTACCCGTCGGCCTGTCCAGTCACTTTCCTGATAGAGCGCCCCGCCCATGAACACCCCAGCTGCAATCGCCCCGATCTTCCCTGACAGCATCTTCCGCGCCTACGACATCCGTGGCGTGGTACCGGAAACCCTCACCGCCGAAACCGCCTACTGGATCGGCCGCGCCATTGGCTCCCAGAGCCTGGCCCAGGGCGAACCGAACGTGTCCGTCGGCCGCGATGGCCGCTTGTCGGGCCCGGAATTGGTCGAGCAGTTGATCAAAGGCGTTGCCGACAGCGGCTGCCACGTCAGCGACGTGGGCCTGGTGCCGACCCCGGCGCTGTACTACGCCGCCAACGTGCTGGCTGGTAAATCCGGCGTGATGCTCACCGGCAGCCACAACCCGTCGAACTACAACGGCTTCAAGATCGTCATCGCCGGCGACACCCTCGCCAACGAGCAGATCCAGGCCCTGCACACCCGCCTCAAGACCAACGACCTGAGCAGCGGCCAAGGCAGTATCACCAAGGTCGATATCCTCGAGCGCTACAACGACGAGATCGTCAAAGACGTCAAACTCGCCCGTCGCCTGAAAGTGGTGGTCGACTGCGGCAACGGTGCGGCCGGCGTCATTGCCCCACAACTGATCGAAGCCCTGAACTGCGAAGTCATTCCGCTGTTCTGCGACGTAGACGGCAACTTCCCCAACCATCACCCGGACCCGGGCAAGCTGGAAAACCTGCAAGACCTGATCGCCAAGGTCAAGGAAACCAACGCTGACCTGGGCCTGGCCTTCGACGGTGATGGCGACCGCGTGGGCGTGGTGACCAATACCGGCAGCGTGGTATTCCCGGACCGCCTGCTGATGCTGTTCGCTCGCGACGTGGTGGCACGCAATCCGAACGCCGAAATCATTTTCGACGTTAAGTGCACCCGTCGCCTGGTGCCGTTGATCAAGGAATACGGCGGTCGTCCGCTGATGTGGAAAACCGGCCATTCGCTGATCAAGAAAAAAATGAAACAAAGCGGCGCCCTGCTGGCCGGCGAGATGAGCGGCCACATCTTCTTCAAGGAGCGTTGGTTCGGTTTCGACGACGGCATCTACAGCGCCGCACGCCTGCTGGAAATCCTCAGCAAGGAGAAATCCAGTGCTGAAGAGCTGTTTGCGACCTTCCCGAACGATATTTCTACGCCAGAAATCAATATCCATGTGACCGAAGAGAGCAAATTCAGCATCATTGATGCACTGCACGACGCCCAATGGGGCGAAGGCGCCGAACTGACCACCATCGACGGTGTACGGGTCGACTACCCACAAGGCTGGGGCCTGGTTCGCGCGTCCAACACCACGCCGGTGCTGGTGCTGCGTTTCGAGGCCGACAACGAGGCCGAACTGCAGCGCATCAAGGACGTGTTCCACACCCAGCTCAAACGTGTTGCACCTGATCTCCAACTACCGTTTTGATTTTTTGAAGCACTACCGGAGCCCTGAATGACCCTCGAACGCGAAGCCGCCGCCAATACCGCCAAGGTCCTGTCCGAAGCGTTGCCTTATATCCGACGCTACGTCGGCAAGACCCTGGTGATCAAATACGGCGGCAACGCGATGGAAAGCGAGGAGCTGAAAACCGGCTTCGCCCGCGACATCGTGCTGATGAAGGCCGTGGGCATCAACCCGGTGGTGGTGCATGGCGGCGGCCCGCAAATCGGTGACCTGCTCAAGCGCCTGTCGATCGAAAGCCATTTCATCGACGGCATGCGCGTCACCGACGCGCAGACCATGGATGTGGTGGAGATGGTCCTCGGCGGCCAGGTCAACAAAGACATCGTCAACCTGATCAATCGCCATGGCGGCAGCGCCATCGGCCTGACGGGCAAGGATGCCGAGCTGATCCGGGCGAAGAAACTCACCGTCACCCGCCAGACGCCGGAGATGACCCAGCCGGAAATCATCGACATCGGCCACGTGGGCGAAGTGGTCGGCATCAACACCGACCTGCTGAACCTGCTGGTCAAGGGCGACTTCATCCCGGTGATCGCGCCCATCGGCGTGGGCGCCAACGGCGAGTCGTACAACATCAACGCCGACCTGGTGGCGGGCAAGGTTGCCGAAGCACTGAAAGCTGAAAAGCTGATGCTGCTGACCAACATCGCCGGCCTGATGGACAAGACCGGCAAGGTCCTGACCGGGCTGTCGACGCAACAGGTCGACGACCTGATCGCCGATGGCACCATCTACGGCGGCATGCTGCCGAAGATTCGCTGCGCGCTGGAAGCGGTACAGGGCGGCGTCGGCAGCTCGCTGATCATCGACGGCCGGGTACCGAACGCGATCCTGCTGGAGATCTTCACCGATACGGGTGTGGGTACGTTGATCAGCAATCGCAAGCGTCCTTAATACCGCAAACGCAACAGATCGCGACCTTTACAGCTCCAATTGGATTTTCGGATCTGCGATATCCAATTGGAGCTGGCGAGGCTCGCGATTTTTTTGCGCGCAGAAAATGTCGAGAGGCGTTATGTTTTCATCATAAATACCCATTTCAACGAATGCTGAAACAATCAGATGCATTGAAAATAATGGACGAATTTCACCAATAAGCTTATTTTCAACATTCGTTGAAAAGGGCTCTGCCAATGAAACACTTCGAAGAAAGCTCCAGAGAGGCTTTGTGCAATCTCCTGCGCAAAGTGCCAATCATCGAAATAAAAAGCCTGGAAGCCGCGCCGCAGACAAAAGCCTGGAGCCCCGACTTCATCGTTGAAATAGCCATATCGGGTAAATCTCGCTCTCTGGTCTGCGAGGTTAAAGCCAGTGGGCAGCCCAGATTTGTAAACGCAGCCATCCTCCAGCTTCGTGACTACGTAAGTGCGTGGGACATTGATGTCACCGCTATCTTAATCGCCCCCTATCTCTCACCAGCTGCCAGGCAGGCATGTCGGAAAAAAGGTGTCGGTTACTTGGATCTGGAGGGTAATGCCTGGATTTCATTCGATGGCATATTCATCGACCATCAAGTTGCAGACAAACCGCCTGCAGAACATAGGGAGCTGAAGTCGCTCTTCAAGCCGAAATCAGCACAGATCCTTCGTGCAATGCTGCGCGAACCGGCCCATGCCTGGCGGGTAATTGAACTCTCCGAAGCGGCCAGCGCAAGCTTGGGCCAAGTCAGCAATGTGCGTACCGCCCTGCTTGATCGAGAATGGGGGCGGGTAACAAGCAATGGATTATTCCTATGCGATCCCCAGGCCCTTCTGGATGCATGGGTCGAGGCCTACGAACCTCCATCGGGGGAGCGTAAAAAGTTCTATACCACCTTACATGGCAGCGCCCTGGAAAATGCGGCACGGAGCGTTATTGGCGAACAAAGCAATGGGCGCATGCTTTTCTCCTCGTTTTCCGCCGCGCAATGGCTCGCGCCCTACGCCCGCGTGAACACGCAATACTTTTATGCGGACAGTGAAGGGCTGGATAGACTGATCGAGGCTTTACAGCTTGTCCCTGCATCCAAGGGCGAAAACGTGGTGATCACCGTTCCCAGGGACGAAGGACTTTTACTGGATACTGTCGAGGCAGCACCCGGCGTGCTGTGCACCAGCCCGGTTCAGACTTATCTGGATTTGACGGTGGCCGGAGAACGCGCAAAAGAAGCAGCTGAGTATTTACGTCAGGAAAAATTGACATGGCCCCGTTAGTGCCGCAAGAACCTCAATCTGCCTCGGACTATGAGGATAGGACCACGGCCGCAGTGAAGGCGGTGCTCGTCGAAATGGGCCAGATTCTGGGAAGTTTCAAAGGTAAGTTCGCAGTGATCGGGGGAGCGGTGCCATGGCTGCTCCTTGCCCATAATGACATGCAACATGTGGGTACGCTCGACGTCGACTTGAGCCTAGATGCAGAAGCACTTGGCGATGGCGAGTACGCAACACTGGTCGAGGCCCTGATGGGCAATGGGTATGAGCAAAGAGGAGAACTACGACGTTTCCAACTTGTTCGCCAGGTTCCCGTGGATGATGGGGGTGCCCCGATAAATGTGATCGTGGATTTCTTGATGCCTCGCGATGCCGAGATCATCCAAAATAAACCACCCATCCTCAATGACTTTGCGGTTCAACGCGCCGATGGCGCCGATTTGGCAACGCGGTTCTATCAGATGGTCGCCATTGAAGGCCCCATGCCAACTGGAGGCACAAATCGCGTCGAGGTTGCCGTTTGCTCTATCCCGGCACTGCTCGCGATGAAGGGTTATGCCCTTAACGGACGACATAAGCAAAAAGACGCCTACGACATCTACTATTGCGTCCGTAATTATCCAGGTGGCATAGCGGCACTCGCTGAAGAATGCCGCCCCGTCATTGAAACCGGAAGTGGCGAGCAAGGCTTTCTACACATCTGCCAAAAATTTGATGTGGCCGAAGGCTATGGCCCGACCTCTGTAAGGCGTTTCGTCGAAGACAGCCAAATCCTTGAGGATAGGACTCCGGACCAGTGGCAACAGGATGCGTTCGGACAAGTGGATGCTTTACTGCGCGCTCTTCGCCTTCGGGAGTGAGCACCACTGGACAAAAGGCCCTGTCTCGCAGGGCCTCCTAGTTAGTCTTTTAAACGCCGAACTGCGCCCGATAAGCCTCAACCGCCGGCAAATGCTGCTTGAGCTGCGGGTCGTCGGCCAAAAATTCCAGCACCTGGTTCAGCGACACGATGCTGATCACCGGAATGCCGAAGTCGCGCTCCACTTCCTGGATCGCCGACAATTCACCGTTGCCACGCTCCTGGCGGTTCAGGGCGATCAGCACACCGGCTGCCTTGGCGCCTTCCTGGGAAGCGATGATCTGCATCACTTCGCGGATGGCAGTGCCGGCGGTGATCACGTCGTCGATGATCAGCACATCGCCGGTCAGCGGCGCGCCGACCAGGCTGCCGCCTTCGCCGTGGGCCTTGGCTTCCTTGCGGTTGAAACACCAAGGCAGGTCGCGGTCGTGGTGTTCGGCCAGGGCGACGGCGGTGGTGGCGGCCAGCGGGATGCCTTTGTAGGCCGGGCCGAACAATACGTCGAACGGGATGCCGCTCTCGACGATGGCCGCCGCATAGAAACGGCCCAGCTGCGCCAGGGCGGCACCGCTGTTGAACAGGCCGGCATTGAAGAAGTACGGGCTGGTGCGACCGGACTTGAGGGTGAACTCACCGAAGCGCAAAACGCCGCGATCGATGGCAAAACGAATGAAATCGCGCTGATACGCCTGCATGAAAAAAGCCCCAAATACCACGGATTTAGCTAAATAGGTACACGCCGTGTATCATACACGCACGTGATTTTTGGGGCCATTTATGCGGATCATCAGTGTGAACGTCAATGGTATTCAGGCTGCAGTGGAGCGAGGTTTGCTCAGTTGGCTGCAAGCACAGAATGCCGACGTCATCTGCCTGCAGGACACCCGCGCCTCCGCCTTTGAACTGGACGATGCAGCCTTCCAACTGGATGGTTACTTCCTTTATGCCTGCGATGCCGAAGTCCCCGCCCAGGGTGGCGTGGCTTTGTACTCGCGGCTGCAACCGAAGGCTGTCATCAACGGTCTCGGTTTCGAGACGGCGGACCGCTACGGGCGCTACCTGCAAGCCGATTTTGACAAGGTCAGCATCGCGACCTTACTGCTCCCTTCGGGACAGAACGGCGATGAAGATTTGAATCAGAAATTCAAGTTAATGGACGACTTCGCCCGTTATCTGGATAAACAGCGACGCAAACGTCGCGAGTACATTTATTGTGGCTCGCTGTACGTGGCGCAACAGAAGCTGGATATCAAGAACTGGCGCGACAGCCAACAATCCCCAGGTTTCCTGGCGCCGGAACGGGCCTGGATGGACGAGATCATTGGCAACATGGGTTATGTCGATGCCCTGCGCGAAGTCAGCCGTGAAGGCGACCAGTACAGCTGGTGGCCAGACAATGAACAGGCCGAGATGCTCAACCTCGGCTGGCGCTTCGACTATCAGTTGCTGACGCCCGGCCTGCGCCGCTTCGTACGCAGCGCCCGCCTGCCGCGCCAACCACGGTTCTCGCAGCATGCGCCGTTGATCGTGGATTACGACTGGACGCTGACGATCTGAGTGTCGTTTGCGCAGCCACAAAAAAACCGACAGAGATGTCGGTTTTTTTGTGGCCACTGAAAATCAACTGTGGGAGCGAGCTTGCTCGCGATGACGGTGGATCAGCCAACATCAATATTGAATGAACAGCCGCTATCGCGAGCAAGCTCGCTCCCACAAAGGAACCTGATTGATCGTTATTTGACCAACCGCCAGGTAAACGGATACCGATACGGCTGCCCTTCATTCGCCTTCACGCCGCCAATGATGGTCAGCACCAGCGCACCAATGGCCACCAGGCCGAACAAGAAGAAGCCAATCACCACGACCATCAGCAGCAGACTGATCGCCGAGGCAATCGCCACGGTGATCTGGAAGTTCAGCGCTTCCTTGCCCTGGGCATCGATGAACGGGTCGGATTCGCGCTTGAGCTGCCAGATCACCAGCGGCCCGATCAGCGTACCGAACGGAATCCAGATCCCCAGCAAGGCGGACAGGTGACAGAACATCGCCCATTGACGCGCCTCCTTGCTGGGCTGGGGCAGTAGGACTTGCTCATCACTCATGACATTCTCCTTGTCTGAAGCGCGAAACAATTCAGTCAGCCAATGCGGCCTTTTGCAGTTCGAAAATTTCGTTCATGCCTTTCTTCGCCAACTCCAGCATAGCGTTCAATTCTTCCGGCTGGAACGGCGCGCCTTCAGCAGTGCCCTGGACTTCAATGAAGCCGCCAGCGCTGGTCATGACCACGTTCAGGTCGGTCTCGGCGGCGGAGTCTTCCAGGTAGTCCAGGTCCAGCACCGGCTCGCCCTGGTACATGCCCACCGACACCGCGGCAATCATCTGCTTGAGCGGATCGCCGCCCTTGAGGCCGCCACGCTTCTTGATCACTTTCAAGGCATCGACCAACGCGACCATGGCGCCGGTGATGGACGCCGTGCGCGTACCGCCATCGGCCTGGATCACGTCGCAGTCGACATACAGCGTCACATCGCCCAACTTGGACATGTCCAGCGCAGCCCGCAGCGAACGGCCGATCAGGCGCTGGATTTCCAGGGTCCGGCCGCCCTGCTTGCCACGGCTGGCTTCGCGCTGGTTCCGCTCACCGGTGGCGCGCGGCAGCATGCCGTATTCGGCCGTCAACCAGCCTTGGCCCTGGCCCTTGAGGAAGCGTGGCACACCGTTTTCGACGCTGACCGTGCAGATGACTTTGGTATCACCGAATTCGACCAGTACAGATCCCTCGGCGTGTTTGGTGTAGTTGCGGGTAATGCGGATCGAGCGAAGCTGATCGGCAGCGCGACCACTTGGACGTTTCATAGGGAACACCTGTACAGAGGACGGAAAACTGCCGAGCATTATAGAGCCGTGAATCGTCATAGGGCAGTTAAACGTAGCGCCGTTCTAAAAAGCCGACGCGAGCCAAGCCTCCCGAAGCCCCGGCCGACAGGTTGCAGCGCTTTGTCACACGCGCGGTTTGGGGCATGCGTCGCACTGCGCTACAATCCTGCGCCTTTGCTGCCCTTGGGCTTTTATTCACAGATATCAGGCTCCACGACCGCCGGTCGTGGCCGCCTCATTGCGAGGAACCTCCATGGTGCACAGCATGACCGCCTTCGCCCGCGTCGAAAAAGCCGGGGCCCAAGGCACGCTGAGCTGGGAACTGCGCTCGGTCAACAGCCGCTACCTGGAGCCACACCTGCGCCTGCCCGAGTCCTTCCGCGACCTGGAAGGCGGCGTGCGCGAGGCGCTGCGCCAGGGCCTGTCCCGGGGCAAGCTGGAATGCACCCTGCGCTTCACCGAAGAAAGCGCCGGCAAGACACTCCAGGTGGACCGCGAGCGCGCCGCGCAACTGGTGGCCGCCGCCGAAACCATCGCCAGCCTGATCAAAAACCCCGCCGCCCTGAATCCACTGGAAGTCCTGGCCTGGCCGGGTGTGCTGGTGGGCGATGCCAGCGACCCGCAAGCGCTGAACGCCGAGGCAATGGCGCTGTTCAACGAAGGGCTCAAGGAACTCAAGGCCGGCCGCGAGCGTGAAGGTGCGGAATTGGCCCGACTGATCAACGAGCGCCTGACGTCCATTGAAGAAGACGTCAGCACCCTGCGCGAGCTGGTCCCGCAGATGCTCGCCACCCAGCGCCAGAAAGTGCTCGATCGCTTCACTGACATGAAGGCCGAACTGGACCCGCAGCGCCTGGAACAGGAAATGGTCATGCTCGCGCAAAAGAGCGACGTGGCCGAAGAACTGGATCGCCTGAGCACCCACATCATCGAAGTTCGCCGGGTGCTCAAGTCCGGCGGTGCGGCCGGTCGCCGCCTGGACTTCCTGATGCAGGAGCTCAACCGCGAAGCCAATACACTGGGCTCCAAAGCCTTCGACCCGCGCAGCACCCAGGCTGCGGTCAACCTCAAGGTGTTGATCGAGCAAATGCGCGAACAAGTGCAAAACATTGAGTAAGGCTAACGACATGACCCACAGCACCGGCACCCTCTACATCATTTCCGCGCCCTCGGGCGCCGGCAAGACCAGCCTGGTCAAGGCCCTGATCGACGCTGAACCGCAGATCCGCGTCTCGGTCTCGCACACCACCCGCGCCATGCGTCCGGGCGAAGTGAACGGTGTGAACTATCACTTCGTCGACCGCGAAGAGTTCGTGAGGATGGCCGAACACGGCGACTTCCTGGAGCGTGCCGAAGTCTTCGGCAACCTTTACGGCACCTCGCAAAGCTACCTGCAGCAGACCCTGGACGAAGGCCATGACCTGATCCTGGAAATCGACTGGCAAGGTGCCGAGCAGGTGCGCAAGCTGATGCCCCAGGCTCGCTCGATCTTTATCCTGCCACCGAGCCAGCAGGCCTTGCGCCAGCGCCTGACCAACCGTGGCCAGGACAGCGACGACATCATCGAAGGCCGGATGCGCGAAGCGGTCAGCGAAATGAGCCACTACGTCGACTACGATTACCTGATCATCAACGACGATTTCGCCCACGCATTGGACGATCTGAAGGCGATTTTCCGCGCCAGCCAACTTCAGCAGAAACGCCAGCAGCAACGTTTCGGTAAATTATTGGCCGAATTGTTGGGCTGAAGGGCCCTTCCCAAAACCGCTGCGACGGCTTTACATTGGTACTCGCAGCGCGCCGAGGGGTTTGGTTAAAAAATCAGCGCTTCCCTAAACGCTGGTGTTTTTTTAAACTGTCGAGTCCGCTCGCCCAACCGGGCAGCGCGCATATTGCATTCGCTCCGAGGAATACCATGGCCCGCGTAACCGTTGAAGACTGCCTAGAACACGTGGAAAACCGCTTTGAGCTGGTCATGCTCTCTACCAAGCGTGCCCGTCAACTGGCCACCGGTGGCAAAGAGCCGTTGGTCCAGTGGGAAAACGACAAGCCTACCGTGGTAGCGCTGCGTGAAATCGCCGAAGGCCTGATGAGCTACGAGTTCATCGCCAACGCTGAAATCGTTGAAGACGAACCGCTGTTCGCAGCGTTCGAGGACGAGTCCAACGAGGCGGTCTAAGCCTATGCCTGGTCGACGTAGCACGGCGCGGGGTCACAGCAAACGGCAGGAGTCATCATCATGCCGAGCATAGACGCCCTCGCCGATCGCTTATCGGCCTACCTCGGCAAGGACCAGGTCAACCTGGTCCGCCGAGCCTATTTCTACGCCGAACAAGCCCACGACGGCCAACGCCGCCGCAGCGGCGAGGCGTACGTCACGCACCCGCTTGCGGTGGCGAACATTCTTGCCGACATGCACATGGACCATCAGAGCCTGATGGCGGCGATGCTGCATGACGTGATCGAAGACACCGGCATTGCCAAGGAAGCGCTGCAAGCGCAGTTCGGCGAAACCGTGGCCGAACTGGTCGACGGGGTCAGCAAACTGACCCAGATGAACTTCGAGACCAAGGCCGAGGCCCAGGCCGAAAATTTCCAGAAAATGGCCATGGCCATGGCGCGCGACATCCGCGTGATCCTGGTCAAGCTCGCCGACCGCTTGCACAACATGCGCACCCTGGAAGTGCTGTCCGGCGAAAAACGCCGACGGATCGCCAAGGAAACCCTGGAGATCTACGCGCCCATCGCCAATCGCCTGGGTATGCACGCGATTCGCATCGAGTTCGAAGACCTCGGCTTCAAGGCCATGCACCCGATGCGTTCGGCACGGATCAACCAGGCCGTCAAGCGCGCCCGGGGCAATCGCAAGGAAATCGTCAACAAGATCGAAGAGTCCCTGAGCCACTGCCTGGCCATCGACGGCATCGAAGGCGAAGTCAGCGGCCGGCAGAAACACCTCTACGGCATCTACAAGAAAATGCGCGGCAAGCGTCGGGCCTTCAACGAGATCATGGACGTCTACGCGTTCCGGATCATCGTCGACAAGGTCGACACCTGCTATCGCGTGCTGGGTGCTGTACATAATTTGTACAAACCGTTGCCGGGGCGCTTCAAGGATTACATCGCGATCCCCAAGGCCAACGGCTACCAGTCGCTGCACACCACGTTGTTCGGCATGCACGGCGTCCCGATCGAAATCCAGATCCGCACCCGTGAAATGGAAGAGATGGCCAACAACGGCATCGCCGCCCACTGGCTCTACAAATCCAGCGGCGACGAACAACCCAAGAACACCCACGCCCGTGCCCGGCAGTGGGTCAAGGGTGTGCTGGAAATGCAGCAGCGGGCCGGCAACTCCCTGGAATTCATCGAAAGCGTCAAGATCGACCTGTTTCCGGACGAGGTCTATGTCTTCACGCCCAAGGGCCGGATCATGGAGCTGCCCAAAGGCTCCACGGCCGTGGACTTTGCCTACGCGGTGCACACCGACGTCGGCAACAGCTGCATCGCGTGTCGGATCAACCGCCGCCTGGCGCCGTTGTCCGAGCCGCTGCAAAGCGGCTCCACGGTGGAAATCGTCAGCGCTCCCGGTGCCCGGCCGAATCCGGCGTGGCTTAATTTCGTGGTCACCGGCAAGGCCCGTACCCATATCCGCCACGCCTTGAAACTGCAACGCCGCTCCGAATCCATCAGCCTGGGCGAACGCCTGCTGAACAAAGTGCTGAACGGTTTCGACAGCTCCCTGGACAAGATCCCGGTCGAGCGCGTGCAGCTCATGCTCCACGAATACCGCCTCGAACTGATCGAAGACCTGCTCGAAGACATCGGCCTGGGCAATCGCATGGCCTACGTCGTCGCCCGCCGCCTGCTCGGCGAAGGCGAGCAATTGCCAAGCCCCGAAGGCCCGCTGGCGATTCGCGGCACCGAAGGCCTGGTGCTCAGCTATGCCAAGTGCTGCACACCGATCCCGGGCGACCCGATTGTCGGCCATCTGTCCGCCGGCAAAGGGATGGTGGTGCACCTGGACAACTGCCGCAACATCAGCGAAATCCGCCATAACCCGGAAAAATGCATCCAGCTCTCCTGGGCCAAGGATGTCACCGGCGAATTCAACGTCGAGCTGCGGGTCGAGCTGGAGCACCAGCGTGGTCTGATCGCCCTGCTGGCCAGCAGCGTCAACGCCGCCGACGGCAATATCGAGAAAATCAGCATGGACGAACGCGATGGCCGCATCAGCGTCGTCCAACTGGTGGTCAGCGTGCACGACCGCGTGCACCTGGCCCGCGTGATCAAGAAACTGCGCGCCCTGACCGGCGTCATCCGCATCACCCGGATGCGCGCATAGCGGCGCAATCAGGCCCACCCATTACAAGGAGTCATTCATGACCAAAACCGTTATCACCAGCGACAAGGCCCCAGCCGCCATCGGTACTTATTCCCAGGCGATCAAGGCGGGCAACACCGTGTACATGTCGGGCCAGATCCCACTGGACCCGAAAACCATGGAGCTGGTGGAAGGCTTCGAAGCCCAGACCGTGCAGGTGTTCGAAAACCTCAAGGCCGTGGCCGAGGCTGCCGGTGGTTCGTTCAAGGACATCGTCAAGCTCAACATCTTCCTCACCGACCTGAGCCACTTCGCCAAGGTCAACGAGATCATGGGCAAGTACTTCGACCAGCCTTACCCTGCCCGCGCCGCCATTGGCGTGGCAGCCCTGCCAAAGGGTGCGCAGGTTGAGATGGATGCCATCCTGGTCATCGAGTAAAAAGGCCGGCGCAGCCCACCCCTGCTGCGCCGTTTTCGTTCTGAAAGGATTCCACCATGCGCAAAGCGCTTGCTCTCTCGCTGGTCGCCCTGTTTCTGGGCGGCTGCGCCAGCGACCCTGCCGACCGTGACATCAGCGGCACCTGGATCAACCAGGCAGCCATCGACGCTGCCGCCAAAGGTGGCCCGCTTCGCGAGGCACTGCAGGGTTATGGCCCGAACCTGGAATGGGACGTCAACACCCGGGCTGGCCAGGCGCGCTACACCAACGGCTTTGAGAACGTCGAAGGCAAGTTACTGGGCGAAAAAGACGGTACGTGGAAAGTCGATTTCTACGGCAGCTCCGCCAGTGAACTGAAGCGCGACGGCAACCAGTTGAGCCAGGCCGCCACCGAGAACGAACCGCAGCAGGTGTTCGACCGGGCATCGGTCCAGGTACCAGAAGGCGCGCCAATCGGCGCCAGTTTCGAGCGAGCACTGTATGCCGCCTACCTGGGTGGCACCTGGAACATCGTCAACGGCCCCGGCCAAGGCGCCAGCGTGCAATTCCAGCCCGACGGCCAGGTCAGCGGCCTGCCGGGCGCCGATCGTTACGCCCTGTGCCTGGCCGGCGACTGCGCCTCCATGAGCGGCGGCAACGACAACATCTGGCTGCAACAGAACGGCCAGGGCAACACCTGGATCTTTGCCCGCGACGGCAAGAAGCTGGAAATTTTCCAGACCGTCAATGCGGCATTGGCCGATGAAATGCCTTCGTTCACGCCGGGTACTCGGCAGTGGCTGCTGGAAAAGCAATAGCACAACACCCTGTGGGAGCGAGCTTGCTCGCGATAGCGGTGTAACAGCCAACCTTGATGTTGACTGTTAGGGCCTCATCGCGAGCAAGCTCGCTCCCACAGGTGTTTTGAGGCGATTGGAAGTCAGCAGAGCCCTTCCAGAATCGCCGCATACCCCTCACGAAAACTCGGATAACGCGGCGTCCAACCCAAGGCCTTGGCCCGGGCATTGCTGCAGCGTTTGCTGCCGGCGCGGCGTACGCTGGCGTTTTCGGCCCATTGGGTGACGCCCATGTAGTCGCGCAGCCAGCCCACCACGTCGGCCAGCGCGGCGGGGGCGTCGTCGACGCCGATGTAACAGTCTTCCAGGTTTTTGCCCTGGCGATCGGCTTCCAGCAGGAATGCCAGCAGGCCCGCCGCATCGTCGGCATGGATGCGGTTGGCATACAGGGGTGGGTCTTCCACCACGCTATAGCCCTGGCGCACTTGGCTCAACAGCCATTCACGACCCGGGCCGTAGATGCCGGTCAAGCGCACGCGGCTGGCCGCAATGCCGCTGTCCAGCGCCACTTGCTCGGCTTCGAGCATCAGCCGTCCGGAATAACCACCGGCCTCAGTGGGCGAGGTTTCATCGACCCATTCGCCCTTCTGCTGCCCGTAAACACTGCTGCTGGACACAAAAAGCAAACGTTTTGGCTGTTGGCCATGCTGCTTCAACCAGCCCAACACATGCTGCAACCCTTCTATATAAGCCGCGCGATAACCCGCTTCGTCATGCTCGGTGGCGGCCGCGCTGTACACCAGGTAATCCAGGGGGCCGGCGGGCCAATCGGCCGGACATTGCTCGTTGAACAAGTCGCCCGTCACCCCGACAACCCCGGCCGGCAGGCGCGAAACCGTGCGCCGTAGCCCGTAGACCTGCCAATGGTCGGCCAACAACTGACTGGCCAGGCGGCCGCCGATATCACCGCAGCCGGCGATTAAAACAGAAGGCGCGGACATCAAAATCTCCTCTCGTAAAGCCGCAGACTAGCCTTCCCCAGGGATGAACGGCTAGCAATGCAGGAAAAAAAGATACTCTATTACTTTTGTTAACAAGAATTACTTGCAATAATGCCCGCCACTTTTGTTCTCGGCCCACGAGGCCTGGAAGAACATCAACCTTCTTTTCCTCTCAGGTCCGGCCAGCATGAAACGCTCTCAATCCTCCGCTTCGCCAACCAACCGACCTCGCGTCTGGAGTGCCATGGCAGCCCTGCTGCTCAGCCTGCTGCTGGCGCCCGCCGCCGCGTTCGCCGATGCACAGACACCCGCCACGGCACCGGCCACCGCCCCTGCCGCAACGGCCCCGGCGCCAGCCAACGCAGCGGCTCCCGTTGCCACACCGGTGGCCACCGATCCAGCCCAGGCCGTCGAAGCCGGCGCCGCAGACGCGCCGCCAGTGCTCGAAGCCGACAACTCCCTGGGCATGGCCCACGACCTGTCGCCCTGGGGCATGTACCAGAACGCCGACATCATCGTGAAAATCGTGATGATCGGCCTGGCCATCGCCTCGATCATCACTTGGACCATCTGGATCGCCAAAGGCTTCGAGCTGCTGGGCGCCAAGCGTCGCTTGCGGGGTGAAATCGCCGCCCTGAAAAAAGCCACCACCCTGAAGGAGGCCAGCGCCAGCGCCGCGAAAGAAGGCACCCTCGCCAACCTGCTGGTGCACGACGCGCTCGAAGAGATGCGCCTGTCGGCCAACAGCCGTGAGAAAGAAGGCATCAAGGAACGCGTGAGCTTCCGCCTCGAACGCCTGGTCGCCGCCTGTGGCCGCAACATGAGCAGCGGCACCGGCGTACTTGCCACCATTGGTTCCACCGCGCCGTTCGTCGGTCTGTTCGGCACCGTATGGGGCATCATGAACAGCTTCATCGGCATCGCCAAGACCCAGACCACCAACCTCGCCGTCGTGGCGCCCGGCATCGCCGAAGCCCTGCTGGCGACCGCACTCGGCCTGGTCGCAGCGATCCCGGCCGTGGTCATCTACAACGTCTTCGCCCGCTCCATCGCCGGCTACAAGGCCCAGGTCTCCGACGCCTCGGCTGAAGTCCTGCTGTTGGTCAGCCGCGACCTCGACCACCTTCCGCCCGAGCGCGGCTCGCAACCGCACATGGTGAAAGTGGGGTAATCGGCCATGGGCCTGCATTTGAAAGAAGGCGCAGACGACGATCTGGCCGAGAACCACGAAATCAACGTCACACCGTTCATCGACGTGATGCTGGTGCTGTTGATCATCTTCATGGTGGCCGCCCCGCTCGCCACCGTGGACATCAAGGTCGATCTCCCGGCCTCGACGGCCAAGCCATCGCCACGGCCGGAGAAACCGGTGTTCCTGAGCGTCAAGGCCGACCAGCGCCTGTTCCTCGGCGAAGACGAGGTCAAGACCGAAAGCCTCGGCGCGACCCTCGACGCCAAGACCCAGGGCAAGAAGGACACGACGATCTTCTTCCAGGCCGATAAAGGCGTGGACTACGGCGACTTGATGAACGTGATGGACGCCCTGCGCGCCGCCGGTTACTTGAAGGTCGGCCTGGTCGGACTCGAGACGGCGCCGAAGAAATGATCACGACGCGCCAAAAGCTGACGCGTTACAGCGGTAGCCTGGCCGTGGTGCTGGGCGTGCATGCGCTCGCCATCGCGCTGGCACTGAACTGGACGTCACGCCCGCCCATCGAATTGCCCCCCCAGGCCATGATGGTCGAGCTGGCGCCGGTTCCGGCCCCACCACCGCCTGCACCGCCGAAAGTCGTCACACCGCCGCAGCCTCCTGAGCCGGTCGAAGAACTGCCGCTGCCTAAGCTCGCCGAAGCGGCGAAGCCGGAGATCTCCATACCCAAACCGGTCAAGCCCAAGCCGAAGCCTCAACCGCCCAAGCCCAAGCCCGTGGAGAAAAAACCGGAGCCGCCGAAGGAAACACCGTCGGAGCAAAAGCCCAGCGATACCCCGCCCACCCCGGCACCGACCGAGAAATCCGCGCAGCCGGCCCCAGGCCCTTCGCCCGCTCAATCGGCAGCCAAGGCCAATTGGCAGGGCACGCTGCTGGCGCACCTGGGCAAGTACAAAAAGTACCCGCCCCGGGCCCAGCAGATGAACAAGGAAGGCATGAACCGCCTGCGTTTCGTGGTGGATGCCGAAGGTAACGTGCTGTCATACGAACTGGTGGGCAGCTCCGGCACCGACTCGCTGGACCGGGCCACCCTGGAAATGATCCGCAAAGCCCAACCGCTGCCCAAGCCACCGGCGGAGCTGCTGACCAACGGCACCATCGAACTGACGGCACCGTTTGTGTATTCCATCGAAAAGCGCCGACGCTGACCTCAAATTTGAAAGCCCCTGTAACAGGGGCTTCTTATTTTTGTGGAGATTTATCCGGGTGGGGGCTTTATCTGTGGCGAGGGGATTTATCCCCGCTGGGGCGCGTAGCGTCCCCAACCTGATCGATGCAGTCCAGCCTGATAGGTCTAGGTGTCTGGTTTAAGGGGTGCTTCGCACCCCAACGGGGATAAATCCCCTCGCCACAGATAAATCCCCTCGCCACACAGACATTGGACAGTGTCACAGCGCGCCTCCACTCTGATAACGTGCGTCTATCGATTGCAGCCGGTATGCTTGGCTCGCAACTTCATGGACGCTTGCTATGACCCTCACAGAATTACGCTACATCGTCACCCTCGCCCAAGAGCAGCATTTCGGCCATGCGGCCGAGCGTTGTCATGTCAGCCAGCCGACGCTGTCGGTGGGTGTGAAAAAGCTTGAAGACGAGCTCGGTGTGCTGATTTTCGAGCGCAGCAAAAGCGCCGTGCGCCTGACGCCGGTCGGCGAAGGCATCGTGGCCCAGGCGCAAAAAGTCCTGGAGCAGGCCCAAGGCATCCGTGAGCTGGCCCAGGCTGGCAAGAACCAGCTGACCGCCCCACTGAAGGTCGGTGCGATCTACACCGTCGGCCCGTATCTGTTCCCGCACCTGATTCCGCAACTGCACCGGGTTGCCCCGCAGATGCCGTTGTACATCGAAGAAAACTTCACCCACGTGCTGCGCGACAAACTGCGCAACGGCGAGCTGGACGCGATCATCATCGCCTTGCCGTTCAACGAAGCCGACGTCCTGACCCTGCCGCTCTACGACGAGCCGTTCTACGTCTTGATGCCGGCCCAGCACTCCTGGACCCAGAAAAAAACCATCGACGCCGCCCTGCTCAACGACAAGAGCCTGCTGCTGCTCGGCGAAGGCCATTGCTTCCGCGACCAGGTGCTCGAAGCCTGTCCGACCCTGACCAAGGGCAGCGAAGGCGCCAAGCACACCACGGTGGAATCCAGCTCCCTGGAAACCATCCGTCACATGGTTGCCTCGGGCCTGGGTATTTCGATCCTGCCGCTGTCGGCGGTGGACAGCCATCACTACGCCCCCGGTGTGATCGAAGTCCGTCCGCTGACGCCACCCGCGCCGTTCCGCACCGTCGCCATCGCCTGGCGCGCCAGCTTCCCGCGGCCCAAGGCCATCGAGATCCTCGCTGACTCGATCCGCCTGTGCTCCGTGGCCAAGCCGCCCGCTGGCAAGTAAGCCGCTGTCATGACTGAGCTGTCGAAGGTGCCGGTCACGACACTCAAGGGTGTCGGTGAAGCCATGGCCGAGAAATTGGCCAAGGTTGGCCTGGAAAATCTCCAGGACCTGCTGTTCCACCTGCCGCTGCGCTACCAGGACCGCACCCGCGTGGTGCCCATCGGCCATTTGCGGCCCGGGCAGGACGCGGTGATCGAAGGCACCGTCAGCGGCGCCGACGTGGTCATGGGCCGCCGCCGCAGCCTGGTGGTGCGGCTGCAAGACGGCACTGGCGGGCTCAGCCTGCGCTTCTATCACTTCAGCAATGCACAAAAGGAAGGCCTCAAGCGGGGCACCCGCGTGCGCTGCTACGGGGAGGCGCGGCCCGGGGCGTCGGGGCTGGAGATCTATCATCCGGAATACCGCAGCATCACCGGTGACGAGCCGCCGCCCGTGGATGAAACCCTGACCCCGGTCTATCCACTCACCGAAGGCCTGACCCAACAACGCCTGCGCCAGCTCTGCCAACAAACCCTGACCCTGCTCGGCCCCAGCAGCCTGCCCGACTGGCTGCCCACGGAGCTGGCCCGGGACTACCACCTGGCGCCGCTGGCCGATGCGATCCGCTACCTGCACCATCCGCCGGCCGATGCCGATGTCGACGAGCTTGCCCTCGGCCATCACTGGGCCCAGCACCGCCTGGCGTTCGAAGAACTGCTGACCCATCAGCTGTCGCAACAACGCCTGCGCGAAAGCCTGCGCTCCCTGCGCGCGCCGGCCATGCCCAAGGCCCGCGACCTGCCCGCTCGATACCTGGCCAACCTGGGCTTCACGCCCACCGGCGCCCAACAACGGGTCGGTAACGAAATTGCCTACGACTTGAGCCAGCCCGAGCCGATGCTGCGCCTGATCCAGGGCGATGTCGGTGCCGGCAAGACCGTGGTCGCCGCCCTCGCCGCGCTCCAGGCCCTGGAAGCGGGGTACCAAGTGGCGTTGATGGCGCCCACCGAGATCCTCGCCGAACAGCACTTCATCACCTTCCAGCGCTGGCTCGAACCGCTGGGCATCGAAGTCGCCTGGCTGGCCGGCAAGCTCAAGGGCAAGAACCGTGCAGCCGCACTGGCGCAGATCGCCGAAGGCGCACCGATGGTGGTCGGTACCCACGCGTTGTTCCAGGACGAAGTGCAATTCAAGAACCTGGCGCTGGTGATCATCGACGAACAACACCGCTTCGGCGTGCAACAGCGCCTGGCCCTGCGGCAGAAAGGCGTGGGCGGACGGATGTGTCCGCATCAGTTGATCATGACCGCCACGCCGATCCCGCGGACCCTGGCCATGAGCGCCTACGCCGACCTCGACACCTCGATCCTCGACGAACTGCCCCCCGGCCGCACTCCGGTCAACACCGTGCTGGTCACCGACACCCGCCGGGTCGAAGTGATCGAGCGCGTGCGCAGCGCCTGTGCCGAAGGGCGGCAGGCCTATTGGGTGTGCACGCTGATCGAAGAGTCGGAAGAATTGACGTGCCAGGCCGCCGAAACCACCTTTGAGGACCTCACCGCCGCCCTCGGCGAGTTAAAAGTCGGGCTGATCCATGGGCGGATGAAACCGGCCGAGAAAGCCGCCGTCATGGCCGAATTCAAGGCAGGGGCCCTGCAATTGCTGGTCGCCACCACGGTGATCGAGGTGGGGGTCGATGTGCCCAACGCCAGCTTGATGATCATCGAGAACCCCGAGCGCCTGGGCCTGGCGCAGTTGCACCAGTTGCGCGGGCGTGTCGGCCGGGGGAGCGCCGCCAGCCATTGCGTGTTGCTGTATCACCCGCCGCTGTCCCAGATCGGTCGCCAGCGGCTGGGCATCATGCGCGAAACCAACGACGGCTTTGTCATCGCCGAAAAAGACCTCGAACTGCGCGGCCCCGGTGAAATGCTCGGCACGCGCCAGACCGGTCTGCTTCAATTCAAGGTAGCCGACCTGATGCGCGACGCCGATCTGCTCCCTGCCGTACGCGACGCCGCCCAGGCTTTGCTGGAACGCTGGCCCGACCACGTCAGCCCGCTGCTGGACCGCTGGCTGCGTCATGGGCAGCAATATGGCCAAGTGTGAGCACGCTCTCAGTTTCCGGACGCACCTGCCCGGCAAGCTGGTTATACTGCTGAACTTGTAGGAAAACGGATACAGACCATGACTGAAGCTGCCCTCGTCCCAGAATCCCCGCACGCTCCGTCTGTTATTCGGCTGCTGCTCGAAAAACTGGGCATCGCCTTTGACGAAGTGCTCGAGCGACCAGGCCTGAACCCCGCTCGCAAAGTGCAAGCTGTCCTGCTGCACGATGCCGTTGGCGCGCTCATGGTGCTGTTTCCACAAAGCCAGTTGCTGGACCTCAACCGCCTGGCCGAACTCACTGGACGAAAACTCACGGCGGTGCCGACCGACCGCCTGGAACGCATGCTCGGCAAGCACAGCCTGAGCCTGCTGCCCGGCCTGCCGGCGCTGACCAGCTCCCCCTGCCTGTACGAAGAAAGCCTGCTGCGTGAGCCGAAGCTGCTGATCAACTCGGGCGAGCCGGGGCTGCTGCTGGAAGTCACCAGCGAAGCGTTCAAGAGCATGCTCACCAAGGCCAGCGCCGCGACGTTCGGCGAAGCCGTGAGCAACATCACCCCCAACCTGGACCGCCCGCACGACGACCGCGCGGAAATCACCCAGGCCGTGCAGGCGTTTACCGCCCGGCGCATCCAGCAACGGCTGGAAGAAACCATCGAGATTCCGCCCCTGGCCGAAACCGCCCAGAAAATCATCAAGCTGCGGGTCGACCCGGACGCCACCATCGACGACATCACCGGCGTCGTCGAAACCGACCCGGCCCTGGCTGCACAAGTGGTGAGCTGGGCCGCCTCGCCGTACTACGCCTCACCGGGCAAGATTCGCTCGGTGGAAGACGCCATCGTACGGGTGCTGGGCTTCGACCTGGTGATCAACCTGGCGCTCGGCCTGGCCCTGGGCAAGACGCTGAGCCTGCCCAAGGACCACCCGCAACACACCACGCCGTACTGGCACCAGTCGATCTACACCGCCGCCGTCATCGAAGGCCTGACCCGCGCCATGCCGCGCCCCCAGCGCCCCGAAGGCGGCCTGACCTACCTGTCCGGCCTGCTGCATAACTTCGGCTACCTGCTGCTGGCCCACGTCTTCCCGCCGCACTTCTCGCTGATCTGCCGGCACCTGGAGGTCAACCCGCACCTGTGCCACAGCTACGTGGAACAGCACCTGCTGGGGATCAGCCGCGAGCAGATCGGCTCATGGCTGATGCGCTACTGGGACATGCCCGACGAACTGGCCACCGCCCTGCGCTTCCAACACGACCCGCACTACGACGGCGAATACGCCGCTTACCCGAACCTGGTGTGCCTGGCCGTACGCCTGCTGCGCTCCCGGGGCATCGGCACCGGCCCGGATGAAGAAATCCCCGACGCACTGCTGGAGCGCGTAGGACTGTCTCGGGACAAGGTCAATGACGTGGTCAGTAAAGTGCTCGAGGCCGAAGCGCTGCTGCGTGAACTGGCTTCGCAGTTCAGCCACGGCTGAATAGACTCACCTGGCTTGTGCAGGTAAGTGAAGCTCTTGTGGCGAGGGGATTTATCCCCGCTGGGCTGCGAAGCGGCCCTAAAACCAACCTCCCCACTCAGGCAGGCTAAACACAGTCAACCTTTTTGGGCCTGCTGCGCAGTCCAGCGGGGATAAATCCCCTCGCCACAAGTATCGCAGCACCTCAGATCTTCGCTTTGGCTTTCTTCGGCTTCAAGTACTTGGTCAGCCCCTGGAACCAGATCACCAGCGCCGGGTTGCCCTTGATCTGGATCGACTGGTCCTGGATCCCCGTCATGAATGCCAGTTGCTTGTTCCTGGCCTGCATCGTGGCGAAGCCATAGGCGGCGTCCTTGAAGGCGATGGAGAATGCCGGCGTCGGGTAGGTGCCGGACTGGCTGGTGATGCGCTGGTTTTTCACCGTGAAATGCCGGGCGACTTTGCCGTCCAGGGTTTGCAATTGGAACACCAATTCCTTATCGCCCAACTGCTGTTGGAACGCCGGATTGCTCCGGCTGGCCTTGCCCATCAACAGCCCCAGCATCCACAGTAGAAAACGAAATTTCATGGGCACCGCCTCGTGAAGAAAGATGAATGGCTGGCAGTTTAGCGATTCCGCGACGGAACGCCATCATCGGATCGCTTTAGCGGAAGATGGATTAGTTTTCTTGCATGATGACTGCCAAGTCACGTTTTAGCGGCGGGTGATTGCGGCTTTCATTGTCCTTCAGGTTCCTCGGAGATTTCCTTCAAAACGTCGGGCTGTTCATGAACTAGGCAGGGCTCTAAAGCGCGGCTAACCTCTATTCGTCATCGCAAAAACGGTGACACGGACGTGCAAGTCCGACCTGGAGCACAATTGGTTATAGCTATTGAACGAGCATTTTTTTATGCTCGCGCCCCGTTATGGCAATTGTGCGTGGGAGACCTTCGGGTCTGCCGGATACTCCGGGCCGGTCTTGCACACTTACGCACAGTTGCCACCCTTTTCGAATGCAAGCGAGAGGATGCCAGCCCCATTACCCGGAAAAATAATATGTTCAAAGTAACTCCCAATCCGCCACAAAGCGGCCACAAATCCCGCGTCCAAGCGCAGGAAGAAAAAAAGCTCGAAGACGCCGCCACCCGCGCCCTCGACTACTACCTCAAACCCCAACCCTCCCCGCCCGAACCTGACAAAAACCAGCTCTTCATCGTCTCCCCCCACATCGACACCGAAACCCTGCTGGCCAACGCCTCCGAAGACCTGCTGTCCATCAGCACCATCGCCGCCGACCTGGCTGACGACGTCGAGGACTCACGCCGCTGCGTCGCCCTGGCGATCAGTCGCATGGCCGATGGGGTTCAATTGTTGGTCGAGCGGGCGTTGGATGATCTGGAAAACAAGGGAATGGCGGCGCCTGACGCCAAGGGGTAGCGCTGGCATTGATGCAAGCTGAGCCGACGCCATCGCGAGCAAGCTCGCTCCCACAATTGGATTGGGTACAACCGCAAGAGATAGGCCGGCTATTAGGCCGTCTTCGCGGGCAAGCCCGCTCCCACAATTGGATTGGGTACAACCGCAAGAGATAGGCCGGCTACCAGGCCGTCTTCGCGAGCAAGCTCGCTCCCACAATTGGATTGGGTACAACCGCAGGAGATAGGCCGGCTACCAGGCCGCCTTCGCGAGCAAGCTCGCTCCCACAATTGGATTGGGGTACAGCCGGGAGAGACAGGCCGGCTGTAAGGCCGCCTTCGCGAGCAAGCCCGCTCCCACAATTGGATCGGAGTACGACAAAAGAGACAGGCCGGCTATCAGGCCGCCTCGCGGTGGACGTTGATCTCGGCGCCCCGTTAACCACGATGGCCGAACGTAGGTATTGCGCAGCGGGCAACCCGGCATGGATGCCGGGTTAGCCGCGCTGGGCCATGGATGGCCCTTCGCGGCGGCCCACGGAGCAATGCCTGCGTTCGGGCACACCGAGCCTAGGCGAGGTGCCGAGTGGTGGGGCACAAGCGCTTTGGTTACTTTCGCGCTTTTCGAAAGTGACCCGCCGTCAGGGCGGAACCATAAGCCGCCGTTACCGCAGCAACGGATATGTACTCAGTCAACAACATCCTGGCCGGCTGTCAGGCCGCCTTCGCGGGCAAGCCCGCTCCCACAGGGGATTGAAGGTGTCGCAGATATCACCGGCAACACAAAACACTGTGGGAGCGAGCTTGCTCGCGATGGCGGCGGGTCAGTCGACATGGATGCCAACTGAACGGACGCTATCGCGAGCAAGCTCGCTCCCACAGGTTTAACGCAGCGATCACTCCCCGAGGGAATGATCAGCAGCCCTCACTCAATCAAACATTCGGGCAAGGAACCGGCGCCCAGTCACCCAGGTCCGGGTTCTTGCACATGCTGTTGACCTGAGTGGTACCCGCACTGGCAACCTGCTTGCTCTCATCCTGCTTGGCCTTGGCGGTCTGCAGGGTTTTCTCAGTGGTCACCGCTTCTTTCGGCACGACTGGCAAGTCTTTCTTCTTGGCCGGCTGCACGATCTTGTTCTTTTTCTTGTTGGTGGTCTGAGCCACGACCGCCGGGGTATCAGCAGTGGCCACAGTCACCACATCAGTACGCTGCACACCCACCTGCTGCAAGTCTTTCTCATAAGCCTGGGTGTAGTTATTCAGGTCTTCCGAGGCCTTGCCATTGACCGCGACGATCAGGTCATTCGACTCTTTCAGGCCGGAAACGATTTCCGCCAGGCGCTTGCGGCCTTCGGTGTCGTTGACGGTCTTGGCCTTGCGGTCGGCAACCAGTTTGCTGAACGCATTCTGGTAGCACTGCTGCGAAGTCTTCGCGTAAGCGGTGCTGCGGTCGATGTCGGAGACGCTTTTGTTGACGTCGGCAGCGTAGGAGGCGATGCGCTGGTTGTCATCGGCGATCTGCTTCTGGCGCTCGGTGTAGTAGCCGGCGGCACCACCGGCCAGGGCGCCGCCCGCGGCACCGATGGCGGCGTTGCGACCACGGTCTTCCTTGTCGGCGGTCAGGGCGCCCAGCAGCGCACCGCCGACCGCGCCAACGGCCGCACCGGTGACAACCGACTTGGTCATGTTGCCTTCGGTGGAGCGCAGGTGCTGCACAGGCTCGTAGCAGTTAGGGTAGTACTCGACCTTGGTGCTCGAGGCGACTTTGGAAGTCGGCGACGTGGCGCAGCCGGTCAGTACGGTGCTGAAGCCAACAGCGACCATCAGCAAGTGACGCTTGGAAACCGAAGCAAAAGGTTTACGGGAGAAAAGCATAGTTGTGTTCTCGTTTAAGTTTTGACCAGCTCAGCGCAGCCCCATTGCCGCCTGAGTCCCTTCCAAGCTCGCTGACAACGAACGCTCAAGACCGCTGAGCGCTCGATGCGAGCAATTCCTTCAAGATCGCCGCCGGGTCGGCTCGTTTTTGCTGACGATAGTCCCCGACATGACGAACGAATAACGTTGCGCGTGCCACCAGGCTCTTGCCCAGTACCGGCTTGCGCTCCAACTCTTCCTTGACGCGTTGAAACTGCGCCTGGATCACGGCATCGGTGTAGCGCGTGCCGGTGGCCAGGTTGTCGATGTAGATCGCCACCGCACCATCCAGTGCACTGCGGCCGTTGTCGATGGCAGTGGCGAACAGCGTAGCGCTGGCCTCGTCCTTGGCGTCCAGCGCGGCTTGCCGACTGTTCTGCAAATTGGTCAGGCGAATGTTGTAGTTGTTGACGGTCTCGGCCACCAGGGCCGACGACTGAATCAGGTTGCCCGCCGCTTCCTCGCGTTGCTGGGCGATGAGCGAGACGTTGCGCTTGAGCTCTTCGTTGACCAGCCCGAGTTCGGCTTGCAGGCGCGGGTCGGCGCTGGCGGCGATGATGCTGTCCAGGCGCTTGGTCGGGTCGTCGGCGTCGTCGATAGCGTCGGTCAGGGACGCGAGGCGGCCCTCTTTCTGCCATTGGGCGAACAATTCCTTGTAGCGCGAACGCGGCGCCGACAACGCCCCGACGGCCACGCGAAAGCCGGTGGTTTCGTTGCTCTGCTCGGTACCGTCGGCGGCGAACAACGGGTATTCGCGGCGCATCCCGGTGAACAGCGTGCCCTCGCCTTCCAGGTAGTTGCCGCCCTTGACCACGAAGCCGCCGTAGGCGCCCTGGCGGCGACCGGCGTGCACCAACTGGAAGGATTCCTGGACCATTTCCGCGGCGTTGCCGACCACGTCGAACAGGCCAATGGGGTTCGGCAACTTGGTGCCGATGGGCATCAGCCGCGCCGCTTGCCCGGTGCCACCGGCGACCTGGTTGAACACCGCCCAATCGGCCAGCGGCCCGTCGCTTTCACTGCCTTCCAGGCGCCGGGGGAACAGGCGTCCTTCCAGGTCCTGACGACTGACGGCCTGCCCGCCACGGGCGGCGAATTCCCACTCGACTTCCGTCGGCAAGCGCACGAAACCCAACCCGCCATCTTCGGCAGAGGTGCCGCGACCGCTCACTGGCAGCAAGTCCTTGTGGTATTTCATCAGCCAGGCGCTGTACACCGCCGCGAAGCGCTCAGCCTCGAACTTCGACAGCTTCACCTTGGGCAAGCGCCCGGCCATGCCTTGGGGCAAATCGGCTTGCAAGGCCTCACAGGCCGGCGCCGGTTCGCCGCTGGCCAGCGATTGCGCCTGGGCCATGACCTGGGCGTACTGGCGCGCGGTGACCTCGTACTTGCCGATGAAGTACAGCATCGGCTTGAGCGGCGTCTTGGCGTCGGTCTTGGGCATCAACGGCGTGATGCTTGTGTTCCAGGCCTTGGGCAGGTCCTTGAGGGTGAACTGACCGTTGATGAAGTCGCGCCGGTAGCCGGAAATGAACGACTGCTGGTAACCGGCCTCACCTTCACTGAACGGGTAACCGAGGCTGATCTCACGGTCGTCCAGGGTGCCCTGGGCGAGGATGTAGACGTAACGGAACACCATCTGCCCTTCGCACGGCAGCGGCAGGCTGACGTCATCGGGCAACGGCTTGGGGTTGTCCAACTTGTCGGTGCCTTCATCGGCCCAGGCCAAACTGGCCAGGCTCAACGCCACGGCGGCGCCCAATAACTTATACATCGCGAATTCCTTCACACGCCTGGATGCGCGCCACCCGCCAGCCGCCACACGCCGCCGCGACGGCACTGACGCCGAGCACGGCCAGCAGGGCCAAGGTGTAGTGACGCACCAGCAGATGGCTGGCGTACTCGCCCGGCATCTGCGCAAATAAATGGTTCAGGCCCGACTGCGCCAGGCCATACAGCCCGACACTCAGCAGGGCCGCAAAGGTGGCGCTGTAGAGCGCCTGCAACACCACAAACAACAACAGTGCCGCGGTGGAAACCCCCAGCAGGCGCAACACCGACAGCTCCCGGCGCTTACGCTCGACCGCCGCCAGGGCACCGGCAAAAATCGCCGCGAACGCGCCGGCCAAGGCCAACCCGGCGATGATCCAGAACACGATCGACAGATTGCGGCTCAGCGATTGCACTTGTGCGATGGTCTGGGCCTGGGTCGACACCAACAAGTTCTGCCCAGCGAAATACTGCCGCAGCGGCTCGACATCACTGAGGCGGCGCGCGTACAGGCGAAACGCCGGATACACCCGCTGCCCACTCACGCCCACCGCATCACCCGGCCAGCCGAACGCGGGCACGGCACGACCGTCGCGGTAATCCTCCGCCGCTTCCAGCAAAGCCAGTGGCGCGAACAAACCGTCCCGGGCAAAGGCTTCCAGCGGCAGCACGTGCGACACCTGAACCCGCGTGCGCTGCGCCTCGCTGCGACCGGCCACCTGCCGACCGAAACTGGCCTGCAACCAATCGCCGGCCTTGGCGCCGAGCTTTTCGGCGGCGGTCTGGCTGAGCACCACTTGATCCAGGCCTTGGGGCACGGGCAAGCGGTCGAGCAAGGGATCGTTGGCCGCCGTGGGGATCATTTCTACGGTGACGGCGGCTGCGTCGCCGCTCAAATCGGCGGTCGCGGCAATTTGTCGGGTGCGCGGCAAGGCAAAGGCCACGTCGCTGCGCTGGGCCAATTGTTCGATGAATTCGGCACTGAAGCGACCGCCGCCCAAGGGGATGATTTCCCGAGTGGCCGGGTCGTTCTGCAGGCGTTCGGTGAGGCTGCTGACCAGGCCGAACTTCAGGCCGAACAACACCAGCAACGGCGCCACAACGGCCACCAGAGCAAGCACCGAGCAGGCCGACAGCCAGGCATCGTTGCGGTAATCCTGCCAGGCCAGGGAAGCCACCAGCGCGCTGCGCATCAGCAAGCCTCCCCGAGGGTGGCGGTGACACCACCGTCGTCGTCGCGACGGCAACTGATGCGCCGCACCTGCAAACCGCTGGCGCGGGCCAGCGTTTCGTCGTGGGTGGCGACCACACAACACACACCGTGTTCGCGGGCCTGGGCCACCAGCAACTGCATGACGCGCTCGGCGTTCAGCGGGTCGAGGGCGGCGGTCGGTTCATCCGCCAGCAGCAGGCGCGGACCATGGGCCAGGGCGCGGGCGCAACTGACTCGCTGGCGCTGGCCGACGGACAAGTCCGCCGGCTTCTTGTCCAGTTGATCGGCAATATCTAACTGCCCAGCCAGGCGCGTCACGCTGCCGTCATCCTTCAAACCCAACAGTTTTCGCGACAACTCGATGTTGCCGCGCACGTCCAGGAAGCCCAACAGGCCGCCGGTTTGCAGAACATAACCCAGGTGACGGCTGCGCAGCTCGGCCAAGGTGCCTTGTTGCGACCCACGCCACAATTTGGCGATGTCCAGCGGCGCATTGGCAGGGCTGAAGTCGAACCGCCCGGCCTGATCCGGCGCCAGCACCAGCGCGAGCAAGTCGAGCAAAGTGCTTTTGCCGCAGCCGCTGGGGCCGACCACCGCCAGTTGTTCACCAGCACGCAGTTGCAGCCGTGGAATCACCAGGCTGTAGCGCTGGCTACCAGCGCCCCGGCTTTTGTGCACCGCGCTCATGTTCAGCATCACGGCAGCGTCGACAACGGAACGCGGTACAAGGCATCACCCGGCTCGGCATCGCCGAAACGCACCCAGTTCGCCAGGTCGTTGTGGAAGGTTTCGTAGAGGCGGATTTTCGAATCCAGCTCGTCGATGAAGTCTTCCTGCTCGGCCACGCTCAACGACAGCCACAAATCCTGGGTCATGTTCAGCGACTTGCTGCGGTACGGCAGCCCTTCCAGGTACTCGCCCAGAATCCCGCCGTCGGCCAGGTTGCCGCCCTTGCGCAGGGCCGATGGGTCGCGGCTCATGTAGGCGCTGGCGCTGGCGATTTCCTGGAAGAAATCCTTGGGCGAACTCTGGGTCTTGCGGGCCGCGTCGACGATCAGCTTCAGCGATTGCTGCAGGTCGTTGAGTTGCAGCTTGGTCAGCATCACGCAGACCTGGAACGCCGGCAGCGCCGGGTTGGTCAGGTCGCGGTCGGCAGTCCAGGCGCTGACCAGTTGCGGCGCCTGGCTGGCGGATTTACGCCCCAGGAAGTCCATGTGCATCGCGTAGCCGACCGCCGCCGATTTATCCGCCAGGCTCGGCGCGGCGCTCAACAGCGGCACGGCTTGCGGTTTGTTGCTGCGCACCTGGTGCACCAGGTCGGCGAATACCGAACCGATTTCGTCGACACGCTCGCCGAACTTGCGCACGTCGGCGCCCGGCACCGGAATGTACAAGTCGCCGATCTGCGGGTTGGCGTCGGCGGTGAGGATGCGGTACTGGCTCTGGGCACCCGCGTGGGTTTTCTTGCCGGCGTCGCTGAGCAGGTGCAGGGCATAGATCTTGATCTGTTTGCCCAGCGCGGCCTGGCGCACTTCGGCCTCGTTCATTTGCGTGGCGGCAAACGGGTCGTTCTTGCGCAGGGCGCCGGCATCGGTGACCAGCAGGATCAAGCGCCCACCGTAACCGGACCAGTCCATGCCTTCGACGGCTTCCATGACCCCGGCGAACGCATCTTCGTTGAACGAATGGCTCGACACCGTGGATGCCTTGACCTGCCGCGCCAGGTCCATGAAGCGCTGCGGATCGCGGCCCTGCTCGAGGGTGATGAGGGTCTTGGCGACGTATTCCAGGCCCGGGGTTTTCTTGATGCTGCTGCGGAAACCCACCATGCCGAAGCTGACGCTGTCCAACTCGCCACGCTCGGCGATGCGGCTCTGCAACTGGTGAACCACGTCGCGGACCTGATCGATGTAGGGCTGCATGGACACGGTGGTGTCCACCACCAGCACCACGGCGGTGCGGAACGCGTCGGCGTTGGCGGTGGTGATCGGCGTGTTGGTCGAGGCGCGCGGGGTGTTGCCAGGGTCGATGGACGCCACGTTGAGCAACTGCACCGGCTGGCCGTTCTCGTCGATGCTCTCGCGGGAATCGAAGATCGGCAGCAGGTAGAACTGGTTCTGCGGCACGGCGCTGGCGGCCGGTTCCAGGGCCAGCACTTGCTGGTCGCTGGTCGGGTTCTGCTGGGCCTTGAGCAGCACGTTCTTGGCCGCTGAAGGGTTGGCCAGGAGCTTTTCCACTTCGCCCGGCTGGCGCAGGAACATCACCGGCGCACGGCCGGAACGTTCGGTGAACTTGAGCACCAGGCTTTGCTTCCAGTCGCTGACCTGGGCGGCGGGCAGCCAGCCGTCGCTGCGCCCGTCGGTGGCCGCGCCGACCCGTACCCACGGGCTGCCATCGACGTCTTTGCGCTGATACACGTACAGCACGGAAAACGCCGGCAGTGCCTTGCCAGGCTTGGCGCCCGGTTCATCGGCGAGCGTGGCCCCCGGCTTGCTGAGCACCCGCTGGAACAGGGTTTTCTTACCGGCCATCAGCAACGGCCGCTGTCCGCCGTCGGCCTCGGTCGCCACGGGAGGCTGGCCCGCGGGGATGACGGGAGGCTTGACCGCCGGCACGTCCGGGGCTTTCGGCGGCTTCACTTCCGATGGCTTGACCGAATTGGTCGTGGCCACCGGCGTCTTCACTTCTTTGCCATCGTCACCGGCCAACCACCAATAACCCGCGCCGCCTAGCGCCAGCGCCACGGCCACCGCGACAGCGGCCAGGGCGAACACCGGTCCCTTGCGTTGCTCCGACACCGAGGATTGAACCGTCGGTTTTATCGGCGGCGGAACGGGCTTTGACTGCGACTGTGGTTGCGAATAAGCCGGGCCGCTGGGAATGTCGATGGACATGGGCGTCAAGCCCGCCAAGTCATCCACCGCAGGCGGCGTGGTCGGCAGTTGCAACGACAACGGCCGGATCAGCGTCGCTTCAGATTCTTGAGGCAGGTTATCCAGCGCCCGCAGCAGCGCCGCCGCATCCGGGAAGCGTTCCGCCGGATCCTTGGCCAACAGTTTGCGCAACACGTCCTGATAACGACCATGGTGCACCGGCAATTCCGGCAACGGTTCGGTCAGGTGGGCCAGGGCCGTGGACAGCGCGTCGTTGCCAGTATACGGCAATTTGCCGACGAGGATTTCGTAGAGCACCACGCCCAGGGCGTACAGGTCGGCGCGGCCGTCGATGTCTTGCCCTCGGGCCTGTTCCGGGCTCATGTAGCTGGGCGTACCGACGGCAAAGCCGGCCTGGGTGAACTGGGTGCGGTCGTCCAGGGACTTGGCGATGCCGAAGTCCGAGAGCACCGCCGTGCCATCGGCGCGGAACAGGATGTTGGCCGGCTTGACGTCGCGGTGCACCAGCCCGAGCCCATGGGCATAACCCAATGCCGAGGCGATCTGGCGGATGTAGGTCAGGCCCTGCTCCGGCGTCAGGCCCGCGGCGATGCGTTCCTTGAGCGTGCCGTTGGGCAGGTACTCCATCGCCATGTAGTACAGCTCACCGACATTGCCGATGTCATGGATGGTGACGGTGTGTGGGTGCGACAGGCGCGCCAGGGTCTTGCCTTCGCGCAGGAAGCGCTCGCAGAACGTTGGGTCAGCGGCCAGCGCGGCGGCCATGACTTTCAACGCCACCTTGCGCTCCAGCGAACGCTGGGTCGCCAGGTACACGCTGGCCATCGCGCCTTCACCGATCGGCCCTTCAATGTCGTAGCCGGGGATGACAATGTTCAGGGTCAAGCTCATGACGGCACCTTCACGACAACCACGGTGATGTTGTCCGGCGCGCCGCGCATCAGGCCCAGGGACACCAGGCTGCTGGCGATTTCGCCGGGCTCGTCGTGGCTCAGCACTTCGCGGATTTCCTCGTCTTCGACGGTCTTGTTCAGCCCGTCGCTGCACAACAGGTAGCTGTCGCCAGGCACCAGCAGCAATTCGGTCAGCGCCAGGTTCAGTTGCGCCTCGACGCCAATGGCCCGGGTGACGATGTTGGCCCGTGGATGTACCCGGGCCTCGGCTTCACTGAGCAGGCCGCTGTCCTGCAGATCCTGGACGTAGCTGTGGTCCCGGGAGATGCCTTCGAGCACGCCGTCGCGCAGGCGATACAGGCGACTGTCACCGGCCCACAGGCACATGCCGCGCAGGTCGCGGGTGGCCAACACCACCACGGTGCTGCCCATCATGGTCACGCCACGGTTGGCGGTTTCTTCACGCACGGCGGCGTTGACCCGCAGCAGGTCGCTTTGCAGCGCCGCGACGTATTCGTCCAGCGAGCGACCCACGGCGATGCCGCGCAGGCTGTCGACGATCAGGCTGCTGACATAGTCGCCCGCCGCGTGCCCGCCCATGCCATCGGCCACGACCCACAGGCCGTTTTCCGGCAGGTCCAGGCAGGCGTCTTCGTTGACCTGGCGGACCATGCCGACATGGCTCTTGCTTGCAGACTTGAATGCTTTTCCGGCACTTGGACGCATCTACACAACACCCTCTTGGCCGAGCAAAAATTGAGCAAAATCGGCAGCGGCCGGCAGCCCCTGACAACGCATCAAACCGGGCACGATGCGCTCCGAACCCTGGCCCCACCACAGGCTCGCGCCCTCACAGGCCGACTCGGCCAGGGCACTCGTGCGCCGCTGCGGGTCAGTGGCATCGAAGCGATGCAGGCTAGCGAAACGGCTGCTCGGGGTGCGCGGCAGGTACATCGGGCTACCGAGGGTTTCCAGCTGTTCGTTGAACGTCTCGAAACTGGCCTCCACGCTCAACGTGCTCAGCAACAGGTTCTCGACCCGCTCAAACCACTCGTCCGCACCGCCCACCACGGACGCCGGGTCCGCGTCGGGCTCCAGCAGCACCGCGACGGTCAGCGGAAAATAACGGCCGACCCGGTCGATACTCGGCATCACCACCCCGACCGCGGCGTCCGGCCCGCACACGCCGGGTGCGACCATGAAGCGCCACAGCGGGCTGACCAGATAGGCATCCAACCAACGCTCGCCAAGGTTGGTCTGGCTGGCGAGCAAACCCGCCGCCAGCCACGAATCCCAGGGGCTGATAAAGCTCTGGGGCAAGCCACGGCTGACGAAGTCGCCGCGGCTGGCCAACTTTCCATAGAAGCCCGGTGTACTCATAGCCGCTCCGGCAGGCTGAAGCCGCTGAGCACCCGGCTCTTGAACGGGTTGAAGGCGCTGTTGGCCCGCAGCTCGTAAGAAGCGCTGGCGCCATCGACCCGCAGCCGCAAGTTGAAGCGATCCGGCGAATTGCCGGCGGTCAGGTCCGATTGCTCCAGCAACCGGAACCAGGCCCATGGCCCATCCAGGGTGATGCCGGAGCGACCGTTGGCGGACGGCGGCATGATCGAGATCCGCACCACGCCGATGCTGCCCGGGTTCGGCCATTGCATGGCGGTCGGGCGACTCGGGCCGTGGTCGTAGCTCAACTGTTGGCCGTCAAGGTCAAGCAGGAACTGGGTGATGGTCGAATCCATCGCCACCGGTTTGAGCTCGAAGCGCACCATCGGCTGGGTGCCGCCGGAACGGAAGAACGCATCGCGAATGGTCGCCGCCCGCTGGAAGGTTTGCAGCACACCCGGGGCGATGCCGAGTTTCTGTGCAGCGCCCGGCTGCCAGCGCCAGGTCGGTGTGGAGGTGTCGACGTAGGGCTGCAGGTACTTGCGGAAGTAGTTGTCCATCACCCCGCCTACGCCGAAGAACTGGCCAAAGTCATCCAGGGTCGCGTCCCGCGCACTGCCCGGCGACATCGGGTAACGCCCGGCCAGGGACTGGCGGTAAATGTTCACCACTTCGCTGGTCCAGGCGGCATTCAGTTGATTGCGCACCCCGCCCATCATGCTGTTGGTGGTGGAGTTGACCACCGACTTGACCAAGCCCTGCACCAGCGGCGGCTGGCGCTCAGCGTTGAGGCTGACCCGGGTGGCGGCGGCGCTGGCCTGGTTCTTGGCTTCGCCGAGCAAGGCGTCGCCGCTGGCACCGACCATGGCGCTGACCTGCACGTACAGGGCGTTCATGTCGGCCAGCAGGCCGTCGATGGCCGCCGGTTCGCCTTCGTTTTTATTGACGATGCTGTTGAGCTCGGCGAAGTGCGCGGTGATCGGGTCATCGATGGCCTGCGGTGCGTCTTGCGTCGCCTGCTCCTGGCCGAGCAAGCTGCCCAGGCGCTCCTTGAGCTTGTCCACACTGCCTCCCGCCGGCGCGCCTTGGGCGGCCAGCAGGCGTTCGTCCTGTTGCAGGTCGGTTTCCTTGGCCACCGCCACCAACAGTTTTTTCAACGGCGAGGTCGGCCCGGAAATCACCCGCAGCACATCGGCCGCCTGGGCCACGCTGGTGATCGGCACGAAGTCGATGTCGGCCAGCAAGGCGTCCCATTGGCGCAGGTAGTCCTGGAAGTACAGGCGACGGACGTCGGCGGCCAGGCTGGCGACGTTCTGCTGATCGGCCTGTTCATGGCCCAGCACCCATTGTTCTTCAGCCAGGGTGCCGGTCTGGCTCAAGCTGGTGAGCAAGAAGCCTTGGCGGTAGCCCTTGACGGTGAAGAACCCGCTCAGGGGTTCGCCCAACGGCTTGCCGCTCTTGCGACTGAACACCAGCGCGGCGTCACGCCCGGCCGCTTCATTGATGCGGAAGTCCGGTACGCCCTCGGGCAGTTTCTGCCGCTTGATGCGGTCATAGACGCGCTGGGCCACCGGCAATTGTTGCAATTGCCGGCGCAGGTCTTCGATCAGGCGCGGGTCCAGACGCGCGGTTGGCGGACGGCGCTCGAACAACGCCTGCAAATGCTCGCTCAAGGCCAGGCGTTGCTCGGCCGGCAGGTCACGCGGCAGGCTGCGATCCCAATCCAGGGCGATCCAGGCCTTGATGAAGTCGGCATCGTAGTGCTCGGTATCGGCGAGCATCAGGTAGGCCTTCAGACCCTCGTAGAGGAAATCCGAATTGCCGCCGCCGTGCAGTTGTTCTTCGACCCGCGTCAGCAAGCGAGGCGCGAATACGGCGATCAGCAACTTGCGATAGACGCTGCCGGACTCGGCTTCGAGCATGTCGCCCTGGTACAGGCCCAGGCCTTCGGCCCAATCGGGGGCGTCGTCGGCCAGGTGCTTCACGGCGTTGAGCAACGGCAATACCGCGAGCACATCCCGTTGTGCTGGGCTGAGGTTCTGCACGGTCTGCCCCAATGGCGCGACCTTTTGGTCGACCTGGGTGATGTAGGCCTGGTTGGCGCGGTAGCTGACCCACCACAACGTGCTGACCACCAACACCAGTACCACCGTGGAGGCCAGAACACCGCGGGCGATCCACTTGCGTCGTCGCTCGACCTTGGGGTCTACGCCCACCAATCCACGCTCGGCAAACGCCACAGCGGTGAAGAGCTTTTCGATGAAGTAGCTGCGTCCGGTGCCGGTCTGGCGCGCCAGGTGTTGACGGTCCAGGTTCATGCTCTGGGCCATGGAGCCGATCAGGCGGTCGATCGGGCTGCCTTCCTGGGTGCCGCTGGTGAAATACACACCGCGCAGCAACACGCGCTCTTCGAAGGCGTTGGGCTTGAACACGCCTTCGAGGAAACTTTGCAGACAATCTTTCAAGGCGCCGAACTGCTGCGGAAAGCCATAGATCAGGTCGCGCCGCGCCGGGTCGCGCTCTTGCTGCAAGCGTTCCACCAAGCGGTCGTTGAGGCGTTGCTCAAGGCCGGTGAATTCGCTTTGCAGGTGCGCCAGCGGGCTGTCGTTGCTCTTGCCATCGTCCAGGGCGAAGGTCATGCCCCAGACCTGGGCGCGTTCTTCTTTGCTCAGGGTGTCGAAAAACTCCATGAACCCGGGCACCAGGTCAAGCTTGGTGAGCATCAGGTAGATCGGGAAGCGCACGCCCAGTTGGGTGTACAGCTCCTGGATCCGCAGCCGTATCGCGGCGGCATGGGCGGCGCGCTCGGCGTCGCTACCCAGCAGCAGGTCAGACAGGCTGATGGCGATGAAGGCACCGTCAATCGGACGACGGGCCCGCTGTTTTTTCAACAGTCCAAGGAAGCCTAGCCAGGCGGCCTTGTCGACGGTCGCGTCGCTGTCCTGGGTGGTGTAGCGGCCGGCGGTGTCGAGCAGGACCGCCTGGTCGGTGAACCACCAATCGCAATTGCGCGTACCGCCCACGCCGCGTACCGCCCCGGCGCCCAGTTGCGCGGCCAGGGGGAAATGCAGCCCGGAGTTGACCAGCGCGGTGGTCTTGCCCGAACCCGGCGGGCCGATGATCACGTACCACGGCAGTTCATAGAGGTTGCGCCGTTCGTCACCGCCCAGCTTGGCTTTCTTGAGCAGGGCCAGGGCTTCGTCCATGCGCTGGCGCAGGGTTTCGAGTTCTTCGGCGGTGGCGATGCTGGTGGGGTCGGGCGGGGTCTGCGCGGCGAGGCTGCGCATGACTTCGGCTGCCTGACGGCGGGCCTGGATGATGCGAAACACCCGGAAGGCGATCCACACCGCGAACACCAGGATGATCAACGCCCAGCGCCGGCCTTCGGGCACCAGCCACTCCAGCAGCGGGCCCACGAACCAAATGATCAGGCTCAGGGCGATCAGCCCCAGCAATGGGATGACCCAACGGGTCATAAAACTGAAAAACGCCTTCACTCGACCCCCTCCGCCAATACTGTGATTTCAACCCGACGATTGCGCGCGCGTCCCTCGGTCGTGGCGTTGGACGCCAGCGGCTCGGTGTCGCTGCGGCCTTCGGCACTGAAGCGCTCGGGCTGGCCGGTCTTGGCCGAGAGAATCTCCAGCACCGACCTGGCCCGTGCCTCGGACAACGCCCAGTTGGACGGGAACCTGAGGGTGGCGATCGGACGATTGTCGCTGTGGCCGGTCACCAGGACCTGGCCCTTGACCTTGCGCACGGCATCGGCGATGCGCAGCATCAACGGCTGGAAATCGTCCTTGATGCTGGCGCTGCCGGAGGCGAACAGCTCGTCGCCACGAATGGTCACCACCGAGCGATCCACGGCGTCTTCCACGGCGATCCGACCGGCCCTGATTTCATCGGCCAGGAAACCGGCCAGGCGTGGGCGTTCGATCACCTTCGGCTGCACCACGGGACGGTCGATGGCCTGCACCGGGATTTCGCCGAGGAAATGAATGTTCTTGAACACCGGCTCGGCGTCGGAGGCCAATTTCATGCGCAGGCCGAACAGCAACGCCAGCAACAAGGCAGCGCCGATGGCCACGGCGATCCACGGCGGCATGAATTGCGCCAGGCGATCACGGGCCACGGTGACACCGCGCCAATGGGGCGACAGCTCACGCTCGTAGTCGCCACGGGCGCTACGGATCACCGCGCTGGTGCGCTCGCGCAACGCTTCCAATTGGCTGCGCCCGTCGTTCATCACCCGGTAGCGCCCCTCGAAACCGAGGCACATGCACAGGTACAACAGCTCCAGCAGGTACAGGCGTTCCCGCGGGCTTTGCAGGCAATGTTCCAGCAACTGGAAGACTTTTTCGCCGCCCCAGGCTTCGTTATGCACGGTGATCAACAGGCTCTGCTTGCCCCAGTCGCTGGTGCCGCCCCACGGGGTGCTCAACACCGCTTCGTCCAGCGCGGTGCACAAGGCGTAACGGGCCAGCAGCACCTCGTTGCGCACCACGCCGGCGGCCTCGGCGCGCTCTTCGAACTGGCGCAGGTAGGCCAGCAGTTGCGCGCGCAAACTGGCCGGCGCCGGGTGGGCGATGGTGCTGCGCAGGCGCGTCAGCAAGGCCAGCAGCGGACCGGCCGCACTCTCCAACGGGTTGAGGCCTTGGGCCTTACCGGTCAGGACCGGTGCGGCCGGCATCGACAGCGGTGTCGGCGAAGGTGTCGGTTGAGGGCGGCCAGCGTCCGGGCGAAAAGGATCTGCGCCACGGCCACCGGGCGTCGGCATGAACTGGGTACGATCGTCGTTGCTCATCGCGGTTTATCCTCGGATCGCCCAGAAAGCCAGGTTCAACCCTGGGAACTGGCCGGCGATGTGGAATGCAAAGCCGCCGGAATTGCCCAGTTGCTGCCAGTGCTCGCTGCCCCGGTCGAGTTCGTAGTAGGTGGAGCCGGCGTGGTACGGCAGCTGCCGTGGCGCCACCGGCAATGGCAGCAGGCCGATGCCTGGCAGTTGCAGGTTGACCAGGTCGCGGATGTGTTCCACCGAACCGACCTTGCTCTGCTGGCCGAAACGGCTGCGCAGGGTTTCGGCCGGTACATCGGCGCGCACCACCAGGATGAAGCTGGCGCTGTCGAGCAGGGTCTTGTCGGCCAGCATCGCCACGTGGACGCCGTAGGCTTTCTCGACAATCGGAATCGGCGTGGCGCGGCTGTCGATCAGCATCGACAAGGCTTCGCGCAGGGCCTGCATCACCGGCGCGTAACTCAACGCCAGGTCATCGTGCTGGTATTGCGGGTACTCCTGCGGTCGTCGCCCGGAAGCGGTGAAGGTGGAGAACTCTCCGGCCAGGCTCACCAGCTCGCTGTAGAACCGTTCGGGGTGCAAGGGGCTCAACTGGCTCAGGTGCTGGATCAACGGCTGGGCGCGGTTGACCAGTTGCAGCAGCATGAAATCGGCGATTTCCGAAGCGCCACCGGCCCCGGAAGCCACCACCCGCCCGGCCAAGGCTTCGCCGCGTTGATGGAGCAGGCCCAGCAGTTCGCTGCGAAACGCCGCCAGCGGTTTGGAGGCGATGACATCCAACAGTGGTGGGATGTAGGCGTCGTCGAGCACCAGCGCACGGTCGGCACGTTTTTCCTTGATGCGCACCACACCGATGGCGGCGTAGTCACCGATACCATCCTGTTCGGTCAACAAGCGCAGGGCCCGAGAACCCAGGGCCACCGGCGCGCGGTTTTCGAACGGTGCATTGTCGTCGCGCACTTCGCACACCTGGCTCACGTAACGCGCCGCACCCAGGTCTTCACCTTCATCCACGGTGTCACGGGCGCCGGCGCGCTTGAGCGGCAAGGCCAGGTACACCAGGCCATCGCGCAGGTTGTCGTCGACGTTCAGCGGCGTGGGCGCCAGGTCATCCTGGGGAATGTTGAAGGGCGTGCCGTCCGGCAACAGGCCACGCGCCGAGATGATCGCCAGTTTGCCCTGGGCCAGCAGGCCCTGGTCGATCAGCAATTCGGAAAAACCCCAGGCGCCGGCCGACAACGGGCGGCTGCGAGCGTCGATGAGGTTTTCCAGGTAACGGTCATGCTGCTGGAAGTGCTGCGTTCCAATGAACATGCCTTCCGACCAGACCACGCGATTGTTCCAGGACATGGGGGCTCCGATTGCTTATTGGGCAGGGCTGGATGGGGGAACGACGACGGCGCTGCGCACGGCGCGCACATCGAGGCTGATCTGGTATTCGGTGTATTCGCGGGCCGGGACATTGATCACCGTGCGCCACAGCGACTGGTCCAGCTCGCGATAGCCCACCAATAGGCCGATGTGCCGCGTGGCTGGGTCGAGGTCGCGTTGCAGGCTCAATTGCTGGCCGGGCTGGATCAGCACTTCGTCCTGGTCGATCAGGTCGGCGCCCAGCGTCGCCTGGGCCCGTTCAGCCAGGGCGAAATAATCGGAGCGGCTAAAGGTGGCGGCATTCTTCAGCTCGAAAATGCGCACCCGGACCGGGGCCGGCTGGCCGGTGGCGCCGGGGTTGAGCCCGGAGATGGCATGAAAGTGCAGCTCGACGGCGGCGGTGTCGGCCTCAGCGTCTTCGGCCTGGGGACTGGCCGCATCCTTGGCGCACGCCGTCAGCAGAAGCGCGGTGGCGACTGCGAGTAAAAACCTGGGAATCATCCTGCGTCCTCAATGACGTTTGAGCTATCCGTTGTTGGCTTATCGGTATTGTTATAAGACGGCGACGCTCAACGGCGTCGCTGTCGTGTGCTGTGTTCTTCGTAGGCGCGACTGAATTCACGACCGAACAGGTCTTGGAAATCCTCCTGGGCCTCCCGGGAAATATTGCTGTAGAGCTCGGTAAATTGTTGCCAGTACTGGGCCTGTCGCGAGCCACTGAAAATACCCGACAGCCCGCCGGGCTTGGCCATGCGCTCTTCCAGTTGCGCCGGTTCGAAGCGCGCCAGCAAATGCTTGATCGCCGCTTCCACGCCGGCCATCACCGCCAGTTGGTGGGCCCGCAGATCATCAAAGCTGTCACGCACCGCCGCGTCCGGGGCCATGAACGCCTGGTTGCCGTGGCGCAATAGCAAGAGCAAGGCTTCATCGACATTGGGGGCGAACTTCAGCGGGTTGTTTTCCACCGGCTGGATCATCGTCTGCTGGATGCGGAATTCACCCTTGAGGCTGCTGCGGGCGCGCAAGACATCGATCAGGCCTTCGACCATCAGCCGATAGCTGCGCCCGATGCTTTCCATCTGCGCTTCGGCCTGGGCCTTGTCCAGACGCAACTGATCCAGCCCGGCACCGCGCAGGAAAGCCTGCAGCAGGTCGGGTTGTGAAGTGTCGACTGGCGTGATCGGGGGCTCGACGCGGGTGACCGGCGCCTCACGCAAGGGCGCAGGCTCGGTCGGTACGCGGACTTCAGCGACCGGCGCTTGAGGGACGGGCGTCGGCACCGGTTCAATCACCGGCGGCGCTACAGGTGGTGGAACAGGCAGCGGCGCGATCGGGGCAACCGCCACGGGCGCAGGCTTGTCGCTGAACAGGTCCCAATCGTCCGGAATCAACGGCGCCGGCGTTATCGCCACGGGTTCGACCACGGGCGGCGGGCTCGGACGGGGAATCGGCGTGGGCGGACGGAAATCATGCTGTTCGGCCGGGACATGGTCAGGCTGGGTGGCCGGCGGAACGCTGCTCGGGCTGAGAAAATCGAACAGATCCGGCAGGGTGTCCATGGACGACACGCCCTGGAAGTGCGCCGGCGGGGCCACTTGTATCGACGCTGGCGTGTTCACCGCGGCGCTCTGCTGCCCCATCAAGGCTTCAAAGCTGCTGGGCGATTCGGCGAACGGGTTGCTGTCGGTGACCGGCAGGTTGAAATCGACGCGCGCCTGGATTTCATAATCGCCGATACGGATAACTTCGCCATCTTGCAGCGGCTCACTGTTGCCCTTGCGCAAACGAATACCGGCCTTGACCAATTCCACACCATTAGTGCTGTTATCGGTCAAGTAATAGCGCCCGTCTTTGTATTGAATAACGCAATGTTTGCCGGAAACCAGACGCTCAGGGTCAGGCAATACCCAGTCATTATCGGAATTGCGGCCAATTGCCATCACCCCCTGATCCATGGACTTTTCAGAACACTGGCCCGGGGTAATTTTGTGATAACTAGTGATAGTCAAACACAGCGGCATCTCGCCTCCTTGCTGAATACTTCTTGTCGCGTCGTCGCACGCAGGCGGTTATGGGGTCTACGCCTTGGTGTCTCGCCAACAAACCTCTGCAAACAACCTCGAAACGGCTTTTTGCCAGCATGAATGCTGATCTTAACCGGCTTGCGTGACAAAAAAACCTGCATCGGTGCCTGCTTCGACCTACTGGTCGCGCGGGTTGTTAAGCGCCTCACAACTGTCACACAGGCGAAATAGCTTACCTTGACAAGCGATAAGTACTACACCAAAAATGCACAACTTCTTGAATATAGATGATGGCACTTTAAAATCACACAGCGATTAAAGCGCCATTACCGTCAAGGGACATGCAAAGTTTCATCCGAAACTTGCGTGTGAACTGCCCGACTTCTTCAGCGGGTGATAGGGAGATCGATCCAAGTGGATGTGCCTTTGTTGCTCGCCGCCGTTTCCGCGACTTCGCCCTGCGGTGAAGATCTGGAATATGACGCGGATTTCTTGCGCCTGGAACGCGATTCTCGAGGCCAGCCCGAGCGCAGCATGGGCGATTCGATTTTGCCTGCCGAACCACCTGAGTGGCGCAGCATCCAGCAACAGAGCCTGGACTTGCTGCAACGCAGCAAAGACCTGCGCATCACCCATTTCCTGTTGCAAAGCTCCCTGGCCCTCGAAGGCATCACGGGCCTGGCCCGTGTACTGACGCTGATCAGCGAATTGCTCAAGCAATACTGGGCCGAGCTGCATCCGCGCCTGGACGCCGATGACGACAACGACCCCACCGTGCGCATCAATGCCCTCGCCGGCCTGACATCCGACGTCACCATTCGCCTGCTGCGCGAAAGCATCCTGGCCCGTTCGCGGACCTTCGGTGCCGTCAGCCTGCGCGCCGCCGCCAACGCCAGCGGCCTGCAAAGTTTTCCCGATGAAAGCCTTGGCGCCGAACAGCTCGCCGGGGCCTTGCTCGACAGCGATCCCGAGCAGTTGGAGCTCACCCGCGCCGCCCTGTTGGAAGCGCGCGGCGCCGCCGAAGCCATCGAACAACAAGTCAGCGATCAAGTCGGTTCCGCCCAGGGCGTGGACCTTGGTCCGTTGAAGCAACCGCTCAAGATGGCTTTGCAGATTCTCGGCCAATTCGCCCCGCAGAGCGGCGACAGCGAACTGCCCGACGCCAGCGGCGACGACAACGCCGCGCCAACTGAATATGCCAGCGCGCCAAGCGCGCCGCGCAACACCGGCACCAGCACCGTCAGCGGCGAAATCAACAACCGCGACGACGTGCTGCGCAGCCTGGACCGAATTCTTGCCTACTACACCCGTCATGAGCCCTCCAGCCCGCTGCCGGTGCTGTTGAATCGGGCCAAGAATCTGGTGCATGCCGATTTCGCGGCCATCGTGCGCAACCTGATTCCCGACGGCATGAGTCAATTTGAAAACCTGCGCGGCCCAGACAGCGAATAAAAAGCGAGCGGATCACGCAGTCACGTCACCGGCACCCCCGATGACGCCAACACCGTCGCTCAAGCGACCAGGAGCAGCAACGTGGCGAAGCAAAGTTCTCAGAAGTTCATCGCGCGCAACCGCGCGCCTCGAGTGCAGATCGAGTACGACGTCGAGCTCTACGGCGCCGAGAAAAAGGTCCAGTTGCCCTTCGTCATGGGGGTAATGGCTGACCTCGCCGGCAAGCCCGCCGAGCCTCTGGCCCCGGTGGCCGATCGCAAGTTCCTCGAGATCGATGTCGACAATTTCGACTCGCGCCTCAAGGCCATGCAGCCTCGCGTGGCGTTCCATGTGCCCAACGAACTGACCGGCGAAGGCAACCTGAGCCTGGACCTGACCTTCGAAAGCATGGACGACTTCAGCCCGGCAGCCGTGGCCCGCAAGGTCGACTCGCTGAACAAATTGCTCGAAGCGCGCACCCAGCTGGCCAACCTGCTGACCTACATGGACGGCAAGACCGGCGCCGAAGAAATCATCATGAAAGCGATCAAGGACCCTGCCCTGTTGCAGGCCCTGGCCAGTGCGCCAAAGCCCGCCGATGCAGAGCCTAAGGCTTAATCAGGACCCCGATCATGACCGAATCAGTACGTGAAAATCAGTCCCAGCCCCTGGGCACTGCCGAAGTACCCAGCGAGTTCGCCTCGCTGCTGATGCAAGAATTCAAACCCAAGACCGAGCGCGCTCGCGAAGCCGTCGAGACGGCCGTGCGGACCCTGGCCGAGCAGGCCCTGGCGCAGACTGACCTGGTGTCCAACGACGCCATCAAGTCGATCGAATCGATCATCGCCGCCATTGACGCCAAGCTCACCGCCCAGGTCAACCAGGTCATCCACCACCCCGATTTCCAGCAACTGGAAAGCGCCTGGCGTGGCCTGCACTACCTGGTCAACAACACCGAGAGCGACGAGCAGCTCAAGATCCGCGTGCTCAACATCTCCAAGACCGACCTGCACAAGACCCTGAAGAAATTCAAGGGCACCGCGTGGGACCAGAGCCCGATCTTCAAGAAGATGTACGAAGAAGAATACGGCCAGTTCGGCGGCGAACCTTACGGTTGTCTGGTGGGCGACTACTACTTCGACCAGTCGCCACCGGATGTCGAGTTGCTGGGCGAGCTGTCGAAAGTCTGCGCGGCCATGCACTCCCCGTTCATCGCCGCGGCATCGCCGACCGTGATGGGCATGGGCTCGTGGCAGGAACTGTCGAACCCGCGCGACCTGACCAAAATCTTCACCACCCCGGAATACGCCGGCTGGCGTTCGCTGCGTGAATCGGAAGACTCGCGCTACATCGGCCTGACCATGCCGCGCTTCCTGGCGCGCCTGCCGTACGGCGCCAAGACCGACCCGGTGGAAGCCTTCGCCTTCGAAGAGAACACCGACGGCGCCGACAGCTCCAAGTACACCTGGGCCAACGCCGCCTATGCGATGGCGGTGAACATCAACCGTTCGTTCAAACACTTCGGCTGGTGCTCGCGCATCCGTGGCGTTGAATCTGGCGGCGAAGTGGAAAACCTGCCGGCCCACACGTTCCCGACCGATGACGGTGGCGTGGACATGAAGTGCCCGACCGAAATCGCCATTTCGGACCGCCGTGAAGCGGAACTGGCGAAGAACGGTTTCATGCCGCTGCTGCACAAGAAAAACACCGACTTCGCCGCCTTCATCGGCGCCCAGTCGTTGCAGAAACCGGCCGAATACGACGACCCGGACGCCACCGCCAACGCCAACCTGGCCGCGCGCCTGCCGTACCTGTTCGCCACCTGCCGTTTCGCCCATTACCTGAAGTGCATCGTGCGCGACAAGATCGGCTCCTTCAAAGAGCGCGACGAGATGCAGCGCTGGTTGCAGGACTGGATCCTCAACTACGTCGACGGTGACCCGGCGCACTCCACCGAGACCACCAAGGCCCAGCACCCATTGGCAGCGGCCGAGGTGATCGTCGAAGAAGTCGAAGGCAACCCGGGGTATTACAGCTCCAAGTTCTACCTGCGTCCGCACTACCAGCTCGAAGGGCTGACTGTGTCGCTGCGCCTGGTATCGAAACTGCCGTCGGCCAAGGGCGCGTAAAAACTTATTGAAACGGGTGGCGGTAACCCTGTGGGAGCGAGCTTGCTCGCGATAGCGGTGGATCAGCTTGCATTGATGTCGGATGTGACGCCGCCATCGCGAGCAAGCTCGCTCCCACAGGGGATCTCCAGCAGGCTGGAGATCGTCTTCCACCCCGTTCAGCACCCGTAATTTCGCAAGGTCAGCGTCAACCAAACAATGTGGTTAGAAACCACACAGGGAGAAAACATGGCTGTTGATATTTTCATCAAGATCGGCGACATCAAGGGCGAGTCCATGGACAAGGCCCACAAGGACGAGATCGACGTCCTGAACTGGAGCTGGGGCATGTCCCAGTCCGGCAACATGCACGTGGGCAGCGGCGGTGGTGCCGGCAAGGTCAACGTCCAGGACCTGTCGCTGACCAAGTTCGTCGACAAGGCTTCGCCGAACCTGATGATGCACTGCGCCAGCGGCAAGCACATCGACAAGGTCAAGCTGACCGTGCGCAAGGCTGGCGGTGAAAGCCAGGTCGAGTACATGATCATCAACCTGGAAGAAGTGCTGGTCACTTCCCTGAGCACCGGCGGCTCGGGCGGCGATGATCGCCTGACTGAAAACGTCACCCTGAACTTCGCCAAGGTGCTGGTGGACTACCAGCCACAGAAAGCCGACGGCACCAAGGAAGGCGGTCCGGTCAAGTTCGGCTGGAACATCCGTCAGAACGTCAAGGTGTAATCGAACACACCCCCGGTGCCACGCGCCGGGGGTGTTTGGTGCTTGCTCGAATCCAATCTTTTCCCTTTCGGTGTCTGAGTCATGGCCAAGCCTTCGTTTATCAATTTGTGGAAAGCGTATTCCGATTTGCTGATTGCCCATCCTGACGCAAAACCTTGTGAAGGTCCCTGGGCAAACCAATGCGCCATACGCATGAGCCTGACGCTCAATGCGGAGAAGACCATCAAGGTCAACAAATCCACCTACACCGAACCCAAGTGTGCGCATGAACACGCCAGAGGCGCCGAATCGTTGGCGAACTGGTTGTGGAAACATCACCTGGGCCGTCCAACGATTCTCACTAACAGCCCCGAAGACCGAAAGACATTGATGGGCAAGACCGGGCTGATTTTCTTCAAGGATTGCTTTCAGCAATCCGGAGAGACTGCCGAAGGTCGTAGCGGCGACCATATCGACCTGTGGAATCGTGGCCTGACCCAAACCAGCGACCTTTTCTATCGATCCAAGAAGGTCTGGTTCTGGGAGCTCATTTAATGAACAAGCCCCTGCTCGCCCTATGCCTGGCGACCAGCCTGACCAGCCTGAGCGCATGCGCCGAGCATACCGGGACACCGACGACCCAGGCCGTTTTCGTGGGTCAGCCACTCAGCCTGGTTGACGATCAGGGCCAATGCACGCTGGTCAAACCCGACCAGAGCCGCATGAAGCTGGACATGGAATGGCCGTGCGGCTTCAGCCTGGATAAACAGCAGAAACTGCGCGTCGAAATGTTCAACAACATCCCGATATTTGCGGTTTGGCGCAGCGAACACATGCCCGCCCCCAGCCGCGATTGTCTGAGCAAAATGCAGGCTATTCGTCAGATGCCGGAAGGTTTTGAGGCGGGAACGGTCAGCCTGTATGCAGCTTGCGGCTCCGGCGGAGACCAGAAAATGTACGTGGCACCTTTTACGTGGTAACCGAAATCGCCGCACGCGATCGCCTGCAACCGTCCCTGCTGGACCGGTTGACCGACGACGATCCGACCAATCCCAAGGAAAGCGCCGACAAACGCGTGCTGTCCCTGACCCAACTGAAAGCCTCGGTGCTGCGTGACCTGGCGTGGCTGCTCAACACCACGTCGTTGCTAGGCGCCGATGCCACGTTGCACACCCCGGCGGGCACGTCGGTGGTGAATTTCGGCCTACCCGCATTGGCCGGCAACAGCGCGTCGAACGTCGATGTCTCGGCCCTGGAAACGCTGATCCACCAGGCCATCGCCACGTTCGAACCGCGGATCCTGCGCCACACCCTGCGCGTGCGCGCCCGGGCGACGGCCGAGATGAACCACAACGCCTTGAGTTTCGAGATCGAAGGCGATCTGTGGGCCCAGCCTGTGCCACTGCGCCTGATGTTGCAAACCGACCTGGACCTGGAGTCCGGGCATGTGCGCGTGGTCAATGCCGACCAGCGGAGACGCCCATGAACCCGCGCCTGCTGGAGCTGTACAACCAGGAACTGCACCACGTGCGCGAAAGCGCGGCGGAGTTCGCCAAGGAATATCCCAAGATTGCCAGTCGGCTGTCATTGTCCGGCATGGACTGCGCCGACCCCTACGTCGAGCGTTTGCTGGAAGGGTTCGCCTACCTGACGGCGCGGGTGCAGCTCAAGCTCGATGCCGAATACCCGACCTTCACCCATAACCTGCTGGAAATCGCCTATCCCCATTACCTGGCGCCAACGCCGTCGATGACCGTGGTGCAAATGCAGGCCGATCCCGACGAGGGCTCGTTGAGCGGCGGTTTCCCGCTGCCCCGGGACACGATCCTGCGGGCCGCCCTCGGGCGTGAAAGCCAGACCTGTTGCGAGTACCGCACCGCCCATGAGGTGACGTTGTGGCCGTTGCAGGTCAGCCAGGCCGAGTACTTCGGCAACCCCTCCGCCGTGCTCGGACGCCTGGCCGCCAGTGAGCCCAAGGCCAAGGCCGGCCTGCGCCTGACCCTGCGCACCGGTGCCGAACTGCCGTTCAGCAGCCTGGCCCTAGACAATCTGCCGCTGTACCTCAGCGGTGCCGACGAACAGCCCTTCCGCCTCTACGAACAACTGCTGAGCAACGCTTGCGCGGTGTTCGCCCGCCAACCCGGCGGCAATTGGGTGGAACGCCTGCCACAAGACGCACTGCGTTCGCGAGGTTTCGATGATGCCGACGCCGCGCTGCCGGTGGTCCCGCGGGCCTTCCAGGGCTATCGCCTGTTGCAGGAATACTTCGCCCTACCCCACCGCTTCCTGTTTGTCGACTTCACTCAACTGAGCCGGGCGGTCAAGCGCTGCGCTGGCCAGGAGCTGGAGTTGATCGTGCTGTTCGACCGTCACGACCCCAGCCTGGAAGGCAGTGTCGGTGCCGCGCAATTCCTGCCGTTCTGCACCCCGGCCATCAACCTGTTTCCCAAGCGCCTGGATCGTATTCACTTGTCGGAGCGGGTCAACGAACACCATGTGATCGCCGACCGCACCCGGCCGATGGATTTCGAAGTGCATTCGCTGACCGGCCTTACCGGCCACGGCACCGGGCCCGAGCAACCCTTCCTGCCGTTCTATGCCGTGCGCGATCCCTCCCGCTACGGGCGCGACCTGGCCTACTACACCGTACGGCGTGAGCCGCGGGTGTTGTCCAGCGGCCAGCGTCGCAACGGCCCGCGCTCGACCTACATCGGCAGCGAAACCTTCGTCAGCCTGGTGGACAGCCAGCAGGCGCCCTATCGCCATGACCTGCGCCAACTGGGCGTGACGGCGTTGTGCACCAACCGCGACCTGCCGCTGTTCATGAGCGTGGGCAACGGCAAGACCGACTTCACCCTGGCCGACAGTGCCCCGGTGGGCGCGGTGCGCTGCGTGGCCGGGCCGAGTCGGCCACGGGCCAGCCATGCCCACGACGCCAAGGCCTGGCGCCTGATCAGCCAGCTCTCGCTGAATTACTTGTCCCTCAGCGAGCAAGGCCAAGGCGCCGCCGCCCTGCGTGAACTGCTGCGCCTGTATGGCGACAGCAACGACGCGGCGTTGCAGTTGCAGATCGAAGGCCTGCGGGAAGTCAGCAGCAAAGCCTGCACCCGACGCTTGCCGATGCCCGGCCCGATCGTGTTTGGCCGGGGCCTGGAAATCACCCTGGAATTCGATGAAAACGCGTTTCGCGGCACCGGCGTGTTCCTGCTCGGCGCCGTGTTCGAGCGCTTCCTGGCACGCTACGTGTCGATCAACAGTTTTACCGAGACGGTGATCCGTACCACCGAACGCGGCGAGATCATGCGATGGAAAGCCAAGCCCGGACGTCGTCCGACCCTGTGAGTACCCTGGACGCGATGCACCAGGAGCCCTGGGAATACGACTTCTTCCAGGCGCTGCGGCGCATCGAGTGCGAATCCCCCGAGCTGCCGCGCCTGGGCCATTCCCTGCGCCTGGCCGATGACCCGCTGCGCCTCGGACAACAGGCCGACTGCACCTTCGCCCCGGCGACCCTGGCCTCGGTGCAACCGGGCATTGACGGTGCACCGGCACGCCTGGAGCAGTTCTTCTTCGGCCTCGGCGGCCCCAACGGCCCGATGCCGCTGCACATCACCGAATACGTGCGTGAACGCCAGCGCAACAACGGCGACAGCACCAGCAAACGCTTTCTCGATGTGTTTCACCACCGCTTGCTCAGCCTGTTCTATCGGGCCTGGGCCGAAGCGCGGCCGACGATCAGCCATGACCGCCCGGACGATGACTACTGGTCGGCGCGCCTGGCTGCATTCAGCGGCCGGGGCATGCCGAGCCTGCTGAAACACGGGCTGATTCCCGACACGGCGAAGCTGCACTACAGCGGTCACCTGTCGGCGCAAACCCGCTACCCGGATGGCTTGAAGGCGATCCTCGGCGAGTATTTCGGGCTGCCGGTGGAGATCGAAGAATACGTCGGCCAATGGCTGGAATTGCCCGAACGCAGCCGCGTCGGTGTCAACGCCCGACTGGGCGTGGACTTCTGCCTGGGCCGCTACGTGTGGGATCGCCAGCACAAATTCCGCATTCGCCTGGGGCCGCTCAAGCTCGTCGACTACATGGGCATGTTACCCGGCAGCCAACCGTTCAACGAGCTGGTGGCCTGGGTCGCCGAATACCTGGGCCACGAACTGGACTGGGACCTGAACCTGGTCCTGGAGCAGCCCGAAGTCCCGGCACTGCAACTCAACGGTCGTTTCCGCCTGGGGTTCAATACCTGGCTGGGGCGCCCGGAAACCGATGCCAACGATCTAATACTGGCCCGGCATTACGCCGAACAGGCCAACACCTCACAGACCTCAAGGAGCCATGAGCATGGGTGAAATCAGTCGCGCCGCGTTGTTCGGCAAACTCAACAGCGTGGCCTACAAAGCCATCGAAGCCGCCACCGTGTTCTGCAAGTTGCGCGGTAACCCCTATGTGGAACTGGCCCACTGGTTTCATCAGTTGCTGCAACTGCAGGACTCGGACCTGCACCGCATCATCCGCCAGTTCAACATCGAGCCGGCGCGCCTGGCCCGTGACCTGACCGAAGCCCTGGACCGCCTGCCACGGGGTTCGACGTCGATCACCGACCTGTCTTCCCACGTGGAAGAAGCGGTGGAGCGTGGCTGGGTCTACGGCAGCCTGATGTTCGGCGAAAGCCAGGTACGCACCGGTTACCTGGTGCTGGGCATCCTCAAGACGCCGAGCCTGCGCCACGCGTTGCTGGGCCTGTCGTCGGAGTTCGACAAGGTCAAGGTCGAAGCCCTGAGCGAGCGCTTTGACGAATACGTCGGCGATTCGCCGGAAAACGCCCTGACCGCCAGCGACGGCTTCAATGCTGGCGCGGTGCCGGGCGAAGCCAGCGGCGCCATGGCCCCCAGCGCCATGGGCAAGCAGGAAGCCCTCAAGCGCTTTACCGTCGACCTCACCGAACAGGCCCGCAGCGGCAAGCTCGACCCGATCGTCGGCCGTGACGAAGAAATCCGCCAACTGGTGGACATCCTCATGCGTCGCCGGCAGAACAACCCGATCCTCACCGGTGAAGCCGGCGTGGGCAAGACTGCCGTGGTCGAAGGTTTCGCCCTGCGCATCGTCGCCGGCGACGTACCGCCGGCCCTCAAGGACGTGGAACTGCGCAGCCTCGACGTGGGCCTGTTGCAGGCCGGCGCGAGCATGAAAGGCGAATTCGAACAGCGCCTGCGCCAGGTCATCGAAGACGTCCAGGCCTCGCCCAAGCCGATCATTCTATTCATCGACGAAGCCCACACCCTGGTGGGTGCCGGTGGCGCCGCCGGCACAGGCGACGCAGCCAACCTGCTCAAGCCGGCCCTGGCCCGTGGCACCTTGCGCACCGTGGCCGCCACGACCTGGGCCGAGTACAAGAAACACATCGAAAAAGACCCGGCCCTGACCCGGCGTTTCCAAGTGGTGCAAGTGGCCGAGCCGTCGGAAGACAAAGCCCTGCTGATGATGCGCGGCGTGGCCTCGACCATGGAAAAACACCACCAGGTGCAGATCCTCGACGAAGCCCTGGAAGCCTCGGTCAAGCTGTCCCACCGCTACATTCCTGCGCGCCAGTTGCCGGACAAATCCGTGAGCCTGCTGGACACCGCCTGCGCCCGCGTCGCCATCAGCCTGCACGCCGTGCCGGCCGAAGTAGACGACAGCCGTCGGCGCATCGAAGCGCTGGAAACCGAGCTGCAAATCATCGCCCGTGAGCACGCCATCGGCATCGCCATCGGCACCCGCCAGACCCAGAGCGAGACCCTGCTGAGCGCCGAGCGCGAGCGCTTGGCCGAGCTGGAAAGCCGCTGGGCCGAAGAGAAAACCCTGGTGGACGAGCTGCTCGCCACCCGCGCCACCTTGCGCGAGCGCGTCGGCGTGGTAGACAGCGAAGACGCCAGCGAAGCGTCCGACAACGAAAGCCACGCCCTGCGCGAGAAACTGGTGGACCTGCAACAGCGCCTGACGGCCCTGCAAGGCGAAACCCCGCTGATCCTGCCGACTGTGGATTACCAGGCCGTGGCCTCGGTGGTCGCCGACTGGACCGGTATCCCGGTGGGCCGCATGGCCCGCAACGAACTGGAAACCGTGCTCAACCTCGACCAGCACCTGAAAAAACGCATCATCGGCCAGGACCATGCCCTGCAGATGATCGCCAAGCGGATCCAGACCTCCCGCGCCGGCCTCGACAACCCGAGCAAGCCGATTGGGGTGTTCATGCTCGCCGGCACCTCCGGCGTGGGCAAGACCGAAACCGCCCTGGCCCTGGCCGAAGCCATGTACGGCGGCGAGCAGAACGTCATCACCATCAACATGAGCGAGTTCCAGGAAGCCCACACCGTGTCCACCCTCAAGGGCGCGCCACCGGGTTATATCGGCTATGGCGAAGGCGGCGTGTTGACCGAAGCCGTGCGGCGCAAACCGTACAGCGTGGTGCTGCTGGACGAGGTGGAAAAAGCTCACCCGGACGTGCATGAAATCTTCTTCCAGGTGTTCGACAAGGGCGTGATGGAGGACGGCGAAGGCCGGGTGATCGACTTCAAGAACACCTTGATCCTGCTGACCACCAACGCCGGCACCGAGCTGATCGCCCAGGTCTGCAAAGACCCGCAGAACGTGCCGGAGCCGGAAGAAATCGCCAAGGCCCTGCGCCAGCCGCTGCTGGAAATTTTCCCACCGGCCCTGCTGGGTCGCCTGGTGACGATTCCGTACTATCCGCTCAGCGACGAGATGCTCAAGGCCATCACCCGCCTGCAACTCAACCGCATCAAGAAGCGCGTGGAGAGCACCCACAAAGTGGCCTTCGACTACGACGACGCGGTGATCGACCTGATCGTCTCGCGCTGCACCGAAACCGAAAGCGGCGGGCGCATGATCGACACCATCCTGACCAACAGCCTGCTACCGGACATGAGCCGCGAGTTCCTGACCCGCATGCTCGAAGGCAAGGCACTGGCGGGCGTGCGGATCAGCGCCGTGGATAACGAATTGCAGTACGATTTCAGCGACGCGGCCTGACCTGACAGGAACCGCGATAACCCTGTGGGAGCGAGCTTGCTCGCGATGAGGTCCTGACATTCAGCATCCCTGTTGAATGTGACGACGCCATCGCGAGCAAGCTCGCTCCCACAGGGGTTTGCGTTCCTTCAGTTACTACAACTTGCACGAGACACTCGATGTTATTCAACCAAGCCTCACGCCTGGCCAAGATCACCAGCCCCCTGGGCCCCGAGGTGCTGTTGCTCAAAGACATGGGTGGCGGCGAAGAGCTGGGGCGGCTGTTCAACTATGAGTTGCAGCTGCACTCGCTGGACAACGCCATCGACCTCAACCAACTGCTCGGCAAGCCCATGTGTGTGAGCCTGCAATTGGACGGCGGTGGCGAGCGCTACTTCCATGGCATCGTGGCCCGCTGCAGCCAGAACGTCGACCAGGGTCAGTTCGCCAGTTACCAGGCGACGTTGCGGCCGTGGTTCTGGCTGCTGACTCGCACCTCCGATTGCCGGATTTTCCAGAACCTGACCATCCCGCAGATCATCAAGCAGGTGTTCCGCGACCTGGGCTTTTCCGATTTCGAAGACGCCTTGAGCCGCTCCTATCGCGAGTGGGAATACTGCGTGCAGTATCGCGAAACCAGCTTCGATTTCGTCAGCCGGCTGATGGAGCAGGAAGGCATCTACTACTTCTTCCGTCACGAGCAGGGCCGTCATGTGCTGGTGCTGGCCGACGCCTACGGCGCCCACACCAAGGCCCCCGGCTACGGCTCGGTGCCCTACTACCCGAAGAATGAGCAGCAGCGCGAGCGTGACCACATTCACGATTGGCACCTGGCCCAGGAAGTCCAGCCGGGCTCGCTGGAACTCAACGACTACGATTTCCAGCGCCCCAGCGCACGCATCGATGTGCGCTCGGCCATGCCTCGCCCGCACGCCGCTGGCGACTATCCGCTGTACGACTACCCCGGCGCCTATGTGCAGAGCCAGGACGGCGAACACTACGCCCGCACCCGCATCGAAGCCTTGCAGACCCAGCACGAACAGGTCGAACTGGCCGGCAACGCCCGGGGCCTTGGTTCGGGGCATCTGTTCAGCCTCACCGGCTTCAGCCGCCAGGATCAGAATCGCGAATACCTGATCGTCGGCGCCCGCTATTACATTTCCCAGGAAAGCGGCGAAACCAGCGGCGGCGCGCCGTCGGCCCAGTTCGAAAGCAGCCTGACCTGCATCGACGCCCAGCAAAGCTATCGCCCGTTGCCCATCACCCATCGGCCCATCGTCAAGGGCCCGCAGACTGCGTTGGTGGTCGGCCCGAAAGGCGAGGAAATCTGGACCGATCAGTTCGGCCGGGTGAAGGTGCATTTCTATTGGGACCGTCACGACCAGTCCAACGAAAACAGCTCGTGCTGGATTCGCGTGTCCCAGGCTTGGGCCGGGAAAAACTGGGGCTCGGTGCAGATCCCGCGCATTGGCCAGGAAGTGATCGTCAGCTTCCTTGAAGGTGATCCCGATAGACCCATCGTCACCGGCCGTGTCTACAACGCCGAGCAAACCGTACCGTACGCATTGCCGGCCAATGCGACCCAAAGCGGTACCAAAAGCCGCTCCAGCAAGGGCGGCACGCCGGCGAATTTCAATGAAATCCGCATGGAAGACAAAAAGGGTGCCGAGCAGCTGTACATCCACGCCGAGCGCAACCAGGACATCGTGGTCGAGGTGGATGAGAGCCATTCGGTGGGCCATGACCGTAACAAGAGCATCGGCCACAACGAAACAGTACGTATTGGCGAAGACCGCCTGCGCGCCGTGCAACGCAACGATGCATTGCTTGTCGGTGGAACCAAGAGCGACAGCATAAGCACCCAATACCTCGTGGAGGCGGGATCGCAAATTCGACTGGTCTGTGGCAAAAGCGTGCTGGAGTTCAATGCCAGTGGCGAGATCAACATCTCGGGCACGGCGTTCAATATCTACGCCAGCGGCAATGGCAACATCGACACCGGCGGCCGTTTGGACCTCAACTCCGGTGGCGCAAGCGCCGTAGACCCCAAGGGCAAAGGCATCAAGGGAGTGATCGATGCGGCGGTGAAAGCTTTTTTTCCGGCAAAAGCCAAGGGCTGAAGGCAGTCGATGAATCTATGGCGAGGGGATTTATCCCCGTTGGGCTGCGAAGCGGCCCTTAACCCAGCCAACGCAGTATGCCGGGTTGGTTACATTCAGCCTTTTTGGGGCTGCTGCGCAGCCCAACGGGGATAAATCCCCTCGCCACAATGATTCAAGCCATCCTTAACTGAACAGCATTGCGGCCTCACCAGCCCTTGCGACGATCAGATGGCCGTTCCGCGGCTCGTTCCCGGCGGAACAATCAACAGCTCGTCCAGCTCGCGCTTTCTGCAACGCGCCACAAACGGCACCGCCGCGTCCGGGTCACGCCTGAACAGCTCAAAGGTCGCATGATCGATTTCGTAGTATTGCTCGTAATCGACCATGCCGTTGCTGACCGGTACGGAGACGTAGAAGCGACCCGAGTCCTGTTCGGTCCCCACGCAGAACCTATGTTCGCGGTGGACCAAGGCATCTTGAAATTTCACTCGTTCGTAAGCCGGTATTGACCGGGCTGCGTCCACGCGACTCGCAAATATTTACCGCTCAGCAATTGCTCGTCACGAAGATACTCAAAGACTTCGGAGGGACACCACTCCTTGCCCGCCGAAAAGGCTACACCCAATGAGCGGAGTGCATCGAATACCTTAGCCTTCTGCGTGTTGTCCGCGACCTGCAAAACGTAGACATCTTTCTCTGCCGCATTCGAAAACCCGATAGCGCGCAGGGGCGAATCCAACGCGTTATCGATGACTTGAACACGAATCACGTCGCCGTCCGCTTTTTCCACGTACGCTTTCAGCACATCATTAATCACTGACAAATACCTCGGTTAAAGTTTTAATGCCGTTCGCATCCTTTGTCGGAATCGACTCGACGACCATTTCCGGGGCGCCACCCGGCAAGTGTTTACCTGGCCCCAGGAAATACTGGTTTCCTTCCATCGGGCTTCTCGGCATCCGCCCCACGAGATCATCGACCTGCCTGATCTTGAAGCCGCCTTTAAGCGCATCTTTTTCCAAACCAAAGGCGCGTTCCAGTTCCGCCGCTTTTTTGCCACTGATGGTCACCTTGGAACGCCCCGAGAAATTGCCGATAACATCGGTGATGCCTTTCTTATCAGAGACAAAAGTACCGGCCCGGCCAATCGTCGGATAGGCGTCCCACGCCGTCGGGCTAATGTTGAACCCTCGATTGTCCTTGAGCATCTGTTCCTGTCGCTGGCGAGCCAAGATCGTCCGCTCGGCCGCAGTCATGGGCCTGCGTGCCAGCTTCGGTCCGGCACCGAGCAGGGCCATCCCTGCCACGCCTTGGAACAAGTCCCGATATCCGGGGCCGAGACGATCGCCCAAATCCCCCAGCAGTTCCATGCCGGCATACAGCGCACCACCGACGGCCAGGGCGCCGAAGAAAGCGGCGGCTCCGGCAAAAGCCGCAAGCAACAAGGCTCCACCCGCCGCCAACAACCCCAACGCTTCCAACCCGGTATGCATCCATCCTTCAAGATCCAGGACAAACGCCACCGCAACCGTCGGCCCACCAATAAACGTATTGGGGCTGCCGGTCTTGATGTGCGCGCCGCACACCATTTTGCTGTGCAAACGTGCGGCGGGTTTGCCGTTGATGAAGACCGTGGCGCTGCCTTCGGCGATCAGCACCGGAAAGGGCCAGATCGGATGGTTCATCGGCAGCCCGGTGCAGGAAGATGAAGTGTCTTCACCCGCCCTCATGGCATTGCGGCTGTTGATGTAGACGTTGAAGCTGCCCATTATCAACGCCCCCGTGGTGGGCTCGGGCAGGTTGAAAATGGTGGAGAGGCCTTTGACGATCTGGAACATCGACAAGCCGCCGGCGGCAATCGAGCCCGCCATGATCGCCAGCGCCACGCCGCCCGTGGCAACCGTCGCGGCCACGACCGCCGCACCGATCAAGGCCCCGGCCACGGCACCGGCGACCATCGCGGCAAGTCCGAACCCGTGGGCTATTTCGTCACCCAAACGGGCTGCTGCCTGTGCATCCATTGCGCGCATCTACCTGACTGATGTGTATGACTGCTCAGTGGGACGTGTGGATGCTCAGATGATGGGAGGCTGTGGCGTGAACGAATGCATCGCCACCTTCCAGGCCGGCTCGTGATAGGCGAAGTCGTTCGGTGTGGTGGTCAAGGTGGTGATCACCACGGCCGGCTTACGCTCGATGAACACCTGGCGCAGCATCAGGTCGCGCCCCTCGCGTTGCCAGGTGTAGTCCAGCAATGTAGCGGTGTGCCCATGCAGTACGGTGTCCCAGCGCTGAACCAGCTTGAAGCCCGGCAGTTGCTGCTCCGCACTCTTGAGTTGGCGGTCCACGTACTCTGCAAAGGGGGCGTTGCCCTGGGAGGCATCACGGCTGATCACGAAGCTGGCTTCTTTAGCGGGCCCCACTGCCGGCAGCTTGAAAATATTGATGCTCTGGTCCTGCCAGGTATCGGGGATGTCGAGATCGGCTTCTTGAATGCGGTAAGAGGTCACAGTAATCGCTTTCCATAGACGTGGGGTGGGGCGCGAAGGATCGAATATTCAAGTAATGCCTGGGAACAATCAAGAACCAGGTTCTTCTCCCTCAAGTAACAAACTGCATTATGCGATCAGCGTCACCACTCTGGCGATTACACGCCTCTGTACGAGCGGTCGAGGGGGGGTCGCATCGGCGTGATGCTCTCATGCCTGGCTGTACATCAGCCGTTTGAAACAATCCTGCAACGCTACAACTCAGGCTGCTTTTGCAGGTAAAGCAATGCCCGATGATATTTCGCCGCGCGCTCCAGATCCTTGTCTCGCAGGACAGGAAGCCGAGTGAGGTCAAGATTGTCGTGAATGTCCGCTATCTTCACTTTGGTCGCCAGTGAGTTGGGACGAATCCGGGCAATAAACTGATCATAAGACTCGCCTTGGCGCTTGGTCAGGCAGTCGATCGCCGTCACCGCCGTCTCCGGAATGCCGAGCTCGCGCAGCTCATCAAGCGTGACGTCGCCATCTTCGACCACATCATGAAGCAAGCTGACCAGCTGCTCTTCAAGGCCGTCGAACTTCATCATCAGGCGCAAGGGATGGAGGATGTAGGGCTTGCCTGCTTTATCCACCTGGCCCGCGTGGACCCTTGAGGCCAGGGCAATTGCAGCGTCCAGAATGCTCATCGGCGATCAAAGCCTTTCTCGTATTCTTCTTTGGAAATCTCACGACCATACAAGATGGCGTCGTTGTACAGCCTGTTATCCGCCGGAACCGGTCGATCGCTTTCCGCAGCACCGTAAAATTTCACGAATACGGTCCGGGTGCGATGGTCCCAACGGTAGGTGACCTCTTCGAAGTCGTAGTCCAGAAACACATCCCGGCTAGCGAAGGCACTTAAATCTTTAATTCCCACCGTTCCCCCTGACTGCTTCGTAATAGGCCTTGCTCTTGTCCGCGATAGCTTGCGCCTCTGGACTGGCCTTGTCCAAAACCCGGAAGTCCTCGTAATACTTATGGCCCAGCCCGCCAGGCACCTGGGTTTTAGCGGCGACGGCATTGTAGGTGTCGTCCCCTAACAGTACCCGAGCCAGCGGCTCTGGCTCTTTGGCGTAAATCATCTCGGGTGAGTTCACTTGGATTTCTCCCGGTATTCCAGCGCGGGTTTGCATCGTGGAATTGACGCCGCTATAGCCCATTTCGTTAGCGGCACCCTCAATCACTTTCACGTTCGCGCCCCGCTTGCCGAGCTCTGCCGCAACGGAACTGATCTGATCGGACTCCACAATGATGGTGTTCCTGGCCAGGTCCTTGATCCGGGTCGCATCCCCGCCGTAGTCGTTATCGATTTTCTCTCGGGCACGCGCCTCGGATTTGATCGGCGCCTTGGCGACCTTGCCCCCATACTGGGCGGCGATGTCATCGGCGATGGTGTCGATTTCTGCTTTGGCGGCGGGGGCCTTTGCGTAAACCTCTTCGAAGGTCTTGGGCGTCTTGGGGGTGCTGGCTGGCTTGCCCAGCTTCGCCAACTTCGGCCCTAGGCCCAGCAATGCCATTCCCGCCACGCCCTGCAGTAAATCCCGGTAACCCGGCCCCAAGCGGTCGCCCAGGTCGCCCAGCAGGGCCATGCCTGCAATCGTGGCAACGCCGAGGGTGACGGCAGCAGCAAGGACGGCGACACCGGCCATGGCGGCCAGTACCAGCGCAGCCCCCGCAGCCACGATCCCCAGCGCTTCCAGGCCAGTATGCAACCAACCTTCGAGGTCCAGGACAAACGCCACCGACACCGTCGGCCCACCAATAAACGTATTGGGGCTGCCGGTCTTGATGTGCGCGCCGCACACCATTTTGCTGTGCAAACGTGCGGCGGGTTTGCCGTTGATGAAGACCGTGGCGCTGCCTTCGGCGATCAGCACCGGAAAGGGCCAGATCGGATGGTTCATCGGCAGCCCGGTGCAGGAAGATGAAGTGTCTTCACCCGCCCTCATGGCATTGCGGCTGTTGATGTAGACGTTGAAGCTGCCCATTATCAACGCCCCCGTGGTGGGCTCGGGCAGGTTGAAAATGGTGGAGAGGCCTTTGACGATCTGGAACATCGACAAGCCGCCGGCGGCAATCGAGCCCGCCATGATGGCCAGCGCCACGCCGCCCGTGGCAACCGTCGCGGCAACGACCGCCGCGCCGATCAAGGCGCCGGCCACGGCACCGGCGACCATCGCGGCAAGCCCGAAGCCGTGGGCTATTTCGTCACCCAGACGTGCTGCTGCCTGTGCATCCATTGCGTGCCTCTACCTGGCTTCTTTAGCGGGACCCACTGCCGGCAGCTTGAAACTATTGATGCGCGGGTCCTGCCAGGTATCGGGGATGTCGAGATCGGCTTCTTGAATGCGGTAGGAGGCCACAGTAATCGCTTTCCATAGACGTTAGGTGGGGCGCGAAGGAATGAATATTCAAGTAATGCCTGGGAACAATCAAGATCCGGGCTTTTCTCCCTCGAGTAACACACTTCATTATGAGGCGAGCGTTATCGCTCTAGTGTCCTGTATGGGCTGTCGAGGGGGGTGGCGAAGAGCAGATGTGGGTGAGTCATATCACCAGCAGCAACTTGATTTCCTTTGCAGGTTTTTAAAATGGGACTGGAAGACGAATACGTCGGCGATGCCGACTGGCAGCAGTTCGTACGGTTGTACGAAGAGGACTACCTCGACGACAACGCCCGCGAGCTGGCCAAGGCCATGGATGGCAACCTCGACATGGCCGTCGTGCTCTACGGAAAAAGAGGGCTCAAGGAAGGGTTCTGGTGGCTGGAACAGTCCGTGCCCGCCCTGGGTAACAAACGCCCGGCCGATTGCCTCAAGGCCCCGAACCTGATCAAGCGCCTGAGAATGGCCTTGATGAGCATGCCGTAACCCACCAGCAGAAGAACCGCTGCTGGATAACATCACCCCGCGCTGGCCGCTACCCCCTCAATGTAGCCCGCCCTCACTTCGTCACGGCCCGGTGCTTGGCTTACTGGACCATTACGCAAACGGAGAAACCACACTCAGAACTGCCCTGCCCGTAGACCTTTATGAGTCTGGCCTCAGCGTTTGCCGGAATCTGGATCGTGATATCGGATCCAGGAAAGCGCTGGCTTCCAAAATTTTGTTTTTCCTCAAGCGATTGGGCCGGGGAGCCGCCACTTTCTGTGACGGTAATGGTAGTCGTGGTGTTATTCCGAATCTCTGCCGTGACGGGAGCCGCAGGCGTTGTGTCTTGAGCCTTAACGGCGTCCGTGGCCACCTTGGAGGCGGCAGCCGTTGTATCGGCGTTCGTGGGTTGCAGGGTAAACGCAAAGACCAAGACTACGAGATAGACCCCTCTTTTGATGTCCATTGCCGGCGTCCTCAATCAGTTTGAGAAAGCGCGCAAAATAGCGCCCTTCGAGACGTTGATTTAACAGCCGGAATGATTGAGCGTCACCTGTAAGAACTAACAGGTACTGCCCCCCCCCCGGAGCGACCTTCAGAGCGTGCCTACATCCTGATTGCCGCCCCTTGAACCGAGCTACGCATCCTTGCGCCGTTGCCTACAACTACGCCAGAATCCGCCCGCTTGTGCGCCTTGTCTCCGGCCTCTATCGTTTCCCTGCCACTGCCCATCAGTGGTCGGGTTTAGTAGCCCGGGGTTGTGTCAGTAAGTTGCATGAGCTCTCCATCCAGGTAGGTTCTTACCTTGCCCTTGATGGTGGCTGTGCGCAGGGCGCTTCGGCGCGCCGGCAATGCTGATCTCCCCGGTCTACTAACCTGCGTACAGCCGCCACCCTTCTTTTAGTAGGGAAGAGGTTGCGGCTTAACCATGGAGTAATCAGCACATGTTCAAACCTACGCCCAATCCGCCACAGGCGGACCAAGCTCCCCCGCGCACCAAATCCAAAACCAAAAAGCTCGACGAAGCTGCCGAGCGTGCTTTGGACTTCTACCTGTCGCCAAAGACAAAATCTGAAGACGCGCCCAAACCAGGCCAGCTATTCACCGTCATAAAAGACATCGACAACGAAAGCCTACTGGCCAACCTCAGCGAAACCCTGGCTTCAGCCGATGCGATGGTTGGCGACCTGGCCTTCGAACTGGAAGGCTCTCGCCGCCACATCGCTCTTGGTATCCAGCAACTGATCGAATTGAGCTCATTGCTGGCAAACCGAGCACTGGATAACGTCGACCCACGCTAGCCGCTACACCACCAACCTGTGGCGAGGGGATTTATCCCCGCTGGGCGGCAAAGCCACCCCAAAAAAGACCGGCGCATTCCTACAGAAAAACCGCAGCACCACCGAGCGGGAGCCCCCTCGCCACAGACCTTCGTACACCTTGAGGCCAGGTATCTATGCACTGCCGCCTTCGCGAGCAAGCTCGCTCCCACAGGGGATTGTTGGTCAGTGCATAGCGCTGTCGCTTCAGCCCGTTTTACACGTCAACCAAGCACTCCAGAACAGGCTGCTGAAGAACCGCGTGGCATCGCCGAACCCGGCCTTATGCAACAACTGTTGAACCGCTGCCTCGGAGTGTGGCGGGTCAGCGCCCTGCAGGATTTTCCCAAGCTTGGCCTTCACCTCATCCGCGCTAGCGCCATGCTGCCGCCAGCGTTGCCCCCAGGCGGCGAGCAATAACGGCTGGCTGCTATAAGCGTATTGATTGCCTGCCACGATCAGCGGTGCACCGGGTTTGAGATGAGCCCCAATGGCTCGAAAAATCTGCCGCTTGGCCTCATCGCCTTCGAGGTGATGGAAGACACCGATCAAAGTGGCGGCGTCGTATGACGCATCTGCCGCCAAGTCCTCGACAGTCCCAAGGTGCAGGCTCGTTCTTTCGAGCAAATGGTGGGCCTCCAACTGCTGCTTCGCGGCCTCCAGCATCGGCCCGGAGGGATCAACCGCCGTAAAGCGCCAACCGGGCTCCAGCGAGGCCATCGCAATGATCTCCTGCGCGGTACCGCCGGCGCCCACCACCAGGATTTTCGCCGAGCGTGCCGGGCCGAGGCTTGCCGCCAACATGCACGCAGCCAGGTCTTGGCAGGCGTCATACCCGGCCAGGGCGATACGGCTCTGGCGTCCGTACTCATTGGCTCGGGCGGTATCGAATTTTTCAGCTGAAGTGCTAGAGGATGATTTCAAGGCGGTTCTCCGTGTCCTTGAATCAAGCTACGCCAGCCGTTTCGATAAGAAAAATTCATTAATTTTATGTGCTGCATTCCTATCGGGAATGCTGGATTCAAACTCAAACGGTGTTTGCACGCCATGTTTTTGATAGCCGCCACAGCGCCAACCTCCGTGGCGAGGGAGCCGCTTCCGCTGGGCGGCGAAGCCGCCCCAAAAAAGGCCGACGCATCCCTACAGAAAACCATACCATCGACCTCAACCAAGATCTTAAGTCGCTGCAATCATAAGCTATTAGGCGGGACGCCGTACCGCAACGGCATGGCGCCAGACCTCGCAACGGCAGTGCGAAACGTGCGGCTCCGATGCTTCACTAGAGCGTTCGAAGTCGCGGGCCTACCATTTAGACGGATGTCACATTATGTCTAGTGCTCAAGTTTTGTTTCAAATGTGGGAACCGTATCGGCAGTCGCTCATAGGTCAGCACAATTTCTACATTCAGCAGGCACGTGAACGCCTCCTTAGCCAATTTGCAGACATGACGCAAGACGCCGACCGAGCGGCGGATGCGTGGCTAGATGAGCGCTCAAAGAATTTCGATCCTGATAGAGATGATGTCGGCGCAATCTATGAGGCTTCCGAAGAGGCAGGCACGGAGTTTTACCTTCTCCTTGATGAAATGCGCATGCAGACGCGGCTGAGCGTCGTCGCCGGTATGTTCCATAATTGGGAGAAGAAACTCCGAGGCTGGATCACCGATGAGATGCGGCACTGGCATCGCGGCCCAGCCGCTCCGGCGAAGGTATGGTCTGCGGACTTCCCATCGATCATGTTGTTATTAGAAAGCCTAGGGTGGCCGGTTTCCACCCAAAGATACTGGCAGACCTTGAATGGCTGCCGGTGCCTTGTGAACGTCTACAAACATGGGGATGGAAAAGCTCTTGCAGATCTTAAGCAGCAATGTCCGGAGTATCTATCTGATCCAATCCGGTCAGAGCATGGCCTACCTGCTGCTACCTTGGATTGGCTAGACCATACCCATTTGACTGTGAGCGATGATCAGATAGAAGGTATCTCTGACGCCATCGTTGCATTCTGGAGCGAGGTTCCTGAGAACATATTTGATCATGATGATTTGAATCCACCTACCTGGTTCCTTAAGGCGTTGAAGCAAGACGATGGCCCGGGGGCGTGATGACAACCTTGGCCTGGAGATAAGCAGCCAAGATCATATGTCGCGGCAAAAACGCTCGTACCAACACCGCGACCATCGCTTTCCGGTCATGCCGGCAATTTGAGCAGTAACACGAACAAAATTTACTTTGGCGCAACCCAGTAGACCAGCCTCCTAGACCCACCCATGCATTTGGGAAATATCCTATTGTGACATTTTCATGGAAAGCGGTATTTCGATGCTCTACGCGCCTTATTTTTCGAGCCCTTCGTACAGAATCGCGAAATAGCGACCCTGACTTGTTTACAAGTAGTATAAATAGCGCTGTGTGACATTTCGGGTGACCATCATGAGCGACAACCCCATTGCGGATATCCTCAAGCGTGAAGGACCGATGCTGAGCAGTGATCTGTCGAAACTGCTGGAGCAGCGGTACGGCCTGAATCCAACAGCTGCTAGAAAACGCGTTGAGCGCTGCGGTGATGGAATTAACAAGCTGAGCCAGATCGTTTTCCCACACCGGGCTCGCTTTGTGTATCTAGAACAAAGCTACGGCTCCCCGTACTTTTTTCACAACCTGATGGAAGCTCTGAAGAGAACACGTAGTGCGTACTACCTGGCTTTGAGGGCGCTAGAGCTGCGCGACAATATAATGCCTCGGGCACATTTCCTCATCGCGTGCGGCGCCCCCATCGCGCAGAAGAGACACATCTCAGCCGAAAGCCTGCTCGAACGGCTGAGCAAAGCTGGTCTGGTGAAGGAAGTTGATCTTCCCGCTGGACAGATTTCCATCATGCGATGCGATAGGGAGCAATTGTCGGATATTCCAACGATGTGGGGAAAAATGAAAGGCCGCCTAATCGCAGAGAAGGTTACGCTCCTGGCTGTCAAAGACTGGGCGAGAAACCTTGGGATGGTGAGCTATGAGTCAGTTGAGACGAGAGAGGACGAGGATCGCGAATCGTTGCCTAAGGTCGGCACATTCAACTGGGACCTCGCAGGTCCCTCCTACCTGTATCCAATGCGGACTTACGACAGCACAACCTTAAAACCTGGCTTTTTCGTTTGCGATATAGCCTTGAACGGATGGATTTCCCCGGATGATGTAGGCGCGTTCCTGCACAAATGCGTCACCCTGCGCAGCTTACCGAAAGTCGGCAAATGCCTTCAGGTGTTCGTTGCTGAGGCCTATCAAACTGAGGCATTTGCGCTGCTGAAAGGTGAAGGCGTTATCCCGGCAACTACCGAAAGCCTATTTGGCCACGACGTAGCTCTTGCGCTGAAAAACTTATGCAACGTTCTGAACGACACAGCCAAGCTCACAGAAAGCCCAGCTGCACTTGATAAAGTCTTCAACGACCTATCCCGTATAGAGGGAGCGTCCTATTCGTTACGTGGAAGCCTTTTCGAATTTGCAGTGGCGCAGATCGCTAGGTCTACGTTCGCCGGATACGATCAACAGATGAACCGCATCGTGAAAGACGTGATGGGGAAACAGGCGGAGATCGACGTTCTCGCTGTACGCAAAAATCATGAGGTCATCTTCATTGAGTGCAAAGGTATCCATCCGGCCAGCACCCTTGACGACGAAGAGGTGATCAAATGGCTGGATAAACGAATCCCTGTCCTGAGGGGAGCCGCGAAAATTCATTCGGATTGGGCAACTCTGAGCCAGCGCTATGAGCTGTGGACTAGTGGCGGGTTTTCAGAAGAAGCAATAGCCCTCGTCAGTGCCAGACAGGAAGAAAGCAGTAAGTTGGTAATTCAACTTCGCGACGCTGAATACGTTCTCGCCGAAGCAAAGGCGAGCAAAGAAGTCGGGCTGCTAAAGACATACGAACAACATTTTGTGAAACATCCTATGCAGGAATTCGAGGCCGAAAAGAGACGGAAACAGCGCAGGAAAGATCGAGATGCTAAGCGCCGTTTGGCCATCCCTGCCACTCCTCCACCACTTCCTGCATTGCCTACAAAGGCCGAGTCCGCAATTGACGCTCCTGTGTGTCCCGAGTGTTAAAGAAGGCTCAGCGTTGTCCCTTCCGACTTCCAGCCGATACGAAAGGGCAAATGCTAACTCAAGGAGCCTTGGCACCAGACAGCCTGTCACTAGCACGCGTGGAGTTGGTGAATGTCTAGCCTCCAAACTCGCAACTACCCAGCAGCTACAAATTTGCCTCCCACCAGCATTGTTTGCGGATCTATGGCCTGAGGTTCAGATGCCTCAAAGGGGCAATGCAGCTAGAGCCTCCGCCGTCGATTAAAACATGCCATCGAGCATTACCTCGCTGAGTCGGAAGTAACGCTCGGCTGAACTCCAGCAAGGAAACACCCGGCACGGTTTTGCATCGGTACTGATAAATTGGGCAGGGCGCTCATCAATGATATTTGAACCTGCGGTTATCGAAGGCAGGCTTCGTCCCCTCAAGCACCTTCACCACATGCCCGTTGATAGCAGGGCTCTCGATGGCTCCTGCGGTATAGGAGATTTTTTGGCTGTTCGCTCGAACAAAATGAGACCAGATGATTTGCTCCGCATCGCAGACAACCGCAAGGTTCGGGTTGTGCGTAACCATGATGATCTGCCGACGCTTCTTAGCCTCGGTGAGCACTGGCACAAGAAGACTCACCACAGTTTCGTTGTCGAGGTTTTCTTCCGGCTGATCCAGAATGATTGGGTTGCGCCCCCTGTCCACCAGCAGATAGAAGATCAAGAGCAGAGCACCCCGTTGACCGGGCGAGAGCTGCTCGATCTCAGCATCTTGGAACGTCAGTGAATACCGGGGTTCCAGGTAGGAAAGATCAAACAGGAGGTCATAAACCTCATTCGCACTCTTGTCCTTACGCAGCATTGAGTCGATGCCGTATTCAACCTTGTCGCCAATCGTAGCGGCCGCAGCTGAGATCCTGTCGTGCAGCGCCTGAGCAAAGGCCACAGCCTCTCCACGATTGTCGAAATCAGCAGCTTCGCCCAGTCGGCGCACTGTGTTGAGGCTCTCGTCGTCGCCTCGGAACTCTCCGACGTTCTGCTTCAGCAGGGTGAAAAGGCTGGTGGCAAAAGCGTCAATTGAGCCGCCGAGCTTCGCCTTGAATTGGAGCTTGTACTCCTCGCGAATCAGACTGTTCCCCTGAATTAGTTCTTGAACCGGCTTGAACAGTGCCTCCCTAGCTCGTCGCTGAGCATCGAGGATGTCGTAGACCTCCCCTGCCAACGCCAGTCGAACGCTTCGATGCGCCTTCAACAGCTCTGGTAGAGCATCTATTTGAGCGATCCTAGTCTCCAGTCCTTTCACCGTTTCTGGAGAGTCACTAGCACCAACAAGGTCCAGATACTTCCTCTGCCACTCTTGGACTGCGAGCAGATGATTCTGATAAAACAGCTGAGGTTGATCCAACTTCGCTTTAGCTTCGACTTGCTTCCCTATGAGTTCCTTGCGCTCACCTTCCGCTGCGGTGGCTCTAATGCCAATGGTCGTTTGCTCACCTAGAAACGCCTCTTCGAGCCGGCCCAACGTACCAAGATTTAAGTCGATTTTCGCCACGTCGGTGACAGCCAATCCCAATAGCTTGAGATCTTTACTGGTGTCGTTCACGAACTGGTCGTAGGTGCGCTGGAGCAACCGGACTTGCTCTTTCACGTCCTTGACGGCCTTGCTCTTGGCCGCTAGCTGTGAGGCCTTCTCATTAGCTTTGTTGTGTTCATCTTCCAAGCGTTTGAGATTAGCAGCGATTGCCTCAAGGGCCTCGGCCGTCTTTTTTTGCTCAGGTGACAGCTCAGCAGAAGGCCTTTCAATCGCCGCTGGCCTCACAGCCTCATGCTCTGCAAGCTGCCGTCGTTTGAGGGTCAGTTGTTCCGTTAGGCTTTTCTTAACTAAAGGATGGAGTTGGTTTTCGTAGGTAGCGATCTCAAGATTGACCCGTTTCAGATCCTTACGGAACTCGTTCAGCTGAAGGCGGTACGTGCTTTCCTGCTGCTCAATTAGTTGGTCAAAATCCAGTGCACCTAAACGGATTGCATCATCGGTATGAGAGAAAATGACCGCCCTAAGCTCATTTTCAAAAGCGTGAGATTGGCCAGTAACATGTGCGTTGCAGAGATCTTCGAAGTGTCCTTGAGGGATGTACCTCACCATCTCAACCATCTCGGCGGGCGGGTCCGCGTTGAGATTGCAGGTGTTAATGGTTCCATCATGCCAGATGATGAAACCCTCGAACTGTCGAGCAGGCTCTCCAGCCTTCCCCCGGAACCGCTCCTTTCGAAGGAAGGAGAAGTGATTGGTCTGGCGCGAATGGCCCAACAGAGCCAGGACGTCAGCCAGAGCGCTTTTGCCACTCCCCTTGTTGCCAATTATGGCGACAAGATCGGAGTTCAACGGAATCTGGACATCGTCCAGCCAGTGCGAGGCCAGTGCAGATCCCTGCACCTTGCTGATCATCACATGGTCGATGAAATACGTTTTGTTGGCCGCGATATGATCTAGCTTGGGAGGTGAGATCCCTATGAATGAGCGCTTTGCGGGCTCTAGTATTGCTTGCTGCAACCCACGGAATGTGGGGTCAGCCTTGATCCAAGTTTTCTTGTCTGACGGAAAGTCGCCGTATCCACGACGATCATTGCTTCCAGGAATGCCAACAAAGCAGTGCGCATCACTCCCGGCCACCACTAGGCGAGAGACATCTTTCAATCCCTCTCTGATACCAGCATAAAACTTGGCATTACCGGGTGTTTCTTCTCCGACAAAAGCAGCACGGACATCTAGATTTCGACTTTCGAAAATCGGAGAACATCGCACCAGCCCAATGAAATAAGCGTAGTGATCTGTCCATCTCACATCGCTCAGGCCATCGTTCGTATCGTATGGCATGAACCCAATAGCTTGCTCATCAGGAACTTTGGCTATCGCCTCTTTGTAGCTGTCACAAGTCAACTCGGCGATTTTAGCGCCAGCTATGTAGGCCTGCGCATCATCTGCTGCCACCTGCTCAGGCTTGAAACCGTGATGCCTGAGGAGTGCGTCCGGGGCTTGCTTGGCGAAATCAATGAGAGCCCCATCTGACAATGGCCTGCTGTTTTCGGCTAGTCGGAGGTGGGATAAAAAGTCTTTGAGGATCTGATCATCAAGCTCGTTGGAGAACAGAACATGGGCGTTAAGGCGCCCCTTCATAGGAGCAGCAAGCCTTAGCTCAATCCCAGGAAAGACCGTTTTCGTCAACTTCGGGGCGTCCGCCTCACTCAATCTGCGTTTCAGCGCAAACCACCCGTCAAACGTCCAATAATCCATCAGCGCAAAAACACCCGGCTCCGCCTCATTCAGCGCCTTAATCATCTCATCCACAAGGGCATTGTTAGCAGGCGAACCCAGGTTCTTCCGATCAAACTTCGTCCCGCTCCATTCGAATGACGCTGGAGTGTGAATATGTAAATCCCACTGCCGCCACTCTGAACCGCGCTCACTGCCGCTCTGAATCGCCATTGCTCACCTTCCTTTGTCTGGAACTGCCCAGTCCATTTCGTTTATCACGCCAATGGATACCAGATGGTATGTCGCGTTGCCATTACCGACAAGTCGACCAGGGGTGCCCAATACAGGGGGCTCGTGTCCTGACGACCGTGCTCACGCCAAGCTACACATTACTTACATCACCATTCTGCGAATATTCTTCAGAAATTCGACGGTTGTAGATTTGCTCAAGGAACGCCGAATTTTTTGAGGTCGAGAACAGATCTAAATGATAAAAAAGTCATAAAAAAACCCGCCCCATGCGTAACGCACGGGCCGGGTTTGGGCATTACTTAAGCAGTTACTGAACAGCGACGCCACCGCCAAGCTTGCTCATGACGAACGCCGTGAATTGCTCAACGGTCATTTTCTGGCCGTTGAAATCGACTTGATTGTTGGCGTAGTGAAGCTTGGTTACCACATCGCTGCCTTCAAGTTTCGCCAGTTCCGTGCCGACTGCCATGGCACCGAACATGTCGCTGGTAGCGGTGGCCTGATCGGCGATCAGTTTAGCGTCGGTTTGACCTTCCATCTGCGCCTGCACGGTCATCAGGTCCACCAGCATTGGCTTGGACACTTTCAGGTTGAAGTCCAGCAGGGCGAGCAACTGACGGCCCAGTTCATCGGGTGGCAGGTCCATGGATTGCGGCTTGGCGAAATCGACGACCAGGCTCGCACGGCTTTCACCGTTGGTGGTTGTGAACGACAGGTTTTCCAGTGCCACTTGTGGGCCGCCAGCCAGGAGTTTTTCCAGATCGGCTTTGACTTGCGCTTCTTCAGCTTCGGTCAGGTTCAACTCTGGAGTCGGCTCACCCGCTTCAGCCGCTTCGGCAGCCGCTTTTTCGTAGGGTTGAAGCTTGGTCTGGTAAACCTGCATCAGCGACATGGTGGCCGGGATATCGAGGTTCTTCAGGCTGACTGCCATCTGTGCCGAGCCGATGGTCTTATCGTTGTACGACAATTCACCGATCTTGTAATCAGCACGCCCCGAAGCGCTGGTGCCGGTCTCGGTGCTGTTGTTCTTCATCTCGAAGTTCTTCATGCCCACCACCGACTTCGGCTCACCGAAGGTGGCCTTGGTGCTGCTCAGCAGCAGGGTGTTGTCACCCATGTAGTAACCGTAAGGGCTTTTGCTCAGGTTGCTGGCCAGCGTCAGGCCGTTCACTTCAACCTGTACCGGCGTCTGGTCTTCGGCGACAGTGGTCAGCTTGAAGCTGTCCATGTAACCGTCGGCCTTGATCTTCTGCGCCTGGGCGCTGGCGGCCACGTCGATTTTCAGGCCGGAAAAGATGAGCTGGGTCTGTTCATCCAGCTTGGTGTCCAGGGGCAGCAGCTCGAACGTACCGTTGGTGGATTGGTCGTAACCCAGGTTGACCACGCCTTTGAGCGGCGATTGGTCCTTGGCGGCGACAAACCATTTTTCGGTCAGTGGGGTTCTTTCAAGGGCAGTGTGACTGGTGGCCATGACCGGCAGCCATTTGAGTGTCATCAGGCGCGAAAATGGCAGTGGGCCGTGTTCGATGTTGTCGACGAACAGCAACTCAACCGGCTCTGCGCCAAATATCTCGCCCTCACCCTTGAGGCGATAGTGGGCGGTGCTGCTGAAAGTCCCACGGTCGAGGGAAACCAGTTCGATCGAAGCGGAGCTATTGGACCCGGCCAAAGCCGTTTGCATCTGCTTGTTACTATCGGCAATAGCGGTGTTCAGTACGCCTTCGAGCTTCGTGCCGGTATACCAGGCGCCGCCTGCGCTGACTGCACCGATAACCACAACGATGCCAAGAAGTACGCTTGCTGATTTATTCATGAGTAACCCGATCGATGTCCATGGTTGAAGAAAGCCGTCGTCTTCCCTGACCCGCAAAGGGGGTGGCTCGACGCCGTAAAGTGGAGGGAGATTACCATCAGGCACCCCTGCGGGCCCAATGTTTAAAGGGGGAAAAGAATATTCTTGCGAGGTGGTCTACGAATATTGGACTTCAATCTCGTCGAGTTGATGGTCGAATGTCTTAAGGCGTGCCGTCCAGGTGTACACCAGCACTTCAAAATCGCGATTGATTACAGGCGCGCCTGATGACTCTGCGCGCGAATCGCAGAAGTCCAGCTGATAACGCTCCCGCGCCATGGCGTTAGCGACGTCACAGAGCTCACGGGCGTTGTTGAGCCAATGCCAGCCATCCTGGGTGACTTGCTTGTCCAAAGCGGCGCATTGGGTCTTGAGCGCCTCGAGGCTCTTTTCCAGCGGGGTACCGGTGAGTTCCCCCATGACTTCCTGGAACGTGCGGCCTGGCTGCCAGTAGCTGCCCCAGAAGTAACGATCGAATACCGTTTCGACCCGCCGGAGCGCAACCTTGGTGTCCCAGATCAGGACCAGCGTCTTGCCCTGCTCAAGGTGTTTTTTCTTGATGCGCTGACCCTGAAGCGATGCCCAGGCCACGATTGCAATGGATATCACAGCGATCAACGCCGCCGCGCTATCCAGGAAGAGCAGTGCCTTGTCGATCTGGTGGGTGAGCATGACGCCATAGAAATAAGTGGCCGAAAGCAGCAACAACGCCGCAATAGCGCACCAGAAGCCGGGAGCATAAGGGTTTTTCATTATTGGAATCCCCATGACCAGTGACGTCGCGGGCTCCATTTTCGCCAGTGCCCCGACTCTCTCAGCATAGCAACGACCTCGGGGTTTGCCGGGCGTCGACAGCAATCAGAGGGGGCGATCCGATTACCGGCCCAAAACGACAGAACCCCTGTCTGCGTCAGCAGATAGGGGTTCTGGGAATTCAATCTTGACGATGACCTACTCTCACATGGGGAAACCCCACACTACCATCGGCGATGCATCGTTTCACTGCTGAGTTCGGGATGGGATCAGGTGGTTCCAATGCTCTATGGTCGTCAAGAAATTCTGTGACCGACCCGTTCAACAGCAACGAGTCAGTGAAAATCGATAACTTCTACTTAAAACAAAACCCCTACCTGCATCAGCAGATAGGGGTTTCGGAATTTAATCTTGACGATGACCTACTCTCACATGGGGAAACCCCACACTACCATCGGCGATGCATCGTTTCACTTCTGAGTTCGGGATGGGATCAGGTGGTTCCAATGCTCTATGGTCGTCAAGAAATTCGGTAGCCAGCGCGTGCCTTGCGGTCACGTTCCAGCGAATGGGTATGCGATAGTTTGTGTGTTGCTTTGTGAGCAGCGTCGAACTTTCGGTTCATCTCGTCTTCACACACCGCAATCTGGCCTTTCGACTCAAATTGCTTGGGTGTTATATGGTCAAGCCTCACGGGCAATTAGTACAGGTTAGCTCAACGCCTCACAGCGCTTACACACCCTGCCTATCAACGTCGTAGTCTTCGACGGCCCTTCAGGGGACTCAAGGTCCCAGTGAGATCTCATCTTGAGGCAAGTTTCCCGCTTAGATGCTTTCAGCGGTTATCTTTCCCGAACATAGCTACCCGGCAATGCCACTGGCGTGACAACCGGAACACCAGAGGTTCGTCCACTCCGGTCCTCTCGTACTAGGAGCAGCCCCTCTCAAATCTCAAACGTCCACGGCAGATAGGGACCGAACTGTCTCACGACGTTCTAAACCCAGCTCGCGTACCACTTTAAATGGCGAACAGCCATACCCTTGGGACCGGCTTCAGCCCCAGGATGTGATGAGCCGACATCGAGGTGCCAAACACCGCCGTCGATATGAACTCTTGGGCGGTATCAGCCTGTTATCCCCGGAGTACCTTTTATCCGTTGAGCGATGGCCCTTCCATACAGAACCACCGGATCACTAAGACCTACTTTCGTACCTGCTCGACGTGTCTGTCTCGCAGTCAAGCGCGCTTTTGCCTTTATACTCTACGACCGATTTCCGACCGGTCTGAGCGCACCTTCGTACTCCTCCGTTACTCTTTAGGAGGAGACCGCCCCAGTCAAACTACCCACCATACACTGTCCTCGATCCGGATAACGGACCTGAGTTAGAACCTCAAAGTTGCCAGGGTGGTATTTCAAGGTTGGCTCCACGCGAACTGGCGTCCACGCTTCAAAGCCTCCCACCTATCCTACACAAGCAAATTCAAAGTCCAGTGCAAAGCTATAGTAAAGGTTCACGGGGTCTTTCCGTCTAGCCGCGGATACACTGCATCTTCACAGCGATTTCAATTTCACTGAGTCTCGGGTGGAGACAGCGCCGCCATCGTTACGCCATTCGTGCAGGTCGGAACTTACCCGACAAGGAATTTCGCTACCTTAGGACCGTTATAGTTACGGCCGCCGTTTACCGGGGCTTCGATCAAGAGCTTCGCGTTAGCTAACCCCATCAATTAACCTTCCGGCACCGGGCAGGCGTCACACCCTATACGTCCACTTTCGTGTTTGCAGAGTGCTGTGTTTTTAATAAACAGTCGCAGCGGCCTGGTATCTTCGACCGGCATGAGCTTACGGAGCAAGTCCTTCACCCTCACCGGCGCACCTTCTCCCGAAGTTACGGTGCCATTTTGCCTAGTTCCTTCACCCGAGTTCTCTCAAGCGCCTTGGTATTCTCTACCCAACCACCTGTGTCGGTTTGGGGTACGGTTCCTGGTTACCTGAAGCTTAGAAGCTTTTCTTGGAAGCATGGCATCAACCACTTCGTCACCCAAAGGGTAACTCGTCATCAGCTCTCGGCCTTAGAATCCCGGATTTACCTAAGATTCCAGCCTACCACCTTAAACTTGGACAACCAACGCCAAGCTGGCCTAGCCTTCTCCGTCCCTCCATCGCAATAACCAGAAGTACAGGAATATTAACCTGTTTTCCATCGACTACGCTTTTCAGCCTCGCCTTAGGGACCGACTAACCCTGCGTCGATTAACGTTGCGCAGGAAACCTTGGTCTTTCGGCGTGGGTGTTTTTCACACCCATTGTCGTTACTCATGTCAGCATTCGCACTTCTGATACCTCCAGCAAGCTTCTCAACTCACCTTCACAGGCTTACAGAACGCTCCTCTACCGCATCACCTAAGTGATACCCGTAGCTTCGGTGTATGGTTTGAGCCCCGTTACATCTTCCGCGCAGGCCGACTCGACTAGTGAGCTATTACGCTTTCTTTAAAGGGTGGCTGCTTCTAAGCCAACCTCCTAGCTGTCTAAGCCTTCCCACATCGTTTCCCACTTAACCATAACTTTGGGACCTTAGCTGACGGTCTGGGTTGTTTCCCTTTTCACGACGGACGTTAGCACCCGCCGTGTGTCTCCCATGCTCGGCACTTGTAGGTATTCGGAGTTTGCATCGGTTTGGTAAGTCGGGATGACCCCCTAGCCGAAACAGTGCTCTACCCCCTACAGTGATACATGAGGCGCTACCTAAATAGCTTTCGAGGAGAACCAGCTATCTCCGAGCTTGATTAGCCTTTCACTCCGATCCACAGGTCATCCGCTAACTTTTCAACGGTAGTCGGTTCGGTCCTCCAGTTAGTGTTACCCAACCTTCAACCTGCCCATGGATAGATCGCCCGGTTTCGGGTCTATTCCCAGCGACTAGACGCCCTATTAAGACTCGCTTTCGCTACGCCTCCCCTATTCGGTTAAGCTCGCCACTGAAAATAAGTCGCTGACCCATTATACAAAAGGTACGCAGTCACCCAACAAAGTGGGCTCCCACTGCTTGTACGCATACGGTTTCAGGATCTATTTCACTCCCCTCTCCGGGGTTCTTTTCGCCTTTCCCTCACGGTACTAGTTCACTATCGGTCAGTCAGTAGTATTTAGCCTTGGAGGATGGTCCCCCCATATTCAGACAAAGTTTCTCGTGCTCCGTCCTACTCGATTTCACTTCTAAGATCCTTTCGCGTACAGGGCTATCACCCACTATGGCCGCACTTTCCAGAGCGTTCCGCTAAAATCAAAGAAGCTTAAGGGCTAGTCCCCGTTCGCTCGCCACTACTAAGGGAATCTCGGTTGATTTCTTTTCCTCAGGGTACTTAGATGTTTCAGTTCCCCTGGTTCGCCTCTTGCACCTATGTATTCAGTACAAGATAACCATCTTATGATGGCTGGGTTCCCCCATTCAGACATCTCCGGATCAAAGTCTGTTTGCCGACTCCCCGAAGCTTTTCGCAGGCTACCACGTCTTTCATCGCCTCTGACTGCCAAGGCATCCACCGTATGCGCTTCTTCACTTGACCATATAACCCCAAGCAATCTGGTTATACTGTGAAGACGACATTCGCCGAAAATTCGTACGCTTGCTCACTTAAGAGCAACTCACAAATTTTACCTTAGCCTGAGCCGTTACCAGTGAAAGCAACGTCCAGTCTATCTTTCTATCACATACCCAAATTTTTAAAGAACGATCTAATCAAAAGACTAGAAATCAACATTCACCATCACCTTGATGGAATGCTCATTTCTAAGCTTTCAGAAGCAGTTTATGGTGGAGCCAAGCGGGATCGAACCGCTGACCTCCTGCGTGCAAGGCAGGCGCTCTCCCAGCTGAGCTATGGCCCCGTATCGCTACAGGGGACACCATGAAATTGGTGGGTCTGGGCAGATTCGAACTGCCGACCTCACCCTTATCAGGGGTGCGCTCTAACCAACTGAGCTACAGACCCAATCGTCTTCTTCAATGAATCAAGCAATTCGTGTGGGAGCTCATGGAGCAGCTGCGGTCGTCGATTAAGGAGGTGATCCAGCCGCAGGTTCCCCTACGGCTACCTTGTTACGACTTCACCCCAGTCATGAATCACACCGTGGTAACCGTCCTCCCGAAGGTTAGACTAGCTACTTCTGGTGCAACCCACTCCCATGGTGTGACGGGCGGTGTGTACAAGGCCCGGGAACGTATTCACCGCGACATTCTGATTCGCGATTACTAGCGATTCCGACTTCACGCAGTCGAGTTGCAGACTGCGATCCGGACTACGATCGGTTTTGTGGGATTAGCTCCACCTCGCGGCTTGGCAACCCTCTGTACCGACCATTGTAGCACGTGTGTAGCCCAGGCCGTAAGGGCCATGATGACTTGACGTCATCCCCACCTTCCTCCGGTTTGTCACCGGCAGTCTCCTTAGAGTGCCCACCATAACGTGCTGGTAACTAAGGACAAGGGTTGCGCTCGTTACGGGACTTAACCCAACATCTCACGACACGAGCTGACGACAGCCATGCAGCACCTGTCTCAATGTTCCCGAAGGCACCAATCTATCTCTAGAAAGTTCATTGGATGTCAAGGCCTGGTAAGGTTCTTCGCGTTGCTTCGAATTAAACCACATGCTCCACCGCTTGTGCGGGCCCCCGTCAATTCATTTGAGTTTTAACCTTGCGGCCGTACTCCCCAGGCGGTCAACTTAATGCGTTAGCTGCGCCACTAAGAGCTCAAGGCTCCCAACGGCTAGTTGACATCGTTTACGGCGTGGACTACCAGGGTATCTAATCCTGTTTGCTCCCCACGCTTTCGCACCTCAGTGTCAGTATCAGTCCAGGTGGTCGCCTTCGCCACTGGTGTTCCTTCCTATATCTACGCATTTCACCGCTACACAGGAAATTCCACCACCCTCTACCATACTCTAGCTTGTCAGTTTTGAATGCAGTTCCCAGGTTGAGCCCGGGGATTTCACATCCAACTTAACAAACCACCTACGCGCGCTTTACGCCCAGTAATTCCGATTAACGCTTGCACCCTCTGTATTACCGCGGCTGCTGGCACAGAGTTAGCCGGTGCTTATTCTGTCGGTAACGTCAAGACAGTTACGTATTAAGCAACTGCCCTTCCTCCCAACTTAAAGTGCTTTACAATCCGAAGACCTTCTTCACACACGCGGCATGGCTGGATCAGGCTTTCGCCCATTGTCCAATATTCCCCACTGCTGCCTCCCGTAGGAGTCTGGACCGTGTCTCAGTTCCAGTGTGACTGATCATCCTCTCAGACCAGTTACGGATCGTCGCCTTGGTGAGCCATTACCCCACCAACTAGCTAATCCGACCTAGGCTCATCTGATAGCGCAAGGCCCGAAGGTCCCCTGCTTTCTCCCGTAGGACGTATGCGGTATTAGCGTCCGTTTCCGAGCGTTATCCCCCACTACCAGGCAGATTCCTAGGCATTACTCACCCGTCCGCCGCTCTCAAGAGAAGCAAGCTTCTCTCTACCGCTCGACTTGCATGTGTTAGGCCTGCCGCCAGCGTTCAATCTGAGCCATGATCAAACTCTTCAGTTCAAACATCTTTGGGTTTTGAGAAAACCCTAAACTTGGCTCAGCAATCGTTGGTTACATCTTTGATTTCTCGCGGAGTAACTTGTGATGCTGATAATCTGTTGACTAGCAGTCTGACTCCACAAGCACCCACACGAATTGCTTGATTCAGTTGTTAAAGAGCGGTGGATTGAGCCTTTCGTCTCAACCGAGGCGCGCATTCTACAGCGCCTGGTGTATCTGTCAAGCGGTTATTTTCAACAACTTCAACCACTTGCGCTTCCGATCTCTCGTTAGCGGGAGGCGAATTCTACAGCGTTACTCGCTGCTGTCAACACCTCTTTTTCACCGCTTTCGACCGAGAAGATCGAATCGCCAACAAGGCCAAACAAACCACCTTATCAACTGCTTCCCAGGCTTCGATGAACTGAAGCCTGGCACTTTCAAAACAAGGATAACTCATTGAATCTCAAGGAGTTTTCCGTTTCTACTGCGCCGGAAGTGGGGCGAATTATAGACATCCAGAATCTGCCGTCAACCCTTAATTTCGCTTTTCTATCAATAAGTTGCGAAACATTGGAAACCCGCGCCTTCTCAAAGCCTATCTCTATATAGAAGAGAGGCTCAAAGAACCCCTGCCCCCCTGAGCGCCGTCACCGCAGCCACATCCAACCCCAACACACGCTGCAGCACCTCCAGCGTGTGCTCCCCTAATAAAGGAGGCGCACTGCGATACTCCACCGGCGTCTCCGACAGCCGGATAGGGTTGGCCACCTGCGGCACTGTACCTGCCAGCGCGTGGGGCAACTCCATCGCCAATCCACGAGCCTGAACCTGAGGGTCAGCAAACACCTGAGCCAGATCGTTGATCGGTCCACAGGGCACCCCGGCCTGCTCCAACTGAGCCACCCACTCGGCAGTGGTCTTGAACACCGTCGCCTGGCGAATCAACGGAATCAAGGCCGCACGGTTCGCCACCCGCAATTTGTTTGTGGCGAAACGCGGATCATCAGCCCACTGCGGCTGGCCAGCCACCTCGGCGAATTTTCGAAACTGACCGTCATTCCCCACAGTAAGGATGAAGTCACCATCAGCCGTAGGAAAATCCTGATAGGGCACGATGTTTGGATGAGCATTGCCCAGCCGCTTCGGTGCATTGCCCGTGGTCAGGTAATTCATCGCCTGATTGGCCAGGCAAGCGACTTGAACATCCAGCAAGGCCATATCGATATGCTGCCCACCACCCGCATGCTCGCGGTGCGCCAGTGCCGCCAGAATGGCAACCGTCGAATAGACACCCGTAAGGATATCCGTCAGCGCAACCCCAACCTTCACGGGCCCCGCCCCTTCATCGCCTTCAGGCCGACCCGTAAGGCTCATCAAGCCCCCCAGCCCCTGGATCATGAAGTCATACCCGGCACGCTTGGCGTAAGGACCGGTCTGACCGAACCCGGTAATCGAGCAATAGATCAATTGCGGGTTGGCCGCCTTTAGCGATTCGTAGTCCAGGCCATAGGCCGCCAACCCACCCACCTTGAAGTTCTCGATCAGGATGTCGGACTTGGCCGCCAATTCCCGCACCAGCCTCTGCCCCTCAGGACGTGTGAAATCAATGGTGACCGATTGCTTGTTGCGATTGGCCGATAAGTAATACGCCGCCTCGGTCGTATTCTCGCCATACGCATCCTTCAGGAAGGGCGGGCCCCAGGCGCGCGTATCGTCACCATTGCCAGGACGCTCAACCTTGATCACCTCAGCCCCAAGGTCAGCCAGGATCTGTCCAGCCCAAGGCCCAGCCAACACCCTCGATAAATCCAATACCCGCAGGTGCGAAAGCGCGCCCATACCGTCCTCCTATTAATAGAACGCCTGGATACCGGTTTGCGCACGCCCAAGAATGAGCGCATGAACGTCGTGCGTGCCTTCGTAGGTGTTCACCACTTCCAGGTTCACGAGATGACGAGCGATGCCGAACTCATCGGAGATACCGTTGCCGCCCAGCATGTCCCGGGCCATGCGTGCGATATCCAGGGATTTGCCGCAGGAGTTGCGCTTCATGATCGAAGTAATTTCAACCGCAGCCGTGCCTTCATCTTTCATTCGCCCCAGACGCAGACATCCTTGCAAGGCAAGGGTGATTTCAGTCTGCATGTCGGCCAGTTTCTTCTGGATCAGCTGAGTGGCAGCCAGAGGACGACCGAACTGCTGCCGATCCAACGTGTATTGGCGAGCGGTGTGCCAGCAGAACTCGGCGGCCCCCAGGGCGCCCCAGGAGATGCCGTAGCGTGCCGAGTTCAGACAAGTAAACGGCCCCTTCAGGCCACGCACATCCGGGAAGATGTTTTCTTCCGGAACGAACACGTTGTCCATGACGATCTCGCCCGTGATCGACGCACGCAGGCCGACCTTGCCATGAATGGCCGGCGCACTCAGGCCTTTCCAGCCCTTCTCGAGGACGAAGCCGCGGATATCACCCGCGTCGTCCTTGCCCCAGACGACAAAAACATCGGCAATCGGACTGTTGGTGATCCACATCTTGCTGCCTGTCAGGCTGTAGCCGCCTTCCACTTTGCGCGCCCGAGTAATCATCGCGCCCGGGTCGGAACCGTGGTTCGGCTCGGTCAGACCAAAGCAGCCGATCCATTCACCGGAGGCCAGCTTCGGCAGGTACTTCTGTTTTTGCGCCTCGGTACCGAATTCATTGATCGGCACCATGACCAGCGAAGATTGCACGCTCATCATCGAGCGATAGCCGGAATCGACACGCTCCACTTCGCGGGCGATCAAGCCATAGCTGACATAGTTCAGCCCACTGCCGCCGTATTGTTCGGGGATGGTTGCTCCCAGCAGCCCCACCTCACCCATCTCACGGAAGATCGCCGGATCGGTTTTCTCATGACGGAACGCTTCCAGCACCCGCGGCGCGAGCTTTTGCTGGGCGAACTGTTCGGCAGTGTCACGAATCATGCGTTCTTCTTCGGTGAGCTGCTGGTCCAGCAACAATGGATCGATCCAGTTGAAGCTCGCTTTACCGGCCATGAAAGAGTCCTCGCCAATTAAATGAAAATCGTGGATTGATCCTAGGCGCGGTTGCCTACAAGGGCAAACGAGGATTCCGCATAGTCTTGTGCTAATTTCTCACTCCGTAAACGTCATAAACCCCGTTTATGCCCATCTTGAGTGAGACTTGCGTATATGCGCCGTAAAATCCCCAGCACCGCCGCCCTGATCAGTTTTGAGGCCGCTGCACGCCACGAGAGCTTTACCAAGGCCGCGCAAGAGCTTTCTCTGACACAAGGGGCTATTTGCCGACAGATTGCCAGCCTGGAGGATTTCCTCAGCGTGGAGCTGTTCCGACGCTCGCGACGCGGAGTCAAACTGACCGAAGCAGGCCTTTCCTACAGCCGTCGGATTGCCACCCAACTCGACGCCGTGGAGCGCGATACGCTTTCGGTGATGGGACACACCGGCGCGAATGTGATCGAACTGGCCGTGGTCCCGACGTTCGGCACTCAATGGCTGTTACCACGCCTCAAGGATTTCCAGCAGCAGCATCCGGAAGTCACCGTAAACCTGACCAACCGCACGCGCCCCTTTCTTTTTGCGGATACGGAGTTTGACGCTGCCATCTATTTCGGGGATGCGGACTGGTCCGGTACCGAATCCCACAAGCTGATGGGCGAAAACCCAATGCCGGTGTGCAGCCCCGCCTTACTCGGCAATCAGAACAGCCTGACAGCGCAAGCCATCGCCGAACTGCCCTTGCTGCAACAAACCACTCGCCCGTATGCCTGGCGCCAATGGTTCAGCTCGCAGAACCTGAACATTGCACGCGACCTGACAGGCCCGCGTTATGAACTATTCTCCATGCTTGCCCAAGCGGCCATGCATGACATGGGGGTAGCGTTGATCCCGCCCTTTTTGATTCAGCGCGAGCTGGCAGAGAAACGACTGGTCGTTGCCAACCGCAACGCACTGTCGAGTATCAAGGCCTACTACCTGATGATTCCCGAGCGAAAAGTGGAATCCGCCTCTCTTCGGGCTTTTCGTGACTGGCTTGTGAAACAGGCAATCAACTATCACCTTGATTAATAAGGGAAAACATTTAACCGACTTAGGTAGTCAACTAAGCAAAGTCGCTACAGATATAACTATATGTCGCATTCAGTCATTCTGTTATGAAGTCAGTACAGTAGTCTCTAAAGCGTTTAAATACATGGCTTTGAGCCACATCGCGCAGCGCATCAGGGCTTATTCATCTGGCCGATGGGAAAATTTGTCAATTTAAGCCTGAACCCTTGAAAAGCACGGCCCGCAAGGGACGCCGATCAATAATTGCGACATTCGGTCACAGGGTGACTTGTAGTTAATTTTCCGTCACCCGTCATAATCCCTTGAAGGGCTGAATTTTCGCCTGCAAAATGCCGCGCCCCGCCTGGTTTGGCGGGATCGTGCTGATCGGCCGCCCCAACCGCACCATCCGAAGTGCCTGGGTTTACTCAATAAGATCACGCAGGAGATTTGACGTGCACATTGGTGTTCCCCTCGAAACCCAAACGGGTGAAACACGGGTTGCTGCTACCCCGGAAACCATCAAGAAACTGATCGGCCAAGGCCATAAGGTCACTGTTCAGAGCGGCGCCGGCATCAAGGCCAGCGTCATCGACAGTGCTTATGAAGCGGCGGGCGCAACCATTGGCAGCGCCAATGATGCGTTCGGCGCCGAACTGATCCTCAAGGTGGTCGCCCCCAGCGACAGCGAGCTGGCGTTGATCAAGAGCGGCACCGTGCTGGTGGGCATGCTCAATCCGTTCAACAACGAAACCATTGCCAAGCTGGCCGAATGCGGCATTACCGCTTTCGCCCTTGAGGCTGCGCCACGTACCTCCCGCGCCCAGAGCCTGGATGTGCTGTCGTCCCAAGCGAACATCGCCGGCTATAAAGCCGTGTTGCTGGCCGCTCACTACTATCCACGCTTCATGCCGATGCTGATGACCGCCGCGGGCACCGTAAAAGCGGCGCGCGTGCTGATTCTCGGTGCCGGTGTGGCCGGGCTGCAGGCGATTGCCACGGCCAAGCGCCTGGGCGCTGTGATCGAGGCTTCGGACGTGCGTCCGGCGGTGAAGGAGCAAATCGAATCCCTCGGCGCCAAGTTCGTCGATGTGCCTTATGAAACCGATGAAGAGCGTGAATGCGCTGTCGGCGTCGGCGGTTACGCCCGGCCCATGCCCGCCAGCTGGATGCAGCGTCAGGCCCAGGCCGTGCATGAGCGCGCCAAACAGGCTGACATCGTCATCACCACGGCGTTGATTCCGGGCCGCAAGGCACCGACGCTGCTGAGCGCCGAAACCGTCGCGCAGATGAAGCCTGGCTCGGTGGTCATTGACCTCGCGGCCGCCCAGGGCGGTAACTGCCCGCTGACCGTGGCTGATCAGGTCGTGGTCGAGAATGGCGTGACCATTTGCGGCCCGACCAACTTGGCCGGTGAAGTCGCGGCTGACGCTTCGGCGCTGTACGCGCGCAACCTGCTGGACTTCCTGAAGCTGGTTTTCACCAAGGAAGGTCAGTTCGACGTGAACCTAGAAGACGACATCGTCGCCGCGTGCCTGATGTGCCGCGACGGCCAAGTCATCCGCAAAAACGCCTAAGCAGGGATTCAGACAATGGAAGAGCTCATCTCCCCCGGTATCTACAACCTGATCATCTTCGTGCTGGCGATTTATGTCGGTTACCACGTGGTCTGGAACGTGACACCTGCACTGCACACGCCGTTGATGGCGGTGACCAACGCCATTTCGGCGATCGTGATCGTCGGCGCCATGCTCGCCGCCGCGCTGACCGTGACGCCGCTGGGCAAGACCATGGGCACCCTCGCCGTAGCCCTGGCCGCCGTGAACGTGTTCGGTGGCTTCCTGGTGACGCGCCGCATGCTTGAAATGTTCAAGAAAAAAGCCCCGAAAGCCGTAAAAGAAGAGGCGCCCAAGTAATGAGCATGAACCTGGTAACGACGCTCTACCTGATCGCGTCGATCTGCTTCATCCAGGCCCTCAAAGGCCTGTCGCACCCCACCACGTCACGCCGTGGCAACCTGTTCGGCATGCTCGGCATGGCGTTGGCGGTGCTCACTACCGTGGGCCTCATTTATAAGCTCGGTGCTGAGCTGGCTACCGCCGGTATCGGCTACGTCATCGTCGGCCTGCTGGTTGGCGGTACCGCCGGTTCGATCATGGCCAAGCGCGTCGAGATGACCAAGATGCCCGAGCTGGTGGCGTTCATGCACAGCATGATCGGCCTCGCAGCGGTGTTCATTGCCATCGCCGCCGTCGTCGAGCCGCAGTCCCTGGGTATCGTCAAGCAGTTGGGTGATTCGATCCCGGCCGGTAACCGCCTGGAGCTGTTCCTCGGCGCAGCCATTGGTGCAATCACCTTCTCCGGTTCGGTGATCGCGTTCGGCAAGCTCTCGGGCAAGTACAAGTTCCGCCTGTTCCAAGGCGCACCGGTACAGTTTGGCGGCCAGCACAAGCTCAACCTGATCCTGGGCCTTGCCACGCTGGGCCTGGGCCTGATGTTCATGTTCACCGGCAACCTCGGCGCGTTCGCCTTGATGCTGGCCCTGGCCTTTGTGCTGGGCGTGCTGATCATCATCCCGATCGGCGGCGCGGACATGCCGGTGGTGGTGTCGATGCTCAACAGTTATTCCGGTTGGGCCGCGGCGGGTATCGGCTTCTCGCTGAACAACTCGATGCTGATCATTGCCGGTTCGCTGGTGGGTTCGAGCGGTGCGATCCTGTCGTACATCATGTGCAAGGCGATGAACCGTTCGTTCTTCAACGTGTTGCTCGGCGGTTTCGGCAACACAGCAGATGCTGCTGGCCCGGCAGGCTCCAAAGAAGCCCGCCCGGTGAAGTCCGGCTCGGCAGACGACGCCACCTTCCTGCTGACCAACGCCGACACGGTCATCATCGTCCCAGGCTATGGCCTTGCGGTGGCCCGTGCGCAACACGCACTGAAAGAGCTGACCGAGAAGCTGACCCATCGCGGCGTGACCGTTAAATACGCGATCCACCCGGTAGCGGGTCGCATGCCTGGACACATGAACGTGCTGCTGGCCGAAGCCGAAGTGCCTTACGACCAGGTGTTCGAGATGGAGGACATCAACTCCGAGTTCGGTCAGGCCGATGTGGTGCTGGTGCTCGGCGCCAACGACGTGGTGAACCCGGCGGCGAAGAACGATCCGAAGTCGCCGATTGCCGGTATGCCGATCCTCGAGGCCTTCAAGGCCAAGACCATCATCGTCAACAAGCGCTCGATGGCCAGCGGCTATGCCGGTCTGGACAACGAGTTGTTCTATCTCGACAAGACCATGATGGTGTTCGGTGACGCCAAGAAGGTCATCGAAGACATGGTCAAAGCGGTGGAATAACGCTCACCGCTTCACCACTAACGCCCCGACTTGTCGGGGCGTTTTGATTTGTATCAAGGGCCAACGTTACCGATCCAGTAATAATGTTTTGCCTGAGACGCCCGTAATAGACGCCCAAAATGCGACTTTTGTAGCGGGTCGGGCACAGCGCGAATTCACTAGACTGCGCATCCTGCTTCCAGCCCGAGATAACCTCCCATGTACCGTGATCGCATCCGCTTGCCTTCGTTGTTGAATAAAGTGATGAGCGCTGCCGAAGCAGCCTTGTTGATTCAGGACGGCATGACCGTCGGCATGAGTGGCTTTACCCGCGCCGGTGAAGCGAAAGCGGTCCCCCACGCCCTGGCCGAGCGCGCCAAGGTCACTCCGCTGAAAATCAGCCTGATGACCGGCGCAAGTCTGGGTAACGATCTGGACAAGGAGCTCACCGAAGCCGGCGTGCTGGCGCGACGCATGCCCTTCCAGGTCGACAGCACGCTGCGCAAGGCGATCAACGCAGGCGAGGTGATGTTCATTGACCAGCATCTCTCGGAAACCGTCGAGCAAATGCGCAACGCCCAGCTCAAGCTGCCCGACATTGCGGTGATCGAAGCGGTGGCCATCACCGAACAAGGGCACATCGTACCGACCACTTCGGTGGGTAATTCGGCCAGCTTTGCCATCTTCGCCAAGCAGGTGATCGTTGAAATCAACCTGGCGCACAACCCGAACCTGGAAGGGTTGCACGACATTTATATCCCCTCCTATCGACCGACCCGCACACCGATCCCCTTGGTGAAAGTCGACGACCGTATCGGCAGTTCCGCGATCCCGATCCCACCGGAAAAAATAGCCGCTATCGTCATCACCAACCAAGCCGACTCGCCTTCGACCGTTTTGCCGCCGGACAACGATACTCAGGCCATCGCCAATCATTTAATCGATTTCTTCAAGCAGGAAGTCGCTGCGGGGCGTATGACCAACAAGCTCGGACCGTTGCAGGCCGGCATCGGCAATATCGCCAACGCCGTGATGTGCGGGCTGATCGACTCTCCGTTCGAAGACCTGACCATGTACTCCGAGGTGCTACAGGATTCCACGTTCGATCTGATCGACGCCGGCAAACTGAGCTTTGCTTCGGGCAGCTCCATCACGTTGTCTGCTCGGCGCAATACCGATGTCTTCGGAAGTCTGGAACGGTACAAGGATAAATTGGTCCTGCGTCCGCAGGAGATTTCCAACCATCCAGAGGTGGTGCGTCGACTAGGCATCATTGCCATCAATACGGCGCTGGAGTTCGACCTGTATGGCAATGTCAACTCCACCCATGTCTGTGGTACGCGGATGATGAATGGCATCGGCGGCTCGGGGGATTTCGCCCGGAATGCGCACTTGGCAATTTTTGTCACCAAATCGATCGCCAAGGGCGGCGCGATTTCCAGTGTCGTGCCGATGGTCAGCCACGTGGACCATACCGAGCACGATGTCGACATTCTGGTGACCGAGATCGGCCTGGCCGACCTGCGAGGCCTGGCACCGCGGGAACGTGCTCGAGTGGTCATCGATAACTGCGTGCACCCGTCCTACCGCCAAGCCTTGAATGAATATTTTGAAGCGGCTTGCCTCTTGGGTGGACACACCCCGCACATCCTGCGCGATGCACTGAGTTGGCACCTGAACCTGGAAGAAACCGGACGCATGTTGGCGGTCTGATACAGCCGAAACACCGCTATGGCAAAAACAGTTTTGATCAGACTCCGCCATTCGAGTCGATCATGACAAAAACTGTACTGCTGTACCGGTGCTTTCTTACAGTCTTTTCCCACAAAACACCGACAAAGACCTAAAAACGCACCATTTATGTGCACGCAGGTACAGTTGCCTCAAAATTGACCAGTACACTGCCTTTTAACAGTTAACTGGTCTCTCACAATACAGGTGAACTGTATCTACAGAGACTGGCCAAACGAGAGGAATATGGGCACCAGTAAACCACTACCTAATCCCGCCATAAGCGGAAGGATGTTCACCATGGAACGTACACTCAGTTCCGAGCTGTTCTTCGAAGACAAAGCTGAAAAAAACCAGGCTTCCCTGCCTCTTCGCGTTATCGCTAACCTGATGTTGTGGCAGCGCCGCATCGCCAGCCGTCACCAACTGGCTCGTCTTGATTCGCGCCTGCTGGCTGACGCCGGTATCAGCGAAGCACAACGCTACGAAGAGCTGAGCAAGCCGTTCTGGCGCTAACTCAGCGTCGCTGGCCCTGACCCACCGGGTCCACCGCCAGCACCGAATTGAACAAACAAGACCCGTCGTGGGAAACCACGACGGGTCTTGTCGTTTTCAGGCCTGGCCTTGATGGCCGCAGCAAGAAAAAAACAGTTTAAACAAACAAAAAATTGACCAGTACAGTTTGATTCCAGAGCCTCTATAAATGGCGGCCGGACTTTCCGAGGCTGTCACCAGACGCGTTCTGACCTAATATCGAACCGAACGTGGCGAAGCGAGTCGAGCATGCGTCTCCTCTTTCAGCTACACGCACCAGCCTCCCTTCTCTATTTAAGGAGTTTCATCATGATCCGTCTTCGTCTGCTCAGCGCTGCCGCCTTGCTGGCCGTAGCCGCCCAATCCAATGCCAGCAGCTTTATCGTGACCACCGATTCCATCGTGGGTGCACTCAAGGCCACGTCCGACGTCACCTCCGATGCAACCTCGTCGCTGCGGGACAATAAAATCGTCCAGGCCGCCCGTGATGACGCTGCCAGCTTCGTGGCCAGCGAAGGCGCCATCCGTGGTGTGAAACTGGAAAGTGCCCTGGATTACATCCGCCAGCAGGCGCCGCAGCTCAACGCCACCGACGCGCAGCTGGCCCAGGCCATCCTGGTTATCTGATCCAACATGAAACATCGGGTCGCCAATGGTGTTCCGATGTTTCAGCGCTGGCTCTGGGCCGGGCGTTTGCGCTAGCCTTTGGACTCGCCATCAAATGTCGAGTCCCATGCGTTTCTACTCAAATCTGTTCATCGCATCTTTCTTAAGCGTTTTCTGCTGGTCCGTTCCGGCCCATGCCTTCGATGTGTCCACCCAGCAAGTGGTGGTCAGCGGCTATGCCACGAGCATGGTGACCTCCGCGCCCTTCGACCATAAACTGATCGTCGCCGCTCACGATGACGCTGCGGCATTTATCGCCAGTGACGGGCAGTTACGAGGGGCACAACTGGAGTCGGCCTTGGTTTACCTACGCCGGACCCAGCCAAAACTTCACGTCAGCGACCTTGAACTGGCACAAGCAATTCTCGTCCAATAGTTATCTTTATTCTTCGGAGTCGTTCCATGCGTAGCCCGCTGATTGCTGCCACCCTAGGCCTGCTGTTGTTGGCCGATGTGGCCCAGGCACATACCCTGGTAGCCACCAGTAACATCATTGTCCGTGCTTCCCAGCGCACGATCGATTTCACATCCGACACCACCACGTCCATCCGTGATTCGAAAATTGTCCGTGAAGCCCATGACGATGCGGCCAGTTTTGTCGCCAGCAATGGTGAAATTCGTGGCGCTCATCTCGAGGCCGCCTTCGACACCTTGCGCGCTCGCGTGCCGGAAGCCCGCGACGCCAGTGATCAGGTTCTCGCCGAAGCCATCCTCGCATTGTGAGGCGGCTCGCCGCCTGGCTGACGGTCGGGGCGTTGCTGCTCATGGGCAGCAACGCCCAGGCCGGCCTGCAACTACACCTCAACGGCGACGGCTTGAGCCCGGCGCAACAGCAGGCCAGCCAGGCATTACTCGATGAAGCCTTGCAGGCGCTGCCACCGCGCTTCATCGAGCGACTGGACCGGCGCATCGATGTCGGCTGGACCGACCAGATGCCCGCCAACGCCTACGGCCAAGCCTCGCTGGTGTCGCAGCTGGACCTCAATCGCAATCTGCTCGACAGCCTCACCGACGGCAGCGCCGCCACGCAAAAGACCCATCGTCCCCACGGCACGGTGCGGCGGGAAATGCTCGCCACGGTCCTGCATGAACTGACCCACATTTATGACCGCTCGCGCCTATGGCCGGACGCCGAACGCGCACTGATCCAGCGCTGTACCCGACGCAACAGCAGCGCCGGCCTGATCGGCCTTCCGGATGAATGCCGAGGTGAGAACGACCGCCGCTTCACTCTCAGCGATGATCCACGGTTGCTGGACCTCGCCGGCTGGCCGCAATACGTCGGCCGTCGCGGTGAACGGGAACAGCACAACCGCCAGGTCGCCCGCAGCCCGGACATCTACGAGACGAGCAGCCCCAAGGAGTTTGTCGCGGTCAACATGGAGTACTTTCTCCTGGACCCCAGCTACGCCTGCCGGCGGCCCGCACTGTATCGCTATTATCAGGAACACTTCGGCTGGGCACCTGCCGCCAAGGATACCTGCGCCAAGTCATTCGCCTTTCTCAACGCTGGCAACGACTTCGCCAAGACGCCCCTGGGCAAGGTCGATCCGGAACGCGTCTATGCCGTCGATTATCTGCTGGCCGAAGCCAACCAGAATTGGGTCAGCCGCTGGGGCCATAGCATGCTGCGGCTGGTGATCTGCGCGCCAGGTCGCCCGCGTGGCCCGGATTGTCGATTGGATCTGGATCAACACCTGGTGCTGTCGTATCGCGCCTTCGTGGGCGATGTGCAGTTGTCGAGCTGGGACGGGCTGGTGGGAAAATACCCGTCGCGCCTGTTCGTACTGCCGTTGGCCCAGGTGATTGATGAGTACACCAAGACTGAACTGCGCAGCCTGGCGTCGGTGCCGCTGAACCTGTCGCGGACCGAAATCGAGGAAACCGTCGAACACGCCGCCGAAATGCACTGGAGCTACGACGGCAACTACTATTTCCTGTCCAATAACTGCGCGGTGGAAAGCCTGAAACTGCTGCGCAGCGGCAGCAATAACCAGCAGCTCAAGGGCCTGGACAGCATCATGCCCAACGGCTTGCTGGAAGTGCTCAAGGGACGGGGCCTGGCCGATACCAGCGTACTCGATGACCCCAAGGAAGCCTTGCGCCTGGGCTACCGCTTCGACTCATTCCGCGATCGGTATCAGGCCATGTTCAACGTGCTGAAGAAGTACCTGCCAATCAAGCAACAAACGGTGGAAGACTGGCTGGCCCTGGACGCCGCCGAACGCCGCGTCTGGTTCGAACGAGCCGACCTGCGCACCAGCGCCGCGTTGTTGCTGCTGGAACAGGCCAGTTATCGCCGGCAGTTGCTGCTGGCTCAAGATGAAGTCAAGCAGCGCTACCTCGGTGCCCGTGAATTGCAGAATGGCGGCATGGAAAGAGCCAACGCGACGCTGCAGCAGATTCTCGCCAATAGCGGTTTCCTGAGCCGTCCCGCGGAATTGCTGGGCAGTAGCGGTTACGGGCTGCCGCAACCTAGCGAGTGGCAACGACTGGAGTCGGAAAGCAGCTTGCGTCAGAAACAGCTTCAAACGCTGACAGGCGATCTGGATAAGGAAGTCCGGGCCTTGCTTGAGCCGAGCCGCGCCGCTGAAATTGCCGCGAGTGAAGCCAACGTCAAAGAGATCGGCGAGCATCTGCGCAAACTGCACAAAGCGGGTGGAGGGCTGGAGTTGCCTTGATGCACTGCGCCACAAAACCAGACCGCAGACATCAACCACCAAGCATTTCATGCGCAATAAAAAAGGCACCCGACTCCATCGACGTGCCTTTTTTGTTACCGCTTTTCCCTCTCTCTGAGGAGTTCGCAGCAATTACGGATTAACACTGTCCTTCAAAGACTTACCGGGCTTGAACGCAACGGTATTGCTGGCCTTGATTTTTACAGGCTCGCCAGTTTGTGGGTTTTTGCCGGTGCGGGCGCCGCGGTGGCGCTGTAGGAAGGTGCCGAAGCCTACCAGCGTGACGCTGTCCTTGCGGTGCAGGGCGCCGGTGATTTCTTCGAGAACGGCGTTGAGCACGCGGTTGGCTTGTTCTTTGGTGAGGTCCGCTTTTTCCGCGATGGCGGCAGCGAGGTCTGGTTTACGCATGAATGAAGCCCCTTTGACGGTTTTTTTGTTGTTATGTCCGTGCTGTTCTCTTTGGAACAGCCCCTAAGGCGCCGCAGGCTCTACTCTGCGGCAGACGGGAGTGAGGATGGCACGGGGCCGCAGGCGGCGCCAGTGTCCCAACGACCTTTGTGGGACCAAAAGTAGGGTTTTTGCGACAGAACGACCAGTATTTACGCCAGCAGGGCCGGAAGCTCTTTGTTCAAAGCCAGTTTTTCCATCACCGCAGCCCCCGTCAGGGCGTAGCCCAGCAGGTTGCCTTGGGTGTCGCGACACAGGGCCTTGATGTCGCCGCCCTGCCCTTCGACGCTCCACTCGCCTTCGCGGCCCCGCGGTGGTGGCGAAACCACCAGTGGGCAGACCGGTGTCTTCACGGTGATCGGCATGGCGCCGTAGCTGACAGCGGTCGGGTTGCCGGCCAGGGTCTGCGCCAGGGCGCGGGCGCAGCTCATCAGCGGCATGACATACAGCAGGTTCAAGCCATCGACCTCGGCGCAATCGCCCAGGGCGTAGATGTTGGCGTGGGAGGTTTTCAGGTGGCGGTCGACCACCAAGCCGCGATTGACCACCAGGCCAGCGGCGGCGGCCAAGTCGATGCGGGGGCGTAGGCCGATGGCCGAGACTACCAGGTCGCAGGCAATCACCTGGCCGTCGGACAGGTGGGCTTCCAACCCGTCGGCGACCCGTTGCAGGCGGTTGAGCACCGGCCCCAGGTGGAAGCGCGCGCCGAGGCTTTCCAACCCGGCCTGCACCGCAGCGGCGGCGGCCGGGTGCAGCAAGGTCGGCATGACTTGCTCGCACGGCGCCACCAGTTGCACTTCGTAGCCACCGAGGATGAGGTCGTTGGCGAATTCGCAGCCAATCAGGCCGGCGCCGAGCAGCAGCACCCGGCGTTTACCGGCAGCGGCGGCGCGAAAGCGTGCGTAGTCTTCCAGGTCGTTGATGGGGAAGATCAGGTCCGAGGCATCGCCCTGCACCGGTACGCGCACGGTTTCGGCGCCCCAGGCCAGGATCAGGTCGCGGTAGTTCACCGCTTCTTCGCCAATCCACAGCCGTTTGTGGCCCGGGTCGATACCACTGATGCGGGTGTGGGTGCGCACTTCGGCCTTCAGTTGCTCGGCCATGGTCCCCGGCTCGGCCATGCTCAGGCCGTCGGCGTCCTTGTTTTTGCCAAAACCGGTGGAGAGCATGGGTTTGGAGTACGAGCGGCCGTCATCGGCGGTGATCAGCAGCAACGGGGTTTCGCTGTCGAGCTTGCGAAACTCCCGGGCCAGGTTGTAACCGGCAAGGCCAGTACCGACGATGATGACAGGTGCGCTCATGCTGCTCTCCATGGGGGGCTTTCCATGCGTGTGGGAAACGATCAGTTGATTTCGATCATTTCGAAATCCATTTTGCCGACGCCGCAGTCCGGGCACAGCCAGTCTGCCGGGACGTCTTCCCAGCGAGTGCCGGGGGCGATGCCATCATCCGGCCAACCATCGGCTTCGTTGTAGATCAGGCCGCAGACGATACATTGCCACTTCTTCATTCAGGTACTTCCTCAGGTGTCAGGCGTTTGCCGGTATGGGGTCGCTCAAGGCTGTTTTCCGGCTCAGGGCGTTTTGTACTGATCGGTCGCCGCAGATGCAAGCATGATCGGCAGCGCAGCAGGCCGGCGCCGTCAAATCGGCGATCGTCATGATAAGCTCGCGACCTCATTTGTTGCCTATCAAGACTCTCGTGCCGCAGACAAATTCGATATTTCCTACACTCCAATGGCTGCCCCAGCCCCTGCTGTCGCCGCGCCCCGACGCTTGTGTGCTCGACTGGCTGTTTGACGAAGGCTCGCTGACCCGACGCCTGACGCGCCTGTCGGACGACCACTTCAGCGTGACGCCGTTGTTCGAGGGCTGGCAGCCGTTGCGCGCCGATGAATGTACCGCGCTGGATCTGGCCGAAGGCAGCGAGGGCTGGGTGCGCGAGGTGTACCTGCGCGGCCACGGCCAGCCTTGGGTGTTTGCTCGCAGTGTGGCGGCGCGCAGCGCGTTGCAGGGCGATGGGTTGCAGATGGATGAGCTGGGCAGCCGTTCCCTGGGGGAGCTGCTGTTTTGCGACCAGGCGTTCCAGCGCCGAGCCATCGAGGTGTGCCATTACCCCGCGCCTTGGTTGCCGGACGAGGTTCGCACCACGCAACTGTGGGGTCGCCGTTCGCGTTTCGATCGCGGTGCGTTGAGCGTGCTGGTGGCGGAAATCTTCCTGCCGCGCTTGTGGACCGTCGCCCGCGCCTATTCGGAGAATTGCTGATGTACACGCAACTGCTCAAGTCCTTGAACCGCCTGAACCCGCGGGCCTGGGACTTCCTGCAACTGACCCGCATGGACAAGCCCATCGGTATTTACCTGCTGCTGTGGCCGACCCTGTGGGCCTTGTGGGTTGCCGGCGAAGGTTCGCCGTCTCTGGCCAACATCGTGATTTTTGTCCTCGGCGTGGTGCTGACCCGCGCCGGCGGTTGTGTCATCAACGATTGGGCCGACCGCAAGGTCGACGGCCACGTCAAACGCACCGAACAACGCCCGCTGGTGAGCGGCAAGATCAGTTCGAAAGAGGCGCTGGTGTTCTTTGCGGTGCTGATGGGTGTGAGTTTCCTGCTGGTGCTGTGCACCAATGCGCCGACCATTTTGCTGTCCCTTGGCGGGCTGGCACTGGCGTTCAGTTACCCATTCATGAAGCGCTATACCTACTACCCGCAAGTGGTGCTGGGCGCGGCGTTTTCCTGGGGCATGCCGATGGCGTTCACCGCCGAAACCGGCCATCTGCCGGCGGCCGCATGGCTGTTGTATATCGCCAATTTGCTGTGGACGGTGGGCTACGACACCTATTACGCGATGACCGACCGGGACGATGACTTGAGGATCGGCGTGAAGTCCACGGCGATTCTGTTTGGCGATGCTGACCGGGTGATCATCCTGACGCTACAAGGCCTGGCGCTGGCTTGCCTGCTGCTGGCCGGGTCGAAGTTCCAACTGGGCGGCTGGTTCCACCTGGGGCTGGTGGCCGCTGCCGCGTGCTTTGCCTGGGAGTTCTGGTACACCCGCAGCAAGGACCGGATACGTTGCTTCCAGGCGTTCCTGCACAACCACTGGGCCGGATTGGCGATTTTCGTCGGGATTGTGCTGGATTACGCGTTGCGTTGAGGCCGCTGACCCAGCACTGAACCTTGGGTCATGAAAGGCTTTGTGGCGAGGGAGCAAGCTCCCTCGCCACAGTAGGTCAGTCGGGCTTGGCGACCTTCCAGGCGCCGTCCATCAAGCCGTCACCGGTCATGGCACCGGCCTTTGTGTCCTTCACAAAGGTGTACAGCGGCTTGCCATTGTAGGCCCATTGCTTCTTGTCGTCGTCACGGGTGATCACGGTCCATTTGCCCATGGGCTTGTCGCTTTCTTCGGCCATGAGCGGCGGCCAGTTGGCGGCGCACTTGTCGTTGCACATCGACTTGCCGCCCGAGTCTTTGGCAAACGTATACAACGTCATGTTTTGGTGGTCCGTCAGTATGCCTTTCTCTTTATCGACCATCGCCGGCTCAGCCGCGAACGCCCATGCCGGCAGCGCCAGTGCAGCCGTTACCGCCAGTGCCCGGATGGATTGGGTAAGGTAAGTCATGGAAACCTTCTTGTGTGGTTGTCAGGATTCGGACTGAAAAGCGTAGCTCAGGATCCCCTTCGCTGCCGACTCACGAAATAACTGTCACACGACTGCAATAATTCCGTTATCTAATGCGGCGCAAGACAGTTAAATGACAAGAGGATTACCCCATGGTTGGCAGGAGCATTCTGATCGTCGATGACGAGGCGCCCATCCGCGAGATGATTGCCGTTGCGTTGGAGATGGCCGGCTATGACTGCATGGAAGCGGAAAACTCTCAACAGGCCCATGCCATCATCGTCGACCGCAAGCCCGACCTGATTTTGCTGGACTGGATGCTGCCCGGCACGTCAGGCATCGAATTGGCGCGACGCCTAAAGCGCGATGAGCTGACCGGTGATATTCCAATCATCATGCTCACCGCCAAAGGTGAAGAGGACAACAAGATCCAGGGCCTGGAAGTGGGCGCCGACGATTACATCACCAAGCCGTTCTCCCCACGGGAACTGGTGGCGCGCCTGAAAGCCGTGCTGCGCCGCGCCGGGCCGACCGATGGCGAAGCGCCGATTGAAGTCGGCGGCCTGCTGCTGGACCCCATCAGCCACCGCGTGACCATCGACGGCAAACCCGCCGAGATGGGCCCGACCGAATACCGCCTGCTGCAATTTTTCATGACCCACCAAGAGCGCGCCTACACCCGAGGCCAACTGCTGGACCAGGTCTGGGGCGGCAACGTCTATGTGGAAGAACGCACCGTGGACGTGCACATCCGGCGCCTGCGCAAGGCCCTCGGCGATGCCTATGAGAATCTGGTACAAACCGTGCGCGGCACCGGTTATCGTTTTTCTACCAAGGCCTGATCCGAGCCCTTACCGCCCGACAAGCTGACAAGGACGCGCGTCACGTGAATCAAAACTGGCATGGCACCCTGATTCGCCACATGTTGCTGCTGGTGACCGGCTGTCTGGTGGTCGGCTTGATCAGCGGCTACTACGGCTGGAGCCTGGCCGCGGGCCTGGCGCTTTACCTGGCCTGGACCCTCAAGCAATTGCTGCGCCTGCATGAATGGCTACGCCTGCACCAACCCGACGAAGCCCCGCCCGACGGCTATGGCCTGTGGGGTGAGGTGTTCGACAGCATTTACCACCTGCAACGGCGCGACCAGCGCGTGCGCGGACGTCTGCAAGCAGTGATCGATCGGGTCCAGGAATCCACTGCGGCGCTGAAAGACGCCGTGATCATGCTCGACAGCGATGGCAACCTGGAATGGTGGAACCGCGCCGCCGAGACCCTGCTGGGCCTCAAGACACCACAGGACAGCGGCCAGCCGGTGACGAACCTGGTGCGTCATCCACGCTTCAAGGAGTATTTCGAGCAGGACAATTACGCCGAACCCTTGGAGATTCCTTCGCCCACTAATGATCGGCTGCGCATCCAGCTCTACATCACCCGCTATGGCAATAACGAGCATTTGATGCTGGTGCGGGACGTCACGCGCATCCATCAGCTGGAGCAGATGCGCAAAGACTTCATCGCCAACGTTTCCCACGAACTGCGCACGCCGTTGACGGTGATCTGCGGTTACCTGGAAACCCTGCTCGACAACGTCGAGGAAGTGAACCCGCGCTGGAGCCGGGCCTTGCAGCAGATGCACCAGCAAAGCGGGCGCATGCAAACCCTGCTCAACGACTTGCTGCTGCTGGCGAAGCTGGAAGCCACCGATTATCCGTCGGACAACCAACCGGTGCCCATCGACGATCTGCTGCAAACCATCGCTGAAGATGCGCAGGAACTGTCCGGCGCCAAACAGCAGAGCATCACGCTGGAAGCCGACTCGGCCGTGCAACTCAAAGGCAGCGAAGCGGAACTGCGCAGCGCGTTTTCCAACCTGGTGTTCAACGCGGTCAAGTACACCCCCGAGCAGGGCCGGATCCGCGTGCGCTGGTGGGGCGATGAGCAAGGCGCGCACCTGAGCGTGCAGGATTCCGGCATCGGCATCGACAGCAAACACCTGCCGCGCCTGACCGAACGCTTCTATCGCGTCGACTCCAGCCGCAACTCCAATACCGGCGGCACCGGGTTGGGCCTGGCCATCGTGAAACACGTTTTGTTACGTCATCGCGGACGCATGGAAATCAGCAGCGTGCCCGGCCACGGCAGCACGTTTACCTGCCATTTCGCCCCGGCGCAGGTGGTTCGCGCGCGTCTGGCCAGCCGTGCCGATTGATACCAACCGGCACTCACCACTAGGCAACCGTCGAGTCAGCCGCTACATTGGCTGACTTGTGCCTGCCTTTTCAGGTACTCATTTCTAACCTTTACGAACATACGGAACCCGCAAAACTCCATCATGGACCCTTCCCCTGGCTTGTCCCTCGCAACACTCTTCGCCGAATTCGGCATGATTCTTTTTGCTCTGATCCTGGTTTTGCTCAACGGTTTTTTCGTTGCGGCGGAATTTGCCATGGTCAAGCTACGCTCGACCCGGGTCGAGGCCATCGCCGAACAGAACGGCTGGCGCGGGCACATCCTGCGCACCGTCCACAGCCAGCTCGACGCTTATCTGTCGGCTTGCCAGCTGGGTATCACCCTCGCCTCCCTGGGCCTGGGCTGGGTCGGTGAGCCGGCGTTCGCCCATGTCCTCGAACCGCTGCTGGGCGCGGTCGGCGTCGAGTCGCCGGAAGTGATCAAGGGCGTGTCGTTCTTCACGGCGTTTTTCATCATTTCGTACCTGCACATCGTGGTCGGTGAGCTGGCGCCCAAGTCCTGGGCGATCCGCAAGCCCGAGCTGCTGTCGCTGTGGACCGCCGTGCCGCTGTACATGTTCTATTGGGCCATGTACCCGGCGATCTACCTGCTCAACGCCAGCGCCAACGCCATCCTGCGCATCGCCGGTCAAGGCGAGCCCGGTCCGCATCACGAGCACCATTACAGCCGTGAAGAACTGAAGTTGATCCTGCACTCCAGCCGTGGCCAGGACCCCAGCGACCAAGGCATGCGCGTATTGGCCTCGGCCGTGGAGATGGGCGAGCTGGAAGTGGTGGACTGGGCCAACTCCCGGGAAGACCTGGTGACGCTGGAGTTCAACGCGCCGCTCAAGGAAATCCTGGCGATGTTCCGTCGCCACAAGTTCAGCCGTTATCCGGTGTATGACAGCGAGCGCCAGGAGTTCGTCGGCCTGCTGCACATCAAGGATCTGCTGCTGGAGCTGGCGGCCCTGGATCACATTCCCGAGTCGTTCAACCTGGCCGAACTGACCCGGCCGCTGGAGCGCGTGTCGCGGCACATGCCGCTGTCACAGTTGCTGGAACAGTTCCGCAAGGGTGGCTCGCACTTCGCCCTGGTCGAGGAAGCCGACGGCAACATCATCGGCTACCTGACCATGGAAGACGTGCTGGAAGTGCTGGTGGGCGATATCCAGGACGAACACCGCAAGGCCGAGCGCGGCATCCTGGCCTACCAGCCGGGCAAGCTGCTGGTGCGCGGCGACACGCCACTGTTCAAGGTCGAGCGCCTGCTGGGAATCGACCTGGACCATATCGAAGCCGAAACCCTCGCCGGGCTGGTCTATGAAACCCTCAAGCGGGTACCGGAAGAGGAAGAAGTGCTGGAAGTCGAAGGCCTGCGGATCATTATCAAGAAGATGAAAGGACCGAAGATCATTCTGGCGAAGGTGTTGATGCTCGATTGAGTGTCAGCCGCTTTCCGGCGACTGGCCTCCAGTGGCGAGGGGATTTATCCCCGCTGGGCTGCGCAGCAGCCCTAAAACCTGAAATTCCAGTTTGCCTGGTGAATTGAGTCGGCAGTGTCGGGGCCGCTTCGCGACCCAGCGGGGATAAATCCCCTCGCCACAAAAGCTTCTTCGCTTGTGCAGAGGCTACTGCTTGCCCAACGCAAAGTTGGGCAAGTCACCCACCGGTTGATTGAACTGGTAGGGAATCGACACCAACCCCAACCCGGTATTGCGCTGCACCACGAAATGCAGGTGCGGGCCGGAGCTGTTGCCGGTGTTGCCCGACAGCGCCAACGGCGTGCCCACCACGACCCGCTGCCCTTCCTGCACGCTCACCGAGCCCTTCTGCAAGTGCAGGTACACGCCCATGGTCCCGTCATCGTGCAGCACCCGCACGAAGTTGCCTGAGGGGTCATCCCCCCGACCGGTCTGCTCATTTTCGGTCTTGATGACCACGCCGCCCCGCGCGGCGATGATCGGCGTACCCACGGGCATGGCGATGTCCATGGCGTAGCGGTTCTTCGGGCCGTAATGACTGTATTGGCCGTTGGCCCCCTGGCTCAGCCGGAACGGCCCGCCGCGCCAAGGCAGCGGGTACCGATAGGCCTCGGCGGCGCCTGCAGGGTCGCCCAGTGAATATTCGAACCGTGGGGTATACACCAGCGGCCTGCCGGGCCGGGTGGCCGTGAGCAGCGCCAGGCGCAGGTTGCTGCGCGCCGGCAGCACCCGACGAATCGGCCGGCTCGGCGCGCCGCTCACGTTCCTGAGCCCGGCGAAGCTCAACTCGATCTCCACCGGCGCGTACAAGTCATTGCGCACGAACACCGCATCGGCGCCGTTCTGCTTCTTGATATCGAGAAACACCTGCCGCTCCAGCCGTTCGACCATGCGATCGCGAAACACGAACACCTGGGCGCCCTTGCTGGGGCGGTCGCTATAGGACACCACGCCATTGGCATCGGTGGATTTGTAGATCGTCATGGCCACGGCCGAAGTGGAGGCCAGGACAAGACCACAGGCAAACAGCAGGGGCACGAGCATGGGCAAAGGTTCTGTCGAAAATGAAGGCCTGCACAGCAGCCTAGCAGCTGGGATGGACCAGCGTAGTCGACGGATGTTTCAAAATTGGATCAGCGATCGGTGTTGGATCTTATGGCCCCATCGCGAGCAAGCTCGCTCCCACACGGAATCTTCAGTATTCACTGGATCGAGTGTGGGAGCGAGCTTGCTCGCGATAGCGGCCTCGAAGGCGCCGCCGGATCAGGCGCCAGGTACGAAGTGTTTCTGCGCCGTGCCGCGGGCGATCAGGCGGGAGATGTAGTCGAGCTTCTGCGGGTCTTTGTCGACGAAGCGGAAAGTCAGCTGCAGCCATTCGCTATCGGGGGTCTGTTCATGGGCGACGATGGCGTGCAGGTAACCATTGAGGCGAGCGGTTTCAGCGTTGTCGCCCTGCTCCATGTCCAGCACTGCGCTTTCGAGCACTTGCGGCAGGGTGTCGGTGCGTTTGACCACCAACAGCGCTTCCTTGAGGCTCAGGGCCTTGATCACGCATGGCTGGGTGCCGCTGGACAGGCGCAACTGGCCCTGGCCACGATTGGCGGTCGGCGCGGAGGCGGCCGGGGCTTTGACGGGCGGGCTGTTGAGCAAGCCGCGGGCCGGCGCAGCGGCGGCGGGAGCGGCAGCTGCAACCACGGCGGGTTTGGCAAAAGGGTTCACCGCGGGCGCCGACGCCACTGCGGCAACCGGAGCCGCCTTACCGCCGGTCAGGGCGCTGAGGGAGTCATTGCCAAATGCCGAATTCATTTTGGTCGGGGCGCTGTTCATCAGGGTGTCGAGCTTGCCGACCTTGTGCAGCGCTTGCTTGACCTTGCCCAGCAGTTGCTCGTTGGTGAACGGCTTGCTGACATAGCCGGAAACGCCGGCCTGAATCGCCTGGACGACGTTTTCCTTGTCACCCCGGCTGGTGACCATCACGAACGGCATGCCCTTGAGGTTGTCCTGCTGACGGCACCAGGTCAGCAGTTCCAGGCCGGACATTTCCGGCATTTCCCAATCGCACAGCACCAGGTCGAACGCCTCACGGGCCAGCATGGACTGGGCTTTCTTGCCGTTCACGGCGTCTTCGATGCGGATGCCCGGGAAGTAGTTGCGCAGGCACTTCTTCACCAGGTCACGAATGAACGAAGCATCGTCCACGACCAACACACTGACCTTACTCATCCAGATACACCTCTAAAAAATCCCGGCAAGCATACCGCTTTTACTGATGGCACATTGCCAAAAAACCTTCAGTCACGCCGGGACTCTTCGTTCGCGGGGTGCTGCTGTCGATTAAAAAGGCCACAAAAAAAAGCCCGGCCAGAAGGCCGGGCGCTTTTCTCGGGCAATCTTACTTATCGTCAGTTTCGCCCGGAACATTAGCAGTTTCGGACAGCGTGCCCTCAACTTCTTCCTTCATTCGCTTGAGTCCCAAGTGCCGTACATCGGTACCGCGCACCAGATAGATCACAAGTTCCGAGATGTTGCGCGCATGATCGCCGATACGCTCCAGGGAACGCAGCACCCAGATGATACTCAGCACCCGGGAGATGGAGCGCGGGTCTTCCATCATGTAGGTCGCCAGCTCGCGCAGGGCCGTCTTGTATTCGCGGTCGATGATTTTGTCGTACTGGGCCACCGAGAGCGCCAGGTCGGCGTCGAAGCGGGCGAAGGCGTCCAGGGCATCGCGGACCATGTTGCGCACCTGGTCGCCAATGTGGCGAACCTCGACGTAGCCGCGCGGCGCTTCACCTTCTTCGCATAACTGGATGGCGCGACGGGCGATCTTGGTGGCTTCGTCGCCGATCCGCTCCAGGTCGATCACCGACTTGGAAATGCTGATGATCAAGCGCAGGTCGGACGCGGCCGGCTGACGGCGGGCCAGGATGCGCAGGCATTCCTCGTCGATGTTGCGCTCCATCTGGTTGATCTGGTCGTCGATCTCGCGCACTTGCTGGGCCAGGCCCGAATCGGCCTCGATCAGTGCGGTCACCGCGTCGTTGACCTGCTTTTCCACCAGCCCGCCCATGGCCAGCAAGTGACTGCGCACTTCCTCCAGCTCGGCGTTGAACTGTGCGGAAATGTGGTGAGTAAGGCCTTCCTTCGAAATCATCTTGTTCGCTCCGCGAAAGTTGCAAGCTTCAAGCTGCAAGCTTCAAGCAGTTAAATGTTGATCCTGATAGCGCAGTGCGGCTATGCAGTTGCCTCGACTAGCCGTAGCGACCAGTGATGTAGTCTTCGGTCTGCTTCTTGGCCGGATTGGTGAACAGGGTGTCGGTGTCGCCGAATTCCACCAGTTTGCCCATGTACATGAACGCGGTGTAGTCCGAAACCCGGGCCGCCTGTTGCATGTTGTGGGTGACGATGACGATGGTGAACTTGGACTTGAGCTCGTAGATCAGCTCTTCGACTTTCAGCGTCGAGATCGGGTCCAGGGCCGAGCAAGGTTCGTCGAGCAGCAACACTTCCGGTTCCACGGCGATGGTGCGGGCAATCACCAGACGCTGCTGCTGACCACCGGACAAACCCAGTGCCGACTCATGCAGGCGATCCTTGACCTCATCCCACAACGCCGCGCCCTTGAGCGCCCACTCCACCGCTTCGTCGAGGATGCGTTTCTTGTTGATGCCCTGGATCCGCAGGCCGTAGACCACGTTCTCGTAAATGGTTTTCGGGAACGGGTTGGGCTTCTGGAACACCATGCCTACCCGGCGGCGCAGCTCGGCCACGTCCTCGCCCTTGCGGTAGATGTTGTGGCCGTAGAGGTTGATTTCACCCTCGACGCGGCAACCGTCCACCAGGTCGTTCATGCGGTTGAAGGTGCGCAGCAAGGTCGACTTGCCGCAACCCGACGGACCGATGAACGCGGTGACGCGCTGTTTCGGGATGTTCAGGCTGACGTCATACAGCGCCTGCTTCTGGCCATAGAACAGGCTCAGGCCGGGCACTTCGATGGCGACGGTTTCCTGGGCCAGGTCCAGGCTTTGCTTGTCGCGGCCCAGGGCCGACATGTTGATGCCGCGTGCTTGTACTTCGTGTTGCATGGGAGGCTCCCTGTGCTAACAAATTCGGTTCGGAACGCCGTTACGGCGGCTCCATAAAATTCCAGTGAACGCCGATCAGTGTGGGAGCGAGCTTGCTCGCGAAGGGACCACCAAGGCCGCCAAAAGCTTCGCGAGCAAGCTCGCTCCCACAGGATCCGCGTGGACCATTAACTATCCAGTGCCTTGTACTTCTCGCGCAGGTGGTTACGGATCCACACCGCCGACAAGTTGAGCGTAGCGATCACCAGCACCAGCAGCAGCGCCGTGGCGTATACCAGCGGTCGCGCCGCTTCGACGTTGGGGCTCTGGAAGCCCACGTCATAGATGTGGAAGCCCAAGTGCATGATTTTCTGGTCCAGGTGCAGGTACGGGTAGTTCCCGTCCAGCGGCAGCGACGGGGCCAGTTTCACCACGCCCACCAGCATCAGCGGTGCCACTTCACCGGCAGCGCGGGCCACGGCGAGGATCATGCCGGTCATCATTGCCGGGCTCGCCATGGGCAGCACGATCTTCCACAGTGTCTCGGCTTTGGTCGCACCGAGGGCCAGGGAGCCTTCGCGCACGGTCCGCGGGATCCGCGCAAGGCCTTCTTCTGTGGCCACGATCACCACCGGCACCGCCAGCAGCGCCAGGGTCAGGGACGCCCAAAGCAGGCCCGGGGTACCGAAGGTCGGTGCAGGCAAGGCTTCGGGAAAGAATAGACGGTCGACCGAACCACCCAGCACATAGACAAAAAAGCCCAGGCCGAACACCCCGTAAACGATGGCCGGCACCCCCGCCAGGTTGTTCACCGCAATGCGGATCAAGCGGGTCATCGGTCCTTGGCGAGCGTATTCACGCAGGTACACCGCCGCCAGCACGCCGAACGGGGTCACGATCATGGCCATGATCAGGGTCATCATCACTGTGCCGAAGATCGCCGGGAAGATCCCGCCTTCGGTGTTGGCTTCACGAGGGTCGTCGCTGAGGAATTCCCAGACCTTGCTGAAATAGAAACCGATCTTGGTGAAGGTGCCCATGCCATTCGGCTGGTAGGCGTGCACCACTTTGCCGATGCCGATTTCCACTTCCTTGCCGTTGGCGTCGCGGGCGGTCAGGCTGTCACGGTTGAACTGTGCGTGCAGGTCGGACAGGCGCGCCTCGATGTCTTTGTAACGGGCATTGAGTTCGGCGCGCTCGCTTTCCAGGTCGGCTTGGGCGGTCGCATCGAGCCTGCCCTCCAGCTCCAGTTTGCGACCGTGCAGACGGATGCGCTCCAGGCCGGCGTTGATCGCGCCGATGTCGACTTTTTCCAGGGTCTTGAGTTGGGCGGCCAACTGGTTGACGCGCTCTACGCGGGCCTGCAGTTGCGGCCAGGCGGCCTCGCCTTCGGCGATGACCTTGCCGTCTTCCTTGACGTTGACCAGGTAGCCGTAGAAGTTGCCCCACTCACGACGCTCGATGGCCATCAGCTCTGGCGGCGTGGTCTGGTTGGTCAGCCAATCGCCGACGATCCAGGTGAAGTCGGTGCCGTTCAGGTCTCGGTTACCGACCTTGACCAGCTCGCGGGTCATGAACTCGGGGCCTTCGTCCGGCACCGGCAGGCCGGCGCTCTTCAGGCGCTCGCGAGGTACTTCTTCTTTCTGCACAACTTCGCCGACCACCAGGTGCGCAGGCATGCCCGGCACGTTGTAGTTGGCGTGGATCAGGTCCGCCGGCCAGAAGTGACCCAGGCCGCGCACAGCGATCACCGCCAGCAGGCCAATGGTCATGATGACTGCGATGGACACCGCGCCACCGCTGATCCAGACGCCGGGGGCGCCGCTCTTGAACCATCCTTTCAGGGAGTTCTGTTTCACAGACTTCTACCTTTCTTAAAGCGACGAATATTTCTTGCGCAGACGCTGACGGATCAGCTCAGCGAGGGTGTTCATGACAAAGGTGAACAACAGCAGCACCAGCGCCGAGAGGAACAGCACGCGGTAATGGCTGCCGCCGACTTCCGATTCGGGCATTTCCACCGCCACGTTGGCCGCCAGGGTGCGCAAGCCTTCGAACAGGTTCATCTCCATGACCGGCGTGTTACCGGTGGCCATCAGCACGATCATGGTTTCACCCACCGCACGGCCCATGCCGATCATCAGCGCCGAGAAGATGCCGGGGCTGGCGGTGAGGATCACCACGCGGGTCATGGTCTGCCACGGCGTGGCACCGAGGGCCAGGGAACCCAGGGTCAGGCCGCGCGGCACGCTGAACACGGCGTCTTCGGCGATGGAATAGATGTTCGGGATGACCGCGAAGCCCATCGCCAGGCCGACCACCAGGGCGTTGCGCTGGTCGTAGGTGATGCCCAGGTCGTGGGAGATCCACATGCGCATGTCGCCGCCGAAGAACCAGGCCTCCATGTACGGACTCATGTACAGCGACAGCCAGCCGACGAACAGGATCACCGGGATCAGCATCGCGCTTTCCCAGCCCTCCGGCACCTTCAGGCGGATGGCTTCAGGCAAGCGGCTGAACACGAAACCCGCCACCAGGATGCCAATCGGCAGCAACATCAGCAGGCTGAAAATGCCCGGCAGATGCCCTTCGACGTACGGCGCCAGGAACAGGCCGGCGAAGAAGCCGAGAATCACCGTCGGCATCGCTTCCATCAGCTCGATCACCGGCTTGACCTTGCGGCGCATGCCCGGCGCCATGAAGTAGGCGGTGTAGATCGCTGCGGCAACCGCCAGCGGCGCAGCCAGCAGCATCGCGTAGAACGCGGCTTTCAGGGTGCCGAAGGTCAGCGGCGAAAGACTCAGCTTGGGTTCGAAGTCGGTGTTGGCGGCGGTCGATTGCCAGACGTATTTAGGCTCGTCGTAGTTTTCGTACCAGACCTTGCTCCACAGCGCGCTCCACGACACTTCCGGGTGCGGGTTGTCCAGCGTCAGCGGTTGCAGCTTGCCGCCTTGCTCGACGATCAGGCGGTTGGCCCGAGGCGACATGCCGAACAGGCCTTGGCCATCGACCACCTGGTCTACCAACAGGGTGCGATGAGCGGTGCTGTGGAACACGCCAAGCTTGCCGGCCGCGTCGAGGGCGACGAAGCCTTTGCGACGTTCTTCGGCGCTGATCTCGACGATGGGCGCACTGCCCATCTGGAAGGTACGAATCTGTTTGAAGCGCATTTCGCCGTCTGGATCGCGGGCCATGAACCACTGGGCCAGGCCACCCTTGGAATCACCAACGATCAATGAGATCCCGCCCACCAGCTGGGTCGCGGCGGTGACTTGGGCTTCGCCGTTTTCCAGCAACTTGTAACGACCGTTGAGGCTCTTGTCCCGCAGGCTGAACACGTCAGCCTGGGCCCGGCCGTTGACCACATACAGCCATTGCTGGCGCGGGTCGACGAAGATGTTTTTCACCGGTTCAGTCATCTGCGGCAGATCGATACGCGTCTGCTCACTGGTGACTTCACCGGTCATCATGTTTTCTTCGCTGCTGAGGGACAGCACTTGCAGCTGGGCACCGCTGGAACCGGCCAGCAGCAGGGTCGAATCGGTGGCGTTGAGGCTGACATGTTCCAGAGGCGCACCCTGCTCGTTCAACGCGATGGGCGTCTCACCGTAGGGGTATTCGATGGCCGGCGAGATGGTTTTCTTGCCGTCCGGGTAGGTGACGTTATAGGTGTGACGGAATACCAGGGCCTGGCCGTTGGACAGACCGATTGCCACCAGCGGATGGCCGGGCTGATCTTCGCCAATGGAAGTCACGCTGGCACCGGCGGGAATCGGCAGGTCGACACGGCGCAGCTCGGCGCCACTGCTGAGGTCAAAAAACAGCGCCTGGCCCTTGTCGGAAACCCGCATGGCCACCTGGTTCTGCTCTTCGATGGAGATCATCAGGGGTTTGCCGGCGTCTTGCATCCAGGCCGGGGTGATCGAGTCCTTGGCGGTCAGGTCCGCACCCTGGAACAGGGGCAGCACCACGTAGGCCAGGAAGAAGAAAATCAGTGTAATGGCGGCCAGGACGGCGAGGCCGCCGACCAGCACGTACCAGCGGGTCAGGCGATCCTTGAGCGCGCGCATACGGCGCTTGCGTTGAAGCTCAGGCGTATTGAAGTCAATGCGCTTGGGAGGGGAAGTCGTAGTCATTGTGGAGTTGGCCAGATCATTCATGCGCACACCCTAGCGATCCTGTATGACAGAAAGATGACAGTGAAGTGACGCAACAAATCCGCCGCCAGCTAGAAGCGGCAGCGGACGGAAAATTCGTGTCTGTGGGAGCGGGCTTGCTCGCGAAGGGGCCAGCACATTCGACATGGATGCCGACTGATCCACCGCATTCGCGAGCAAGCCCGCTCCCACAGAGAGTCCGGGCGTTGGCCCGGGCTCAGGTGTTACTTCTTGGCGACGTTGCCGCCTTCCGACAGCCCCAGGTCAGCCAGGGCCTTGGCGGCTACTTTGGCTGGCACTGGGATGTAGCCGTCCTTGACCACGACTTCCTGGCCTTGCTTGGACAGGATCAGCTTCACGAACTCGGCTTCCAGCGGGGCCAGAGGCTTGTTCGGCGCTTTGTTGACGTACACGTAGAGGAAACGCGACAGCGGGTACTTGCCGTTCAGGGCGTTTTCTTCGGTGTCTTCGATGAAGTCAGTGCTGCCTTTCTTGGCCAGGGCCACGGTCTTCACGCTGGCGGTCTTGTAGCCGATGCCCGAGTAACCCACACCGTTCAGCGAGCTGCTGATCGACTGCACGACCGAAGCCGAGCCGGGTTGTTCGTTGACGTTGGGCTTGTAGTCGCCTTTGCACAGGGCTTCTTCCTTGAAGTAGCCGTAAGTGCCGGATACCGAGTTACGACCGAACAGTTGCACCGGCTTGTTGGCCAGGTCGCCGGTCACGCCCAAGTCACCCCAGGTTTTCACGTCGGCTTTAGCGCCGCACAGGCGAGTGGACGAGAAGATCGCGTCGACCTGTTCCATGGTCAGGTGCTGGATCGGGTTGTCCTTGTGCACGAATACAGCCAGGGCATCCACGGCCACCGGGATAGCGGTTGGCTTGTAGCCATACTTCTGCTCGAAGGCTTGCAGTTCGTTGTCCTTCATCTTGCGGCTCATCGGGCCCAGGTTGGCGGTACCTTCGGTGAGTGCGGGCGGCGCGGTGGAGGAACCGGCGGCTTGAATCTGGATGTTTACGTTCGGGTATTCTTTCTTGTAGTTCTCAGCCCACAAGGTCATCAGGTTGGCCAGGGTATCGGAGCCGACGCTGGACAGGTTCCCCGACACACCAGTGGTCTTGGTGTAGCTCGGGATCGCAGGGTCAACAGCGGCAACCGCGTTGGCAGTCGCAACGCCAGCAGCGACAAAAGTCATTGCCGCCATCAAACGCTTCAGTTTCATGCCTTACTCCTAGCAGATAGGGTGTGTTAAGTCGGCCAAGTATCGGTAGGCCGTGTGAACACTCTATGGCTGAAATATGACAATTGGATGAAAGGCCAGCATTGAGCTTACAAGATGTTGTGGCGAGGGGATTTATCCCCGCTGGGCTGCAAAGCAGCCCCAATGGCTGGACGCAATCAATCTGAAACACCGAGGCGCGCTGGCTTGAGGGCCGCTTCGCAGCCCAACGGGGATAAATCCCCTCACCACAGAAGCCTGTTCAGCGCCCCCTAGCGCCCCTTCTTCCAGAGATAACCACCCACCGCAATCCCGATACCGCAGATCACCGCCACATAATAGGCCGGCCCCAGCGGGCTTTCCTTGAGCAGCAGGGTGACGATCATCGGGGTGAGGCCGCCGAAGATCGCATACGCCAGGTTGTAGGAGAACGACAGGCCGCTGAAGCGCACCACGGCCGGGAAGGCCTTGACCATGACATAAGGCACTGCGCCGATGGTACCCACCAACAGCCCGCTCAGGGCGTAGAGCGGAAACAGCCACTCGGGGTGGTCGAACAGGCTGTGGTAGAAGGTCCACGAGGTGATCAACAGCAACGTGCTACCGAAGACAAATACCCGCCCGGCGCCGAAACGGTCAGCCAGCACACCAGAGCCAATGCAACCAAAGCTCAGGAATACGATCGCCAGGCTGTTGGCCTGCAACGCGGTGGTCGGACTGAAGTGGTAAACGGTCTGCAATACCGTCGGGGTCATCAGGATGATCACGATGATGCCGGCCGACAGCAGCCAGGTCAGCAGCATCGAAATCGCGATGGCGCCGCGATGGTCGCGCAGCACGGCTCGCAGCGGTATTTCCTCGGCCAGGGCCTTGCGCAGTTGCAGCTCGGCGAACACTGGGGTTTCGTGGAGCCAGCGGCGCAGGTACACCGAAAACAGACCGAACACACCGCCCAGCAGGAACGGAATCCGCCAGGCGTAATCCGTCACTTCCACCGGCGTATAAATGCTGTTGATGGCTGTGGCCACCAGCGACCCCAGGAGAATCCCCGCGGTCAGGCCGCAGGTCAGCGTGCCGCAGGCATAGCCGATGTGGCGCGCCGGAACGTGTTCGGAAACGAAGACCCAAGCCCCCGGCACTTCGCCGCCAATGGCCGCGCCCTGGATCACCCGCATCAGCAACAGCAGGATCGGTGCCCACATGCCGATCTGGGCATAGGTGGGCAACAGGCCCATGATCAGGGTCGGCACAGCCATCATGAAAATGCTCAAGGTGAACATTTTCTTGCGCCCCAGCAGGTCGCCGAAGTGGGCCATGATGATCCCGCCCAGCGGCCGGGCCAGGTAGCCGGCGGCAAAAATACCGAAGGTCTGCATCAAACGTAGCCACTCGGGCATTTCGGCCGGGAAGAATAATTTGCCGACCACGGTGGCAAAGAATACGAAAATGATGAAATCGTAGAACTCCAGCGCACCGCCCAAGGCTGAAAGCGACAGGGTCTTGTAATCGTTGCGGGTCAGTGGACGTGCGGGTTGTGCGGGCGTCGCTGTGCTCGAAGGCGCAGAGGTCATGGCAAGGGCTTCTCTTATTAGTCGGTTCTGCAACCCTGACAACACGGGTTGGGGCCTGGGCAGGTTCGGCACGATAACAAATTGTTCGAAAAAGCACATAGAGGTGCGTAATTGACGGTCGAAATCAGAACCCAGTGGTCGTCTCGACGTCTATCGCCCGATATACTCGCAACGTTGCACCACTCTGTAAGGGGTTGCTGTGCGAAAACGTCGTTGGTGACGAAGTAATAGAACCAGCCGGTTTCGCAGAGTATCCCTTTGGCACGCCTTTACGAAAAACGTGACGAACGTAGTCAGTTCGGGCTGAATCGTTTTTTTCAAGGACGGCTATTCACCTGAAGCACAAGACAGCGTTACGGGTCAGAGGCCCCTCGGCATGATAGAGCTCGAACAAGAAGATCCAATCCCGCAAGGCGACCTGGCCCTGCAAATCACCGCGCTCCCTCGCGAGACCAACGGCTTCGGCGATATTTTCGGCGGCTGGCTGGTGTCCCAGATGGACCTGGCCGGCACCGCCATGGCCAGCAAAGTGGCTGGCGGACGCGTGGCCACCGTGGCGATCGATCGCATGGCCTTCCTGGTGCCGGTGGCGGTGGGTGCGCAGCTGTCCTTTTATACCCAAGCCCTGGAAATCGGCCGTAGTTCGATCCAGATGATGGTCGAGGTCTGGAGCGACGATCCGCTGTCCAGTGAATGGCGCAAGGTGACCGAGGCGGTATTTGTCTTCGTCGCCATCGACGGCAGTGGTCGTACCCGCTCGGTTCCGCCGCGCGCCCGTTAAACACGGCGGCCGTTTTGCGGTCCATTGCAGTTCCTGTTCCTGAGCGAGATTTGCAACATGCCAACGCCCCATGTCGAAGCCGTTAAACTGGATGAACTGAACGGCTGGCGTATCCGCCACGGTCAGGCCGAGTTACTGGTGACCCAGCAAGGCGCGCACATCCTCAGCTATCAAGTGGACGGCCAGCCGCCGCTGATCTGGCTCAACGACCAGGCCACATTCAAGGCCGGCAAGAGCATCCGCGCCGGCGTGCCAGTGTGCTGGCCGTGGTTCGGCAACCTGACGCGCAACCCCGACAGCGTGCAGGCCATGCGCGTGACCAACGACGCAGCCACGGCCCACGGCCTGGTGCGGGCGATGGATTGGGAATTGAAGGGCATCGAAGCCGAAGGCGAAAGCCTCAAGGTGGAGTTCGTGCTGCCCTACCCTGAAAACGGCCTCTCGGGCTGGCCTCATCAGGTGGACCTGACGCTGACCATCGTGATGGACGAGCAGCTGCATATCCGCCTCACCAGCCATAACCGTGGTAGCGAAACCGTCAGCCTCAGCCAGGCGCTGCACAGTTACTTCGCCGTGAGCGATGTGCGCAACGTGCAGGTCGAAGGGGTGGATGGCTTGAGCTACATCGAGACCCTGGACGACTGGAATACCCACACCCAGGCCGGCGACCTGACATTTGCCAGCGAGACCGACCGCATCTACCTCGATACCCCGCCGACGCTGAGCATCATCGACCCGCACTGGGAACGACGGATCGAACTGACCAGCAGCGGTTCGCGCACGGCGGTGATCTGGAACCCGTGGACCGAACGCGCCAAGGCCTTCAGCGACATGGCCGACGACGGCTGGCAGCGCATGCTGTGCATCGAGACGGCGAATGTGATGGACGATGTGGTGACGTTGTTACCCGAGGCCAGCCATACCCTTGGCGTGAGCATCCGCAGCAAGCCGCTCTGAGCCACACATAAAACCATTGTGGGAGCGAGCTTGCTCGCGATAGCGGTGTATCAGTCAACGCAGATGTTGTCTGTCGGTCCGCTATCGCGAGCAAGCTCGCTCCCACATTAGATCCATGCCAAATTTACTGACACCTACAAATCCGCCTCCTGCACCACCCTCACCTTCTCCGCCTCCAGCGCATACGCCGCGCTGGCCAGGTCATTGTCGACCTTTTCGATCTTCAGCATGCCGGTCACCCACAGCGGCGTGTAGATGTCGTCCAGCTTCAGGCCCTTGGGGTAGCGCACCAGCACCAGTTGATTCGGCGGCGGTGGCGGGACGTGGATGCAGGCGCCGGGGTAAGGCACCAGGAAAAACAGCGTGCTGCGGCCCTTGGCGTCGGTTTCCAATGGCACGGGGTAACCGCCGATACGAATGTGTTTGTCGTTCATCGACGCCACGGTCTTGGTCGAATACATCACCGCCGGCAAGCCTTTGCTTTGTTTCAGGCCACCTTTTTCGGTGAAGGTGCCGCTGGCCTCGGGGGAGTCGTGGTCGATCTCGGGCATGGCTTCGAGGGCTTTCTGGTCCGACTTGGGCATCAATTCGAGCCAGTCGGTTTCCGGCAGTTCGGCGGCATGGGCCAGGCCGCTGCCCAGAAGAATAAGGGTCAACACTAGACGGCGCATGAAAGAGCTCGGCAATGGAGGAAAGGTAAAACGCCGGGCATTTTAGCCCTCTCTGCGCGCCCGCAGAGAGGGCTTTGACGCATTTGGATCAGTTTCTTTTGATCAGGCCGTAGATCACCAGCAGCACCACCGCGCCCACCAAGGCACCGATGAAGCCAGCGCCTTGGCCAGCCTGGTAGATGCCCAAGGCCTGGCCGCCGTAAGTGGCTGCCAACGAACCGCCGATACCGAGCAGGATGGTCATGATCCAGCCCATGCTGTCATCGCCCGGTTTCAGGAAGCGCGCCAGCAGGCCAACGATCAAGCCGATAAAGATGGTTCCGATGATTCCCATGGCATTTCCTCTCTCATTGAGTCGCTAAGCCAAAGCCCGTTCAGGCTTTGGCACTTAGCCATGAGAGAGATTAGCCGACGAATGGTTCCACCGTCGTTCCAGATTATTGCTCGGCGATCAGCGTCTCGACCTTGATGATCTGCTGGGCCAGCGTGGCCCGGTCAGCACAACGCAGGTTGGCGTGACCGACCTTGCGCCCGGCCTTGAACGCCTTGCCATAGTGATGCAAGTGGCAGTCGGCAATGGCCAGGACTTTCTCGGTGTCCGGGACCTTGCCGATGAAGTTGAGCATCGCGCTTTCACCCACCTTGGCGGTCGACCCCAGCGGCAGCCCGGCCACCGCCCGCAGGTGGTTTTCGAACTGGCTGCACTCGGCGCCTTCGGTGGTCCAGTGCCCGGAGTTGTGTACCCGCGGGGCGATTTCGTTGGCCTTGAGGCCGCCGTCCACTTCGAAGAACTCGAACGCCATCACGCCGACATAGTCCAGTTGCTTGAGCACCCGGCTGGAATAGTCCTCGGCCAGGGCCTGCAACGGATGATCGGTGCTGGCGACGGACAGCTTGAGGATGCCGTCCTTGTGGGTGTTGTGCACCAGCGGATAGAAGCGGATTTCACCATCGCGGGCACGCACGGCGATCAGCGAGACTTCCCCGGTGAACGGCACGAAACCTTCCAGCAGGCAGGCCACGCTACCCAACTCGGCAAACGTGCCGACCACGTCTTCTGGTTTGCGCAGGACTTTCTGGCCCTTGCCGTCGTAGCCCAGGGTGCGGGTCTTGAGCACGGCGGGCAGGCCGATGGCGGCTACGGCGGCGTCCAGGTCGGCCTGGGACTGAATGTCGGCGAAGGCCGGGGTGGGGATGCCCAGGTCCTTGAACATGTTCTTTTCGAACCAGCGGTCACGGGCGATGCGCAAGGCTTCGGCGCTCGGGTAGACCGGGACGAACTGGGACAGGAACGCCACGGTTTCGGCCGGAACGCTTTCGAATTCGAAGGTCACCAGGTCGACTTCGTCGGCCAATTGGCGCAGGTGATCCTGGTCGCCATAGTCGGCCCGCAGGTGTTCACCCAGCGCGCTGGCGCAGGCGTCCGGTGCCGGGTCCAGGAAAGCGAAGTTCATCCCCAGCGGCGTACCCGCCAGGGCCAACATGCGACCCAACTGGCCGCCACCGATTACACCGATCTTCATTCGTCAACAACCTCAGGCAATGCGTGGGTCTGGATTGTCCAGGACGCTGTCTGTCTGCTCAGCGCGGAATTTTTTCAACACGGTATGAAACTGTGGATGCTTGGCGCCCAAGATGCTCGCCGAGAGCAGGGCCGCGTTGATCGCGCCGGCCTTGCCGATGGCCAGGGTCGCCACTGGAATGCCCGCCGGCATCTGCACGATCGACAGCAGCGAATCGACGCCCGAGAGCATCGACGACTGGACCGGCACGCCCAGCACCGGCAGGTGGGTCTTGGCCGCGCACATGCCTGGCAGGTGGGCCGCGCCACCGGCACCGGCGATAATCACCTCGATGCCACGGGACTCGGCCTCTTCGGCGTACTGGAACAGCAGGTCCGGGGTACGGTGGGCGGAAACCACTTTCACCTCGTAAGGGATGCCGAGCTTTTCCAGCATATCGGCGGTGTGGCTAAGGGTGGACCAATCGGACTTGGAGCCCATGATCACGCCAACCAGTGCACTCATCGTCGTGCCTCTTCTCTCTGGGCGCCCGCAGGCGCGTCAAAAAACAACAAGCCACGCAGGAAACCGGCGTGGCTTGTTGTACGAATAATGGCCGGGCGAACCGACCGAAGGCCGGGCAGTATACCGAAAATGGTGCGTTAAACGCACTTTCGCCGACCATCTGTCATTTGGGGTGAAGTGGCGGTTTTATTGACTCGCAGGTCAGCGTGGGAAAGCATGAACCCCTGTGGGAGCGGGCTTGCTCGCGAATGCGGAGTGTCAGTCGCCACCTACATGACTGACACTCCGCATTCGCGAGCAAGCCCGCTCCCACCAGGGGTCCTATGTTGTCTTCAGGCCCCGCCCACACCTTGCGCCGCACCGCCTTCGAGCTTGCGCCACAACAACCGCACATTGGCCTTGCGCACCAGGGCGCAGCGGTACAGGCGGATTTCCAGGGGGACGTGCCATTGCGGGCCGCCACAGATCACCAGTTCGCCCCGGGCCAATTCAGCGCGCACGCTCAGGTGCGGCACCCAGGCGATGCCCAGGCCTTCCAGGGCCATGCTTTTCAGGCTGTCGGCCATGGCAGTCTCGTAGACCGTGGTGAAACGCAACGCCCGCTGGCGCAACAACTGGTTGACCGAGCGGCCGAGAAACGCGCCGGCGCTGTAGGCCAGCAGCGGCACGCTGGCCTCGCCTTCCGGGTCGAACAGCGGGTTGCCGTTGGCATCGGCGGCGCACACCGGGAGCATTTCGGTCTGGCCCAGGTGCAACGACGGAAAGATCTCCGGATCCATCTGCATCGCCGAATCCGGATCGTAGAAGGCCAGCATCAGGTCGCAGCCGCCTTCGCGCAATGCATGGACCGCATCACCGACGTTGGTCGCCACCAGCCGCGTGGCGATGTTCATCCCCTCGTTGCGCAATTGCGCGATCCAGCGCGGGAAGAAGCCCAGCGCCAGGGAGTGGGCCGCCGCCACCTGAATGACTTCGCCCTGCCCGCCCTCCAGATGATGCAAATGACGCAGCACTTCACCCAATTGCTCCACCACCGTACGCGCCGTCACCAGGAACAACTGCCCCGCCGCCGTCAGCTCGACAGGCGTACGGGAGCGGTTGACCAGGGTCAGCCCGAGCGCCGCCTCGAGGCTGCGGATTCGCCGGCTGAAAGCCGGCTGCGTCACGAAGCGCCGCTCGGCCGCCTGGGAGAAACTGCGGGTCGCGGCCAGGGCACTGAAATCCTCGAGCCACTTGCTTTCAAGATTCATCACGTCCTCCCGTTACACGCACCAAAACAGGTCACACGTTCGCCGCACTGCCAACGTCACACCGGCATTATGCCGAATATGCATAGGCCAGTGTTTAACAGCATTGGCCCTAATTTTTTCGAAAGCCTAGGATTCACAGCGTTCCGGCTCAGACCGGGTCCTTATCGAGATGATTTCTATCATGTCCTCCGCTGCATCATTCCGCACAGAAAAAGACCTGCTTGGCGTACTCGAAGTACCGGCGCAAGCGTATTACGGCATCCAGACCCTACGAGCGGTAAACAACTTCCGTCTCTCCGGCGTCCCGATCTCGCATTACCCTAAATTGGTGGTCGGTCTGGCAATGGTCAAACAGGCCGCCGCTGACGCCAACCGCGAGCTGGGCCAGCTCAGCGAAGCCAAGCACGCCGCCATCAGCGAAGCCTGTGCACGATTGATCCGCGGCGATTTCCACGAAGAGTTCGTGGTGGACATGATCCAGGGCGGCGCCGGTACGTCGACCAACATGAATGCCAACGAAGTCATCGCCAACATCGCGCTGGAGGCCATGGGTCACCAGAAAGGCGAGTACCAGTACCTGCACCCGAACAACGACGTGAACATGGCGCAGTCCACCAACGACGCCTACCCGACCGCGATCCGCCTGGGTCTGCTGCTGGGTCACGACGCGTTGCTGGCCAGCCTCGACAGCCTGATCCAAGCGTTCGCCGCCAAGGGTGAAGAATTCAGCCACGTCCTGAAAATGGGCCGCACCCAGCTGCAGGACGCTGTGCCGATGACCCTCGGCCAGGAATTCCGCGCCTTCGCCACCACCCTGAGCGAAGACCTGGCGCGCCTGAAAACCCTGGCGCCTGAACTGCTCACCGAAGTGAACCTGGGCGGCACCGCCATCGGCACCGGCATCAACGCCGACCCGCGCTACCAAGCCCTGGCCGTACAGCGCCTGGCGACCATCAGTGGCCAGCCGCTGGTTCCAGCCGCCGACCTGATCGAAGCCACTTCCGACATGGGCGCCTTCGTGCTGTTCTCCGGCATGCTCAAGCGCACCGCGGTCAAGCTGTCGAAGATCTGCAACGACCTGCGCCTGCTGTCCAGCGGCCCGCGCACCGGCATCAACGAAATCAACCTGCCCGCTCGCCAGCCAGGCAGTTCGATCATGCCCGGCAAGGTCAACCCGGTCATCCCGGAAGCGGTCAACCAGGTTGCGTTCCAGATCATCGGCAACGACTTGGCCCTGACCATCGCGGCCGAAGGCGGCCAACTGCAGTTGAACGTGATGGAACCGCTGATCGCCTTCAAGATCTTCGACTCGATCCGCTTGCTGCAACGGGCCATGGACATGCTGCGCGAGCATTGCATCGTGGGCATCACCGCCAACGAAGCACGCTGCCGCGAACTGGTCGAGCACTCGATCGGCCTGGTCACCGCCCTGAACCCGTACATCGGTTATGAAAACGCCACCCGCATCGCCCGCGTCGCCCTGGAAAGTGGCCGTGGCGTGCTGGAACTGGTGCGCGAAGAAGGCTTGCTCGACGACGCCATGCTCGACGACATCCTGCGCCCGGAAAACATGATTGCTCCGCGTCTGGTCCCGCTGAAAGCGTGATCGACGCGACCATTGCTCACCAGGTCGAGGGACTAGACACCTCTCACCTTTTGAGGGCTTGGGGTTCTTCCCCAAGCCCTTTTTTTAATTGATAGCCACAAAGGATGACCGAACCTGTAGGAGGGAACCTGCTCGCGATAAACGACGGTGCGCTGCCCGTTATATACCGCATCGTCAGCCATCGCGAGCCAGTTCGCCCCCACGGAAACCTGACCGGACGGCCAGGAGCTTCAAAGGGTCCGTTTCGTCGGACGCACCACAATCGTGCAGACGAGTGCCGCACTGATGGGTATAGTGCCGCCCCTCTTCGCGTGAGCGGTCGTCAGTAGCGAGACCCTAAACATGCGAAAACCGAACTAATAACAAACCCGCGAAAATGGACCGGGACGAAATATCGCCTTACCTGTCGAACCGCCCAAGGGCCGATGTAACGCGATGTTTCCAAATGGCCAGCATTTGCTTAAACAAAAAATAGCGAGGAATACTCATGCTTGAAGTCATCAACGACTTCCTTTCAGGGAAAGTGCTGATCGTGCTCATTGTCGGGCTCGGTGGCTACTTCACGATCCGCTCGCGTTTCGTCCAGTTCCGTCATTTCTTCCATATGTTCACGGTGTTTCGTGACAGCCTAAAAAGCAGCACTGACCAGCTCAGCTCGTTCCAGGCCTTGATGCTCAGCCTGGCCGGTCGTGTTGGCGCGGGCAACATCGCGGGCGTCGGCATCGCCGTGACTCTCGGTGGGCCTGGTGCGGTGTTCTGGATGTGGGTGACCGCACTGGTCGGTATGTCCAGCAGCTTCTTCGAATGCTCCCTCGGCCAGCTCTATAAGCGCTGCGACTCCGAAGGCCAGTACCGTGGCGGCCCGTCCTATTACATCCAGCACGGCCTGCAGAAACGCTGGTTGGGCATGATCATGGCGTTCTTGTTGCTGGTCACCTTCGGCTTCGCCTTCAACGGCCTGCAAGCCCACGCGGTTACCCATTCCCTGAACAACGCCTTCGGCTTCGACACCACCTACACTGGCCTCGGCCTGGCGGTGCTGCTGGGTCTGGTGTTCATCGGCGGAATCAAGCGCATCGCCAAAGTTGCCGACCTGCTGGTACCGGTCAAGACCCTGGCGTATATCGCCGTGACCCTCTACGTGATCGTGCTGCAATTCGACCACGTACCGGGCATGCTGGCGACCATCGTCAAGAGCGCCTTCGGTCTGGACCAGGCTTTCGGCGGCCTGATCGGCAGCGCCATCGTCATGGGCGTCAAGCGTGGCGTGTTCGCCAACGAAGCCGGCCTGGGCAGTGCGCCTAACGTCGCCGCCGTGGCGTCGGTCGAGCACCCGGTGGCACAGGGTGTGGTTCAGGCGTTCAGCGTATTCCTGGACACCTTCGTGATCTGCACCTGCACCGCGCTGTTGATCCTGCTGTCGGGTTTCTACACCCCTGGCTTCGAAGGCGACGGCATTGCCCTGACCCAGAACTCCCTGGCGGCGGTAGTGGGTGACTGGGGCCGGATTTTCATCTCCGTGGCGCTGTCGTTGTTCGTGTTTACCTCGATCCTCTACAACTACTATCTGGGCGAGAACAACCTGCGCTTCATGATCGGCGACAACCGCAAGGCGCTGATGGGTTACCGCGCGCTGGTGCTGGTCCTGATTTTCTGGGGCGCCATCGAAAACCTTGGCACCGTGTTCGCCTTCGCCGACATCACCATGACGCTGCTGGCGTTCGTGAACCTGATCGCGCTGTTCCTGCTGTTCAAGGTCGGCATGCGCATCCTGCGTGACTACGATGACCAGCGTTCGGCCGGCATCAAGGTTCCGGTCTTCGACTCCAGCAAGTTCCCGGACCTGGATCTGGACCGCAAGGCCTGGCCTGCCAATCCGTCGGCACCGGTTGCCCAGCCTGACGCCGCTACGGCTGGCGTGACCGCAGCGCAACGCTGATCGGTAACAAGCTGTCTGGAAAAAACCGGACGCATCCCCTGCGTCCGGCGTGACACAACCTAAGGTCGGCGTCATGCTCGGCCTTATGTTGTGGCGGCGAAGTAAAGCTGCCGTTTTCGTCCTCGGAGAACAACCATGAACCCCTCGACCTACCCTGCCGCCCAGCACGTCATGGTGCTCTACACCGGCGGTACCATCGGCATGCAGGCCAGCGCCCACGGCCTGGCCCCGGCATCCGGTTTCGAAGCGCGGATGCGCGACTACCTGCACAGCCAACCGGAACTCGTCATCCCGTCATGGCGTTTCCGGGAAATGTCGCCGCTGATCGACAGCGCCAACATGACCCCGGCCTATTGGCAGCAACTGCGCGAAGCGGTGGTCGATGCCGTGGATGTGCAAGGCTGCGACAGCGTGTTGATCCTGCACGGCACCGACACGCTGGCCTACAGCGCGGCGGCGATGAGCTTTCAATTGCTCGGCCTGCATGCGCGGGTGTGTTTCACCGGCTCCATGCTGCCCGCCGGCGTGACCGACAGCGACGCCTGGGAAAACCTCAGCGGCGCGCTGGTCGCCCTCGGCCAGGGCCTGGCTCCGGGGGTGCATCTGTATTTCCACGGCGAGCTGCTGGAGCCGACCCGTTGCGCCAAGGTGCGCAGCTTCGGTCGTCACCCGTTCAAGCGCCTGGAGCGCCAAGGTGGCGGCGCCAAAGCCGCTTCGCTGCCGGCACAGTTGAATTACAACCAGCCCAAGCAAGTGGCGAATGTCGCCGCGTTGCCGCTGTTCCCCGGCATCAGCGCAGAAATCCTGGATGGCTTGCTTGGCAGCGGTATCCGGGGCCTGGTGCTGGAGTGCTACGGTAGCGGCACCGGGCCGAGCGACAACCCAGCCTTCCTCGCCAGCCTCGAGCGGGCGCGGGACAGCGGCGTGGTGGTCGTGGCGGTAACCCAATGCCATGAAGGTGGCGTGGAACTGGACGTGTACGAGGCCGGCAGTCGCTTGCGTGGCGTCGGCGTGTTGTCCGGCGGCGGCATGACCCGCGAGGCGGCGTTCGGCAAGCTGCAGGCGTTGATTGGCGCAGGGTTGCCGGTGGAAGAGGTGCGGCGGCTGGTTGAGCTGGACCTGTGCGGTGAGCTTATCTGACACCCGACAAACCCTGTGGGAGCGAGCTTGCTCGCGATAGCGGATTTATAGTCAACATCAGCGTCGACTGACACACCGCCATCGCGAGCAAGCTCGCTCCCACATTGGGTGTTGTGTTGAACTTCCGATTTTCATCCGGCATACAACTTGCTCCGTTTCCAGCCTCCCCAGGCTGGAAACGGACATGCTTCATTCCCACCTCACCACTCTCAACGCCGTCTCCCTGGTGCTCAACGCCTTCAAAAACGAAGGCCTGTCCAGTGACGCACTGCTGGCCGGCAGCGGCATCAGCGCGGCGGATCTGAGCCGGGCCGACACGCGCATCACCACCAACCAGGAAATGCAGGTCTGCGCCAACGCCGTGGCCCTCAAGCGTGACATCGGCCTGGAACTGGGCCTGCGCATGCACGTATCGTCCTACGGCATGCTCGGCTATGCCCTGCTCACCAGTGCCACCTTAGGTGACGCTTTACGCCTGGCGCTGCGCTATCCGGCGCTATTGGGAACACTCTTCGAGCTGAACCTGGAAGAAGACGATGAGGTGGTCTGGCTCAGCGCCAGCGATTATCGAGAGAACCCGACCCTGGCGGTATTCAACGCCGAGTTCTGCATGGTTTCGTTGAAAGTCATCTGCAATGACCTGCTCGGCCATGTGCTGCCGTTACGCGCGGCGCGTTTCGAACATCCGGCGCCCGATTACCAGGCGCGCTACGGAGCGCTATTCAATTGCCCGATGCGCTTCGACAGCGTCGATAACGCCTTCGCCTTCGACCGCCACTGGCTCGAACAGCCCCTGCCCCTGGCCGATCCCATCACCCACCACGCCATGGCCGAACGCTGCCGCCGACAGAACACCGAATTCACCGGGCGCCAGGCCTGGCTGGGGCGGATTCGCCAGTTGCTCAGCGCACAACTGGACGCCGCCCCCGGCCTGGAAGGCCTGGCCGCGCAAATGAACTGCTCGGCGCGCACCTTGCGCCGGCACCTCAAGGAGCAGGGTTGCAGTTATCAGGAGCTGCTCGACGAACTGCGCTTCGAGCGGGCCAAGCAGATGCTCTGCGAGGATCAATTGCCGATCTATCGGATTGCCGAAAGGCTCGGCTTCAGTGAAACGGCCAGCTTTCGCCATGCGTTCGTGCGCTGGAGTGGGGTGGCGCCGAGTCAGTTCAGGTCTTGACCTCCCCCCGGTAACCGCCATTTTCATGTACAACACCTAACCCCTGTGGGACCAACGGCGCCCTTGCGTTGACTCTTGATGAGCAATAGCATCATTTCAGAGGTGATCGAAAAATGAGCAAATTGAAAGCAACCCAAAGCGGTAAGGCCGGCAAGCACAAAGGGCAAGACACCTTTGGCTACTTGTACGCGCGCGGCTTGCGCAAAGCTCGTGTCACTAGCTCGATGGATCTGCGGATGCTCGACCGCATCCGTCGTGGTTCATCCGATGAGCCAGAGGGTGCGCTCGCTGGTTCGCGTCAGACCAAGCTTTCTGCCAGTGCGTAAACCACGACAGAGTGAGAACTGGGCGACCTTGGTCGCCTTTTTTGTGTTTATCCTGTGACAGCGAATAGCATTGCCCGCCAATCTCAGCGAAATCCCGGCTTCTGCCGATGTGGTGGTCAACGAACTGCCTCCGCGCCGGAAGGCTCCCGTTGGCCCATCGCCCTCGGCATCCAGCAAATGATCGAACTGAGTTCATTACTGGCGAACCATGCACTGGATAACGTCTACCCACGATAGCCGCTACACCCTCGCCACAAGTCTCAGGGCGTTACGAATGGCTTGTTTATTCCCCTTCCGCCACCCTTCTCCCAACCCACGCATTCCTGCGTCATTGCCTACAACTACGCCAGAATCCGCCGGCTTGTGCGCCTTGCTCTCACCACCTATCGTCTCCCTGTCGCTGACACCAGCGAACGGGTTTGGCGGCCCGGTTGACGAAAGTTCCTCATGTGAAAGGAGCTTCACTATGTTCAAGAGCAAACCAAACCCAGCAGAAACAGATCCCAACTCCCCCTATTTGGATGGCCTCAACGCAAAAAAGCTCGACGAAGCCTCCAAGCGCGCACTGGACTATTACCTGGCGCCCAAACCCGTAAAACCTGCGGAAACCATTCAACCCGGGCAGCTATTCACCGTCGTAAAAGACATCGACAATGAATCCCTCCTGGCCAACCTCAGCGAAACCCTGGCTTCAGCTGATGCGATGGTCGGCGACCTGGCCTTCGAACTGGAAGGTTCCCGCCGCCACATCGCTCTCGGCATCCAGCAACTGATCGAACTCAGTTCATTGCTGGCGAACCGAGCGCTGGATAACGTCGACCCACGCTAACCGCGCCCCCTCCAACCCCTGTGGCGAGGGAGCAAGCGCTCATGGAACAAAGTGTGTGGACCGGCAAACGCGGATTGATCGTTCCCCACGCTCTGCGTGGGAATGCATCCCGTGACGCTCTGCGTCACCTCCAGAGCGGAACGCGGAGCGTCCCTGGCGGCGTTTCCACGCGGGAGCGTGGGAACGATCAAAACGCATGCTTCCAGGCACACCGCGTCGACCGGTTTGCGACGGGAGCAAGCGCCCTCGCCACAGGTTGCCGGCAGCCATGCAAGCATCGTCTATGCCCCAACCCCGCGCACACCCGCGCCAACAAGGGGCGATTTACGGTCAAACCTTTTGGCCATTTTGATCCCCTTTTGGCCTCTCCTGCCGTTCTCTGAAACGCCCTGCGCCGCAAGACTGTGATTCAACGAATCAGCCCTGCGGAGAACAACAATGCTGACGATCTACTCAGACGATCACCACCTGCACCACGGACGTTGCGAGTTGATGGACGGGCAGTTGATGCCTTGCTTCGAAATGCCGTCCCGGGCCGACCATGTGCTGGATCGGGTCAAGGCTCAGGCACTGGGCCCGGTGCAGGCGCCGCAGGATTTCGGCCTCGCGCCGATCCAGCGTATCCACAGCGCGGCGTACCTGGAATTCTTCAAAGGGGCTTGGGATCGCTGGGCGGAACACCACCGCGACGGCGATTTGCTGCCCTTCACCTGGCCGGCGCGGACCCTGCGCGCGGTCATTCCGAAAAGCTTGCACGGTCAGCTCGGTTATTACAGCTTCGACGGCGGCGCGCCGATTACCGCGGGTACCTGGCAAGCGGCGTACAGCGCCGCCCAGGTTGCCCTCACCGCCCAGGCTGAAATCCAGCGCGGTGCCCGCAGTGCCTTTGCGCTGTGCCGGCCGCCAGGGCACCACGCCGCCAGCGACTTGATGGGCGGTTATTGCTACCTGAACAACGCCGCCATCGCCGCTCAGGCGTTCCTTGACCAGGGCCATAAAAGGGTCGCGATCCTTGATGTCGATTACCACCACGGCAACGGCACCCAATCGATTTTCTACGAGCGCAGCGACGTATTGTTCACCTCGATCCATGGCCACCCGGAATTCGAATTTCCATTCTTCCTCGGTTACGCCGACGAGCGCGGTGAAGGCGCCGGCGAGGGTTTCAATTTCAACTACCCTTTGCCCGCAGGTTCAGGTTGGGACACCTGGAGCGCCGCGCTGGAGCAAGCCTGCGGCGAAACCCAAGGCTACGACGCCGATGTCATCGTCGTGTCCCTGGGCGTGGACACCTTCAAGGACGACCCGATCTCCCAGTTCAAGCTCGACAGCCCGGATTACCTGGCGATGGGCAAGCGCATCGCGGCGCTCGGCAAGCCGACCCTGTTCGTGATGGAAGGCGGCTACGCGGTGGCAGAAATCGGCATCAATGCGGTGAACGTTCTCGAAGGTTTTCAAAGCGCCCAATGAGGAATAAAGCATGAAAAGACTCAAGCGTTTAATGGCTCCGGCCCTATGCGCCGCGCTGCTTTGCGGCGCTGTCCAGGCCGAAGAGCGCACCTTGCGTGTCTACAACTGGTTCGACTACATCACGCCAAAGGCCTTGGATGATTTCAAGGCGCAGAACAGCCAGGTCAAGCTGGTCTACGATATCTTCGACACCAACGAGGCCCTGGAGGCCAAGTTGCTGACGGGTAATTCCGGCTACGACGTGGTGGTGCCGTCCAACGTGTTCCTGGCCAAGCAGATCGAGGCCGGCGTGTTCCAGCCCCTGGACCGCAGCAAACTGCCGAACTGGAACCACCTCGACCCCAAGCTGATGAAGCTGATCGAAGCCAATGACCCAGGCAACAAATTCGCCGTGCCCTACATGTACGGCACCATCCTGATCGGCTTCAACCCGGACAAGGTCAAGGCGGCCCTGGGTGACAACGCGCCGGTGGACAGCTGGGACCTGATCTTCAAGGAAGAGAACATCAGCAAGCTCAAGCAGTGCGGCGTGGCGCTGCTCGACTCACCTTCGGAAATCCTGCCCCTGGCCTTGCAGCACCTGGGCCTGGACCCCAACAGCAAGAAGCCGGCGGACTACGCCAAGGCCGAAGCGCTGATGATGAAGATTCGCCCACACATCACCTACTTCCACTCCTCCAAGTACATGGCCGACATCGCCAACGGCGACATCTGCGTGGCGGTGGGTTACTCCGGCAGCTTCTCCCAGGCGGCCAACCGCGCCAAAGAGGCCAAGAACGGTGTGACGGTCGACATGCGCCTGCCCAAGGAAGGCGCGCCGATCTGGTTCGACATGCTCGCCATTCCCAAAGGGGCCGCCAATCCAGGCGACGCCTACGCCTTCATCAATTACTTGCTGCAACCGCAGGTGATCGCGCCGGTCAGTGATTTTGTCGGCTATCCGAACCCGAACAAGGACGCCACGGACATGGTCGACCCGGCGATCCGCAACAACCCCAACCTGTATCCGACCGAGGCGGCGATGACCACGCTCTACACCTTGCAACCCTTGCCCAGGGACGCCGAACGGGCGCGTACTCGGGCCTGGACGCGGATCAAGTCCGGCCAGTAGCTCAGCCTGTAGCAAGGCGTTTGTCTGGCCCGGGGATAGGGTGGCCTCTCACCCGGGCTGACACTGCGCCCTATACATAGTTACCACCATCCCTGTTTTGCCGCGCCCTAGCATGGCGTTCCCGAAGCGTTCGGCTTTGGGCATGCCATGTATCGCGAGACAGGGAGACTCAGATGACCCAACCCTTAACCCCTACACCCGCCGCACCCGACGCCAGCCTTGGCGACGCGGTGCTCAACCAGTTACTCGCCGGCCCGACCTCGCCGGAGGTAGCCGCCGCCCTTCTGCGCAGTGCGCTCAAGAAGCTCTATCCCCATTTGCATCTGGACCCGAACAATACTGTGGTCGCTGAGCCGGACTGGGAAATCGTCGACGGCCAGATCGTTGAGCGGCCCACGCGTTACCAGACACTCAGCAACATGCTGGCGGCACGGATGAATGAGGACTATGCGACGCTGCTGATAGAGGGCTTTCACTTTCTGACCCACCTGCCATTGACGACCCCCGAGGTGCACCTGCCGGTGCGCATCGCTCAGATCGGCAGCCTGATCAATGAACTCGCGCCCGTCATGGTGTCCGCCTGCCAGGAACAGCAACTGGTGTACTGGAACGCCACGATCGGCACCGCGCCGCCGCGCTGGCATGAGCTCTCCAGTCTGCTGCACAGACTCTGGGACGTTAAGCAGGTCAAGGGCTGGACGGACTCCGACTGTGCCATGGCCAGGCAACTGTTCCTGTACCCCGACCTGCAGGACCGCAAGGCCAACGACCCTTATGACACCCATGCGTACCTGATCGACATCGATGAAGTGAATGGCGACAAGTTGACACGCATGGTCGACAACTCCCTGGTGGTGCTGATCGGAACCGTCGACAAAAAACAGACCATCCTCGCCTACTCGCTGCGTCGCAGCTACGAGAAGTTCGACTCGCTGCAAGCATTGGAGCAGACCCTGCCTGATCATCTGGGCAACGTGGAGGGCAAGAAGATCCAGTGGCGCTTCTTTGAGCCCGAAGGCAACATTTTCGATCACAAGGCCTGCGGTTTGATTGCCACCCAGGTACAGATCCTGGGCTCTCCCGAAATCCTGAAAGGGTTCATGGCCGACGACAGCGAGCAGCCCGCGCTCAATGGAACACAGACCGACACCGGTCCTGATGCGGCCTGGTACGAGAAGCAGATGCCTGACTGGCTCCAGCAAGCATCGACGTCCGACCAGATCCTGTTCGCCCAACACATGAAGAACCTGTCCGCGCTGAGCAGCTCCCATGCCGGCAAGACCTACCTGGACGATATTCCCCCCATCAAACACTATGCGCTGAACGCGTTGAAACAGCAGATGCAAGCGGAGCATGCCGACGCCGCGACGCTCGACCCGCAACGGATCGAACTGCAAATCCGCAGCCCCGTCGTCTGGGGCACCTTCGTTGTTCCCGGCAAAATCGAGATCACGCGGCTCAACCTCGTCGACCTGGCGCTACAGAACCTGATTGCGCTGCCCCTTGGCGACAAAGTGGTCCGGTCTCTCGACGGCGACAAGCTGCCCGGATGGATGACGGTCGATTACGTCGAAAATCTGGTGACCAAGGTCGACGTCGGTCGCGTTTATCCCGAACTGGTCAAGAGCAAGCTACTGGGCGATACCGTCGAATCGACCCGCCGGGAAAATCTCTACACTGCTCAGCTACGCATCCAGTTACCCATGCTGGCGCTGGAGAGCAAGATTCGCGGCGATTGCAACATCGACGAGCGCGGCTACCGTTACATCGCCGCCGTGATGGAGACCGACGAAGCCGAGCGCAAGGTCGACGGGCAGACGATCGTCGTGCGCGAGCTGGCTTTCGTCTCCGGCCAGTCCCAGGGCACTGCGGGGGACGTCGTGACCAACATGTTCGTGATCGGTCCGCTGGATTTCGATGCAGGTCCCTGCGTGCTCTATCGCCCGCTGCTGGAACCGCAGCTGTGCCAGTATCCGACGCCGAGCAATCTGATCTACGCCATCCGGCAGACACCCTCCTTGCGTCAATCGGTGCTGGCCTGGCTGCCCGACGGAGTACGCGAGAACTACAGCCGATACCTCTTTTCCGGGCCGATCCCCTCGCCCTGGATGATCGTCGAATTCGCCACCGACCCCTTCTCTTCGTGGACCAACAGCGCCCCCGTCAGCTTGAGCAACCAGACTCTGGGGGCGGATTTTCTGCCGCGGTTGTTCAGGTCCAATGCCGAGGCCCTGACCGCCCTCGCTGACCGTCAGTCTGTGTCCAATAACGAGAACCGCTGGGAAACCTTCAAACAGGCCAGTTGGTTGATTTTCAACCTGGCCCTGCCCTACCTCGGGGCTGCGGTAGGCACCGCCATCTGGCTTTGGCAAATCCTCGACGACGTTGAAACGATGACACAAGGCGACGAAGAAACCGACAGCCAGGCCACGTGGGAAGCATTTGTCGACCTGTTGCTGAACATGGCCATGGCGATTACCGCACACGCCATCGAGCGCGCCCGGGAGAATACTGGCAGCCGCCTGACAGAAGCCCCCCCGGTCGTGCCCGAGCTGGAAAAACTGGCCAAGCCTGCGCCCATCATCGAGCAATTCATACCGCCCAAGGACACCAGACTGCCCGCCGAGCACTACGACACTATTCATTCCAGTGGCGCCTTGGCGGGCAAGTCCGGCGAGCATGCCAAGCTGCTCAGGCCCTTGAGCGTCAACAAGCCCGAGCACGCCGAACAGCTCAAGAGCGAAGGCCCGCTCAAGGGCCTCTACCAACAGGGCGATGACTGGTTCGCCAAAATGGCCGACAAGTGGTTCAAGGTAAAGGTGGAAGGGGACCATGTGTCCATCGTCGACGAAAAAGACCCCTCCCACCCAGGGCCGGCGCTGATGCGCCATGCCCACGGCGAATGGCATGTCGACACGCGCCTGCGTCTGCACGGTAGAGGATCGAAAGGTGCCCGGCAGGAGGTCATCGCCGATGCCAGGCGCCGTGGCACTCAGTTGCTGGCGCAGTTGACTCGCTTCGAAGAAAAGAAAATCGAAGGCCAGAAGTTGCTGACCATGGATGCCAAGGAGCTGGGTAAGGCGTCCGGCTCTGCCAAGGAGCTCAAACGCATCGTCTATTTGAGTACGTTGAAGACCCAACGGGAAAGCTACGAAGAAGCGTTGAAGATCCTGACCGAATGGCCGGTCTTTCAATCAAGGCCTGACGCGCCTCAACTCCGACTCGGCTACTTGAACGCGCAGATCAATTTTACGTTCGAGGAAATAGACGCACTGAAGGCTCGCTTCACCCCCGCCCTGAGAGAAGCCCTGGACATGGCCACTTCGACTATCGAGGAAGTCGAGCAGCAACACGTCGATGCTGCCGATGCCATGATCCGGGTCGGTGACGACATGATCGAGCGCCTGGATTACATGGAAACCCGCTTCTACCGACTCAAGAAGCAGGGGCGCGAAGGCTTTGAATTCCTGCGCCAGCACCGCGGGAAAATGCCGGCCTACAAAAGCGATGCGATCCGCCTGATCCAGTTGGACATGTATCGCCACCTCTGCCTGTCGCTCGACAGCATCCACACCGTGCCTGAGGGGTGGGTAGATCTCAACCAAGTGGTCGATAACATCACGGTTGCGTTCCAAAGCCTGCACGACGCTATCGAGGAGCGAAGTGTGATCAGGCTGGACGAACAGATCGATGCATTCGGCAGCCTGACGGAACAGTTCACCGCCATCGAAGAACATCTCGAATACCTGGGCGATGAATATAAGGCCAGTGTGCGCCCGGCAGAACTCAATCGACTGATAAAGCAGATTGGCCAGATCAAGAAACGCGCAGTCCGTCACCTGGCCTGGACCCTCGATGAGCGAAGCAACCGGCGCAGCGTCGGCAACCCGTACGAGCAGCGCCCCCGGCCTCGGAAAAAGTTCATCAGGGCGCGTTTCTGGGGTCTGGTCAGTGGCGAACCCCGGCTCTCGAAGACCAAGGAAGAGACGGGCTGGGTCGATGTGAAAAACCCGCTTTCAGAAAAAATCATTGCCACATTTCATCGCAAGGAAACCGGTGAATGGGTGCCTCACGTCATCGCCGAAGCGCCGGCGCCCGTTCCTGCGTTGGCAACCAGCATCACCAAGGGCAAGGCCCTGATTGACGGGCTGGCAGCGTTCAAGACGCAAATCCAGGAATACGCCAACAAACCCAGTCGATCACCCACCGGCATCGGGATGATTCTGAATGCACACGCAGGCCGCATGGAGAAAGTCGCCGTGGCGATCACCAAGGCGCTGGACAATGCCTCTAACGAAACGGTGGGTGTGTCGGCCCAAGACCGGCAGTTGGCCGAGTCCACCCGCAAAACACTCAAGCAGGCGTCCAAGACCCTTTATGAGGAAGGGTTCGAAGGCATCCTCAAGGTCATCAAACAACGGCCACCGACCATGAGTGGCCTGATATGGCTTAAAAGCCGGAACCAGATTTCCATCACTCGGCAAAAGAACCGGCAACGCCTCAGAGGTCCTGTTTATGGCTATCTGGACCGGTACGAGATCAAGGACCTGAAAGAGAACAAAACGCTGTGGTTCGCCGACTTCCGTTATTCCACTGACTGGGCGCCTGCCCATGCTTATCTTTCGGCGCGTTTGAAAACACCGGAACAAGTCAGCCTGGGCCGGGCCGCCGACTCGACCAAGGAATTGACCCAGCGGCAACTGATCGATCTTTACCGCAGCGAAATTGCCGTGGACCAAGCCAGGGAGGTGTTCTTTCCAAAACGACTGTCGTGACGGACAAAGCCAGGCGTCTGGCGAAGGCCCGGCACTCATGTCTGCCAAGCCTTCGCCAGACGCGCCAGCGCGGCATCGATCGCCGCTGGCGGGACCGCCGCGAACCCCAGCACCAGCCCCGCCCGTACCTGCGTCGGGGTAGTGGCAGGCAACCAGTAGCTGCTCAAGCCATTGACCTCGACGCCGGCTTCGGTGGCCCGGGCGATCAGTTCGCGCTCACGCTCAAGGCTGTCCACCGGTACGGTGACATGCAACCCGGCCACGACCGTGGGCATGGCACCGACGCCCGCAACGCCCTTCGGCCAACCGACCAGCAGCGCATCACGCCGCGTCAGGGCGGCCCGCCGCATGCGCCGGATGTGCCGTTGGAAATGCCCGGCGGCCATGAACTCGGCCATCACGGCCTGGGTGCTGACTTCCGAATGGCGCACATCTACCGCGCGGCGGCGGGCGAACGCATTGACCAGGCCGGGCGGCAACACCAGGTAGCCCAGGCGCAGGGCCGGAAACGCCACTTTGCCGAACGTGCCGACATAGAGCACACGGCCCTGGCGATCCAGTGCCGCCAAGGGCGCCAGGGGCGCGCCGCTGTAGCGGTACTCGCCATCGTAGTCATCCTCGACGATCCAACCATCGTTGCGTTCAGCCCAGGCCAGCAGCTCCAGCCGCCGCGCGAGGCTCATGACCACGCCGGTCGGGTATTGATGGGACGGCGTGACGTAGGCCAGCCGGCAGTGGCTCAACGCACCAAGCGCCGTGCAATCAAGGCCATCGCTATCGACCGGTACACCCCTCACCTCGGCACCGGCCACGGCAAACGCATGCCCGGCGGCGCGGTAGCCGGGATTTTCCACCGCCACGACGTCGCCGGGGTCCACCAACAGCTGTGCACAAAGGCTGATGCCCTGCTGCGCGCCGCTGGTGATCACAATTTGTTCAGCGGTGCAGTGCAGGCCACGGGAGCTGCGCAAATAAGCGGCAATCAGACCGCGCAGACGTGCGTCGCCTTGGGAATCGCCGTAGCACAGCTGTTGCAGATCCGGCTTGCGCCAAAAAGCCGCATTCAGCTTGGCCCAGACGTCGAACGGGAATAGATCGAACGCCGGAACGCCGACCCGGAACGCCTTGGGCGGACCACTGGGCGGCTGGGGTAAATGGTGTTTTTCGACGCGGTTCAAGGCATCGCTGTGGATAACTTTACTGGATGGGCCCACAGGTAAATCGAGCCAATCTGTGGATAAGGCTGTGGGTAAGCCTGTTGAAAACCCTGTGGATATTTTTGTGGATATGTTTTTCAGCGGCAGCGCCGTCGAAGACAGTTTTGCCACATAAGTCCCATCGCCCACGCGCCCTTCGATGAAGCCCTCGGCGTAGAGCTGGTCGTAGGCCCGTACCACGCTGTTGCGCGAGATCGACAAGGCCGCCGCCAGGTCACGGCTGGCGGGCAGACGCGTGCCGCTGGCCAGGCGCCCGTCCAACACCCGCGTGCGTAAAGCCTGGTAAAGCTGACGACTGAGCCCCTGACGGCGGTCCAACTCGATTCCGGCGGGATTGAACGACAGTGGCGGCACGGCGTTGTTCATGACAATCCTCGCAAATGGACCTATCGAATTGATCATAAGTGGCTCTTACAACAGACCAATAGCCTGCCTAGGATGCTCGCATTCGCCAAGGAAAATCGTCATGTACAACCCGAAAGCCTTTGCCGTCGAAGACCTGCCCCAACTGCATGGCATGATGAATGATTGCCGTCTGGCCGTATTGATCACTCACGGTGAACACGGCTTGCAGGCCAGCCACTTGCCGCTGTTGCTGGACACCCAGCAAGGCCCCAATGGCAGCCTTTACGGGCACATGGCCCGGGCCAATCCACAATGGCGCGACTTGCAGGCCGGCGCCGAAGCCTTGGTGATCTTCGCCGGAGCCGATGCCTATGTGAGCCCGGGTTTCTACCCCAGCAAGGCCGAACACGGCAAAGTCGTGCCGACCTGGAACTACGTGGCGGTACACGCCTACGGCACGGCCGAGGTGTTCAGCGACCCTCATCGTCTGCGCGACCTGGTCGGCGCCCTCACCGATCGCCACGAAAGCGGCCGCGCCCAACCGTGGACAATCGATGACGCACCGGCCGAGTACATCGACAGCATGCTCAAGGCCATCGTCGGCTTCGCCCTGCCGATCCAGCGCCTGGAAGGCAAGCGCAAGCTCAGCCAGAACCGCAGCCCAGCCGACGCCGCCGGCGTGCGCAACGGCCTCGCCGCCAGCCTCGACCCACAGGACCAGACGCTCGCGCGGCTGATGCCTGACCCATCGTCCAAGGAGTGAATATGAGCCAGATCGAAATCCGCCTCGTCAGCGCTGACGATCACGCCGCGTGGCTGCCGTTGTGGCAGGCCTACTTGCGTTTCTACAACACCGAATTGCCGGACGCGGTCAGCCAAAGCACCTGGCAACGCTTGCTCGATGACCGCGAGCCAACCCACGGCGCCCTCGCCTGGAACGGCGACACGGCAGTGGGCCTGGTGCATTTCATTTATCACCGTTCGAACTGGAGCATTGAAAACTCCTGCTACCTGCAAGACTTGCTGGTGACGGAGCAGAGCCGTGGCACCGGCGTCGGTCGCCAGCTCATCGAGTTCGTCTACCGAACAGCCAAGGCCGAGGGTTGCTGCAAGGTGCACTGGTTGACCCACGAAACCAACGCGACCGCGATCCAGCTCTACGAGCGCATCGCCGAGCGGCCAGGCTTCATCCAATTTCGCAAAGCCCTGTAAGGAGCGCAGCATGTCGACTTCACTCGCCGCTTGGAAAGGTGTCCCGGCGCCCTCTACGCAACTGATCGAAGGGCGTTTCATCCGCCTGGAAAAACTCGACCCGGCACGGCATGCCGACGGTCTGTGGCAAGCCCTCGAAGGTCCCGGGGCCGACCCGAAGCTCTGGGATTACTTGCCTTACGGCCCGTTCAAGGACCGCGACGCTTTCGATGCCTGGCTGGCGAATCATGCAGCCAATACCGACCCGTACTTCTTCAGCGTGATCGACCGCACCAGTGGTGACGTGCAAGGCATTCTCAGCCTGATGTCCATCGTCCCGGCCCAGGGTCGCATCGAGATCGGCCATGTGACCTTCGGCGCGCCGATGCAACGTTCGCCGAAAAGCACCGAGGCGGTGTACTTGTTGGCCAAGGAGTCTTTCGCCCTGGGTTATCGCCGCCTGGAATGGAAGTGCAACAACGGCAACGCCCGCTCCAAATACGCCGCCGAACGGTTGGGGTTCACCTTTGAAGGCGTGTTCCGCCAGCACATGGTGGTCAAGGGGCAGAACCGCGACACCGCGTGGTATTCGATGCTCGACTCGGAATGGCCGGCGATTGGGGCGGGATTCGAGCGGTGGCTGAGTGAGGAGAACCAGCGCGAGGGTGGGCAGGTGCTGGGGTTGGTGGAGTGTCGTTCATCGGTTGTGGGTGACTGAGGGTCCGATCGCGAGCAAGCTCGCTCCCACAAGGGATCTGCGGTGAGCACTGGATCTGTGCACACTGAAGAATCCCTGTGGGAGCGAGCTTGCTCGCGAAGACGGCGTTACAGTCAACATTATTGCCAACTGACCCACCGCATTCGCGAGCAAGCCCGCTCCCACAGGGCTTGGCGGTGTCACTCAGGTTTAGGCTTCACCTCACCAATCTTCTTGAGTGAATCCGGGGTCACACCTCGCCTTGCGTACTGCCAGGCCCAGTCCGGAATGGCCAGATGGCTTTCCACGTACACGGCAAAATCCAGGCGGCTATGGCCCAGGCGATCGGTCGGGAAATCGAAGTTATACAGATACTGCTGGGCCCGCCGTTGGCCGATGGACAGCAGACGCTGGATAATCTGGTTCGCGCGGAATTCTTCCGGTGCAAGGCTGCCTCTCAAGGCCAGGGCAAGATGCAACTCGGAATTCAGTGCCCGGGGTTCGGCCAGTGTCTTTCGGATGGTGGCGTCGCTGAAGTGCGGCCCGATCAGGTCGGCCCAGATCTGGCTGGCGTACTCCTTTCGGAGTTTCTGCAGAGAGCTCCACAGATTCGGGGTCTCGAACAACAGGGCAACCCTGGCGTTGGACGGCGGCTGCCCCGCAAAGCTAAACAGTTTTGCGACCGCGGGAATGTCGTTGTCCATGATGTTGCCCCACGCGCCCCCCAGGAACACCAGGAAATCCGCCAGTTCTTCATGACGCGTGACGATATTCTCCAGGTTCCGGTCGTCAAACAACTGCATCCAGTCGACATCGATGCTTTCGGTGCGCTGCAATTCGCTGTAGCGGGTACTCGCATACTCCGCAAGAAGCTGGAAACGCCTATCGGACAAGGTCGGGTTACGTAGCCACCGGGCCACTTCGCCGACCCGCAACAAACCGCCCAGGTTATGCGCGATGATCGGCGACCTGAACAGAAAATTCGCCCGTCTCAGCAAGACGGGAAAACGCCCGAGAGCGGTCTTGAACAAGTTGACAGTCCTATCGGCCCTGTCCGTGTAAATGAAATGATCGAACAGCTCCGAAGTATCACTGACGTACTTGCCAGAATCGGCCACCAACAGACTCTTGGCATCATCCAGATCATCGCTATTGACCAGGTAGGCCCCATCGAGCAGGGCTTCAAGCTGGTCTTCGTCCAGATGACCGTGCAGCGCTTCGTCATACAGGATATAAGCCGAACTGTTATTGGGATGGTGATTGACCAGTTGCCTTGCGGTCACGCCGTACTCCAGCAGGATATGGGCCACGTCAGGAGTGATCAGGAGGAACTGGTCATCAAGCAGCGCCTGGATCAGTTCAGGCTCAAAGGGCCCCTCCAGGATGTCCTGGAACAGTTGGTCCATGGATTGTCTTTCCTGCCCTGTGAAGGGAGCGTTGATGCTTGGCACCAATCTGGCCGGAGGCCGATCAGACAATATACGCCCGACTTGCTCGAGGATTTCTGGCGGCAACCTGGTTCCAGGGTGTGCAGTGATCGCCGTGCGCACCGAACTGTTCGCATACAAGTCCAGATAACGCAGGACCGGTTGAAACAGGCGAAGCGGATTGGGCGCGCCATAAACAATCCGAGTGAGATCGAGCATCGCCGCCTGCCCCATCAGGTTGACCAGCGAAGGCGCATTTTCAAAAAGCGCTTCCTGGATCCGGGTGGCTTGCGGCGGCAGGTAATGGCCTAGCTGCGGATGCTGATCGACATAATCGGCCACTTCGTTTCGCAAACCTTGCATCGAAAACGTTTCCTGCGCTTGCCCTTCATTCAAGCCACGCGTCATAGCATTGAAGAAACAATCGCCGTCGGCAGGAATCTCGACGATCTCTTCGCCCAGCACCACGCTGTAATGATTCTGCGCCGTTCGACGCAACACCACATCGGTGTCTGCTCGATCCGGATGGCCATCCATTGGAAAAATGGTTTCGTCCTGCCCAGGGCTATAGCGCACCGACCAGACACGCTCAGGCGTCAACTCATCGATGATCAACAGGCTACGGTTCTGTGGCCAACTCGCCAGACGCGTCATGATCGACGGGACCAGGTCCATGACCTGGGTGTTCCAGGTACCCGGGGTCCGAATCGAAGCGGCAACGGTAGAGAGCGCCATGGTCGGGATCTTGGGCTTGGATGGCCCGGGCTGAGGCGATGAGTCCGCCGGTCGTTTACCGCCTCCCCGACCGAATCCCACGGTGCGCCATTCTCCGTCCGACATTCGCGCCACCGTACTTCTCATGACGCCGCTGGAGCGGATGTTCAACCCTGTCAGCGGATCGACCAACACAGCCTCGGTGGCGTTCAGCTTCGTCTGGTCGTGGACCCGGAACACCGTCCCGTCGGGCTGGCGTACGTACACCGGACGAGCCGTGACACTACCGGTGGCGGCGTCGCTGACCGTCGCACGATAGAAGCCCCGCGTGTCGGCTGCCAGGCCTCGTATAACCGAGGTATCCGCCACGGCATAACGGCCGTAGATCGCGCTGTCCAACGGCAATCCGGTCAGCGCCTCCTCCGGACTCTGGCGTGCCGTCACCGCGCGGAAAAACGACTGGCTTCGCGTGGGCACCGCCACGCCTGCGGACAGGCGCCATCCACCGTGGTTCGCTATGGTGTGCACCAGCGCCAGGGTTCTCAAGTTCAGCGGAATAGCCCCGGTCCTGAATATCAGCAAACCGGTCTTGATGGCGCTCTTGAGCATCTGGATACCGGGCGCCAGGAACAGCCCGGCCAGTTCCAGGACAATCTCGATCACCATCTGCCCGAACCGGCCATAGGTTTGATGGCGAACATCCCGGTTGCTGTTGGAGCGGTGATCAGCATGGGCGCTGTGAAAGTGCACATGCGCTCGATGCAGCTCCTCAAGCAGGTCACCGGCGATCAACGCGCCGCGAATCAGCGGACGACCACCCTGCTGCCCCAGTGTCCGCTTGATCTCTGCCGGGTTGCTGGTGGAAATGCGCGCCCGGAAATATGCCTGCCAGTCCTCACGGGGCAACAACTGCGCAATGCCATCGCTCAGATCGGCAAACTCATGAAAGTCTTCCCCCTCGGGCGCATCCGGGAAATAAACGCCAACGGTGCCCTTGATATCCGGCCCCGCCCGATCGGAAAAAATCAGCGCGCCATCGATGCTGATCGCATTGCTCTGCCTGGCCTGCTGCCCGCCTGCCGCCATGCTGCCGCCCAGCAAAAGACCGTAGACGTGCACCGTGCGCCCCATGACCGGCGTGCGGTGCCTGGCTGATGGCGAGCGCAGGACCGCGTCTAACCAAAGCCCTAGTTTCTTTGTCGGTTTCGGCGGATTGAAGGCCTTATCGATCAGGCTGGCCTTGAACACCTCGTCGCCCTTGAGCGAGGCCTCGTAGCCTTTGAATTTCAAATTGGCCAGATAGGCGGTCTGCCAGGTCTTTTTGTAGTCCGGTTTATTCATCGCCTCCTTGAGCATGGCTTGATAGCTGCCGCCGGCATCGATGCTCGTCACCATTCGGGCCAGTTCACGTCCCGTCAACGTGATGAAATAGCCGTTGGCCGGATTCCGGATGCGTTGGCCGTCCTCATCGACCAGGTAAGCGCTCAACACTTCGCGCATGCCGTTCGGGTATTGAGCCGGGCGCAGGTTGTCGAGCAACAGTTGGGTCAGGCTGGCGCTGCGGGACTGCCTTGGGTTGGCGCGTTTGCCATAGAAGAAAGTGACCAGGCTCTGGTCCGGATCGGCATCGATGCCGGGGTGCACGGTTTTTTGCAGGTACTCTTTGACCTTCTGGCGGGTGAACTGCAACAAGGTCTGGATATCGCTACGGCCTAATTGATAGGCCGCCTCCAAGACCTGCGTTTCCAGGCTGCGATAGGTCGACTTCTCCGAACGCGTGGCGGTTTTATAGAAATCACCGCGACTGTTTTCAACCAGGATTTCCTGGCGGACCGCCAGCGGCCCGGCCAGCGACAACATGGGCAAGTCCAACGCATCTTCAGCACTCAGGGCAAACGCCGTCAAAGCCACCGTCTCGTTTTGCGCAGCCTTCAAATACCTTTCCAGGGCAGCGCTTTGGGCCTGCAGCAAGTCGTCTGCCGCCACTTCAAACACAGGCCCGGACAATTCAGAGGAGATATCCCGGATCGCACGCTTCTGCCCTTCGTAGATCGGACTCACTTTATTGATCAGGTCTTGGACGGAACTGAATCGCTGTATTCCGCCTTCCAGGGAGTACAGGAACAGATAGGGTTGATCGGTCCGTTTGATCACCATCGCCGCCGGCCATTTCCGGGGCGCGGCGCTGCCCATATCGAGCATGACGGCGTAGACATGGGGAATGGGGGCCCGCAGCAAGCGGTTTCTATCGGCCATGGAAGGGTGGGTGGTGATGAGGTCCAACAGGCGATCTTCCTCAGCCTGCCGGGTTCGGGCGTCCGGGCTTGATTGGGTGCCTGGATCGCGATCGATCCTGTACAGGTCGAACAAGTGCAAAAAACGTCGGGACAGCAGATGAGCGAGTGCCGCGTGCGTGGTGGACGCCGGGGTTGGCGTATCGAGAACGTCTGCGCCGCTGCTGTTACGAAAGCGGATGAGATCGTCGCGCCACTGCTGTTTCAATTCTTCATTGCCGGTGGGCTGGGCGATATAGAACACGGCCTCCAGGGTCGCTGCCGTTTTCGCATCCAGCGGGCCGGCAAAAATGCTGTCGACCTCCTCCACCGAGTCTGGGCGACTGAAAAACCCCACGCTACCGACCGAGTAAGTGGGCGGTGTATCCGTCACCAGGCAGTCCAACATCACGTCGGAAAAACGCTGCGACGAGGTCAATGAACGGCCGCCCGCCGCGTCCACGGTAAAGTGATTCACATACCAGTGATCCGGGTCGATGTCTTGAAGCAGCGATCCACGGAATTTTTTCTCCGGGATCTTCGCCTTGATCCGGCTGGCCAGCAGATTCTTGAGCACCGAGTCGAACGTTGGAAGAGCGGCAAACAAGCGCGCCAGTTTCACCTGATTGGTGTCCAGCAACGCCAATTGCCTGACCTGTTCTTTTTCACGGGCACTGAGCACATTGCCCTGGGCATCCACCTCAGTCATGACGGGCTGGCCGATGCCCTGATAGCCGGGCGCAATGCCGGCGCGCAATTGCTGCAAAACGTCTGGCGCAAGGGCCTTGCCGTTGACCCGCAGTGCCGAGAAGTCCAGGGACATGTGACTGATGTGGGGGTAAATCCAACCTTCGCGCGGCGAATGGCCAGAGGAAGACCCGCGGCTTTGATGAGCGATCAGAAAGCCTCGGGTCACGGCGTCACGCAAAGGCACCGAGGTGCTCTGGGTGGCGGCGGCCGAGTCGATGGTCTCGACTTCTTGATACGTGACGTTGACCTGCGCATCGCCGGTCAGGCCCCATTGACCTAGCCATTGATCGGCGAATACATGCGGTTGAAAGCGAGCGCCGTTGGCTAGCAGGCTGATGGGCTTCAGGCGCGCGGCAGGAAGAGGCGACGACGCGCCAGGTTCATGTTCAGAAAAGACAGACATTGAGGTGTCCCGGTTGTGATGAGGGCTGGGACCCTATCGCGCCGTTCGACCGGAAATGACATACATATGTATAGGGATGGCTGGCGGGCTCGGAGAAAAGCGTAAGCCGGGATGTCCTCGTCACAAAGGCAGTCCAGTGCGTCTCAATGGATACAGGCGGCAGCGTCTACTTTTGTGGCGAGGGGATTCATCCCCGCTGGGCTGCGCAGCAGCCCCAAAGACGCTGAATGCAATCAACCTGACACACCTCAGCGGTAGGTTTCAGGGCTGCTGCGCAGCCCAACGGGGATAAATCCCCTCGCCACAGGGGTACCGTGTCCCCGATCAAAACAGGTTATCCCAACGGTTCAGGCCAGCTGTTGCGCCAACACCGCAATATGCTCCGGCCCGATCCCGCAGCAGCCGCCCAAATGGCTGGCCCCGCGCTTGCGCCAGTCCGCCGCCCATTGCAGGTAACCCGGTGGGTCGAGGTCTTCGCGTAGCGGGTCCAACCCGTCGTTGGCGGTCGCTTCTTTGGGTTGCGGCGGAAAGGCGTTGGCGTAGGCACCGATGTGGATCTTCACCCCCAGACGCTCGAAGGTGTCTCGCGCCGCATCAATGGCCGCACCGATCACTTCCGGCTGGCTGCAGTTGAACAGCAGTGTCTCGACGCCCAGCTCGGCCGCGATCGCCGCCGCGTCCGCCACTGGTTCGCCGGAGCGCAGGCGCGGCACTTCGTCAGTGTCTTCATCTTTCAGGGTGAACGACAGCCAGAACGGCTTGCCGTCCTGCGGCAACCCGGCGTGAATCGCTCGCGCTTCGACGGTAGAGCTTTGAGTCTCGGCCAGCCACAGGTCGACATGGGGCGCCAGGCCGGTCACCAGGGGCGTCAACAGTTCACTGGCGCGGGAAGCGTCGAACAGGTCGGGGCGATAGGAACCGAATAACGGTGGCAGCGACCCGGCCACCCGTACCGCTTTGCCTGAAGCCTGCACCGCCCGCTGCGCCAGCTCTCCAGCGAGGGCGGCCAGTGCCTGGCCTTCCGCGGCGAAACGCGCTTCGCCGATATGGAATGGCACGACCGCATAGCTGTTGCTGGTGATCACGTTGGCGCCGCTGGCGATGTAAGCCGCGTGCACCGCCTCTACCGCCTGGGGCGCTTCGCTCAAGGCCAGGGCCGACCACTCGGGTTGCCGGAACGGCGCGCCACGGCGTTGCAGTTCGCGGCCCATGCCGCCATCGAGAATGACTGTCGTTGCTGCGCCCATATGCGATTCACTCATAAGCTTATGAAAAAATACTCACTACCGGAGTTATTCTTATAACTATTTAATACGCAGCAACCGATTAACTACAACTTATTTTTCTACCAGGGACCTCACGTGAAACGACAACCATTGCTGGCCCTGGGCCTCACTCTACTGGCCGCCTCGTCGCAAGCGTTCGCCGGCGCCACGCTGGATCGCATCGAACAGAAAAAAGAACTGGTCGGCGTGTTGATGGAAAGCTATCCGCCCTTCTCGTTCCTCAACGATCAGAACCAGCTCGACGGTTTTGACGTCGACGTGGCCAAGGCCGTGGCGCAGAAACTGGGCGTGAAGCTGCGCCTGGAAACCCCTTCCTGGGACGTGATCGCGGCCGGGCACTGGAGCGGGCGCTATGACATCTGCATCTGCTCCATGACCCCGAGCAAGGCCCGCGCCGAAGTCTTCGATTTCCCGGTGCAGTATTACGCCTCCCCAGCCGTCATCGTCGTCAACGCCAAGGACGACCGTATCCACGGCGCCAAGGACTTGAGCGGCAAGAAAGTCGGCCTCACCAGCGCCTCCAGCTATGAAAGTTACCTGAACAAGAACCTGGTGATCGAAGGCGCCGAAGACACCCGGCTGAGCTACCCCTTCGAGAACGTCCAGATTGCCCCGTACGACACCGACAACGTGGCGTTCCAAGACCTGGGCCTCGGCGCCGGGGTGCGCCTGGACGCGGTGTTGACCAACCTGGTGACCGCACAGCCGCGCCTGACCGAAGACAAGCGCTTCAAACTGGCGGGCGAGTCGCTCTACTCCGAACCGAACTCGGTGGCCATCGAAAAAGGCGACGCCCAGTGGGACAGCAAGGTGCGAGAAGTCTTCGCCCAGTTGAAACAGGACGGCACCTTGAGCAAACTCTCGCAGAAATGGATCGGCGCCGACATTACCCAATGACTTCTTTTCCACCCCCTCAGCCACCGCCACCGGTGGCTGAGTCACGCCTGCAGAAAATCTTCGGTTTTCGCACCCGGTTGTACCTGACCTGGGCGGCGATGCTGGTGCTGTTCGCGAGTTTCTTCCTGAGCTTCGACCTGAAGTTCTCCATCATCCTCGACAAACTGCCGAACCTGCTGGGCGTGCACCTGGCGCCCAACGGCTTTTTGCAGGGCGCGGTGCTGACGCTGTTCCTGTGCCTGTGCTCGATCGTCGCGTCGTCACTGCTGGGCTTCATCACCGCCCTGGCGCGGCTGTCCAGCAGCGCGGTGGCGTTCGGCATCGCCAGTTTCTACGCATCGTTCTTTCGCGGCACGCCGCTGCTGATCCAGATCCTGCTGATCTACCTGGGCCTGCCCCAACTGGGCGTGGTCCCGGGCGCCATCGCCGCCGGGATCATCGCGCTGTCGCTGAACTACGGCGCTTACCTGAGCGAAATCTTCCGCGCCGGCATCCTCGGCGTCCCCCACGGCCAACGCGAAGCCTCCCTCGCCCTGGGCCTGAGCGAAACCGTGATCTTCTGGCGCGTCACCCTGCCCCAGGCCATGCGCACCATCATCCCGCCAACCACCAACCAGTTCATCTCGATGCTCAAGGATTCCTCGCTAATCTCGGTGATGGGGGTCTGGGAAGTGATGTTCCTGGCGCAATCCTATGGTCGTTCCAGCTATCGCTACATCGAAATGCTTACCACGGCGGCGATCATTTACTGGTTGATGTCCATTGCGCTGGAACTGATCCAGGCGCGGATGGAGCGGCATTATGGGAAGGCGTATCTGAATAACCGCTGAGCCGTTGCCAGCGTTGCCGACATGACTCACCCACATGGGTGACAAATCAGTTCACGCACATAGGTAACAGTTTTTAACTGGCAAGCTCACTCCCAATGGGCTTACGGGCGCTCATACGACGCAAAAACATGTGGGAGCGAGCTTGCTCGCGATGACGTCGGCACAGCCAACATCACCGCAAACTGCCCCACCGCTTTCGCGAGCAAGCTCGCTCCCACAGGAGAAACGCGATCCCCATCAAGAACCAGGTCGGCTATCAGGCCGCCTCGCAATGGACGTTGATCTCGGCGCCCCATTAACCACGCTGGCTGAACGAAGGTGTTGCGCAGTGGGCAACCCGGCATGGATGCCGGGTTAGCCGCGCTGGGCCATGGATGGCCCTTCGCGGCGGCCCACGGAGCAATGCCTTCGTTCAGGCATGCCGAGCCTAGGCGAGGCACCGAGTGGTGGGGCAAAAGCGTTTTGCTTACTTTTGCGCTTTTCAAAAGTGAGCCGCCGTCAGGGCGGAACCCTAAGTGGCCGTTACCGCAGAAACGGATATACACACCACCCGCAAAAATCCCACCCCGCTCAATGGTCAAGCGGAAATATCTGCCCGACGTGTAGCGAATCGCTAGGCATAGGAGCTACTGCCGTTCGCGGAGTAGATGCCGGACAAAATTGAAAGGTCCGTACGCGCTGTAGGGCAAAGCCTAGAACCGTGAAAGTCGACATGACGACACGCTGATCGCAGCACAAGCAGCCTACAAATTCCATCTGCCGAATCTTGCCCTCGGAGAGAAGAAGGCTGGCATCGTCGCCCTGGGTAAGATTTTTAAAGTTCGACCTCACTCACGGGAGGTCGCATTCGATGTCTATCCAACACTTTTACCCACCCCAACGCCTAGCCCTGGCAATTGCTTTGGTGCTTGGCTGCGCCGACATTTCGCTGGCTGAACAACCGGCCGATATCTCCACAACCGCCGAGCAGCAAGAGCGCCTCAAGGCGTTCGCCGAAGCTGCGGATACCAAGAGGCATAATGTGGACGCTCCCCGTAAAGGCAACGTGAAATGGACCGGCAAAAACGACCTGGTCATCGTCAGCCAAAACGGGAAATTCCCCGGCTCCGTTGATGGCGGCGGTGGAACCAACATTCTGCAATTGGACGCAGCCAATCATCCGACGTTGGCGCAAACCCGCAATTTCCAGGCTTTGCACGTCACAAAAGGCGAATGGGAACACACCGGGAATTTCGCTGGCTGGGGAGTGATCGAGCCGGAGACCACGTTGACCAACACCGGCCATATCAACGGACAAATCGGTGTGCTCGGTATGTTCGATAACAAGGGCGTTGTCGCCAATAACGTGATCGTCGAGCAAGGCGCAAGCATGAGCAACTCAGGTGCCGTAAATGGGGCAGCCCATGTACTTGAGAAGGCCAGCTTCAGCGGCAACGGATCTGTAGGGTTCCTGAGCGTGGCGGGCCAGCTGAAGGTCGGTCCTGAAGTCGGTGCACCCTCGATCAGCGGAGACCTTGAACTATTGAAAGGCGCTGAATTGATCTACGGCATCGATGCTGCGGGCGCCAGCGCCACGGTCAATGTCGCAGGCACGGCTAGGCTGAATGATGCGACCCTGAGAATCGACGCTGTACAGGTTGAGGACATGGGCACAAGCGAGCACACGGTGATCCGAGCGGGGGCCATTGAGGGTGAGTTCGGCACGGTCATTAGCAATCTCACCTTCATGACGGCGACCCCGCACTACAGCGGGACGGAGGTTGGCCTGACCTATGCGCGCAACGACATCCCGCTCGAGGCCGCAGCGAAGTCCGATAACGCACGGGAATTTGTCGCCAGTATCCAAGAGCCGCAACCAGTCGAATCTATAGAGTCAAAACCTATCGAGACCGCAGAAAAAAACACCAGTCCATTGAAAACCGCAACAGCCGTCGCAAAACCCAACGCCGCCATCAGTGCCCTGCTCGGCACCAACATGGCCACCGCCACCAACGCCATCGACCGGTTGGCCGGCTATGACACCGCCGATCTGGGCAATGCCACCTTGAGCAGCATCGCGCCAATCGGCACCGGAATGCTCTCGGCCATGGACCAGAGAAATTCAGAAAGCGTGCATACCGACGGCCAAGTCTGGGTCCAGGCCATCGGCAACAGCGGCAGCATTGGAAAACAACTGGGCAACGATGCCCTGAAACACTCGACAGAGGGTTTGCTGCTGGGAACTGACTGGGCCGTCAGCCCAGATTGGCGTTTGGGGGTAATCGGCAGCAAGACGCGAACCCGGCTGGACGGTCATCACTTCGACGGAGGGCTCGACAGTTGGCATTTGGGCGCTTATGCCTTGCGTCAGGACGGGCCGCTGGCCCTGCGTCTTGGCGCCATTTACGGCGAACATGACGGCAGCACCAAGCGCCACGTAGCTTTCAACGGCTTCCGGGATCGCCCCAAGGGTCGTTACGATGCCAGCACGCAGCAGGTCTTTGGGCAAGTCGGCTACAACCTGAACCTCGGTCATTTCAATGTCGAGCCCTATGTCCACTTGGGCTACCAACGCTATCAACGCGATCGCTATGCAGAGAAAGGTGGTGACGCGGCGCTGCGGTTCAATAGCCAGGCTCAGGACCATTACAGCAGCAACCTGGGCCTGCGCCTCGCCCGGTCCTTCGCTCTTGACCAAGGCGTGCGACTGACTCCCCGCTTGAATCTTGGCTGGAAACACCTATACGGCGACGTCAGGGGCAGTTCCCGTCAACGCCTGGCCAGCGGAGGCACTACGTACACCATCGAAGGAATCGAACTGGACCGTGACAGCCTGTTTCTGAAGGCGGGGTTGGACCTGGCCGTTTCGCCCCGGCATACCCTGGGGGTCAGTTACAACGGTGAAACCGGCCAAGACAACCGCAACAGTGCGTTGATGGGTCAATGGCGAATGATGTTCTGAGCTTCTTGCAGGCAAAAAAAAGGGGAGCACATGCCCCCCCGAGGTTAAAACGGTGTATCGAGGCTGTTAACTCAGCCTTCGATCTCGATCAGGATCTCGCCCGGATTGACCCGGTCGCCCTTGGCCACATGAATCGCGGTGACCTTGCCGGCGATGGCCGCCTGCACTTCGGTTTCCATTTTCATGGCTTCGGTGATCAGTACGGCTTGACCGGCCTTCACCACATCGCCCTCCTTGACCAGCACATCGACGATGTTGCCCGGCATGGTGGTGCTGACGTGGCCCGGCGCAGTGGCTTGCTTACGCTTGCTGCTGCCACCGCTGACAAACTCATTGAGCGGTTCGAACACGACCTCTTCGGGCATGCCGTCGATGGACAGGTAGAAGTGACGCTTGCCTTCAGCCTTGACGCCCACCCCAGTGATGTCGACGCGGTAGGTTTCGCCGTGAACGTCGATGACGAACTCGGTCGGCACCCCTTCGCCGCCCGCCGAGCTCACGCTGCCGGCCTCTGGAATCGGCAACAGCACTTCCGGGGTCAGGGTGCCGGCTTCGCGCTCTTCGAGGAACTTGCGACCGATGTCCGGGAACATGGCGTAGGTCAGCACGTCCTCTTCGGATTTGGCCAGCGCACCGATTTCGCCGCGCAGCTTGGTCATTTCCGGCTTGAGCAGGTCGGCTGGACGCACATCGATCACGTCCTCGCTGCCGATAGCCTGGCGACGCAGCTTCTCATTTACCGAACCCGGCGCCTTGCCGTAACCGCCTTGCAGATAAAGCTTCACTTCGTTGGTGATGGTCTTGTAGCGCTCACCGGCCAATACGTTGAAAAACGCCTGGGTACCGACGATCTGCGAGGTCGGGGTCACCAACGGCGGGAAGCCGAGGTCCTCGCGCACCCGCGGGATTTCCGCCAGCACTTCGTTCATCCGGTTCAGCGCGCCCTGCTCTTTCAACTGGTTGGCCAGGTTGGAGATCATCCCGCCCGGTACCTGGTTGACTTGGACTCGGGTATCCACCGCCGTGAACTCGCTTTCGAACTGGTGATACTTCTTGCGCACCGCATAGAAGTACAGGCCGATTTCCTGGAGCAATTCCAGACTCAAGCCGGTGTCGAACTCACTGCCCTTGAGGGCGGCGACCATCGATTCGGTGCCAGGATGGCTGGTGCCCCAGGCGAAGCTGGAGATCGCGGTGTCGATGTGATCGGCGCCGTTTTCGATAGCCTTGAGCTGGCACATCGCAGCCAGGCCAGCGGTGTCGTGGGAGTGGATAAAAACTGGCAGCGACTGCTCGCTCTTCAGCGCCTTGACCAGCTCGCCAGTGGCATACGGCGTCAGCAGACCGGCCATGTCCTTGATCGCCACCGAGTCGCAACCCATGGCTTCCATCTGTTTGGCCTGGGCCACGAACGCCTCGATGGTGTGCACCGGGCTCGTGGTGTAGGCGATAGTGCCTTGGGCGTGCTTGCCGGCAGCCTTCACCGCTTCGATGGCGACTTTCAGGTTACGCACGTCGTTCATCGCATCGAAAATACGGAACACATCAATGCCGTTGACCGCGGCTTTTGCCACGAACGCCTTGACCACGTCATCGCTGTAGTGGCGATAGCCCAGCAGGTTCTGGCCGCGCAGCAGCATTTGCAGACGGGTGTTGGGCAGTGCCGCGCGCAGTTGGCGCAGGCGTTCCCACGGGTCTTCCTTCAGGAAGCGTACGCAGGCATCGAATGTTGCGCCGCCCCAGACTTCCAGCGACCAATAGCCGACTTTGTCGAGCTTGTCGCAGATCGGCAGCATGTCTTCGGTGCGCATGCGGGTGGCGAGCAGCGATTGGTGGGCGTCGCGCAGGATTGTGTCGGTAACAAAGATCTTCTTGGACATGGTCATACTTTCCTTACAGGCCTGCGTGGGCGGCAATGGCGGCGGCGATGGCCAGGGCCAGCTCTTCGGGTTTGCGCTTGATCGAGTAGTTGGTCAGTTCCGGATGGCTTTCCACGAAGCTGGTATTGAACTGGCCGCTACGGAATTCCGGGTTGCGCAGGATTTCCTGGTAATACGCGGCGGTGGTCTTGACCCCCTGCAGGCGCATGTCATCCAGGGCCCGCAGGCCACGGTCCATCGCCTCTTCCCAGGTCAATGCCCAGACCACCAGTTTCAGGCACATCGAATCGTAGAACGGCGGAATGGTGTAGCCGGTATAGATCGCCGTGTCGGTGCGCACACCAGGGCCGCCGGGGGCGTAGTAGCGCGTGATTTTGCCGAAGCTGGGCAGGAAATTATTTTTCGGATCCTCGGCGTTGATCCGGAACTGCAACGCAAACCCGCGGTGCAGAATGTCCTCCTGCTTGACCGACAGCGGCAGCCCGGAGGCGATGCGGATCTGCTCGCGAACGATGTCGATGCCGGTGATTTCTTCGGTAATGGTGTGTTCCACCTGCACCCGGGTGTTCATCTCCATGAAGTACACCTCGCCCTCGGCGAGCAGGAACTCCACGGTGCCGGCATTCTCGTAGCCCACGGCCTTGGCGGCGCGCACCGACAGGTCGCCGATGTAGGCGCGCTGCTCAGGCGTCAATTGCGGGCTCGGGGCGATCTCGATCAGCTTCTGGTTGCGGCGCTGGATCGAGCAGTCGCGCTCGAACAGGTGCACCACGTTGCCGAAACTGTCACCGAGGATCTGCGCTTCGATGTGCTTGGGATTGACGATGCATTTTTCCAGGAACACTTCCGCCGAACCGAACGCCTTGGTGGCTTCGGAGATGACCCGGGGGAAGGCCTGTTCGAGTTCTTCACGGCTGTTGCAGCGACGGATACCACGACCACCGCCACCGGACGTGGCCTTGAGCATCACCGGATAACCGATCCGATCACCCTCGGTCAGGGCTTCTTCGATGCCCGACACATTGCCTTCGGTGCCCGGTGTGACCGGCACACCGGCCTTGATCATGCTGCGGCGCGCTTCGGTCTTGTCGCCCATGCGGCGAATGACTTCCGCCGAGGGGCCAATGAATTTGATACCGCGTTCGGCGCAGATGTCCGCCAGCTCGGCGTTTTCCGAAAGAAAGCCGTAGCCGGGATGCAACGCATCGCAACCGGTCTCCACGGCCAGGTTCACCAACTTGCGCGGGTTGAGGTAGCCGGCCAGCGGATCGGCGCCGATGCTGTGGGCCTCGTCCGCACGCTTGACATGCAACGCATGGCGGTCCGCGTCGGAGTAGACCGCGACCGAGCGAATGCCCATCTCGGCGCAGGCGCGCACGATTCGAACGGCAATTTCACCACGGTTGGCGATCAGGATCTTTGTTATCAATTGGAGGTTCCCTTGAGCCGGTGATACCACGGCCTGGGGTCCAGGCCGACGCGTGACCAGATGTAACAATCGGTCGCAGCTCCACACTAGTCCTGGCTGTTGATTAACAAAAATGAATAATTATTGGGTCATGCATAAGCAAAGACTTATAGTTGAGCTATCCGTCTCGGCCCTGAGTACTTAGAAAATGCGTAAGTCATTGATGCGTATGACATTGCGTCAATTGCAGATTTTCAACGAGGTGTGCGACCTGAGGTCCTACAGCCGTGCTGCCGACGAAATGTCTCTCACACAACCGGCCGTTAGCCTACAGATTCGATCCCTTGAAGAACTGATCGGCCAGCCGTTGTTTGAATATGTAGGCAAAAAACTCTACATGACCGAGGCCGCCGAAGCGCTGCAACGCGCCAGCCGGGACATCTTCGGACGCCTGGAAAACCTCGATATGCAGCTCTCGGACATGCAGGGCTCGCTGCAAGGGCAATTGAAGCTGGCGGTGGAATCCAGCGCCAAGTACTTCGTCCCACACCTGTTCGCCGCGTTCAAGCGCCAACACCCGGAGGTCAACCTCAACCTCACGGTGGTCAATCGCGGGCAAGTCATTCGACGACTCTCCGACAACCGTGATGACCTGGTGATCATGTCCATGGTGCCCCAGGACATGGGGCTGGAATTCCTACCGTTTCTCAACAATCCGATCGTAGCGGTGGCGCCGCCGGATCATCCGCTGTGCCACATGGGCCCGCTGCGCCTGCAGGACCTGGAGCCGTATACGCTGCTGCTGCGTGAGCCAGGCTCAGGCACGCGACTGGCTTGCGAGGAATACTTCAAGGAGAAACGGGTGCATTTCACCCAGACGCTTGAAGTGGCGTCGGCGGAGGCCCAGCGCGAATGCGTGGTGGCCGGGCTGGGCGTGGCGCTGTTGACGCGCCACGCCGTGAGCCGGGAGCTGTCGTCCGGCGCACTCATCGAGTTGCCGGTTGAGGAACTGCCGCTGTACCGCAGTTGGTGCCTGGTACAGGCCAGGGCGAAGCGACTGTCACCCGTGGCCCACGCCTTCCTGGCGTTCGTTCGCGGCGAGCGCGCTCAGATCATTGGCCTGGTTGAACGTTTCGACGGGAAGCCGCCGGTGCCTGCCAGTAATTGAACTCTACTGCGTCAGGAAATTCGCTGATCTCAGCCAGGAGCTGGCGCTGCTCACAGCGGTCTTCGATGGCACGACGGAATGCCATGCGGCGTTGGTCTTCCTGCTGACGACGGGTTTTCACGGCGCTGCGTTCTTCGTAGGACTGGGTCATGTCGAGTCTCCCAAGACGTATACGGGAGCTTTACGATGAAGGCGCGGGATGACGGTTTGGCGGCGCAAACGTTACAGAACGATGAATTCGGGCAAATGCAGTTTTGTGGCGAGGGGATTTATCCCCGTTCGGTTGCGCAGCAACCGCAAAAAACGGGGCCGCTGCGCGCCCCAGCGGGGATAAATCCCCTCGCCACAAAAGCGTCCTCGACAAAGAATCGGAGAGACCCGATTAGTCATCCAGCGCTTTCACCGACTTGGGCGACAGCCGCAAGCTGCGCAGGCTGCGCTTCACGCTCTTGAGATGGTTGACCAGGCTCGGGCCGCGCGCCATGGCGACGCCCATCGCCAACACGTCGATCACCACCAGATGGGCAATGCGCGAGGTCAGCGGCGTATAGATTTCGGTGTCTTCGTGCACGTCAATCGCCAGGTTCACCGTCGAAAGCTCGGCCAATGGCGTCTGGCTTGGGCACAGGGTAATCAGCGAGGCACCGCTTTCGCGCACCAGGTTCGCGGTGATCAACAGGTCTTTGGAACGCCCTGACTGGGAGATACAGATCGCCACATCAGAGGGTTTCAACGTAACCGCCGACATCGCCTGCATGTGCGGGTCGGAATAGGCCGCCGCCGTGAGCAGCAAGCGGAAAAACTTGTGCTGGGCATCGGCCGCCACTGCGCCCGATGCACCAAAGCCATAGAACTCGACACGCTGGGCCTGGGACATGGCCGTGACGGCTTTTTGCAACGCCACCGGGTCGAGCTTCTCGCGAACCTCCATCAGGGTGTGCAGGGTCGTGTCGAAGATTTTCAGGCTGTAGTCGGCGACCGAATCGTCTTCATGGATCGCAAACTGGCCGAAGCTCGCACCGGCGGCCAGGCTTTGCGCCAATTTGAGTTTCAGGTCCTGGAACCCCGAGCAACCGATGGCCCGGCAGAAACGCACGATGGTCGGCTCGCTGATGCCGACACTGTGGGCAAGATCAGCCATGGAACTGTGCATCACGGCCGCAGGATCAAGCAGCACGTGATCGGCGACTTTCAGCTCCGATTTGCGCAGCAGGTGGCGTGATTGGGCGATGTGTTGCAACAGGTTCAAGGGGCTGGACTCTTGTTATTGGCAGGTGCCGGGATGTAGCAAGCTTGTAGTTATACTACAAGAATTGGCTTTTTGCCTGCTCCAATACGTAACCGAATGAGCTTTCCACCCCTTGTTTTCCCGGAGAGCGCGCCATGTAGCGAGTCAGGATTACGCATTAATACCTCATAATCTTCCCGTCGGAGCGACACCACGCGTGCCACTTCGGCGGGGCGTTTCACTCCTGGCGTTGTTCCCGCAGCAGTTGAGCCAGGCCCTCGGCTTCCACCGGTCGGCTGATGAGGTAGCCCTGGACCTCGTCGCATCGCTCGGCCTCCAGGAACTCAAGCTGCTCCCGCCGCTCCACACCTTCCGCCACGACCTTGAGCGATAACCCATGAGCCATGGCAATGATCGCCCGGGTAATTGCCGCATCCTCGCCCCCCTCCTCCAACCCGCGAATGAACGCCTGGTCGATCTTCACGTAGTCCACTGGGATACGCTTGAGGTAACTCAGGGATGAATAACCGGTGCCAAAATCGTCGATCGCCAACTTGACCCCAAGGTCGCGCAATTGCTGGAACGTGGCGATGATGTGTTCAACGCTGTCGAGCAACTGGCTCTCGGTCAGCTCCAATTCCAGGTATTGAGGCTCCAGCCCGGTTTCCTCCAACACTTGCCGCACGAGGCTGACCAGCTTGCCCTGACGCAACTGATGCACTGACAGGTTGACCGACACCCGGATCGGCGCGAGCCCCTGGCGCTGCCATTCGCACGCCTGCCAGCAGGCTTGGCGCAACACGAACTCGCCAATCGGCCCGATCAGCCCGGTCTCCTCGGCCAGGCCAATGAAATCCACCGGCGGAACCCGGCCCATGACCGGATGATCCCAGCGCACCAACGCCTCGGCGGCGTTCAGGCGTCCGGTCGCCAGGCACAACTTGGGTTGATAGAAGACCTTCAATTGATGCTCTTCAAGGGCCTTGCGCAGCTGATTCTCCAGCTGCAGGCGCTCCAGCGTGCTGGCCTGGAGGCTGTCCGTGTAGAACTGGAAGTTGTTGCCGCCCAGGTGCTTGGCATGTTGCATGGCCATGTTCGCCTGGCTGATCAGCGTGGAAATCTCGCGCGCGTTGTCAGGCAACATACTGATGCCGATGGAGGCACTGACCACCAGCTCATGGCCTCCGATGGTCAGCGGCACGCGCAGCTTGGCGGACAATCGGGTCGCGACCCGCGCCAGGCTGGATAGATTGCCATAGGCATCGAACAGCACCGCGAACTCATCGCCGGACAATCGGGCGATGGTGTCAGCCTCGGGCAGCGCATTGACCAGGCGCCGCGCCATTTTCTGCAACAGCTGGTCGGCAATATCGTGGCCGAGGCTGTCGTTGAGCAATTTGAAGCGATCCAGGTTGATATGCAGCAACGCCAGGCTGCGCCGTCCGCCCTGACGCACCCGCTGGTGTGCCTCGTTCAGGCGCTCACGGAACAGCGAGCGATTCGCCAATCCGGTCAGTTCGTCGTAATGGGTGAGGTAGCGCATCCGCTCTTCGGATTCACGCCGCGCCGACAGATCGGCGAAGAAGCCCACTATATGACTGACATTTCCCCGGGTATCGCGCACCGCGTTCAGTTGCAGCCACTGCGGATACAGTTCGCCATTGGCCCGCGCCTCCACCAGCTCGCCCTGCCAGGAGCCATGCTGCTTGAGGGCTTGGCGAATGACGGGGTAATGCCGGCGAGCATCGCGACTGCAAGGCAGGTCGACCACGTTGTGCCCGAGCATGTCCTCGATGTTGAAGCCGGTGACCCGCGTGAACGCCTGGTTAGCGGCAAGCAGCACGAAACCTGGATCGAAAATCACGATGCCTTCACTGGCGGCCTCGAACACCGTGGCAGCCAGTTGTTGCTGTTGCTTGAGCTCCTTACTGGCGCTGATGTTTCGTCGGGTGCCGACCATGCGCAGCACCCGCCCGCTCGCGCTGCGCTCCACGGCCCGACCGCGGTCCTCGATCCAGACCCAATGACCATCGCCGTGGCGCACGCGGTATTCGATCTGGTAATCCTCGCTGCGGCCCTTGAGGTGTTCAACGAGGGCGCGCTTGAGGGCCGGCAGGTCTTGAGGATGGAGGCGCGGGGTGAGATGGCTGAGCATCGCCGTGACGTACTCGGGCTCCAGGCCAAACAGCTCCTTGAGCTGAGTGTGATGAACTTCGTCGGTCTGCAGGTTCCAGTCCCACAACCCCAGCTCACTGGCCTTGAGGGCCAGGGCCAAGCGCGTCTCACTCTTGCCCAGGGCCTGGCTGGCCACCTCCAGCTCGAGGCTGCGCTGCGCGACCCGCGCTTCAAGACCCACCTGGGCTAACCGCAATTTGTCCTCGGCGCAGCGACGTTGCTCGACTTCCCGGGCCAGCGCATCGTTGAGCTGTGCGCTGCGGGTTTGCGCCTGCTGTAAATGCTCGATCAATGCCTGGTTCTGAAACCGTCGCAACAGGCCATTTTGTATCAATCGGTTGACCTGCCAGGCCACCACGCTCAGCGAGACCAGCACAACCAGCCCGAGCCAGCCCCACCCGCGCTGCTGCTCATCACCGCCCCAGAAGAGATAGCCGATGGCCGGTAACAGACACGGCAAGGTAAAGGACAGGAACGCCGGAAGGCTCACGGCATAAGCCACGCTGGCCGACAGCGTGGCCGCACCAATCAGGCCGAAGACCCAGGCCTGTTGCTGGAAGCTGTCAGCCGGGACCAGGGCGATACCAGCCCCAGCCAGCGTAAGACCGGTCATCGCCGAGCCCAGCAAAAACATCCGCAACCAGACCGGGTGCGCCTGACGGCTTGGCATCGCCGAATCGAAGGCGGCCACCTGAATCACCCGTAACGCGACCAATGACAGCAACCAGACCAGCCAGACACTGACCAGAAAGTAGTGCGCCGGCCCCCATAGCAGAGCGGCGCAGACCAGACCGTTGACCAGCATGAACAGCGTGGGCAGCAGTGAACCCTGGTAAAGCAGACGCGTGCGTTCGACCGCCATTTCCATGGCGTACTGCTTGCGAATGACCCGCGGCTCCACACAGGGGCCCGCCAGATCGGAATTGAGGGTCATAGGCACTGTTTTTGTTCTTATTCAGTGAAGCATGGAGAACCTGAAACGTGCACCGAGCATACACAAGCCAAACGCCATCCCACACTGCCCCAGCTCATAAAAGTGCTGAAAAAGTCGCTATTTTATTGGGCGTAACGGCCCTCAAGCGAGCCCCGCCAGTGCCTGTAGCCCATGACCAACCGGTCATCATCGACCGGTCTTTTATCGGCAAAGGCAAAGCTCGGTTTGCCCGGGGTGACGCCGCACCCTAGAATGCCCCGATGCGCGATGATCTCTCCCTTCTGCTGAACTCCCTCAACGATGCCCAACGCCAGGCCGTAGCCGCCTCCGTGGGCCGTCAGTTGGTCCTGGCCGGTGCCGGCTCCGGTAAAACCCGAGTGCTGGTGCACCGTATCGCCTGGTTGATCCAGGTCGAAAACGCCTCGCCTCATTCGATCCTGTCGGTGACTTTCACCAACAAGGCCGCTGCCGAGATGCGTCATCGCATCGAGCAGTTGATGGGCATCAACCCGGCCGGCATGTGGGTCGGTACGTTCCACGGCCTGGCGCATCGCCTGCTGCGGGCGCACTGGCAGGAAGCCGGCCTGAGCCAGACCTTCCAGATCCTGGACAGCGATGACCAGCAGCGGCTGGTCAAGCGGGTGATCCGCGAGCTGGGCCTGGACGAGCAGCGCTGGCCGGCCCGTCAGGCCCAGTGGTTCATCAACGGCCAGAAAGACGAAGGCCTGCGCCCACAACACATCCAGGCCAGCGGCGACCTGTTCCTGGCGACCATGCGCAGCATCTACGAAGCCTACGAGGCGGCGTGCCAACGTGCCGGGGTCATCGATTTTTCCGAACTGCTGCTGCGAGCATTGGACCTGTGGCGCGATCACCCAGGCCTGCTGGCTCATTATCAAAAGCGCTTCCGGCATGTCTTGGTGGACGAGTTCCAGGACACCAACGCCGTGCAATACGCCTGGTTGCGCCTATTGGCCAAAGGCGGCGACAGCCTGATGGTCGTGGGCGATGACGACCAGTCGATCTACGGCTGGCGCGGCGCCAAGATCGAGAACATCCACCAGTACTCGGCGGATTTTCCTGACGCCGAAGTCATCCGCCTGGAACAGAACTACCGCTCTACCGCCGGCATCCTCAAGGCCGCCAACGCCCTGATCGCCAACAATACCGGGCGTCTGGGCAAGGAACTGTGGACTGATGGCGGCGAAGGCGAAGCGATCAATCTCTACGCGGCCTTCAACGAACACGATGAAGCCCGCTACGTGGTGGAAACCATCGAGAGCGCGCTGAAAACCGGTCTGGCCCGCAGCGACATCGCCATTCTGTATCGCTCCAACGCCCAGTCGCGGGTGCTGGAAGAAGCCTTGTTGCGCGAACGGATCCCGTACCGCATCTATGGCGGCCAGCGCTTTTTCGAGCGCGCCGAAATCAAGAACGCCATGGCCTATCTCCGCCTGCTCGAAGGGCGCGGCAACGACGCCGCCCTGGAGCGGGTGATCAACGTACCGACGCGGGGCATCGGCGAGAAGACCGTCGAAGCGATTCGCGATCATGCACGCCACAGCCATGTGTCGATGTGGGAAGCCATGCGTCAACTGGTGGCCAATAAAGGCGTGACCGGACGCGCCGCGGGTGCCCTGAAGGCCTTCATGGACCTGATCGAAGACCTGGCCGCCAAGTGTGGGGAGATGCCGCTGCACTTGATGACCCAGACGGTCATCGAGCAGTCCGGCCTGATCGCCTATCACGAAGCGGAAAAAGGCGAGAAAGGCCAGGCACGGGTAGAAAACCTTGAGGAACTGGTCAGCGCCGCACGCAACTTCGAGACCACCGAAGAAGACGCCGACCTGACGCCGCTGTCGGCGTTCCTCGGTCACGCGTCCCTGGAGGCCGGCGACACCCAGGCCGACGAGCATGAAGACAGCATCCAACTGATGACCTTGCACAGCGCCAAGGGCCTGGAATTCCCCTACGTGTTCCTCGTAGGCATGGAAGAAGGCCTGTTCCCCCACAAGATGAGCCTGGAAGAGCCGGGACGCCTGGAAGAGGAACGCCGCCTGGCCTACGTCGGCATCACTCGCGCCATGCAGAACCTGGTGCTGACTTACGCCGAAACCCGACGCTTGTATGGCAGCGAGACCTACAACAAGGTGTCGCGCTTCGTACGCGAAGTGCCAAAGGGTCTTATCCAGGAAGTCCGGCTGTCCAACAGCGTCAGCCGTCCGTTCGGCGGTGGCCAGCAGCAAAGCACCAGCAGCCTGTTCGGCGGCAGCGATATCCCGGAAACCGGCTTCAGCCTCGGCCAGACCGTTCGGCATTCGGTATTCGGTGACGGCGTAATCCTCAACTTCGAAGGCGCCGGCGCCCAAGCCCGGGTGCAGGTGAACTTCAGCGAAGGCAGCAAGTGGCTGATGCTTGGGTATGCCAAGCTCGAGGCGATCTAGAGATTTGTGTAGGCCCTGTGGGAGCGAGCTTGCTCGCGATAGCGGTCGATCAGTCATTATTGATGCTGACTGACACACCGCTATCGCGAGCAAGCTCGCTCCCACAGTTGTTCTAGGGACTCCAAGGAATTTCCGATAGAACTTGTTCCCCTTTCCTACAGCCCAAAGCGAACAAGCCCTCTTGCATAGCTGAAGCTGAACCTCAGCTGTCACGCAAAAGCCCGAAACACTCTGTCGCTAGCCAGCAACAGTTCAGCTGTGCAACATGGCGCGCGTGCTATCCACAAATGGGAATGCCTTTATATGAAACGTTTTCTTAGCGTCGCCATGGCGTTGTGCATCGGCCTGACAATGGCCATCGACGCCAATGCCGCCAAGCGCTTTGGCGGTGGTAAAAGCTCGGGGGCAGCCCCGACTCACCAGACCAGCCAGATGGCGCCGTCCTCTGCCGCCGGTTCTACCGCTGCCACCGCAGGTGCGGCCGGTGCCGCTGGCGCAGCCACCAAGGCCAGCGGTGCTTCGCGCTGGCTCGGCCCCCTGGCCGGCATCGCCGCCGGTGGCCTGCTCGCCTCCATGTTCATGGGCGACGGCTTCCAGGGCATGCAGATCTTCGACATCCTGATCATGGCGGTCATCGCCTTCCTGGTCTTCCGCTTCATTGCCGCCCGTCGCCGCAAGCAGCAAGAGCAGCTCGCTCCGGCTGGCCATGCGCCGATGCAACGTGAAGTGTTCAACCAGCAGCCTGCCAGTGGTTCCATCTTCGGTGGTTCGGCGGCGCCTGTGGCCGCTCGTCCGGTCATCAACGCGCCGGCCTGGTTCAACGAACAACGCTTCATCGAAGCCGCGCGCAGCCACTTCATGTCCTTGCAGCAGCATTGGGACGCGAACGAAATGGACAAGATCGCCGAATTCGTGACCCCGCAATTGCTGGAGTTCCTCAAGCGCGAGCGCAGCGAACTGGGTGATGGCTTCCAGTCCACCTACATCGACAATCTGCAGGTGCAACTGGACGGTGTCGACGATCGCGCCGACAAGACCATCGCCACCCTGACCTTCAGCGGCTTGTCGAAGGACTCTCGCTTCGACAAGGGCGAAGCGTTCAGCGAAAGCTGGAACATGGAACGTGCCCAGGGCGATGACCAGCCTTGGCTGGTGGCCGGTATCCGCCAGAACGGTTGAACCTTTTCGCATTTCGCATGTTGAAATAAAAGAACCCCGGCTCTGGCCGGGGTTTTCTATTTCGCGGTTGCATCTATGGCGAGCTACTGTATAAACCGCTCCATACAAACCGCGCCATCGAGAAAGAGGATCCCCGGACGTGGAAGAAATCATCGAACAATTGCGTGAAGCCAACGAGCCCGTACCGGTCCCGCTGGAGTTGCCCGACGAAGACTTGCTGGTAGAGATCGAAGAGCAGTTGTTCATCGATATCCCATTCGTCTTCCGGGAGTTTTTGCTGACCGTCAGCGATGTGGTCTACGGCAGCCTGGAACCGGTGACCGTCACCGATCCACAATCCCACACCTACCTGCCGGACGTGGCCGCCAATGCCTGGGATGCCGGTGTCGACCGCAGCCTGATCCCGATCTGCCAGGACGGCGACGATTATTATTGCGTCGAAGAAGATGGCACCGTCGTGCTGTGGCAGGCCGAAGAAGAACTGATCGCCGAGGAGACCTGGGAATCGGTTTGGCACTGGGCCCGGGACGTCTGGCTGGAAAGCTGATCCGCCGGGCGCCCGCCGCCGTTCAATGCCCGGACGAGTCCTTGTGATTGTCCAGGGTGTCGAGCAAGGCCACCTGCATCCGCGTATGCAGGCGGACGAACCAGCGCCAGAGCAGTGCCGCCACGGCAGTCGCCACCACGGCGATCAATACCAGCAACTTGTTGGTCGGCAGGATGCTGGCCGACAAGGCGGCCAATAGCAGGAAGATCACCAGCAGCGAGAGCAGCGGGATCACCTCGGCGATCACCCGGCGCACGCGCTGGGTGTGGCGGCCCGCCATCTCCGGCTTCACGCCCATCTCCGCCAGCAACATCGACAGCGCCTTGAGTTTGCGGTACGCGGCAATCAAAAACGGTAGCGACAGCAACAAAGCCCCGCCCCAGATCAATGCTTTCTGCCAGCTCGGATCACTGATCCACGCTTGCAGATAGGCCGACATCCGTTCGGCAAAATAGCCACCCGAGACAAAAATCGCGATGACCAGGGCCAGGTTGATCCCGACCTGCAACAAAATCCGTCTGATGATCGAGGCTACCACCGCCCCCTCACCTTGGGGCTGGATGCTGCGCAGCCACTCGCCATACATCCCCAGCACCCGCGTCAGCCGTTGCGGCATGACCGTTGCCAACTTGACGGACAACGGATCGGCAGCCCGGATCAGGTACGGCGTCATCAGTGTGGTCAACACCGAGACGGCCACCGCTACCGGATAGAGGAAGTCGCTGGTCACCTGCAAGGTCATCCCCAGCGAGGCGATGATGAAGGAAAACTCGCCGATCTGTGAAAGCCCCATCCCAACGCGCAGTGAGGTGCGTCCGTCGTTGCCCGCGATAAAGGCACCGAGGCCGCAGGACAGCATCTTGCCGAGCACCACGGCGCCAGTGATCACGGCAATCGGCCAGGCGTATTGCAGCAATATGGCCGGATCGAGCATCAGCCCGATGGCGACAAAGAAAATCGCGCTGAACAGATCACGCACCGGCTCCACCAGCCGCTCGATTTTCAGCAGTTGCCGGGATTCGGCCATGATCGCACCGATCAGGAACGCTCCCAGCACCATGCTGTATTCCAGCTTCACCACCAGCAGGCAGAAACCGAAACACAGGCCTAGCACAGTAATCAGCAGCATTTCATTGCTGTCGAACTTCGCCACGTAGGCCAGCACCCTCGGCACCAACAGGATGCCGATGACCAACGCGACGATCATGAACAGCGACAGCTTGCCGACGGTGGAAAACACCTCGCCGGAACTCACTGTGCCGCTGACGGCAATGCTCGACAACAAGGCGATGATGCCGATACCCAGGATGTCCTCGACGATCAACACCCCGAAAATCAGCTGCGCGAAGCGCTCGTTCTTCATCTTCAGGTCGTTGAGGGCCTTGACGATGATGGTGGTCGAGGAGATCGCCAGGATGGCGCCGAGGAACAGCGAGTCCATGGTGCTCCAGTCGAACCAGCGACCAATTTCGTAGCCGATCCAGATCATCAGCACGATTTCGAGGAACGCTGCGATAAACGCTGTGGCCCCGACCTGGAACAACTTGCGCAGGCTGAATTCCAGGCCCAGGCAAAACATCAGGAAAATCACCCCGAGTTCGGCCAATGTCTTGATCGTGTCTTCATCGTGAATGAAGCCGAACGGTGGTGTATGCGGGCCGATGATGAAGCCGGCCACGATGTAGCCCAGTACCACCGGTTGTTTGAAGCGATGAAAGAGTACGGTCACCAGCCCCGCAGCCATCATGATGATCGCCAAGTCTTGGATGAAGCTGATGGCATGCATGTCGGGGCTCCCTGTTCAAAAAGTGACTCATCCCAGAGCCAGATAAGTCCGTTTCCCTTGTAGGAATTGCCCTCGCAACGGGCTTTTGAAGGGTAACACCGCGACTTCCGACAAAAAGACGGTGCAATATATGGAAACAGATCCATCGGCGCGTGACGGCAACCACAGGCGCAGCGTCCCGATATCGGTGGTTTTGAAAACCTGGTGGCCTGTTCGGCCACTCACCAGCACCCGCAGAGGTGCACTCCCCGAATTGCTGCCTTGAACCGTGAGAACGTTATGGAACCCGGAAACGCCCAACTGTCGATGACGGTGTTGATGACCCCCGATATGGCCAACTTCTCTGGCAATGTCCATGGCGGCACCCTGCTCAAATACCTCGACGAAGTCGCCTATGCCTGCGCCAGCCGCTACGCCGGACGCTACGTGGTGACCCTCTCGGTCGACCAGGTGATCTTTCGTGAGCCGATTCATGTCGGCGAGCTGGTGACCTTCCTGGCGTCGGTGAACTACACCGGCAACACGTCGATGGAAGTGGGGATCAAAGTCGTGACCGAAAACATTCGCGAACGCTCGGTACGCCACACCAATAGCTGTTTTTTCACCATGGTTGCGGTGGATGACCAGCGCAAGCCGGCTGTTGTCCCTCCGTTGCAACCGCAGAACGGCGAAGAAAAGCGCCGTTATGAACAAGCCCAGCAACGCCGGCAGATCCGCCAGGAGCTGGAAAAGCGGTATCAGGAGATCAAGGCGGACGGGCCTTAACGGATCGACAAAGATCAATGTGGGCGCGCGCTTGCTCGCGATGGCGATGTCACAGCCAACATCTATGTTGAATGTGATGCCCTCATCGCGAGCAAGCTCGCTCCCACAGGATTTGCAGCATTTCCACGGTGCCGATCAGAGGCTGATCGGCACCGCCTCGAAACGCACTCGTGGATGGGCAATCCGATCCTGGGCTCGGATCAGTTGCAGCTCGTAGCTGGCGCAGGCCTGGGTTTCCAGCAGCACCTCATGCACCGCTGCGGCGGCGAACTCGAACGCCGCCACCAGGCTATCCCCCAACAGTATCCGCGCCAGGAACAACCCCGACGTCAGGTCACCCACGCCCACCGGCTGGCGAGGGAAAGCCAGCAGCGGACGGCGGAGATGCCAGTTGCCGTCGGCGGTCACCAGCAGCATTTCGAAGCTGTCATCGGGCTTGCCGGGATAGGCCAGATGCTTGACCAACACCGCTTTGGGCCCACGAGCGAGCAATGCACGGGCCATGGCCAGGCAGTCCAGCAGTGATTGCGCCTTGCGCCCCGAAAAACTGTCCAGCTCCAGCTGGTTCGGGCACATAAGGTCCGCCACGGCAGCGGCTTCTTCCAGCAGAAACTCACTCACTTCGGGCGCCACGATGCAGCCTTTCTCTGGATGCCCCATGACGGGGTCGCACAGGTACAGGGCCTTGGGGTTGGCAACCTTGATCCGCGCTACCCCCGTCAGGATCGCCCGCCCCTGGGCGGCGCTGCCCAGGTAACCGGACAGCACCGCATCGCAATTACCCAGCTCACCGATCGCCGCGATGCCCTCCACCAAGGCCGGTATCTGATGCGGTGCAAGCACTTCCCCAGTCCATTGCCCGTATTGAGTGTGATTGGAGAACTGCACGGTATTAAGCGGCCATACATTCACCCCAATCCGCTGCATCGGAAACACGGCAGCGCTGTTGCCGGCGTGACCGAATACCACGTGAGACTGGATGGCAAGCAGATGAGGTGTACGTTTCATGCGGGAAGTTTCCGTAAAACGATTGAAATTCGAGCCGCGCAGTATGCGACTAAACGCAGCCTATACGACAGACCGGCGACACAGTTAAGCTGACCGCAACTTGTTGGAGCACTTCGTTCATGCTGACCCTTGGAAATATTTTCGTGCTGATGCTGCTGGCTACCGGCGGCGCCTGGCTGTGGCATAACCATGGCTTGCGCGAACGGGCCTTGGCGAGGGTCATGCAGCATTGCGCCAACCTCAAGATCGAGCTGCTGGACGGGAACGTGGCGCTGAAAAAGATCGGCTTCGTGAAAGATGCAAACGGACGACGACGCTTGGCGCGTATCTATAATTTCGAATTTACCGTCACGGGTGAAACCCGCCATTCGGGCACCATTACCCAGTTCGGTGCCCACAGCGCGCACATCGAGCTGGCCCCCTACCCGATGCCATTCGAGGAATCACCGCCCACGCCGATTGAACCGGCCCAGACCAGGCCCAGGGCTGAGGTCATCGAGTTGAGCCAGTGGCGTCAGGAACACAACAAGTGGAAGCCTTGAAACACGACTGACTCAGGGGTACCGACAATTCGCCAGACCGGCTTGCAGGGCATCGACGTCTTGCAGCTCATCGAAAATCAGTTCGATCCGTGAGTCCTGGCGCCACTCGCTGGCTTTCCAATCCAGTGCGGCGCCGTCCAACGCATTGGCTGATACCCAGCCGTCGGCGCTGTGGATAACCAGCTTCGCGCGTTTCCAACCCCAGCCCAGCAGCCATTGAGCCAATGCCGCCGTGTCGAATGACTGGCTCGGATGCCAGCGCCAGCCGATACTCCAGCTGCCTTCCTGCTGCTGATACAGGCAGATCGGCGACTTCGGGTCTGTCCAGATGGCTGACATCTGTCCCACGTCCTTGGGCAAGACCACGTTATCCACAACCCCACTCCCTCGAGCCGCCAACCCCGGCAGTCGCTCAATCGGCAACACCGCCTGTTGTGTCCAGTACAGCCCACGCGGCGGCAGTTGCGCAGTGATGCGAGCGCGATCGGTTTCGGTGAGGTTTTCGGATTTGTTCAACACCAACAATCCGGCGCAGTCCAAAGTTTGTCGTTGGGCATCGGGCAACGGCTTGCCCGCCGCCATCGCCTGGGCATCCAGCACCAGCACACAAGGCTGGACCGTCAGCACCCCGAGCCAGGGCGCTTCGCTCAGTTGCCGCATCAGTTGCGCCGGATGGCCCAGCCCGGAAGGTTCGATGAACAGTCGGTGCGGTCGCGCCTTGCGCAGCAAACGACCGAGACCGACCTGAAAGGGCGCACCGTTGACGCAACACAAACACCCCCCGGCCACCTCGCCCAGTGCGATACCATCGGCGGCCTGGGTCAGCAGCGCGGCGTCCAGGCCGATCTGGCCGAACTCGTTGATCAACACCGCCCAGCGTTCGTTGGCCGGGCGCTGGGCCAGCAGTTGCTTGATCAAACTGGTCTTGCCCGCGCCCAAGGGGCCGGCGATGACATGGGTGGGAATGTTCTGCAACATAATCGACGGCTTTCGATGGAGGTGAAAATGCGGATGATCGGCTGGTTGTTACTGGCACTGACTTCGAACCAGGCACTGGCCCAGGCCTGTGTGGTGCACAGTCAGGCGGAACGCCTCGATGTGAAAGTCTGCCAGCAGAACCGCAACATTCCGCAGAAGTTGTTCGCCGACGGTTTCTGCCAGCCAAGCCTCGCCGGGCAAAAAGTCGAGGTGCAGTACGTCGATCAGTGCCCTGGCGGCGCGTTTGGTATCTGCAGCAACGCCCAAGTCGCCAATATGCCCTACCACCAGGATATTCACTATTACGGCGTGGCCACCGATGCGGCTTATCTCCAGCCGTTTTGTGAAGGGCAAAGCCAGGGTACCTGGCTCAAGCCTTAGGCCAGCCAGTCCAGCGTGAGGATCAATCGACGTTCCCCCGGGGCCGGCTCCGGCGAACGATGGATCAGACCGAAACCTTCATTGCCGTGCCATTTCTCGCCTTTAAGCAACGCCACATCACCGCTGCAAAGCTGCTGGATCACCCGCGGATCGCTTGGCTCGGCTTCGGGCTGCGCCAGGCATAGACGGTCCATGGCGCCTTCCTCCAGCCACTGGCTGCCGACGCCGGCGTAAGTGGTGATCAGCCGTACTGGCACGTGGTCGACGTGAAAGCGCGGGCACATGGCCTTGTCCAGCGTTCGTAGACGCAGGCCGATGCGCCGAGCCCCCAGCAGGCAAGCAAAGGCGCTGACCAGCCAGGCGACGTCGGCGATAAAGCCTTCGTAGCCTTGCAGGTCGCTGAAGCCCTTGGCGAGACCGTTCAACGCCGGTGGCGCGTCCTCTTCCGGCAATTCGAGAACCAGCGACTCAGCCAGAGGCTCATCCAGCGAAAGCACCAACGCCGAAAAATCGTGGATGTGGGCCGGAAGCTCACGCTGCCAGACCGCCAGGTTGGTGCCGTCGTCCAGGATCTGCGTCAGAATCCGCGGCGTTTCGCCCTGGACCTGCCGCACCTGCGCAGCCTTTTTCAGAGTGGGCGCCAGCATCACGCCGCGACCTCGTCATGCCACGGGCCGAACGGGTCCGGCAGCAAGCGCCAACTTTCGGCACCCAGGGCCATTTCAGCGTCGGTGAGCAGGCAGGCATCCAACTCCGCGCTGAGCCGGGTGAAGTCGATGTTTTGCCCGATGAATACCAACTCCTGACGGCAATCGCCCGTGGTCGCAAGCCAGTTGTTCAGGATGGCAGCGGTGCTTTCTTCGTCCTGCGGCCATTGGCTTTTTGGCACGAAACGCCACCAGCGCCCGGCAAACCCATGCCGCATTAAGCCACCGGCCTGGGACCAACTGCCCGCTTCTTCGGGTTTGCTGGCCAGCCAGAAGAAACCCTTCGAGCGTAGGAGCTTGCCATTGGTCCATGGGCGGTCGATCAAATTGAAAAACCGCTGGGGATGAAAGGGTCGGCGCGCCCGATAGGCCGTCGAGGCGATGCCATATTCTTCGGTCTCGGACACGTGCTCGCCGCGCAGCTCCTGTAGCCAGCCGGGGGCTTGAGCCGCGCGTTCAAAATCGAAAAGACCGGTGTCGAGAATGCTCCCCAGGGGGACCTGCCCCATGACCATGGGGATGATCCGGGCCTGGGCGTTGAGACGTTGCAGAATGGCGACCAACTCCTCCCGTTCGTGACGGCTGATCAGGTCGATTTTGCTGATCAAAATCACGTCGGCGAACTCGATCTGTTCGATCAACAGGTCAGTAATCGAGCGCTCGTCTTCCTCGCCCAAGGTTTCACCCCGTGACGCAAGGCTTTCGGCGGCCTGGAAATCCAGCAGGAAATTCACGCCATCAACCACCGTCACCATCGTGTCGAGCCGGGCGACATCGGCCAGGCTGCGGCCCTCTTCATCGCGAAACGTGAAGGTTTCAGCCACCGGCAAGGGTTCAGAAATACCCGTCGACTCGATCAGCAGATAATCGAAGCGCCCTTCCCTGGCGAGCTGACCGACTTCCTCCAGCAAGTCCTCGCGCAGCGTGCAGCAGATGCAGCCATTGCTCATTTCCACCAGCTTCTCTTCGGCACGGTTCAGGGTGACATCACGCTGGACTTCGCTGCCATCGATGTTGATCTCGCTCATATCGTTGACGATCACGGCGACCCGTAGATTGTCGCGATTACGCAACACGTAATTGAGCAGCGTGCTTTTACCGGCACCGAGGAATCCGGAAAGTACGGTGACAGGAAGGCGATTGGGCATCAGGTATATCCTCATCGGGGCGGCCGTTGCTCACGCTGTTCACGCGTGTTGCGGCTCGTTTCAGGCTTTTGACTGGGTTCAAGGTCTGCGTGCTTTTTATGTTATAGTATAACAACACAGTTCAACCAGTCCCGCAGCCCTCAACGGTCTGAGATTAATCAATGCGCAACTACCTGAAATTCGTATTAGCGAGCCCGTTGCTACTGTGGGTGCTGAGCGCTTCGGCGCAAAACCCGCTCTTGGCGACCTGCACCCGCAGCGCGAATTTGCTGGCTTGTGTGGATGGCCAAGGCAATGCCTACAGCGTCGCGACCATTGGAAGTACGATTTATTTGCGTGGTTTTGAAGCGCTCAGTCATCGTTATTGGGCGCAAACCAACAGTCGTTACGGACAGCTGACGTTCTTTACAGGAGTGGCGTCTGACGGAGAGAGTTGGGTTGGATACAGTCGGCGTGTTGGCTGGACGACGATCAATCGGTTTTCCAGCTCGGGCGGTAGCGCCGGAAAATTCGTCTGCGGTCGTATGAACGGTTGCCAAGATTCGTCACGCTGATGTTTCACGTGGAACGTGAGCGGAGCAGATGAAACTCCGTTCATGGAAAAGGTTTCTTCGAATTTACTGTTATACTATAACATTAACTCGAACCTACGATGGACCTTGACCATGAATGCGTTAACACTGCCAGACGTTGCTGCGCAGGTTTCACGCCAAGCGTTGCCCCTCGATTGGGTCGGCATGTGTGGCATCGCAATACCCGTGTTAATCGACGGTCAGCGTCTCAGCGCGGTCGCTGACGCGGGTGTCAGCCTCGACAATGGAGATGCTCGGGGCATTCACATGTCACGCCTGTACTTGGCGTTGGAAATGCTGGAAGAGACGCCGCTTTCGCCGATACTCCTGCGCCGCATACTGCAGCAGTTTCTCGATAGCCATGAAGGCTTATCCCAGACTGCGTCACTAAGTATTCACACAGATTTGCTGCTCAAGCGTCCGGCGCTGATCAGCCCCTTGGCTGGTTGGAAGCGTTATCCGGTGAGCATTGAAGCGCAGCTGAGAAACGCACTGTTCCACGTGGAACTGAAAATTCAGATTCCCTACTCTTCCACCTGTCCTTGCTCAGCAGCACTGGCACGACAGTTGATCCAGCAACAATTCGTGAACGACTTCGCTAACAAGAGACTCGAGCACGCCGACATCCTCGCCTGGTTGGGCTCAGCAAACGGCATTGTGGCTACCCCCCATAGCCAGCGCAGTACCGCGACGCTGAGTCTAAGATTGGAGGCCAACGTCGACGAATTGCCACTGCTGTCTCTGATCAACGACGCTGAAGCCGCCCTCGGCACTGCTGTGCAAACTGCAGTCAAACGCGCCGATGAGCAAGCCTTCGCCCTAGCCAACGGCCAGAACCTGATGTTCTGCGAGGATGCCGCTCGGCGATTAAGCGCCGCCTTGCAGCGGTCATCCCACATCGTCGCCCTGGATGTTCGCGTCGTCCACGCCGAAAGCCTGCACGCCCATGACGCCGTGGCCGAAAGCCGCTGGCAGCGGGAGGCATCATGATCCGTTGCCACGCGTTGCGCTGGGGCGCGCCCGGACAGCCCCTCACGCCGGCGCTGAACCTGGAGCGGCCGGCGGGTAGCCTGACCGCCATCATCGGCGCCAATGGCTCAGGTAAAAGCAGCTTGCTGAAAGTGCTCGCGGGGCTGCAAAAACCGCTCTCCGGGAAAGTCTCGCTGGATGTTCCACGGCGTGGCGGTGTCTCGTTCCTGCCACAGCAGCTACATCTGGATCGGCAATTCCCCATCAGCTTGCAAGAGTTGGTGGCCGCCGGTTCCTGGGGTAACCGCCACACGCCAGCGATGCGAAGACAGTTGCTCCAGGCCGCCCTGGAAGACTGGGCGCTGGCAGGTCTGGAACATCGTCCGTTGATGGCGCTGTCTGGCGGCGAGTTACAACGCGCCCTGCTCGCTCGCTTGAGTCTGGCTGAAGCGCCACTGCTGTTGCTCGACGAGCCCCACGCAGCACTCGACGAACAAGGCCAGGCACTGCTGTGGAAACACATTCACGGCTGGCACGCTGCAGGCAGGACTGTGGTGGTGGTCTGCCATGACTTGGCGGCGGTACGCGAGCACATGCCGGACACATTGCTGATCAACCATACCGGCTGCGTACTGGATCGCAGTGTCGAGTTGATTGCCCAGCAACCTTGCACATGGGTGGCCTGATGCTCGCGGCCACCCATTTCTGGCAACCTTTTCAGGAGTTCGTCTTCATGCGTCGGGCCTTGCTTGGCGGCCTGGTATTGGCATGCAGCACGGCCCCGCTGGGGGTCTTTTTGATTCTGCGCCGCATGAGCCTGATCGGCGACGCCGTGGCCCACGGCATCCTGCCCGGCGCGGCCCTGGGGTTCTGGTTCGCCGGGCTGAGCCTGCCGGCCCTGACACTGGGCGGTCTCGGTGCGGGCCTGGGTATGGCCGGGCTCGCGGCGTGGATCACCCGTCGTACCGGTCTACGGGAAGACGCCAGCCTCGCGGCGATCTATCCCATTTCCTTGGCAGCTGGTGTGTTGATACTCGGCATGGCCGGCAAGCGCCTGGACCTGCTTCATTTGTTGTTTGGATCAGCACTGGCAGTAGACGGCCCGACGCTCACCGGCATGCTCTGGGTTTCCGGAGCCAGCCTGGTAGCGATGGCGCTGATTTACCGACCCCTGCTTCTCGACACCCTGGATCCGCTGTTCCTGCAAACCGTCAGTCGCCTGGGTCCCTTGGCCCATGGTGTGTTCCTGACCTTGGTGGTGTTGAACCTGGTGATCGGCTTCCAAGCCATCGGTGCGTTGATGGTGGTCGGCCTGATGATGCTGCCGGCTGCCGCTTCGCGGTTCTGGAGCCGTCGACTGCCGGTCCTGATGATGGTCGCGGCGCTGCTCGGTTGCCTGTCGGTGTGGCTTGGCCTGTTGTTGTCCTTCTACCTATCGCTGCCCAGCGGGCCCGCCATCGTACTGGTGGCGGGTGCGTTGTATCTGTTGTCCGTGGTGTTCGGTCCGGTGCACGGCTTGCTGCGCCGCCCGCCTTTGCTCACATCCCAATGAGGTGTTTCCCGATGCGCGTCCTGCTCGTGCTGTTCAGTCTGATGCTGTCCATGTCTTTATCTGCCGCCGAAAAACTTCAGGTAGTGACCAGCTTCAGCATCCTCGCCGACATGACCCAACAGGTCGGCGGTGAGCATATCCAAATCACCAACATGGTCGGCCCCGACGCCGATGCGCACACCTACGAACCTACGCCTGACGACGCCAAGGCGCTGCTCAAGGCAAAGCTGATCATCAAGAATGGGTTGGGCTTCGAGCCGTGGCTGGATCGCCTGGTCACCAGCACCGAAACCAGCGCACCGGTGATCAGCGCCAGTCGTGGGGTGATCCCACGCTCACTGGATGAAGATGGCGAAACCATCCCCGATCCGCACGCCTGGCATAACCTGGCGAATGCTGAGTTGTATGTCAGCAACATCACCAAGGCGCTGGAAGCCGCCGACCCGGCCAACAAGGCCGATTACGAACGCAACAGCCAGGCGTACCTGAAGAAAATCTACGCCCTGCTCGCCGAAGCCAAGGCCAAGCTCGGTGCATTGCCACCCGGCAATCGCAAGATCGTGACGTCCCACGATGCATTCGGTTACCTGGGCCAGGCCTACGGCATCGAGTTCATGGCGCCCCAGGGTTTGTCCACTGAACGTGAACCATCGGCTGCTGAAGTTGCGGCGCTGATTACCCAGATCCGTCAGGCTAAAGTCAAAGCGATATTCATGGAAAACATCAAGGATGCGCGCCTGCTCAAGCAGATTGCCGACGAGAGCGGCGCGCACATCGGCGGTACGCTGTACTCCGACGCCCTCGCGGCCAGCGGACCGGCCAGTACTTTCACTGGGTTGTTCGAGTACAACCTCAATACGCTGTATGAGGCTTTGAGTCGGCCTTGAGCCCTCTGTGTCTGAAAAGGAGGGTCAGGCCCTCGGCTTGACCGTCCCGCAATCCTGCCCCAACCACACCGCACGCGTATCGAGGCTGCCATTCTGTTGGATGCCAGTCGCATTGAAGGTGCCGTTGACCTTGGTGGTGAATTCACGATCGCTCTGGAACGTCGCGACGCCACTGCCCTGGGCTTTTGGGCAGCTAAAACGAAACTTCCACTGATTACCGGTACGGTCGGTGATCTGCTGCTTGCAACCCGATTGCGGGTCTTGCAGCGGAATGTCATTGGTTTGCACCTGCGCCGGGGTCAGGCATACACGAATGCCTTTGCCGCCCATGGTGATGCCCTGCTTCTCCAGCATCGCCCGTTGCTCCGGGGTCATCTGGTTTTGCACTTGGCCCAGCAGAAGCTGCAGGTCCGGCAGGTTCTGGTTATCAACTTTCATGTTGCTGGTGGTCAGTTCCCACAAACCCGGTTGAAGCATCTGCGCCTGAGCCGCCATCGGAACCGACAAGCCAACCGCCAAGGCCAAACCCAGCAGACGAACATTCATTGCACAAACTCCAGAGGACAAGTGGCCGTTAGACGCCGCCCACAGGCTTCGGTTCAGACCCCGGAAGAGTGAATTAAATAGCGACATTCACCCAGGAACATGGTCTGTTAAGCATTGAAGTTTCAGGAGCAAGGCTGTCCCATGGATTTTTTCGGCCCCCATGTCTTTGGTTACCTGATCGCACTCCTCCACACCCTGGGTTCCATCGCCGCTGTCCATGCGGTACTGACGGTGCGCACAGCCCAAGGCTCGATCGCCTGGGCCCTGTCGCTGGTGTTCATTCCCTACCTGACGTTGATCCCCTACCTGGTTTTCGGACGCAGCACCTTCGACGGCTACATCAAGGCGCGCCGGCAAGCCAACGAGGAGATGCGCAAGGCGATCTCCGAATTGAACTGGCGCCCATGGGTCGAAGAGGCCCTGACCGCTCGTGCCTCCCAGGCCTACGCCTCGTTACGGGCCATGCCCAAGTTGGGGCGCACACCGTGCCTGGCGAATAATCAGGTGCGATTGCTGATCAATGGGTATGCGACGTTCGAGGCGATTTTCCAGGCAATCGCCGCCGCGCAAGAAGCCGTGTTGATTCAGTTTTTCATCATCCACGACGACCGTCTCGGCCAGCGCTTACACACACTGCTTCTGAAGAAGGCCGCCGAAGGCGTGGCGGTGTATCTGCTATATGACCGCATCGGCAGCCATTCACTGCCCCACCGCTACGTCCAGGCGTTGCGCGACGGCGGTGTCCACGTGAAAGCCTTCGCCACCCGTAGCGGCTGGCTCAACCGGTTCCAGGTCAATTTTCGAAACCATCGCAAGATCGTCGTGGTGGACGGCGTCCTGGGTTTCGTCGGCGGACATAACGTGGGCGATGAATACATGGGCGAAAAACCGCCCTTGGCACCGTGGCGCGACACCCATGTCGAAGTCTGCGGGCCCGTGGTGGGAAGCATGCAGGAGTCGTTTGCCGAAGACTGGTTCTGGGCGGCCCGCTCGTTGCCTCCGCTGATCTTGCCAGACGCTTATCCGGACGACGGTGTGCTCTGCCAGTTGTTGGCCAGCGGCCCGGCCGATGCGTACGAAACCTGCTCATTGTTTTTCGTCGAGGCCATTCACGCGGCCAGCGAACGCGTCTGGATCACAACGCCCTATTTCATTCCTGACGAAGCGGTGTTCGCGGCGTTACGCCTGGCGGTGCTACGCGGGGTGGACGTGCGCATCCTGCTGCCCTCACGCCCGGACCACAAGGTCGTCTACGCGGCTTCCAGCCTGTATGCGTTTGAAGCGGTGCGCGCCGGTGTGCGGGTGTTCCGTTATCAGCCGGGTTTCCTGCATCAGAAAGTGGTGCTGATCGACCGGGAAATCAGCGCCATCGGCAGTGCGAACTTGGACAACCGTTCGTTCCGATTGAATTTCGAAGTGATGTTGCTGACCGTGGATATCCCGTTCGCCACCGAGGTTGAGCAGATGCTCGAGAAGGACTTCGCCCAAGCCCAGGAAATCGATAAACAAGAAGGCCGGGAAACCCACCGCCTGCAAAAAGTCGGCATGCGGATCGCCCGGCTGATTTCCCCGATTCTTTAAGGGGTGTAAATGTCGTCACGGGTCCAGGGCAATTCATGACTGCCGTCGGCGTGGGCCTTCACTGCCAGGATCTGGTGCAGATTGATCCAGCCCTTGGCAAACGCGTAGGCGCAGCCAGCCAAGTACAAGCGCCAGATCCGTAGCGCCTGCTCCGGCACCTCCTTCGAAGCGGCCTCAAGGTTGTCCTCCAGGCGTTCACTCCAATGATCAAGCGTGCGCGCGTAGTGCATGCGCAGGCTTTCCACGTCGACAATCTCCAGCCCCGCTTCGCTGATCTGGGCAGAAATCATCGACAGGTGCGGTAGCTCGCCATTGGGGAACACGTACTTCTCTATGAACTCGCCGGCGCCGCGACCGACCGGACGACCATCGGTGTGCTTGGCGGTAATGCCGTGGTTCATCACCAGCCCACCCTCGCGTACGGCGCCAAACAGCGTCTTGCAGTACTGCGCGAGGTTGGCGTGGCCGACGTGTTCAAACATGCCGACGCTGACCACCTTGTCGAAGCGGCCATCCTGGGGCAGGTCTCGGTAGTCCAGCAGTTGCAACTCCACCTGATCTTCCAGCCCTTCGGCCTTGACCCGCTCCCGGGCCAACGCCAGTTGCGCTTTGCTCAGGGTGATGCCAAAGACTTTGGCTCCGAATTCCCGCGCCGCGTACCGCGCCAAACCGCCCCAGCCGCAGCCGACATCCAGCAAGTACTCGCCGGGCTGCAAGCGCAGTTTGCGACACAAGTGACGGAATTTGGCTTGCTGGGCCTGTTCCAGGGATTCGCTGCCCGTCTCGAAATAGGCACAGGAATAGGCCATATCGCTGTCGAGCCACAGCTGATAGAAGGCGTTGGAAAGGTCATAGTGATAGGAAATCGCCTTGGCATCGGTTTCCTTGTCATGGATCGAGCGCACCGGCAGTTGGTCGGAATCTTCATCAACCAGCGCCTGGCTCCATTCATCGCAGACACGAATGACTTCGTGGATCGAACCTTCAAGTTCGAGTTTGCCTTCTACAAACGCCGCCCCCAGTGCATCCAGGCTGGGATGGCTGAATTGCGCGACCATTTGTGGGTCCTTGACCACAATCGTGACGCTGGGATCGACACCCAGCGTGAATTCATGGCCATCCCAGAGCCGCAGCCGAAGCGGTAGATGGAGATTCTGTAAGGCCGGTGGAAGTTGCGCGAGCATGAGTAAACCCCCTTGTTTCAGACGTCTGAAAATGAGGGTAGACCATCGTAGAAAAATAGCAGGCTATCGAATTTATAGCCTTTTTCTATCGTTGTCCCAAATTCACTCCTTGTATGGGAGGTGGTCACCAGCATGGACGCCCTCTCCAATAGCAGACTGTAAGCGCGGCGCACAGTTCGCAGGGGCTATCCAACGGCTTCCTTTTCTTGGATTTTCAGCAGCGGCTCCTGAAAACGCAGCAATCGTCCGGCATTACCTAATACTAGCAGCGTGCTCAAATTGTGCAGCAGCGCCGCGATCATCGCCCCTGCTGCGCCGAGCCAGCCAAATGCTGCAAAGGCAACGATGGCCAGCGTCCATCCCAAGCCGATGATCACGTTGACTTGCAGCGTGCGCCGGCAGTGGCGACTGAGTCGCACACAGGTGCCCAGGCGCCGCAAGTCGCTGCCGATCAGCACGATGTCCGCCGACGCGAGTGCAATGTCCGCTCCGCCCGCACCCATCGCGACGCCCACGACGCCAGCCTTGAGCGCCAGGGAATCGTTGATGCCATCGCCCACCACCATGGGGCGGAAACCGTGGTCGATTTCGGCCATGACCCGTTTGAGTTTGTCTTCCGGCAAGGCCTGGGCCTGTACATCGCCGATACCGATGTCCCGCGCCAGGGTGTTGGCCACGCTCTGGCGATCACCGGTCAGCAGTAACTGACGGCCAAGGCCCAACGCCCGCAGCTCAGCCATGGCCGCCCGCGCTTCTGGCTTGACGCTATCGGCCAGCAGCAACCAGGCGAGGAATTGCCCGTCCAGGGCCAGCCCGGCAATCGGGCCATCGTGGTTGGGAACCGCTGAAGTCTCGATGCCTAGCTGAGTAAACAACTCCGGCCGACCAAGGGCCGCCTCGCCTTGCGCGGTCATCGCCACTACACCCAGGCCCTGACGCTCATGGATATTGGTCAACGGCAGGCAGCTGTCCTGTTCCACCAGCCCCGCCAACGCGCGGCTGACCGGATGACTACTGGCCGCCCCAAGGCTGGCAGCCAATGCCCGTAAAGGGGCGTGATCGTCGTGCACAGTTTCGATGGATTGCAGGCGCAGGGCGCCGTAAGTCAGCGTGCCGGTCTTGTCGACGACCAGCGACGTCAGGTCAGCCAGTTCTTCCAGAAAAGCCGAGCTGCGGATCAGGATGCCGTGGCGCGCCGCCACCGCAATTCCGGCAATAGCCGTCGCTGGCGCTGACAGCACCAACGCGCACGGACACGCCGCCACCAATACCGCCAACATCGCCTGGGAATCGTTGGTGACAAACCAGGTCACCGCGGCCAGCAATAACACCAGCACCAGATAACTGCCGGCGTAGCGTTCCAGCAATCGAGTGATGGGCGGTTTAGAGCGTTCGGCGTTTTGCATCAGGGCGATGACTTTGCCCAGGGTTGATTCATTGCCGGTGCGAGTCACTTCCAGGCGCAGCAAACCATCAAGGTTGATCGCGCCACCAAAGATTTCGGTACCGACCACGGCCTCCAATGGCACCGATTCACCCGTGATCGGTGCCGTGTCGAGGCTGGCCTGGCCGGACAACACGCGGCCATCGGCTGGCACCCGGTCCCCGGCGCGCACCTCCACCACATCACCGGGTTGCAACGTGCCGTTATCGACTTCAAGGATCGAACCGTCGGCCTGCACCTTGCGGCCTTGACTGCGGGTCAGTTGCCCAAGAGCGTGAATCGCTTCCTGGGAACCGATGACGCTGCGCTCTTCCAGTATATGGCCGAAAATCATGATGATCGGCAGCAACGCCGCGGTCAGCAGGTCACCGGTGGCCCAGGCGCCGAGCATTGCCAGGGCAATCAGTTGATCGGTGATCCCATGCAGGCTCGGATAGCGCAGGCTGTACCAGGCCGATCGCATCACCGGGACCGCCACCAACAGCGAGGCAAACCCCAACAGCAGTTGACTGACACCACTCTGTTCCGGCGACCAACCGCGCCACACCAGGCCCAGGACGAGCAGGCCGAGAGCGAGCATCGCCAAGGTCAGTTGACGGGCGGCGGCGCGTTGTTCGGCGCTGGACAACATCGGCGCGGCGGCGGTCTGAGCGGTCATTGTTCGGCTCCCTGAATGATCAGACGGGAATCGTCTTTCGAATCGACCGTTGTCACAGAGCCGGCGCGACGAAGGATAGCGGGCATGCGCTCGCGATAAAGGCGCAGCAGCAGTTGTGGATCGCTGCCTTGGGTCTTGGCCAGGCCGAGCACCGTGGCGGTGTCGGCCGACGCCTTGGCAAGCCGTTCGCTGGCCTGGGCATGGGCGACTTGCACAGCGCGGTCGGCGTCCTGGCGCGCGGCCTGGGTCAGTTTCTCGGCGTCGGTCCGCGCGTTGGCGACGGCTTTGTCGGCCTGTTGACTGGCCGTCAGTACCGCATTGAAAGCACTCACCGCCGGTCCTGGCAGGCTCGACTGCACGTCGACCCGGACCACTTCAATGCCCAGCCCCTGCCCTGTCGCAGCCAGATCGGCCAAGCGTCGATTGATCCCTTGCACCAGATCGCCGCGCAGGCGCTCACGGCGTTCGGCGGCCTGGTTGTCACTGCCCATCAGTTCGGGGCGCGCCACCAGGATGGTGTCCAGATCCCGTGCGGCAGTAAGGGCCACGGCACTGCGGGTCGCGAGCCGATCCAGTGCCGGGAGCACGTGTTCATCCTGCAAAACAAACGCGTAGGGCTCGGTGACTTTGTAGAACAGCCGTACATCCAGCTGCACGACCCCTGCATCACCGGTCAATAAATAACCGGAACCGGCCAAGGCATCGCTGACCGGCGTAGCAAAACTGGCGACGCGATCAGCCTGCAACGCGGCATCCGAGCGCAGCAGGTTTTCTACGCGCAGCTCCAGAACTCGATCCGCCGCCGGCAGCAAAATCACTTGTTCCACGGGTCGAGGCCATGCCAGCAAGAGACCCGCGTTCTGGATTCGATCCAAGGCACCGAAGTGCAACACCACCGCGCGGCTCTGCGGGTCAATCTGCCGCACATTGGAAAAAGCCCAGGCCAATGCCGCCAGAACCGTGACCGCATAGAGCGCCAGAAAGGCCAGGCGCCCTGCCTGAATCCATGGGCTGGATAACCCATTTGTTCCACGTGGAACCAAACTCATGGTTGTGTTCCACCTTTGGGTTCCACGGCAGGCGGCCCGTCTACCAACACCCGGAATGGCGCGGCGTCGGTGCGCAAAATCAGTTTTGTGCCAGGGCTGACGATAGTGCCCAACGTATCCAACGAGCGCAGCAGGTTGTAGAGCTGAGGCGAACCGGCGTATGCCCGGCCATAAATCTCGGCCGCTTCCACCCGGGACTGCGCCTCGATGTCAGCGGCTTTCACCGTGGCATCGGCCTGCACGATTCGCGCATCTCGCTCCGCAGCGGAACGAATCTGCGCGGCTTCACGCTTGCCAATCGCCGTGCGTTCGGTGGCGATAGTTTCGCGCTCGGCACGCATGCGATCCACCGTCGCGGTCAACGTCACAGAAGGCAAGGTCAGGCGCTCAATACCGACTTGCACCACGCGCACACCGTAGGTGGTGAGCAGCTGTTGATCGATCTGTTGGCGCAACTGCGCCTCGAAATCGGCGATCCGCACCTGGCTGGCATCGGTGTTGACCAGGTTCGCCAAGTCAAAACTGGCCGCCGTGGTTTCCAGCGCTGAACCGACGAAGGTGCGGATCTGCCGGGCAGCTTCGTCCGGCTGGTTCTGTACTGCACGCATGAAACGCTGGACGTTATCCGGGTCGCCCTGGACCTGCCACGCCACGTACGCCTGAACGATGATTCGCAGGCCATCGCGGGTGCCGACGTCCTGCAAACCGCTGGACGTGGTGCGCAATCGCAAGTCCACCGGAATGGCCGCTTCGAACGGCGCCGGCCAGCGCCAGCCCAGCCCCGGCTGCAGCAGCACCCGTGCTGGATTGCCGAAACGCGTGATCACCGTAGCCTCCCCCGAGCGCACCTGCACAAGGCTGGCAGCCGCGACAGCAAACCCCACCAGCAGCACCGCCCAGCCCATCCGCCGCCAAGGAAACGGACCGGCTTGCTGCGGATCGCCGTGATGGTGGTGATGATGCCCATGGTGATGACCGGCATGGCCGTGATCGTGACCGCCGTGGTCATGGTGATCGTGTGAAGAAGACTGGCTCAATGGGCAGCTCCTGGCTGGACAGGGTTACGCGGCGAGGCAGGATCCGCCGGCAGCGTGAAGGTACGAAGGTCAATGGTCGGCGCGTTGCCGCTGCCGCCCAGGCGATGATCGAGAATCAGCAGCTTGGCATTGCCAAGGCCCTGGCTCAGTTGGCTGAGGTACTGCTCCAACACAAACGCATGGCCGGCCGTTGCATAGGCTTTGCGTTCAGCGTTGAAGCGCAAGTCGGCGGCCTGGGCCGTCGCGTTTATTTCCCGGGCGGTGGCTTGAGCCTGGTCACGGGCAATGCTGGCCTGCAGTTGCGCCTGGTTACTTTGCTCCGCCGCCGCACCGCGCTCCCGGGCGATGAGTGCCTGCGCACCGATCTGCGCCGCTTGCACGCCGTGATAGGCATTAGCCGCGCCGGCCGGCGGATGAATCGCTTCGACCACCGTCGCCAGAATTTCCACGCCGCTGTCGAGTGCCTGCAAATCGGCCTGTACGGCACGACCGATTTCATCGGCCAGGCTGACACGGTCCACGCCCAGCAAACCGTCCAGCGTACGCGAGGCGAACTCATGCACCAGGATGCGGCTGGCGGTGCTGCGGATCAGCGTCGGCACATCGGCACTGTTATAGGTGGCCGCCAATGCTGCGGCGTCCGTCAGGCCGATGCGATAGACGAAGCGCACGTCCATATTGACGATCTGGAAGCTCTGTTGGTCTGCACGACGACTGGCAATCACTTGGGATTTGTCGTTCACGTGGCTGGCGTCCCATAACCGATTGGCTATCGCCGGGGCCGGCCCCTCGGCTGGATCAGCGTCCGTGGACGGCCGTGTATCGCCGACGCTGGTGGCCAACTCATGGACCACACCATTTTCAACGCTCAGCACTCTGCCCAACGGCCAGGGCAGCCCCACCTGCAAACCGGGGCCGAACACCTCCACCGGCTTACCAAATCGCTCATAAATGCCGCGCCCTTGCAGCGGCACTTCATGCACGCCCGTCAACAACCACCCCACCAGCGCGACCAACGTCAACACCGGCAAAAAGGCTCGGCGCATGTAACTGAAAGCCCAGATCTGCCGCAGGTCGATGCCGAAGCGGTTGTGCAGTTCGTGTTGCAAGGCCATGAGCGGTCTAGGCGGCCAACGCAGCAGATCGGCGATCACACTGCGACCCAACAGTGTCGGCTCCAAGGAGTCTCGGCGGGGGCTGAACAACGACAGCACTGCACGCAACAGCAACTCCGCTGCCACCAACCCTGGCAACACACCCATCAGCACTGCCAGCCGCACCGGCCAGATGGACGTTTGCGTGGCGAACAACAAGCACAAGGCACCGAGCACCAACACGATGATCGCCACCCGCGTCAATTGCGCCAGCGACGATGCTTCCGGCCACTCCACCGCTGGCTGCTGGGCCAATTGACGCTCAAACACCAGCAACCCAAACGCTAACAACAATGCAAGCACCGCCCCCACGCTGGCCGAAACGCCGAGCGCGGCAGCAGGCAATTGCAGATTCCAGGTTTGCTCCAGGCTCAGCAATACCAACACGGAGCCACCGGCCAGCCACAAGGTGGGGGCACCGATTTGCCTCAGCAAGCCGATCCAGCGGGCACTGATTCGCTCAAGCAAGCGTTCATACCAGCCCAAGTTATCAACAGGCTCTTCTTCGGCAACCGAGATATCCACAGCCGGCATCAGCGCCCTGCCCCGCCACTGCGTCACCCACCAGGCCGATTGCAAACCCATCGCCAGCACTAGCAAACCGGCACTCTGGGCGACCAGCAGCGCCGGCCACAGCGATTGCGGCGAAAACAGTCCGACAAAAAACGCCAACACCCATCCCGCAGCAGCCAAGCCACCCAGCCCAAAAGCGATCCGTTTCAAACGGCGCCCATGAAACGGCGCCTGCTGAAAGCGCGGCCATTCGGCAACCTGTGCCCCCTCGACATCAAGATCGACTTGCATACCACCCCAGCGCCGCTGACGGATCAAAACCCGGGGCCGTGGACAGACGCCACCGCCGCTCCGTTATATGCCGTTACCTTATAACGATTGCTGTGAAATTTCCGTTTTGAATTTTTCATCACACTGCCCATGACGGGGCCTTGACTTAAGCCTTGACCGAAATCTCTGGAAACGCTCATATTACGCACATAATTTTTTATCAGTCCAAGCGGGAGAACGGCGATGAGCAACTATGACGTGGTCATTCTGGGCGGTGGACCCGGTGGCTATAACGCGGCGATTCGTGCCGGACAATTGGGGTTGAAGGCCGCCTGTGTCGAAGGTCGCGCCACCTTGGGCGGCACCTGCCTGAACGTCGGCTGCATGCCCTCCAAAGCCTTGCTCCATGCCTCGGAACTGTACGAAGCGGCCATGGGTGCGGAGTTCGCCAACCTCGGCATCGAGGTCAAACCCACGCTTAACCTTGCGCAAATGATGAAACAGAAAGAGGAAAGCGTGACGGGCCTGACCAAGGGCATCGAGTTTCTGTTTCGCAAGAACAAGGTCGACTGGATCAAGGGCTGGGGCCACATCGACGGGCCCGGCAAGGTGACCGTCACCGACGCACAGGGCGGCAAGACCGAGCTGAGCGCCAAGGACATCGTCATCGCCACGGGCTCCGAGCCCACGCCACTGCCGGGGGTGGATATCGATCACCAGCGCATCCTGGACTCCACCGGTGCGTTGTCCCTGAGTGAAGTGCCCCGGCATCTCGTGGTGATCGGCGCCGGCGTCATCGGCCTTGAGCTGGGTTCGGTCTGGCGGCGCCTGGGCGCCCAGGTGACGGTGGTGGAATACCTTGATCGTATCTGCCCCGGCGTGGATGGCGAGGCCGGCAAAGCGTTGCAACGGGCCCTGAGCAAACAGGGCATCGCGTTCAAGCTGAGTTCCAAAGTCACCGGCGCCGTTTCCTCGGCGAGTGGCGTGCAGCTGCAGGTTGAACCTGCGGCGGGCGGCGAAGCGCAGACCCTCGACGCCGATTACGTGCTGGTCGCCATCGGCCGTCGGCCTTATACCCAAGGGCTGGGCCTGGAAAACGTCGGGCTGAACACCGACAAACGCGGCATGCTCGCCAACCAGCACCACCGCACCGAAGCACCCGGTGTCTGGGTGATCGGCGATGTGACCTCCGGCCCCATGCTCGCCCACAAGGCCGAAGACGAAGCCATGGCCTGCATCGAACAGATCGTCGGCAAGGCCGCCGAGGTCAACTACGGGCTGATCCCCAGCGTCATCTACACCCGCCCGGAACTGGCCAGCGTCGGCATGACCGAAGAACAGCTCAAGGCTGAAGGCCGCGCCTACAAGGTCGGCAAGTTTCCGTTCACCGCCAACAGCCGGGCGAAGATCAATCACGAGACCGAGGGTTTCGCCAAAGTCCTGGCCGATGAACGTACCGACGAAATCCTCGGCGTACACCTGGTCGGCCCGAGTGTCAGCGAAATGATTGGCGAATACTGCGTGGCCATGGAATTCAGCGCCTCGGCCGAAGACATCGCCCTCACCTGCCATCCACACCCGACGCGTTCGGAAGCGTTGCGCCAGGCGGCCATGGATGTCGAGGGGATGGCGACCCAGATGTAACAACGTACAGCTGGCCCTATGGGAACGAGCCTAATCACGAGACGGCGGCACATCAGACATTGATGCGAGCTGATTCACCGCTATCGCGAGCAAGCTCGCTCCCACAGGGTCAGCTCACCTCAACTGGCTGAGATCCGGGCCTTGCGCCGCCGCCGACTGATCAATCCCAACGCCACTGCCACCACCAGCACCAAACCCCCCACTTCCAGCAAACCCTTATAAGGTCGCAGTGACGAGCGAATCGGATCGAGGGCCTGGGTGACGTAGCGTTTGTCGGCCTTGAGGAAATCCGGCTCCTGGCACTGATGGCCAAAATCCCCGGCCCAATCCACGTAAGGGCCTTCCTTGACGTAACGCTGATACAACGCGCTTTGCTCCTCCAGGCTGGAGTTGTAGCCCACCGCTTTGCACAACACCGCCGCAAACGCCTGGCTGGTATGGGGCAGATGATCCGCCGCCTGGCTTGCCAGCGCCGTGGCGACAAAACGATAGTGGTAACGCATGTCCGGTTGTGCGGCGCTGGCCTGCTGGCGTTGTACCTCGCCTTCGGCCACCAGCGGCCCGACCTTCAGCTCAACGGGTTCCAGGCTGTAGTTGCCGCCCAGGCTGGCGTAATCGGGCGCCATCTCGTAGCCAAGCAGCTCCATACCCCATTTACGCGCCACCCAAGACGCACGGAAATACGCCTCGGCCCGCCGGGTGGGCCACCACTTGGACTCTGCATCCTGTCTCAACTGCCCATAGAACTGGGCCTTGCCTTGCAGGTCGGCATTGTCGAAATAAGCCGGCGCTTCGTCATAGCGCCCTTCGCGCAACAGACGACGACCCAGCAGATTGCGCAAGCTCGCAGCCACCGGCAACGGCACATAGTTGTCGCGATCTTGTTGGCTCAACGCCGGTGGCGCCGGGACCTGAGCGTCGACGTACTGCTTGAGCTCATCCACCGTCAGCACCCGTTCGGCAACCAAGGCAGCGTCGTACCAATAGTTGCCCTGGCCGCGATAGAGCTGGTCGAAGGCTTGCAGGTAATCACCCCGTTGCAAGGCCAGGATCGCACTTTCGCCTTCGACCCGGCACTTGGGCTGTACCGACTCATAATCCCAATCCGGTGTACGCCGGTTACCCCAGGATTCATCGTTCGGAAAGGCCTGGGCCGCTTTCGCGTAAGCCGCAGCCGCGGCGACCTTATCACCGTCGCGCAACGCCAACTTGGCGCGCACCCACCAGGCCAAGCCCGTGTCGGAAGCCTTTTGCACAAAGGCCTTGGCGCTGGCGTAATCGCCGTGCTGATAACTCACTGCGGCCAGGCGGTCGGCATCGTCCAGGTTGTCTTGGGTATTGGCCTGCAACAATGTGAAGAGGCGTTTCTCGCCTGACGGTTCCTCGCCGTCCCACCAGCCGACGCGGCTGAGCAAATACGCGGTGATCAAACGCTGCACCGCTTTGACCTTGAGCAATTCGCCCAGGCGCTCATCCGGCTGGACGCTCAGGTCACCGGCCAATTGCAGCAACGAGCTGTAGCCAACCTGGGAACCTTGCAGGGACTGGGTCGCATAGAGTCCGACGGCGCTGTCCCAGTCGTCAGCCGTGTACGCCACTCGGGCTTCTTCACCGAGACTGGCAACGCCCAGCTCCAGCGGATCGCTGAAGCCGGCGATGCTCAGCTCACGGGCCTGACGGAACGCTTCCCGCGCCTGCTGCAGCAACGCCGCAGGCTCGCCGCCACCAGCCTCGGTACTCAGGGCAAACAAGGCCCGGCCCATGGAATACGCCGCCCAAGTGCTGCGCAACTGACGTTGATCCGCCGGCAGCGCCAGCAACTGCTGGAACGATTCGACGGCCCGTTGATGCTCACCGGCATTAAAAGCCGCCGCGCCAATTGCGTACAAGCGCAATTCGGCCGGCAGGTTTGCCGCTTCGGTGGCGATCTGCTCGACATCGGTCAGCGCCCGCAAACGCTCGACCACCGCTAGTTGCGGCGGGGTCAAGCCAAGCTGTTCGGCCTTGCTGCGTTGTTCGACATAGGCGGACATATCGTCATAGCTGTAATCCGGGTTGCGAGTCGCATCGGTGGCAGGCTTGAGCCCGGCAATCGCCTGACCGAGACGGCTGACCTCGAAACGAAAACTGCCTTCGGGCAATTCGGCCAGTGATTGCGCACGGTTATCCAGCAGGCGCATCGGGAATTCCGGCCCACAGGCCAGCGCCTGGCCCACCGGCAAGCAGAGGCTCAAACACAGCAGGTGACGAGGCCACTTACGGGTAAACATTGAAACCTCCTTGGTCGATTTTTGTACAGCGCGCCCAACCGATCGCCCGTTGAGCGCCGGCGGCCAGGCGGCCTTCCTGAATGCGGGTGAAGGTAAGCAGTCCGGGGGTTTGTTGCAACGTGTAACCGGCCAAGGCATCGACGCCGTCACACCCACCGACGGCAAGCGTCAGCCGCTGGGGCCAGGGGCTGTCGAGATTGCCCCGGTTGACCAGCCGGATGTCGTACAGACCATCCTGCTCCTGCAGATGCACACCGAGGCGACTGTCCAGGCTATCCCCCCGCGCGACGGCCCCGAGGGTGGTCAGGCTCCAGGCCCGCCGGTCGCCCGCCAGCGGCAGGCGAAACCAGATCAGCCCGGCCAGGTGTTTCGGCGGTTCAGCGCGCAAGGCTGCCGTAAGCCCGGCCACTTGCTGCGGATCGGCCAGCAGCTCCCGACGCTCGCCGCCCCGATCGATCGGCACTTCGCTTTCAACCACTGGCCCGCCACTCTCCGGCGTCAGCAGCGCCACGCCGTAGGCCGGCAGGGCCAGGTAGAACGGTCGTGTGGTGATGTCGCTCCAGCGTTCAGCCCAGCGTAGGGCCTGTTTCGGATCGAACAGCCCCTGTCGCGGATCGCTCACCGCGTGAACCTGCAGCACGCTGCTGTCCACCGTCTCCAGCAGCCCAGGCAACGCGGGGCTGTCGAGCCAGGCCGGTAGTGCGGTGATGCTTAACCCCAGCGTGGCTGGCAAGGTCTGCCGCAGCCGGGTCAGGAATGTCCCGTAGGCCGGCAATCGGGCGTTACCGGCGTCATGGTCGATCTCCACCCCCACCGGGGTTAGGCCCTGGGCTTGCCAGTCACCCAGCACTTGCTGGACCTGCGCGAGCACCTCCTCCTGGTCCAGGGATTTGAGCTGACCGTCCAGGCGAATCACGGCAATCAACGGTCGGCCATCCGCCTTGAGCATCGCCGGATCGATCCGCGCACGGCTCCAGCCAGCCCCGGGGAAAGCCTGCAATGCCAGCACCCGCAGACTGGAAAAGTCACCATGGCTCTGGCGCAACGCCGCTTCGTGGGCCGGCGTCCATTGACGTTGCCAGATATAGAGTTGTTGATCGAGGGACGGGGCCGGAGGTTGCTCGCAGCCGCTCAACAGCAAGCCAGCGAAGGCCAGCGATAGCCGGAAAAGAAACGTCATGAAACCTCACCACCCCATGAAAGCCTCGCAGATTAACGCTTTGCACATGACAGTGGGAGCAGGCTTGTTCGCGATAGCGGTGTGTCAGCAACCTAAACGTGCTGATCCAAAGCTATCGCGAGCAAGCCTACTCCCACATTGGGGGTGAACTTCAGGTTATTCGGCTTCTCAGGCGGTTTTTTGCAAACCGACCGCGGTACGCGGCATGCCCACGAATCCGCGCAAGGCTTCGATTCGCGCCAGCCAGGCCCGCACATTGGCATAGTCCTGCAACGACACATTGCCTTCCGGCGCGTGGGCGATGTAGCTGTAGCCGGCGATATCGGCAATGGTCGGCGTATCACCGACCAGGTAAGGACGGTCGCTCAATTCCTGATCGATGACTTTCAACACGTTGTGGGAACGGGCAATCACATCCTCGGCGTTGTAAGGCGCGCCAAACACCGTGATCAACCGCGCCGTGGCCGGGCCGGCATGGATCGGTCCGGCCGCCGCCGACAACCAGCGTTGCACCCGGGCGGCGCCAATCGGGTCGGTGGGCAGCCAGCGCCCCTGGCCATATTTTTGCGCCAGGTACACCAGGATGGCATTGGAGTCCGCCAGCACCACGCCGTCATCGTCAATGACCGGCACTTGGCCAAACGCATTGATGGCGAGGAAATCCGCCTGTTTGTGCGCACCCTTGGCCAGGTCGACGAAGACCTCCTCGACAGGTAGCTCGAGCAACGACAGCATCAATTGAACGCGATGGGAATGGCCGGAAAGTGGGAAGTGGTAGTGCTTGATGGGGTTCATGGTCGACTCCGCTGGAAGTGACGCCATCAGCACAACGGCGTCGATGGGCTCATCTTCCACTCAAGATAAAAACAAGAGAATCACCCAGAAATGCAATCCATTATTTCAGCCCAAGAAATAATGCCTCAGTCGCTCAAGGCCGGGTGTTCGCGCAAAGTGCTGACGATGAAATCGACAAAACTGCGGACTCGCGCTGGCGCATTGCGCCCGCCTTGATACACCACATGGATCGGTAGAGGCGGCAGCTCGAAGTCCGCCAGGACAATTTCCAATTCACCGGCGACCACATTGCTCGCCACTTGATAGGACAGGATCCGAGTCATCCCCAATCCCAGGCAGGCGGCGGTGATCGCGGCCTGGTTGGCCGTCACCACCAGCCGCGGCACAGGCCGGACGGCCAACGGCTGGCCTGCCTCGGCGAAGGTCCAGCTTTTGATCTGGCCAATGGCCGATGACGCCACGACGGGCATCCGTTCCAGATCTTCCGGATGTCGGGGCCGTCCATGACGCGCGAAGAAGTCGGGAGAGCCGCACACCACCCGCCGCACTTCACCGACACGGACAGCGTGCAGGTTGCTGTCCGGCAACTCGCCGATGCGCACGGCAACGTCAATGCCCTCCTCGACCAGGCTGACCGTGCGATCCAGCAGCAGGGCGTTGATGCTGACCTCGGGAAATCGGTGCAAGTAATCCACCAGCGCCGGCGTGACGAACAACTGACCAAACAGCACCGGTGCCGTGATCGTGAGTTGTCCACGGGGCTGGACGTGACTGCCGGCTGCCGAATCCTCGGCTTCCTGCAAATCGCTGAGAATCCGGCGACAGTCCTCGAGAAAGCGCTGGCCGGCTTCGCTCAGGTACACGTTGCGGGTGGTGCGCACCAGCAGGGGCGTGCCGATGCGTTGCTCCAACGCCGCCACCGCCCGCGTGACGCTGGCCGCCGAGAGCCCCAGGCGCCGCGCCGCCGCCGAAAACCCTGAGTCCTGGGCCACGGCGAGAAAAACCTGCATTTCCTGGAACCTGTCCATCCATCCCCCAATGAGAAATCCTGATACAAGTTTGCTGCGCCCCCCAAAGCAGCGCCACGCGGCCATTGTAGAGGCCCCGGCCAGTGAACCACAGCGTAGCGCAGCCAGACACCGGGATATTGAGCCGGCCATGGATGGCGACCCTTGGTACCATTCCGTCCCATGACAATTTTATGACCGAAGAAAAAACCTGTGGGAGCGAGCTTGCTCACGGTAGCGTCGAATCAGCCTGAATCCATGTGAGCTGACAGCCATCGCGAGCAAGCTCGCTCCCACAGGGCGTGTACTCAATGGATTGGCTTCAACCGAAAGGCCCTGTCTTGTGAAAGCTCTCTACCACTACTCAACCCACCCCCTCGCCTCCCTCAGCGCCCTGATGGGCTGCGTACTGCTCGTCCCGATAGGCCTGCGCCTGGCGTTGGACTGGTCCGACCCACTGGGCTATCTCTCGGACCTGGGCATGGGCGGGTTGCTGATCGCGTTGCTTTACCGCCGTCCCTGGTGGCTGGCACTCCCGGTATTGCTGGCCTGGAGTGCGTTGACGCTGGCCAGCATCGAGTTGGTCAGCGCCGTTGGACGGATGCCCACCCCTTCGGACGTGCTTTACCTGATCGACCCGCAATTCGTTGAAAACTCCACCAGTGGCGGCTTCGCCCATCCCTGGCTGGCCGCGTTCCAATTGGCAGCGCTGGCGTCCTGGCTGATGATCCAATGGACCAGCCGACGCCAGCTGACGCCACGCTTGCCGCGTCACACCTGGGCGTTGCCGGTATTGCTGTTGCTGGCCCACGGCGCGCTGCAAGCCTGGCGCCCCAGTGAGGCGGACCAATGGAATGTGTTCAACCTGCCTCACCAAATCGTCACGGCGGGTATCGTCGCTGGACAGGAACGGGCCCAGCAATGGCTCGAAGGCGATACTGTGGACCCGCTCCCGCTGATGGAAGGGCTTACCCGACTGGACCTCAATGGCGCGAAACTGTTGGCCGAACCGGGGCGAGCGCGCAACGTCCTGGTCATCGCCCTGGAGGGCATTCCCGGCGCTTACGTAAGCGCTAACCGCGAAGCGTTGAACAGCCGCTATCAAGAGCACCTGATGCCGCACCTGAGTCGCTGGGCCGAGCGCGGCATGAACACGCCCGATTACGTCCTGCACAGCCACCAGACCATTCGTGGCCTGTACGCGATGCTGTGTGGCGACTACGACAAACTCAATGACGGCACGCCCAAGGGTGTCGAGATGCTCAACCAGGCCCAGCGCAACCAGGCCTGCCTGCCGGCCCAGTTGCGCCAGAATGGTTTCTCCACGCATTTCCTCCAGGGCGCGGGCCTGCGGTTCATGGCCAAGGATCGGATCATGCCGCACATCGGCTTCGACACGACCCTGGGCATGGACTGGTTCACCCGCCCCGCCTACCTGGAATTCCCCTGGGGCAAGGATGACAAGACCTTCTTCGAAGGCGCGCTGGACTACGTCGGGCAGCTGCAGCAGGCGGACAAGCCTTGGATGCTCACCCTGCTGACCGTGGGGACCCACCAGCCGTACTCCGCGCCAGAGGACTATCTGCAACGCTACGACTCTGCCAAGCAGGCTGCCGTAGGTTACCTGGACGATGCGCTGGACAGTTTCCTGGCAGGCCTGGAGAGCCAGGGCATCCTGGAAAACACCCTGGTGGTCATCACCTCGGACGAATCCCATGGCATCGATGATGTGCGCCTGGCGTCGTCCTGGGGGTTCAACCTGACGTTGGCACCGGAGCCGTTGCCCAGGCTCAAGTCAGGGACCTACGGCCATGTGGACCTGACCGCCTCGATCCTCGATTACTTCGGCTTTGCGGTACCCACGTCGCTGTCCGGCCGCTCGCTGTTCAGGGATTACGCAACGGGCCGGGAAATCATGTCGTTCACCAATGGCAAGCTGCGTTATCACGACGGCAAGGGCACGTTCACCGAGTGTGATTTCCTGCAGCATTGCCGTTACTACACCAGCGAAGGCTTCATCGCCGACCGTGCCCTCTATGGCGGGCAATACAGCGGCCAGCGCGCCAGGCTGATCAGCGCCCGGGCCACGGCCTTGGACCAGACCCTGCTACCCACGCCACTGAACCAGCATTACCAGTTTGGCAGCACCGATAAAATCCCGCTGCCGGCCCAGGTGACCAACGACTGGACCGACAACCTGATCGGCGCCCAATACCTGGAAATGCCCAAGGGCTCACAGACCCGCGTCAGCCTGACCATCCGCGCCGTGGAGGCAGACCACGCCGCCTACATTTCCCTCAAGGCCAAGGAGTTCGAACAGGACGTGCCGATGGACCTGCCGACAGACGTGGCAGTGACCGCCGACCAGCCGCTGGTGATGAACATTCGTTTTGATAACCCGCAACAGCGCAAGGCGTTTTCCTTCCATTTACTCGGTCATGGCATGGGTGCCATCGAGATCAGCGACTTCAGCGTCGTGACCGAATTGCAGGAACAGACGGACCAGCCGGAATACCTGGACGACATGCAGGACGACAGCGAGGTCCAGTCCAGCTAAGTGCGAATGCCCGTCGAGCCGCAGGCTAATCCAGCAACCGATGCAGCTTGGCGTACTGCAACAGCATGATGGTCTTGCCGTCGCAAATGTCCCCGCTCTCGATCATGGCCAAGGCTTGATCGAGAGACATTTCCAGCACTTCGATCTCTTCACCCTCTTCTTCCAACCCGCCGCCTTCGTGCTGTTTGTCTTCATCGAAATACTCACCGACGAAAAAATGCACCCGCTCCGTCACCGAACCCGGGCTCATGAAGGCTTCGAACACCTTGCGCACGTCCTGGATGATGTAGCCGGTTTCTTCCTGGGTTTCCTTGCGGATACAGGTGTGCGGATCGTCGTTGTCCAGCAGGCCGGCACAGGTTTCGATCAACAGGTCGTCGTGCCCGTTGACGAAGGCCGGGAAGCGGAATTGCCGGGTCAACACCACGGTCTGCTTGGCCTTGCTGTACAGCAGGATGGTGGCGCCGTTGCCACGGTCGTAGGTCTCGCGCGTCAACTCGCGCCATTGGCCATCGCGGCCGAGGTAGTCATAGGTGGTCTTGCGCAGCACGTACCAGTTGTCCGAGAGGACTTCGACGTGCTTGATGCGTACGCGATCCTTAATGCTGGTTGCCTGTGTCATTTACCACTCCGTTCAAGGCCAAGGTCCTATTAGAATCCTATTACAACGATGCAGGGACGCGTGGCAATGCGCGTTTGTGAGCTGTCTTGAGATAGGCGCGTTCAATGATCTGTCGTGCCTGGGGCGACACCTCTTCGCCCATCAGGTACGCATCGATCTCCTCGTAGCTGCAGCCATACGCCACTTCATCCAACTTACCGGGCGCCAGGTCTTCCAAATCAGCGGTCGGCGCCTTGCGCACCAGATGCCCAGGAGCGCCCATCGCGTCGGCCAACAACCTCACCTGGGTCTTCGTCAGCCCGGACAACGGTGCCAGGTCGCACGCGCCGTCACCGAACTTGGTGAAAAAACCCATCACCGCCTCTGCCCCATGATCGGTGCCCACCACCAACCCGTTGCTTAAGTTGGCAATGGCGTATTGCGCCAGCATCCGTGCCCGAGCCTTGGCATTGCCTTTGGCAAAATCGGTGAGTTCGGCCGAAGGCTGCAAGCCATCGATGGCGATACTGCCCATCAGCCCGTCGACACACGCGGCGATGTTGCTGGTGGTGATCACGTCCGGCCGGATGAAGTCCAGGGAAGCCTGGGCGTCTTGCTCATCGGCCTGGGCCTTGTACGGCAGCCGGACGGCGATAAACCGCGCCGCGTAGTCTTCACCCCGCAGTTGCTCCACCGCCAACTGGCAGAGGCGGCCGGCGGTGAGGGAGTCGACGCCGCCACTGATCCCCAGGACCAAGGACTGGCAACCCGACTCGCGCAAGACTTGCTTTATAAACTCGACACGGCGGGCAATCTCGGTTGCTTCGCCGCCCCGTGAGAGTTGGCGGTCGATGCCCAGTTCCCGGGCAATACTCTCTTGCTGAAATGAAGTCATATCAGGCTCCCAACTGTGGATTGATCAGGGCGACGTTGAACACTTGGGCGGCGTAGCGCAGGAATGAAGCATCTTCACAGACGTTCTTGATCGGGTCGTCGGAGAACTTCACCACCGGTTCGCCGTGGACCCGCACCAGTTTCATGACGATGCTCAGCGGTTCGACACCGTCGACATCGCAGGCCAGGCTGGTGCCCATGCCGAAACCGAATCTGGCCTTGCCACGAACATGGCGCAGGATCGGCAGGCATTTTTCGAAATTGAGGCCGTCGGAGAACATCAGGTCCTTGGTACGCGGATCGATACCCAGTTCCTGGTAGCGCCCCAGCACCTTGTCCGCCCAGACGATCGGGTCACCGGAATCCTGGCGCAGGCCGTCATAGAGCTTGGCGAAGTACAGGTCGAAGTCCTTGAGGAAGAAGTCGGTGCTGATGCAGTCCGTGAGCGCGATGCCGAGCCGGCCACGATACTCGTGCACCCAGTTTTCCAAAGCCGCGTTCTGGCTCTCGCGCAAGCGCCCGAGTTGCTGGTGCACCATCAGCCATTGGTGAGCCATCGTGCCGATCAGGGGCAGATCGAACTCGTAGGCCAAGTGAGCGTTGCTGGTGCCGACAAAGACGCCCGGAAAATCGCTGCGCATGACATTCACTACTTCACGCTGGGCCCTGAACGACAGCCGCCGCCGGGTGGAGAAGTCTGAAACCCGAAACTCGGCGAGTTCTTCACGACTGGCGTTTTTTTCCAGCCATTCGAACTTCTGGTACAGCTTGCGGGTGACGTCGGCCAACTCGACTTCGGGGTACTTCTCCCGGTTGCGCAGTTCGCTGACCATCGCCAATACCGGCTGCTCGAACATGATGCAGTGCAACATCGGGCCACGAACGCGGATGTGCAGTTGGCCATCGACCTCGGCAACGTGTATGTAGCGCAGGTTGAAGCGAAACAAACCGAGAAACTGTTCGAAGTCGGGGGTCAGGTATTCACGGAAACGCTTGTTGAACAGAAACCGCTGCTCTCCTTCGCGCAACTGCAACCCGGCGAGCTTCTCCAGTTCGACACGGATCTCCGGGATCAGGTGACCGAGCCGCTCCTTCGAGCGCACGATGAACTGGTACTCCACCTCGACGTTTGGGTGCTGGTGCAAGACCGCCTGCATCATGGTGAAGGTGTAGTAGTCGGTATCCAGAAGGCTCTGGATGGTGCCACTGCTTGAATCGAATGCACTGTCCATGTCGGTTCCTTATGCGTTTGCCAGGCGGATGGTTTCTTCACGGGTCAAGGCAACCGAGATCCCCGCTTGCTGCATGTCTTGGATGGCCTGAAGGGCCCCCTCCTCACTGATGGCCCGGCAAGCCGGGAGGTGAATGATCACCTTGAAGCCGGCGGCGGCCAGTTGCAGGGCAGTGGTCTTGACGCAGAAGTCCAGCGCCAGCCCGCCGACAATGACCTGCTCCACACTCAGGCCCTTGAGGTATTCGATCACCCCGGTGGACAGCTTGCCGTGCAGGTCGTGATAGCAGGCGCCGTACGGGTGCAGATCTGGCTCGACGCCCTTCCAGACGAAATAGTCGTAGTCGTAGGGGGTCGGCAGTTGATCCAGCAGGACGAAACCTTCAGTACCAGGAACGCAGTGGCTGACCCAGGTGATGTCGGCGTGCTCGAGCCCGGTGGGCACGAACATCTGTGCGTGATCGGCGACCACCCACGGGGCCAGGGGCGAGTGGGCGTCCTTGCTGCCGATTCGAAGACTGGCCAGGGACGCCATGAAGTTCAGCTCACCGCCAATCTGGTCACCGCCAGGCACTGGCAGCTCATCCGGGCAAAGCGGTGTAAAGCTCTTTTGCGCATCGACATCGAAGGAAGCGGTTTTCCGGGTCAGGCTGTTCATGCTGGGTTTCTCCTCTTCATGATCACGAGAGTACACAAGGTGTACTTTCATGACAAGCCAGTTTGAAAGATATTTTTTGGCGTCCCTCATCTACCCAATCCAGATGGTAAGGCGTAGACACATTTTCAACAGGAGGATTTTACTGATAGAGTACATGTCATGTACCTGAAGAGGATGAGCCATGTTCGAAATTGCCCTTTATGGCGGCGCCTTCAATCCCCCTCATGCCGGTCACGCCCAAGTGATGATCGAGGCCTCATGCCAGGCCAGACGCGTGCTGGTGGTCCCAAGCCTGCGGCATCCCTACGGCAAACAAATGGTCGACTATGAGGTGCGCCTGAACTGGCTGGAATCGATCGTCGAAAACGTTCAGCCGCTGTGCCGCGCCGAAGTGCGCGCAAGCCGGGTGGAGCAGGTCGTGGCCCGTGGCGTTGAAGGCGCGATCTACAGCTACACCCTCCTCGCCCATCTCGCCGACAGCCTGGCCCTGGACGGCAAGCGGATCGCGTTGGTGGTGGGCCAGGATGTCGCGGATCTGCTGCCGACCTTCTATCGCGGGCAGGAATTGCTGGAGCGTTTTTCCATCCTTCGCGTGGAGGAAAAGATCCACGTGCGCAGCACGGTGGTTCGCGAACGACTGGCCTTGGGCGAACCGCTTCCCACCCACTGGATGGCGCCCGGCATGAACCCGTTAAACTATGACCTTTACGCTACCCACGGAAATCGAAATGCCCACTAGCACAGCCCCCGCCCGCGGTTACCTGCACACCATCGACCTCTGTGTACTGCGCTTCTGCCGGGAGACCCAGACGCTGGAAATCCTCCTGAACCGACGGGAAGCCGAGCCGTTCGCCGGTCATTGGGCGCTGCCTGGGATCGTGGTCAATGGTGGCGTCGAAGACCTCACGCTGAACGACGCCGTGGAGCGCCTGCGTAGCTCAAGCAAAGTGGGCATGCCGCTGGCCTGGATCGAACAGGTCGGCACCGTCGGTGACGCGTTCCGTGATCCGCGCTGCTGGTCATCCTCGACTTTCTACCTGGCGATTATCAGCGAGGCGGTCCAGCTCGCCGAACACCAGGGGTTTTTCCCCCTCAAGGATGTCGCTGACGCCTCGATCAAACTCCCTTTCGACCACAACAGCCTGGTGGCGGCAGTCCAGGAGCGGTTGTTGTCCAAGGCCCTCTACAGCAGCCTGCCGCTGATGTTCCTCGGCCCGGAATTCAGCGCGCCGGAAGCGGTGAGCATTTTCTCCGTGGTGCTCGATCGTCCGGTGCTCAAGACCAGCATGCGCCAGCGTTTACTGAAAATGACCGAGGCGGGCTACTTGCAGGAGACTGGCCGCAAGAAAAGCGGCGACGGCGGCCGCCCGCAACGCACGGTGGAAAACCTCAAGCCGGCCAGCGTTTATCTTTTTGATCGTTGTTTTCTGGAGTAGCGCTTAACGGGCCAGCGCAAATGCTGGCGCCATCCGCTCTTGCTCATTGCGCTTACGAGCCGGCTCGATCCGTTCGCAAAACGGGAGATGGCTGATATCTGCTTCTAACGAGACAAAGTGAAAGTATTTTTTCAGATTCACGAAATAAATCGAAAAATACCTTCCAATCCAAATTTTGGTTTCTCAAGGATCAGCGCAGATGTCAGGTCGGGTTCTCTTCAGCTATTTGGTGACGGGCCAGCCATGCGTAAGGAACGATGCGGCTTGGACGAATGACCGGGGTTAGCAGTGCTAAACCCGGTCAGATTTATTACGTAGGATCACCAAGAAGCCTGGCCCTTGGTAGACGACTCACTCCACGGTCACAGACTTCGCCAAGTTCCGCGGCTGGTCCACATCAGTCCCCTTGAGCACGGCGACGTAGTACGACAGCAGTTGCAGCGGGATGGTGTAGAGGATCGGCGACAGGATGTCATGGATGTGCGGCATGTGCACAACGTGGGTGCCTTCGCCATTGGTCATGCCAGCCTTTTCGTCAGCGAAGACGATCAACTGGCCGCCCCGGGCGCGCACTTCCTGCAGGTTGGATTTGAGCTTCTCCAGCAGCTCGTTGTTCGGCGCCACGGTGACCACCGGCATGTCGTTATCCACAAGCGCCAGCGGGCCGTGCTTGAGTTCACCGGCCGGGTAGGCCTCGGCATGAATGTAGGAGATTTCCTTGAGCTTCAAGGCCCCTTCCATCGCTACCGGGAACTGCGCGCCACGCCCGAGGAACAAGGTGTGGTTCTTCTCGGCGAACAGCTCGGCGATTTTTTCCACCGTGCTGTCCATCGCCAAGGCTTCGCCCAAGCGGGTCGGTAGGCGACGCAGTTCCTCAACCAGGGTTGCCTCGACACCTTCACCCAGTGTGCCGCGTACCTGGCCCAGGGAGAGGGTCAGCAACAGCAGCCCCACCAATTGCGTGGTGAACGCCTTGGTCGAAGCTACGCCGATCTCACGGCCGGCCTGAGTGAGCAGGGTCAGGTCGGATTCACGCACCAGCGAGCTGATGCCGACGTTGCAGATCGCCAGGCTGGCGAGGAAGCCCAACTCCTTGGCGTTGCGCAGGGCGGCCAGGGTGTCGGCGGTTTCACCGGACTGGGAAATGGTGACGAACAGGGTGTCCGGCTGCACCACCACCTTGCGATAGCGGAACTCACTGGCGACTTCGACCTGGCACGGAATACCAGCCAATTCTTCGAGCCAATAACGGGCGACCATGCCGGCGTGATAGCTGGTGCCGCAGGCAACGATTTGCACGTTGCGTACCTTGGCGAACAACTCGGCTGCTTGTGGGCCGAACGCCTGGACCAGCACCTGGCTCTGGCTGATGCGCCCTTCCAGGGTACGTTGCACCACGGCCGGTTGTTCGTGGATTTCCTTGAGCATGAAGTGACGGAACTCGCCCTTGTCGGCGGCTTCGGCACCGTCGCGGTATTGAACGGCCTCGCGCTCTACGGCGTTGCCATTGATGTCCCAGATCTGCACGCTGTCGCGGCGGATTTCGGCGATATCGCCCTCTTCCAGGTACATGAAGCGGTCAGTGACCTGACGCAGCGCCAACTGATCGGAAGCCAGGAAATTCTCCCCCAGGCCCAGGCCGATCACCAACGGGCTACCGCTGCGCGCCGCTACCAGGCGATCCGGTTGCTTCGCGCTGATGACCGCCAGGCCATAAGCGCCGTGCAGTTCCTTGACGGTCGCCTTGAGGGCCACGGTCAGGTCCGCCAGGTCCTTGAGCTTGTGATTGAGCAAATGCGCGATGACTTCAGTGTCGGTGTCCGACGTGAACACATAGCCCAACGCCTTGAGCTGCTCACGCAGGGCTTCGTGGTTCTCGATGATGCCGTTGTGCACCACCGCCAGGTCGCCCGAGAAATGCGGGTGGGCGTTGCGCTCGCACGGCGCGCCATGGGTAGCCCAGCGGGTGTGGGCAATGCCCAGGCGACCGATCAGCGGTTCGGCGTCCAGCGCCTGTTCCAACTCACTGACCTTGCCCGGCCGACGCATACGCTCGAGCTTCTCGTCATGGGTTAAAACCGCTACACCGGCGCTGTCATAGCCGCGGTATTCCAGGCGCTTGAGGCCTTCGAGCAAGATGGCAGTGATGTTGCGTTCAGCGACGGCGCCGACAATTCCACACATGCTATTTCTCCTGGCTGACAGGCGCGCAGATCACAGTAATGCCGCGCGCCTGAATCTGATCACGGGCCTCTACGGGCAGGCGATCATCGGTAATGAGGGTATGGACGCTGCTCCACGGCAGTTCCAGGTTGGGGATTTTTCGGCCGATCTTGTCGGCCTCCACCATCACGATCACTTCACGGGCTACCTCAGCCATCACCCGGCTCAGGCCCAGCAGTTCGTTGAAGGTGGTGGTACCACGAACCAGATCGATGCCGTCGGCGCCGATGAACAACTGGTCGAAGTCGTAGGAACGCAAGACCTGCTCGGCGACCTGGCCCTGAAATGATTCGGAGTGAGGGTCCCAGGTGCCACCGGTCATCAACAGCACCGGCTCGTGCTCCAGTTCGCTCAAGGCGCTGGCCACGTGCAGGGAATTGGTCATCACCACCAGGCCGGGCTGCTGGCCAAGCTCGGGAATCATGGCCGCCGTGGTGCTGCCGCTGTCGATGATGATGCGCGCATGTTCACGGATCCGCTTCACGGCGGCCCGGGCAATGGCTTGTTTGTATTTGGAGACCGTTTGGCCGTTATCAGCCACCAATTCCTGCGGCATGGAAACCGCGCCACCGTAACGACGCAACAACAAGCCGTTGCTCTCCAGGGCGGCGAGATCCTTGCGAATCGTAACTTCCGAGGTTTCGAAGCGCTTGGCCAATTCATCCACGCTAACCTCGCCCTGGGCTTGGAGCAAAGCAAGAATATTGTGGCGTCGTTGTGGTGTATTGCGCTTTGACATGGCGATATAAGTTTCGATTCGAAAGATAACGTAACTAATCAAAACCTATTGCAGCGAAATCGTCAAGGCGAGGGGAGAAAAATTCAGAAATCATACGATTCCTGTGGGAGCGAGCTTGCTCGCGATTAGCAGTGGTTCAGCTGCATTAATGCAGGATTTACCGTCGCTATCGCGAGCAAGCACGCTCCCACAGAGTGATCTGTGGATAACTTAGCTTTTCTTGATTTTTACCGGGCGTTTCCAGCCGTCGATGTTGCGCTGACGAGCACGCGCCACAGCGAGTTGGGACTTATCCACATCCTGGTTGATGGTTGACCCTGCGGCCGTGTTAGAGCCATCACCGATGGTCACAGGCGCCACCAGTGAGTTGTTGGAACCGATGAACACATCCTCGCCAATGGTCGTCCGATACTTATTGGCGCCGTCGTAATTACAGGTGATCGTACCGGCGCCAATGTTGGTGCGAGCGCCGATTTCAGCATCACCCAGGTAGGTCAGGTGACCGGCCTTGGCGCCTTCGCCCATGTGGGCGTTCTTGAGCTCGACAAAGTTACCCACATGGGCGTGGGCTTCCAGCACGGTACCGGGACGCAGACGGGCAAACGGGCCGGCATCGCTGCCTTCGCCCATGACCGCGCCATCAAGGTGGCTGTTGGCCTTGATCACCACGCCTTTGCGCAGGGTGCTGTCCTTGATCACACAGTTCGGGCCGATCACCACATCGTCTTCGATAACGACCTTGCCTTCGAGGATGACGTTGATGTCGATGACCACGTCGCGCCCCACGCTGACGTCACCGCGCACGTCGAAACGGGCCGGGTCGCGCAGGGTCACACCTTGCGCCATCAGGCGGCGGGCGGCGCGCAATTGATAGTGGCGCTCCAGTTCGGCCAGTTGCCGACGATCGTTGGCGCCTTGCACTTCCATTGCGTCCAGCGGCTGTTCAGTGGCGACCACCAACCCGTCGCTGACCGCCATGGCAATCACATCGGTCAGGTAGTACTCGCCCTGGGCGTTGTTGTTCGACAAGCGGCTCATCCAGTCGCCCAGACGCTCAGCCGGTACAGCCAGAATCCCGGTGTTGCCCTCAGTGATAGCGCGCTGGGCTTCGTTGGCGTCTTTCTGTTCGACGATGGCGGTCACCTGGCCATCGGCGTTGCGCACGATGCGCCCATAGCCGGTGGGGTCGTCCAACTCGACGGTCAACAAACCCAGCTGCTGTGGCGCGATATGCTTGAGCAGGCGCTGCAAGGTGTCGACTTCGATCAGCGGCACGTCGCCATAGAGAATCAGCACCGTATCGGCGGTAATGAACGGTACGGCCTGGGCCACGGCATGGCCGGTCCCCAGTTGCTTGTCCTGCAGGACGAAATTCAGGTCATCCGCCGCCAGACGCTCACGTACCGCATCGGCACCGTGGCCGATCACCACATGAATGCGCTGTGGATCAAGTTGCCGGGCACTGTGGATAACATGCCCGAGCATGGAGTTGCCGGCCACCGGGTGCAAGACCTTGGGCAGCACCGAACGCATGCGGGTGCCTTGACCGGCCGCGAGGATAACGATTTCGAGAGACATGACTGGCTACCAATCCTGGGTGGTCAGCGGCTGCGACCAGAAGGTGAATGTCGGGAAAAGAAAAAAGGGTAGCCGAGGCTACCCTTTTTAATCAATCGCACAGAAAGCAGACGGCTTAGCCGCCGAACTTCTTGCGGATCTGCTGGACGGTGCGCAGCTGCGCTGCGGCCTCGGCCAGACGTGCGGCAGCAGAACCGTAGTCGAACTCCGCGCCCCGCTCGTGCAAAGCCTTCTCGGCAGCCTTGACGGCTTCCTGAGCGGAGGCTTCGTCCAAGTCGGCAGCACGTTGCACGGTGTCGGCAAGGACCTTGACCATGTTCGGCTGAACCTCGAGGAAACCACCGGAGATGTAGAACACCTCCCTTTCCCCGCCCTGCTTGGTCAGAGTAATCGGACCTGGCTTCAAGCTGGTGATCAGCGGTGCGTGACCCAGGGCGATACCAAGATCACCCAGCTCACCGTGCGCAACCACAAACTCGACCAGACCGGAGAAGATTTCCCCTTCCGCACTGACGATATCGCAATGGACTGTCATAGCCATCTGATTGCCTCAACCTAAATTAGCGCCCGTTGCCGGGCACCGGGATTACAGTTTCTTGGCTTTCTCGATCGCTTCTTCGATGCCGCCGACCATGTAGAACGCTTGTTCTGGCAGGTGGTCGTAATCACCGTTGAGGATGCCTTTGAAGCCAGCAATGGTGTCTTTCAGGGAAACGTATTTACCCGAGGCACCGGTGAAGACTTCAGCCACGAAGAACGGCTGCGACAAGAAGCGCTGGATCTTACGAGCGCGGGATACCAACTGCTTGTCGGTTTCCGACAGTTCGTCCATACCCAGGATCGCGATGATGTCCTTCAGCTCTTTGTAGCGCTGCAGCACGTACTGGACGCCGCGAGCGGTGTCGTAGTGCTCCTGGCCGATCACGTTCGGGTCCAGCTGGCGCGAAGTCGAGTCCAGTGGGTCTACCGCTGGGTAGATACCCAGGGAAGCGATGTCACGGGACAGAACGACGGTGGCGTCCAAGTGGGCGAAGGTGGTCGCTGGCGACGGGTCGGTCAAGTCATCCGCAGGTACGTATACCGCTTGGATCGAAGTGATCGAACCTTCCTTGGTCGAAGTGATACGTTCTTGCAGAACGCCCATCTCTTCAGCCAGGGTCGGCTGGTAGCCTACTGCCGAAGGCATACGGCCCAGCAGTGCGGATACTTCGGTACCGGCCAGGGTGTAACGGTAGATGTTGTCGACGAACAGCAGAACGTCGTTACCTTCGTCACGGAACTTCTCGGCCATGGTCAGGCCGGTCAGGGCTACGCGCAGACGGTTTCCCGGTGGCTCGTTCATCTGACCGTAAACCAGTGCCACTTTGTCCAGAACGTTGGAGTCCTTCATCTCGTGGTAGAAGTCGTTACCCTCACGAGTACGTTCACCCACACCGGCGAACACGGAATAACCGCTGTGCTCGATGGCGATGTTACGGATCAGTTCCATCATGTTTACGGTCTTGCCCACACCGGCACCACCGAACAGACCGACTTTACCGCCCTTGGCGAACGGGCAAACCAGGTCGATAACCTTGATGCCGGTTTCCAGCAGGTCGTTGCCGCCTGCCTGTTCAGCGAAGGATGGCGCAGGACGGTGAATGCCCCAGCGCTCTTCGGTGTCGATCGGGCCAGCTTCGTCGATCGGGTTGCCCAATACGTCCATGATCCGGCCCAGGGTCGCTTTACCGACCGGTACGGAGATGGCAGCACCAGAGTCGATGACGTCCAGACCGCGCTTCAAGCCTTCGGTGGAACCCATCGCAATGGTACGAACCACGCCGTCGCCCAGCTGCTGCTGAACTTCCAGAGTGGTTTCCGCGCCTTGTACTTTCAGCGCGTTGTAGATGCTCGGTACGCTGTCGCGTGGGAATTCCACGTCGATAACGGCGCCGATGATTTGAACGATACGTCCGCTACTCATAGCTGGATCCTCTGAATATTTGAACCGTTAAACCGCGGCAGCGCCGCCGACGATTTCCGAGATCTCTTGGGTGATCGCAGCCTGACGCGCCTTGTTGTAGATCAGCTGCAAATCGCTGATCAAATCACCGGCGTTGTCGGTAGCGTTCTTCATCGCGATCATCCGCGCCGCTTGTTCAGCTGCGTTGTTCTCGACCACCGCCTGGTACACCTGCGACTCCACGTAGCGGACCATCAAGCCGTCAAGCAGCTCCTTGGCATCCGGTTCGTAGAGGTAGTCCCAGTGGTGCTTGAGTTCCTGTTCCGGGGTCGCCACCAGTGGGATCAATTGCTCCACGGTTGGCTGTTGCGTCATGGTGTTGATGAACTTGTTGGACACCACGGAAAGACGGTCAATCCGGCCTTCCAGGTAAGCATCCAGCATCACCTTGACGCTGCCGATCAGGTCATTGATCGACGGCTCTTCACCCAGGTGGCTGATAGCGGCGACGACGTTACCGCCGAAGTTGCGGAAGAACGCCGCACCCTTGCTACCAATCACGCACAGATCGATCTCGACGCCTTGTTCGCGGTTTACAGCCATGTCCTTGACCAGGGCCTTGAACAGGTTGGTGTTCAAGCCACCGCACAGACCACGGTCACTGCTCACCACGACGTAACCGACACGCTTGATGGCGCGTTCGATCATGAACGGGTGGCGATATTCCGGGTTGGCGTTGGCCAGATGACCAATAACCTGGCGGATGCGCTCCGCGTAAGGACGGCTAGCAGCCATGCGCATTTGTGCCTTGCGCATTTTGCTGACCGCCACTTTTTCCATGGCGCTGGTAATCTTTTGCGTGCTTTTGATGCTCGCAATCTTACTGCGAATCTCTTTTGCGCCTGCCATGTAACACCTATCAGGTTAGCAAGCGGGAGCCTTGCGACTCCCGCTGCGGCTTACCAGGTTTGGGTGGCCTTGAACTTCTCGATACCGGCTTTCATGCCAGCGTCGATTTCGTCATTGAAGTCACCCTTCACGTTGATCTTCGCCATCAAATCGGCGTGATCGCGGTTGAAGTAAGCAATCAGCGCTTGTTCAAAGCTGCCGACCTTGGCGATTTCGACGTCAGTCAGGAACCCACGTTCAGCGGCATACAGCGACAACGCCATGTCAGCGATCGACATAGGAGCGTATTGCTTCTGCTTCATCAGCTCGGTAACGCGCTGACCATGCTCAAGTTGCTTACGGGTCGCTTCGTCCAGGTCAGAAGCGAACTGGGCGAATGCCGCCAGTTCACGGTACTGAGCCAGAGCGGTACGGATACCACCGGAGAGCTTCTTGATGATTTTGGTCTGAGCGGCACCACCCACACGGGATACCGAAACACCGGCGTTCACAGCAGGACGGATGCCCGAGTTGAACATGGCCGATTCCAGGAAGATCTGACCGTCGGTGATGGAAATCACGTTGGTCGGAACGAATGCGGAAACGTCGCCAGCCTGGGTTTCGATGATCGGCAGTGCGGTCAGGGAACCGGTCTTGCCAGTCACTGCGCCGTTGGTGAACTTCTCTACGTACTCTTCGGAAACGCGGGATGCGCGTTCCAGCAGACGGGAGTGGAGATAGAACACGTCGCCTGGGTAGGCTTCACGGCCTGGTGGACGGCGCAGCAGCAGGGAGATCTGGCGGTAAGCCACTGCCTGCTTGGACAGATCGTCATAAACGATCAGCGCGTCTTCACCGCGGTCGCGGAAGTATTCGCCCATGGTGCAACCGGAGTACGGTGCCAGGAATTGCAGCGCAGGAGATTCCGAAGCACTGGCGGCCACGATGATCGTGTTGGCCAGGGCGCCGTTTTCTTCCAGCTTGCGAACCACGTTGGCGATGGTCGATTGTTTCTGACCGATCGCTACGTAGACGCAGAAAATGCCGCTGTTCTTCTGGTTGATGATCGCGTCGATCGCCAGAGCGGTTTTACCGATCTGACGGTCACCGATGATCAGCTCACGCTGGCCACGGCCGACAGGGATCATGGCATCGACAGCCTTGTAGCCAGTCTGTACAGGCTGGTCTACCGACTTACGCCAGATCACGCCTGGAGCAACTTTCTCGACCGCATCGGTCTCGGTGTTGTTCAGCGGACCTTTGCCGTCAACAGGGTTACCCAGTGCGTCGACTACGCGACCCAGCAGTTCCTTACCTACCGGAACCTCGAGGATGCGGCCAGTGCACTTGGCGCTCATGCCTTCAGCAAGAGAGGTGTACGCGCCCAATACCACGGCACCTACAGAGTCTTGCTCCAGGTTGAGGGCCATACCGTAGACGCCGCCCGGAAACTCGATCATCTCGCCGTACATGACGTCGGCCAGACCGTGAATCCGCACGATGCCGTCAGATACGCTGACGACAGTGCCTTCGTTACGGGCTTGGGAGGTCACATCGAGCTTGTCGATGCGGCCCTTGATAATTTCACTTATTTCGGAAGGATTGAGTTGCTGCATTGCTCTGCTGCCCCTTCAAACTCAAGATTTCAATGCTTCGGCAAGTTTCGCGAGTTTGCCGCGAATCGAGCCATCGATAACCAGGTCGCCGGCGCGGATTACAACGCCCCCTATCAGGGACTTGTCTTCCTCGACTTGCAGGCGCACTTCCCGGTTGAGTCGTGCACTGAGAACCTTGGCGAGTTTGTCTTGCTGTTCTTGGTTCAATGCAAAAGCACTGGTCACTTCCACGTCTACCGACTTCTCTTGCTCGGCCTTGTACAGGTCGAACAGGACGGCGATCTCCGGCAGAAGCGGGAGACGGTCGTTTTCGGCAACGACGTGAATGAAATTCTGTGCCTTGGCATCGAACTTGTCGCCGCACACGTCAATGAACGTGGCGGCCTTTTCTGCGCTCGTCAGTCGCGGGGCCTTGAGCACGCGCTGCATGGTGTCGTCTTGCGACACCGCTGCTGCCAGGCCGAGCATGGCTGACCAATTGGCCAGTTGCTGGTGGGCCTGAGCGTGCTCGAAGGCCGCCTTAGCGTAAGGTCGGGCCAACGTGGTCAGTTCTGCCATGATCGCCCTCGCTTAGATTTCAGCAGCTAGTTTATTTACCAGCTCTGCGTGCGCGTTTTGATCGATTGTGGCACCCAGGATCTTCGAAGCACCGCCAACCGCCAGGCTACCCACTTGGGCACGCAGCGCGTCTTTGACACTGTTGATTTCCTGTTCGATCTCGGCTTGAGCCTGAGCCTTCACACGGTCAGCTTCGACGCGAGCCTGTTCACGGGCTTCGTCGACAATCTGGGTACCGCGTTTCTTGGCTTGCTCGATGATTTCAGCTGCCTGAGCTTTCGCTTCGCGCAGTTGCTGACCCACTTTCTCATGGGCCAACTCCAGGTCGCGAGCTGCACGGCTGGCAGCGTCCAGACCATCAGCGATCTTCTTTTGACGTTCGTGCAATGCCGCAATGACCGGAGGCCATACGAACTTCATGCAGAACAGTACAAAAATCAGGAACGCAACGGACTGGCCAATCAGGGTCGCATTAATGTTCACGCCAACACCTCGCAGTTACGTTGTCCATCACACCAATTCACTCGAAACATCCGAGCAATTAGCCAGCGATTTGACCAACGAACGGGTTCGCAAAGGTGAAGAACAGAGCGATACCAACACCGATCATGGTCACGGCGTCGAGCAGACCGGCAACGATGAACATTTTGACTTGCAGCATCGGAACCATTTCTGGTTGACGCGCAGCGCCTTCCAGGAACTTACCGCCCAGCAGGCCGAAACCAATTGCGGTACCCAGTGCGCCCAGGCCGATCAACAGTGCAACAGCGATAGCGGTTAGACCAACTACAGTTTCCATCTTTCCTCCCGACTTTTACGTCGTATGGTTTAGGTTTTTTAGATTAAAGCGGTAAAACAAATCGTTTCCGTGCCCTGGTCGGGCCCTCCCCGTTTGACCGGGAAGGACATCAGACTAGTCGAGACTGGCCTTAATGGTTTTCTTCGTGCGCCATCGACAGGTAGACGATGGTCAGCATCATGAAGATGAACGCCTGCAAGGTGATGATCAGGATGTGGAACACAGCCCACGCCCACTGCAGGACCACGCCCAGGCCGCTGAGCCAGAGCAGGCCGCTGCCGAACATCACAGCGATCAGGATGAACACCAGCTCGCCGGCATACATGTTGCCGAACAGACGCAGGGCCAGAGAGATTGGCTTGGCGATCAGGGTCACGAATTCCAGCAGGAAGTTCACCGGGATCAGCAGGGCTTGAACCAGGATGTTCTTGCTGCCGAACGGGTGCAGGGTCAGTTCGCCGATGAAGCCGCCGATGCCCTTGACCTTGATGCTATAGAAAATGATCAGTGCGAAGACCGAGAACGCCATGCCCAGGGTCGCGTTCGGGTCGGTAGTCGACACGGCGCGGAATGGGATGTGGTGGTCACCGGAGATAAGGATGGCCAGCTGAGGAATCCAGTCGACCGGTACCAGGTCGACAGCGTTCATCAGGAACACCCAGACGAAGATGGTCAGTGCCAGCGGCGCGATCACCGGGCTACGGCCGTGGAAGCTGTCTTTCACGCTGCCATCGACGAATTCGACCAGTACTTCAACGAAGTTCTGCAGTGCACCAGGCTGACCGGAAGTCGCCTTCTTGGCCGCCATGCGGAAAAGAAGAACGAAGATCAGACCCAATGCGACCGACCAGCCGAGGGTATCGACGTGGAAAGCCCAGAAACCCATTTCCTTGGCTTCTGCTGCGGAGTGGGCGAAGCCCCAGCCGCCGTTGGGTAGCTGACCGAAGGTCAGGTTCTGCAAGTGGTGCTGGATATAGCCCGAAGCGGTTGTCTCTGCCATGGTTGCCTCAAACGCCCTAAGGTCTCGAAAGTCTTGTTCTCATTAGCAGGGGAGCGAACCAGCTAACCAGTTGGGTCAGCAAGAAGACACCGAATACAGCCAGTGGTGCCAATGGCTTCACACCTGCGAACGTCAATGCAAACAGCACTGCCGTCAAAATCAGTTTCCCCGCCTCGCCGGCATAAAAAGACCGGACGATGGCTTGGGCTGCTCGGGCGCCGGAAAACCGAAAGGCCCTGTGAGCAAAGTAAATATTGGGAAGCAAGGCTATCAGGCCTCCGCAAAGTCCTGAGTATCCGGCGACGACTCCTTTCCATTGCCAGAGCGCCAATGCGGCGATCAGTACAACGGTGAATTGGGCCATCAAAACCGGGAAAACTGCCAGACGATGGAACGGCAAGCGGTTTGGCGTGCGGGTTTCCATCGCTTTTGCTCTCCAATGGTCGGCTGCCAGAATTCAATAACTTGGCATAATTTGTGCCGACAAAATGCGCGCAGAGTATAGGGGCGGTTCTGCCCCTATTCAACTGCCAGGTAGTGATTTCCGACTGCGCGCTACATGAGCAATTGTTTCAGCGAATGTGTGCAAGGACACCCTGCAACTCATCCAGGGAGTTATAGCCAATCACCAACTGCCCTTTGCCCTTCTTCCCGTGGCGAATCTGCACCGCAGAGCCCAGGCGCTCGGCCAGGCGCTGTTCCAGTCGAGCGATATCGGGATCGGTTTTGGGCGCTTCGACAGGGGCCGGTTTGCCACTGAGCCACTGACGCACCAGTGCCTCGGTTTGGCGCACGGTGAGACCTCGTGCGACAACATGTCGCGCCCCTTCAACCTGTTGATTTTCCGGCAAACCGAGCAATGCACGGGCATGGCCCATTTCCAGATCGCCATGGGACAGCATGGTCTTGATGACTTCCGGTAACGCGATCAGCCGCAACAGGTTGGCCACGGTCACGCGGGACTTGCCCACCGCCTCGGCGACCTGCTGCTGGGTCAGCTGGAACTCCTGCTGCAAACGTTGCAGGGCCACGGCTTCTTCAATTGGGTTGAGATCTTCGCGCTGGATATTCTCGATCAGTGCCATGGCGATGGCGGTTTCATCCGGCACATCACGGACCATCGCCGGGATGGTTTCCTGGCCGGCCTGCTGGCTGGCGCGCCAGCGGCGTTCACCGGCGATGATCTCGAAGCGCCCGTTGGCGATGGGACGCACCACAATCGGCTGCATCACGCCCTGGCTTTTGATCGACTGGGCCAGTTCTTCCAGCGCCTGGGGGTCCATGTCCCGGCGCGGCTGGTATTTGCCGCGCTGGATCAGGTCCAGGGGCAGATGTTGCAACTCGCGTTGATCGACCTGCACGGCCTGCTCTTCCAGCGAACTGACAGTAGGACCACTGAGCAGTGCATCCAGTCCACGTCCGAGACCTCGTTTCTTGACGGCCATGGGGTTTCCTTAAGTTGGCTGGGCTGCAGCGGTGCGTGGGTTACGGCGCTGACGGCGAACCATCTCGCCCGCCAGGGCCAAGTAAGCCAGCGCACCACGGGATTGTTTGTCGTAGGCCAGGGCCGGCATGCCGTAGCTGGGCGCTTCGGCCAAGCGGATGTTCCGCGGGATGACCGTATCGTAGAGCTGCTCGCCGAAGTGCTCCTTGAGCTGGGCCGATACGTCGTTCATCAGGCTCAGGCGCGGGTCGTACATGGTCCGCAGCAGGCCTTCGACTTTCAGTTCCGGGTTCAGCAGTTCGGCGATGCGCTTGATGTTATCCACAAGGTCGCTCAGGCCTTCGAGGGCGAAGTATTCGCACTGCATGGGGATAATGACCCCATCGGCGGCCACCAGGGCGTTGAGGGTCAGCATCGACAGCGATGGCGGGCAGTCGATCAGGATGTAGTCATAGTTTTCCCGGATCGGCGCCAAGGCGCTGCGCAGACGGCTTTCCTTCATCTGCATTTCCAGCAGCACCACTTCGGCCGCCGTCAGGTCACGGTTGGCCGGCAGCAGTTGATAACCGCCGTGTTCGGAAAAATGCATGGCCTGACCCAGATCGCATTCGCCGATCAGTACGTCGTAGATGGAGTTTTCCAGGCCATGTTTATCCACACCGCTACCCATGGTGGCGTTGCCCTGTGGATCGAGATCGATCAACAACACCCGGCGCTTGGTCGCGACCAGGGATGCTGCGAGGTTGATACAGGTGGTGGTCTTGCCCACACCACCCTTCTGGTTCGCTATCGCGAATACCTTAGCCATTCTTGCTTGTGTTCCCAATCATGCCGTGCGGCGCAGTATCAGCAGATGGCGTTGGCCTTGGCAACCGGGTACGGCCAAGGCGTGTTCGCTATCGAGGTGGAAGTCTGCCGGCAATGCTACCAGCTCATCGGCCGGATGAACGCCCTTCATTGCCAGCCAGCGCGTATCGGCGTCGCCCAGGTGGCGAGTCCAGTTGCTGAAATTCTCCATGCTGCTGAACGCCCGGGAGATGATCCCGTTGAATGGCTGCGCAGGTTGGAACGCTTCGACACGGCTGTGGATAACTTGGAGGTTATCCAGTTTGAGTTCGAGTTTGACCTGGGTCAGGAAGCGGGTTTTCTTGCCGTTGCTGTCCAGGCAGGTCACTTGCGAGTCGGGAAACAGGATCGCCAGCGGGATTCCAGGCATGCCACCCCCACTGCCAACGTCCAGCCAGCGACCGTTTTCGATAAAGGACATGACGCTGAGGCTGTCGAGCAAATGCCGCGAGACCATTTCATCCGGATCGCGCACGGCGGTCAGGTTGTAGGCCTTGTTCCATTTGATCAACAGCGCCAGATAACCCAGCAATTGCGCGTGCTGGGCTTCGCTCAGGCTGACGCCGAGTTCACGGGCACCTGTGGATAACTCTTCAGCGTGTTGCGAGGTGACCATCGAACTCAAGCGCTTTGCTCCAACTGGCGGCCCGCGCCGCGTTTTTTCAAATGAATCATCAACAGGGAAATCGCCGCCGGCGTGACGCCAGGAATGCGCGAGGCCTGGCCCAGGGTCTCTGGACGGGTCGCACCGAGCTTGCTCTGGATTTCTTTCGATAACCCCGAAATCCCGGTGTAATCGATATCCACAGGCAGCTTGGTGTCTTCGCTGGCGCGCAGGCGGGCGATTTCATCCTGCTGACGGTCGATGTAACCGGCGTATTTGGTCTTGATCTCGACCTGTTCGGCCACCTGCGGATCTTCCGCGCCCTCGCCGGTCACTTCCACCAGCCCCGCGTAATCGATTTCCGGGCGACTCAAGAGGTTGAGCAGGTTGTATTCGTGGGTCAGTGGCGTGCCGAATTTTGCTGCAATGGCATCGCCCTGCTCGGTACCGGGACGAACCCAGGTGCTTTTCAGGCGTTGTTCTTCCAGTTCGATGCTTTCGCGTTTCGTGCAGAAAGCGGCCCAGCGCACGTCATCCACCAGACCCAACTCGCGACCTTTTTCGGTCAGGCGCAGGTCGGCGTTATCTTCACGCAGGATCAGGCGATATTCGGCGCGGGACGTGAACATCCGATACGGTTCCTGGGTACCCAGGGTAATCAGGTCATCCACCAGCACACCGATGTATGCCTCGTCGCGGCGCGGGCACCAGCTGTCTTTGCCCTGGGCCCGCAGTGCCGCGTTGGCACCGGCCAACAACCCTTGGGCGCCGGCCTCTTCGTAACCGGTGGTGCCGTTGATCTGCCCGGCGAAGAACAAGCCGCCGATGACTTTGGTTTCCAGGCTGTACTTCAGGTCACGTGGATCGAAATAGTCGTATTCGATGGCGTAGCCGGGGCGAACGATGTGGGCGTTTTCCATGCCGCGAATCGATTGCACGATCTGCAATTGCACATCGAACGGCAGGGAAGTGGAGATGCCGTTCGGGTACAGCTCATGTGTGGTCAGGCCTTCCGGCTCGATGAAGACCTGGTGGCTTTCCTTGTCGGCAAAGCGATGGATCTTGTCTTCGATCGACGGGCAATAGCGCGGGCCGACACCTTCGATTTCACCGGCAGCGGAATACATCGGCGAACGATCGAGGTTCGCCGCAATGATTTCATGGGTGCGGGCATTGGTGTGGGTGATCCAGCAACTGACTTGCCGTGGATGTTGTTCCTTGTTGCCCATGAACGACATGACCGGGATCGGCGTATCGCCAGGCTGCTCGGCCATTACCGAGAAATCCACAGACCGACCGTCGATACGCGGTGGCGTACCGGTCTTCAAGCGCCCGACACGCAATGGCAGCTCACGCAGACGGTGAGCCAGAGCAATCGACGGCGGATCACCCGCGCGACCGCCGGAAAAATTCTGCAAACCAATGTGGATAAGTCCGCCGAGGAAGGTCCCGGTGGTCAGCACTACGGAATCAGCGAGGAAACGCAGGCCCATTTGCGTGACGACACCGCGTACTTGGTCCTGCTCGACGATCAGGTCATCGGCCGCTTGTTGAAATATCCACAGGTTCGGCTGGTTTTCCAGGATTTCGCGGACAGCGGCCTTGTACAGGACTCGGTCGGCCTGGGCACGAGTAGCGCGCACGGCTGGGCCCTTGCGGCTGTTCAACACGCGAAACTGGATACCGCCCTTATCGGTGGCCATGGCCATCGCACCACCCAAGGCATCGATTTCCTTGACCAGGTGGCTTTTGCCGATCCCGCCAATGGCAGGGTTGCAGCTCATGGCGCCAAGGGTTTCCACGTTATGCGTCAGCAGCAGGGTTTTTGCCCCCATGCGTGCTGATGCAAGTGCTGCCTCGGTACCGGCATGACCGCCGCCGATGACGATCACTTCAAAACGGGAAGGGAAATCCACCACGCACCTCGTGCCTGCTTAATTCAGGTAATTCGGAAAATAGGTATTGAGCCTGGCCAGAGCGTTTTTCGAGCCAGGTCGGCAAGTATAGGGACTTCGCCTTTCCTAAAGAACCCTTTGCACAAAATTTAACCAGCTGTGGAGAACTCGCGGTTAAAGAAATTAAAAAGAAAGAAATTTATAAAACCTTTGTTTTTATGTTTATTCTTACTGAAGCACTTATCTGTGGATAAATCGCTACAGGCCTTTATTTTCAATATGTACAGGGATTCAAAACCCTGTGGTCAGGTGGCAATGAGGGGCTTGGATAACCGGTGTAAGCCTGTGGATGAATGGCTTGGTTATCCACAGAGCCGGTTATCTTCAGTTTTCAAGGGGGTTTATCAACCTACCTCAAGGGCAGTTATTCACAGGGCTTAATCCACCGAAATGACCCTCTGGCCGACAGATCGATGCCCACGGACAAGCCGCCATGAAGGGCAATCGTTCTGGATAGGAAGGAAACCGGACTTGATTCGCCTCGATAGACGCTCGAGGGCAAGCCCGGTTTTTAGCTAAGCGAGGTTACTTGCCGATGCAGAAGCTGGAAAAGATCCGCCCCAGCAAGTCATCGGAGCTAAAGGCGCCGGTGATTTCCCCAAGGGACTGTTGAGCCTGGCGCAAATCTTCGGCCAGCAACTCACCGGCACCCGCCAGGGTCAGTTGTGCCCGCCCATGCTCCAGCGACGCGCTGGCGTGGCGCAGGGCTTCAAGGTGACGACGGCGGGCGCTGAAGCTGCTTTCCGAGGTTTGTTCGTAGCCCATGCAGGCCTTGAGGTGTTCGCGCAGCAATTCCAGGCCTTCTCCCGCGGATTTCGCGCTCAGGCTGATAGTCACGTGGCCATCGCCGCTGACTTCGAGAACAATCGCTTCCCCAGTCAGGTCGGCCTTGTTGCGAATCAAGGTGACTTTGGCCGGATCCGGGCGGATCTCAAGGAATTCAGGCCACAGGGCAAATGGATCGTCCGCTTCCGGCGCGGTGGCATCCACCACCAGCAAGACCCGGTCAGCCTCGCCAATGGCCTTTAACGCTCGCTCGACACCGATCTTCTCCACCTGGTCGTCGGTATCGCGCAGACCCGCCGTGTCCACCACATGGAGCGGCATGCCATCGATGTGGATATGTTCGCGCAGGATATCCCGGGTAGTGCCAGCAATTTCCGTGACAATGGCGGCCTCACGTCCGGCCAGGGCGTTCAAGAGGCTGGATTTGCCAGCATTTGGCCGTCCTGCGATCACCACGGTCATGCCGTCACGCAACAAGGCTCCCTGACCCGCCTCTCGCAGTACTGTGGATAACTCATCGCGCACTTTATCGAGCATGCTCAACACGTGGCCATCAGCGAGGAAGTCTATTTCTTCTTCCGGAAAGTCGATCGCAGCCTCGACGTAAATCCGCAGACCGATCAATTGCTCGGTGAGGTTATGCACACGCTGTGAAAATGCGCCCTGCAAGGAACGCAACGCATTGCGCGCGGCCTGTGCCGAACTGGCTTCGATCAAGTCGGCAATGGCTTCGGCCTGGGCCAGGTCGAGCTTGTCGTTGAGGAATGCCCGTTCGCTGAACTCCCCCGGCCGGGCCAGGCGACAGCCCAGTTCCAGGCAGCGCTTGAGCAGCATGTCCAGCACGATCGGACCGCCATGCCCCTGCAGTTCCAGTACGTCTTCACCGGTGAACGAGTTAGGCCCCGGGAAATACAAGGCCAGGCCTTCGTCGAGTACCTGCTGGTCATCACTGAAGAAGGGGCCGTAGTGGGCAAACCGCGGTTTGAGTTCGCGGCCGCTGATAGCCTTGGCTGCGACACTGGCCAAAGGTCCAGAAATACGGACGATACCGACACCACCGCGACCTTGGGCGGTGGCGACGGCAGCAATGGTTTCACGCGGTGTGCTCATAAACCGGTACCCAGACAAAAGTGGCAGATAGCAAAACGCCCCACTAGGGGGCGTTTTGTGTGGTTATCCACAGAGCAAGTTACGCCTCGGCTTTTTTCGTAGCCGCTTCGATCTTACGCGTGATGTACCACTGTTGAGTAATGGACAACACGTTGTTCACTACCCAGTACAGCACCAGGCCAGCCGGGAACCAGAGGAAGAAGAAGGTGAAGATAATCGGCATCATCTTCATGACCTTCGCCTGCATTGGGTCCGGAGGGGTCGGGTTCAGCTGCTGCTGGATGAACATGGTCGCGCCCATGATGATCGGCAGGATAAAGAACGGATCCTTGATCGACAGGTCGGTAATCCACAGCATGAACGGTGCCTGACGCATCTCCACACTTTCCAGCAGCACCCAGTACAGCGACAGGAATACCGGCATCTGCACAAGAATCGGCAAGCAACCACCCAGCGGGTTGATCTTCTCTTTCTTGTACAGCTCCATCATGGCCTGGGACATTTTCTGCCGGTCATCGCCATGTTGCTCTTTCAGAGCTGCCAGTTTCGGTGCGACGGCGCGCATGCGAGCCATGGATTTGTAGCTGGCGGCCGACAACGGGAAGAAGAGCCCTTTGATCAGCATGGTCAGGAAGATGATCGACCAGCCCCAGTTACCGACGAGGCTGTGGATATGTTGCAGCAGCCAGAAGATCGGCTGGGCAATGAACCACAGGAAACCGTAGTCCACGGTCAGTTCCAGGCCTGGGGACAACTCCTTCAATACGGCCTGGCTTTTAGGGCCGGCATACAGAATGGCGCTGGTTTCGGCTTTGGCACCTGGCGCAGCGGTCAACGCCGGGCCGGTGTAACCGATGATGTAATTGCCTTTGCTGTCTTTACGCGTCTGGACGATGTTGCTTTCGCCCTTCTGCGGGATCCAGGCAGTTACAAAATAGTGCTGCAACCAGGCAACCCAACCACCTTGAACGGTTTCCTTGAGCTGCGCCTTGTCCATGTCTTTCATGGACACTTTCTTGTACGGCTCCGAACTTGTCCACAGGGCGGCGCCCAGGTAGGTCGCGGTGCCGGTGGCGGTGCTCGAAGATGGATCCGAACTGGCATCACGCTTCAATTGCGCAAACATCGCGCCGGACCAAGGCTGTGCGCTCTGGTTGTCGATCAGGTAGGAAACGGTCACGTCATACAGGCCACGTTTCAACGCGAAACGCTTGATGTAGTTGACGCCATCCTTGCTGAACTTCAGGTCCACGACCAATTGGTCCTGACCATCGGCCAGTTGATAAGTCTTCTTCTCGGCGGAATAAACCGGGCGACCGGCCGGGCTCGCATCCGGACCGTTGGTGCCGATCAAGCCGCTCTGGGCCAGATAGGTCAGCTCGTTACCGTTGTCGAACAGCTGGAACGGAATGTCCGGATGGTCCTGGCGACGTGGATACAACGGTAGCTTCAGCTGGGCGATGTCACCACCTTGTGGATCGATTGCCAGTTCGAGCACGTCGGTCTTGACCTGAATCAGATCCTTGCTTGCAGCCACAGGGGCTTCGGCTGGGGCACTGGTATCATTTGCCGCGCGCGGAATGTCGTCATTGCTGGCAGCGCTGGTACCCGTAGGGGTATCCGGCAGGCTCGGTGCGGTATTGCTGGCTGCAACATTCTGAGTCGGCAGGGCAGCCTGGCCATAGTCCTGGTTCCATTTAAGGACCATGACATAGGACACGATTGCCAGGGCGACGATCAGGATCGTGCGTTTGATATCCATGATTACTCGGCCATCGAAGAAGAACGGGAGGTAGGGATAGGCGGAACCGGGTCATAACCGCCGGGATTCCACGGATGACAGCGACCTAAACGACGAAAGGTCAGCCAGCCACCGCGCAGAAGGCCATGATTTTCTATGGCTTCATACGCGTAGCAGGAACAACTGGGGTAGAAACGACAGTGATTGGCCATCAGGGGACTAATGGCATAGCGATAAAACTGGATCGGAACGAGTGCCAGTTTACGCATCGGGACTGTCTACCCCTACAGTTTCGGTGTTGACTGCTGGTACTGGCTTGTTGCGTGCCAGACGCTTCCAGAGCTTGCCGAAATGCTGAATCAATTCGGGGTTTTCTACATCACCCAAACCTTTGCGCGCGACGATAACGATGTCCCAGCCGACCAGTGAATCCTGGTTCAGGCGAAACGATTCGCGCATCAGACGTTTGAGGCGATTGCGCTGAACGGAGAGCTTGACGCTCTTTTTCCCGATAACCAGCCCTAGTCGGGGGTGATCGAGATCGTTGTTGCGCGCAAGGAGCAGGAGATTTTTCCCCGGAACCTTGCCGGTAGGGGAGTCAAAGACTGCCTTGAAATGCCGGGGTGTAAGCAGACGCTTTTCCCGACTGAAGTCCTGACTCACCTCCAGTGCCGGATTATCAAACTGCCAGACGCGCACGACCTTTGGCGCGACGACGCGACAGGACGGCACGACCGTTCTTGGTAGCCATGCGAGCACGGAAACCGTGGGTACGAGCGCGTTTGATAGTGCTTGGTTGGAAAGTACGTTTCATGTCGTGTTACCTGGTTCGTCCACAACGGGCCGGAATGGCCCCCGTTTTAAGAGACCGGGGATTCTAGAGAAAGCAAGCCTCTAGGTCAATTTCCAACCAGCGTTTCCTTTAAATAGATATCCGGCCGCTTCGGCGGATTCCCACACAGCGCTAGATATAGAAATAAAGAAGGGAATTATTTAAAGCTTTTCTGTAAAGCTTATAAAAGCAAGGCTCGCCCTTGTCTGTGGATAACCAGTCACAGCCCTTGTAATTCGCCATGTACGGAGAATGACAACTACAGGGGAAAGCAGTGGCCAGCCTGTGCTGCGCTGTCGGATAAGCTGTGTGTGGAATGGCAAGTTATCCACAGGACGGTTACCCACAGACTTTCGCCCCCACTTGTGCAACGACCTCAGGGGCGGTTATCCACAGAGCTTATCCACTGACCGCCTGTCGTCTTTCTTTCTGTTAAGGCATTGATAAATCATGGGTGATCAGCAACCTGCATGTGGATAAGTGCGCGTCTGCTCGCTACAATGGCCGCTTGTTTTTGCCTCACCGGCTTTCAACTTAGGGGATATCC